>JAYRXC010000056.1:0-28672 GCA_041917655.1 Ignavibacteria bacterium | reverse complement strand
TATATAAATATCTTGACCTCTGTAATCTAATTTACTATTTTTTAGCTGCATCATTCGCCTCCTTTGAGTTATTGTTTGTCTTCGAAACACAAATTTAATAAACTCTTTGGAGGCTTTCTACTTTAAACATAAGGTCTCCTTACAGCTGCTTACGCAGCTTCGAAGGAGGGGAGCTTTATAAAAATTTTTTTTGCCTTTTTGAGCGAAGCGAAATCCCGCTCTTGACTGCTTCTGCAGTTGCGGGATGCCTTCTTATGACATCAATTCTTTTGCGCTCTTTATACTTGCATCGGTTACTTTTTCGCCGCTCAAGAGCTTAGCTACTTCCATAACCTTTTCTTTTTTATCCAGTACGCGTATCTTGGTTACCGTAGCCGCGCCTTCAGTTTCCTTCTCAACTATGTAATGTTCATCTGCCAGCGCCGCTATCTGCGCAAGGTGTGTAATGGCTATTACCTGGCGGAACTCCGATAGTTGCTTCATCACCCTGCCTACTTTTTGTGCAATGCGGCCGCTTATACCGGTATCAATTTCGTCAAATACCAGGATATCTATCTTATCGGCTTCGGCAAGCACTGATTTAACCGCAAGCATGATACGCGATACCTCCCCGCCGGATGCCGTCTTCCGCAGTGATGAAAACTCATCGCCCTTGTTGATCTTAACCAAAAACTCAACATCATCATATCCCCTGCCGTTTAAAACATTGCTCCCCTCTCCTTTTAGGAGAGGGGTTGGGGGTGAGGTTACCTCCACCCTAAACTCTGCATTCTCAAAACCAACTTCCTTAAGGATTTTAACTATCTCTTTTTCAAGCGTGGCGGATTTATCCTTTCGTATTTTGGAAAGCTCACCTGCTTTTTTCAGCAATGTTGTCTCGGTTTCTTTTATCTCGCGGCTAATATTGTTTATCGTTTCATCGAAGTTATCAACCAGGCCTAGATCCTGTTCAAGGGTATTTTTAAGTTTTATAACTTCATCTATCGAACCGCCGTATTTTTTCTTTAGGAACTGCAGCTTGTACAGCCTTTCGCGTATCTCTTCAACGCGCGCGGGATCAAAGCTGAGGTTATCAAGCAGCGAGCCAAGCAAACGGCTCGCTTCCCTGAGCGCGGTGGTTGATTCACTCACATCCCCCAGTATTTTCTGGATATCCGTGTTATATTCCCCTATCTTACCCAGTTCCTTTTCAACAATTTTAATACGCTCTAAAACCGAACCTGAATCATCATACAGGTTTGAATAAGCCAGAGTTAAAGATTCTCTTATGCTTTCAATATTCTCGCCGGTTTTCAGCTCATTTTCCAGCTCGTCATCTTCACCGGGCGCCGGATCTGTCTCCATTATTTCCTTCAGCTGGAAATCAATAAAGCTGCGGCGCGCGTCAAGGTCACTTTTGCGGCGGCTTATTTCTTCAAACTCTTTCCGCTTTTTCAACAATTCAACATAACCCTGTTGATAACTTTCCAGCTTATCCGAAAACTTCCTGCCCTCTTTCTTCCCAAGGTATGAATCAACCAGATCAATATGAACTTCCTTATTCAGCAATGACTGGTGTTCATTCTGCGAATGTATATCAATTATTACTTCACCAATTTCCTTTAGCTCGTTTGTTCCAACCGGCGTATCATTAATAAAACACCTGCTGTATGCCTTTGCATATAACTCACGGCGTATAATTATTATTGTATTTTCTTCCTTTTTATTTTTGGAGGCATCTCCCCCCTCTCCTTTTAGGAGAACTGTACCCCCAATCATGGGGGACTGGGATGAGGTAATCATCAATTCAATTTCATGCTTTTGAAGTATATCTGATATTACTTTAACATTCTCCCCTCTTAAACTCACAATACCTTCAATTATCATCTTATCCTTGCTTTTGCTGATTATGGAGTAATCAGCGCGGCCGCCAAGCAGCAAATTCAGCGCGTTTATGAGAATTGATTTACCCGCACCTGTTTCACCGGTGATAATGTTAAATCCCCAGGAGAGATCAATCTCAATATTCTTAAGCAGCAGATAATTTTTTATTGTAAGTTTTTCAAGCATATTAAAACAGGGTACTATAAAATGGAACCAGGTTATTATTATATTTCATTCAAGTGACAAGTATGATTCTCAATATTTGGATTACTTACTATACTTATTCTTTATTATATAATAAAAAAAGATTTAGTAGTAGTACTGTTGATAAGTATAAATTTACTTACTTATCTTTAAAAATTGAATGTAATTAGAACAAAAGGCGGTAAAAAGTGTTAATAGGTGTGTTGAATTCATGCCGGGTTATTAACAATAATTTAGTGAGTTCTTTAAAAAGTAAAAGCTACCCTTTTGATTGTGGATAGCTTTTTAAAATCTGCGGCTTATTAACAATTTTATGTTAACAGCATCTCTTTGATTTGTTCAAGTTTATCTTTGAAGCCGGAATCTTTGTTAATAACTTCTTCTATACATTTGCATGCATGTATTACGGTTGCGTGGTTTCGGCCGCCGAAGTGAGAGCCGATAGTCTGCAGTGAGGAAGAGGTCAACTCTTTGCTTAAATACATTGCTGTATGGCGGGCGTGCACTATTTCCTGCTGCTTTGATTTAAGCCTTAGCAGTGATTCATCGATGCTGAAATACTTTGATACCGCGGCTATGATGCTGCTTATATCTACATTCTGCTTGCGGTTCTTTATACCGCCAAATTTCAGAACGCTGCGCTTCGCCATATCGATATTAATAGGGGAGCGGGTGATCTCCGCGTCAAAAATCAGGCTTTTCAAACAGCCTTCAAGTGAACGGATATTATCTTTAATATTTATTGCTATGAACTCAAGTACGTCATACGGAACAGGGAAACCTTCCTTCTCGCTCTTCTTGTTTAATATAGCTATTCTTGTTTCAAGGTCCGGCGGCTGGATATCAACCGTTAAGCCCCACTGGAAGCGGGTTATGAGCCTTTCTTCAAGTCCCTCGAGCTGGTGCGGCGGTTTATCGCATGAAAGCACGATTTGCTTTTTTACCTGGTATAACGAGTTGAATATCTGGAAGAAAGAATCCTGTGTGCTTTCCTTGCCTTCGAGGAACTGTATATCATCCACAATAAGCATATCAAGCGTTTTGTAGAACTTCTCGAACTCATGCGCCTTGTTCATGCGGATGCTCTGCACAAAATTGGTGGTAAACTCCGGCCCGGAGATATACATGATCTTCATGCCGGGATTATCAAACTTTATCTGGTTGCCTATGGCCTGCATTAAATGCGTCTTGCCGAGTCCAACACCGCCGTAGAGCATTAAAGGATTATACTGCGCGCCCGGCCTGCTTGCTATGGATATTGCTGCAGCAGTGGCGAATTCATTGTTCTTTCCTTTAACGAAATTATCGAATGTATACTCGGGATTCAGGTAACACTTCTGAGCCGGATTATCTTCAGGCTCGCGGATCTGGAATTTCCCTGCATTTACCGCTGCTGATTCTTCAACATGCTGAAGCTGAATGCCCGGCCTGTAAAAATTCGGATTGAATGTTTCGCTTTCCGCGCCTTGTTTTGATGTCGGCAGGGCAGCAGGCTCTTCGGGCACAAATGCCGTACGTGAATCGATAACATAAACTATCCTGCCATTTTCGCCGAGTATAGTTTTTATTGCGCGCGAAACGATATCGCCGAAGCGGGAGATTATCATTTCATAATAATCCTGGCTCGGCACGGTTATGGTAAGCACTCCGCTTGCAAGATCGCGCGGTTTAATAGGCTTGAACCAAGTGTTAAGCTTAAGCTCTGATACATTTACTTTTACAATATCCATGAACCTTGCCCATGCGTCATACGCGTCTGCCGGCTCTGCGGATTTGGATAAATTAGCTGCTGATGAATTAGCAGTAAGGGGAGCGGTTCCATTCAGGTTGTTCTCAAAATTCGTTTCACTGTCTAAATAACTTTTATCTTTCTGTTTTAAATCGTGTCCGTTCAATTTCTGTTAAGTTTCTATTTTAAATGAGTAAACGCCGTTAGTTTAATATTAAGATTAAAATATTGCCCCTAATTATATAAATAAATCAAATTTCAAAAAGTAATTAACAATCCGTTTAAAAAATTAAAACTTTGTTTATTATTGACTTAAATGTAGTCTCGGGGTGTTATTAACATTAAAATGTTAATAACTAATTGTGTGAAGAACGTGCGGTGGTTGAGGATTTAAACATTTTTTAACAGGATATGAACATCTATTCACAACTTGTTAACATAAAAAATCTCAGACTCGCACTGCATAATAATTAAAAAAACACCGTTTGTCAATGAGAATTAAGCAAATACAGGCTCTACGTTAAGAATAAATCAGCATTTTACGGTTACCTGGCATGGTACAATCGCTAATTAAGAGGGTTAGGCACCCTAACTCCTGCGCTCAGCTATTGTCCTTTTAGTCCAATTCTCGTTTCCAATCTCCGGCTAATTCCGACACTCTCGTTCCCAATCTTCGGTTATCCCCGCATCTCGTTCCCAAGCTTCCCGCTAATCTCTCCGCACACTCGTTCCCAAGCTCCTGCTTGGGAACGCTGCTTTCCTCCGAAGCTCCGCTTCGGTTCATGATCATCTCCTCTTATTCAAAGTAGAGCTTCGAATCCAAGTGGTGTCCCAGGCAGGAGCTTGGGACACAGAAGCAATCATTTGAAGATCGGCAGGGTGCAAGAGTTAACAATCATCCCAACTCCTGCTCTCGGCTATTGTCCTCTTAGTCCAATTCTCGTTTCCAGGCTTCCTTTCCAGCCCGCATCTCGTTCCCAAGCTCCTGCTTGGGAACGCTGCTTTCTTCCGAAGCTCCCGCTTCGGAGCATGATAATCTTTTTTCAAAGTAGAGCTTCAAATCCAAGTGGTGTCCCAAGCAGGAGCTTGGGACACAGAAAACTCTCAGCCAAGTTCATCTATCTTTATCACGCCTTCAGTCCCGGTATAATAAAAACCGGCAGAACTGTAACGCCAATGTTCCGGTTCTATAACCAAGCCCCGCTTAACCGGATTAAAATGAATATAATCGAGTTTCTGTTCCAGAATATCATCAGTCAAAATCTCTTTAGGATGAAAGCTCTCTTGCCACACTTGATGGCTGCTTTCTTTTTTGTGGTTGAGCTTGTAGAATTCCAGCTGATTCAGTAGCCAGCTCTTACGGTCGTTTTGAAGCTGCTCAACTATTTTTTGCGCGGTAAAGCTCTTCAGGGATTTCATCGTTTCCGATAGATACTCATCTTTCACGATCATATGAAAGTGATTATCCAAAATCACATAAGAGTAAACTCTTAGACCTTTATTGGTCTGGCAGAATTTTATAGAATTGATCAGTATATCAAAATATTTCTCGCTGGTGAAGATCGGGATCCACTCTATGATTGTTGAAGTAATAAAAAAGAGACCTTCGTTATTATAAATCCTATATCGGCTTCTCATTGATTAGTATATTTGTTTTTTCGAAGCAGAATGCTGTAATCAGGCTCTCATGCTGTCGCTAGTGCTTTATTCTCGTTTTTAATCTTCTGTTCTAGCCCGCATCTCGTTCCCAAGCTCCAGCTTGGGAATGCTGCTTTCTTCCGAAGCTGCGCTTCGGTGCATGATCATCGCCTCTTTTTTGAAGCAGAGCCTCGAATCCAGTTGGTGTCCCAAGCAGGAGCTTGGAACACAGAGACTTCTCCCAGACTCCGCAGCCCCGCATCTCGTTCCCAAGCTCCAGCTTGGGAATGCTGCTTTCTTCCGAAGCTGCGCTTCGGTGCATGATCATCGCCTCTTTTTGAAGCAGAGCTTCGAATCCAGTTGGTGTCCCAAGCGGGAGCTTGGGACACAGAGAATTAAAAACTATGCCCTCTTCGCCATCTCAATGATATCCTTAACCTCAAGCACGTTTATCTTTGGGCGTCCAACCGCACAGTTTATCATAGCCCGGCCAAGCTCTTCAAGCGTGCAGGTGAATCGTGGCATTAACAATTTCATTACCGGATAAAACACCTGCCACCCAAAATAAAATTTCAGCACGTGTTTCTGGTCCTTTGTCGGACGCATATATCCGGGGCGGAACATGTATGCGTCGCCGCCGAACATTTCGATGAGCTTGTTTTCTGTTCGGCCCTTAACCCGTGCCCACATTGATTTTCCCGCAGCGGAGCTATCTGTACCGTAGCCGGAAACATAGGTGAACGTAAGTGATTTACCGGGATTCACTGCCCTGAACGCCGCTGCAAAACTTACAGTCAAATCATATGTGAGTGCCGCGTATTCAGCTTCTTTCTTTCCAACCGAGGAAACGCCCGCGCAGAAGAAACATGCATCGTACCCGGAAAGCTTATCGGCAGGGGAGATCGCTGCGAGATCAGGCTCAACCAGCTCCTCCAGTTTTGGATGCGCCCGGCCGGATGGCCTTCTGCCGACAGCAAGTACTTTCTCCACACGCGGATCAGCCAGGCATTCCATCAGTACGCCTTCGCCAACCATTCCAGTTGCACCGGTTAAAATTATTTTTATAGACAATTTAATTCCTGGTTATTTTTTGAAGGATGAACCGCAATATAACTTTTTCCCCTGCCGCTTAAACCGAAAATATTTATTCTGCTTTTTTGTTACCCGATTATTTAGTGCTTTATTTTTGTCTGAATGTGTTCTGCTATTTGGTATTTACTATTTGATATTTGTTTTCTCGCTTCTTCATTTTTTAGCAGAGCATTAATGGCTATCTTTGTTTATCTTATTCGCCTCCCATTAGGGGAGGGATGGGTGGGGTTAATGAACTACGATAACAGAATAATATTTGCACCGGCATCGCAGTTGGGGGAGTCCGGCATAACGGTTGTTAGGCTAAGCGGCTGCGGCACGTTTGAGCTTATATCTAAATGTTTTTCAAAGACTTACGTTTGGTCTGCCTCTTTGGTTGCGGATTTTGAGTCACACAAAGCTTATCACGGCTATCTATTTGATGACGGTGAAATTGTTGACGAAGCGGTGCTGACGGTCTTTCGCGGACCGAACTCATACACCGGCGAAGATGTGGTTGAGATTTCAACGCACGGCGGAAGCTATATTTACCGCAGAGTTGATGAACTGCTGTTGAAGCTTGGCGCTTTCCATTCGGAGCCGGGGGAGTTTTCAAAGCGCGCGTACCTGAACGGTAAAATGGATCTTGCCCAGGCGGAAGCCGTTGCTGATTTGATAAGCGCTAAAACCGCAGAAGCAAACAAGCTTGCGCTGGCGCAGTTGACCGGAAAATTTTCGGGTAAGATAAGAGAACTGAAAGATGACCTGATAAACTATTGCTCACTGCTGGAGCTTGAACTGGATTTCTCAGAAGAGGGGATTGATCTGGTTGAAAAGGATGTTCTTCTTGATAGGATTAACAAGCTGATTTACAAATTCGAGTCTTTAACCCGCAGCTATGAAAGCGGCAAAATAATCAAAGATGGCGTCAATTTGGCAATCATAGGCAAGCCAAATGTGGGCAAATCCAGTGTTTTTAACTACCTTCTGGATGACAATCGTGCCATTGTAAGCGATATTCCTGGCACCACCAGAGATTACCTACAGGAGCCTTTAATCATGGGCGGAATTAGATTCAATATTGTAGATACTGCCGGCTTGCGCAAAACGACTGATATTGTAGAAAAAGAGGGCGTAAGGCGCTCCATGCTTAAGATCGAAGAGGCCGATATTATTCTCCATGTCAGAGATTTGACCCTTCCTGAGGCTGCCACGGAAACCGCTTCGCTGCCACAGATGAAGCTGATATTCGTAGGGAATAAGTCCGACTTGATCAATCAAGTCCCGGTTAAAGGCGAGCTCTCCATTTCTGCCAGAACCGGAGAGGGGATGCAGGAGCTGGAACAAGTTATCATTGAAAGGGCGCATGGATTAATCGCCCAAAACAGCCAAAGCGAGATAATCATAACCAACCAAAGGCACCGGGACTGTTTGTTGAAATCTTGTGAATATCTTGTCAACGCACGGGAGCAGATCCTAGCCGGAGGCGGTAACGAACTGATTTCGTTTGAAATTAGGGCAGCAATGGATTCAGTTGCGGCAATCGTTGGCAAGACAGCAAATGTTGATATCCTCAACAACATCTTTACAAAGTTCTGCATTGGAAAATAGCCACAGCTTGAGAAATATACAAAATTTGAGATTTTTGCAATATGTTTCCCGTGAAACATTTCTGGCGGCATTTAGAGTTTTCAGTATTTTCCTCGCACTCGTGTGGTTTGCCGGGTGTGGAGAAGACTCCATTTCGGAGGATGTCTCAGGTATAAACCGTGTGCTTTCTTCGCAGTATGACATTAAGTCTGCGGAGCATTTAGCGAAATTCTATTATGAGTATTTATACAGCAATCCAAACTCAAAGCTCTCCATAGAAATATTCCCTCAAACACACAATAGGGTAAAGATCGTTCTTACGGACGTCAATCCATCAAACGGCAGCATGTTTGCCGAGAAGTTCGAAATCATAGCCAAGCAAAACGAAACAACCTGGAAGATTGTTGTAGTTAACAGGAACTGGAAATGCAGGCCAAAAGGCGAAACCGGGGAATGGGGAATAGAGGCCTGTGATTAGAATATGTTTCACGAAAAACACTACGGTGAAACACCCTTGATGTTTTCAAACTTTTTGTTTAAGTTTGTGTCTGTTTCACGAAAAACATGACCGTGAAACACCTAATGAGCATATGTTAGATTCTTTTGAAGAAGGGTATTTCCTGGGGCTGCTGACCGGGGAAGGGCATTTCGGGGGTGATGGCAGAAAGGCGCAAGTAACCCTGCGTATGCATACCAGGCATGATAAATTGTTCTATTGGCTGGTTGAGAAATTTCCGGGCTCTAAGCTGTATGGACCATATAACCATGGCGGCAGACATTACTTCCAGTGGATGGCAAGAGGAGAGGTTCTGAAGAACGAGATACTTCCCATCATATTCAAGAATTGGGGTGTGATTGACGATCATGTCCAAAGCAGGATTACTGAAATGTGCACCAGATACAAATTGCCGGTTAGTATGATAGATGAAGAATCTGCTACCTCAAACCAATCAAGCAATGTTCCGCCAGAAAGCATAAATGAATAAAGCACCAAGCAAATATTTCGATATCATAGTTATCGGAGCCGGGCATGCCGGCATTGAAGCCGCATGGACCTCAGCGCGAATGGGCTGCACGGTCGGCATGGTAACTATGGATCTTGACGCTATTGGCAGGATGTCATGTAATCCAGCCATAGGAGGTACGGCAAAGGGCCACCTGGTTAAAGAGATCGATGCGCTTGGCGGAGTGATGGGCAGGATTGCAGATGATTCCGGAATACAATTCCGTATGCTGAATAAATCAAAAGGCCCGGCGATTTGGTCGCCCCGTTGCCAAAATGACCGCGGCCTGTATTCTGTTGTTGCTAAAGAATATATAGTAAACTGTCCCAACATAACTTTGATCCAGGATACTGTGGATGAACTTGTTCGTGATAGCGTCGGCAAGATCTCCGGGATCAAAACCTCCCTCGGTTATGATATCAACTGCTGGGCAGTCATTATAACCAGCGGGACATTCCTGAATGCCGTAATGCATACCGGACACATGCAAGCCGAAGGCGGCAGATTCGGCGAGCAATCCGCAAAAGGGCTGTCTAATTATTTGTTAAATCAAGGATTTAAAACAGCCCGACTCAAAACAGGTACGCCGCCCAGGCTGCAGCTTGAAACTATTGATTTTTCGGTTTGCGCTGAACAGCCGGGAGATCCAGATCCGGTACCGTTTTCTGTTTTCACAAACGGCGAATTCCCGAAGCTCAAACAAATTTCCTGTTATCTCACTTACACCAACGGGGAGACGCACAATATTCTGCGCAGGGGATTCGATGATTCGCCAATGTTTTCCGGACGCATTACGGGAGTAGGTCCCCGGTACTGCCCTTCGATAGAAGATAAGATTTTCCGCTTCGCGGATAAAAGCCGGCACCAGATATTTCTGGAACCTGAAGGAACGGAATCGAACATAGTTTATATGAATGGATTTTCTTCAAGCTTGCCGGCAGAAATACAGCAGCAGGCATTGAAAACAATTCCGGGACTGGAGAACACAACAATGCTTCGTCCGGGCTATGCGGTTGAGTATGATTTCCTGCCAACATATCAAACCAATCTGACCCTGGAAACCAAGCTTATCGAAGGATTGTATGTGGCGGGGCAGATAAATGGAACTTCGGGATATGAAGAAGCCGCAGCACAGGGACTTATCGCCGGCATAAACGCCGCCCTGAAAATCAAAGGGGAGCCGCCCTTTATCCTGAAGCGCAGCGAAGCATACATCGGCGTATTGATAGACGACCTGATAAATAAAATTCCCGATGAACCTTACAGGATCTTTACTTCCTGCGCGGAGTACAGGCTGATACTGAGGCAGGATAACGCCGATAGAAGGCTGATGAAATACGGCCACCGGTTCGGCCTGATACCGGATGATGTTTACAGCGGTATGACGGAAAAGGCGCGGCTGATAAGCGAGGGGATGGAGTACTTCAAAACAAATTTTGCGGCACCGGAAAAAGTTAACGCTTACCTCGAGTCGATTAACTCGCCGCCGCTGAAGCAGTCAGACCGTCTATCGCAGATTATTAAGCGCAACGAGACGAGCCTTGGTGATTTCCTGAAGCTGGATATGTTTAACGATAACCCGCTAATGGAAAAGATCAGGAATAGCCGTGTGCTTACCGAACAGATAGAAATTGAGCTCCGTTATGAAGGTTATATAGCCCGTCAGGCAGAGCAGGCCGAGGAGTTTAACCGGTATGAATCAATTGAGCTGCCGGAGAGCTTTGATTTTAATAAGATCAAATCTCTTTCAACCGAAGGCAGGGAGAAGCTGAATAAGGTCCGCCCGCGCTCGATCGGTCAGGCATCACGTATCGCCGGCGTTTCGCCTTCGGATGTATCGATATTGACGATATATGTGAGGGGATAGAACCTGCAATTCACCATACCCGCGCCTGCCTGCAGCAGGCAGGAATGCGGGTATTGCAAATCTGCTTTCTGACCGCAGAGCGGTCACACATTTATAGCACAGTTCTACCAGCATTCCTGACCCCGTAGGGGTCACACAAAAGCGGCATTAGATAGTTTGTAAATCCTCGATTCACCTCGCTTTATATACAGAACCTTCATATTCGACCCCGCTAGGGTCGTTGTGTTTTTTTGTGTCATTTTCTATAAATGTTTGACCACTACGTGGTCATTTGAACCCAATTCATCCGGATTTGGTTTTATATCAATCTGCTGGTGCTGTGAATCATCGTTTCTACGGCAATTCGGGTCTGGATACCTGCCTTCCTTCCTCAGGCTGGAAGGCAGGTATTGCAAATCTGTTTTCTGACCGCAGAGCGGTCACACATTTATAGTACAGCTCCAACAGCATTCCTGACCCCGTAGGGGTCACACATATTGGCGTCACTTAGATAGTATGTTAAACCATAGTTTCGCCTCACTTTTTGTTCAAGGCTTTCATGTTCGACCCCGCTGGGGTCGTTTTGTTTTTGGAATCATTTTCTATAAATGTGTGACCACTACGTGGTCATTTGAAATATCCTTATCGCTGGATGAAGCGAAATCGAGCTTGTATGAACTTACCCGTTTCTGCTTGTTGAGCTGCAACTTTCGGAAAACGAATGTCAGGGGCGAAATCCCGCTTTCGTGATTATACCTGCGAATGCCGCAGCTGTGGTCACACATTAGGACAAGCAGAATATTTCACATTTCTTTAATCACACCTTTTCACCATTTTTGCAGCATGCAAACCGAAAACTGGCAGACACTGGTAAAAGAGCAGCAGTTCAACGATGTGCTGATGGAGTGGAACGCGAAGATAAATCTGGTTTCCCGCAAAAAGCTGAATGTGCTGGATCTTATTGAGGACAGCAAGCTGTTCTTCAAAGGCATAAGCTTCAAGCCGGGCGAACGCTTGCTTGATCTCGGTACCGGCGGCGGATTCCCGGGCATAGTAATTGCAATAAATCACCCCGAAACGAAGCTCGTGCTGGTTGATTCCATACAAAAGAAAATTGGCGTAGTGAAGGATGTAATAAAACGGCTGGAGCTTACAAACTGCACAGCCATCTGTTCGCGCGCCGAGGAGCTGGCTAAAGATCCAAGCCACGCAGGCAAATATGATTACATTACAGCCCGCTCAGTTACCGTGCTGCAGGATCTGTGCGATTACGCTAAACCACTGTTAAAACAAGGCGGCAAGTTGATAACAGTAAAGGGCGGTGATATTTCAGGAGAAATACATAAAACACGTAAGCTGGATTACGTTAAGAATATTGAAAAGATGAAATTCGGTGAGCGGATTTTGTTGATAGTTGAGTTTATGTAGCTGTTGCCAACGAAGCTTACGGCCTGTACAATACATTATTAGCGTTCCAATATTCCTTACTCGAAATGTAGTTTTCCATCAGCAGTTTATTTGCGGAATCATACGCCCTCATGTAAACGATCTCATCAGCCTTATCATTCATTTCAACGTTGCCGTCGGCTTCATTTAAAACCTCAAACTTTTTTTGCAGCAGTTCCATTTTGCGGATATCATACTCTACAATTGCCAGGTCGCGGAACTCATCATCACCCTTAAGCTTTCCGTTCACATCATAAGTTTTGTAGTTCTGAATCCAGCCTTGGGAAAATTCAAACATTATAAAAACTATACCGCAATGGTAAGCCTTCAGCTCGTCCTTTTTGCCCACGCGGAAGCGGATGATATTGCCTGCAGCATTTTTGATAGTTACCTCGCCATCGCTCGCTGTTGTAACTGTGGAGCCGGTCGTATCGAATCCGCTTACCTTCATAGCATAAGCTAGGTAGGCGGCGTTATCGCCCGCCCGGGAGCTCTTGGTTACCGACATCATGACCGCTATCAGCAATATTGAAATCAAGAAGTTAAAAAAAGTGCTGTATATATAACGCATATTATGTTATGAATGGAATTTACAGTTCGTCTGCAGTTGCGGCGATCATTTTGATCTTTTTGATAGCGCGGCTGCCAAGCTCAATGTGTTTCTGTCTTTCGGGATCATTTTTATACTCCAGGAAATCCTGTTTGGAGCCAAAAGCCACAACATGCACTTCATAAGGCTGCTCGTCTTCCTGCGGATAAATAGAGCTTTCCTTGGACGGCCGTATCCTGTGCAGCAGGCGGCCATTGTATTTTTCCAGCAAAGGAAGCACAGCTTCCTCATACTTCAGGAAGTCAGCCTCCGAGTCCGGGTTGAGATAGTAGAACAAAGTCAGCACATACCGGTGTTCTGCTGCATCAGTCATACACCCAATCCCCCGCTTGAGCTCATGGTTTTTCTGATCTTTGCAAGCAGCGATTGTTTTATCTTCTTAGGCGCCTGGCTCATTTTATTAATGCGGTTGATGAACCAAAGGGTTATCCATCCCAGCACGCCCATTGCCAGCAGGAATGCGGCGTAAGCTGTTTTCCACCCCCAGCCCTCAGTCATCATAGAATACTCGCTCATACCGCCAATGCTTGCCAGCAGGTTCAGCGGCAGGAAAATTATGTTGATCATTGTAAGGTTCTTGATGAGCACGTTCATATTGTTGTTAATGATGTTCCCGCGTGCATCCATTAAGCCGGATAGCACTGAAGAATATATCTCGGCCTGTTTAAGGCACTGGTTATTTTCAATGATGATATCCTCCATCAGCTCGGCTTTTTCTTCGTCATGGGTTACCTTTTCGAAATGAATGCGCAGCTTCATCAGCACCGTAAGGTTTGAGCTTATAGCGTTGATATAATAGATAAGGCTCTCGCTCAGGTTGAACATCTGTATCAGGTACTCGTTCTCCATCGATGCATTGAGCTTGATCTGTATCTCGCGCGAGATGATCTTCATGGCTTTGATGTGATCCAGGTAATGGCGGATCGAGTTGTAAAGGAATTTGATCAGTACATCCATAAGCGAAGAGAATCCGCCTTTGTGCCGGCTATCGAAGAGCGTTATATCTTCCGGCAGCACTACAACCAGCCGCTCTTTGAAGAGGAACAGGCCGATTGATGACACGCCGAAAAGCAGGTTATCGGTGCTAAGGTAATTTTTAGGCCGCTTCCAGATGATGAATATATTCTCGTCTTCAAACTCTATTCGGGAAATCTCGTCGGGGTCAAGGGCAGATTCAACAGTGTGTTTATCTATTCCGTACGTTTCGGCTATGTACTCATTTTCCGCGGCATCGGGATTAACATATATCCATACCCGGCTGCTGTTGCTATCGGATTCAACAAGCTCCCCGTTTTGGAAGTCATATTTTTGCAGCATAATTCAGCCCTCCCCTGCAATTCAGGAATTCGTTCTCTCCGCAAAATTACCCATATCTATCAGTAAATAAAATCTTATAACGAAGGGATTATGCCTGCTTCGAGGCTGATTTTGTTTTGCAGATTCCGGAAAGCATGGGGGATTCTCGTGCTGTCAGGGGTTACTTCCTGACGGCCGCAAAATATGAATAATGAAGGGAGCTGTTGTTGGTGATAACACCAACAACGGGGGAAATTACCCATATCTATCAGTAAATAAAATCTTATAACGAAGGGATTATGCCACTGCGTGGCTTGGTGTTTGTTGTGGTCTCCGCCGATGGGCTGCACCCATCGCTATTATATTCCACCCCTTCTGGGCTGAAATACATTGTGCCGTTTGGTAGATTATGTAACTCGAATGGCCTGAATCGAGCGCATGCAAGCAGAGCAAGGTCTTTAATCCGGTCAGGCGGCCGGATTTACAACTAAAGCCTACGGATTTATCCGTGAGAAAAAGATCACCGAAATCCGATTAACCACTTCAGTGGTTTTAAGAAATCCGTTTCTCCATCACATTATTCATAAACACTTCGCCGCCAAAGTGATCTTCAACAATTTCTCTCACCGTGTAGCCGTTCTTTTCGAAAAAGCCGCGGGCGGTTGCGCTTACATGCGCGTATATCAGATTGTTGTTCTGTTCGTGCGCTTTGTTTTCAATTTCACATAGCAGCGCGGTTGCTGCGCCGCAGCGCTGAAAATCTTTGCTTACATACATGAAGTCTAGATAGCCCTCCGGCGTGATGGATGAAAATCCCGCCAGCTTACCGCTTATCTCGGCAAGTATAAAGTACTGCTCTTTTACTGCATTCTGCCAGCGCGCTGCGTTCTGCGCTGATGATGCCCAAACATCGATCTGCTGCGGTGTATAGTCGCGGGCATTAATATTCCTTACCGTGTCGTTATACAGCTTAGTTATAGCGGGAATGTCTTCTTCGCCTGCGCGGCGAATGGTAATACGTTTTTCCGGTGCCGCAAGGGTTACCTTGAAACACTGGTCGCCTTCTTCACCTATCCAGCAGTTTTTTGATATGTCAAGCCCTGCTTTTTCAAGCGCACGTACCGTCTTAAGATTTTCCGGATTCAAAGTAGCGATAACTTTTCGACCCGCATCATAGGCATACTTATTTATCGTTCGCAGTATCTCCGGTATAAGCCCCCTTCCCCAATACTCTTTATCTAAAAGATAAACTATTTCAAGCTCGCAGGGTCCCGTGTTCTGTGTTTCCTTTAGTTCAAATGAACCGATAGCCTTGCCATCAGATTCAATTGCCCAGATTTCAAAATGCCGATTGCCGAACAGACCATCATATACCCGCAGGATCTTATCAAACAGAGCGTTTGCGTCCTCTTCGGTTTCAACCCTGCTGCCGATGTATTTATTGACTTCAGGATCAGTTGAAAACCTCACAAATTCTGTACGGTCAAGTGCCGTGAATTTTCTCAGCTTCAGCCTTGCAGAGTTTATCTCTCCGCTTTTTCCGAACAGCTCAGTCATATTATTTAACATCTGCAAATTCATATTTCATGTTAACATACTCTGAACCGTTATCCATATAAGTGCCCGTTTGTTTGTATCCAAGCTTTTTAAACAGTCCAAGCGAAGGTGCGTTGCCGGAGTAAATACATGATGTTGTATCAACAAGCTTGTATCTTGCGTACAGGTGCTTCAGAAAAATTTTATATGCGTCTTCTGAGTAACCTTTCCCGCGCTCTGCTTTATCGAATATATGTGTCCCCGTTTCGCAGGTACCGCCGGGATACTGCAGCTCGAACATTTCCGGTTTCTTTTTACCTTCGGGAATTCTGCAAAACGCATTTATGTAACCTATCAGATTTCCGCCCGGCGCATGTATTCCGTATATCAAAACCTTGCCGCCGTCAACATCTTTAACATAAGCTTCCTGCTCCTCTTCCGCTGTTCTTTGCGGAGCATTCGGATCCCACAAGGCCGAATCCGCCGGCTGGCGCAGCTCTCTGGCAGCAAACCACGAGGCAAAATCCGCGCGCCGGAGCGTGACCTTCTCGCCTTTTAACTCATCGGTAACTTTCATACCTTCAAGCCCGAGCAGTGAAATTATCTCATTGCACGTTTCATGCGGCTTACGGCCTTGGGTGTAAACAATGTGTTTGGCGAGAGTGTAGTTGCAGTGTGATTCCAGGAAGTACTTAGCGAAATCGAATCCATCAATATCCGTAAAGCCTTCGCGTTCATGCAGTATCTCAAGCGATCTTTTCTTATCCTCGCATGGCTGCAGCAGAATTACATTCCTAAACGGCTCAAGCGCGCGCCTTACCTCTTCAAACTGCGCGGCATCATCATAAACCGTGCATCCCGCGCCGAAATCAATAACGCAGTTCCTGTTCTCAAGTACCCGCTTCACGCTGTGCACATCATAGGGCCGCCAGTACTTATGCAGCTCGGGGAATCCTTTAGTTTTATACAGCTCATTTGCATAAGTTTCGTCATAGCCGATCTCTTTGAACAGGTCATACTTAATTGTATCCAGCGGTACCTGCGGCAATCCAAGTGCTTCGAATAGCAGCCAGCCTAATGTACTCTTGCCGGAGCAGCCCGGACCTATCAGTATGATCTCGGTTGTCATTACTTTGCCGATTCCCAGATCTTCTGATACTCTTTCAAATCTTCCTCCCAAACCTTTTCGCCGCCCTGGCTGAAGTTTGGATCTATCTCCTTCGCTTCCTTGCTGCACCTGCGGGCGGATTCCAGCTTGCCCATAAAATAATATACTTCGCCAAGAGTATCCCAGCTATTGGGGTCAGAGGGATTAAGCAGCGCCTGCAGCTTCGCAAACACCAGCGCGCGGGCGAGATCGTTCGAACGCAGCATCTGGTATGCGGCGGTATTCATCAGTGAAACAGGAATGTTGTTGTTTGTGATCTCTTCCGCAATAGCATCGAAACGGGCATTCAGTTCCTGTTCGCTTAATGCCGTGTAGCGGTTCAGGATATCCGAAGCCCGTATGCCGTTATTCACCACGTCTTCCAGTCCCGAGTAAGGCTGCAGGTTTCCCGGCGCGCTCTTTTCGTTCGTTAAGCGGATGAGGTGTTCGGGCTTGATGTTTTTTTCTGTAAGAAACCTGTGCAGGTCTTCTTCCCTGCCGGTCAGCATCTCTTTGCCTTCAACCGGTTCACCTGTCCACTTGTTATACATGCAGGCGCAGTGCAGCATGTTGTAGTTGGGCAGGTAGCAGTAAAGATAGTCAACAGTCGGCAGATTAGGGTAATCACTTTTTTTCAGATAGTGGATCACGATTCGGTTGCCCGGTTCATCGATAACCAGGGAGTCTCCTGCTGTGCGGTCGTTAGACTCAGCGAATATAATATTTGATCTATATTTTTCCTTCACGCTTTCATCCACATACTTCTTTATTATGCTGTAGTTTTCCATGGTGGTAATCAGCTTCGAGCCGTTTTGCAGAAAAGGCGCAACAGCCGAAATGCTGTGCGGATGCCAGTGGCTGTGTATTACATATTTTATCGGCTTGCCAGGAAATTGTGCTTCTATAGTGCGAATTGCTTTGAGCCCGCCTTCAATATGATCCTTCATATTGGTTGCGCCGCCGCCTTCATCCTTAACAGGAACCTCCAGCAGCGCAACGAAATCATCAAACTCAACTATAGTGCTTTTTGAATTTGAGGAATCATAATACATAAAGTATAATCTGTCTTTCGATCTTTCGATGCGGTTCAGGTCCTGCGGCTGCGCATGTGAACATAATACGCAGGTTAATATTATGACTGCGGCTGCCAGTTTGTTAAATGGATTTTTCATTTAATATCCTTACTTAGTATTGTTTAGTGCTTCAGGTTCTTGGTTATTTCGCGGAGAGTTTTCTCCAGCTTTGTTAAGCGTTTGTGCTTGATGCCTTTCATGGCTTCTTCCCCGGCAGAGCTGATGATACCTTCTGCTGAACCGAGAATAGCATTGCCTGCTTCCGTTGGTTGGAATTTCCCGGTTTGTACATTTCCTACCGTTGCGGAACGGGAAATATAGCCCTTCTTTTCGAGCAGTGCAAGCATTCTGTGCACGGATGCCGCATCTTTACCAAGTTTTTTAGCAATATCCCGCTGAGTATAGCCCTTATTCCGGCCCAACAGCTCCAAAACCTGCCATTGGTCGGGTGTTATATCAATTCCCGCTTCATGTAATAGATTTTGCTGAAATTGACGGTATGTCTTAATGCATAGCTCAAGCTGATGAAAAAACAATAAATTATTAGTAATCATATTTTGCAGTATACCTAATCAACATTGATATATCAATACATAAATTGATATATCAATTATTCAAAAATTACTGCGATTTTGATAAATTGTTATAAAAAACGAACTAAAATGAGTTTAGAGTTCGTGCTTATTGTCGGCTTTATTCAATTCAATCATGAGTTCATCGGGATCTACTATAACGGTAGAGGGTTCACTATCTCTTATTACCTGTATCCCGCTTATGATCTTATTTACCCTTATTCTATCACGGTAAACAACATTTCTCTTTGCATCTAGTATAGCAATATCGATAAAGTCATTCAACGGAAGTGAATTCATAACGCTTTCTCCGTTTCCGGGATCAAAGCTCAAGCTCTTACCATTAGAATCAACATACGATTTCACACTGTTACCGCCTAATCTATATTTGCTTACTATTATATCAATATCAACAGAGTACTTTCCATCAGGAAGTTTGGTTTTGTTGGCTGAACTGATCTTGTTTTCATAAAAGGTAACATTTTGAAACATATCCGCTATCAGATATTTGAGGGAATCAGGAGTTGCCCGTTCTATGAACCCGAGCAGGTCTGATGAAAGAGCATACTTGTCTTTTTGCGAAGCTGTTTCCCTGAGGAAGTCTCCCAATGCGCGGTTAAGTTTTTCTTCGCCAATAAACTCCGCCAGAGAATAAAACACAAGCGCACCTTTTCCATATGAAATATGTGACTGCTCCGGTTCAACGCTTAAAAGCGGCGGCTCGGCAGCCGTATCCGATGCTCTGCCTCCCAGATAACGCTTCATCTGTATCTTAAGAAATTTCAGTGCCTGCTGTTTGCCGAACTTCTTTTCATAAACCTTAGCGGTAACATACTCGCAGATACTTTCGGTCAGCATTACCGCACCCGGTGCATCCGCAGGCATAACCTGGTTACCCCACCATTGGTGCGAAAGCTCATGCGCTGCAGTATAAAATGCAAGGTCTATAAGTCCGTCATTTTTTTCACCGGGGTCACCAATAAAACGGATCTCGGACATCTGGATAACATTACCCGAGGTTGTCGCGTAGCTTCCCGCAGACCGCGGAAACTCAACAACCTTAATTTCTCCGTAAGGATATGGTGAGAAGTAATGTGTATTAAATTCCATTGCGCGCTTCAGCGCGTCCGTTATTCCGGTAAGATTTCTATCGTGGCCCTTATGGTAATATATTTCATACCTTCTTCCCCGTGAAACGTCTTCATGCTTTTCATAAACGCCCGAGATTATGCTGAAAACAAATTTGATGCTCTTTTCCGTCCGGTAATGAAATACGCGCCTCCCGCTCTCGAGCTTTTCACTGATAAGAGCGCCCGGTACGATAACTGTTTGCTGCGGCTGAGTTACGGCTGTTATATCCAGATCAACCAGGTCAGCATCTCCGCCCTGGTAATGATTCTGTAAATTGCTCTTTTCAGCGTTACTTTTCTCACCGGCAAAACCAAGCCTTGGGAGGAAATCGCTCTTAAGGTATGTGCCGTTCGGGAGTACCGCCGCGCCGCTTTCGAGGCAGGAGGCCGGACTGTTTTTGATTGAGAATGAAAACCGCATGCTGTCACCTGGTGCAATCGGTTTCTGCAGCCGGCAAATTGCGAATTTGAATATGCTGTCATAAACAATATGCGCCGCGTTATCGGGGAATGAAAGCGAAGTGATCTCATCAAATCCTGTTCGCACCAGCAATGTATCGATCGACGCGCCGGACCTGTTTACAACAATGTAGTTGCCTTCCGCTTGAAATGAGCCTTTATCGGGGAACAGTTCGATCCGGAACTGAACAGAAGTTATGCGCGGCTGAGGCGTATTTATTAAGTGCGAATATTTTGAAATGAATTCGCCGTAAAGAGCAGCTTCATTTTTGGGTGTGAGCGCGTTGCTGCCGCGGTTTTCTTCCGTATGGATCATGTATCCCGTAAAAATGAAGATCACCGTCAGCGAAACAAAAGCTATCGCTCTTTTGCCCCGGAACCGGGAGATGCCTGCTTTAAGCCTTTCGGCAGCAGACTTGGTCAGCTCACGCGGAAACACAAACAAAGAAAAGCTGAACATAGCAAAGCCGAAGAGCAGCCAGTACAGCTTATAAACAAAATATTGAAATAAGTAGTCAGCATATCCCGTAAGGTCTGAGTACTTCAGAAAAAAATATGGCTCGGGGTCCTGGTTAAACCTGAAAACGGCATCCTCTATTCCCGCAGAAGGAAGATACGATACACCTAAAGCAGCAATGATAAGCAAAAAAAGCCCAATGTAGGAATTCCTGAAAACCGATTGAACAAACAGGGAAACAAATGACCATATTACGAACACAACCAGTTGAATACCAAAGAGCGCAAACAGATACTGGAACAAGTTGATATCATAATACCTGCCGTAGAGCTGAACGCAAACGCCAACAGCCATTATCATTACCAATACTACCGCCTGCATTTTGATCAGCGCTAAAAATCGCGATAAAAGCAGAACCCAATTCCTGACCGGCGAAGAATTCACCAGCTCAGCCATGTGGTATGAGTCTGCGCGGTTCATCAGCACACCGGAATACAGAAATGTAAGGAAAATGACCAAAAACGAAATGAACATAACGGGATAACCAAGCATTGCCCAGGTTACGGGAAGTATCTTTGTATCGGTAACCGGATTAACCTGAAGCAGAATTACGGCGGTGAAGATTCCCCCTGCTGACAGAATACTGATAAACGAACCGCTTTTCAGTATGTAGCGGAAATCATATTTTGAAAGCAGCCAGGCTGATCTTAAGTTACCTAATAAAGAGAAATCAGCCGCAGGGGCGGTCATAACAATCTTTTCCACCCTGCCCGGAAATTTTGCTGCGGACTTCTTAAGCCGCGGAAAAGGCTTCCAAAACAATGCAGCGGTTTCTGTGAACCGGAATTTGAAATAGGTTACTGCAAGTATCACAATAGTCACAGTTATCCAAATCAGCCGGTTATATAAAATTATATTATCAAATGGAACTGGAAGTACATTACGCTCTGCAGGAGTAAGATTTCCGGTAAGCGCTTCTGCGGAGGCAGCGCCAAGCGGATCGAGAAGAGCTCCCAATCCGGGAGCGGATAAGCCAAGTGCCGCCTCCCGCAAAAGCAAAAGCAGTACAACGCTTATGAATCCCGCGTAAATATTCCTGGAAAAAAGAACCACAGAAAAAACCACAGCCGCGAAAAAAAAGAGCCCCGGCAGAATATACACGGCGTATATATTGATATACACAGACGCAGCAAAGGGAACGACAAGCCGCGTGTCGATTCCGGGCAGGCTTGCACCAACGGCAAGCCCTAAGCCAACCGCGAAAGAGATTGTTATTACCACAAGCAGTGAACTTGCGAATTTTCCGGTTATATAATCAGACCTGCTGAACGGGTAAGAATACAGAACCGAGTGAATTCCCGAGCTGAAATCTTTATACACTGAAGCTCCGCAGATGGCGGGCAGCAGGAACAAAAGCAGCTTGAAGAAAAACATAAAAAAGCTAAACAGGCTTAACGGTGAGTTAGCCGTATTTTGTGAAGCTGAACCCTCACCTAATATTCCGGCTGCACCTGCCATTGCGCCTGCCGCAAGCAGGAAGAAAACGCCGGCGTAGATGTAAACCTGCGGATTCCTTAACCACTGCCTCAGCTCAAATTTCAGTATTACCGGTATCAATTTTCTGCCTGATTTTTGAGGTTAGAAGCTTTGCCCAGTTCATAAAAATAAACATCTTCAAGTCCGGGATCTGTTGAAGTGAATCCTTCACCTGGCGGGGTTTCAGAATATACCCTGACCCTGATGCGGCCGTCATTTTCATATTTTGAAGAGAGTACAAAGTACCCGCTTTCAGCATTTTCAAGCCCGGCGCGCTCCATAGTGTACTGCCATATCTTCCCCTTCAGCTCTTCGGTTGCGGCTGCCGGGGGCGATTTCTTCAATATCCTGCCGCCGCTTATGATGGCCATATCGCTGCACAGATCTTTGATATCATCAACAATGTGCGTAGAAAAAATTATGATATTTGTGCTTGCGATCTCCCTGAGCACATTCAGGAAGCGGTTGCGCTCCGAAGGGTCGAGCCCCGCGGTGGGTTCATCAACAATTATAAGCCTTGGGGCTGAAAGCAGAATTTGCGCGATGCCAAAGCGGCGTTTCATACCACCCGAAAAACCGGCTACATATTGGTTTCGTTCTTCGAACAGGTTTACGGCTTCAAGCGCGCCTGTTACCGCCTTTTCCTGTTCGGCGGATTTCGATATTCCTTTAAGCGCGGCAAAATACTTCAGCAGGTCCTTGGCCGTGATCTTCGGATAAACACCAAACTCCTGCGGCAGGTAACCCAGCACTTTTCTTAAGCTCATGGGGTCATTGATAACGTCAATTTCATCAAGCATTATCTTGCCTTGATCGGGGAGCTGGATAGTGGCGATAGTTCGCATGAGGGTTGATTTCCCCGCTCCGTTTGGCCCAAGCAGGCCGAACATACCTTCGCATATCTCCAGATTCACGCCGTCAAGCGCCTTCACCCCGTTCTGATATGTCCTTGAAAGGTCTTTAATTTTTAGCTTCATGCTATTTGCCTTTGCTCAGAATATTTTCAATGTCGTTCATACATTTCACCAGCTTCGTGCGGCTTTCAGCCGGGAGGCGGTTTACCAGGCCGTGCACAAGCTTATTTTGTGCATCCGTAAGCACTTCATACACGCTGTTACCTTTGGCTGTGAGCTCGATATGCTTGACCCTTGCATCTTCTTTGGCCGGGGTTTTCGTGATGAGCTTTTTCTGGCTGAACTTTTTGAGTATTCTGCTCAGGTAACCGCCGTCAATATTCATATTATCTATTATTTCTTTTGATGTGCAGCGGGGAGTATGCCTGATCTCAAACAATATTCTCGCCTCAGGCAGGGTGTAGCTGCTGTTTAAGAATTGACCGTTCAGCACCCCGATGACACCGGTGTAAAAACGGTTAAAAGCCCTAACCCGGTGAACCGTTCTTTGTATATCCATTTTCCTTTGATCAAATAAATTAAACGTTGTATTTCCAAATTACCTAAATTAATTGACTTTGTCAAGTAATTCCATTTAGCCCGCCCGCCGGATTGCGCATAGTGAAAAGTCTTGAAAAATCACTCTCCATTCTCCATCTTGCACTCTACAGGGATAACCGCAGCATAAAACAAAACTGCCGAATGCATGAAACAAAGAAACAAAAAATAACCCGCGCCATAAAAATACTTGATCTGCTTGAAAACGAATACCCCGATGCAGGCTGCCATCTGGATTATGAAGATCCGTTCCAGCTTCTGATATCAACCCTGCTTGCCGCGCAGTGTACTGACGAAAGAGTGAACTTGGTTATGGTGCCCTTGTACAAAAAATACAAAACCCCGGGCGATTTCCTGAAATTAAGCCAGGCGGAGCTTGAAGAGAAACTGCGCTCAATAAATTTCTACCGCAATAAATCCAAAAGCGTTTTAGCCTGCTGCCGCTCACTTGTTGAGGAGCATAACAGCCGTGTACCTAATAATATGGATGAGCTTGTTAAGCTGGCCGGAGTTGGCAGGAAAACCGCGAATGTTGTTCTCGGGAATTGTTTCGGTGAGCCCGCTATTATGACAGATACACACCTGAACCGTGTATCAGGGAGGCTTGGATTAACTGATAGCGATAAGCCTGAAAAGATAGAAAATGAATTGAAGGAGATAATTCCCGATAACAGGCAAGTAATGTATTCACATGTTATTGGGCAGCATGGCAGGACGATCTGCAAAGCAAGGAAGCCCATGTGTGATGAATGTGTAGTATGTAATCTTTGCCCGAGCTGCGGAACCTTTACAAATAACAAATAGCAAATACCAAATAGCAAGTATCAGATGACAAGTGGGATTACTTTATCTCATAGCCCAATAGCTTCTTTGCGAATTTTGAATATTCTATCGTAACTTCTTTTCCAGGTTTGTAAATTTTGGATTCATTCTCCGTTACGGGGATCCGTGCAAGTTTATATGGGAGCCCGGAAGCAGAAATATAGAAGAAATTCCGGCCCCTGTATCTTGTGTTTCCCGAAGAAGTAATTTGTGTTGTAAGGCGGATTTTGGTTTTATGTTTTAGATCCTTGTGTATTCCATACAGCATGTAATATATCGACCACAGGAAAACGACTGCCATTAGGATCAGGATTCCCGAAACAGCAGTGCCGTAGCTCATGATATCCAGCATTGCTTTGGAGCCGCTGTATTTAGGCGGCAAAAAGGGAAGTAAAACCGAAAGTATCAGAACAGTTATCCCCGCAAAGCGAAGCTCTCTCTTGGCCTTGCACATCATGGCTTCAAGCTTTGCCAGGTCTTCGAATGTGCAGGGCAGTTCTTCTTTCAATCCAGCATTATTCATAATTGAAAAAATGCCCGCGGCCGGATCCGTACCCCAAAAACCGCAGGCCATAAAGTTTTCAGATCTTTTGATTACAAAAAAATAAACCATTTGCATTACAACCTGCAGCCTGTAACTTACAACTTGTAATTTTCTCTATTTCGCCTTAAAGCGCAGAATTACCATACCGGTTGAATCAAATAAATACAGCTTATCGCCGGAGATCTGGTATGCAAACACTTTCTGCATCATCTTGAAGTACGTGTTTTCCTTATCAAGCTCATCGCATGCCATTTCGGTCGAGAAAAGATTCCCGAACGAAAGTTTGTTGGAGCTTTTCGTGTACGGTCCGCCGTATGTATTACATGGAGCTTTACCGTTAACATTTTTTTCTTTACTGTCTAGCTTCAAGGTTACGCTCTTCCCGCTCGCAGGTTCATATTTTACCCCGTCCATTTCATACAGTACCCACTCTGTACCCGTAAGCGGAGATTTATCGCCCGAGCTTTCGGAAGAATTGCAGCCCATAACCAGAGCAGCAGTAAACAGCATAAGAACCTGAAAGATGTATTTCATATAATTGGTAGATTTATTGAAAATAAATTGCCACAACGGAATCTTTGTCTATCAGCCGGAGCTTTCCATCTGAAATTTTGTAGCGATCAACCTTGCCAAGTGCGTTAAAATATTCCGATTCAATGGTGTTATCATCACACATCAATTTAGTTACACTCATATTCGAAAAGGCTAATGAATCACTCCTTTTTACATAGTTACCTGAATATTTGTTGCATACCGCCGTACCGTTCAGCTTTTCTCCGGAGATTTCGAAATTTAGTGTGATGTAATTGCCGTTTTTAAGTGTTACAGATTTACCGTTCAGCATTTCGAGCTTCCAGGCTGTTCCGCTGATTGGATACTTCTTAACGCTGCCGGGGCATCCGCTAAAATTCAGGAACGAAAAAACGATGGCTAACACCGGAATGTAATATAGCTTAGCCATGCTTCTCCATGTTAATTTTTGAAACTGCGTTTTTGCAATACTGAATTTTACCGATAACTTAAAGTCCTTTGTTGAAATTTCTGTTATTTTACAAATACTAAAACTACCTTTGAGCCGCTTGAAAGGCTAAGCTTGCTGCCGGAGATTTTGTATGAATCAACGCTGCCCAGAGCGCTGAAATAATCCGATTCATTCAGATTATCATCACACATCATTTTTGTAGAGCCAATCCCGCTGAATATCAAAGTCTCATCAGTTTTTGTATATCCGCCGAAGTATTTATTGCAAACACCCGTGCCGCTGATCTTTGCCGTTGAGCCGTCAAAGCTTAAAGTAATGCTGGTACCGCTTTTGAGCGCAACAGTGCTGCCCTTTAATGATTCAAGTTTCCACTCAATTCCCTCTATCTTCGCCGATGATGTTCCCTTTGTGCCGGAGCACCCTGAGATCAAAAAAACGAATAGTATTATTGAAGCCGCAGATATTAATTTGTTCATGGTCATGTTGTTTGGTTGTTTATATTCTGAAATATGAAATAGTGTAGTTATTTCATGGATTATAAACTCTCTGTTTAAAACTTCATTGCTTGCTTTTTTTAGACCTGTATTTAGCGATAACTTCTTTAAGCTTTTCGATTCGGTTATCGGGACTCGGATGCGTGCTCATAAACTCCGGTTGGTTACCACCGCCGGAAGCTTCCTTGAGTATTCGCATTACATCTATCATAGCTTCAGGATCGTATCCCGCCTCGACCATATATTTCACTCCGTAGTCGTCAGATTCCAGCTCATCTTCGCGGCCATATTTCATGTTAACCATATTGCCGACAAACCTTGAAAGCATTCCCGGGTCACCGGTCGCGATATCTGTCGCCTGTATCAATCCCTCGGTAAGCTCCTGTTTGGCAATATGCTCCGCGCTGTGGCGGTTTATCACATGGCCTATCTCATGGCCAAGCACCCCGGCAAGCTGGTCTTCATTTTTTAGCCTGCTAAGCAGCGCGTAGGTTATGAAAATTTGTCCGCCTGGCAGCGCGAAAGCGTTAACTGTCTTTGCGTCTGCAAGCAGGTGAAACTCAAACTTATATGGCGAGGTGCCCGCTTCTGTTGATTGCACAAGCTTATTGCCAACTCTATCCACATATGCCTGCAGCTTGCTATCGCGGTACTCGCCGCCAAACTCGCGTATCATCTCCGGCGCGCTTTGTATCCCAAGACGGATCTCTTCATCCACGGTCAGGCTTACACGCTGTTTCTCGCCCGTTACGGGATTCTCGTCACCCTTCATGAAATATGAAACAACCGCTATTAGCGCGATAACAACACCTATTATCAATCTGCCTTTATAATTCATATATCGATTTTAAGTAGCAGGCGGGCTTGCCCGCCGAAAGATGGCGTCAGGCAAGCCATGACGCCTACAGTTCATTTTTCAGGAATTTTTTGACATCTCCCCACTCGCTTTCTATTATACTATAATATGCTGAATGGCGGAAAGTTCCGTCTTCGCGGATCATATGATTCCGCAGCGTGCCCTCATACTTTGCGCCGATCTTCTCCATCGCCTTTTGCGAGCGGAGATTATTGCTATCGGTTTTAAAAAATACCCTTATAAGCCCCAATTGCTCGAAACAGAACCTAAGCAGCAGGAATTTACAAACGGCGTTGAATCCCGTGCCGTGCAGGTGCGATGCCAGCCACGTTCTGCCTATTTCAAGCGAGCGTGATGCAGGCTGAATATCCAGAAAACTTGTCGTGCCTGATAGCTGCCCGCTTAGTTTATCTATAATGGTAAACGAAAACTCCCGGCCGGATTCCATTTCATTTATCGTGTTATCTATAAATGATCCAAACTTCTGCTCGTTTTCCATCTTGCGGAAAGTGTAATGCTTCCACAAGCTTTCATCCTTCGCGTACTGCCACAGCTCCGCTGTATGGGATTGGTTCAACTCAACAAGCTGCACATTGGGTGATTCGAACAACCCGTTTTCTAAACCCGCGCGTATTCTTTCCCTGATGCTATCGGTTATAGTATCCACTACTATAATATTATCAAATCTTAAAAGCTTTTGTACAGGGATCGCACTCGAACCCAAGCTCAGTTCCCAAGCATCTCCACAAGCCGTCACGTTTTATGTGAACGTATGCAAGATCAACCGCGTAATTGATATTTTTTCCTTTTGTTGTTACGCCCTCTATATATATCTGGTAATAATTAGGGTCTTCGGTTTTTTTGTACCTGATGTGCTCAACTTCGACTATCATTTTGGTATCGTTATCACAGCATGCGCACCAAAGAACAACGCGGTCTATTTCATTTTCAGTGAAATATGCCACCGTTTGCTTAGCCTGTTCTTTTGTGATCCATGCAAGCTGGTCTGCGGTTGAAAGCTTAACAGCAAAAAGTAAAACAACTGCGGCAATAAATATTTTCATATATCTGATTAAAATTTTAAAATAATTGAGTAAATATAATAAGATATTTCTTCAGGGTAAGTGTAGAATTGATTGTAGTATAAGAGATCTTAGTACACGACAGTGAAATAAATACTCAGTAATTTTGCATTCGACCCTCACCCCCAGCCCCTCTCCCAAAGGGAGAGGGGAGAAAAAACTCAAAAATTTCTCAGTTCCCCCTCTCCTGTCAGGAGAGGGGGTTAGGGGGGTGAGGTTTAGTATATTGAAATC
>JAYRXC010000055.1:0-11278 GCA_041917655.1 Ignavibacteria bacterium | reverse complement strand
TCATTTTGTATTTGCGCTCGGGCGTGCACATCTTCTCCCTTGACCCCACCCCTACCCCTCCCCGAGGGGGAGGGGGTACGAAACACTAAAGATTCGAACTTTGCTCCCCTCTCCTTCGGAGAGGGGCTGGGGGTGAGGTCATTATGCATTTGTCTGCCTGCATTGTCGGACTGAGCGGAGTCGAAGTCCAAATACCCCCCAATCCCTGCCCTTCGACTTCGCTCAGGGTGACAAATAAAGGGGTGAGGTCATTTTGCTTTTGTCTTCCTGCATTGTCGGACTGAGCGGAGTCGAAGTCCAAATACCCCCCAATCCCTGCCCTTCGATTTCGCTCAGGGTGACAAATAAAGGGGTGAGGTCATTTTTTTCTTCTCTACGTACAGTTCCACGAAAGTGCACTTCGTAAAATTCTACCCTTAAAAATTATTCTTTTCTATGTATTTTATTTAATAAACCAATGAAAAAATGAAGATAATACCAATTTTATTTCTGCTGATAACATTTACAGCCGGAACGTTTTCGCAGGATACGTTTTCAATTACTGCGGTTGACCCTGTCACCGGATTAGTCGGCAGCGCGGGCGCGTCATGTGTGGCGGGCTCGATTATATTGAGCGATGTTCATCCCAATAAAGGAGTGATACATACACAGGCATCTTATAACTCCACAAATCAAACTGTAGCAAGGAACCTGATGAACCTGGGCTATTCTCCCCAGCAGATAATTGATTCTCTGGTTTTAAGAGACAGCAACCCGACAATAAGGCAATACGGCATCACAGATTTTGTGGGAAACACCGTTAGAACTGCAGGCTATACAGGTGTGAATTGCACTAATTATAAAAATCACATTTTGGGTCCAACGTTCACCGTGCAGGGAAACATTCTTCTGGGACAGCAGATACTCGACTCAATGTACAGCAGGTACGTTAACACACCGGGCACAATGGCGGAAAAATTAATGGCAGCCCTGCAGGGCGCAAAGGTAATAGGCGCCGATACAAGGTGCCAGCCAACAAGGTCTTCTATCTCCGCGTTCATAAGGGTTGCAAGGCCAACTGACCCGCAAAACGGTCCGTATTGGCTTGACCTCAACGTGCAGACTGTTCCTTCGCCGAAAGACCCGATCGATTCTCTGCAGGTGCTGTTCAATCAGTGGCAGGTTACGGGAGTTTCGAACAACCTGGGTATCTACCCCGAGGAATTTTCGCTGGAGCAGAATTATCCCAATCCGTTCAATCCGCAAACTACCATAACATTCAACACCGCGAACCTCTCCTACATAAAGCTTGCGGTTTATGATGTGCAGGGCAGCGAAGTTGCGGTGCTGGCTGATAACCTGTTCCACCGCGGAAGATACTCGGTGAACTTTGACGCTGCGGGACTTGCAAGTGGAGTTTATATCTATAGGATTTTTGCCGCAGACGCGCTCAATACATCGAAGAATGTATTTACAGATACGAAGAAGATGGTGATGATAAAGTGACTTATAGACCTCACCCCCATTCCCCCTCTCCGAAGGAGAGGGGGAAAATGATACATTACCAATAATGGACTCCCTCCCCTTCGGGGAGGGGCGGGGAGGGGTCAAATGCCTCAAATAGTATACAACTATATCGAGCTTCACATCTGCCGCAAAATCTGACCTGGGTGACAGATTCCTTTTGCTCAAAAGGTCCAACAAAGCCAAAATATACCCCGATATATTGCAGATCCTAAAGGGGATAACAGTAAACTAAAGTAATACACATATGCCGCAAATAGTAACCAACTACATCGAGCTTCACATCTGCCGAAAAACCGACCAGGGTGATAAATTCCTTTTGCTGAAGAGGTCTGATAATGCCAAAATATACCCCGGAATCTGGCAGATGATCACCGGCACAATTGAGTCGCACGAGCACACACGCGATACCCTCATCCGTGAGCTGAAGGAAGAAACGGGGCTGGAGCCGCAGAAGATACTAAGCATTCCGCGGGTAAATACATTCTACCTCGCTATAGCGGATAAGATTTGCATGTCACCGGTATTTTTAACAATTGTGGATAAGGAAGATATTGTAATATCAGATGAGCATACCGAATACCGCTGGGCATCATATACCGAAGCGAAGGACCTCATCCACTGGCCGAACCAGGTCGATAGCCTTGATATGATCCAAAGGTATTTAGACGATATGGAATTGTTTGGGAAGCTCGTGGAGGTGTGAATAAATTGAATTTGAACTTTAGATTCCATACATCTGTTTTGATGCTCTAATTTCCTAAGCTAAGTCCATTTTACTACTTGTTGATTCATTGTGACACAAAATTGAAGATAACGATTTGTCACATTAGTCTTATAAGTCACTAATATTTTTTATTTCTGTTTTCTATTCTTGCTTTCGTCATTCTTTCTCTTAATCCACCTGATCTAATAAACTCTTTTTCGAGTGTCTTAATTTGATTATACAAAAGATAGGATACTATTCTTATCAAACAAATCATAGAGTTAGCGCAAATCTCCGGTTCTTTGTTTTCAATCGCCTTAACATAAGTCTGATAATTTGCATTTGGCGTTTTGTTAAGCTCCCTGAAGCGAACAACAAGTTTATGTTCCTTATTCCAGATTATTAGTTTATTAGTTCTTAGAAAATCTTCATAGTCAATCAATAACTCTTCTAAACTTGCCCTTGCCACATTCGTTAATTTTATTTCTGTTTCCTTGGATGTTCCTGATGCCATACTTGCCTCTGCAATATTCTGTTTACCGGATCTCGCTGCCTGAACCATCTGATCAACAGTTCTATCATAAGGATGAAAAAATCGTTTGGTAAAATAGATCGTTCCATCGTAAATGATTTCTGCCTTCTGGTATGTGATTAACTTTCTATAGCCTCCGTGAGCCGGAATGAATCCCTCTTTGTTTTCTTTGTAATTTTCTTTATTCATTTTTTTAAGGACTTTATGGACAATAGGGACTATACCATCTTAAATAAAACAGTCAATCTTTTCTGGAATACATTTAGCACGTTTCTCATTTTCACTTATACATCAAATTACATTGAAATACTTTTTATTTCAACATAAATTGCTGTGTTAATTATTGAAATATTTTACTTTATGACCAAAGATGAACAATACATGCAGCGGTGTATCGAGCTTGCCCGGAAAGGGTCGGGGTTTGTTGCGCCTAATCCGCAGGTTGGATGCGTGATAGTAAAAAATGGCAAGGTCATCGCCGAAGGCTGGCACAAGGAATACGGCGCGGCGCACGCGGAGCGCAATGCGATAAACTCCGCGGTGAGAAAAGGATATACACTCACCGGCTCGGAGCTGTATGTGAATCTTGAGCCGTGCGCGCATTACGGCAACACTCCCCCATGCGCAGAGCTGATAGTTAAACACAGGTTCAAAAGAGTTGTTGTAGGCATCAAAGATCCATACCACAAAGTAGCAGGCAAGGGCATCAAGCTCATGAAGAAAGCCGGCATCGAAGTAAAGGTGAATGTTCTGAAAGCCGAATGCCTTGAGTTAAATAAGTTCTTTATAAAATACGTTACAACCGGATTGCCCTATGTAATGCTTAAAGCAGCGCAGACGCTTGATGGCAAGATAGCCGACAGTAAGTTCAGATCGAAGTGGATCAGCTCGCCTGAATCCCGGAAGCTGGTGCATGAGTTCCGCGCTTCGTATGATGCAGTATTGGTTGGCAAAAACACGGTGAAGTATGATGATCCCGCCTTAACCGTAAGGGATGTTAAAGGGCGCGACCCGTTAAGGGTGGTTATGGACCCGATGTTAACGCTCGGTACCGACAGGAAAATTTTTAAAGCAGGCAGGGCAAACCAAACAATTGTGCTGTGCTCTCCTGCTGCGCCAAAAAGCAGGATAGCGAAGCTGCTTAAGCTGGGCGCGGGTGTGCTGGAAGTGCCACTCAAATCAGGGGTGATAGATGCGGATTTTGCGCTGAGGAAGCTCTCGACGCTTGGCATTACAAGTGTTATGATCGAAGGCGGAGCCTTCACGTACGAGCGGTTCATTAAAAAAGGGCTGGTGGATGAGTATATGATTTTTGTTGCACCCAAATTAATGGGCGGTGGTATCGATGCATTCGGCCGGAATTTTAATCCGTTCGAACAAAGCCGCGTAAGTTATTACCAGTCCGGCCCCGATTTATTGATAAATATAAGGAAGTAGTTTGCAGTAAATACATATTGAAGTTTTTTTGAATGAATAACAATCAATAATTTTTAAAAATTGATTTTCCCGCCTGCTTGCCTGCCGCAGGTACGGCGCGGGAATGGGATAAAAAAATGTTTACAGGTATAATAGAAGAACAGGGTACGGTTGTAAAAAAAACCAGGATCAACGAGGGTTATAGATTCAGGGTCAGGTCTAAGCAGGTTGGGAAAAAACTCGCGAAATCTGACAGCGTTTGCATAAACGGCGTTTGCCATACGGTTACAACCATGAGCAAAGCCGAATTCGATTTTGTGAGCATGCATGAAACCTTGAAGAAGACCAATATCGGCGAGCTGAATGTTGGTGACAAGGTGAACCTTGAAGGATCGCTGACCATGAATAAAAAGCTTGGCGGACATTTTGTTGCCGGGCATGTTGATGATACGGGAATCATTACGCAGGTAAAGCAGATCAAGGCCGTAAAAAAGGAGGATTCAGATAACTGGGAGTACAGGATACGCATACATAAAAAACATGCGAAGTTCGTAATTTATGTTGGATCGATAGCTGTTGACGGCGTGAGCTTGACCGTAGCCGAAGTAACAAAACCAAAAGGAAACTATTTTGATATTAAGGTTGCAATAATCCCTTACACATACCGCTATACAAACTTCGGCAGGTATAAGGCTGGTGACAGGGTAAATCTGGAATTTGATTTCCTGGGTAAGTATGTAGTTAATCTACTGGGATCGAATCCGAAAATAAAAAGACTATTGAAGTAAAATTCATTTTTTTTGTCATAAATAAAAAGGCAGCCTTGTGGCTGCCTTTTTTTGCGCATGACTGCAAATTTTCATAACCACCAGTGTTATAATCCGTTGCAGCCACTTGCGGGGAAAATAGAAGGAAAACTTTTTTTGTACGCTCGGGTACTCTTGTTTTACGGAATGTTTCCGCTTAAAATCTACTTCCCGCTTAAAAATCTCCGGCGAGCTGTGAAACTGAAGCTGATCTTTCGGGATCATAGCTGTCTGCGGGATACTTCCGTTATCATATTGTCACATGGTAACTTTCGTATTCACATTTCACTCGCGTCAACATATGTACGGGCTTCATTTACCCCACACGTATGTTCTGCTTTGCTCACCGGGTATCTTGCTTCCCCACCGGAAAAACTTATCCCGGAGCTAGAGCTTATACTTTCCTAAGCTTACTTTTATTAAAAGAACACTTACTGTTTACCGGGCGAACCTAAATCTTTTCTTCGTTCAAAAAAACCTCAAGTTTTCATCTTCACTTGTTCATCGTCTTCTGTGATATGAACAAACAATTACCGTGCCGAAAATTCAAAATGAAATTTATGTAAAAATATGACATCGACTCAAATATTCGGACAGTTCTGTCAAAAGAATGACTGTGGTGTCATTATCACAATCATCATAACATCCATTGTTCATAAGGGCTCAGGACTCCTTCAGTTTTACGGTGCATAATAATCATCATCTTCTTTTGTTATTAAACGAGTTATCATTTTAATTCAGATTATGGCAGATAAAATGAGAACTTACCGACAAAAAATGTGTGTTTTAATAAGTAAAAGAAATAGATCATTACTAAACTTATACTGAATATCTAAACATTCTAAATAGCCGGATACTAATTGTACCCGCTAAGAGTTTTTAACACTAAATAATCCCAAGGAGGGTATCATGAGTAAATTCATTTTTCCGTCAATAGTGCTCGCGGCACTATTGACAATCAGCTCTGCCACTACGGCGCAGAACCAGACTTACACCATCACGAACGGAAGTAATATGGTGGTAACCGGATTCAGCATTTCGCCAAATGACGCGAACAAATGGAGCGATAACCTGAACACAACGGGCAACATCACAGCAAACAGCTCATTCCAGTTCACACAGCCGGTTGACAGGGCAAACTGCCTTTATGATGTACGTTATATGACCGAGGATGGTACATATTACTACATCCAGGATGTTGACCTTTGCACCTCAACGACACTTTCTCTTTCGGCAACTGATTCAAAGGAAGAGATGAGAAAAGATCTGAGAAAGAAGCTCGACGATCCCAACAAAAAATAATTAACATAACCGTCGCTGCTGATGCCTGAAAAGGATTAAGCGTGATGGAAGAGATTCCGCCTCAAAACGGGATGCCCTTCAAACGGAAACCCCGCCTTTTATCAAACGATAAGAAGCGGGGTTTTTATATTTAGATAACTGCAATCAATACCTTATTTGGGACTTCTTTATTCATAACTCAATTTAATATATTTGTTTATCAATTTGTTTAACTTCATGTCAGCACTATGCGGGATATACTGCGAAAAAATATAAGCGGCAAAAAAGTACTGATATTATTCATAGCAACTATTTCTGTTTATGTTTTTATGCTGGCGGTGACGATTCCTTCAGTGATGCAATATTCAGGCGGAATGGAGCTGCTTGATATGATGCCCGGAGGATATGATACCGGCTACGTAATGAAACTTTTCCATGCACTTGGTGAACCCGGCAGGGACAATTATCTTTACAGGCAGATTCCCGTTGATATGATCTATCCCCTTTTGTTTGCCATGGGCTACACGCTGCTGCTTGGCTATGTATTGAATAAGCTCGGAAGATTTGAGGGCAGGCTTTTTTATTTATGTTATATCCCAATATTCTCTGGATTGTTTGATTACCTCGAAAACATCGGGATAATTGTTATGCTGAAGACATATCCGGATATTTCAAACGGATTGATTCAACTAACAAGCATATTTTCTGTTTGCAAGAGTGTTTCTACTACTATATTTTTCGTGACGCTGATAGTATTGCTGATAATTCTAGCGATAAACAAAATTAGAACGGCAATGAAATGATTTTCCGGTTATTCAGTTGCAATCATGCTAATCCAACATTTCACCATTTCACTATTTCACTATCTCACCATTTCACTATTTAAACACTCAACTTCTCCATAATATACATTTTTATCTTATCTATAGCGATTCTCTCCTGCTGCATGGTGTCGCGGTCGCGTATGGTAACGGTATCATCTTTGATCGTATCATAATCAACTGTCACGCAGAAAGGTGTGCCGCATTCATCCTGCCTCCTGTACCTTCTTCCAACGGCGCCGGATTCATCATAGAACACTTTAAATGATTTCTGCAGATCTTCGGTAATAGCCCGTGAAATTTCCTGCAGCCCGTCTTTATTAACCAACGGGAACACTGCGCACTTGATCGGCGCAAGCTTTGGGTGGAAATGGAGCACGGTACGCTTCTCCGATTTACCTTCCGAGGTTGGCGCTTCATCTTCATCATACGCATTGCAGAGGAAAGCCATGAATCCGCGCGTTGCGCCTGCTGATGTTTCAATAACGAACGGCGTAAAGCGCTCCTTGTTCTGCTCGTCGAAGTAATCCAGCTTCTTGCCGGAGAATTTTGTATGCTGGCTGAGGTCAAAATCACTGCGGTTATGTATTCCCTCAATTTCGCCAAAGCCAAACGGGAAATTGAACTCAATATCCACAGCAGCCTTCGCATAATGCGCAAGCTTATCAGCCGGATGCGGGGCGAAGTTCAGGTTCTCCCGTTTGATGCCGAGATCTGTCCACCATTTGATCCTGCGTTCCTTCCATTCCTCATAAAACGCTTCGTCAGCGCCTGGCTTTACAAAGTACTGCATTTCCATCTGTTCAAACTCACGCACGCGGAACAAGAAGTTTTTAGTATTGATCTCATTACGGAAAGCCTTGCCGATCTGCGCGATACCGAACGGCAGCTTCTGGCGGGTCGATTCCTTAACATTGCCGTAGTTTACAAAAATACCCTGCGCCGTTTCAGGTCTGAGGTACGCAATTGAGTCTTCGCTTTCAATCGCGCCGATATATGTTTTGAACATCAGGTTGAATTTGCGCGCATTTGTGAACGTACCGGTATTTCCGCATGTAGGGCAGGTTATATCCGCTGTAAACAGATCAATGTTATCGCTGAAATAGTTATTGATTGCAAATTCGTTTATCACAGCCTTTTCGGCTTCAAGGGTGACTTTAACCTTATCTTCAATGTTCTTTTTGCTTTTTTTAGGCAGCGATTCAAACAACAGGTCAACCCTGTAACGGGCCTTGCACTGCTTGCAGTCAACCATAGGATCGGTGAAGTTCTCAACATGCCCTGACGCTTCCCAAACACGGGGATGCATAAGTATAGAGGCATCGATTCCCTCAACATCATCGCGGTATGTCATAGCCTGCCACCACGCCTGTTTTATGTTATTGAGCAGCTCCACCCCAAGCGGACCGAAATCCCAGCAGCCGTTCAGGCCGCCGTAAATTTCAGATGACTGGAATACAAATCCCCGCCTTTTGGCAAGCGATACAATTTTATCCATCGAGCTTGCTGATTCGTTCTTCATTGTAGATACAGATTAAATTATATGGAAAAAACAAAGATAAGGGTTTCGGAATTTTGAATAAATGGAATATTAAATGACAAAACGTGAAATGTTGAGATCAGTTCAAAGAACTGATCGAAATCCCGCTTGCGGGATCAAATTCCAAAGCTCAAATGCCAAAAAACTTCCTTCGGAAGTCAAGCTATCCTGCGGAAGTCAGGCTTACCTGAGGAAGTCAGGCTATCCTGCGGAAGTCTGGCTATCCTGTCGAAGTCAGGCTTCAAAAACTTCTTTCGGAAGTCAAGCGGGAAAGGAGAGAACAAAACTCCGGCCTATGCAAAACAGACGGGAAGAACTCTGAGAACGCATTCATAGAAGCAAGAATCTGTTTGAGGCGGAGCCGAGTTATTTTTGCGGCTATTGCGTTCGAAGAGTTCAGTCTGTTTTGCAGCAGCCGGCGATTTTTCTTTGGTTACTTTCTTTTGATCGCTCAAAAGAAAGTAACGTCGATATAATTCTCAAGTGTACTATAATATGACAATACAATTACTCTATGGCTGACCGGAGGTTTAGTCCTCACTCCACAATCAAATCCGTTTTATCCTTCGGATTATAATACACCGTAACGTAATCGCCCTTTCGGGGTACATTGACGCGCGATACAACCATTTCAACCTGCGCACTGAATGACGGTTCACCCGGCGGCATTACTTCCAGGTACATGCGAACTTTGGGATCTTTATTAATTGTGATGTTCAGGTCTTCCACCTTTTCGATCAGAGCTTCGCACTTATTGCCTTCCTTTTTCAGGCGCTTGATCTTCTCTTCATCGTGGCCGGCAAATTTGTTTACTTCTTTTTCTATGATATTACATGCCATAACGGCAAACAGAAGTACAACCAGGCTAAGTATATATTTTGTTTTCATTGAAGTATTTATTTCCACTAAAATAATCCATAGCGGATTAATATTCCATGAATGCTGTGCGCTCGGGAATGATTTTTTAGTTCCCTGTAATGAGATGTTCTATCAGTGATTTTTATATGACCCTCACCCCCAGCCCCTCACCCGGAGGGAGAGGGGAGAAAAACCTCAAGACTTTCCAGGTTCCCTCTCTCCCTTCAGTATAGGGGGTTCGGTCCGAAAGACTCCTTTGGAGGGGTGAGGTCAACTATGCTATAAAAATTGAAACCTCTTCAAGTGTTTTGCAGATTTTGTAACTTAAATGGTTTTACTATGGAATGTTTCAGGCATCACGCATTTCCATTGTAACTATACACTATATTAGATATTTTGCGCAATTATTCAACTAAAAATAAGACTTTGCATTACGATCCAATAAAAGATAAAATAGGCGGTATTGTAAAAAAATCGCCTTTTTTGAGGAGAGTTTTTTATAAGATCCTCGGGCTTATGTTCCTGAGGGAGTGGTATGTTAAACGCAGGATCAAAGAGCTTTATTCAAAACGGCCGCCTGATGATATACTTGATGCCGGCTGCGGATTCGGGCAGTACTCATATTTCATGGCGAAGAAATTCCCCAACATGAAAATGCTTGCCGTGGACGTAAAGGTTGATTACCTTGAGGACTGCAAATATTTTTTTGAAAAGTGCGGCATTAAAAATACCGAGTTTGAATACGCCGACCTCACTACAATTGATTTCAAAGATCGGTTTGATTTTGTTCTCTCCGTTGACGTTATGGAACATATTGAAGATGATATAGGTGTGTTCCGCAGGTTTTTTGCAGCCTTAAAGCCGGGCGGCAGGGTTATGATAAACACCCCATCCAATATCGGCGGCAGCGATGCGGAGCATGAAGATGATGACAGCTTCATCGGCGAGCATGTCAGGCTTGGATACTCGAAGGAAGATATCTGCGGCAAGCTAGAAGCGGCCGGATTCAAGATCGAGAGTTTTGAATATACATACGGCAAATGGGGCAATCTGTACTGGAAGCTTGGCATAAAGTATCCAATGCTTATGCTGAACAAGTCGCAGCTGTTTTTTATATTGCTGCCGTTTTATTATTCCGTTACCATTTGGTGGACCCTGCTTTTCATGTGGCTTGATGTGAACGAAAAGAATAAAGCAGAAGGAACAGGCGTATTAGTAGTAGGCAGTAAAGATTAAATACCTAGTGCTGTTATCCGGATCTAAGCAATTCTATTTCTCCAATGTCAAATTCCAAAATCCAAATGTCAAACTTTCAAAAACAGAAAGTCAGGATACTAAAGCTCAAATGTCAAACCGGATAAAAAAAATATGCTATTTGATATTTGGATTTTGACATTTGGATTTTCACACTTGGCATTAGTACCTAAAAAACAAATTGAACCAAATTTCAACTTGCCGGATACACCAATTTAACCAGTGAAGAAGGTTCTTATAATATCATATTACTTTCCGCCTTCGGGGGGGCCGGGTGTGCAGCGGGTTTTGAAGTTCGTCAAATACCTGCCTCAGTTCGGCTGGCAGCCTATAGTACTCACCGTAAAAGACGGCGATTTCCCCGCGCGGGATGAATCGCTGCTCAAAGAGATCCCCCCTGATGTGCCCGTACACCGCACCGATATTTTTGAGCCATACGACCTATACCGCAAGCTTACAGGTAAATCCAAACATACCGCCGTTGACGTAAATAACATTAATGAGGGTTCAGGCGGCAGGCTCTCAGACAGGCTGGCGGAATTTATAAGGGCTACATTTTTT
>JAYRXC010000054.1:0-85938 GCA_041917655.1 Ignavibacteria bacterium | reverse complement strand
TTTTAACTGCTGATATCTTAAACTCTTTGTCAAAGTGTTTCTTTTTACGTTTCTCCTGGGTTTGAAGCTCCATTGTGTATATCCTTCCTTTTACGAATATAACAACTTTTCTTCGTGTCTACAAAATCAGAGCAAGTTCACCATTGACATCAATTTATGGAACGTTTAGCCATAATGGAAAAGAATATAGTATTGGAATACCTAATAGTGATAATCCAGTTCTAATAAAAATAATTTTAGATAATTATGATGAAATATTATCTAAAAAAATTGCATTAATGAATATTGAGTCAAAATATAAAGCTCAAAATATCAAACTTATCAAAACGAATGAAGATGAGAAATATTGGTTATTTGAAATGACATTTGACGGGCTTGGATATAAAAAGGATAAATATGAATCTATGCATAAACAAGTAAAAGTGTTTAAAGAAGATGGATATGATTTAATTGAAGATATAAAATGAAACAATTTTTCAAATTATTTCTATTGCCTCTATTCATTGGAATGTTAATACAGGTATTTGCTCTTATACTTAGACTCATATTTACAAAAGACAGTGCTAATACAGATGCCACTAATTTTTTTATTGATATTCCGTTTTACTATTATATTATTTCAACTATCTGTCTTGCATTAATTGCATTTGTGATTATTAAACTATCGGCACAAAAGAAAAACACTCCTCTTGGTATATACAAATCACTAGCAGGGACTTTAATAGACATTGCAACACTAAAACATGAAGGTGTATTTTGGAAAATAAAAATACCTGTATACAAACCTACTGATAGAATATTCCCAAATGTTAGATTAGATGAGATACAGGTTGAAATTCCTCCCCGGTGTCCAATTTGTAAATGTGAACTTGAAGAAACTAATGGGGTAATTAGAAAATATGTATGGAAGTGTCCAAATAAAGATTATAAAAAACGAAGCGGAAAGAGTTTTTATGATATAGAACCTACAGTTAAAAAAATATCAAGAAGAGAACTCGAAAAAGATATACAAAACAATCCCAAGTTTTATAAAAATCCAGATAGCATATATTAATAAAAAAAGGGTAGGTTTTGACTACCCTTGAAATAAAATATTATAATACCTTTATGTTGTAAGGTTTCTAATCAAATGAATACAATGATTTACCTATAATTTGATTTTGAATGTGTTTAGTTGAAAAATGTGTATAAATCATTGTTGTGGATATATCTCTATGACCAAGCATCTTTTGGACTGCGTGAACAGAAATACCTTTACTAATACAATTTGTTGCAAATGTATGTCTTAAAGAATGCCAGTGTAATTCAAAAGGAATATTACTCTGTATGAGTAATGCTTTGAATTTATGACTTACATAACTACCACAAAACCTACTAATATTTCTATCCATGAATAAGTAACCAAGACCATATTTTTCAAATCTTTTCTTAGCCGTATAGTATAAATCCATTAGTCTTTGTCTTATTTCTGGAAAGATTGGAATTTCTCTATCCTCTGAATTTTTAGTAGTAAAACTATCAGTATTTCTGACAAGAATGATGTTATTTGAAAAATCAATATCATCAAATTTTAATTGCATTAGTTCTTCTCTGCGTAGTCCTGTATAAAGTGAAATTATAATCATTTCTTTTAACCATACTTGCCTACAATTCTGTAATAAAATAGTTATCTGTTTTTCACTAAATATTGAATGTTTCCTTTTTGGTAGTTTATGTTGTCTTATTCCAATACAAGGATTAACTTTCATCATTTTCCATAGTATAGCTCTATTAAAAGCAGCCTTTATACATCTTAGGTCTAAATTAGCTGTAGCCTTGCCACTATTTTCAGTTCTAATAGCCTTAAAATGCTCCATATCAAGTGTTGTAATGTCATTTAAGCATTTATCCAGTCCTAAAGTCCCTATAAGCCTTTTAAAGAGTCCTAAATAAGTCTTTTGATTTGCTCTTTTATGATTTGTTTGTGAATACTTTGTCATTACTGGAATTAAATCTGATACTTTATAATTTACCTCCAGTTCTTGACCCGTAGAAGGAGTCGAACCGAAACCTGAAACTGCTATTTCAGTTGCTTTACGATACCTGTCATTAAATTCATCAGTAGTAATATATTGCAGTGCTTTATTATAGTCACTTGTTTTACAAGATATTCTACTTCGTTTGTTCGTTTTAGGATTTTCAAAGACATAATAATAATTTTTCCCATAGGGATACAAAAATGGTTTAGACATAGTAAACCCTTTCTAATTGTTTAGATTTTTTTAAGTTTAGAAATGTTATATTTGTGGAAATCTGGTTACCAGTAGGGGTCATGGTAACTAAACCAATTAGGTAGGTTTTAAAACTAAGTGTATTATTTTTATAAGGAATGCACCCGTAGCTCAACTGGATAGAGCGTCTGACTACGGATCAGAAGGTTTGGGGTTCGACTCCCTACGGGTGTACTCAATAAAATAAGGCACTTAGAGTAAAATCTAAGTGCCTTTTGTATTTTTTGGGGACGATTTGGGGACGATTTTAATTTACTTCTTTTTTGTTGAAGTTTTCTTTAAAAATAAGAAAAACTCCCCATAGAAAAATCAAACTAATTACATAAAATGGTTGATTATCATCTTGCAAATTTATTTGATTTACAACCAATGCTCCAACAATTGTCCAAATTGAAATCCAAAAAAGCAAAGCAATACTTTGGAAGAAAAGTGCTTTTCTAAATTGTAACCTGCTAATTCCAGCACAAACAGAAGTTATTGCGAAAAAATTAGGTAGAATCCCGGTCAGAAAAAATGTACGGTTACCGTATTTTAATATCAATTTGTTCATTTTGCTTATTGTATCTTTTCTACCAATCAACAGTAATAACTTATAATAACCATATTTTCCTAAAAAATAGTTTAAAATATTAGAGAATAAAAATGCAATAAAAGCAATAGAGCCTATCAAGAATAAATCATACGGGGTTTCCCCTAATATGTAAATTGATAGAGCGATAGCTAATGAGCCGGGAAAATAAAACCCAATAATAAAAATTCCTTCAATAAATGCGGCAATGAATAAAATAATTAAACCGTATACGTCAAACCATTTTTTTATAATAGGGATTAACTCTTGGGGAGATGGTAGATCGAGGACACGATAGATTAAAGAAAAGATAATTAAAAAGATGCACAATGAGAATGGGAAAATAGCTGGTGAAATAAAATTATAGAAATTTTGAATTTTATTTAAAATCATAATTCCTTTTCACTTCTCCGATTTCTTTCTCAATAAAATAGATTTAAAATATACAAAATAATGCCAGCACACAATAATAGTGAGAATGAAAAAAACTAAAAATAAAACAAGTTTGATGAATTCATTATTTTCTGGAATGCTTAATTTTTGAAGTAATTCAGGTAATGAATTTATCGGACTACAATTTTTATCGATTTCCTTTACAATGTTAAATGTAATGTAATATTCTGCCCAAGCTAAATAAAGAAATGAAAACAATGCGATAATGTACCTATACAAAGTTATCCTACTCGATAATAAGGGATATTTTCTTTCCCGACGTCCATCCTTTTCTTCACCTTCATACAACTCGATAACCCGAGTTTCAGATAATTGTCCTGTGAGCAACCGAATTAATATCCATATTGTAAAGCCAATAGCTAAAAGAATAAAAAGAATGGACAATAAATCATGAGTAATAAATTGAAAACATTGGCCCACAGATTCGCCAAGTCCATCATAGCTGCTATCAAAATTACTTGTTATCCCTTTTTGTAAATAATAAAATTTTATACTTGGATTTAATCTCTGAATAGAAAATATTGGGTTTGTCAAAATTTGAAATGCAAAGGTTATCCACCCAATAATTAAGGCGTTCAGATCAAATGTATGATAAAATCTCGTATCAATAAAACTTCCCCATTCTGATTGATGCATCTTATGATAAGAATCTTTTGATACTTTATAGTTAGACGCCAAAATTATCGGACCAAAAAGTGCTATCAACCATGTTGGGGTAATAATATATTTTAAAAGTAGTGTAAGATAAGGAATAATTTTGTTTGAATCATCAAAAAGGTCTTGAAAAATTGATTTATTTATGCACTCAAAAAAGAAATAAACACTTAGACTCCAAAGAGAAAAAAGAATTAAATAATCCAAAATTCTGAAAAGCCTATTCTCTCTAATTTGGACTAGAAATCCTATTTTACCTTCACGTTGCCCTTTATTTAATATGCATAATATCCATAAAATTAGAAAAAATAATATCGGTAAAATATAAGCTAATATTTTAGCAATTTGCTCCAATTTAATCGAGATTAAGTTCCTTCTGCAATAATTATAAGTTGTCTTTCAATTTTATCAAGAATAATACCTTTCCTTATTCTTGGAAGTGATTTATAAGCGCTCGATAAAGAAATTAAATGCTTATCTAAAGTATCACATTGAAATCTCAAATCAGAAAGAAATTTTATCGAACTTTTTTCATTACTAGAATTAAATAAGTTATTTTCACTTATCAGGGCAATTGATTGATCCAGCATTTCTACTACTTTGTTAACTACTCTTTTTAAAGCCCCACTTTCAATCAAAATTGATAAAATTTCATTCTTAGAATAAGACTTTGAAAGCTTGGAATAATCCGGACTATGTTTAAAAGCATCGTTTAGCAAAACAGTATAATTATTATTATTGAAATCGCTGTAGTAATCTCCTAAATCGTCTAAATATTGAAAAGTAAGAAGTAACCTTTTAGTAAACTGAATGATGAATTCAGAATATTTGCTGTTCTGTGCAGCCAAAGCTCCCGCACACGCTAATACTATGTAGTTTTTACCTTCCGAATATTTTTTCTTAAAATCAATCTCTGTATTTTTCTTTTGAAATTGTACATCCAAATGCTGGTTAACAGCGGAATAAGTTAGGGCGTTCTCAACAAAATTCTCAAAAGGAGTATTGTATGTAAATCGTGAAATTTTAAGTAACCCGGTTTTAGCCAAAAGCGAACCTGCTATAAATTTAGTGGAGCTCAATGGTTTTGGATTATCAACATACTCATCAAGAAATAGAGTATAGAGGTAGATCGCCAACCATCCAACTGAAATACGATGGGTTACAAGAGTATCACTTCCTGTTAAATCTTTTATAATCCAAGGGAATAATTCTCCTAATTGGGGATTATTACTTGATTTAAGTTTAGTTTCCAAAATTAGTCTAGCTTCATTGGCGAATTGAGGTGAAATACTATCCAATTCTTTAAATAAAGTTGATCTACATTCTAGTATATTATCTTTATAGTTTTCAAAAAAAATGGTTGATGGACTAGCAGTTTCCCTATGCATATATTTTTGTAATATATTTAATAAATAAGTGTAAACTAACCATATACCTTTACTATTTCAAGGATTTTAGTATTTCCTATAAATAGAAACAGGAATGATAACTTTAATTTTAGCTAGCATTCTCAAAGTGGTCAAATTGGTTGAAATAAATTAAGGATTTAAAAAAGACGTATAAACGTCTTTTTTATGGAATTAATTGCAAATACCCCTGAGTAGTTTTTAAATTCGAATGACCTAAAAGAACCATTACTTCATACAAAGGACGTTTTTCTTTATTGTGCCAAATGCTTGCCCTTCTGTGTCTCAAATTATGCCAATTCCAGCTTCGTTGCCCGGATTCCCGAACTTTATCTTCAAGAAATCGCGGCACACCCGTCCATCGTGAAAACAATCTTTCGTCTAGGTCTATGTTTAAGTTTTTAATACATACCGGCTTTGGCAGCTTTCGAGGTACTAAATCAGAATTGTAGCTTTTTTTAGTATAGAGTATCACAGAATCATCCAAAATGTCCCTTCCGGTTAATCGTAAAGCCTCGCTGATCCTGCATCCGGTATCTTTTACAAAATCAATAAGCATTCGCTGTTCTTCATCGCACATCGCTCGTATGGAATCTAAATCTTCATCACTTGGTATATATTTTAGCTTTCGGTTTACTGAAAATCTATCAATACCATTTACCGGATTTTTCATGTTCAGGTCGTGCTTGTTGATGATGTAATTGAAAAGAGCCTTATATACCCTAATCATTGCGTTTACTGTATAATTGTCCTTTTTATGCTCCTTTAACGTCTTAGAAATATCGAGTAAGAAGCCTTCAATTTGAGATTTTTTTACTTCAGTTACAGGGGTATCAAATCCTATACTCTCCAATAATATTTTGTAATACCGCTTGTTTTCATTGTAGTACACAGGGCTTTTCCGGACCTGGACATAATCCAGACGTTCTTCAACAGCCTGTATAAGGCTTAAAATTGGCTTCTGAGAGGGGTTTCTATCCTTTGTGGTCACTTCCTCGTATTTTGAGCTTTCGGCTTTCCTAGCCTCAATTTTTGAGAGGAAAATGGCTCTTGAGCGATACGTAGTCCCCTGGTAGTCAAATTTATAGAACCATCTCCAGCCGGCTCTTACCTTTCGGTGGTATTGTGCCACGTTTAACCTCCTTTCTAGATTGATTAATTTTTCGAATGCTTGTATCTTATTGCGTGGTAAAAATGAAGTGTCTATTTTTAGTGGTTAGTTGGGATTTTGAGACATACTGAATAAATAAAAGGCACGGTTGGGTACGCAAGGAGCAATCCTATGGTTACCCGCTATCTTTCTGTCAAAGAAGTTGGATCAATTCTCAGAATTGATAAAAAAACTGTCTATAAAATGATTAATGCCGGTGAGATACCCGGGCATTTCAAGATAGGCAGCATGCACTTCATTGACGAGGAAGAATTCAGAAATGGTCTTAAACGTAAGGCAACTGAACCTAAAAAGACCGCTTCAATTGCTCACCAGACCCGTACCGATAAGCACGGGCTGATGAAGTAAGTCAAAAAGCCTACTCGTTTACCGAGGGGCTTTTTTTAAATCCATCGTTTCACGTTCCTGTATTTTTTCTTTACATCTTTGTGAACTCTGCGCATAAACGCACGATTAGGATTTCGAGGTCTTCGTTTAGGAGTTGTGCCGAATAAGAGCAATCTGCCTTGCCTTCTGAACTCTCTTCCGAATAGCTTTAATTCTCTTTTGAACTTACCCAATAATACCTTCCTTTCGTTTTAGTTTTGGATAGTTCAAAATTAGATATTCAGTTTTCAAAGTGCATTAAACTCTTTACGGCTTTAGGGGGAACAAGTAGAAAATATTCTACTCAGCAAGAAAAGAAAAGCCCGAAACTAAGAATCAGCTTCGAGCTCAATACATACAAAAAAAAGAACTACACTATAATTATATTTGATTAAGGTAGATTATTCAAGTTCAGAATCTTCAAGCCCGTTTTCAATAGCAGACAATCTTGCTAAGAATCCTCTTGCCTGCTCACTATAGCTATCAATTTCAGATTGTGAAATGTTCAATAGTTCCCGTTTTAGATCAAAGAAGTCAACATAGTCTCTTTTGAGCCCGTGATCTATAAAAATACTGATAGTAAGTCCAGAGAATGTACTGCTGATTTCTTTAAGAATTTCAATATATGCTTGATTTTGCTCTTTAGAATTAAAAATTTCCAATTGAATGAAGTTTAATTTTATTGATTTTCATTTTTGACTAGATGCTCATTAATTATGCTATCCATGTAATAATAAGTATTTCTCATTATTTTCAATTGTTCGAACGGAACAGCATCGTCATAAAAGTCTAGTCCTCGATTTATCATTTCCTGAAATGCTTCCTCGGGTGTATCATGCTCGTTCGGATTGAATGCATATGGAGTCATTAAGCCTATCCAATAATTCGGAACAGGAAAATATTCACCGCTTGCGGTTTTATAAATTTTCACAAATAAATCCGGTGCGTTTCCTTTTAAGTGAACCCTATATAAGGCAACCTGCTCATATAGATTGTCAACTTTTTCGAGATTCTTATCGATTTTGAATTTCATTTTCTCACCTCCTTTCATTGAGAGATTTCCTCTTACAAATATACGAATTATTCTACAGAAGTTTTAATTTAGTGGATGCTTCAATATCTGTTCCCTTAAATGATTTACACTCGCTGCCAAATAAATGGTCGTAGTTTTAATATCACTATGACCCATCATTTTCGATAATGAGAAAATATCGCACCCTCCTTCAAGCATTAACGTAGCAAATGTATGCCGTAGCTTATGGCTTGCGAACTTTATACCAGACGCCTTTCTAATTTTAAGAATCAGTCTTTTTAAGCCGCTATCTGTAAATCCCATATCATACGTATATGAAGTGAAAAATTCAGGACATGTTTTAAAGGCTTTTTTTCTTATCTCAATATATTTTTGTAAAATTTCTGCTAAACGATAATTGATTGGAATAATCCGGTCTTTCTGCCCTTTCCCTAATCGTATAAACATTGATAAACCTTCTAAATCTACATCAGCATATTTCAAGTTTAGAAGCTCGTCTTTTCGTATACCGGCGTATATAAATGTTGAGAATATTGCGTAATTTCTTAGCTGTAAAAATTTATTATCAAATGGATAATTTCGAACGATCTCTAATATTCTTTCAGCATCATCTTTGCTTAATGCCTTAGGTAATGACTTTTCCAGTTTTGGCAATTCGATATTATCGGTCGGATTAAAAGTCAGATAGTTCTCTTTAACACACCATCGGAAAAATACTTTTAGAGATTTGTAATAGCTGTGGTAAGTGTTGCTCGTCCAATTATTGTTCGCTCTGCCTTTGTAAAATAGATCTCGAACATTATCAGTTGTTACTTGTTCAATTTCAGTAATGTGGCTGTTTCTGCAATACTGCAATATAACTTGTTTATATCTTTGAGTTGTTTTTTTTGTATAATTTTTTTCGAATTTTGAGTAGTCCAAAAACTTTTGAGTAATAATTTGAATATTCATAAAAAGCACGGCATTGCAGTGCTTTTAAAATAGACTATTTAAATCTTTTTCTATGACCTATTCTGTGTTGAGTTATCCACAGCAATAGAAGACCCAAAAACTTTCGGAGAGGCTGGCTAGTGAGCTATTTTACCCTAAAATATCAGTAAATAATGTCAAAAACCTAGACCTATTCTTTAAAAGTTTTTAAGTCATAGTTTTACCTTCAAAAAAGCCCTAATGTTTCGAATAAATTATAACTTTATGGCTTTTGTTTAGTAAGGCGAACTATGACCTATTCTTTATCAAATGTTTGTACAGGGATTAATAGTCCTTTTAAAAGAAACGCAATGTAATTAATAAGTTAGATATAAGAATTATAGCCGAAAATCGGGGTTTTTACAAGGTTTAATCTCGTCGGATTATTGCCGTAGGTTATTAAATATGTTAAACTAATTTTGCCTCTTACTGAGGTCCCCATTGGGGTTAATCATTAATTGTAATTGTATGAAAGCAATTTTGATTATCCCCTGCTATTTAGACCGTTATTAATGGTTTTAAGAATTAATCCTTTTTACAAAACGAGTTTTCCTAGAATCTTGTAAAACTCTAGGGAAGCCTATCCCATTACAAAGGTAATGGAGGAGATTAATTCTTAAGATTTAGATAATTGATTTCCACTGGCTACAGGGGGTATAAATTTGCCTCACTATGCCGAGGTAAGCAGTGGATACTCTGGAAAACTGGCTGAGCAATAGCCAGCCTCTGATCTTAATTAGATTATTAAGTAGGATATAAGGGTATAAATAAAGGGAGCATAGACAAAACACCAGTGGATTGCTCCAGCTGGTGTTTTGATTTTAGAAAATAAAGAAATTAGTTTTTGGTCACCTCTATTTATTTTCTCTTTCCACTCCTTGCTGAGCCTGATTTTCTACCACCTGACTTATTATTACCAGCCTTTGAACCAGTTCGATGAGTAGTACTCCTGGCTGAACTTTGTTTTCTTGCCATATATTTCAATGTAAGTAATAAATAGTTAGCTCGACCTTTATAAACTAATCACAAATCTCATAAGCTACACTCGCTAAATGCTGAAAACCAGTATAGTATTTTTGATTCTTAACTTGATTCTTCTGTATGTATGCCTGGATATCTTTATTTTCATAAGTGTTTAGTACACCATCAGAAAACATATTGCAAAAATCATTATCAGAAACAAGCTTTTTTCTATAGGCAGCATCAAGTGTCTCATATACTGCTAAGTAGTTATCAACCTCATATTCTGAGAATAGTTTAACAGGATTCTGGTGCTTATCAATTGATTCTAAAATGGCCGTATTTTGCTTGTCACTTAGCCTAGTATCCAGGCTTATAGTCAATTCTTCAGAAACTGCATCTCTAGTAGACTGTTGGGCCTCACTCGCAATCCTCGCAATTGAGGCTAATGTGTCTACTTGACCTTTAGTATCCTTGGCTTGTTTGAAGGAAAAATACAAAGAAGCTAAGGCGATACAAATCGCCACAATACTCACTAATAAATTGAACCGATCATGAACTTTAGAGTGGTATCTATCAAGTTGGTTTCTTGCTTCTTTAAATAAATTAGAACAGTAATCTTTTTGAGAGTTTAACCCTGAACAGAAGATGAAAAAATAGATTCGAACACTTAAATTTACATTTTTTTGTTGTTTAGTTTGTGTATCAGTGAATTCTTTTGCTGTGGAGAACTTATGAACCATTTTATTTACCGCTGTAACATATACGGCAAATACTGAGTATAAACCTTTGTACTCTAATTCTAATCTACTAATATTACGAAAGGAGGGTTTTCTTTCTATAAATTCCAATATACTACTTATTATCTTTTCACCTTCGGTAAGTAATTTATAGGAAAGATCCTCAGATGTATCTGACATAAGAAAAAGAAATTGTGCACCCAGCAGGGATCGAACCTGCGACCATCGCCTTAAAAGGGCGCTGCTCTACCAGCTGAGCTATGAGTGCATACGAAATAGGTCAAAGCGCTCGCTCCTTTTCCTTGTGGATAGTTTGATAAACAGGATTGAGAGTAGACCTACTGGCAATTCTTGATAAATAAAAAACCATATAAATTGTTAATAATTCGCAGGGGTAGAAAGCCTCCTTAAAAGTTTTTAAGTCATAGTTATACATCTCAAAAAGCCCCAATATTAGAAATAATTTGCACATTAATGGCTTATGAGTAGTAAGTTAAACTATGACCTATTCTTTGTCAAAATATGTAGAATGGACTTAATAGTCTTTTTAAAAGAAGCGCAATGATAATAATGAGTTAGGTATATTAAATATACCCTAAATTTAAGGCTTTTACAAATAAAGAGGCAAAATAAGTGTGCGCCCAGCAGGGATCGAACCTGCGACCATCGCCTTAAAAGGGCGCTGCTCTACCAGCTGAGCTATGAGCGCAAATACACAAGACAGATTTTATATTACTGCATGCTTAATTGTCAATTATTAAAGGAACTTGTTTATGCTGAGTCTATTTATTTGACTAATAATGTGTTCATCAGGAAGAGATCTCAGATAAATGAGAGTCATTCTTAAAGAACGGTGCCCCATAAGTTTTTGAAGCCCGAAAACATCATTTGTAAGCTTGTAATAATTAGTTGCAAAGGTATGCCTAAAACGATGAACGTGGCAATTAATGCTTGTTGTTTCTGTTATAAGGTTAATTAAATGTTTCAAACCATGCTCAGTAAAATTTCTATCATTTGTGCCCGAAACCCACAAAAATGGAGATGAAAAACTTTGGCGATATTTACAATAATCTTCTAGATGTGGTATCAATTCGGAATTTATAGGGATGATTCTTTGGAATTTTGATTTAGAAGTTTCAGCCCTTATAGTAACTAGTTTATTTTCAAAATTAATATCGGATAATTTAAGCCCTAATAATTCCTCTTTTCTAACTCCTGTATATAAAAGAAACATCAGAAGGGCATTATTCCTCTTTTTAATAAGTATACTTTGCCATTTTATTCTTACATTTACCGCAAAGCTAATCTTCTCTAGCTCTGACAGCATGAAAGCACGGCGATCAGTATGATAAATGTTAGGATAAGGAATTTTTTCAAAAGGGTTTCTAGTAATGTAATTCCTGTCCATTAACCATTTAAAAAAGGAATTTAATTTTCCTCGTACAGATGCAACACTTGACGGTTTAAAAGTTCTGACAAGATATTTGTTACCTACCTTTCTTTCTCGGCAATTTAAATATTCAAGAAATTGCAAAATTGTTTCTTCTTTTAAATCAGTCAATGAAATATCAGGTTTAAATTGGATTAATAAATTGAAATTTTGGATATAATTCCTAATAGTAGAAGGCGCGGTATTTTCTGCATACTGTTTAGTTTTTATAAAAAGAGCGTGAAGTTCTTTTAGTGTAAGAACCTCCTTTGATTTAGGTGTATTCGCATTTAATTTTGGATTAATGTGTATTGGGTTATCACTCATTTTTTTTGAAAACAAAAAAATTGAGGCTAGGGCAGTCCCAATATTATATTATGTCATAAAATTGGAATTTCTTCATTAAACAGGAAGAAATAAGATAAATCTTAAAGAATATTTTTTTATTATATTTGCTTATTAACTGACGCAGTTCGTTCTTCTATATAAATCATTAGTTGTTTTTACACAACTATTTTGATTTGTTTCGACCCGAAAAACTGGAAAATTTTCATTGTGCAGAAGCTGTCAAAATAGGCTGTGTCCAGAAATGGACGCACCTATTTATGTCTTTGTACAAAGGTATTCCAGTACCTCGGGTCGGGACGTAAGTAGCTCTGCGTCCTTTTTTATTTCTATAAAACCACTTTTAAGGAGGAGAGATGAAAAAATTATTTTTATTCTTTTTAATTTTTATTGTTAAAACTTGCTTAGCAAATCCTAATTGGACTATTAATTATTTAGGTCAGCCTATTAATTTGCGGGCTTTTCATTTTATTAATGAAAATACTGGATATGTTGTTGCGAATGGTTATTTCATTAAGACCAATAATGGTGGAGTTAACTGGAATATTGCCTCTTCAAGATTCAATCTTCAAAAAGTATATTTTTTAAATAGTCAAAAAGGATTTGCAGTCGGCTTGAGCAATGATAGTGGTTTTATACTTAAAACTACTAACGCCGGAACGAATTGGGATTCTTATTTACTGAGTAGACCGGGATCGAGTTTTGAATACGGAAATATCTCTTTTAAAAATGATAATACAGGATATGTTGTTTATCCGGGTATTAACGGTGGTTACTATAGAACTACAAATTCGGGGATATTTTGGGTTTTTAGAACATTCACAGGTGAACATACAAGAGATGTAAAATGGATTGGAGATTCATTATATAGGATTGGGTCACAAAGCAATTCAGGACTCAGACCAGTTTATTACACAAGCACGGATGAACAAGAGTGGCGTACGGGTATGATTTGTTCGGAATGTAGTGGCGAAAGAGGTGTTTCTGTTTTTGTATTTGATACCGTGCGTTATTGGCATACTGAACAAACCTATCCATTATTTAGACGAAGCACTTGGTATTTCCCAGCATGGCAATATATGAGTGGATTGTCTTTTCCTGCCTCCTATTCTTTTGATGATCCTAAATATATTCATTATGGATATAGCCAATCTCCTAATTCGAGAATATATTCGTCTTCTAACTCTGGTTTTTCTTGGAATGTTGATACTCTCTTAGACTTTGAAGTTCATGGAATGCAATTCATAAATACTCAAGTTGGCTACTGTATAGGGAATAATGGATTGATCGCTAAAACAACAAATGGGGGTGGGGCGATTGGTATCGTTCCAATTTCAACTAATGTACCTGATAAATTTTCTTTATATCAAAACTTTCCAAATCCATTCAACCCGGTTACAAATATTAAATTCAAGATTAAAGAAAAAGAAATTGTAAAACTAACAGTTTATGATGTACTAGGTCGGGAAATTACTGTTTTGATAAATGAAGTTCTACAAGCAGGTACATATAAAATAGATTGGGACGCTACAAAATATCCTAGCGGTATTTATTTGTACCGATTAGAAAGTGGGAATTTCACAGAAACAAAAAAAATGATTTATATAAAATAAGTAAAATCAGTTAAGAGAAAGGGTTCAAAATGTCAAGGTTATTTGTACTTTTAATTTTATCGTCTGTATTATTAATTCCTGGGTGTGGGGATAAAACTTCTCAAGATTCTAAAAGTACTTCTGAGAAAGATTCATCGCAAAAAGAAAGTGAACAAATCAAAAAAGAAAATGAGCAGTTAAAAAAAGAACTGACTGAATATAAAAACCAAGCTCAAAACAAGAGCTCAGGAGATGGAGAAAACGAAGGTAATATTGAAGAGAATGTCGAGAGAGATGATCTCATTTTAAATCCATCAGCATCACAGTTAAAAAACGATGTTGTATCACATTTTAGAAACACTAATATACAAGTATTATCTGTAAAAGAATTAAGCCGAAAGGAACTAACTGGGGAATGGCTTTCGGTATATTGTGAAGTAAAGGTAAAAGCAGACGACAAAGAAAAATACAATTATATGTATATCAAGCAAGGAGTATCGGAAATAGACGCTACTCTGAAATATAAAAGGGTAGGGGCAAACTATAAATGCGATTTAGGCTTATCTGATTTTGCAAAAAGATAACAAAACTAATTTTACGATGAAGTAAATTTTTTGGCCGTTTTAGGCACTCGTATCTTATAATCAAGATTTTCCTGATACGTCCTCAATGCTTCGTGTACTACTTCGTAAATATCACGATTGGTTTTGAGTTCAGGGGCTAAATCTATGCCCTGATCTCTATAAAATCGGAGAATCCTTATGGCATGTGCCCATGCGTCACGTTCAGAAGCTACGAAAGTTTCTATCAATGGAGTTAATTTTTCGGTGGTAATTTTGAGTCCTTCAAGTGTTTCTAAATTGAAGTCCATCTTTTCTTCACTAATTTGAGTGTCTAAAGTCACTCCTAATTGTTCTAAATTATCTACCGCTTTCTTAATTTTTGTATCAAGCAGTTTAGCAGTCTCTTCTTCGAGGTTCGAGGTTTCTGTTTTGATTGTTTTGGCAATATAAAATTCAAGGGCTTCATTATAAACTTTATTATAGAACTCTTTAAAATTATAGCCGGCAGATTCATGTCTAAACTGTTTATGCCAAGTATGGGCGATTTCATGTAACACACTTAAGATACCTCCTTTTTCGAATAAATTTCCATAAGAAACAGTTCGTGATGTTGCAAAGAAATCATTTATGTCTGCATTCTGAAAACCATAATAATCGTGTAGATCTTGAATATTAGGAATATCGGCTTCTGACATTTCATTATCAGGAAATGCAGAATTGAGAAGTTTTCCTGGTGCTAAATACACAACCCCAGGAAGCAACGCCCCCACATCAATAGTTTTTCCAGTGACAGTATTATGGATAAACAATGTTGAGTGACTTGAATCAGGCTGACCTTTGTACATAGTAACTCTTTCCTCAATCACGTTTATCTTATCTTCACTAACCATACTTTGATGGAAAGTTTGTATTATATCGCCTCCGGCCGCTCGCCTTTCCGACCATACAGCCTTGAGAGGTTTGAATCGAGATGTAGTAAGATTTTTAGCATCCTCTAGTAAAGAACATCCTTTATCAAGCTTTTTTTCTTCAAGGATTTTTGCAATTTTTGCTTCTGATTGTCCCTCGAAAAAACTTCCTCTGTCTAAATCTTCATATTGCTCTATCGGTTTTAGTAACCGGTTTTGAGAAAGTGTGCAAAATAAAATCGCACCTGCTTTGCTTGTCTCAACTGATTCCTTTACTAATGAAACAAATTTATCGATATATTTATCAGTTATTGCATGATGTATAGTATCAGGTATTAAATCCAGTAAAAAGTTTTTGGTTAATTTAAAAGCCTCCTTTGACGTTAATGATACATTCTTTAAGGACTCTAAGCCTTTTTTAATTAAGGAATGAATATCAAAAGCTGAATCGATGTTGGTTAACTCAGTTTCATATATTGAAGTCGCCTCTAAGTATACATTTCTTTCTCCATCACTCAAATTCCATTTAAAATGTTCGATATTTGAATCTTTAGATTCGAAATTGTTATGGATTAATTCTAAATTCATAATGGTAATAGTTTAGAATTAAGTATAGCAGCAAGTTGAATTTTGTAAATAAAAAGCCCGTTTTAATAGGGCTTTATAGCTTTTGCTATCTCTAGTGTGGAAAGATTAGCTATTGTAGTAGATAAGTCTGGTGATTTAATAAAACTAGTTTTAAAAAGACGATTTACTATATTTTCAGGTTGTGGGTGAAAGAGCAAAATGTATTTGAATTGCTTTAACTGTGATTCTTGTTCTGCAGTCATTGAATTGCCTAATAATGAACATACCTGTTGAAATCCTACTGAAACGATTTTTAAAGCATCAAAAGGATCAACAGTAACGATAACTGATTTTTTATCCTTTATCCGATGTACATTGTATAGAGGTCTTTTGAAACCTTTCGGGAAATACCATTTGTTATCATCTGTCTTAAAACCAATGTAGCCTTTATGTTTACCAGATTCATCGTAGATTTTAAATGCTATTTTTCCTGATACAACACTTCTTTGTTTAACATATCCGAGTTCGTATTCTTTGAATACAGTTTCGTTAATTCCCCTTTCCTCAATATATGGATGCCATTCTAAAGTGAGGTTTGGAATTTCTCGTTTCGGAATATGTTCCTTATTTTTAGATATGAATTGATGCTTAATTAGAAGTGCTGCTTCTCTTAGCTGGATTTTTTTGATGTGAGCAACAAAATTAATAATGGAGCCTTTCAATTCTTCATTATCTGGACAAAAGAATAAGTTCTTCTCGATTGATACTATAAAACCGTCCCCTCTTAGTACTTTATTCTTTTGCTGATAAGGAATGTTTAGCCAATTTAAGATATCTGAAAATGGAATTTGTTTACTTATTTCATTGAAATTTAAAAACTCATTTGACAAAGTGCTAACTCCTTTCTTTTTTAGCTATTATAGCATAAAACAAAAAAGCCAGCTACCAAAAGGCACTGACTTTCTTGCAGGATATAGACCACAACTATCCATACAAGTTTGTTTTACGACCTAACTCGGGAGGAGTAGCAGGGTTTGCCGAGGTCGTCTCATTATATCGCCTTATCATAGATCACTATGCTCCGTAATTCGGGAATGATACCCTCCTCTCGGGAACGGCGTTATAACAATTACAGCTAAACCTTTCGCAAAGGACTCTTGCCCTTAGTTTTGCGAGTGGTCTATAGGCTTACAATTATATCAGACTATTATCCATTCATCACTAAGGAAGTCGATAATTTCAGCAGATTCTTGAGATATTTGTGATTTAGGAAGAGTTACATTTAATGGAGTTTCCAGCGGTGGCAGGCAGTCAACCAGGCAATTATCAATGCCAATGCGAACCCAAGCACTGAATTTTCTTAAATTAAATAAATCTTTTTGAGAGATTCCAAAATAATTGCATAATCGCTCAGCTACTTCATCCCCTGTACGATAACATACGATTGTATTAACCGTATCAAGAATTACAGATAGAATTTTTGGTGGAATCTGAGCAAAACTTTGGTGCGCTAAAGTAAAACCTACTTGCTTACTTCTGGACCTTGCTAAAAGATCTGAAAACCATTGGCTGACTACTATTTGGAATTCATCGACATATACGAATAGAGGCTTGGGCTCAATCTCGGAAAATTCGCAATACGATAAAACTGAATAAACTATTAAATTGGAAAGATAAATTCGGGCATTCATTGACATTTTTGAAGTATCTACAAGGATAATTTTACCACTAGATACAATGTCGGAAATATCAAGCTCATTTTTTCCGATAACAAAATTTCTCATTCTTCCTTCGGATATTTCAAGTAATCGTGAAGCTACTCTTTTTGCACTTTCCTGTTTATCCTTATTTTTAGGATACCGGCTATGAATTTCCCGTGCATCAAATTCTGTCCAATATCTCCTGACGCTTTCTCCTCTTATATGAGGTAATGCTTTTAATCTAACGGAATCATATAATAAAAAATTTACTAGATATTCAATATTCTTATCTTCATCCTTAAATATTGCCCGTATTGCCATTCCAATTATTTCTCGCATCAATACAGTACTTTCAGGATTCGAGGCAGTTAATGTTATAAGAACATCTAGTATTTGTACAAACTCTGTAATAACTTCATCTAACTGATACTTTTGATTATCGAGTGGATTAATAACTTTGGGGTTATTAATAGAAATATATGTTACCTTATCTTTATCTGGAGCTAAAGCATACAGACGTTTCGTGCTTTCACCTTTCGGGTCAATATAGATAACAGCATGACCTGCGTGTATGTCTGTATTTGCCATCCTTTCCATTAAAGAGGACTTTCCCATACCAGTTTTACCAATAATGTAAGTATGATGGAATCTGTCTACTAAAGACTTAATTACTGGATCAGGATGATGAATGTCACCTTTGCCAAATTTAAATTTATAGCTCTTTGTTTTCTTTATATTTTCGGTAAAGCTCATCATTCTCTATTTTGATTGTTCTTGCTTCTTCTTTATGTTTTTTTGCTATAAATTCACGTATTTTTTCATCAAAGATAGAATCCGTAAAATTATCACTAGCATTTCCAAAAATTGAAGTAATTGTAGGGACTTGTAATACTGGAGGCATTTGTTTTATTAATTCAATTGCTTCTTTTAAAAGATTTGCCCGTTCTTCTTGTTCCTTAGTTTTAGCATTCATTAACGCTTGTTCTGCTTCAACGTGAAGTTCACGCATTTTCAAAGCATGTTCTCTCTCGTTAAGTGACATTTCTCTTTCTTTATATGACATTTCACGTTCAGCAATATCTAGCTCTTTGTGCCTAATATATGATTTATGATCTGCAAGTTCTTTTTCTAAAACCATTTTAAAATCTTCTCTTTTTTTATAAACCATTGCATTTAATAGCTCATCACTGAAGATAACATCAGCTTGTAATTCTAAAAAACTTTTTCCAGCATTATGAGTAGCAGTGATTAGATCATTAATCAAATAAACCCTCTCAATGTCTAATTGCATTCTCCTATTACCCCAACTTTTAAATACAATTGGAAACGGACGATTAATAGCTTTAGATAAAGTCTTCAAAGCTTCACCCATATTTATAGAAGTTAAATCTAATTCGGTGGATTGTTTAAATAACTCTTTACTCATTTTATTTTCTGTTAAATTATTTTCTATTTTAGAGTCTTTTATAGATAAACGCGAATATTCAATGTTATTAAAAGAAGAATTAGCTTCATCTTTCTTTCTAAATAAATTTGACATTGAATCAAAAATTGCATCTTTTAATTTATTTTGTCTATAAGTATTCATAGACACATAGAAATAAAAAACTGATAATATTGCGAATACAATAGCAAGAATACCCCAAATAGTATTCGAAACGTAGTCCCGTAAATTTGCCACAACCAATGAAATTCTGGTTAAAATTATTGAACCAACTACAAATGTAAAAATTGCAAGAATTACAGCTTTCATTTTTTATAATTTTTAAGTCTTTTCAATTCGTCTAAATCCATAAATGCGCCTTCCTTGCCTTCCTTAACTAATATTTCTCTTATTTCGGATAAATTCATTATATTTTCTCCACCTTTTTTCATGATCATTATAGAAATTTTTGTTGTGTCAGATACCTTAACATGAAAGGGGTTAGATACCTTTATCCAATACCAGTTTCCTTTACCGATACGATTGTCCCAGCACTTCTGGCAAATATCTCTATAGTTAGCAAAATAATTCGTGAATCCATCTACATCAATCCAAGCGAATTCATAATCTTGTTCCCATTTAAAGCTGTAATATTTTTCAGGCAGTAAAACCATGTCTGAATTAAGCTCATGGATAGGTAAAAAGGAATACATTTTCCATTCAGTCTGAACGTGCTCAGATTGTTTGTAAGTAAAGAAAAATGTAAATGAAACTGAGGATATAAATAAGAATAAATAAGCCCAATATCTAGTCCAACGGGATACTTTTAGCCCGTATAAGAAGGAATTCCAAGACCGATGATTAAAACCGTATAGATTACTCATTCAATGAAGTAATAAATTTAAAACCTTTACCAAAATCTTTTTGTAAAGAGCAAACAAAATAAACACTAAATTTCAACTGTTCAATATCAGGGCAAGGTAACTCTAATAATCTTGAAGTTTTTAGCCAATATTCATAAAAACTTTTGTCTTTTGATAATTGTAAATATTTATCTTTTTTATTTTCCAAATATTGAGACCAATCTGGTTTCTGAGCCTCAATTTCTAAGAATACTAATTTATACTTATTAACATTTTGTTGTTTTAAAACTAGTAATGCATCGGGAATTAAGTATTTCTTGGAATTCTGATTGAATTGAGGATATAAAAGAGAAAAAAAATCCTTTCTTTTTACAGCTTCTATAAACACTGTCGTATTGTTTAATTCATTAATATCGCCGTAACCCGTTGGTTCCTCTGGTAATGTTTTGGTCTTGAATCCTGCTGCTTCTAAAATTGGCAAAACCTTATTTGTTGCTATATACGTATTGTCATTTGACGATTTCAAAAAACCCATGTCACATAAGACTTTTAATCTATCTTTTGTGCAAATTTTAAAGAAAGTATTTTGAATTGTCTAATATTGATCCTGCCTTACATATTTCAGAAGTCGGGTATAATAAAAAACTTTCCATAGCATATTCCAGGTAACTCCCCTTTTAAAATTCAATAATGGAGCTAACTCAGGAACTATCACCCAGTTGTTTTTCCTTACTATTTCAACCAAACCCGTATATTTCCCCGTATATTTTCATTTTATAAAAGTCTTATAAATATACGCCTTTCTCAATTTAAGTTCTATGAAATATGAGGGTTAGCACTTTTATACTCCTTTCATATTTATAAGGCGAAGCCGGAATCATACCTCGAATGCTTGTCAAATCCCAATTGATTATTCCTGACCTTGAATAGGAGGTAAGGATTTGACAAGCAGAATGAGAGTGTATGATAAGGTTTCGGGTTGGCTTTGGGATAGACTAAATTGTCCCCACTACACACCTTGAAAATAAATAAATTTTTTGCATATAAAAAGCTAACAATATGTTTTATATTGCTGCATGGAAATTACGTTATATTCAAGTTCAGGCAGCCCTGTTGCGTACATCGCAGAAGACGCAGAACATTCTATTTATCTGTGGAACGGCACTCCGGTTGCTTACTTACATGATAATAAGGTCTACGGTTATAACGGCTTGCATATCGGCTGGTTTGAAAATGGAATTATGTATGATTCTAACGGATATCGAATTGGCTTTATCAGAGAAAAATGTCCGAGTGTCACCTCAGTACAGCCAGTTAAATCCGTAAAATCGGTTAAGCATGTAAAATCAGTTCGAAGCGTGCCATACGTAAAACCTGTATTCAGTATCTCGAATTCATCTGAAGATTATGAGGATTTTCTTGAATCAGGCTATTAAAAAGCCATCCTTTCGGATAGCTTTAATGATTTTCTACGCTTTATCCACGAATACGATTGTCTCGCAATAATCGCAATACCCTTTATTGCCGTCGAAGACATCAACTTCTGTCCGGCAATTATGGCAGGTATATCGGGTTGTATCTTCTTCCGTCATGAGCTGAGACCTGAGGATTTCATCGACAATATCCGTCATTGATTTTCCTACTATCTGAGCTCTGCGATAAATAACGGCGATTAAATCCTCCTTGATTTTTGGACTGTACAATTTGCCTCCTTTCTAAAAGAGCTGTAGTTGTTCGCCTGTGGCTGATAATTTATGTATATCGTCTTGCGTAAGCGGTTTTGCCGGCATGCTATTGAGGGATTTCTTTACGACGGGAATATATGAGCTTTTAAACTTCTCAAGTGTTTCTCCGTGAAGCTCGCGGATACTTCCACCATATACGCTTCGGGACGTCTCAAATACTTTATTGCATTCATAGAGCAAGCTATCGCCCCAGACGACATAGCCGTTGACATTAAAGAACATGAGGTTCAAAGCGCACATCTTGACGCAAGTGAGGTCAATATCTTGTCCGACGAATAAGGATTCCCCGATTGCTTCTCTATCCATCGTCTTAAGAGCTTCTATGAGCATGATACCTGAACCGCAGCATGGGTCTAAAATCCTTCCCTTCGGCTGTACAATGCTTGCCATCATACTGGCGACATGCTTCGGCGTGAAAAACTGCCCTCGGTACTTATTATTCATATTCCACTGCATATACACCTCGCCTAATACGTCCTCATTTCGTTTCATCATCTCGATTTGCAGTTGGGCGAATGCCTGGCAGAAATAATCGATTTCCCGCTCACACTGAGGGCTTGTATTCTTATACCGCTTGACTACTTCGAGATATTTTTCGTCATCACGCTCAAGGGCGAAGATCATGAGGTCAAGCCAGTCATTGAAGACATTGTATGAATTGTAGCCATGCCGTAAGACCGCTTCGAGCGATTGTAAAATTTCCTTCATATGATTTCCTTTCTATTCGGACACGATATCTTTCCATGTCCCGATTTCGTTATGATATGTTACATTTCCATTGATAAGGACCAATTCTGCGATTTCTTCAATCGGCACATGGTAATCCGTAAGCAGTTTCTTAATGCAGTACAGGCAATGTCCGCAATTATATGTCCATAGCCCTTCCTCCTTATCTTTAAGCCATTGCAAAAGGTGTTCAACTACTTCCGATTTAGTGTATTCGCGTTTCGGCTTTTTCCAGCAGCGCAAGTCCCACAGAGTAATGGCGGTTAAGATATAACGGATGCAGTAGTCCCGAGTGTGAAACGATTGTTAATACTGTAATCTTCGCTCATCAACCTCGTTGAATAATGGTTCGTACTTTGTTTCTTTGGGCTGATTGTCAAGGGGGCGAAAGATCGAATAATGCTTGTTGCATATGTCCAATTTGCCTAGCGGATAGTTAGGTAAGTCGGACAACCGCTAGCCTGTCCAACTTATTCTTGGCACAGCAACGGGAGCCCGCCGAAGTCAATGGTGGAGATGTGCGAAGCACATACTACCTTGACTGAGGAAGGGCTGTTGCTACGCTTTAAAAGCGTTGGACAGGCTTGTTTTCAATTTGGCATTACAAGGCGAGCCGTACTCTGTTGCCGTTAGGGGTCAGCCATATAGGTTCATGCAATCGGTAAAAATTATGAAAACCTAAAAATCCGTAACGGTGCTGAGGCAGGAATTTGCAGTAGTGGCAGACAAGGTTCTTAAGCAGGTTATTAATGCAGTCTATGTGGTTCACGACGCTTTGGCTTGAATATTCCTGGGGACGCAAAAACACGTCATACCAGATATCGGTGTAAAAAACCAATACGGTGAACTGAGAGGCATTATGTGACTTATTTTTAGCAATGGTACTGAAGAGTTCCTCATAACGCTCAATCTTTTCATGAAATACCCGGTCAATGGTCTTCTTGCGTTCTATCTCGATGAGATAAAACCGGGTCAGCTCTTTAGGCTGCCTTGCTTCCAGTCGTATCAATATGTCAGGTCGGACGCCGTATAGGTGAGCGTCATATCTGAATGAGAATTTACGATGCGGGAAAAGCCGCAGAAACGCCAAGGCAACGTCAAACTTCATGCTTTCATGCATGATATTATTCGGGGATTTCTGATATTTTTTATATTTATATTCATCAGCCCGGCCGATATACTGCGCCCCTTGTTTCGTAAGGCAATAAAAGACTTCCCGGGCTTTATTAGCCGGCTTCCCGATCGGCTCAATACGTTCAATCAGATTGTCTTTTAAATATGATTTTATTAGCTTTCGGGTAAACAAAAGCCCTCCCTTGTGGGTCTTAGCCTGCGGGGAGTATAAATTATTCAACGTTGCGACGCCTCCAATATCGAGGAGCAAATTCAACAGGTGTTTCCGTATGGTCATAGTATTAAAAATTTCATCTCAGTATATTTGTAAAAAAAGGAGGAATAATGGCATACGTACAAACTAAATGTGGAACATGTAATACTGATGGTTTACTAACTGTGACAAAAAGCAATGCTATGGTATATGGTGGCTGGGCTGTAGTGTTAAAATATAAGTCACGGAAGGATGATTTATATTTCAAATGTAAAGATGAAGCGGAAGCTGATGAATGTATTTCTGAGATTAATAAAGCCCTAGGAGTATTTAATGCTCCGCTTGGTGGACCTACACTCGGTTAGAACTTATCATTATTTTAAAATCTAATTAATTATTAATAAAGAGAAGGGCTACTTACATTTGTAAGTAGTCCTTTTAGTTAATACAGTATTTTATTATGTGGCTATTCTCCCGCAAGGGCAGCAACCCCTTTTTATAGCGTCCGAAAATTAGATTATAATGAGGCGGTTAAAAAGGGGTTGCTGTCCTTCGCAAATCTTTAGTATTTGCGAGGGACGTAATAGCCACACTATTAGTTTATTTCCTTATTTTATATGTTCAAATGGGATTTCTGTAATAATGCCCAAAGGCTTAGGTGTGATAAACTGTAGATAATTTCAGGTATATACTGTTATATATTTAATAACTTATTGATTATAGTTATATTTGAATACTACTTAGGGAAACATAGATATATTAATTTAAATATATTTGCAATAGGCTTGAAAAAGGAAAAATTAGATAAGTATAATGAGTCTAAAAAAGATATGGTTGTTTCAAAAAACAGCATAATAGATAATGATATCGTTAACATTGGTACCTCAGTAGCAGGTGCAATTGTTGGATTAGTTTTAGGAGGTCCCACTGGAGCTATAATTGGGTCTGTAATTTCGCCTACAATGACAATGACTTATAATGTTATTGAACGAGCTGTTGAGCGAAAACGTAATCGAATGATACAAATAGTTGAAGACGCTTTTCATCTAGCGAAAATGAATCCCAATGAAGTGATTTATTTGCTTAATGCTGATAATAACAAAGTAGATGATTTCTTGAATCTAATTCGAATTGTTGCCGATTCTGATTCCAGTATCAATTCGGTTTTGAGTTCAATTTTGGGGGAATCTTTAAAAACCAAAACAAGTCTAGAAAGAGAAAGATTACTAATCCTCGGTGATGCAATAAGAAATATGAGATCTCTACATATTCGTATTCTAAAAGTACTTTTCGAATCCGGGGGAAAACTTTCAGCTAAAAAAATTGCTTTAAATGTAGGTATTCCTGAAATAGAACTGAGAAGTGTTGTTCGGGATCTTGAACTTCGTGGTATGATAAAAGACAATGGGAAACGTCCTTTGATATGGGAATTAAGAGAACTTGGAAATAATTTAATTCATTTTGCAATTAATAAAATATGAATACAAATAATTATTTAAACAATGCCGGTGCTGGAATAATGTCTGATAAAACATTTGACATTATTGTAGATTTTATGCAACTCGAAAGAGAAATCGGAGCTTACCAGGCTGCAACGGAATCAAAAAAGCAAATAGAAGAGTTTTACCTTAATGCTACCCAGTTAATTAATGCCTCAAGTTACGAAGAAATAGCATTTATGGATAGTGCCAGTAGAGCTTGGGATATGGCTATTAGTGGTCTTTCATTGAAAAAAGGTGATAAGGTTTTAACATTATCCTCTGAGTTTGGAACAAACTTAATAACTTTATTTAGTGTTGCTAAACAGATTGATGCTAACATTAAGGTCATAAACTGCGATATAAATGGAAATTTTTCAATTGAAGAAATTGAAAAGGAATTAAAAAATGGTGTCAAAATTATTGCCATAAGCCATTCCGTTGCACATGGTTCAATAATAAACCCCGTTGAAGAAATAGGCATACTTGCTAAACAATATGGAGCAACGTACATTGTTGATGGTTGTCAAGCAGTGGGTCAATTTCCTGTTGACGTTCAGGCAATCCAATGTGATGTGTATACAGCAACAGGACGTAAATGGCTTTGTGGGCCAAGGGGAACTGGTTTCTTATACGTTAAAAAAGGTGCGCCATTTAATTCCACACAATTAGATTTAACTTCTGCCGATTTAATACTCGATGATGAGTTAATAGTGAAAAATGTGAAAGTAAGACAAGATGCACGACAATTTGAATTATGGGAAAAAAGTTACGCTAATTTGTTAGGATTGTCTTCAGCAATTAAACAATTTATAGACACAGATCAATTACTTTTATCTGAAAAGATTCAATCTATGGCTAATAAGTTGCGAGAAATAGCTTCAAAAAACCCCACTTTAAATATTATTGGTCAAAATAAATCAATTTCCGGTATTCTTGGTTTTTATTTAGAAACCCCAGAATCAGAAATTATATTATTAAATGAATTTAATGAAAACGGGTTGCGTATTTCTACCATGAGTGATTGGGACTGTCCTATGCATTTTCCCAAAAATGGGGCTACAAAAATATTCCGTTTATCACCTCATTATTACACTAATGAAACAACTATCTCAAAAGCTTGTGAGGTACTTTCTAAAGTAAAAAATAACTGAAAATTGTCAGGACTAAACAATAACGTTTTTATTTTTGATATACCTGGCTGTTCAATCGGGCAGGAAATAATAATTACGGGGATAATTACGGATAAAAAACCTTTTCGAAACAAAATTGTTGGGATAGTTGTAAGGGATATTACGGGAAAAGTTTGGTGCATATTAGACTTAGAAAAGATTAACAATGATTTATTACAATGTCTTCATATTAATGTCAGGATAAAAATAAGTGGAACTGTAGAACTAAATAGTAAAGGTAATCGCGTTTTAACAAATATTAAAAACATTGATATATTAGGTGCGGTCGATTCAGAATTTTCTGAATTGGATTCAGAAATGCGGGATCAGGCAGCTAGAATGCTAATGAGTAGAATCTGCAAAAAAGTATCTAGTTTTCTTCAGAACAACCAATTTATTGAATTTGAGTCACGGTTGATTTCCAACAGGTGGTATGAAGACAGTTTAGAATTTTTACAGGTTATTTATCCGGGATTCGGCTCCCCTGCTTATCTCGTTACTTCACCAGCCGCTCAGATTATTGATTTTATGACAAAAACTATAATACCAAAGGCTTATACTATTACAACATCTTTTACTTACTCTTTTAGGTTTACAAATGGTTCTGCTGAGACAAAAGTAATTGTTGCTAAGGCAATGAATCTTAGCTCAGAAGAACATGAGCAATTAATGCTTGAACTTTCACTAAAAATATTGGGAGAGTTTAACAGAACCCAAATATCATCTAAGAAATATTTAGGCGAATGGTCTAAAAAAATAGATGGGGAAGAATATTCAAACAAACAACTGGACAGTGATTTGAATCTAATAAAATTCGCTACAAATATCCCTGTAATTGGTAAGAATTGGAATTCAAATATTGATAGCATTATTCAAATACTTGATAAAGATAAAAATATTTTAGTTGAAGGTTCACAAGAAAGATTAGCAAATGATTTAACAATATCAAGTCTGACGATATATCCTTCGCAATTTTTAGGTTTGATTGAAAAGGCTCCTTTGCGTCAACTATCCAACTTAACAAAATTATTTGATGGTAAACGATAATAACTCAAATGCATTTAGTTTTTTAGAGCCTTATGGGCACTTTGCCCGAGAGTCAAAAATTGAGAGATATTGGCAAAAATTTAATGGTCCATTCAGTTTACACAGACGTAGAACGCCTCAGTTTTCGGTATACGCAGGGATGACTCATTACCCAATTGAATATACTATGTGTCCTTTCAACGTAAAAGACGATTTACCAACAGATGATTGGATACGCACTAACTTACTGAGTTTTATTAGAACAGAATTCTCGGAAAATAAACAATAAGTACCCGTTCTTACACATTCGTGGCCTCCTAAAATTGAAAAAGTTATTAAACTGTCCAATCATTTATTATCTAAGTTTTTTGTATCGAGTGAATGGGCAAACAGAATGAATTTAAAAATTCCAAACGAAAACTCGCCTAAAGAAATAGCGAATAGTATTTATGATTTACTTTGTGACCCCAAGGTAGGATCGGCCAAAAATAAGAATAATAACAATCGTGAAGATTTTGTCGACAGAATAATCCCTACAATAAAGGAAAAAAGCAGACTTCTTTTTGTTTTACCGGGTTTCCCCTTTAAAGATCAGAACCGATTTCGAGTACCTTTTAATGCGAATATTCCGGATTTCAGCGAAATATCATTCATGATACGCTTATACAATCTTACTCAAACGATATATCAAGTACATCCATATGGGGTCGATATAATAATTTTAACAGATGGCGAATTGTATCGTAATATTTTTGGTATATCTGAAGAAATGGTATCACAATATTTAAATCGTTTAGTTACCTATAGGAATGCTCTAAATTTACAAGGTACCTTTTCGTTTATTTCTTTGAAAGAACTCATTGATCGCTCCAGCAATAATTCTACTGCGTGGTCTTTAGCTGATCACATAAAAAAAGTAATAATGAATTTATTTGAAGCATCCAATTCCGAAATAAATAAACATATAGACATTTTAATTTCAGGTATGAAATGGAATTTGGAAAATCGAGATAGTTTGTCGCATATAAGTGATGATGTCTGTTGGAAGATTCTAAGATGGAAAGATAATGAAATTGAAGAAGATTATAGGGAAATTTGGCATAAAGTGCATAGCCGTGCTGTCAATGCAGCGTTGAATTATGCCTCAATAAACCTTATGATAAGATGGACTAATTTAATTTCAACATTCTTCCCAGATTCAATCCGTTGTACAATCCATCCAAAACTTGGACAATTTGCATTGTCGGGGTCGGGCAATGCCTATGCCTGGAATGGAATTGCTTATTCAAAGAAGTGGCCAACTAACATTGACGACATAAGAACTACTACTCTATTAAATCTTTGTGAATCTCCAATCATGAATCAAGCTATCTTTGAAGATTCTGGTTTACCTTGTTTCTATACAGAAAGTACATTAAACAGTAATATCGAAGCAGCAAAAATGGTCTTATCAGCTACTGGGTGGACTTTTGAAGAAATTTTTGGTAGAGAATTTACAATTGAAGATCAACAGGATTTTATAAGTTTGGGATTAAATGATGAACACTATACATGGGAAAGAAAAATACAAAATGATAGATACTTTAATGGTCTTTTTCAGTTTAGAATTAGTCATTATAAGAAATATGGTTTTGGTATTCATGGCATTTGGTTGGGTGAAAACTTAATTGGTCAATTTGGATTACAAGTAATAAATGAAGAACTAGATGAAATTGAGTTAGTCATTTTTTTGGGAAAGGCTTATGTCAAAAGAGGCTTAGGTAGTAAACTAATAAAATTTATTATTAATAGATGTGCAGAACTAGGGATTTCCGATTTATATGGCATTGTTCGTCCTGACAATATACCAGCAATAAACTTACTAAAGAATGTAAATGGTAAGCAGATTAAAACCGTAAAGCACTTCAATCAAGAAGGAATTCTTTATCAAATAAATGTAAAAGGAGTAAAGTAATGCCAGTTTGCTACATCACAACATCAGAATCAGTAGAGCTCGAAGAGTCAAAAATTGATACAATTCGAGATATTGTGGCTGAAGGGCTAGACTCTAAATCGAGAGCATTAGATAGGAACCATGTAGCTGTTCGAATCCAACGTTCTAAACGACAGTTTATGTTAGGAGAGATTGAGATAGATATTTATGTCCAATTTTTCATAAGAAGATTCTTTTCCCGTGACAAAAGAGCTAGATATGTCTCAGATAAAATTTCAAAATTGGTCAATAAGGATTGTGCAACTTGGATTAATATGAGTATTGTAGGTTATTCTCGGGTAACCACTAAAGGCGAAACTTTCTACTCGGATTGATCTAGTATTAGTTGCCTCGCAATCTTTATCAATCTAAAGAATGTAATATAACTTGATATTTACAGTGATGCGCAAAAAATTATTAATGCGAACAGAGGTGATGGGCTAACCTTATTTGTTCCCTGTTCATTTGAAATTCCTCTTATACTAGATCAATGTGCTATAATACTTGAATGAGGAGCATAAGCATTTCAACAGAGTCAGCAGAAAAATCGTCTTGAACGGTAGTCCATTTAATATCATTACTGAATATTACTAAAAAATTTATAATAATTTTCAATATAACTTTTATATTATTGATTTATTTCAATGGTGCAAATATCAGATAAAAATGAAAATCTACCGTTTCACTTTGAAATTCTGTATGCAGGAATAGAGTTTTTAAAACTTATAGAAAAAAATCGTAAACTTTCTAAAATTGAAATAAAACCCGATAGGAAATATGGTGCTGATCGAAGAATTGAGGATTTAACAAAATTTTATAGTAATGGTGATGTTGAGGTTGTACAGATCAAACATAGTATTGATAATACAAGCAAGATAGGTTTTGGCGATTTATGGAGAATTAATCCTAGTAAAAATGCTTCCAACGATAGCCCAGCTAAAGAAGGTAAAGATATATTCAAATTCTTGAAAAGTTGGCGCCTTCATAATCAGAATTCTAAGGATGTACGTCTTGTCTTGGCAAGCAATAAAAACCCAATTAAAGAATTGGGTATTTTTTTGACAGACATAGAAAAACTAAGACAATCCGCGTTATCCTGGATTACCTTTAAAAAACAATACCAAAAACAAATTTCCTCCATCATTGAAAATTGTAAAAAAAGAGCTTTTGTAAATGATAATGAACTATATAGTTTTATCAAATCAATTTATTTCGAAAAACTGCCAGATCATTTTAAACTAGAAGAAAGATTAAATGAAAAATTAAAATTGTATGGAGTTCTGTACGAGGAAAGAGTTTATGCATATATCACAAGAATTTATAATGTTTTTATTTCCCAAAATATAGATGTACTGCCGGAGAATGTACTTAAATTGGTTTCCAGACTGGAAACAGGTTTGTTACATGAAATTAACATTCCTAAAAATTATGTAAAACGAGATGATCTAGAAATAAAAATAAAGAAAGCAATTGAATCTAAAAAACATACAGGAGGTTTTATCGCTATTTACGCACCTTCTGGTTCAGGGAAAACTGTACTTCTTTCTAGACTGTCTGAAAAAAATGCTGATTTTATTCCCTATCTATGTAGAATTAGACCCTTTGAAAGCATTAAGGGAATTTCAGGCATAAATAACAAAGAACGACTGAGCAGCAAATGGTTTAAAGTAGATATCATACAAAGATGTTATGAGTTCGGTTTAATAGCAATTAATGCGGGAATTGAAGATGATGATAACTATATTGATAAAACATTTGAAGAAGCATTACAGATGCTGAGCCAATCGGCACAAAACAGTCAAAGTAAGAAAATAGTTATCATTGTTGATGCTCTTGATCAAGTAGAAACGGACAAATATGCTGGGAAGTCTGTGCTTGATGCTATTCCAATAATTAATTATCCAGGCATAGTTTTTCTTCTCAGCACTTGGGGACCAAATTATTTGCCAATATCATTAAAAAATCAACCAAAAAGTGTATCAACAGTTGGGATAGAACTATATTTTACAGAAAATGAAATTAAAGAATACTTTAATGAAAGTGGAATAACATTAAACGCTGATCAAGTTTCAATAATTAAAAAACAGACGAATGGGCTGGCTATATCTTTATATTACTTAGCAAAGGATTTAGTCACTAAAAAAAACAAGGATGAGTTAATACGTTCACTCCCAATTTATACAGATGTATTTGACTGGTATGCTCCTATATGGAATTCACTTTCAACAAGAAAAAAAAATTGTTTAGGTTATTTGTGTTTTCATTTTGCTCCAGTAAAAAGGACAGATTTAAGCGAAATGGTTTACAAGTTAGATATCAGTGAATTTAACGATTTAATTACTCAAATCTCTCATTTTTTAAATACAAAGGAAGGTTATTTAGAGCCATATCACGATAGCTTCAGGAGATTTATAACTAAAAAATTCAGTTTATATAAAAAAGACTTTAATAAAAAAATTGCAGTCTATTACTCAAAGAAGCCATACCTGACATATACCCAAAAATATATTACTCAACATTTACAGAACATTGGTTTTAATCATTCAGTTTCAAAAAAAATATTCAAGCACCTACACCGGAATGAATTTTTTAAAAAGCTCTTAAGGTCTAACATCGAAGACAGAAGAAAAGTAGAGATAGGTAGAGATTTTGTTAACTTTTTTTATAACACTCAAAATATATCAAAATTAGTGGAGTACGCGATTTTTACTAGTGAGATTTATCCCACTACGTATGATAGTGATGTTTTTGAGAAGGCAAAAATTGGAACTGAGAAACTAATTGCTGAAATAGAAGAAGAATTAAAATTACCTAAAAGAACAAATTTTCGAGAACAAAAAGAATGGATATTTAGAAGATTATCTTTGGGGAATATTCTTATAGATTCTGACAATCAATTCGGCACAAGTCTTGGGCATAGGTATATAGATGATGGATTATTCAGATATAATTTAAATAAGGAGATCTTATGGACAGATAACGATCGTTTTGATGGGTTTTGGAACAACCTTGAGATATTGATTGAAGCTATGGTTAATGCCGGGCAGTATCTAGATGCATTAAAATTAGTCAGAAAAGTTGGATTTAAAGAACCAACTGATAGATTGTTGGGGTATAAAAGCACTTTTTTTGTCAATATACATCTAAAAAATTATATCAATAATCCCATAAAAACACTTGAACAAATAAAAAAATCGTCAAAACTAGAGCGTATTCTTTTTTACATTGAATTAGGGAAAAATAACCTACCCATTCCTAACCTACGTGATTATAAAAAGCTGTTGCGTGATAAACAAGTTGAAAAATATTTATTTAATGATAAAGATACTAGCCAAAGCTTGGATGTAGCGGAGATATTATTCCTTTATCAAATCGGTGAACACAAATCGCAAATCGAGAATTTACTAAAAAGTGTGGATATTGAAATCCCTGATGCAAATCACGGATATATTTATTGGGGTTACCCTGGTAACCCGAGAGAGTTGTTTTTAAGATTTATTGCGTTAAAGAGCCTAGTAACTAAAAATTTTAATCTTGAAGAATTTTATGCAAACGCCCTCGAAAATAAATTCTCCAACTCAACAAGCAAAAAGGAGATAAACAAGGAATTCCTTGTTATATTGTCATATGAACTTACTCTTGCCCAAAACAGACTACTGCTTCGTGCAAAAAAAATGAAATGGAAGGAATACTGGGCTTCTTTAGAGAATGTTCTAACTATCTATAGAACAAAGCTAAATAACTTGAATCATATTACAGACTTTAGTTATCCAGATTCTCGCCAGGATCTTTTATTATACAACCAAAACGTTCTTTCTCTTTTAATTGATAACTTGAGAATAAGTAATTTGCTATTTCCATCTAAGACATTGGAAACATTAAACAAGATTGAAAATATATTCAATGGTCTTTTACTGAAAAGAGCTGATTTGATAGAGGCTGTCATTCAATCATGTCCGCCTAAACAAATCCTAATTAAAGATAAGCTAGAATTTTATTTTTCAACAGCTATACTATTAAGACAAAAAGAAAAATTAGATAGTACGACCAAAGGCGATAATTTAAAATCACTAGCAGTATTAGCTGCAAATTATGGTTTTAACTCTTTGGCAGAAGAGATTTTTGAAAATTATTTAAAATATTCAAGAGGGATATGGAATAAAGGAGATTTAAGATTTAGTAATCTCATTGATTGTGCCAGAACTCAGGATAAAAGCCATTTTGATTTAATCCTGAAATGTCTGTACAAGATTACTAATATTGTTGAAAAAACATGGTACTGGAAATTAGACTTCTTGGAATCCGCAACGTTTGCTGATTTTAATATGGCTTTAGATTATTTGTATTTTTTGGTTTCTCAAAACGAAGTAAACATGAACGATGGAATTGAAAGAATAATTAAATCATATGTTAATCGATATCCGTATGACACAGCAGAGAATATCTTTACTTTAATAAATTTGATGAATATTAAAAATGGAAGTACCTATAATTATTTTGAAAATTTCGAGACTTCATATTGGATATTAATTAAATGGAGTACTGCAAATGACGATACAAAAACTGCTGAAGATTTCGCCCAAGAATATTTGATTCTATTAAAAACCCTTGTCTCACCTTCTGAAAGACTAAAGCATCTTAATAAATATTTTTATTTTCTTGCTGATTATCCTGGACTAGCAAATATAAAAGAAACTGTAAATATACACTTAAAAGAGCTTTTAAAACAAGGGTATAAGCCGAGTGGAAGTGATGATTATAAAGCCGAAATACTCCACAATACACAATTGATAAAATTCAAAAAACAAATTTCAACAAATAAAACCCTGAACTTATTAAGGAAAATCAAGGATTCTAATAAAAATGATCATTACATTATTAGCAAAATGATAACTGAATTGCTTCCTGATTTTGAATATAATGAATTAAACATCGTTAAAGAATGGTGTATCAAAAATGGAATATTTATCGAAGCTATTGATTGGGCAGCAGCCACAATGAAATGTGCCAGCAAATTAGGCAATTCTATAATTTTAAAAAAGGCACGACAAGAAATATTGAATTTTATGAAGTCTCAAAAAGAGTACGAGAAATATAGGATAATAAAACGTTTAGATAATTTCGAATTTCCTCATAAGAAAGCCCTAATTAGAAAACTTATGCTTGTTTGCATTCGTGATTTAGCTGGAGGATATTCACTTCTTCAATTCTTTTCTTATACTTCAGATTTTATTGATAAATATTATATTGATTTAAAAGCATTATCTTTTAATACTTGGAAAATTGTTTTTGAACGGTCAATGCGCCTCTCATTATCAAAATGAATATATTAGAATTTTTATCCACATCACTTGGTTCACCTATAGTGTCAGATCGCTATAATGCTTTAGTGTGCCTTGTAAAAGAATCATTAAAAAATCAACAAGCGATTAAGCAAATAAAGATAAACTTACAGTCAACAAACTTAGATATAGTATGGAATAGTTTGAAGGCTATTTATGCTATAAGTAATCGATATCCTAAGGCAGCGGGTAGTTTAAAAAATTCTATTTTAAAGTTAACTAAGGAATCTCAACATTATGGCATTATTTCTTTATGCAGAACAATAATTAAGGAGACTATAAAACCAAATAAATTATTCGATGAAACTTTTAGTAAAGTAAAACCTAAGTTAATAGTATCGGCTAAAAAAAATGAATATTATCCTCACCGTGATCATTCATTAGAATATGCTCTAGGAAGTCCAACATACGCATATGAATTATCAAATATCTGTAAAGCGTTTAGATATGACTGTAAAAAAGCACAACGGCAGCTTTTTTCTATAATGAAAACCTTAGGATACAAAAAGGGGAAAAGATATTGGAAGGAAATGCCCGAAGGATGGAGGAACTATTATGGTGAAAATAAATACGAAACACGACTTTCATATTATGCGAGACACGGGCTTCAGATTTTTTTAACTTGGTGTGTAAATAATATTTCTATTACTATTGATGAATGGGAAGAATTATTAATATCAGAACGTAATTTTGACCCTTCGCTACCAACTGAATTGTTTATGCCAAAACCAAATGGTATTGTTTTTGAAGATTTGCATAAGGATTCTAAAGTCTGGTTAAAAGAGAAAAATACAATAAATAAAATAAGCAAGCAATTATCTGTTAAATCAGCGTGGTTTCCATTATATGAAGATACTGGATTTAAAACTAGTGATAAATCCTTTAATAAATATATAACAACTTGTTTTATTAAAAAACCAAACAAGAAACTTCCACCAAAGGGCATGTTAGCGACGGTAAATTATGAATGTCAAGGATATTTTTTAAATGAGTTTCCATTTGACTTCAAGGGATCAAATCTATTTGTAAGGAACTATAATCATGAAAAGAAATGGGATAACAAATTAATTCCTTGTTATGGCATTATTACAGAAACATTTGACGAATATAAAAAACTGTTCCCCGCTCCAGAAATTGTAGATTTTTTTAAATTAAAACAAAAGCCTAATACACTTGAGTTCTATAAAGGCAAAGAACTAGTTATATATTGTATTAATTGGAAAGATGGATATAGCATTGATTATGAAGCGAGAAGGTTAGAAAGATTAGAACTTTCAAATCATGGGGAAATGTTATTGATAAAAACTAAATATCTAAAAAAATTCATGAAAGCGCACCGTACATTAGAGTTGCTTGCTGTTGGCAATGTTTCAAAAAGGAACCTAAATCATTATTCCAAAGATTTTCATAGTAGGGAAGAGAATTCAAAATTTGAATGGCTATCACCGGTCATCATAGAAATGTAATATGATTAATTTTGTGAAATTGCATACAATATAGTTTTATGTTCTCCTATACATAATTTCGTAAATAGCCATTTATTTTCCTTTATTTGCATATTTGCTTATTACACCTCCGTGAGAAGTCTGCAATTATGTTCTATCTTATTTATTTTACTCTAAGTCCCTGACTTCTTTCAATGAAATTGGAATGAGCAAGCCCTACAGAAAATTGAGTATCCTGTTCATCCCCATTTTTTCTGGAATAGTATAATGGAAAATTATTAAAAAAACCTAGATAATATTCAGTAGTTGTATTGTAAAAACTAATTCTATCATCTTCAATATTCATGTATTTTTTGTATCTGTTAAACACAACTCCGCTATTATCCTTGCAAATTATGTCAATACTTTTCAGATTAAAGGAATTAACAGCAGATAATGCTAGTAGATATCGTATATAATTATCAGTTTCGGGCAATGAATATCCAATAATTATTATCTTATTTGCGTCTGAAAGAAGTTTATATGCTAATCCCCAGGTTTTTACAAAGTATTTATTTACATATTTATTCCATGTAGGCGGCACAACTTCAGTATTTACTCCTCCATGTAATTTCGCTAAATAAACTTTATCGTAATTTATTTCTCCATCGCAAGTTTCAGTAAATTCCATATCAATTCCTGTAAAACTATTTAAATATGTAAGAGCATTTTCCAAAATAATATCATAATTTAAAGTAATTAAATTACAGATTAACGGCTTTTCAACTAACTCTGATTTGATGTTGTAAGTATCTGTATTATTCTTTTCGTTTAATATAGGTTTCTCATTCATTAAATACTTGACATTAAATAATGCAGAGACAAATTTTAATAAATTATTTCTTTGTGGAGTGTCAAATTCAAATAAAAATTCATCCCATCTTCTATTGGGGTAGGCAATAACTTCTCCAATTCTATCTTTTCCATAATTTGGGGTATAAGCATTAATTACATCTATAATAAACTTTTTAAATGTACTGTTATCATCGGTATTTTCAAGATTTCTTTTCATTTCCATCATAGATAATAAATCTTCGATATTATCTAAGTCAATTTTATACCATTTCTTCGTTACATAATATTTATCGATTATTTCAATTACTTCTTTAAAATGTGAGTATTTTTCCTTTTCTTGAAATAGATCTTTTGCTCTATCCAGAAACTCACTCGTGATAGGAATACTGAAAGGTGCTGAAAATCCTGCTCCTAAAATATATACTATTTTTCGCATTATAATTTCTGTAGTTTATAGTGTTTCAGGAAATGTTGTAACTTGTTTATCGATAAATACTTATATGAAAGTATTACTATCGACTAAACATCTCAATTTCCCCCTTTTTTTAAATTTCCCTTTCAGGATTTTCTAACAATTCTAGATATTTCTTTGCGTCTTCTATATCTTCGGTAGAACCATATCCACCGTCCAAGTCGTTTCCGGTAATAATTTTCATCAATTCGGTTTTAATGATATCAATATCAATTTCCTTTTCATTTTCAATATGTTTGGCTGCCAAATTTCTATGAAACCTATCTTTAATTGCTTTATAAGTTTCTTCACGTTGAATTACAATTTTTACCATGCACTTATACCTTTCATATAATATTAATACAAAAATACTTAATTTTTTAATCAATATTGAGCGAGTAATGTTTCGAGTTGTAACTACACTATGATATTTAAATCATATAAAATATTTTGGGGTCGATTTGGGGACGAACAATTTTCATTTAGGTAGAAATATTACTATTATAGCGAAAATGTGTTACAGCTAAGTTATTAGAATACAAGATAGTTAAGTAATTTACAATCTTTCGTTTTAGACTACGGATCAGAAGGTTTGGGGTTCGACTCCCTACGGGTGTACAAAAATAAGGATCCCCGCAAAAGCGGGGATTTCTGTTTTAGATTGTAGATTTCATATTTAGACCTAAAGTGAATTTGTAAGATTGTAAAGTAAAATCGAGAGTTTCCTTTGGAACTGATGTGCAAAAATGCCTGCTTTTTAACAGGCTGTCACTTAACTCACTAGGAGACGACCCACCGGGTCTTCTCTACTGGATAGACTTCAATAATCGATAAGTTATTGGTGCGAAATACATCAAAATATTTGAATTGAGACCGCCTGACTCAGCAGGTATTTTACAAATCTTCCCCGGCTTCGCTGTCTAAAAACCAGGTTACTGTTCCGGCTTTAGGGTTGATTTTGGCAGCGGGCAACTTTTCACAACCCGGTAATTCTTCGATTATACTCTTTACTACCGCTGATTTACTCCTGCCGCTTACGATAAAATATATCCGCGCTGCGTTGTTTAAAACATTACCTGTTAAAGTGATCCGGTTTTGTCCGGTTTCAGGGTGGATTGTATGGGCAGTTATATCCTGTGTGGCGAACAGATCAAGCCTATTGGGGAAAATTGAGGCTGTGTGGCCATCTTCACCCAATCCAAGCAGTATCATATCGAACGAGGGGATTCCGTCCTTAAGCTGCACATGTTTTAATATAGCATCTTCGTAACGGTGTATCTCATCTTCCGGATCTGTTTCGCCGTAGATAGGGTGGAGCTGCTCTGAGCTGATCCCGGTTTTTTCAAACAATACGCGCCATGCATTGCCATAGTTGCTTTCTTCAGAATTCATTGGCACACATCTTTCATCAACCCAGTAGAAATGAATTCTATTCCACTCAATGCTATTAATGAATTTTCCGGCAAGTGTTTCGAAAATTTTTAATGGAGTATTGCCGCCGGATAGCGCAACTGTGATGAACTTCTTTTCCTTAAGCAAAGTCGTTACCTCTTCCGCAAAGAACTCGGCGAAGCCCTCCGCAAGAAGCTCAACTGAATCAAATATTCTCACAGTTTCATTATTCATTCAATTTATACTATTGAAATTGTCACTAGGTTATTGTTATGATAACTTCGTGTTTGTTGAGCGAAGCGAAATCCCGCCTGCGGGACTATTTGTTATTTGTTTATAGTTCACAGTATATGCCGTCATCTGCGAGATTTTTACAGGGATAGCGCCATGTTCGTTTTTCACCTTCTATAAGACTGTCGGCTACATCAGGTCCCCATGTACCGGCTGGATAACCATAGATCTTAATGTTCTCATTTTCCGCCCATGCCTTCTGGATTGGTTCAACAAACTTCCACGCAGCCTCAACTGCATCTGCCCTCAGGAACAGCGTGGTATCGCCCACCATGCAGTCATAAATCAGCCTCTCGTATGCTTCGGGAATGTGGACATTGCTGATATCTTTATAATGGAAGTCCATATTTACCGTATGCACTTTGAAGCCTTTGCCGGGTTCCTTCATGCCGAATTTCAGCACAACGCCCTCATCGGGCTGTATGCGCATTATGAACTGGTTTTCAGATAGATCGCGGCTTTCCTTAAACAGAAAATGCGGCGTTTTTTTGAAATGTATTACCGCCTCTGTTACCCTCGTCGGCATGTGCTTTCCTGTGCGGATATAAAATGGCACGCCGCCCCAGCGCCAGTTATCTATATAGAACTTAATAGCCGCATATGTTTCAGTGCGTGAATTCGGGTCGACGCCATTTTCCTCACGGTAACCCTTAACAAATTCCCCGCGGATAGATGATGCAATATACTGCCCGCGTATTACCTGCTTTTCCACATCTTCAGGTTTTAGCTGCCGCAGTGATTGAAGTACCTTAAGCTGCTCATTTCGCACTGCATCAGAATCAAATGAAGATGGCGGTTCCATAGCCATAAGCGTTACAAGTCTTAATAAGTGACTTTGCAGCATGTCCCGCAGTGCGCCGGAGCCGTCATAATAGGCGCCGCGGTTTTCTATGCCGATATTTTCTGCCGAGGTTACTTCAACGTGATGCACGTAGTTCCTGTTCCACACAGGCTCAAATATCCCGTTGGCAAATCTGGTTACCAGCACATTCTGAACCGTCTCTTTGCCAAGGTAGTGGTCTATCCTGTATATCTGGTCTTCACTGAATACAGTGTGCATTACATTGTTCAGCCTTACAGCCGATTCAAGGTCATATCCAAAAGGCTTTTCAACTATGATGCGTGTAAATCCGCTTTTGTTTTCATTCAGCCCCGCTTTACCAAGATTGACAGATATCGATTCAAACAGCGCAGGTACGGTTGCCAGGTAAAAAATGTAATTGCAGCCGGCGCCGCATGTTCCGTCAAGTGTTTTGATCCTTTCTGCAAGCTCTGCATAAGCACCTTCATTCTTGAAATCCATCGGGTAATAGTTCAGCTTCTTTATGAACTTTTCGGCAGCTTCTTCCGTTCCTGGATGAGTTTTAATGATGGCTTCCTTCATCTGTGCGCGGAACTCATCATCAGTAAACTCAGAGCTTGCGGTGCCAAGCACCGCGAATTTTTCAGGAAGGTTATCCTGTATATACAATTGGAAAATTGCAGGAATGAGCTTTCGTTTCGTCAAGTCTCCCGAAGCGCCGAAAATTATGATAACACAGTTATCGGGTTTTGTCATTTTGTTCGTATCCATCATTTATCTTTAATTACCCTGTGGCCGCCAAATTGGTTCCTAAGAGCTGCAAGCATCTTCATCGCGAATGAATCTTCCTGCCTTGAGCGGAAACGTGTGTAAAGCGAATCGGTAATAACATGTGCGGGCACGTTCTGTTCAATTGCGGCTTCAATCGTCCACCTGCCTTCGCCGCTGTCTTCAACATAACCTTTTATTGATTCCAAATTCGGGTCTTCCTTCAGCGCTTTTGCGGCAAGCTCAAGAAGCCATGACTGCACTACGCTGCCGTGCTGCCATCCGCTTGCAACGGCAGTAACATCTATGTTGAATGGTGAAGTTTTTAAGATCTCAAATCCTTCGGCATAAGACTGCATCATACCGTATTCTATGCCGTTATGGATCATCTTCACATAGTGTCCCGCGCCGCTTGTGCCGCAGTAGGTATAGCCGCCTTCCGGGGCGAGTGATTTAAATACCGGATAGACATATTCTACCGCTTCTTTATTGCCGCCTGTCATTAAGCTGTAGCCGTTCTTGAGTCCCCAAACGCCGCCGCTTGTACCGCAATCGATATAATGAATTTCTTTTTCAGCTAATGCTTCACCTCTGTGCCGGGTTTCTTTCCAGTATGAATTGCCGCCATCGATAATGATATCCCCGCTGTTCATAAGCTGTGCCAGGCCAAGGATATTCTCATCGACCGGTCTGCCCGAAGGAACCATCAGCCATACAACTTTCCGTTCCGGCAGCTTTGATACAAGCTCTCCAAGTGATGCGGAGCCTTCGGCGCCTTTTGCAACTGCTGCATCAATTTCAGGGGTTGTTAAGTTATACACAACAACCTCATGGCCATGTTTTAGAAGCCTTTCAACCATGTTGCCGCCCATTTTACCCAGGCCAATAAATCCGATTTTCATGTGTTATCCTTATTTAGATTACTTATTGAATTAATATAAATGAACTTTCTAAACGATAAAAGGCAGTTTAGCGATTCGGGAGACAAAGTTAGTAAATGAAATTAGTGAGAGAATTTCAAAAAAAATGAAATTGCATAATTGTTTGACCTCACCCCCTTGCCCCCTCTCCTTAGAGGAGAGGGGGAATATCAAAATTTCAGAGTTTTTTCTCCCCTCTCCCTCTTGACTGCCTCAGCAGTTTGGGAGAAACTGCAAAGCAGTCTGGGCTGCCGAGGCAGTCAGGTGGGTTGGGGTTGAGGGTCATAAGCAAAATGACTGATTAGACATTTAGTTTCGTGTATTATGGGAGACAAATATCAATTAAACAATTGCCTTATGTCATTTTTTTGGTTAAGATGTCGGTTTATATTTGAATGAATACCAATAGGCGTCTTGTAGTTCCAAACTCTATATCCGGAAGGAGGGTTTATGCCTGTTAAGATAACCGGATTTTGTAACAATTGCGGAGTGTGCGAAATTGTATGTCCATATAACGCTATTTACAAAGGCGGCTCGAACTGGAGAAAGATTCAAAACAGGTATTATGTATATTGCGATGAAGGGCTGGAGTATGACCTGTTCTGGTCGAAGGAGCACTATTACGTTGTGCCGGATAGATGCACGGAGTGCATTGGCAAATATCCGGAGCCAATATGCATGACTGTTTGCACAAAGAACAGCTGTCTTATTGATGAGCTAAACAGGGAAAGCAAAGACCACCTGCGTGCAAAGAAGGAGTATCTTGAATCAATTCCAGGTCACCCGGAATAGATGGGGTAGAGGCAACAGTAAATTGCACCTATTCAATAACTTTGGGAGTTACATTCCAAATATCCTGTGCATATTCCCTTATTGAGCGGTCGCTTGAGAACTTTTCCATTCTTGCGGAGTTGATTATGGACATTCTTGTCCACATATCGCTGTTCATATAAGCCAGTTCAACTCTTTTTTGCGCCGTGCAGTAGGCTTCAAAATCTGCCATTACAAAGTAATAATCCCTGTACAACAGCTCATTCACGATAGGGTCGAAGACTCCGGGTTCTGATTTATTGAAGTAATTGGTCTTCAGCATATCAATTACCAGCTTCAGCTCGGGGTTTGAGTCATAATATGAGATCGGGATATAGTTCTGTTTACGTTTGTTCAGGATCTCATCGGCAGTTAAGCCGAAAATGAAAATATTATCATCGCCAACTTCGCTCTTGATCTCTACATTGGCGCCGTCTAAAGTGCCTATAGTAAGCGCGCCGTTGAGTGCGAACTTCATGTTTCCCGTACCAGAAGCTTCAAATCCGGCTGTTGATATCTGCTCCGAGAGATCGCTTGCGGGAATTATACGTTCTGCAAGCGTTACGCCGTAGTTCTTGATGAAAAGGATTCTCAGCTTATCTCCAATTTCCGGGTCATTGTTAACATGTTCGGCAACCGAGTTGATAAGCTTAATGATGGTCTTTGCCATTTGGTAAGACGGCGCGGCTTTCCCTCCGAATATCACCGTGCGCGGAATAAACAGCTCGCCCGGTGCAGATTTGATACGGTTATACATGGATATAACATGCAGGATATTGAGAAGCTGCCTCTTGTACTCATGGAAACGCTTCACCTGGCTATCAAAAATTGACTCGGGGTTGATCTTAACCTTATGGCTGCTTGAGATGAAATCAATAAGCCTGAGCTTGTTTTTGTGCTTTATCTCCCGCCATTTACTTTTGAACTTCCCGTCTTCGGTGTACTTTTCAATTTTTCTCAGCTCTGCAAGGTCTGTTATCCATTTGCTGCCGATCTTAGATGTTATCAGCTCAGAAAGGTCAGGATTTGCCTGCAGCAGGAATCGCCTTATCGATATTCCGTTGGTTTTATTGTTGAACTTACCGGGGTAATAAGCATTCAGGTCAGGGAAGATATATTTCTTCAGTATATCTGTATGAAGCTCCGCAACGCCGTTAGTTGAATGGCTTCCTATGATTGCAAGGTTTGCCATCTTAACATTGTTGCCATGGGAATTTTCATGTATCAAAGACATCTTCGAAATAACCCCGTCATCCTGCGAATATGTGCTCTTTGCGGACTCAGTAAACCTTCGGTTTATTTCGCGTATGATCTGCATGTGGCGGGGGAGGAGTGAGCTTAGAAGATTCTCAGACCATTCTTCCAGTGCCTCCGGCACTATGGTGTGATTCGTATATGCGAAAACTTTTTGTGTTATATCCCATGCTGCGTCCCACTCCAGCCCTTCATCATCCATAAGGATGCGCATCAGGTCGGGGATAGCAATTGCGGGGTGAGTATCGTTGAGCTGGATAGCGGCTTTTTCCGGCAGCAGGCTGAAATCGGTGTTCTGCATCTTGAAATTATAGATAATATCCTGCAATGTTGCCGAGACAAAGAAATACTGCTGTCTTAACCTTAGAATTTTACCCTGCGGTATTGAATCATTTGGATACAACACTTTTGAAATTGTTTCCGAGAGATTTTTATTCTCAACCGCGGAGAGGTAATTGCCCTGGTTGAAATTGTTTAAGTTAAACTCGTCTGTTGATTTTGCCTGCCACAATCGTAAAGTATTAACGGTCCTGTGCTGGTAACCCGGTACTGGTACATCATTGGCAATTGCCAGCACATCATCAGTGTTAACCCATTGGTAGCGTGTGCGGCCTGTTTCATCGTAATATGTAGTAACCTGGCCGTTGAATTTAACTTTGTAGGTGAATTCCGGCCTTACGATCTTCCACGGATTGCCGTAGCGCAGCCAATGATCAGGCTTTTCTACCTGGTAGCCGTTCTCTATATCCTGTTCAAAAATACCAAACTCATAGAGTATGCCGTATCCATATGCAGGCAGCTCAAGTGTAGCAAGTGACTCCATATAACACGCTGCGAGCCTACCTAAACCGCCGTTGCCTAGACCCATATCCGGCTCTTCGCGGGTTATGCGGTCAAGGTCATAGTCAAAACTGGCGAGCATTTTTTTGCACTCTTCGTACAGTCCCAGGTTTATCAGCGAGTTTCCAAGCAGGCTTCCCATAAGGAACTCAAGCGAGAGATAGTGTACTTTTTTAACATTACTTTCATTATACTCCCGCTGGGTTTTAAGCCAGTTGCGCGTTAGCCGGTCTCTTACAGCCAGCGAAATAGCTTCAAGTATATCGTGATCGGTTACCGTGGTGCGGTCTTTAACAAGATCAAACTCAAGCCTTTCAGCAAATTGAGTTACAAGCGAGCTTTGTTTTACTTTAGCGCCATCGGTAAAGAATAATGATTTAATGTTCTTTGACATTCAGTTCTTCCGGAAATGTAATTGAGAATTATTTGCTGCTGTAGGTAAAATCCTGTTGAATATCCCTGAATGCGGGTGCTTCAAGGTCTTTTGCTGATACAAGAGGATCGGTAATGTTCCAGTCTATGTTCAGGTCTTTATCATAAAAGATGATTGCCCGTTCATCTTTTTTGCTGTAATAGTTGGTGCACTTGTAGTGGAATATTGCTTCTTCGGAGAGAACTGAAAATCCATGCGCGAAACCCGGCGGTATCCACAATACTTCGTGGTTGGTTTCGGAAAGTTCGGCTGCAATGTATTTGCCAAATGTGGGCGAGCCGAAGCGGATATCAACGGCTACATCCAAAACCCTGCCGTAAACTACCTGGCAAAGCTTGCCCTGCGCGAAATCACCAACCTGATAATGAAGGCCTCTTACCGTGTTCTTTTTGGATTTCGAAATATTATCCTGAACAAAATCATACTTTATGCCGCGCTCTTCAAATACCTTTTTTTTGAATGATTCGAGGAAGTAGCCTCTATCATCCGAAAATACGCTGGGGGTTATGATCAGTACATCTTTAAGTTTTGTCTCGTGAATTTCCATACGCTTTCTGTTTACCGGCTCCTATCGTGTAGAATTTTCTGCAGGTACTCCCTGTATGCGCATTTGGGCATGCTGCTGATAACTTTTTCAAATCCTGCGAGATCAATGAAATTCATGTGGAGGGATATTTCTTCCAAACAGGCAACCTTTAAACCCTGCCTGTCTTCGATCGCGCCGAAGAAGTTTGATGCCTGCAGCAGTGATTCCGGCGTGCCTGTATCAAGCCATGCTACGCCGCGGCTGATCTTTTCCACGTTTAAAGCACCCTGTTTGAGGTAAACCATATTCACATCGGTTATCTCAAGCTCGCCGCGCGGGGAGGGCTTGAGGTTTTTTGATATTTCCACAACTTTGTTGTCATAAACGTACAGACCCGGTACTGCGAAATCTGATTTAGGTTCTTTTGGTTTTTCTTCGATCGATATTGCCTTGCCTGAATCATCAAACTCTACAATGCCATACCTTTCGGGATCGGTAACCCTGTAGCCAAAAACCGTCGCTCCTTCTTTTCTTTCAAGTGCGCGGTGGAAGAAATCAAGCTTGCCGTAAAAAATATTATCGCCGAGGACAAGTGTAACGCCATCATTGCCGATGAATTTATCGCCCAGAATGAATGATTCGGCAATTCCGTTGGGGGCTGATTGCAGTGCGTACTCGACTTTGAGTCCAAGATGCGAGCCATTGCCAAACAGCTTTTCATAAAATGGTATTGTTTCCTCATTCGAGATGATCAAAATGTCTTTAATACCGCCCAGCATCAGAATTGAAAGCGGGTAGTAGATAAGCGGCTTATCATATATCAATGTAAGCTGTTTGCTGTAGAGCTGCGAAATTGGATACATCCTTGAACCGGCGCCGCCGGCGAGCACAATACCTTTCATAAATAAACTTAATCCTTTGTAATTTATTAATGTAGAAAACAAAGATAAATCTCCGTTTATTATATTACAATGAAATTAATTAAATATTGAAAGTAGTATTAGTACACCACAGTGAAACAAATACTCAGTAATTTTGCATTGAACCCTCACCCCCAGCCCCTCTCCCAAAGGGAGAGGGGAGAAAAAACTCAAAAATTTCTCAGTTCCCCCTCTCCTTTCAGGAGAGGAGGTTAAGGGGTGAGGTCAAGTATACTGAAATTCAGGGTCAAGAAATTTCTTCTAACAAAGTTTTTAGGCTATTTTTTATTTACTGTTATGTACTAAGGAAAGTAGTATTTTTTTGCTATTTTCGTAGTATGAAAACAGTAAAAGTTGAATTCCCGAATGATAAAGGATTGAATCTCGCTGGCTCAATTGATATGCCCGTTCATCCGCATGAAAATGCTAAATATGCGATCTTTGCCCATTGTTTCACATGTTCTAAAGAGCTTAAAGCTATACAAAATATAAGCTTACCGCTCACAAGGCGCGGAATTTCAGTACTTAGATTCGATATGACAGGTATTGGAGATAGCGAAGGTGAGTTTGCAGAGACGAATTTTACTACTCAAATCGCTGATTTCCTCTCGGCGGCAGAATTTCTAAACAAGGAGTATCGCACCCCTTCGCTGCTAATGGGACATTCACTCGGCGGATGCGTGGCGATTTATGCCGCCTCAAAGCTGCCGGAAACCAGGGCTATCGTAACAATAGCATCCCCGGAAGAACCTGCAAATCTCTCAATAAAACTCAAGCGCACAAAACAGCGTGCGGTTAAATACGGAGTAGCAGAAGCAGAGATCGGAGGCGTGAAGTTTAACTTTAAACCGCAGTTCTTTACTGATATAGAAATATATAACTTAAAGGCAGTTCAGAAGTCCCTGCATGTGCCATATTTGGCGATGCACTCTGTAGCTGATACATATTCAGATTTTGAAAATGCCGAAATTTTGTACCGGCATGCCAATCAGCCTAAGAGCCTCGTCTCGCTTGATGACATCGATCACCTCATGCTTAAGAAGGAAGATGCGAATTATGTGGGCGAGCTGATTGCGGTCTGGAGCAGTAAGTATATATAAAAAACCCGTCATTCCATATGAAATGACGGGTTTAGCATGAAAAAAATCGGCTGACTGCAGGTTTCTAAAGGAGAAAACAATACAGGAGGAAATCTGCAAAAAAACAGCGATTTCACAGTGCTGAACACCAGGAGGCAGTTTAGGTGGCCAGCGATTTGTTTCTTCCTGCAGCCTGCCAATTATCATAACATCAGGTGATTCAAAAAAATTGCACATCGTTATATTTTTTTTATAACTCAACGGCAATGTTTTTGTTATGCAGAATTGATTTTCCCCTCACCCCCCAGCCCCTCTCCCAAGAGGAGAGGGGAGAAAAACCTCAAGAAGTTCGTTATTCCCCTTCTCCTTTCAGGAAGGGGTTAGGGGGTGAGGACAAGCATGCAAATATCTTAAACAAAATCTATCTTCAAACCGAGGCATTCGCAAATTTATTTACTTCGTCCATGTTTATTTTTTTCTCACCGTACCTCTTTTGTTTTGAATATCTAATCAAATTTCGGTATATTTATCAAAATTATGCAGGAAAATGAGTTTTTTGTAGACAAGGATAAGTTTTCGGAAGCCGAAAAACAGCGCGCTTCCCATAGCTTATGGTATTATTCCTGGATAAGATTCAAAAGAAATAAGCTTGCGATGGCAGGACTTGTAACCCTTATCCTGCTCGTTCTGATAGCATTAACAGCACCTATTCTGGCCCCCTACGAACCCAACGACCAGACACTTGAGTACGCTACAAAGCCTTCGGGATTCAAAGGCAATGTCCTTGTGAAAAAAGCGCTTGATGGCACGGATTTCATACCAATAAAAGGAATTAACAATATCAGTACTGATTCGGTTTTTTATAATGACTTCAGCGGAAGTCCAAAAGCCATCTCCAAAGCCGAGCTGGTTGAGGGTGATCAGTCAAAATGGCATAAAGAACCGGAGTATCTGCTGGGAACAGACAGGTACGGCAGAGATATACTAAGCAGGTTAATTTACGGCAGCAGGATAAGCTTATCAGTAGGTGTTATTTCAGAGAGTATAGCTATATTTATTGGTGTTTTCCTCGGCGCGCTTGCGGGATACTTCCGCGGCAAGACTGATGCGGTTATTATGTGGTTCATTAATGTTGTGTGGTCTTTTCCATCTATACTATTCATAATTGCGCTTTCAGTCGTGCTTGGCAAAGGATTCTGGCAGTCATTTGTTGCTATAGGGCTTACCGGCTGGGTAGATATTGCAAGGATTGTTAGGGGGCAGTTCTTTTCGCTGCGAGAAACAGAGTATGTTGAAGCAACCCGCGCGCTTGGATACAGGCCAGCCAGGATAATTTTCAGGCATATACTGCCTAATACAATTGGTCCTATTATAGTTACAGGCACTGCAGGACTTGCAACCTCAATAATTTTTGAAGCAAGCCTCAGCTTTCTTGGCCTTGGCGTTCAGCCGCCTACAGCAAGCTGGGGGCAAATGGTATTTGATGGCTATAAGTATATTGTCGCAGGCACAAATTACGGATTAGCTTTATACCCCAGTATAGCAATTATGATAACAGTTTTTGCAGTTAACCTGATAGGGGACGGCCTGCGCGACGCGTTTGACCCAAAAATGCGAAGATAAATCAGTTTTTTGAGAACATTTTACACTTAATATCCGTTACTTAATTAAATGAATGACCTGAAACATCTGTATTTCCTTACGAAGATCGAAGGATTAGGTTCAGTCAGGATACGCAGGCTGATAGAAAAATTCGGCTCAGCGGAAAACATATTCGGAACATCTGCCCGTGAGATTTCTTCAGTAGAAAATATCAGCAGCAAAACGGCAGAATTTATTCTTGCTTCATTCCGGGAATTTAATGGAATTGAAGATGAATACAACAGGCTTGCTGAAAGAGCCGAAAAGCTGAACATAAGAATTATTGCATTAAGCGACGATGATTATCCCGAACTTCTGAAAAAGATATATGATCCTCCTGTAATGCTGTATGTGAGAGGCAATTATAAAAAAGGGATACTGAACAACTCAATAGGGATAGTAGGAACAAGAAAACCAACAGACTACGGCAGGAAAATGGCAGAACAATTCGCCGCAGAGCTCTCTTCTGCGGGGATTGCGGTTGTGAGCGGCTTTGCCAGGGGAATTGACACTATGGCGCACAGGGCAGTACTTGCTAATACGGCAGCGAATGCGATAACAGCCGGTGTATTTGGCTGCGGAGTTGATGTTGTTTATCCCCCGGAAAATAAAACTCTGTATGCCGAAATGCTTGAAAAAGGGTTGCTGATATCGGAGTACGAAATATCTGCACCGCCCGATGCGGTGAATTTCCCGAAACGCAACAGGATAGTAAGCGGCTTAACGCTTGGAACGATCGTTATTGAAAGCGATATTGATGGCGGTGCGCTAATAACAGCCCGAACAGCTTTGGACCAGTCAAGGGAAGTGTTTGCTGTACCAGGTTACATAACATCAAAATACAGCAGCGGTACAAATGCGCTGATCAAGAATTCTCAGGCTAAGCTTGTTGAAAGTATCGATGATGTATTGGTGGAGATTACCTCGGGAATCGAATCCGCAGAGCTTAACCTGTTCAGCGCAGCCGCCGCAGCTCCTAAAAAGCCGTCGCCTCAACTGAGCGGGAACGAAAAGGTCATTTATGACCTCATTTCCGGCGAAAATGAGCCGGTGCATATTGATGTAATTTCAGAAAAAACGGGATTAAATATATCAGATTCTCTTGTTACATTGCTGAACCTTGAGTTTAAAGGATGTGTTGATCAACTGGCAGGCAAAAGATTCAAAGTGAGCAGCTAATTAAAATTTTCAGGAAAGAAAAATAATTTGTTAAGGAACACACAGGGACAAATACTTCAGCAGAAGCTATCGCCGCAGGCCATACAGGCGCAATTGCTGCTTGCCATACCAACAATGGCGCTTGAGCAGGAGATAAAAAAACAGCTTGAGGAGAATCCGGTGCTTGAAGACAGCATAGAGGAAGCGCAGAATACTGAAGATAGTGCGGCATATGAATATGCACAGGATAGCTGGAACGATTACCCAACCCAAAGGCGCAACAGCGATATCAGCGATGAAGACAGAACTGAATACCTTATAAACAAACAGGCTAAAACCAGGGAAACACCCATTGAACAGGTTTACCGCATGGGGCTGGAAACCAACGAGCTTATAATTGCCGAAGAGATCATAGGCAGCATAGAAGATGACGGCTACCTGAGGATTCCGCTGGATGAGATAGCAGAAGATATTACAGAAAAGTTGGGCTTCACTCCAACTAGTGAAGAGATGGAACAGGTTCTAAGCATGGTACATCGGCTTGACCCCGTCGGAATAGCAGCGCGTAATCTTGAAGAATGTTTATCGATCCAGCTTAAAGAGCCGGGCAACGGACTGGATGAAACAGACCGCGATCTGTGCCTGAAGATGATCAATGAACATTTTGAAGAGTTCAAGCTAAAGCACTTTGAAAATCTTGCCAAGCTGCTTAACGTTCCGCTTGCTAAGGTAAGCGAACTGTTCGAGATAATCCATAAGCTGAATCCTGCGCCCGGTAAACAGGATACCACGGCTGATTATATTTTTCCGGATTATATAGTAACAGAGTCAGATGGGAAAATAATTGTTGAGCTTAGCGGCGATTCCCGCAGCCCGGTGAGGATCAGCAGAAAATACATGGAAATGCTGAAGGATAAATCTACTGAAAAAGAAACCAAAGATTTCCTCAGGAATAAATTCGATGCTGCTAAATGGTTCATCAATGCTATCCAATCACGCAGGGATACAATGCTTAAAGTTATGAATGCGATAGTTGAACGGCAGATGGAGTTCTTCAAAACTCATGGTGAGGGATTAAAGCCCATGTTTGAAAAGGATATTGCAGAAGCCATAAACATGGATATTTCAACCGTGAGCAGGGTAGTGAGAGGCAAGTATGTGCAGACTGATTTTGGCATATATGAGCTGAAATACTTCTTTTCTTCAGGTATGAGGACAGATTCCGGTGAGGATGTTTCAAATAAGATTCTTAAGCAAAAGCTAAGGGAATTGATCGAAAAAGAAGATAAATCAAAGCCTTTGAGCGATGATAAGCTGGCGGAATTGATGAATAAAGAGGGTTTTGGGCTGGCAAGGCGCACAGTTGCCAAATACAGGGAAGCTATGAAGATACCCAAAGCTACTTTGCGCAGAAAAATTATACTGAATTAGCAGGAATTATTTTGTTAATTACATTATTTTAGAGATTAAACGGAGAGATTCTACTTAAATTGGAAAATAAGATCAGAAGTACAACGGTTATCGGCCTTATAAGGGATGGAAAAGCTGCAATGGGCAGCGATGGACAGGTAACTGTTTCAAATACAGTGTTAAAACACAATACAAAAAAAGTAAGAAAGATATATAATAATAAAGTTTTAGCGGGCTTCGCCGGTTCAACCGCGGATGCTCTGACACTTTTCGAAAAGTTTGAGGCAAAGCTTGAGCAGTACAAGGGCAACCTGCCCCGCGCTGCAGTAGAGCTTGCAAAAGACTGGCGTACCGATAGGTACCTGCGCAGGCTTGAAGCATTGCTTGCAGTTATGGATAACACTCATGCATTCATAATTTCAGGCAACGGCGATGTTATCGAACCTGATGACGGTATCGTTGCGATAGGTTCCGGCGGAAGTTTTGCCACAGCTGCCGCTAGAATGCTTACAAAATATTCACAGCTTTCGGCTGCCGAAATTGTGAAAGAATCGCTAAACACGGCAGCGGATATTTGCATTTACACAAATCACAGCATTACAATTGAAGAGCTTTAAACCTTATATTTTATCAAAATAATAAAAGAAAAGGAACATAAAAGTTACAATGGAAGATAAATCAGAAGATAACATAGTTATCTCATCAGAAAAGAGCAGTGAAGAAAAGAGCAGCGAAGAGCCTAAACAGCCTTCAAAACCGGTAAACGGCAAAAGCGAGCCCAAAAAAAACAGGCAGAAAAAGGAAGCAAAGGCTGAAGTGAACCCGCTTTCAAAAGAGCTTACACCATCTCAAATAGTAGCAGAGCTTGATAAGTATATAATCGGGCAGGATAACGCGAAGAAATCTGTAGCAATCGCACTTCGTAACCGCTGGCGCAGGAAAAAGATAGAAGAAAGTATCCGCGAAGAAATAATGCCCAATAATATTATCCTTATTGGGCCAACCGGTGTGGGTAAAACTGAAATTGCACGAAGGCTCGCAAAGCTTTCAAATGCCGCATTCATAAAGGTGGAGGCTTCAAAGTTTACAGAAGTTGGCTATGTTGGCAGGGATGTTGAATCGATAATCAGGGAGCTTACTGACTTGGGCGTAACCATGGTTAAATCCGAGCGCAGTATCGAAGTTCAGAAAAAAGCTGAATACCTAGCCGAAGAGCGTATACTTGATATCCTGCTGCCACCGGTCAAAAAGAAATCCGATGACGGGGCAGCAAGCGCGGCAACTTTGGGATTTTCCGCCGCACAGCCTGAAGCCGACAAGGAAGAGAATTTTAAGACACGCGAGAAGTTCCGCGAAATGCTGCATAAAGGCGAGCTTGATGAAAGAATTATCGAAGTTGATGTAAGCGGCGATGGTATGCCTATGATGCAGGTAATGGGTCCGATAGGGCTTGATGATATCGGTGTTAACCTGCAGGACCTATTCAGCAGCGTCATGCCGAAGAAGGTAAAAAAACGCAAGATGACCGTTAAAGAAGCTAGGGTAATTCTTGTACAGGAAGAAGCTCACAAGCTTATAGATATGGATTCCGTTATCAAAGAAGCCATTGAGAGGGTACAGGAATACGGAATTGTGTTTATTGATGAAATTGATAAAATTGCAGGGCCGCAGTCAAAATCACAGGGACCGGATGTATCGCGCGAGGGTGTACAGCGCGACCTGCTTCCGATAGTGGAAGGTTCAAGCGTTACCACAAAATATGGCATGGTAAAAACTGATCATATTTTGTTTATCGCTTCTGGTGCGTTTCATGTATCAAAGCCAAGCGATCTTATTCCCGAGCTGCAGGGCAGGTTCCCCATAAGGGTTGAGCTAAACAGCCTGACTGAAGATGATTTTGTGAAGATACTTACACAGCCGCAGAATGCGCTGCTTAAGCAGTATGAAGCATTGCTGAAGGCCGAAGAAATCGATCTAAGCTTCGATGACGAGGGCATACTGGAGATAGCGAGAATTGCCGCGGAAGTGAATGAGCAGGTAGAGAACATCGGAGCAAGAAGGCTGCATACAATACTCTCGACCCTGCTGGAGGATATTTTGTACAATACCCCCGATATGATAAAGGATAAGAAGATCGTTATCGACAGGAACATGGTAGAGGATAAGCTTAAAGATATAGTTAAGAACAGGGATCTCAGCAGGTATATTCTGTAAATAGCATCACGCTCAAAAAAGAAAATTCAGGTTTCAGGTATAACTAAAGGAGAAAACAATGAAGAATATTTTTATGATGTTTTTTTTATTGGCTGTGATAACAGGCAGTATTTTCAGCCAGCAGAGCCCGGTGATGAAGCTGGGCGAAAAGAAAAACGCGCTTAAGGATTTCAACGTCCTTCAAAATGCGGTCGAAGAACAGAATTCTGTTTTTAACCGTACTGAAAAGCCGCTCCAGCTTAAGAAAAGAAAAACGGTTACTTCGTATTTCGGCGCGGGTTATTCATTTATGATATTCACTAACAGCTATATGAGCGCGGCTTTCCCGGTACTCGATACCAGGAACGGAAGCTTCCTCACCAACATCAATCTGTTCTTTGGTTTTGCAATAGCTAAGGCTGTAACTCTTGAAATTTCGCCTTCTATTCTGTTTACAAGCAACAACAAACAGGTGAACTATTATTTCCCGAACAGGTATAACACAGGCTCGGGGAGTTACCTGTACGGGCATACTTATACTAACGGCATCATTGCACTGCCGATCGCATTCAATGTCAGATTCTTCCCGTTAAACAAACAAAAAGGATTTGCCAGGCTTTTCTTTATTGGCGGCGGAGTAGGCGCTGCATGGATCAGGGAGGAAAATGACCTGTATTTTAATGACAATCCGAATAGCATAGTTGTAAGCGGTTCACAGGAATATATCCCGGGACTTTCCACAAGCCAGTGGACACCGCTATTCCGTGCATTGGCAGGATTCACAGGAACCGGCGGCCAGTTTGGCTTTGGAGGAGAGGTTAGCTATAACTTCGTGCCATTGAAACAAACCTCAACAGAACCATTCGCTACAAGGTTCGCCAAAGATATGAATAGTGTAGATCTTACATTGAGGTTCTATTTCAGTCTGTAGAAATATACATATGTGATATTAAACAAAAAGGGAGCAGCAAGCTCCCTTTTTGTTTATTGTATATAATAAAATGTCAGTCTTTCAGTAGTGCCCTTGAGATAACAACTTTCTGTATCTCTGAGGTGCCTTCATATATTTCGGTTATCTTCGCATCTCTTAAATATCTTTCTACAAGATATTCTCTTACATAGCCGTAACCGCCGTGGATCTGAATTGCTTCCAGCGCATTGTTAACTGCAGTTTTGCTTGCAAGCAGCTTACCCATTGCAGCCTCTTTGGCAAAAGGCATGTCATGGTCTTTCTTCCATGCTGCTTCAAGAACAAGAATTCTTGCTGCTTCAACATTGGTAGCCATATCAGCCAGCTTGAACTGGATTGCCTGCAGATTTGAAATAGGATTGCCGAAAGCCTTCCTGGTTTTAGCGTAACGCGTTGCCGCTTCAAGTGATGCCTGCGCTATTCCAAGCGCCTGCGCGGCAATGCCGATTCTTCCGCCGTTCAGTGTCTCCATTGCTATCCTGAATCCGGCGCCTTCTCCGCCAAGAAGCTGGTCTTTATGAACTCTGCATCCGGTGAAGCTTACAGTACATGTATCCGAGCTTCTTATTCCAAGCTTGTCTTCTTTAACGCCTGTCTCCAATCCCGGGGTGCCCTTTTCTACAAGGAAAGTAGAAATACCTTTGTGACCTTTTGACTTATCGGTCATTGCCTGTACAAAATATGTATCGGCGTTTTTTCCGTTTGTGATCCAGTTCTTTATTCCATCAAGAACATAATAATCGCCGTCTTTAACAGCCTCAGTTTTCTGCTGTGTAGCGTCGCTTCCGGCTTCCGGCTCTGATAAACAGAAGCAGCCGAGCTTTTGGCCGGATGCAAGCGGTTTTAAGAAGCGCTCTTTCTGTTCATCCGTGCCCCAATGGTTTATACCGTAACAAACCAGCGAGTTGTTTACCGACATGATCACTCCGACTGATGCATCGACCTTGGATATTTCTTCCATTGCCAGTACATAACTTACGGCATCGAATCCGGCGCCGCCCCATTCAGGCGGTACCATCATGCCCATAAACCCGAATTCACCCAGTTTCTTTACTATTTCGTAGGGGAATTCAGCCTTAATATCCCTTTCAATCGTTGACGGCGCTATTTCGTTCTGCGCAAAATCCCTGGCAGTATCTCTTATAGCAATTTGTTCTTCTGTGAAATTGAAATCCATTATAGTAGTATTTAGTTGAAATTATTTTTTTGCGTAGTCATAAAATCCTTTTCCGGATTTCCTGCCAAGGTATCCCGCTGCCACCATCTTTTTCAGCAGGGGACAGGGGCGGTACTTTGAGTCGCCAAGGCCATTGTGCAGCACTTCCATTATCGATAGGCAGACATCAAGCCCGATAAAATCTGCAAGTGTAAGCGGACCCATAGGGTGCGCCATTCCAAGTTTCATCACATTATCAATTGCTTCAGGTGTGGCAACACCTTCCATAACGCAATACATCGCTTCGTTCAGCATTGGCAAAAGTACGCGGTTAGAAACAAAGCCGGGGTAATCATTGACTTCCACGGGGATCTTATCGATCTTTTCGGAAAGCTCTTTGATAGCAGCGTAAGTTTCGTTGCTTGTTGCGAGTCCGCGGATAACTTCGATAAGCTTCATCACAGGCACTGGATTCATAAAATGCATGCCAATTACTTTATCAGCCCGTTTAGTGAAAGCGGCGATCTCGGTAATAGATATTGACGAAGTATTGCTTGCAAGTATAGCTTCGGGCTTGCAGCATTCATCAAGTGTGGTGAAAATGTTCTTCTTGATGTCAAAATTTTCGGTAGCAGCCTCAATTACCAGGTCAGAATCTGCGGCATCCTTCAGGTTTGTGCTTGTTTTGATGTTCGCAAGCGCTGAATCCATCTTTTCTTTTGTAATGGCTTCCTTCTTAAGCTGGCGCTCAAGATTTCCTTTAATAGTATTGAGCGATTTATCGAGAAATTCCTGCTTAATATCGATTAGCAGCACATTGTATCCATATAACGCAAATACATGGGCAATACCGTTGCCCATTGTTCCCGAACCGATAACTGAAATATTGTTGATACTCATGATTATTATACTCTCTCCGTATGTCATGCTGAACTTGTTTCAGCATTTGTTAGAATGATTTTTTAAGATAGGATACTAAAATGAACAAACAGGACTATTAGATCTTTTCAATTATAATAGCTGTAGCTTCGCCGCCGCCATTGCATAATGTTACAAGTCCATAGCGTTTATTCAGCCTGTGCAGGTTGTACATTAACGTTATAAGCAGCCTTGTTCCTGATGCCCCTATCGGGTGGCCGATAGCAATTGCGCCGCCTGTAACATTCACTTTTGATGCGTCGAGTCCAGCGATTTGATTTACCGCGCAGCTAACCACTGCGAAAGCCTCGTTGATCTCGAACAGGTCGATATCATCTTTCGACAAGCCGGCTTTTTTGCAGACCTTATCGATAACATATCCCGGTGCCGTTGTGAACCACTCCGGAGCCTGTGAATGTGTTGCCTGTGCAACAATCCTGGCCATTGGCTTTGCGCCGTGTTTCTCTGCTGCTTCTTTCGACATGAGCACAACTGCGCCTGCGCCGTCATTAATATTAGAAGCATTAAACGCAGTGATAGTGCCCTCTTTTGCGAAAACCGGCTTCAGTGTGAATGCTTTTTCGAAGTTAACTTTGCCCGGGTCTTCATCAGTATCGAACAAGGTAACATTGCCTTTCCTGTCTTTCATTTCAACCGGAACGATCGCATCCTTAAAATGCCCGTTCTTTATCGCGTCAAGTGCTTTTTCATAGGAAGCTTTTGAATATTCGTCTTGTGTTTCGCGGCTCACTTTAAACTCTGCTGCGCACTGCTCGCCGAGGTTGCCCATATGTTTGTTGCCGTAAGGATCCCAAAGTCCGTCATGTATCATCAGGTCGAACAGCTCGCCGTTACCCATCCTGTATCCGTTGCGTGCTTTCTTAAGTATATAGGGAGCGTTGGTCATTGATTCCATTCCGCCCGCAACAATAATTTCAGCGTCACCGGCTTTGATCTCCTGCTGGCCTATCATTACTGACTTAAGTCCTGAACCGCAGACCTTGTTGATAGTTGTTGCCGAAACCGAATCAGGAATGCCTGCCGCAAGCGCTGCCTGTCTTGCAGGCGCCTGGCCAATTCCGCCCTGGAGTACGTTGCCCATCAATACTTCATCGATCTCTTCGGGTTTTACTCCGGCTCTCTTAACTGCTTCCTTAATTGCAATTGCGCCGAGCTGGGGCGCGGAATAGCCGGCAAGACTGCCGTTAAATGCTCCAACTGCTGTGCGTGCTGCTGATACTATTACAACTTCTTTCATTTTATGTGATCGCTTTGTTTTATGATATTGGAATATTTATTTCTTATGAATGAGCCGAGTTGATGATCGCTACAAATTTCTCAACTTCAAGTGAGGCTCCGCCGATAAGTCCGCCATTCACTGTCTGCGGTGCAAACAGCTCTTTTGCGTTATCGGGTGTAACGCTGCCGCCGTAAACTATTTTTGTGTTCTTCGATATTTCCTCGTTATACATCTTCTTCAGCTTCTTGCGCAGGAAGTTATGGACGCTTTCCACCTGGTGAGCAGTAGCGTTTTTCCCTGTTCCTATAGCCCAAACAGGTTCGTACGCTATGGTCACATTTGCCATTTGCTCTTCGCTTACATGCTGCAGGCATGCTGATATCTGCTCTTCGATAACAGGTTCTGTAAGCTTGTCATCGTGTTCCTGGAGGTTCTCACCAATACAAACAATAGGTTTCAGGCCTTCATCAAGCGCCTTTAGCACTTTTTTGTTGATGAGAGCGTTTGTTTCGTTGAAATACTGCCTGCGCTCTGAATGGCCGAGAATTACATACTCGCAGCCGCATGATTTCAGCATTCCCGCCGAGATCTCGCCGGTGTATGCGCCAATCGACTCCTGGTGCATATTCTGCGCGCCAAGCTTGACGGCTGAACCGTTGAATTTCCTGTTAACAGCTTCCAATGATGTGAACGGGGGACATAGAACAATTTCTGCATTTACAACTTTGTGTTTCTCTATGTATGTTTTAAGTTCCTCAGAAAATTGCTGTGACTGTACAAGCCCTTTGTTCATTTTCCAGTTTGCAATAATTAGTTTTTTGCTGGGCATTTTTTTATTCTCCGTTAAGCCGGCCTTGGCCGGATGCACAATTATCCTAAATGTTTATTTACTAATTCGTTTACTACTTTCGGGTTCGCTTTGCCTTTGCTCTCTTTCATCACCTTACCTACGAAAAAGCCAAGAAGCTTGGTTTCACCGTTTTTGTATCTTTCGGTTTCTTTCGGATTATCCGAGATAACTTTTTGAATGATGGTTTCTATCTCGGAGCTATCAGAAACCTGAAGCAGATTTTTTTCTTTTACAATGAAAGCAGGATCCTGTTTGGGGTCATCCTTGCCTTCCGTTTGCAGCATAGCTGCGTAAACTTCTTTTGCTATATTATTAGAAATGCTTCCTTCTGCTATCATGTTAACCAGCGCGGCAAGATTTGCCGGGCTGACGTTAAAATCTTCTATGCTGATCTTCCGGTCATTAAGCACACGCATAACTTCGGTCATAATCCAGTTGCTTGCAGTTTTAAAGCTTTCCTTCTTAACCATTGAGCAGACCTCTTCAAAGTAGGCCGCTACGCCCCGGTTCTGCGTTAACACCTCTGCGTCATATTCAGGTATGCTGTATTCAGACCTGAACCGGGCGAACTTCTGATGTGGAAGCTCGGGCAGATTGTGTTTAACTGAGCTTTTCCAATTTTCATCTACGTAAACCGTAACAAGATCCGGCTCGGGGAAGTAGCGGTAATCATGCGCTTCTTCCTTCGAACGCATCGGGATAGTTTTTTTATCCTTTGCGTCGTACGTCATAGTCTGGTGAATCACTTTGCCGCCTGATTCGATAAGTTCTATCTGTCTCGATATCTCGTAATCGATAGCATCTGATACATTCCTGAATGAATTCAGGTTCTTGACCTCACACTTGGTGCCGAACTTATCTGCGCCTTTGATGCGTACGGAAATATTTGCATCACATCTCAGGCTGCCTTCTTCCATGTTACCGTCGCAGATATCAAGATACACCACAAGCTGCTTCAGCACTGTGAGGTAGTCATATGCTTCCTTTGGCGTGCGCATATCTGGCTCGCTAACAATTTCTATAAGCGGAACGCCGCAGCGGTTGAGGTCAACCAGCGATTCATCCGAGGAAAGGTCATGAATGGATTTACCCGCATCTTCTTCCATGTGAATCCGGGTGATACCTATCTTTTTGCCTTCGATCTCAACGTTACCATGGCTGCAAACAGGCTGGTCAAACTGCGAGATCTGGTATCCTTTCGGCAGGTCAGGGTAGAAATAGTTCTTTCTGGCAAATATAGATTTTTCCCTGATGCTGCAATTCGTTGCAGTGCCCAATCGCAGTATATACTCTACCAGGTTCCTGTTCAGCACAGGCAGTGTTCCCGGGTGACCGAGGCATACCGGGCATACATTTGTATTCGGCGGTGCGTTGAACTCCGTTGAACAGCTGCAAAACGCTTTGCTTTTCGTCTTAAGCTGCGCATGAACTTCAAGCCCTATTATTGCTTCGTATTTGTCCTGAGATTTGTCCAATTATCCGGTCGACTTTTTATTGAGCATTCCAATGATCGTTTCATTTATACTTTCTAACTTTCCGCTTGATATCTTACAAAGCTTACGGTGAAAGATCGTTTCATTTGCAGTAAATAGCTTCAAAGGCCTCACATAACTGATTTTCTCCAGTGAACCATTTGAACAATCAGCAGGATTAACCTTCACTGCATTCTTATCGGAATAATCCTTGCTGGTTATCTGACATAAAATATGATCATTGTTCTGATCGTCGATAATTATTACTGCAGGCCTCAGCTTGAAATCAGTGAGATCTGAAAATGGAAACTTGACAAGAATTACATCACCTACTGTAAATGAGCCCATGCCTTGTCTTCTTCCTCATTATCCCATTCTTTGCTCAAGGCGCTTTCGCTTACGAGAGTAAGTTCACTTACTACATCGTCTTCATCAAGTATAGTGACGAGAGCTTTCCTCGAATTTTTCAATTTTACTGATTCTTTAAGATGAACATTCCCGTCCTTATCGATTGAGGCCTCTATTGTTTTTAACATAATAATCTTTATTTGCTTAAAACCTGAGTTATCTTCTCTGCTGCATCCTTGAATCCTTCTGCGCTCAGAATTGCTAAGCCGGATTCATCAAGCATCTGTTTGGCGATATCAGCATTTGTTCCTGCAAGCCTTACAACCACGGGAACCTGTATGTTGATATTTTTTGCAGCTTCAATAATACCGCCGGCAACTCTATCGCATCTTACTATTCCGCCGAAAATATTCACAAGTATAGCTTTTACGTTTGGATCACTTAAAATTATCTTAAACCCATTCTCAACAGTTTCTTTTGAAGCTCCGCCGCCTACATCGAGGAAGTTTGCCGGCTCTCCGCCTGCAAGCTTGATAATATCCATTGTAGCCATTGCGAGTCCGGCGCCGTTAACCATACAGCCTACGTTGCCGTCAAGCTTAACGTAATTAAGGTTATACTTAGATGCTTCAACTTCAAGCGGATCTTCTTCGTTGGTATCCCTTAGCTCGGGATAATCCTTATGCCTGAACATTGCGTTATCATCGAGCGTCATTTTAGCGTCAAGCGCAACAATGCGGTTATCGCTCAAGATAGCCATTGGGTTTATCTCGATCAGCGATGCGTCGCTCTGTTCGTATGCATGGTATAATGTCTTCATGAAACCGACGAAATTTTTGAATACTTCGCCTGATAAGCCAAGTCCGAAGGCAAGTCTTCTTATCTGGAATCCCTGCAGCCCGATATTCGGGTCAACCCACTCTTTAATTATCTTTTCCGGGGTTTCTTCTGCGACTTTTTCAATCTCAACGCCGCCTTCAGTTGATGCCATAATAACATTTTTGCCAACTGTTCTATCAAGCAGGATACCGATGTAAAACTCATGTGTGTAATCAAGCCCTTCAGTTATGAACAGGGTCTGCACAAGCTTGCCTTCTTCGCCGGTCTGGTGAGTAACCAGCAGGTTGCCGAGGATCTTTCCTGCATACTCTCTTGCTTTTTCAACTTCGGTTGTGAACTTTACGCCGCCTTCGAGGATGAGCTCTTCGCGGTTATTCGGATTGTAAACATGGCCCTTGCCTCTTCCGCCCGCATGTATCTGTGATTTTACCACGTATTGATTTATTCCTCGTGACTGAAGCTCAGAAATTGCGCCTTCGAATTCTGAAATATGCTTGATAGGGATCCCGTTTTGAACAGGGACGCCGTATTTCAAAAGGATCTGTTTTGCCTGGTACTCGTGTATTTTCATTTTTAGAAAATTAAGATTATTTTTTGTTTTTCAAAATCTGTATACTGTTTTCCAGCACTTTCTTTAAAGAATCAGTACTGCGTTTAATTGAATCCATCTCCGTGCCGTATTTCCTCGCTGAGTCGTTAAGCTGCCTGTAGTTCTGCCTTCTGATAGAATCCAGCATCCTGTCAGTTTCTTCCTGCTGCCGCATCAGCTCTTTGTAAGTATCCGTGTCCTCAAAATTTTTCTTGCCGAACAAACCGCACCCCGAAAAAAACAGCAAGGCTAAAAGGATGATGAATTTGGTTTTCATCAGCTCAGTGATTGAAGTTTGCCCGCCCGTGATTGAACAGGCACTAGTTTCTGCTCTATTTGGTTTTCCTGGTCTGCCTGTCATCAAATAATGAATCAGCCTTGGTCTTTAGGGTATCAAGTGATTTCATTAATGAATCGATCTTGCTCCTGTCAAGCGTTGAATCAACCTTTTTCAGGTTTTCGTCAATCTTTTCGTTAACTTTTTCATTAACTTTCTGCTCAACCTTTTCAGTAATCCTGCTGCAATTAAGAACCAAACCCAGGATTAACAGGGCGCCAAAATATTTGATTAACGTCAATTTCATAACTTTGATATAATTTTACTTGCTATAGTTTCTCCAATTGCGAGGCTTGATGTGGCAGCAGGGGATGGTGCATTCAGCACGTTTACAATACTGCCGTTATCGTGAATCAGGAAATCATCAATCAATCCGCCGTTCCTGCTGATGGCCTGTGCTCTTACCCCAGCGCCTCCGGGCGATAGATCTGCTTCGGTTATCTCAGGCATTAATTTCTGCAATGCCTTAACAAAAGCTCTCTTGCTGAAAGAACGGTGAAACTCGCCAAATCCTGTTTTGTAATACTTCGAAGCAATGCTGAAGAATCCCGGCCATGTGAATGTTTTAAAAGTATCACCAAAGCCAAAGCTTGTTTTATTGTATCCTTCCTTCCTGAAGGAAAGTACCGCGTTCGGACCTGCCTCAACCTCGCCGTCTATCATCCTTGTGAAATGTACTCCGAGGAATGGGAATGCCGGGTCAGGTACAGGATATATCAGGTTCTTTACAAGATAGCTTTTCTCCGGCCTCAGCTTGTAATACTCGCCCCTGAACGGAATTATCCTGGTATCAAGCTTCTTTTCGGAATAGCCCGCTACTTCATCAGACTGCAATCCGCAGCAATTAATAAATACCGTAGAAGTGAATGAACTGTTCTGTGTTACCGTTTCGCGTTTGCCGCCGGCAGTTTTTAAACCGGTAACTTTTTCGCTGAACCTGATCTCGCCGCCTAGCTCGCGAATCTTATTTGCATATGCTGCTGATACCGCTTTGTAATCGATAATTCCCGTGTACGGCACATGTATAGCTTTGATGCCATTAGCATGAGGCTCAAGCTCTTTCAGCTCATCTTTATCGATCATGCGTATCTTATCAAGCCCGTTATCGAGTCCCCTTTGATAGATGCTTTCCAGCCGGGGTAATTCTTCAGAGCTTGTTGCTGAAATTACTTTGCCGCAAATTTCATACGGCACTGAATTTTCATCGCAGAACTTAAGCAGCAAATTATAGCCATGAATGCAGTTTGTCGCCTTCAGGCTTCCGGGTTTGTAATAAATGCCGGAATGAATTACGCCGCTGTTGTGGCCCGTTTGGTGCCTTGCCGTGCCGGCTTCCTTTTCAACTACAAGAAGCTTCGTGCCCGGCTTTGATTCAAGAATTTTTAAAGCCGAGGCAAGGCCAACAATTCCCGCCCCGGCAACAATTACATCGTAATTTTGCAATTTTTTTTAGTAGATCTTCTCAGCAGTTACCTTTGTCTGCATGAAAAGGAGCAGGTAATCAAATCCTCCTGCTTTTGAGCATGTTCCGCTCATATTATATCCGCCAAATGGATGCACTCCAACTAATGCGCCTGTGCATTTCCTGTTAAGGTATAAGTTACCTACAAAGAACTCCTCTGCGGCCTTTTTGATCTTCTTCTTATCTTTTGAATACGCTGCGCCGGTTAAGCCGTACTCAGTATTATTAGCTACCTTGAGGCCTTCATCAAAGTCTGTAACTTTGATAACCGCAAGCACCGGGCCGAATATTTCTTCCTGCGCGATAGTATCGGTTGGCTTAACATCTGCAATGATGGTAGGCTGCACGAAGAATCCTTCTTCTGATGCTTTAGCACCGCCGAATACGATCCTTCCGCCTTCATCTGTTGCCTTTTTGATATAGTTAAGAATGCTCTCTTCGCTGCGTTTATTTATTACTGCTGCCATGCCCGGGTTTGTTTCGGCGGGACCAACTTTAATAGCTGATGCCTTATCAACAAGCAGGTCGATGAATTTATCGTATATCTTCTCATGTACAATTACTCTCGAGCATGCCGAGCATTTCTGCCCCTGGAATCCGAATGCTGATGAAATTACTCCTGCTGCCGCATCATCGATCGATCTTAACTCAGAATCAACCACAATTGAATCCTTGCCGCCCATTTCAGCGGTTACGCGTTTTATCCATTTCTGGCCGGGCTGTGGTTTTGCCGCAAGCTGGTTAATATGCAGTCCAACTTCCCTTGAGCCGGTGAATGAGATGAATCGTGTTAACGGATGCTCAACCAGCATATCGCCGATAAGTCCGCCGGAACCCGGCAGGAAGTTAACAACGCCGGCCGGAAGCTTTATCTCTTCAAGCAGCTCCATGAATTTCCATGCAATAACGGGTGAGTCGCTTGAAGGTTTGAGCACAACTGTGTTTCCCGTTACAAACGCTGCAGTCGTCATACCAACAAGTATGGCGAGGGGGAAATTCCATGGAGGAATAACCACGCCAACACCAAGCGGAATGTAGCGCTGTTTATTATCTTCGCCTTTTATCTTAACAAGCTTAATGCTTTTTTCATACCTTAGCATTTCGCGAGCGTAAAACTCCATGAAGTCAATAGCCTCAGCGACATCTCCATCAGCTTCGGCCCAGTTCTTGCCAACTTCATACACCATCCATGCCGCAAACTCGAATTTTCTTTTGCGCATGATCTTTGCGGCTTTGAATAGATATGCTGCGCGTTTTTTAGCCGGCACTCTTTTCCACTCGTCAAACTTAGCGTTTGCTGTTTCAATCGCGCGGTTAGCAAGCTCGGGTGTGGCTTTTGAAACCAGCCCGATAACTTCGCTGGTTTTGGAAGGATTTATGGAAGATATTTTATCTTCCGTGAATATTTTTTCCCCGTTAATAACCAGGGGATACTCTTTGCCTAATTCGCTGTGTACTTTTTCAAGGGCAGCTTTGAATCTATTTGAATTCTTTGGGTTTGAAAAATCTGTAAATGCTTCGTTCTTGAAAGCCTTCATATTATGGTATTGCTATAGTGTTAGTTAAAAAAAGTTCTTTGTCCTGAATTTCTAATATCTTAAAATCCTAATATCCTGCAAATTTCGTCGTGCACTTTCGGTCTGATGCTGCGGACCTCTTCGCTGCCGCGGGTTGGATAAACCCTGTTTGTTAGAAAAATTACAATGAGGTCTTTTTCCCTGTCGCACCAAACTGATGTACCTGTATAACCCGTGTGTCCGAAACAGTTATTCGAGAACCTTGTGCCGCATGGCGGCGGATATTTGGTTGCCTCAGGTTTTGTTTCCCAGCCAAGCGCCCTGGTGTTTGCGTAGCCAAGCCCGGTTGCCTTTGATGTGAAAAGCTCAACGGTTGCCGGGGTAAAAAGTGTATCCTGCAGCGCCTGAGGAGACATCCTGCGTTCATCAGTATACTTGCCGTTATTAAGCATCATCTGCATGAACTTGAAAAGATCGGGCCCGGTTGAAAACAAACCTGCATTTCCCGAAACACCTTCAAGTATTGCCGCAAGCTCGTCATGAACATAACCAACCAGAAGCTGGTTGCGCCAGTATGTATCATTTTCTGTAGGCGCTATCCTGTAATCTTCGCTCATCGGCTGAAGGAAATCTGTATCTGTCATGTTAAGCCTGCTGAAAATATTTTCTTTACAGAACTTATCCAGCGCCACTCCGCTTACACGCTGCACTATTTCACCGAGCAGAAAAGCATTGTAATCGCTGTATAAAGTGCGGCTTCCCGTTTGATATTCCTTAGAGCAATTATAGATTGCATCTTTTACCTTTTGAGGTGAATCCATGTTCGGATCCTGGTAAAACGGTGTCCACGCAGTTAACCCTGAATTGTGTACAAGCAGGTTATAAACTGTAATATCCTGCTTTCCGTTATTGTTGAATTCAGGAATGTACTGGTAAACAGGCGCATTCAGGTCAACTTTCCCTTCGTCATAGAGCTTCATGATCGCCGCTGTTGTTGCTATGACTTTTGTAACTGAAGCGAGGTCATAGATCGTACGAAGGGTTGTGATCTGTGATTCATCACCATAGGTAAGCCTGCCGTATGCGTTTTGATACAGAACACCTTTTGAATTTCCGACTACCAGCACCGCTGAAGGGTATGCCTGCGAACGGATACCATCTTCGATGATCTTATCAACTTCTGTAAAATCATATGTCTTTTGCTGCGAAAATAACAGCTGTGTAAACGCTAAAAGAACAATAAATCCACATGCCGGAAAAAATAACTTTTTCCCCAAAAAGAGGCAAGAATTTCGCATTTCGCGGCTTTGCATTTGGATTATGATTGTATTACAAATATACCTATACCGCAGTTAAGTCTCAATGATTTATATAGTATAGTTCCCCGAATCACGATGATAAACTTCAACGTAGTTGTTTAATCATTTGACTTTCCGGTCTAACAAAAGTTAGTTAAGTAACACAATAAAAATCACTGATTAAGGCTATTACATCTGGACACTTACGTAGTTAATTTGGCAATGAGGAAAATATCAATAATAGCGTATCCTTATGGGACAATTCAATAAAACCGAAGAGTATTCCAAAATCATTCCGATTCTGCTTAACAATCCGGTTAAACCAATTATAACAGATAGTCTTCTGTGGAATCTTCTCGAATCCGTTCCAACTAATATATCGATCTGGGATGGAGGCAAGATAGTTTACGCAAACCCGGCATTTTATAATGCCCTCGGTTTGGAACGGGGGAGTATAGAAGAGCTTAACAGACTTGTTGAGTTTGAAGGATATTTTTCAGTACATCCTGATGATTTTGATTTCTCTCCTGATAACACAACTAATCTTAAGGAAGACCTGGGAAGCGGAGTTGTATTCCATCGCGAAATGAGGATGAAAAGCAGGATGGATGCTGAATACAGATGGTATAACACCTATATTGTTAAAGGAAAAGAACCAGACAGTAAGGTAATTATTGAGATTGATGAAGACATCAATGATAAAAAGCTGGCAAATGAAGAATTGCGCAAAGCCCTGGAAGAAAAAGAAAGGCTCCTCAATGAAAAAGAGATACTGCTTAGGGAGATACACCACCGGGTAAAGAACAACTTCCAGGTGATATCAAGCCTGCTAAACCTGCAATCAAAAAGAAGCAGCAGCCCTGAACTGAAGCTTATTCTGGATGAATCACGCAGCAGGATCACTTCAATGGCCAAGATCCATGAAAAGCTCTATCGCTCCGACGAAATTGAAAAGGTAAGCATGAAGGAGCACTTGAGGGATGTTGTTAACGGTTTGGTTGAGCTGTATAACGGAAGATCAAAGCTGGTCAGGTTCACAATTGATGTGGAAGATATACTACTTCCTTTGGATAAAGCAATACCATGCTCGCTTATTGTAAATGAGTTAGTGAGCAATTGCCTTAAATATGCATTTACGGATTACGAAGAATCATCGGTTAGTGTAAACTTGAAATGCTTTAACGAAGCATTTGAGCTTTCAGTAAAAGATAATGGAAAGGGACTTCCGGAAGGATTCAGCATAGCGGGAAATGATACTTTAGGGCTGCTGATAGTTAATACCCTTGTAACCCAAATCAACGGTGAAATTACTTTTGAAAATAACAGCGGCGCATCTTTTATAATCAGTTTTCCTGGCTGCTTTTCTGAAATAAAAAAGCCCCTGCTGAAAGCAGAGGCTTTGTGAATTGTTTAAATTCGTTACTTTGTACTTATGACTTCCATTGTTTTGTATTCCTTCCCATCCGCGCCAGGTCCGTACATTTCCATCTTTGTCGAAGTTTCTGATGTATAAGTAACAACCTGCCTTACGTCTATCCAATTGCCGGTTATCGGGTCTACGGCTTTTCCGGAGTATGAAATTGACTTAGTCGTTTCGTCCCATTTGCCTGTCATAAACATCATTCCTGTACCCATGTTATCTATCCATGAGGTTACAAAAACATTTGCTGCATTATCATAACCTTCGGTCGAGATCCCTTCGAACGGCATACCCATCATATTGCCGCTTACTTTGGTTGAAAGATACCTGCCGCCCAGTATCATTTCGGATACCGCAGTTGCCTCAGAGACCATCGGTTCCGTTCCCGGGGCCATCCAATAAGATGTTTTCATTTTCCATGTACCTACACCCTTGGTTAGCATTTTCTGCATATCGCCAGGTGTCATGTAATCCATCCATTTCTTCATGGATTCATCCTGAGAAAAAACGCTGCCTGTTACAGTAATGATCATAAACAGAGCAATGAAAATCTGAATTGTTCTTTTCATAGCTTTATTGGTTGATTGGTTAATTAGTTGGTTAGTAGTTTATCTGTTAATCGGTTATTCTGTTAATCGGTTAATGTGTTAATTGGTTAATCTGTTAATCGGTTAATTGGTGTTATAGAATGAATTTCCAATTTTGTTCCATGATAGGTCATTTTTTCCTTCTTTGGCTGTAATACGCCAGACCGATAAGCATTGTGCCCATTACGAATCCAAAGATTCCGCACAGCTTGCCTTTCGGCTTCTTGACAACTGTAGTCATTTCGATATCTTTTCCAAAGTCTGCAAGCGTATAGGCGTATTTGACTGTTTGCCCATCTTTTGTTCCATTAGTCGAAACGATATCCGATGGCATTGTGAATTCATAAGTAACCTTATAGTCGGATGAATTGAAAAGATTCGCTGCTGTTGTATCCTTAAGCAGGGTATACTTCATTTCCATGCCGTCTGCAACTTCTTTCCATGAAGAATTCACTTCTCCGAATCCTTTGGCATCTTTCAGCTTGTTCAGGTCTTTGAATGTAAGGTCAATGTACACATGTTTTGTGGAGTCATCAAGCTTATCTTCAACTTTGATCGATGTTACTTCGCTGTTAGAGCTTTTGTATTTATCTTTTGCCTTTGCCTCTTCAAACTCAAAATTCTCAAGGGTTGTGCCCATAGAAAAATTCTTCATGTTTGACCAGTAATGTATCTTCATCGAGCCTGAACCGTCTTCTTTGATTGTGGTTTTCTGGTCATAGTTTACACAGCCCGCCACAAACAGTGATGCGGTAAAAATAAACGCCGCAAAAACAGTCATTAATCTGAACCTGTTATTCATTATTATCGCCTTCCTTTTTTATCGTTAATATACAAATATAATAAATTAATAAAGAAATTGATGTCATAAGCGGTTTTATAAGTATGTACTATTTTGCGGCCTCCAATCCCTCTCCTGAAGACAGGAGAGGGGATAACAATGTCAATTTTGGAGGCTTGGGGGTAAGCTGCTTATTTAAAAGTATTCTTGTTGTTTAAAATTTGAGAGTTCAATTATCACACCAATACCAATGAATGCTGCATTTTGCCAGAATCGGCTGAGACTGAGTGCAGGCAGGAGTATTAGTACCGGATATTTGGAATACCAATGTGTGTTCAATTTGTGCAGCAACCGTCATTGTATCGCTTTGCATTCCCGGAGCTATTGTATATACCCGGGAACCGTCCCAAATTACATCATAGGATTTTCCTGAATTAGTTCTGTTTTGGAAGAATACTCTGGCTGTATTGTATGTTTCGCATGCTGCGGGAGGCGGGTCATAGACTGTTGGCAATTGTGTCTTTTCTTCATCGCAATTCAGACAGATAAGTGAAATTAGACCCGAGATAATAATTAATGTATATAATTTTGTTTTCATTTTTTATTTTTTTTAGATCATTCTTTCCTCCAGTCCCTCTCCTGAAGAAAGGAGAGGGGATAAGAACGTCATGGAGGTTCGGAGGTGAATAAATTGAATAAAAGTACTCAGAGAATTCCGGGTGTTTATTGTAAAAACCTATAGAGGATCCAGGCAGTTACGTATTATTTTCCCGGTTCAGTATCTGCACCGCATCCAATTCCTTTTGTTACGCCTGCAATTACAGTAACATAGGCAGCTGAGCATCCCTCGATCTCAACAAGGTATTTCGCAGGTGCAAAGCCATCGTATACTTGCTTTTCGCCCGGGGTTAAAGCGCCATACAATACTCCATCGATTTTTACTGACTTAACCCCCTGACCTGTGTTCTCACAAGATATATTCCCGGTACTGGAACCGGTGATATCATCGCAGGCCCCGAAATTTACAGCAATTATTAATACTGAAAGAAATGTTACTAAAATTGATATGAACTGTCTCATCTTAATTATCCTTCTATTTTATTGTTAGTTGAAAATTTGTATTTCTTGTTTCAAACAGCATTTATTGGCAGGCTAGCTCCATGTTTTCCCTTAACTACTCTTGAAATTCATCATACAAATTAAAAAGAATACCCCAGTCCAAAACCGATGCTGCCTATAGGTACAGTTGAGCTTTCATCACCTTTATCACCAAAACCAGAGGCAAATCCTACACCCGCCCCAAGTGTCCATAGAACAGTAAATCCGCTTTGTTTGCTTGAGAGCTTAATTCTGTTCCCGATCTCAAATTCAAGTCTTAATAATCCTATATCAACTTCCTTTTTTGAGCCTTCACCAGTCAAGTCATCACCGCTCAAAGAGATCTTCTCAATAGCCAAACCTACAAAGAAACCTTCTACAGCTTTGCCGCCTGTATAGAGCCTCATGTGAGTACCGATGCCCCAGGCCGAAAGAGATTCCTTCATTAGTTCTGCTTTTTTTACATCATCCGGGTCGCCGGTAAATGTGATCGCATTCCGTAGCAAAAAAGTCATAAAGCTGATCTTTAATCCCATGCTGAAACTGCTTGTCAGAGCCCTGTCATACTCTATATTAGTGAGCAGGGTTGCAAGGCCGAAGGGTTGAAGCGTGAGTGAGTTTTCTGCAGCAGGGATATTTTTCTTTTTCTTCTTCTTGTTTATCTCCGATTCTAATTTCTTAATTTTAATTTCCGTACTGTCAGCTTCAACTTTTCTGATCCCTTCTTTTTTAACAGCAATTTCTTCCCTTACCATTTTTTGAACTTCATCCATTTTGAAAACGAATGTGTTCCCATCCTTGGTTTGTATTTTTATAGATTCACCGGGGATCTGTTCAAGAATTATACCGTGAATAATGCTGCCATTCTTAAGATAAACAACATCCTCATATTGCTGTGCTTGTAAAATTACTGTTGAAAAAGTTAACATTATCGCCGAGAGGTAAAAGATTGATTTATTCATTTTAAAATTCCTCCTTTGTTGTAAAGCTCCATATACTGCCTTCGGTTTCCCCAAGGGAGTTCCTGGCTTTGATTTTCCAATAGTATGTTGTATTTGCCTGAAGAGATGAAAAGACAAAGTAACTTGATGTATATAAATTGAATGCTGCAATGTTTTCCGGCGGATAGGAAACATCCAGGTAAACATCGAATCTCAAGTCCGGTGCATCGCAGTTCCAGCTTAGCTGCGGAGTTAAAACTACTCCTATTGCTCCATTTTGTGGATCAGGATCTTTCGGTTCAGGCGGTAATCCCGGTGCAGTTGTGAATCTCCATACACTGCTGACCGATTCTCCGCCGTCGTAACGGGCACGTACCTTCCAGTAGTATGTTTTGTTTGAAAGCAGGGGATTTGAGCAGAAATAAGACGTAAAAGATGTTTGATCAATGTAGCGTAGAGGTGGGTTCAATGTATCAAGGTAAATATCGTAAAAAACGTTGTTAGCGTTTTGGCTGATAATACCCCAGCTCAAAAAAGCAAGACACTGAACGTTTGTTTCGCCATCAAATGGCTGTGGTGAAATCATTTCAAGAAATGATTGATCATCATCTCCATCTCCCTTGCCATCGGAGACATTTATCTCACAGCAAAACTGAAAGAAAACGAAGATAATTAGTATTGAAGTGCAGAATATTTTTTTCATAATTCCTCCGAATTATTTATTAATCGTTTAGGTTAATCGCTTAGGTTAATCCTTCACCCGGCTTAAGTATATTCAAACCACGCCATGTTTTGATTTTTTTGTATGTTTTCTCTTTTTCAAAACTGCTGCTTTGATCTTCTCTCTGATCTCAGGGGTATCTTTATAGTCATGTTCTTTTATGATCATTTTTTTTCCGGTTAAGTGTGCTATAACCATTTCATTCAATACATCATAGTCTTCATTCTCACATTTCCATGCACAGCCGCCTGCGGGATCAAACATCATACAGTCAAAAAAGTACATAGATTTCCTGTTCATATCATTCAAGGATATGTTTAACAATGATTTATGAAATGTTCAATCTTTTGTAAAGGATATCCGAACTAACATACTTCTGATTAGCTCTCGCCCCGTTAGGTGCGGCTCAGTTAGCTGCAGCTCGGTTAGGTGCGGCTCAGTTAGCTGCCGCTCAGTTAGCTGCTGCCTGTTTAACTGTCACCATCCGGGTTGTTCAAATAGCTTACAACATCTGTTTCCACATTAAGATTGGTGAAATCCTGGTAGTGATGTTCTGCAATTTCTTTTGGCTTTTGCTGCATCAAATGTGCCAGTGCCTTGGCTTTAATTTTCACGTAATCATCTGATTCAATAACAAAAGTGCAGTTTCTTAATTGAGAATATTCACTGCGGGTACTGTGAAATTGAGCGCAGTTGAAAATGTACTTTGCTTTTTTAGTCATGATAACTTGTATTAATTTTTGTCAGAATTGACATAACAAAATTAACTGCATTGCAGATATAATGTTAAAGAAAAGTTAACAGAATTTCATTGTATTTCACACGCTATAACGGTATATTTTAATCAGAAAGTTACATTTTTTAGGCCTTTTCCTTAAAAAGGCAGCAAACAGAGCAGCCTGAAAATTCATCAGAAAATTAATCATTTAGATTAATATTATGGAATACAATAAGCTGTTTCTGATCCTGAAAACCTTTAACAGGCAGGAGATATCTGAATTCAGAAAATTTGTCAATTCTCCTTTCTTTAACCAGAATGAAAATGTTCAAAAGCTCTTTGGTGAGATTTCCGCATATCACCCTGAATACAATTCACATAACATGACGGCTGAAAACCTCTACAATAGGATCTTCCCGGGTACTGACGTGAACAGAGGCAGTATAAACAATCTTATTACCAAGATCATTAACCTCGCAGAAAGGTACATGGTCGTGAAGGCCTTTAGTGAAAATGAAACCCTATCCGGCAGGATGCTGCTGCAGGAATATGATAACAGAAAGCTTGATACAAGGTTTGTTTCGGCATTAAGCAAAATCAAACATGAGCTTAAAAATCAGAAGATACTTGATGAAACATATTATGAAAATATGTACCAGCTCAGCGAGATCGAAATGTCTTTCAATAAAAAAAGAAAGCCGCTCGGAAAGCTGAAGGCGGAGTTTGACAGGGGATTTGTCTCAATGCAATTCCTGCTCAATAGTTTTTTCCTCAGGTTGCTGCATGACCAGATCAGGCTGTTTGATTCTGAACTTACTGTGAAGCTCGATGAGAATAATCTGTGGGTTAAAAATACCGCAGCCAGTGTATTGGAGCATTCAAATACCCTGCCGTATAACCTGCTGATGGATATTTACCAGCGGGTGCTGAAACATGCTGAATTTAAGGAGAACTATGATATTGATGAATCCATTAACCTGATCTTTGATAATAAGGACTACCTGCCGGCTGATAAGCTCAAGACAATACTATCGCCGGTTTACAATCACTGCAAGGAAAAGGAGTTTGCCGGCGATAAAAGCTATGGACTTAAGAGCCTGAAGATCATTAAGCTGATGGTCGAAAAGAACCTGATGTTAAACAGCAGCGGTACAATAAGCGACCATGAATATGTCAATTATTCTTCCGCAGCAGTGAAGGAAAAAGATTATGACTGGGCTGATGAGTTCACGGAAAAGTTCAAGGTCAATGTTCCGGAAGAAAGAAGAGAAGAGTCGTATAACTATAATAAGGCTGTAATAAATTATGTGCGCGGCTGTGATGAAAATAAACGGGTGTATTTTGAAACAGCGCTGAAATATCTCACAAAGGTGAACGCACTAGATTTCTACTATAAAACCCGGATATTCCTGCTCTCGCTCAACATTTTCTACGAGCTGCGCGAAACAGATACGCTCATTTCCCTAGTGGATTCATTTAAACATTACCTTAGCGCGCATAAGAATGAGATTCCCCATGCGCTGGAAGAAAGATACCTTAACTTTACGAATTTCCTGATAAGGCTGGTTTATCTTACCGAAAACCCGCAGCTGCATGCAGCGATAAAGCTGAAAAACAGTATCATGGAAAAGGAAAGGGTAGAATTCAAAAAAAGGCTCATTGGTAAAACCGAAGAAATAATTTCCTCGTTGCAGGGATAATTTTTTTTCACCCTTTTGTATTGACCTACTTTACTATAGACGTCCCGGTTTTGTGGTTATCATCTATCGATATTGGTAACTTTCCTTTGAACTTCACCATTCCGGAAAGTGCCTTTAGCGAAGCGGTAATGGAAAAGTCTGAATCGCCGTATGCGCAGATGTACGAAGCAATATCCGGAAATTCTTTCAACAAGTACGGATTGCCGAGTGATACAGCTACTGTATTCTTATTAATGGCATTGATATCCTGAATCAACGCAATATTTGATGAAGTGATCGAGATCTTACCTGTTCCGTATCTGATCTTAGCGTAAATCGCGATTATTACCCTGTCAAATGATGCAAGTTCACCTGTGTTGTTAGCCAGGAATGGGTCCATTGCATCGGATGTCGCTGTATAAAAGCTGCAGCCCGGGAAATAGTCGCCGGCTGCTGATTTCAAAAAGCCGGTATTATCCACTTCGCCGCCTTCGCTGATTATTACGATTGCTGTCTTATCGCCATCCTTCTTTTTGAATGGCAGAACATTGTTATCATCCTTCACAAGAGTGATCGATTCATCAGCAATCTGCTGAGCAATTGTTGCGGCGTCGGTTGTGTTTAATGAACTGTACAGGTCAGTTTCGTTTACATATTTGTTTTCGAATAAACCAAGCCATTGTTTGGCTTTCAATATCTTTTCCACGGAGCGATCAATCCTTTCGGCAGAGATCTCATTGTTCAATACAGCTTTCTCGATTGCGTCAACTGACTTTACTTCATCAAGCGGCATTAGTATGAGGTCGATACCTGCATTAACACACATAACGGCAACCTGAGATGTGGAAAAGTATTTTGTGATGCCTTTCATATTTAATGCATCTGTAACAACAAGGCCGTTAAAACCCATTTTGTCTATTAATAATCCCTGAACAATTGCCGGTGATAGCGACGCGGGAATGTTTGGTGTGCTCTCAAGCTCAGGAAAGGCAAGATGAGCTATCATTACAGACATTACATTGTGCTCAATTGCGTTCTTGAAAGGAACAAGCTCAATGCTGTTCATTCTATCCATAGTGAAGTTGAGCTGCGGAAGGTCATTATGCGAATCTACATCAGTATCACCGTGACCGGGAAAATGCTTTGCAGTCGCTATAACTTTACCGTCCTGCAGGCCCTTTATCATTGATTCGGACATTCTTGAAACCAATGCAGGGTCTTCCCCGAATGAACGCACATTTATTATAGGATTCTTGGGATTGTTGTTTACATCGCAAACAGGTGAGTAGTTCTGGTGGATACCAAGCAGGCGGGTTTCCCTGGCGATCTCAAATCCCATTTTATAACATAGGTCGGGATTGTTTGCTGCGCCAATTGCCATATTGCTTGGAAACAGCGCGCCGTCTGTTACACGCATCCTTGTGCCTCTTTCAAAATCTGAGCCGATAAGAAGTGGAACATCAGAAAATGACTGCAGTTTGTTTGAAAGCGAAGCGTAATCCATGCTGCTTCCTTTGAAAAAAATGAAACCGCCAACTTTAAGGTCCTGGCATAGCTTTTTGGCCTTCTTAAAATCCGCAGAGCTTTCAGAATAGTTTTCAGGAACGAAGTTAGCCACAATCATTTGAGCAATTTTCACGCGCAGAGTCATTTCTGAAAGCAATTTTTTTACCCGGGAATCAGCCTCTTTAGTGAATGGGTATTCTTTATTTTCGGGTTCCTGTACATTCTTGTTGGGGTTCTTATTAGTAGCAACACACGAAAAACAAATCAAAAAAATAATTGCTGCTGAAGTCACAATTTTCATACTGTTCTATGGCTAATTTGTTACAAATTTAACAATTTTTTATAAGAATTGGTAATAATGAGTCAAAAATTCAACTGGCAAATGTTACAGTATAGCGATTTATGGTAACCAAATACTGTATTGACATAGCAATATTAGTTACTTAATTTTAGCTAAACAATCTTAGAATATTCATCAAATAATCGTCCGCATATGCGGATAAGGGGGAAAGATGAACAAGATCGTATTCATATTTCTGTTCATAGCAGCAAATGTAACAATTGCTTTTTCATCCGTAGGTCTGCAATGGGCCTCAAGGTATAATGGAGGCGGCAACAGTCTTGATTGGTCTTATGCTATCGCTATGGATCCCGCCGGAGATGTTGTAGTGACTGGTTACAGCACAGGTGCAGGTACGGGTAAAGATTATAAAACAATAAAATATAATCCGAACGGGGCAATTTTATGGGAAGCAACATTCAACGGCCCGATCAACGGTGGTGATTATTCCAATGCACTGACAATTGACGCATCAGGTAATATATATGTTACAGGCCGGGTAGATTACGGTACATCCTCAGACATGGTGACTATCAAATACAATTCCCAGGGAGTTCAGCAGTGGTTTGCCAGATACATGGGAGCCTCAAACCTTTCCGATGAAGGTAAAACGATAAAAGTTGATGCCGGCGGAAATGTTTACGTTGGCGGAAGAACAACTTCATCTGTTACCGGGATTGACTGTATAACAGTGAAATATAATCCGGATGGCAGTGAAGCATGGGTAAAAACATATTCAGCTTCCGGGGCCAACGAGGACTATATTGTAAGTATTGATGTGGATAATGCAGGCAATGTTTATGCAGGAGGGTGCAGCGTAGGGGCTTCTTCCGGGCAGGACCTGGTAGTAATAAAGTACAATGCGGCCGGAAATGAAGAATGGGTAAGACGCCAGAACGGCGCAGGGAACGGCGGCGATGCACTGGTATCACTTAAGATATCACCGGATGGCAGCATTGTTGCTGCAGGCTATGTGTATAACGGACCTGAACAAAGCCATAATACATACACCATTAAGTATGATGAGAACGGAAACATACTTTGGCAGCAGGAATACAATGGGCTTGGAAGCAAAATTGATTTTGCTACCGCTATGACAACTGATAACAGTAATAACATTTACGTAACAGGATTAACAACACAGATCATTAACTCAAGGCCCGATTCAAACTACGCAACTTTGAAATATGATCCGTCAGGTCATCTTATGTGGGTTGCAACGTATGACGGACCGAATAACTCAGTAGATATTTCGAGGACTATCTTTGTTGATAACGCTGCAAACGTGTATATCAGCGGCAGCAGCAAAGGCGTTGGTTCTGATGATTATGCAACGATTAAATATAATACTAATGGTGCAGTCCAGTGGATCATGTCTTACAATGGAACAGGAAATTCGAATGATTACAGTTCTTCAGTTGTAGCAGATGCGCAGGGAAACACATACGTGACCGGAAGGAGCATGGGGACAGCAACAGATTTCGATTTTGCTACGCTAAAGTACGGTGAGTTAGTTGGAGTTACACCTGTTTCAAGTGTTATACCTGAGAGGTTCGGATTATACCAGAACTATCCCAACCCGTTTAACCCTTCAACGACAATAAAGTTCGCGATCGCTGAGCTGACTAACGCTTCGATCTCAGTTTACAATTCAACTGGCGCTGAAGTTTTCATTAAGCAATTTGGGGAATTGAAGCCATCTGAATATGAATATAGTTTCAGCGGTATAGAGCTGCCAAGCGGTATTTACTTTTATAGGCTTAATGCAGGGAAATTTGTATCTACAAGGAAGATGATCCTGATTAAGTGATGTTTAAGGCTATGTAAGATATTAAAGCGGGTGCGAAAGCACCCGTTTTTCGTACTATATCTCAGCAACTAATCCTTCGAAATACATTCATCCGTTGTATTTGCACTATAGTTTATATATATTAAATAGTAGTGCATCTTTAATTCAGAATTTTTTGTTTATATTTGAGAAACAGCATTCACGTTTAAACGGTATTGCAACGCTACCGTGTAAAGAGTAATTTGTAGGAAGTTCAAAGAAATTTAATTGCATACTTATATGAACAAGACTTTTCCTTTGTTGTTTTTACTTTCTGTAGTATTAGGATTATCTTATCAACCCACATTACACTCGCAGCCAAATACAATTTGGGCAAAGATCTACAACGGACCTGCAGTACAGCAGGATTCATCTGTGGGAATTTGCGTAAATTCTTCAGGCATGGTATTCGTTACGGGATGGAGCATTGGCTCGGGGACTGCCGCTGATATTGTTACAATTAGGTATAACCCCGATACCGGCGATACCATTTGGGTAAACAGGTATAATGGTGTTTCAAATCTGGAAGATAAAGTGAGCGCGATAACCTGTGATAATAACGCCGTTTACATAACAGGCTGGTCGCTTGTTCCTTCCAGGGATATAGTAACAATTAAGTATGATGCGGCAACCGGCAGCAGGCTTTGGGTGAAAACTTACAACGGCACAGGTAATGGCGGAGATTACGGATTCGCGATTGCAGTGGATCCTTCCGGAAATGTTTATACTACAGGCAGAAGCGATGTTGGAAGCGGGCAAGGGCAGAAGTTTACAACAATAAAATATGATGCTTCCGGTAATGTTGTTTCCGGCTGGCCTTATATTTATACAGGTCCCCTTTCAAATACCGGTGATGAAGCGCATGCTATAAAGCTTGACGGCACATCGAATGCTTATGTAACGGGTAAATCCGGCACCGGCTCATTCGGTTCAGAAGATTATCTTACCATAAAGATAAACTCCAACGGAACACTCGCCTGGGCTAAAAAATATAACGGCACGCAAAACTCAGAAGACAATGCCGTTGACCTGGTGCTTGATAACACCGGTACAAATGTTTATGTAGGCGGTTACAGCTTCCGCGCTGGCGGTGTACAGGATTATATGACAATCAGGTATTCATGCGCAACCGGAGACAGCAACGCAGCAGCATCCTATAACGGGCCGCTTGGCAGCACTGACCAAATGTCTCAAATGGCAATTGATAACCTTAACAATGTTTATGTTACCGGCTATAGTTCAGGGGTAGGTACAAGTTATGATTTTGCTACCATAAAATATAATTCTTCACTGGGGCAGCTCTGGGTACAGAGAACCACTAATTCAGGCACAGATATTCCTTTCAATATTGCGGTTGATAATGCCTCAGGGAATGTTTATGTAGCCGGATCCAGTGTTGGTACAGGTTACGATTACCTCACTATCTCATACAGGAGCAACGGAACTTTCAATTGGGAAAAAAGGGAAAGCGGTACTGCAAGCGGCAATGACTATATTTCAGGTGTGGCAGTTCAGGATACTGACAGGATCTATGTTACCGGTTCAGCTAATTTTTCCGGAACAGGTATAGGCTTCTATACTTTAAGATATTCAAAGATATCAGCCATTGATCCAATAAGTGGTGTTATACCTTCAACCTTCAGCATTAAACAAAATTATCCTAATCCGTTCAATCCTTCAACATCAATTCGATTCGATGTGCCTAATTCATCTTTTGTCAGAGTATCGGTATATGATGTAATGGGAAGGGAAATAGAAAATCTGGTGAATGAACAGCTTAAGGCGGGTGAGTATATGGTTAAATGGGATGCTGCAAGATTCTCAAGCGGAATTTATTTCTACAGTATTGCTGCGGATGGTTACCAATCAACCAAGAAAATGATGCTGATCAAATAGTATAGCAGATAAAGGAGCTTTCATAAACCACCTCTGTTATACAGAGGTGGTTTTTTTATTGTCTGAAAACTATCCGTTTTTTTTAGTAAATTTGTAAGTTTTATAACCAAAAAATGATATTTTACGGCAAATTCCGCATAACGCAGCTAAAGCGCTCTTTTTTTATTGCAAAAAATGAAAATGGGGTATGCTATTTATCATTAAGCGGTGATAAAAGCAGGTTTTTGAGGCTTATCAAAGCTTACCTGCCGGATGAAATGAAATATGCTCCCTCTGAGTTATCAGAGGAAGTAAGGCAGATCAAAGAGTATTTTGCAGGCAAAAGAGAGTACTTTAACCTCAAAGTTTACCTGAAAGGAAGCGGCTTCCGGACAGCCGTATGGAGTGAGCTTGCTAATGTTGAATATGGGAAGACAGTATCATATAGGGATCTTGCCCGGCTGGCCGGCAACAGGAATGCATATCGTGCGGCGGCAACATGCTGCGCTGTGAATCCGGTGCCCATAATAATTCCCTGCCACAGGGTGATAGCCAAAGATGGCAGTATAGGCGGATTCGGCGGCGGACTTCAGATGAAAAGAAAAATGCTTGAGATAGAAAACATCAAGCTGAAAAAAAGCTGAGTATTGATCAAAAATATTATTTTTGACCTGGGCAACGTCCTGGTAAACGTAGAATATGAACGATTCATAAAGAAGCTTAAGGCCTCGGGCGTAAGCGATGAGACTTATATGAATTTTTTCAAAGGCGGCAACTACCGCCTGCTTGGATATGAATCAGGTGATATCGATACCGATGAGTTTATCACAAGATGCCTTGATGGACTGTGCCTCAAGATGGCAAGGGAAGAATTCTCCGCATCATTTAATGGCATGTTCTCTGAAATAGCAAACATGAGCAGCTTAGTGAGGAAACTTAAAGAAGAAGGTAAATACAGATTGTTTTTGCTTTCAAATACAAGTCCGCTTCACTTTGAGTATATTAAGAATAACTATGATTATGTTAACCTGCTTGAAAAATTTGCGCTTTCATATGAGCTTAAATGCCTGAAGCCGGATGATATAATATACAGCAGGACAATCGAACATCTTGGTATTGTGCCTGAGGAGTCTGTTTTCATAGATGACCTGCCCGAAAACTGCGAAGCAGCAGAGAAGGCGGGGATAAAGACCATCTGTTATGATAAAAATGATCACTCTAACTTTGAAAGGGAATTTGAGACTATTCTGAATGGTAAACACTGATATCTGTTAATTGTTAAATGTTAATTGCTAATTGTTAATTGCTAATTGAAATAGTATGCCTGTATCACCAGAAGAATTAAACATAGGTTCAAAAGCACATCCGTTCTCGCTTCAGGGAACGGACGGCAAGGAATATTCCCTAAATGATTTTGCGGATAAAGATGTGTTTTGTATCATTTTTAGCTGCAACCACTGCCCGTATGTAAAAGCAGTGGAAGACCGTATTAACAATATCGCGAAAAAATATTCAGGCTCTTCATTCGCCTTAATATGCATAAATTCAAATGATGCCGCCGTTTACCCGGAAGATTCGTTTGAAGAAATGAAAAAACGCGCTGCAGAAAAGGGATTTGTTTTCCCATACCTGAGGGATGAAACCCAATCTGCTGCAAAGGATTATGACGCAGTTTGCACGCCTGATATTTTTGTTTATGATAAGGAAAGAATTCTGAAATACCGTGGCAGGTTAGACGATAACTGGAAGGATGAATCTAAGGTGCAGAGCAGGGATCTTGAACGGGCGATCGACCTGCTGCTTGCAGACAAAGAAATAGATTTTGATATGATCCCTTCAATGGGATGCAGCATAAAGTGGATACCTTAACCCTAAGCGTATCGCCTGCCTGCATTTTAATTTTTGGGAAGAAAGGTTCCTGCAGGGCCAAATAAACATGCAGTTTGTATCGTATATAAAGAAAAGTAAAATAACAAAGTTCAAAAAGAACAACGGGATAAAAAAATAAATGTTCAATTTCATTAAGAAAATATTTCCGTCCAAACATGAAAAAGATGTTAAGGAACTGCTGCCAATAGTAGAGGAAATAAACGAATTTTACGAGTCATACAAGAACCTCTCAGATGATGAGCTTCGCGCAAAAACCGCAGAGTTCAAAGAGATAATAAAAAAGAATACCCAGGAGTATGAGGATAAAATTGTTGAGCTTCGCTCAAAGCTTACAAACGATATCACACACGACGAGCGAAAGGCTATTTATGACGAGCTTGAAGAAACCGAGAAAGGGCTGGATGAAACCATTGAGGATACCCTTAACGAGATTCTGCCCCAGGCATTTGCGGTGGTGAAAGATACCTGCCGCAGACTTTGCGGAAAAGAATGGCTTGCTGCCGGCCAGAGAGTCCAGTGGGAAATGATCCCGTTTGATGTTCAGCTCATCGGCGGTATGGTGCTGCATCAGGGTAAGATCGCTGAAATGGCAACCGGTGAAGGTAAAACGCTTGTGGGAACAATGCCCCAGTATCTTAACGCGCTTCCCGGCAAAGGAGTTCACGTAATTACAGTTAACGACTACCTTGCTAAACGCGATAGCGAATGGATGGGCGAGATATTCAAGTTCCACGGCTTGACAGTAGGCGTTATTCTGAATGATATGGATAATGATAAACGCCGTGATGCGTATAACTGCGATATAGTTTATGGTACAAATAATGAATTTGGCTTTGACTACCTGCGCGATAACATGGTGGTCGATAAAAAATTCATGGTACAGCGCGGGCACAACTTCGCTATTGTGGATGAAGTTGACTCTGTATTGATCGATGAAGCAAGGACGCCGCTTATTATTTCAGGCGCGGTTGAAATGAGCGATCATAAGTTTGATGAAATGAATCCAAGGGTAAAACGCCTTGTGGATGCGCAGAAGAGCCTTATTGCGAAATTCGTAGGCGAAGCTGAAGCTCTAATAAGTAAAGGCAGCGCGGCTTCGAAGGAAGAGATACACCAGGCAGGTATTGCATTGTTAAGGGCACACAGGGGATTCCCGAAGAACAAAAAGCTGCTCAAGCTGTTCTCAGAGCCCTCCAACAAGACTCTCATGCAGCAGACGGAGATCGAGTTCCTTAGGGATAACGCTAAGAGGATGCCTGAAATAGACGATGTGATGTATTTTGCTATCGATGAGAAGGCGCATTCGATCGATCTCACTGAAAAGGGACGGGAGTTCTTAACCAGCGCAAATGAAGATAAGGATTTCTTTGTACTGCCTGATATGGGCACTGAAATTGCGCATATAGAAAATGATGCTTCCATGAGTGAAGCCGAGAAATTAAGCAAAAAAGATGCGCTTGGAGAGCTATATTCACTCAGAAGCGACAGGATACACACAGTACAGCAGCTTCTCAGGGCTTATTCGCTTTATGAAAATGATGTTGAATATGTTATCCAGGATAACAAGATCATGATCGTGGATGAGTTCACCGGCCGTGTACTTGCGGGCAGAAGATATTCAGAAGGTCTGCACCAGGCTATCGAAGCAAAAGAAGGCGTGCATGTTGAAAAGGACACCCAGACACTCGCAACTATCACACTGCAGAACTACTTCAGGCTTTACAAAAAGCTTGCAGGTATGACTGGTACTGCGGAAACTGAAGCAGGAGAGTTCCTGGATATCTATAAGCTTGATGTTGTCGTAATTCCCACCAACAGGGATTGTATCCGCGATGATATGAATGACGTGGTTTATAAGACCAAGCGTGAAAAGTATAACGCTGTGATCTCAGAAATTGAAGAAATGAAAAAGATAGGCAGACCTGTGCTTGTTGGTACTACATCTGTCGAAGTTTCTGAAACGATTTCAAGGATGCTGAAGCGCAAAGCTGTTGCTCATGAAGTATTAAATGCAAAACAGCACCAGCGTGAAGCGCAGATAGTACAAAACGCCGGACTCAAGAGCGCGGTAACCATCGCAACCAACATGGCCGGACGCGGTACAGATATTAAGCTCGGCCCAGGTGTGGGCGAGCTTGGAGGTCTGCATATTATTGGTACGGAACGCCATGAGGCTCGCCGTATCGATAGGCAGCTTCGCGGACGAGCCGGCAGGCAGGGCGACCCGGGTTCTTCGAAGTTCTTCCTTTCGCTCGAAGATGATCTTATGAGGCTTTTTGGCAGTGAAAGAATTTCGCGTGTAATGGAAAAGCTCGGTATCGAAGAGGGTGAGGCTATTGAGCACTCAATGATAACCAGCTCGGTAGAGCGCGCGCAGAAAAAAGTTGAGGAAAATAACTTCGGCATACGTAAAAGACTGCTTGAGTATGATAACGTGATGAACCAGCAGCGCGAGGTTATTTATGACCGCCGCCGCCAGGCACTGATGGGCGAGCGTATCAAAGACGAGATATTTGATATGGCCGGATCTTACGTAGAAAAGACCGTGCAGAAATACTATCCCGAAGGTGATTACGACGGATTAAGAGATGAGATTCAAAGAACATTTACTGTACTTATGGATCTGACCCCGGAGAAATTCCAGACGCTTGGCGAAAAGGGGCTCGATGACTATATCATGAAGCTGGTGCACGAGAACTATTCAAGAAAAGAAGAGAAATACGGCATTGATCTGATAGCACAGATAGAGCGTTTCGCGATGCTTACGGTAATTGATGATAAGTGGAAAGAGCACTTAAGGGAAATGGATGACCTTAAGGAAGGTATCAATTTCCGCGCGTACGGCCAGAAGGATCCGCTTATTGAATACAAAAAAGACGGCTTCGGACTTTTTGTTCAGATGCTCGAAGATATCAGCAAAGATGTGATAAATTTCGTGTTCAAGTTCACTACGCAGGAACAGAAAGTTGAAGTTCCCCAGCAGCGCCAGAAGCTGCCGCAGAGAATGACAACCATAAAACAAAGCGCTGATGGCGTTGGACTCAAAATGACGCCGGAGCAGTCTGATAACATGCAGTCGCAGCCCAATGATACGAAGAAAATTCCTATCAAGGTCGGACCAAAGGTAGGCAGAAATGACCCTTGTCCATGCGGCAGCGGCAAGAAATACAAAAACTGCCACGGCAAAGAAGCTTAAAACATAACGCAAATATATTGTTAATGTTATTGAAAAGGCGTTTTAGGATAAACGCCTTTTTTATTGATTGACCTTCTTCTGCACCCGGATTTTTGTCACCCTGAACTTGTTTGAGGGTCCGCATGCATACTCAAGGATCCCGGATTTTTGTCACCCTGAACTTGTTTCAGGGTCTTCTTGCAAACTCATAAATTAGAGAGTATGGAAAAAGATGCTGAAACGAGTTCAGCATGACAAAATAAGGTATGTCACCCTGAACTTGTTTGAGGGTCTTCTTGCAAACTCATAATTCTTAGAGTAGGGCAATAGATGCTGAAACGAGTTCAGCATGACAAAATAAGGTATGTCACCCTGAACTTGTTTGAGGGTCTTCTTGCAAACTCATAATTCTTAGAGTAGGGCAATAGATGCTGAAACGAGTTCAGC
>JAYRXC010000053.1:0-89715 GCA_041917655.1 Ignavibacteria bacterium | reverse complement strand
TAGTAATCAGATTTACAAATACATAGAAATATTTTATAACAGGAAAAGGAGACATTCTAAATTAGGATACTTGTCGCCTTTTAATTTTGAAAAATCAAAAAACACTACTTTCTAAGTGTCTATTTTATCGAAGCAAGACCAACATTATACTCTGATGGAAATAATCTTTTGAATAATTTGCTTTCTTTATACTTCGAATTCATGAACTTACGACAGAAAAATATCTTTCCGAATACAAGCTCCTTAATTTCTTTTACAGTTTTCTTTTCTTTATATGTGGCATTGTATTGTTTAGTGAAGTATTGATAGAAGTTGCCTTGCGTTGTTAATTTTTCATATATATTATTACCTTTATGTTGTAAGGAATTTCTTAAAACTGCATTAAACAATAAAGGTTGGCTGTTTGCAATATCAATTTCAACAAGGGGCTCACCTGCATATCGTAAAAACTTTCGGAACTCTTTATTCAAGTTCGTGATGTTTGTATAAATTCTACCTGTAGTCTTGTCTAACTTAAAATAAAAATGCCCATCATGTATTTTATCAATTGAAATTAATGTTATGTTATACTCATCAGCTGTAATTTTATGCTTTATCTTATTCAATTGAGTTATAGCTTCATCATATTCAATTGTAATAGCCTTTAAATGGCTCTGTAGATGCTCATATTTGTTCTCTGATATATATTTTCTATCATTTAGCCGCTTTAAAGCCTCCTGCACCCTCTCTGAAGTTGTTAAAAGCTCTGTATCCGCTTTTATTTCGCTATAGGCATGCTTATCTATCTTTTTAACCATACCTGCTGATACCGGGTGAGTTAATACTTCAACATCTCGATATAGCTTTGATAGCCTATAACCCTTGCTCCTGACCCCGACCTGATAAGATTTGCTGACCTCAATTACTCCCCATTTCTTAAGGTCATTTATTACTTTGTTGCTGAATTGTGGAGTTAAGATATTACGCAGATAAACACTTTTCAGGTTTATAAAATCTGTGTTCTTTTTTGTTTTATAATATATGCGGTTGGTGTTGAGAAGCGATATTAAATAATAATACTTCTCCAGATGCTTTACAGGAAAGCTCTGTTGTGCAGTTAAATCTAAATTGGATGGAATATAATACTTCATTTTTCGACTGTTTTAAACAATTGCTTGAAATCATTATTTTATTGCAAATTTTCGACTGTGTAAATTGTAATATTATATATTACCTTTATGTTGTAAGGTTTTTGCAATAAATACAACAGAGGATAAGCAATCAAGAATAAGAGACAGTCGAATGAACTCTTATTCCGGCTTACCCCCTGTTTAATTGAATTACATTAATATATATTCATGAGAAGTCTGAAAAAAATAATTTTCTTTATAAATTAATCCAAAATTATTTATCATCATCAGTCTTAAACAGGTCTTCTTTATGAACATTTTTTAAGGCCTCATTCACCATTGCACGTGTAAGCTGTGTTTTTAAACTGCCATTGGGTATCATTTCTTGCTTTATCTCATTATACTCTAAAACAAACTTCTTTAAGGCTTCCCATTTCTTACAGATAACAGCTATTTCATCATGCGTAAATACTCTGTCATACTGCAATTTTTGCCATTTAATCCTTTCATTCATAGAGAATTGTAATGCTTTGTCTGGGGCATTATAATAGTCATCAAAATACTGCTCATACACCTTTTTAGAAGTCCTATATAGCTTATCAGCAGGGAAATATGACATATTAATATCCCCGACCTTGCCGTTATCAGGTAACAAGGATATATAAATATCATCACCCTTTGTATATATCACTGTGTTCTTGATAAAAGGCTTGTATTTTAATGGTTGAACAAGTTTTTTACTCATTTATGAAATCTCCTTTTATATGTTTTTCTTTTAATGCACTTAATACTCCAAATTGAGCATAGCTCACTTCAATCAAGCGATATGTTGATTTATCTGTTTTGCAAATAATCATTATTCCGTTGTCAATTCCGATAATGTGAAATCCCTTTTTATGTAATTTCTTCATAAAAACATCCTGTATACTATCAGGTAAGTCATGTTCAATTGTTAGATACTCAATTAACTCTTTTTTACCTACTACTTTTGAGTCAAATTTTAAAAGTTTATCTATGTCCATTTTTCTTCCTTTTTAAATAGTTCTGATATTCCTTTTCCGCAGCTTTGCCCAGCTTTGTAATCTTTTCATTACCATCTGGGTTAGCTTTTGTTGGTATAAATACACTTGGCAATATTACTATGCTTCTGCCAACACGCCATTTGAAATAAGTTTTTGTTGCCATGATGTTTGTTCTCCTTTAGATTTGAGTTATTTTGTCTTTAACTACTTTAAAATATTCTAAACATTCTTCCTTTTCATTGCCTATATTGACAATTGTTTTTGCTTTATGAACAGTGATATTACCATCAAAAACATCAGCAATTTCCTCTGTATCATAATTTTCTTTTTGAAACACTATAGCATTTGCAGTATGTAATGCATCTTCTGGTGTGTTAGCAACTATCTTTAATGATACTGTAGCTTTAAATCTTACGAAATACGAGTATTCCATTATTTTATTCTCCTTTGAGCTTTGTTTGCTCGGTTTTAGTTTATAATATTATTTGTTCTTTCATTCGTTTTAATTTTGCTTTTCTGCTCTTAGCATTTTCTGCTTCAATTGCTTCAAAATCAGGTGGTGGAAATAATTCATCAATATCAATAAATCGATAACCAAACCGTGGATTTATAAATTTATTTGCTTCTTCATATGCTTCATCTTCATCATTACACCACACATCAACTTCAAAAAAGACTTCATGTTTAAGTCGTTTACGAGTTTGTAAATCCAAATCAAATGCACCTGAAAACCGATAATTTTTTAGTTTTGGCATTTTTACTCCTTATGATTTTAGTTATGAAAAATCTTCCTATAAACAGCAAAGGCGGAGACAATGCTCCGCCAGTATAGTTACGTCCATAAACACAAAAAGAAAACATTGCTGTTTTCTCTGTCATTATTCCCAAATGGGCATACCTATTTTAAGACGATTTTATTTTCCCTGTATCATTTGAATAATTTCGTTTGTTTGAAAAAATATTTTTTTGAAAACTTTTTTTCAGAATTTTTCAGTTTTTGAATTTTTCTGAAAATTTTTGAAACACTTTTTGTTCAACTCAAATCTGCATTAAATATACTAACAATCAAACGACAAATGCAAACCACAGACTAAGTCTATTCATCACCCCTTAAAGCCTGTATCACCAGTATCTTTGGGTAAATTTTCTTCAAATAAAGTCTTTCCACTTCTTTTATCCACAATTTTTACCTTATCATATTCCATTCCCAAGTCATATTCGTCACGTTCAATTAAAGATGTTAAAACTATAGGATAAATACTCCCATACATAGCTTCAAAGTTATGTCTATCATAATCATACCGAAACTCATTAACTTCAGGTATCAGTTCTGGATTAACCATACTAAAGCCTATGAAGGTATTAGTAAATTGAGCATTGATAACTATATCTCGTTGTTCTTCTCTTGTCATAATTGTCTTTAGTACCGCTATAGGGACTCGAACCCCAACTAAGGCGTCCGTAGCGCCTCGTGCTATCCATTACACCATAGCGGCTTTATAATAAACTATTTTCAAATACTTTTTCAAGTCTTTCAACTTCATTATTATAATATTCCAAATCTTTTTCAGCTATTTCTCTGATTTTAGGTCTTGTCTTATCTTTAGGTAAAACAAACATATTTAATGCTTGCATAGCATCCAAATCCTTAATAAAATCTCTCTCCCGGTCTCTATGTTTTACCCAAAAGTTCATTGACTCAGCAGCTCTTGTTAAATGTTCATAAGTTTCAAATACTCCATAAATAGATACTCTTGCAATATGACTTATTCCACTTATATCAGTAAATGTATACATGTTATTACCATTATCTACAATATTTAAAGTATTTGGCATAAGTTAATCTTCTCGTTCTATAGGAATACCAATTTGATGGTTTTCTTTTAAAACTGGTATTGTAATATATTTCACTGTTTTTCTTTTATCCCATTTGTGCTGATACTCAATCAGAAAATACCAAGCTTTATCATCTTCAGTCATATACTTAAAATCAATCTTGTGTGCTTCTTTAGTTCTAATCAAATAATTCATTGCTAAACTTAAGTTGTCCCCGTCTCCTTCTTTAAAATCTTCAATTCTTACCTTATCTGACATACTATTAATTTTATGGCTTTATATATTTACACTTGTATTCCAGTATATTATATTAAATGGTTACTGGTAACTAAGTGGTAACTAAAACAATGGTTCTTAAAACTAAATACCTCAATCCAACCACGAAAAACGATATTTATCAGTCGTTCCCCAAATCCGTAGTCAGATGCTCTATCCAGTTGAGCTACGGGTGCATGAAAAACTCTAATTTTCTCTTATTTCTACAAATTTACCTAATTTTTCTGAGTTATTCAATTACATAAGGATGGATAAATTCTGACCGAATAATTGTTATATAAAGTGCTGTAAAATTTAATCTATTTGGCAAAAATGAAGAATTTATACCAGGTTTTATACGGCGTTGCGGGTTTGATGCTGCTGATTGTGCTGCTTGGGGGATCCATAACCAAGCCGGTGTTTAATAACTTCTCAACACGGACAATGGAAACCGCCGGAATACGCAAAGCATCTATTGACTCGCTCGACGGCAGAATTGACGATATGCTTTATACTGTCAAAAAGGTGCAGCTGCAGATAGAGAAGATAAAGAACATCTTCTCAAGCGAACAGGTTGATGAAAGCAAATTTCAGCGCACAAAAAGCGAAGTATTTGCGAAGAATGTTTACAATCCCGTAAATGAGCTGCTGATTACATTTTACCGGATTGGTTACTTCTTCATAAGTATAATAATATTGCTCGCCGCTGTAATTTTCCAGCTCATTTACAGGTCAAGTGATCTGCGCCGAAGAGTCGAAAAGCTTGAAGCCTCACTCATTGCAAAGTAGCAGGAACAATTATATGAACGACCTCACCCCCTGCCCCTCTCTCCTGAAAGGAGAGGGGGAATAAATAAACCTCATAAAAAGTTTTTATTCTGGTGTACAAAAAAGTATAAAAAAAGACGTCACCTTTTCAGATTGACGTCCCTAACTGTAGACACCGCAAATTACCAACTGTTATTTGGTATTTGTTATTTGAACTTACTATTTGCCGCTTTTTTTCTTCCAGATATCAAGCAGGCTCTCATTCTTCTTGTCGTTTGAAGCAACGGTGGTTTTGAGCTTGAACTCATTTTCGCTGCCATCCCAGAAGACTACATTCATGCTTTCCCCTCCAAACGTACCGTTAGATGAGAAAAAAGCTTCGCTGCCGCCAAACAAGCTTCCGCCTGCAAGCGAGTAAGCCCATACTTTTTGTTTATAGTTATAGAACTTCAATGCAGTGATATCATCAAAATCAAAAGTGATCTCGCCGCAAAGCTGGTTATCCTCTTCGAACAAACGCTTCTTTACATTCTTTACGCCCGGCATTTCATCTTCAGGCTTCTTGCCGTTAAGGTAATTAGTCATCAGGTCCTCGTATTCAGCTTCAACTGTTGAGGCGGAATCCATAGTGTGCATGATGTTTATGTATTTTATCTTCCCGCTGCCGGATTTGCCGTCTTTGAGCTTGAATGAGTATTCCTTAGTCTCAACAGTCAAGCAGCCAATCATGCTGATAGACATCACGAATAAAAAAATGTAGATAAGCGATCTTTTCATATATTTTTTATTTCTTTCTTTAACTGATCTGAACTACATAACTCCGTTATGTTTCAACACATCACGTGCAATTATGCCTTTCTGGATCTCGTTCGTACCTTCGAATATTTTGTTAATTCTTGAATCACGGTAAAATCTCTCGATCGGGTATTCCCTGGAGTAACCCATACCGCCGTGAATTTGTACGGCATAATCAACAACTTTATCAAGGCCTTCGGAACATATCAGCTTTACCATTGCAGAGTGCATGCTGATATTTTTCTTCAGGTCATAATCAACGGCAGTTCTGTACATTACCGATTCCATAGTATAAATTGTAGCTGCCATCTCGGCCAGCATGAACTGGATTGCCTGGAAGTGGCTAATGGGGTGATCGAACTGAACGCGCTCTTTCGCGTATTTTGAAGACATCTCAAGCATTTCCTTGGCAGCGCCAAGGCATGCTGCGCCCAGCCCAAGCCTGCCGGCATCCAGCGTCTTCATTGCAATAAGGAATCCCCTGCCTTCGGTACCTATCATATTTCCTTTCGGAACCCTTACATTGTCAAACGTGATGGCATTGGTTGTGCTTCCCCTTATACCCATTTTCTTTTCGGGCGGCCCTGCTGTAAATCCCGGCATACTGGTTTCAACTACAAACGCGGTAACGCCTTTAGGGGTCCTGGCAAAAACCGAAATGATATCTGCGATTCCCCCATTTGTGATCCACATTTTATCGCCGTTAATTACCCATTCATCTCCATCAAGCCTTGCGGTAGTTTTTACATTAAATGAATCTGAGCCAGCCTGTACTTCAGTCAGACAGAATGCGCCGATCTTCTCTCCTTTTGCAAGCGGCACAACGTACTTTTGTTTAAGCTCTTCGCTTCCGCCGATAAATATAGCATTTGTGCCTATCGATTGATGCGCACCGATGAAAGTAGCGGTTGAGAGGCATGCGCGCGCAATTTCTTCCTGCATTACGCAATATCCCACTTCCCCGAAACCGCCGCCGCCGTATTGTTCGGGTATTGATGCTCCAAGTAGTCCAATTTCGCCAAGCTTTTTGATAATTTCGGCAGGGATCTTTTCCTGCTCATCGATCTGATGAGCAATTGGTTTTAACTCGTTTGTTGCAAAGTCACGAACCATCTCGCGCAGCATCTGCTGTTCTTCAGTAAATCCAAATTCGAACATAAACTATATAATTTAGATGTGTATTTAAAAACTGAGTGTATTTAGAAAATTACTTAATATGATGAGCCACTCTCTCACCGGTAAAATTGATAATATCTTCGGCTCCGTCAACTCCGATCATGTTACCTGAGATCCATGAAGCTTCTTCAGAGCAAAGCATCAGGATCGCTTTTGCAACATCTTCCGGATGTGTTAATCTTCCTCTTGGATTTTTAAGCTTTGTAGCTTCGATCATGTTCTTAGCCCCGGGTATCTTTTGAAGCGCGGGTGTATCGGTAACACCGGCCATAATGGAATTTGCGGTTACATTCATTGGCGCAAGCTCATACGCAAGCTGTCGTGTATGAGATTCCAAAGCCGCCTTTGCCGCAGATACGGCACCGTAAAACGGAATAACAGAATGCGAACCGGCGCTCGTTAGAGTAAATATCCTTCCTCCTTCTGCAAGAAGTCCGCGGAATATCAACCCCTGGGTCCAGTAAACCAAAGAATTCGCCATCACATCGAGAGTCATTTCCATCTGAGCCTGCGAAATGCAGTTTGTCTGCGTTTTAGCAATAAAAGGCTTTAAAGTCCCAAAGGCAAGCGAATGCACAAGAACTTTCACACTTCCCTTTTCGTGACCGTGTAAACGCTCGGTTATCTCATCGAGAACTTCATTTCTTTTGATGGCATCGGCAGCGTTAATGTTAAAAAATACAGCATGCTGCTTAGTATGCTCAATTTTTCTCATCAGGCTTTTTACATCAGGAATGGTTACTGCCCTATCTAGGTGAACCCCGAATATATTATATCCATGTTTTGCTAACTCTAAGGAAACTGCCCCGCCGAATCCGCTGGAAGCACCCAAAACCAAAGCCCAAGGTTTCATAAATTGCTGTTAAATTGGAAAAATTATCAAATAATATAGTTTTAAATGTTCAGTTTTTCAATCTAAATTGAAGACATAAACAGCGTTTTTCTGCAATTCCCGTAATCTCTGCTATGCAAAGGGGGAATTTCAGCCTTGCCGGATCTACATCTTGAAACAGCATTGAAAACAATGCAACACTGTCAGGTTGTAAGAATTGACAGAATCGGCCTAAAAACTTTCGCTGCCGTGGCGTCTGGACTTTGGCCCCTGTGGCGTCAATGCTTTGCTTCTGTGGATTTTCTTTTTGATATGGCATTAAAACTATAAAATTCTGTCAGGTCGCAAGACCTGACAGAAACGGCCCAATATATTTCGTTTACTCAGCGTCTGGACTTTTGCCTCTGTGGTGTAGGACTTTGCTTCTGCCGATTTTCTTTTTAATATGGCATTAAAACAATAAAATGCTGTCAGGTCGTAAGACCTGACAGCACCAGCCTAATATATTTCGTTTCTGTGGCGTCAGGACTTTCGTCCTGACGCTGCAACTTTCCATAATGCCATTATGCCATGAAAACCTACAATCCGGCTGCATTTCTTAGCTTAGCGGAACATAAAAAAAGCCCCCATATTTCTATGGGGGCTTTGAAAAGATTTATTTCTGATCGCTTACTTTATAAGCATCATTTTCTTTGTCTGTGTGAAATCACCTGCTGTCAAGGTATAGAAGTAAATACCGCTTGAAAGCTGTGATGCGTCAAAGTTAACGCTGTATGTGCCTGCATTCATCTGCTCAGAAAGAAGGATACCTGCTTCGCGTCCGGTTACATCATAAACAACCAGTTTCACCATTCCTGAAACAGGAACTGCAAACTTTATGTTTGTTGTGGGGTTGAACGGATTAGGATAGTTCTGTGAAAGATCGAATGCTGTCGGTGTTTCGTTGTTATTTACAACTCCAACAGTTGTAGCACAGTTATATGAACAATACGTGAATGCGGATGCAAGCCCTCTCCAGATAGCGATACAATCATCTGCAGCATTTTTCTTACAAGGCCTGATACTTCCATAAGTTGTATCTGCAGTTACATTCGAAACCTGGTACTTATTTCCTGCAGGAAATGTATTTGTGGTAGTATCAAACTTCTGAAGGAAAGCCTGAGGTGTAGATGTTACTTCCTGGTTATATCCAACCCTGAAAGATACCGGCGGATACGGTGTGTAAACCTCAACCCGGCCTCTCTGCCTGTCGCCTGAAGCGTCAACATAACCACCTGCTGACCAGGTGTTACCCCTATCTGAAGTAACCCTGAAATACGGATCCCAATCTGAGGCACTAAAAGACCTCTGGTAAACAATCATACCATAGTTTGAGTTTGCACCTGCAAAAGAGATCTTAGCGCCTGATGATGTATTAGCTTCTGCAACCTGGAAGAAACCTGTGTTGCTGGTTCCGTAATCATTACTCCATGCGGTTACTACATTGTAGCCCGGTGGTGCTGAAACACTGCCAAAATCAACCTGGAAAGAAGTGATAACTCTATCACCGCCGTTACGGTTAAATGCTATATCTGAAGATAGATACTTTCCTGCAGCATTTGTAGGACTGTTATAAAACCAGCCGGAATTTGTCGTATTTGGGTTTCTGTATGTTACAGTTATAGCTGAAAATGGATTTTCAAGTAATCCGAATTTCTGCTTCAGCCAGTGGTTAGTTCCGCTGTATGTAGAATCACATGAAGCTATAATGTACACATACGCAAGTGAGGTGTACTGACTTCCATCGCTTGTGATCCTTGGGCAATAGTAATCATTTGTTGCCGGGTTTGGAGCAAAGATAAGCTGAGTAGTTGTCAATGCATTTGTTGTAATGTTGTATCTCCATAACCAGCATCTTCTGGTGCTTGTTGTGTAATCATAATAACCTGCAACTATGAAAGCCCATGTGTTCGCGCCGTCGTAAACGATCTCCATATCGATCTCATTGGCATTATAATCTGTATTTATGACAAAGTTTGTTGACCAAACACGTGACCATGTCTGACCGCCGTTTGTTGAGGTCAGGAAGGTCATTGTATCACCTGAAGCTGAAGCCCACTGTGTTGAAGCGGCATACAGAGTACCTGTTGCAGCGCCGAGCTGTGCAACGCCGATAGCACTTCCCCAGTTATTCCATGGAAGTACGGTTGATACATTGTAATCTGTTGTTGTCCAGTCAATGTAATTCTGTAATTCGCTGTTTACAGATCCTTCCTGAACTCTTGCGCCGGAAAACTCATTGAGTTTTTTCTGGAGCATGCTAACTTTCTGAGCGTCACCATTGTTTCTTGCAATGTTTATCTCTTTAGCGATCTTTGTAACTTCAGGGTTTTCGTTCTTATTCTTAGGCTGCACAGAATATTTATCTGTGGGTGTTGTGCCGTCAGAGGTGGAATAGAATCCCTCGTCTTTGCCGGGTAACTTGCCGTTACTCTGCGCAAAAGCGTTTGAAACAAAAACAATTACTGCCAAGGCAGCAATGAGTTTTAATTTACTCATTTTGTTCTCCTTTTAATGTTTATTATTTTTTGATTCCCCCAATGACACGAATATAGCAAACAACTTATTTTTTTGCAAACATGTTTATGTAAAATATTAGAAGTCGAACACACAAGCTACAGCTTAACTTCTGTAATTATATAGGCTTATATGAGTATAGGAAAAATATTATTAAGAGTTGCTAAAATGTTGCAATGAATACAAGAATAGGCAGTGAAACTTTATAATATCAATAAGTTAGGTTTCCAGACTTGTTATTTTCCCCAAATCTTTCCAGTTTTTGCTGCCAATATCGTATCCGCAAATCTTTTGGCCATTTGAAATCAATTTCATGTATTCAGGAATAATATCAAAATTTCCTACCTGCCCTACTAATTCAAATAACTTATCAGAAATCAGATGAATACCGCAAAAACCCATTTTCTTTCCAACGACCCCGGATGCGTAAAGAACATCCCTGCCTTTTTCAGTTCTTCCCAGAATATTCATTTCGGGATCCAAAAGTAAATATCTTTCAGTTTCCCTTTCTTTAACAGCAAGTGTTACCAGGGCTTTGCTCTCAATGTGATTTTTCTGCATCTCAATTAGGTCTGCATTTGTATAAATATCTGAATTATATAAAAAGAAACAACCGGAATTAGTCAGGGATTTACGGGCATTAACCAGTGCCCCGCCTGTGCCCAATATCTCAGATTCTTTCAAAAGCTCTATAGATTCAGTACCCTTTCTTCTGCTAAAGTAATCTTCCATTTTGTCAGCATGATGATGTAAGTTAATAACAAACTCATTTACACCGGCAGCCGCAAGGTTACTGATAGCATATTCTATCATTGGTTTTCCGTTATAAGGTATCAGAGGTTTAGGAATTTTATCTGTAAGCGGCCGAAGCCTTGTACCAAAGCCCGCAGCGAGGATCATTGCCTTTCTTACTTTACTCATCACTTCTTGTTTCGGTATTCATCTTTTAGCCTGAACACCACATCATAACATTTATATTCATCTTCGGGGGCGTTGAACTTCTCATATTTTTCTGATAGGTCCATATCAGTGAATCCGGCGTAACCGATTATAAATTCGGGGTTATATGAAAGCACATACTCGAGATCAAACTTTTTGTGCCCTGCCTGCAGCCTTTTAGAATCAGTTTTTGCTATATGTTCATTGTTGAGCCCCCACATATCAATTGTATAAAGCTCGGAATAGTACGGGATCTTTCCTGCAGGGCCAACTGCGATAATTGTTTCTTTTGGAACGTTGTTCTTCAGCCACATACCGAACTTTGACCACTGAAGCTCATACCGGGTATTGTCATCCTTAATGATAAGCTGGTTATACTCCAGGAGCGCAAGTGTAAATACAAAAAGCATAACCGCAAGCGCTGAACTGATGAATTTCGCTGTCTTTTCAGTCTTCAGTTCACTCTTGTAAAACAGCATTATCTTGCCAAGAAAATTTATGAATCCTATAACACTTAATATATAGAGGATAGGCAGTATCGGAACGAAGAACCTGTTTGCTATCATCCAGTCCCCGCCAACGGCAACCAGGTATATCACATATATAGCCGAAAACATAACAAGGTAAGAGAGCTTAAACTCCCTGAACGCTCTTTTGAAGGGAATAAACAGAATGAATATGAATATATACAATCTTGTACCTACGCACAGCGCAAGGTACTTGGTTCCCAGCACCAGATTCATCCTGAGATCCGTCACTCCTTTTGCATAGAAAGTGTTTGGTATTACCTGCCCGTAAAACAGGTACTTAAAACCATAATAGGCAAGCGCGAAAACAGCATATGAAATGATCAGTGTAAGGATAACCTTCCCAAACCGGTCAATTTTCTTTCTGAAAAGGAACATATGCGCAATTGTGAGGCCAAATATCATATTGCCTTCCGGACGCGTTAATGTACATAACATAAGGAAAACTGCAATGTAGACAGTGTATTTTGAACCTTTGTTAATATTGAAATAGCTGTAAATTATTCCAAGGATAAACAGTGTATATATAGGAAACTCCATCCCGCCTATGGCCCAGAATGCTATGGAATCATCCAGCGCGAGGAAAAGCGGCGGCAGAAGTACCAGGTATTTTCCAAACTTTTCCCGGCTGCCGGGAAACAGCCTGCTTATCAATACAACCATCAGTATGTTCCCCATCGATAGCAGCAGCCCCAGCGAGCTTGAAAATATTGAGACATCAACTGATTTGATCACAGTGAACGGCGCTGTGATCACAGTCCACAAAAAATTAGTATAACCTTCTACATATTCGCCGGGATTATAAACTAATCCCTCACCCCGCATCAGGTTTTGGCCGTACCGGTAAGATATGTAAGCATCATCTACATTCTGAAATAAAAAGCTCCAGCTTAAGAAAAAACAATAAGCTGCGAAAAAAAGCAGAATAAATATCAGGTATTTCCTGTTTGGCGTCAATCTGGCTAAATAATATTAACAATTCCTGCAAAATTATGATTTAGAAATTTAAAAAATATGCAAAATTTAAACATTTAAAGAGTCGGGTGGAATTATTATTTTTGTAAGATAGTTAAAAAATATGATGATAAGCGATATGATTGGCAGGCGAGGCCCGTGGAAGTAAGCTGGCGCCGTAACCTGTACATAATGTGGTCTGCGCAATTGATTGCAATGATCGGAATGAGCATGGTGATCCCCTTCCTTCCGCTATACGTAAAAGATCTTGGTGTTACCGATATTACCGAAGTAAAGAGGTGGAGCGGCCTTGTGGTCTCCGGTGTATTCATGACCGCGTTTATAGCCACTCCCGTTTGGGGCTGGCTGGGAGACCGTGTCGGCAAGAAGAAAATGGTACTGCGCGCAATTTTCGGGCTTGCTGTATCTCAATTTTTGATAGGCCTCTCACAGGATGTTGTTCAGCTTTTCATTTTCAGAATGGTACAGGGCGCATTAAGCGGATTTATTGCAGCAGCTCTTGCGCTGGTATCTTCCAATACACCCAAAGAACGCTCCGGATATGCCATTGGATTCTTAGCAAGCTCAACGGCAGCAGGTAACCTCCTCGGCCCTTTTGTTGGCGGATTGCTGGCCGATACTTTTGGCTACAGGAATGTTTTCTTTATTACTTCTGTAATGTGCCTTATAAGCGGCATCCTGGTATTCATGTTTGTGAAGGAAGCTAATGTATCAAAGTATAAGGAATCTCACATTTGGGATAACTACAAATTTGTGTTAAGTAATTCACGCCTCAAGTATGCAATTCTGCTTCTTATCATTTCCGCTGCCGCGATCTCGATGGTACAGCCCCTATTTGCACTTTTCATCGAGAGAAGGGTTACCGATTTGACGTACCTCGCGACTATTACCGGGTCAATATTCGGGGTTGTTGGGCTCTTCCAGGTCATCTCGTCTTCATTCTGGGGTAAACTAAATGACAGGAGAGAGATAAGGAAAAATCTTATATTTGCCATGATAGGCGCCGGCACCGGTTATGCACTGCATGTAATCACAACCGGTGTATGGGAGCTTATCCCGATACGTGCCCTGCTTGGGTTATGCATTGGCGGGTTGATGCCTACTCTATTTTCATTTATAAATAAGTGCATCCCCGCACAGAAAAAGGGCGGAATAATGGGTATCGCCTCAAGCTTTACAATGTTCGGAAATCTGATAGGACCGGTTTCAAGCGGGTATATCGCATCAGTAACAAGCATTGATTTTGTATTCATACTAAGTGGTATCATTCTTGCAGCAGGATCAGTGCTGGCATACTATAAGCTGAAAGAAGCTCCAAGCAGCAGGAACAAGGTTACAGAAAAAGATAAATCAGTAATCGAAGAAGAGATCGCCTCGGGCGTATTTGAGTGAAAAACAGTTAAAATTTTAGATCGAAACATGACCACTAAATACATATACACACTATTTATTTTTGCAGCCTGCTGTATAACAACATTCGCGCAGGAGCTTACGGTCTTTGACAGGTGGCACAAAACCGACCAGCTTATCAGGGATAGAAAGATCGATCCCGATGATGCCCGCGATTCCATAGAAATATATGTGAAAGAAGGTGTGCAGAATTTTAAAATGCGGGACATCCCCGGCACGAAACGCAGCGAATGGGTTTTCCCGATGAGCGGTTATACGTGGACATCTTACCGAACCGGGGGAAAAGATTACAAGGATGAAAAATTCGATTATTTCCAGGGGGGCGAGTTCAAAGGCCACCCGGCACATGATATTTTTATTCTGGATAAAGACAGCAACAGCGTGGAAGACTCAACCGGCATGCCGGTTTATGCAACTGCAATGGTCACAGGTATTGTACTCTCTACATATGGAACTTGGTTCAGGCAGGATTACCTGCGCAGCGGCAACTACGTTAAGCTGTTCGACCCGGAATCGAAGGCAATATTCTACTACTCACATTTAGATAGCGTTACAGTGCAGGTTGGACAGCTTGTGAAAGCTGGTGAACCGGTTGGTACTGTTGGCCGCACCGGACGGAAAGCGATCCACGGCAAAACCCACATTCATATAGCCTATTACAAGATAGATGAAGGTCAGCCCATTCCCGAAGATATAATAGAAGATCTTTACTCCGCTCAAAAACGATTTGAAAAGAAATAAGAGCAATAAAAGAGCCCCTCTCTGCAAGACAAAGAGGGGCTTTTTGTGATCAAAAGGTGCGGTCACTATCCCGCGATCTAAAACCTGATAGTGACTTTTGTTCCGTTCTTGCGGTCAACTTCGAATGTGCCGCCCATATTTTTAACATGCATTCCAACAAGCACCATGCTGAATGAATGCGGCTTACCGCGTGCCGAAATCACACCAATGCCGTTATCCCTCACAGCAAGGTAATATTTTCCTTTTTCTTCTTCATGCATATCGATCGTTATGTTCCCCTTTTTCTTGTTAGGGAATGAGTGCAGAAGCGCGTTGCTTACCAGCTCATTTATTATCAGTGAGCAGGTTATGGCTTTATCCATTGTAAGGTTAATATCTTTAACGTTCACATAAGCCGAAACCCTGTTTGTATCAACATCAAACTCATGGTAAAGATTTGGGATCAACGAGTTCAGGAAGCTCCCGAAATCTATTTCGTTTACGCTATCCAGCGAGTAGAGCTTTTCCTGTATGAGGCCAAGCGTATGCGCGCGGGTTTTTGCCATCTTGAAGTACTCAAGGTAAACCGGCTCTTTGATATAGTCGCTCTGGAACTGCAGCAGCGATGAGATTGTCTTCATATTCTCCTTCACCCTGCCGGCAGCCTCGCTTCTCAGCGATTCGCGCTCCCCGGATGCCTTCTTCAGCTCCCATTCAAGATTCTTTTTCTGCTTCACGTCTTCTAACACTTCGCCATAGAGTATTGCATTCTTGTTCGCGATCGCCGCCTGGTTCACAACTGTTTCTATCCAGCTAAGATTGCTTTCATCAAACTCATTTTTGTTTTTGCTCATCAGCGTAATGAAGCCCAGGATCTTGCCATTCAGCTTTATAGGCACAATCATCGCTGTTTCAATCACATATTCTTTTCCAATATCCTGCTCAGAAAGGTCGCCCTTATTGGTTACATGATATTTCACTGATGAATTCTGCAGCCGCTTCTGGTAATCATTAACTACGATGGTATCATTTTTGCGGATGGCTTCGCTGAGTATACCCTTGCCTTCCGGCGCGAGCGGTATTTCGGGTATTACCGATACATCGATGCTTTTTTCCTCCAGAACGCTGCGAAGATATATGTATTTTATCTTCCTGTTCGGCTCATCGTATCTGGCAACGAACATATCCTGCATATCAACAATGTTGCGCAGCACATCAAACAGCTTGTTGTACAGTTCATTTATATCAAGGGTTGTAGAGAAGAACTTCGATGTTTCGTAAAGAAGCCTCAGCTCCTTGTTCTTTGAGTTCAGAACTTCAATGAGGCTCTGTAGTGATTCTCTTTCTCGGATGTTCTGCATAGCCCTGGTCCCCCGGTGAAGTTATGGATTGCTTGGTAAATATATCCAAATTTGTTTTATATTATAATAACGTTATAGGGTTAAAAATTCCATTTTGGCCTAAAAAAGTAACGCATTGAATAAATAATACGTTAATCGCTGCCGAAACTTTCGGCATAATTTACACCGCGTATCTGAATTGCCATCTTACATACTTTGAGCCGAAGGCGAAATCCCGCAAAGCGGGACAACTATTATTCACTCAATTCACTCTATTCACTTTATTCACTCTATACACACTATGCACTCTATTCACTCATCAACTATCGCGCACATCAGCTCTGCCTCGGCTGCCAGCTCGCCATTGATGCTGTTTTTATACGCTTTGGCCTTCAGCTTAAAAATATTGCGCTTGCGGTCGGTAACTTCAACATCAAAAAATAACTGGTCGCCGGGAATTACCTGCTTGCGGAACTTCGCTTTATCAATAGAAGTGAAGTATGCCAGCTTGCCTTCATAGCTATCGAAGAAGTTGAGGATAAGCAATCCGCCTGTCTGTGCCATCGCTTCAATAATCAACACTCCGGGCATAACAGGCTTCTGCGGAAAGTGCCCCTGGAAGAAGGGCTCGTTTATAGTTACGTTCTTAACGCCAATGATGCGCTTGCCAACCTCTATATCAACAACTTTATCAACCAGTAAAAATGGGTAGCGGTGCGGCAGCATCTTTTTGATGGCGTTAATATCAAGCACAACGTTTGATGTCAGTTTCGCCTGGTATTTCAGCTTGAGCTTGTTCTGCTTGTAAAGATTGCGCAGCATCTTAACAAACTCAATATTATGCTTATGCCCCGGCCGCGCAGCCATGATGTGTCCCTTAATTGGCGCGCCGATAAGAGCAAGGTCACCGATCACATCAAGCAGCTTGTGCCTTGCCGGTTCATTTTTAAATCTAAGCTGTGTGTTGTTAAGTATACCGTTTTGGCCAAGCACAACTGAATCATCGATACCAAGCTTGTTCATCAGGGTTGATAGCTCGCCGGGCGAAAGATCGCGGTCAACTATAACAACAGCGTTTTCAAACTTGCCGCCCTGGATGAGACCCTGCTCATACAGATTCTCAACCTCATGCAGGAAGCAGAATGTGCGCGAGGGAGCAAACTCTGTGGGGAACTCGCTCATATTAAACATGCTGGTATACTGTGAGCCTAAGGCGGGATTCCGGTAATCGATCATAACCGTCACCTTGAAATCATCAAGCGGGAAAGCTACTATATCAACTTCTCCGTCAGGCGCGCGGTAGTGTATGGTGTTTTCGATCACGAGGTAATCTTTGGGAGCGTCCTGCTCAACAAATCCGGCATCTATGAGGAGATCTATAAACGGTTTCGAGCTGCCATCAACAACGGGCGGCTCGTTGGTATCAAGCTCAACTATGAGGTTATCGATTTCCGCGCCCATAATTGCGGCAAGCACATGCTCGACGGTTTTAACCTCGGCATTGCCAACGGCAATAGTAGTGCCGCGCGAGATATCTATTACATGGTCAATATCAGCGGGAATCTCCGGCGAGTCGGGAAGGTCCACCCTCTTGAAACGGATGCCGTAATCTTCCGGCGCCGGTTTAAACGTCATATTTGATTTATTGCCGGTATGCAGTCCGATGCCTGATATCGCGGCTTCTTTGGCTATAGTTCTTTGTTTTGTCAGCATTTCCGTACCCATCCCCTGAAGCGGGGAACTCTATTTATCCAAAAAGTGATGTTTAACCACAATTTGAATGTCATTTTAACGATAACAGCAAAAATACTGATTTTAATCGTAATAATTAAGTGCTAAAGAAGTGAAACGTGAAACGTAAAACGTCAAACGTGAAACGTCAAATGTGAAATACCAAACGTGAAATGTCAAATGTGAAATGTCAAACGTCAAACATGAAAAAACGTTTATCGCAAAGGCGCAAAGGAAATTCTCTCCCCCTACAAGGGGGAGCCAGAGGGGGTTTTGAGAATACAGTCGGGAAATAAAATGATAAGAATTTAAATATCATACAACTTTCAAAAAGTGAAAGTAAGGCGAATTGCACTAATTATGCGAATTCAAGATGCTTCATTTCATAAATTCTTCTTCTGAAATTTGTTCTGATTCAAAAGAATTACTTTTGTTTGTAGTAAATACATCCAGTCGTAATTCATAAAACGGCACATCGTAACCATAAGGAGTCTTCACAAGACTAAAATCCATCATATCTTCTCCTTTTATGTAGTCGTTGTTTCGAGTAAATTTCCCAAAACACGTGCCCAAAGCCGAAGTGAATTTCCAATCTGTCCCATAAGCAATCTTAACAAAGTAAAAACCTTCTGGAATATTTTTGATCTCGAATGATTCCCCACCTCTTATGTAGACATATCTTATACAATCATAACTTGCCAAATTTACGAGTTTAACTACAACATCTGTATTCCCACCTACAGTAACTCTCAGAAAATTATCAATATTAAAGTTATACTTAGGCTTGAATGAAAAACAACCAGGAGTTTCGCCTGTGCTATAATTCTTTGATGTCCAAGAATCATAATCATCTTGTGAATATGAATTTGCAATAAATGAAAATGCAAGCAAAAGAGTTAAAATCAATTTAGTTAAGTATTTCTTGTTCATTTCGTCATGTATCTAGGAGTTTAAAATTGAGATTTATCAAGAGGTTCAGTTTCTAGATTTCCATTCAATTGAGAAAATAACTCAATTCTATATCCATTCACTCGATTTGAGGTTACTTCAAATGTGAATAAAGCATCTGCTTTATAGTACATTGTATAAGGTCCGAACAGATCTTCATCTCCATACCAAACGCTTCCCGTAGCATATTTTATATCATAACTGCCTAACGGGACTTTGACTTTGACCGACATACCCGGTCTAATGAATATTGCTTGGATTACGTTGCCATCATTGTAATCGACTATTTTTACATAATAACTCAAGTCGCTATTTGTATATATTTCCAAAGGGGCTATTTTTCGTTTATTAGTATAACTCTTATAAATACCATTTGAAGGCAATTTTTTCTCACTAAGAGTTTTAAGCTTTGGATCTTCAAAAGTCGGTTTTTTAACAACATCAGATGTAGTAGAATTTACATTTTTTACGGGTTTATCATCAAACCCCGTAAATTCCATCCTTTGATTGTTACTTGAGACAGTTTTGGATGTTTGGATTGTAGTACTATTAATGAATAGAACTAACCCGACAAATAAAGCGAATAGAATAGGAATATTGAAAATATAAACTGGTAAATTCCAGAACTTATCTGCAAAGTTTGACTTTTCTTTTTTGATAAAGAGGCTTAGATAATTGAGAAATGTCAAATCTTCATTTGTACTTTCATATTTCAATTTTTCAATCAAGCATTGGTAGGCTTTTGTATAATTACCTTGATTGTAAAAATTGTAAATAAGAATTTCAAGAAGAGCAATATTGTTTTTGATTGGATATTTGACGAATGTATTTTTAAAAAGGACTTCGATAGCGTAAAATGGACCATATGGTATTCCCCACCATCCAAATATTGCAGTAACCAAATTAAAATATAAACTATATTTAACTCTGCATTTATTGCATAGAATTTTTGCCCATCCATCTTTAGATGTTACTATAACCAAGCTTATGACATATAAAAATTCACAAATTCTCAAAGTGTGGTCGGCTTTGCCGCATTTTTCGCAAGAGTATATAGGAATATTTTGTTGAGTGTTATCTCCATATTGACTCTTATATTGCGTTTTAGAAGTTTCCCTAGCCTTCTGTCTATTGCTATATAGCTGAAAATCATATTCAGATCTTTTCTTTATGTCGGATAAAACTCCATAGGCTTCATTGACCAATTGGGTTTGTTTGGTAGCATCCTTTTTATCTGGATTGAGATCGGGGTGATATAACTTGATAAGTTTTAGATACGATCTTTTGATCTCCTCTTGTGAGGATTTTGGATCAATATTTAGTAATTCATAGTAATTCATGACTCTATATTGTGTTTTCAAATAATACGATACTAGTATATGTTGTGATTCAAAATAACCCGCATACGTTTTTTGATTTGTGTAGAGTGTTGTCCAACTTCGGATTTTGGTATGTTAAATTATAAATCAATTTGCATGCGTCAGCACACCTAACACAACACACACTTTCTTAGTAAACTCCAATCAAAATTGAAATTTAATCTTCCCACTTTTCATGAATTTTAAGAACAACTTCTCTACATTCATTGATGTGATAATTACAAATAATCTTCATAGCCCCAAAACTGATACCTGCAGAAATTAATGTTCCGACAATAGGGACATATTTGGTAACTTGTTTACTAGCTATTTTTACACCCATTTTTTTGATTAACGAAATAATAATGTCTTTCGTTATAGCTTTGCCAACAAAGCGAGTTCCAATTTCTTTTATCACATTGTAAACTATAATTTTGAACTGGTCGTCCAGCATACTTACTTGTTCTTTATCTAAACCAAAATGGCGGTTTATCTGTGGCAAAATTTTAAGTAAAATTCCTACATCCACGGCCACATCAACACCAGGTAGTGGTATTGCGCCCCCACCTGCTGAAAGAAGTGCTGCCTTTGATGTAAGTTTTCTGCATTTTTTTGTAATTACTTCAAGTTGTGATTTGTTTTTTGGAATCATTTTATTTAAAATAGTATTTTAAAATATACAATTTGAATGCTATTTGATGTATTTATGCATCTTGTTACTTTTATGTAGTATTATTTCATTCTGTATTAATACTTTTTCAATAGTAGCTGTTAAGTCCATTAAGGAGTTAAATGGTACTGGGTTCTTCTGCCTTATGCCATGTGATTCATTGGTTTGTATCTTAACAACTCCCATTGCGAGACAGTTTTTGGGTACCACATATCCTTTTTTTCTAGAAACTCCGTCAGTCCAGAATCTAACTTGAATTTCAATCATTTTCTCGCCGTGCGGCGCCTTGATTTCTTTGTTCTTCATTTTAAATAGTTCTATAAGTTTTCTAAAATAAATTTTTTGAATTCTTTTGCTCTAACTCTACTTTCTTTTGCACCTTTAAGTATTCTTAATTTTCCAAACTTTTTCAATTTGCCCACTTCAGTTCTTTTTATTGTTTTATCAAATCCATATTTTTTTTCAAGCACGAAAAAGTATAACTTATACTTTTTCAATAATTCATTCAGGATCTTTAATGTATTGTGGGAATCTCTTTTATCAAATTTTGGGCAGAGTAATACTATTATTTCTCTGTAATCTAGTTTTACTATCTTTTTGATCATAACCAATAGCTCTTTTCTGATGTCATCGTTAGATCTCGATCTGACCAAAATCCATCTATTTTTTATGATTACATGCCGTTTTTTAATGTCATTCTCTTTTAAAGAATAAATAGTCTCAGATTTACCCCAATTCGAATGACCGACTAATATAAACGCTTTATTTTTCATATATTTTTGTTGATTAGTTAAAAGAACTATTGACCTAATTTGTGCATTTCTCTTAAGCCCTCTGAAATTAGATTATTAGAAGACTTTAAATCAATAAACGCAAAAAGGAGTTCACTCTCCGGGCATGGTTATGCCGGGAGAATGAACCCCTCTTTACGCGTGATTCACAAAATTAGAATATTATTTATCATTTTGCAATGGTATAACAATACAACCTATCACCTGCAACCTGACACCTGCCACCTGCAACCTGCAACCTGACACCTGCATCTTCTCATTCCGCAATCACCAATCCGCATTCCGCACTCTCTTCACACCAATTCCAGCACAACGGCTGCGGGCGCTTCGCGCTTAACGGCGGATATTCCCGCTTCCATGGAGTGGCTGTTCGGATACATCTGGCTGGTGCCGACAACCTGTCCATTATTGCCGCGCAGATTGAAGAACCACAATCCGCCCGGAGTTGAGCTTCGCTCATAACGCGCGTCGTAAGGCGCGTTTTGCCGCACCGAGGTTATGCCGCCATCGCATGAGTCGCAGCTTGTGTAGCCCTCGCTTCTTAAAATGTTCTCGTTGTTCGCGGCAACGAGGCGGAAATAAAACTGGCCGTCGCTACCCATAAATTTTTCAAATCTCGATGCCATAAACAGAATACTCCTGTCGCTTTTTAATGTTACCGGCTTTAACTGCGGAATAAATCCCGCAGTGCTGTTCCACCGCTACCCCTAACGGTTTGGGAACACAGCCGTAATTGGTTAATTTGAGTTTAGTACAAACAAAAGGGAGTCCACGCGGCCACTATACCATAATGACCGTGTGAACCCCCTAAGTTCTATCCAAACTTATGAAAATTTGTTGTTTGAATCAAGAGCAAATTAAAATATCAAATACCAAATACCAAAGAGCAAATAACAAGTGGAAAATTCCGAAGAAGATTCTACTTGTGGTTTTGAGCATTAAGCATCCACACAGTGGATGCACTCCAAAGAAAAGCAAGTAAAACTCTCTCCATTAATTTTGAATTATCTCTCCCCTCTCCTCTGAGGAGAGGGGTCGGGGGTGAGGTGATAAGATTAAGCATCCACACAGTGGATGCACTCCAAGAGAAGCAAGTAAGACTCTCTCCATTAATTTTGAATTATCTCTCCCCTCTCCTCTGAGGAGAGGGGTCGGGGGTGAGGTGATAAGATTAAGCATCCACACAGTGGATGCACTCCAAGAGAAGCATTGTCTATTGTAAACAGAGATACCCGCCTTCGCGGGTATGACATGATGCTTCTCTCCCCTCTCCTCTCAGGAGAGGGGCTGGGGGTGAGGTGATTATATGCATAATTCTTCGGAGTGGAAGGGGGCGACGGTGAGGTGATAATCCTACTTCTTCTTATTCAGCGAGCGGATGGCGGCTTCCTGGCGAAGCTCGGCACGCATGGGCTGGGAGCGGTAACCGGAATACATTCCGGGCTCCGTTATGGATTTAGAAACATTTGTTGCGGCAGTCAAAATTACGCCGTCGGCAATCGTGATATGGCCAACTATTCCAACCTTGCCGCCTATCATACAATTCTTACCGATCTTTGTGCTGCCGGCTATTCCAGATTGCGCTGCGATAACAGTATTCTCGCCAATTTCCACATTGTGCGCTATCTGTATCATGTTATCAAGCTTTACGCCATTGTGGATGATGGTTTCGCCCATAGTGGCCCTATCAATTGTGCAGTTGCTGCCGATCTCAACATCATCGCCTATTACTACAATACCCTTTTGGGGAATCTTCTGGAATGTACCATCTGCATTTTTGGCTTGTCCGAATCCATCACTGCCTATTACCGTTCCTGAATGGATAATGACACGCTTACCAATTTTGCAGCCGTTGTAGATCGTCACATTGGGATATATCAGAACATCATCGCCAATTTCTGCGCCGGCAAGTATAACGGTGTTTGGCAAAATGCTCACCCGTTTGCCGATCTTAACCTTCTCGCCGATAAATGCATGCGGCCCAATACGCACATCTTCCGGGGAAATCTCCGCCGTATCCATCACAACAGCGGTTTCATGTATGCCTATTTTCTGAAGCTCGGTCTGCGGAGAGAAATAATCAAGCAGCGTTAGAAATGAGAGGTATGGGTCATCGACCACTACAAGCGGCACTTTGCGGTCATCAAGTCTTTTGTAAAGCGCTGGATTGAACCGCTTAGAAACAACAACGGCACCTGCGGAGGTGCCGGAAAAAAATTTTTCGTAAACGGGATTTGCGATAAAAGTTATCTCTTCAGGATTCGCGGTTTCAATCTTTCCGATCCCGGTAATTTCAACATTACCATCACCGGAAACTTCACCGCCGATAAGCTGTGCAACTTCAGAAAGCTTCATGTGAAGAGGATAAGTTTAGTTCTAGAAATCAAATAGTAAATAACAAAAACCAACCAACAAATAACAAATAACAAAAACCAAATAGCAAATGAATTGTACAGCGGATAAAATTGTTGCTCTCCCCTCTCCTCTCAGGAGAGGGGTCGGGGGTGAGGTGATTATATGCATAATTCATTGGAGTGAAATATCCAGGCTCTTTCTATACCAGAGATACCCGCTTTCCTGCCTGCGCAAGCCTGGCAAGCCTACGCGGGTATAAAATTACTGTGTCTCCAGCTTCTTTATCACTTTTTGTGTGAGGTCATACCTGTCATTCATATACAGCAGCATAAGCTGGGTGGAGCGGTCGATCACAAAATCATACCCGCCTTCCTTCGCAACGTCCTGTATAGCTTTGAACACCCTGTCCTGCACTGGTTTCATCAGCTCTGATTGCTTCTGAAAATATTCCCCGTTCTCGCCGTATTTCTGCTGCTTAAAATCGGTGATCTTCTTTTCCTGGTTTTTTATCTCTTCTTCTTTTTGCTGTTTAACCTTCTCTGTAAGTATTAGCTTTTTCTTGTCATAATCATCTTTCATGATAAGAAGGCTGTCATTCATCTGCTGCAGTTCAAGTTTCCATTTCTGGACAGTGTTATCAAGGTTGGTTTGCGCATCCCTTGCGTCCTGCAGGGTTTCCATTATGATCTTGCTATCAACATAGCCGATCTTCTGCTGAGAGTAAACTGTACCGGCAAAAAACAGCGCGGCAAAAATAAGAGACAGCAATATTTTGATCTTCATCTCTTTAATATTAGAGTTGGTAAATAATACAGCAAAAATTTGAGTAGTATCTCCTTCCCAAACTCCAGTTTGGGAAAGTTTGGAAAATTATTTCAGCTTATCCAGAACTTTGAATGTAATATCGATCTCTTTATCGCCGTAAATCAGCGCATCTGATGCTTTATCAAGCACGATATTGTATTTAAGCTCTTTGGCTAGATTCTCTATTGCTTTTGTGATCTTTTCCTTAACCGGCTTGAAAAGCTCTACCTGCAGGTCATACAATACTTTCTGTACGTTCTGTTTGTATGCAGCAAGCTGCTGATCGAGTCCCTGGACTTCTTCCTGCATCATGCCAAGCTCGCCTTCGAGTGTTTTGATCTGGTCAGCGGTAAGCTTTCCTGCTTCTATCTGCTTCTGGGCGTCTTCGTACTTTGTTTTAAATGCGTCTGCTTTTGTTTTGATATCATTTTCAACAGTTGTTATGGTATCAATATAAAGCTTCTGCTGTTCTTCAAGCTTTTTCTTCACGTCCTGCGCTTCAGGAAGCTGGCTTATGATAACTTCGCTGTCTACGAATGCTATCTTTACCTGTGAGCTTGCTGATGCTGCCACAAAAGCAAGAAATAATAATGCAAATAATGTCTTTCTCAATTAATTCTCCTTTAAGATGTTATGCTTATATTTTATTTTTCTGTTTTAAGTATATCTTTTTTCTAGAATCCTCTTCCGAACTGGAAGTGGAAAAGCCATGAAGGCTCCTGGCCATCTACAACTTTCCTGTCAAACCCGTAACCGAGATCGAAGCCTATAATGCCAACTGCAGGAAGCATGAGCCTTGCGCCGAATCCAACCGAGCGTTTAAGATCGAACATATCGGCAGATTTGAAAGATGACCAAAGGTTTCCTGCTTCTGCGAACATTGTGAGGAAGATAGGGATCGGATCCTGTGAAAGCGAATATCTCAGCTCAACTCCGTATTTCATGAGGAAACGGCCGCCGACCGGATTGCGCCCAGAGTTAAGCGGACCGATTGTCCTGTCATCGTAGCCGCGCAGCGCGACAGTGTTGTATGAAAGTCCGCTGCCGCCCATGAAGAACAGCTCATTTGGCGGAACGTAATTATCACTTGAAAGACTTGAAATACTTTCGATATCGAATAATGATGCAAGCACCAGCTTGCCTGAGTTATCCAGGCTTTTGAAGGCCTCGCTCTTGAAGCCGAGCTTGTAAAAATTGGTTGTACCTACAAGGTTCGCCCCGGCAACTTCAACAGAGAGAGATAGCTTCGAACCTATTGAAGGGAAAATCGGGCTGTTTGTGGAATTCCTTGATATAACCTGCCCAATACTGATCTGCGTTCTTTTACCCGTTTCGTAGATGCCCGCGCCCTGTATGACGTTTGTACGCTGGAACTTAAGGAACCAGTCTCCGCGGAAATAATCATCAGGAAACTTAAACCTTCTTCCTATATTGAGCGATGCGCCTGTTTCCTGTATCTCGTATGTGTAGTTCTGCTTGGTATCATAAATATCAATACCCGCAGAAGTAGGTGTATTATAAAGCCACGGTTCGGTGAACCCGATACGGAAAGTGCGGTAAGTACCTTCTGTACCGAAATCCCACTGCAGCGAAAGTATCTGTCCGGCTCCGCCTGAAAGCGGGTCGGTAATATCAAAGTTATTGAATGTAAGACCAAGGCTGCCGGAAAAACCGAAAGTCTGGCTGTATCCAACCGATGCGTTAAGCTGGTCCGATGAACGTTCTTCCACAATATAAACCAGGTCAACAGTGCTGTCATTTCTCTGCACAAAATCATAATTCAGCACTTCCGGGTTAAAATAGTTAAGCTGGCTCATCTGCTGCATAGAGCGTATCATTGCAGTTTTGTTGAAGTACTGCCCGGGGAGAGTGAAGAGCTCGCGGCGTATAACCTTATCTTGTGTTTTAGTGTTGCCTGAAAACGAAACCAATCCAATCCTGTACTGGCGGTTCTCATTCAGCTTAATTTTCACGTCAACATAATTATTCTCTCTTGTTGTTTCTTCAACATCAGCGCCAAAACCAAGGTAGCCGTTATCGAGGTACATAGAAGCAATATCGGTTTGCGATTCATTCCCGCGCAGGTTCTGGTTGAACTTCTGCACATTGAATATATCACCGCGTTTCATATCCAGCTTTTCGATAAGAATGGAATCCTTATAAACAGTATTGCCTTCAAAAGCAATGTTACCCATTTTGTAGCGAGGGCCCTCATTAACTTTGATGGTTATATCCACATCTTCCTTGTTATTCTTATATGTCAGCTTGTCTTCAACTATCGTTGCGTCTTTGAAACCCTTTTCCTTATAATAATCTATTATGAAAGCCTTGTCTTTTTCAAAATCCTTACGGTTAAATCTTGCCTTATCCCAGAACTTCCACCACTTGCGTTCGGAAGTTTCCTCCATCGCGCCTTTCAGGTCGCCTGAAGAGATCTTGCTGTTGCCCTCGAAGCGGATCCTGTTAACACTGATCTTTGAGCCTTCTGTTATCTTAACGCGCAGCTGTGCTTCGTTGTATGAATTAACGAACTGGTCAACTTTAACTTCAGCCAGCGGGTAGCCTTCGGTTTCGTAAAGCTTCAGAATATTGTATTCAATATCCTTAATGGTCTGCGGGGTTATAACCTGCCCCTTTTCCAACGGGATCTTTTCCTCGAGATCCTTATCACTGAACTCATCGTTGCCGCTGAACTTTATATTGTCCAGCTTGGGCAATTCTTTTACCTTGATGACAAGGTAAGCGCCATCGCCGATCTTTTTATCTACAACAATTTCCACATCGCTGAAAAGCTTCATGTTCCACAGATTCATGATAGCTGACTGCGTCGCTTCGGAAGGTATCATGATCTCATCACCTATTTTTAGCCCGCTGCTTGATACTATGATACGGGAATCATAGAACTTATTGCCCTCTGTACTGATAGAGAGTATTTTATAGGTCCTGGGACCATCCTGGCTGAAAGTACTTGTCTGTGTGATTAAAATGAGGGCAAGCAGTGAAAATAGGATTCGTTTTATATCTCTCATTAAGCTTTCTTCTTTGTTTGAATTTGTTTGGTGGTCATCCCATAGCGCCGTTCGCGGTTCTGGTATTCCCTAATAGCGGCGTAAAGCTGTTCCCTTCTGAACTCGGGCCAAAAAGTCTTATCGAAGTAGAACTCTGTGTAGGCTGATTCCCATAACAGGAAATTGCTGATCCTGAAGTCGCCGCCTGTCCTGATGAGCAGGTCGGGCTCGGGAATGCCGCTTGTTACAAGGTAATCCGGGAAAAGCTTTTCATCAATATCATCAATGCTCAATTTGCCTGATTTGTGGTCACCGGCTATCTTTTTCACCGCGTTCATGATATCCCACCGGCCGCTGTAACTTAAAGCTAAAACCAAAGTCATTAGCTTATTGTTCCTTGTTTTTTCAATAGCATCGTTAAGCTCGGCAAGCACGCGCGGAGGCATTACAGACATGTCTCCCACCGCCATCAGGCGCACTTTGTTTTCGTGAAGCTTATCGGTTTCGCCCTTGATTGACTGGATCAACAAACGCATTAATATGGCGACTTCGGCTTTTGGCCTGCGCCAGTTTTCCGTTGAAAATGTGTATAAAGTGAGGTATTTAATGCCAAGCTGGCCCGATGCCTCAACAATATCTCTTACAGAGTGAACTCCCTGCCTGTGGCCAAAAGTACGCGGGCGGTTCTTTTCCTGTGCCCAGCGGCCATTGCCATCCATAATGATAGCTACATGGCGCGGGATTTCTCCCGAGCCTTTTAAAGCGTCCTGAACTTTTTGATCTGCAGGAGACGGTTCGTTAAAAGCCATCTATAATTATAATATTCAGGCGGCTGCCTGTGAATTTCTATTAGTAAACCAATAATTTAGCGTATAATCCGCAAAAATACAATTGATAAAAAAAGGGAAGAAAATCGATTATTACATGCGGATTAGGGATTGGATATTGCGGATTTTTCAGTTTTGATTGAGCTTTCGTTCAATACAGCAGCTTATATGTCATCCGCAGGTTGAAGCCGGGCTCCGGCAAAATGGACTTTATTCTCGAAAGATGATTGTAATACACCCTATCCGTAATATTTTCCGCATTGAGGGATATGTTATGGATAAATTTCCCGGAACTAAACGTGTATTGTGCAAATGAGCCGAATATTACGTACCCTACTGTACGCTGCTCAAAGTCATCCAGCCTGTTTTGCGCTGCTGCATATTCAGAGTTCACACCAAGTACAAGCTTTCCTGTAGTAAAAGTCAGGCTGCTCTCCCCTTTCATAGGAGGGATTTGCGGCAGGGGTGAAGATGTACCTTTTATCTCGCCGTAAGTATAGCTGAGTGAAGAACTGAACTCAATTTTTTTTGTAAGATTCAGATCAAGCTGCGCTTCAAATCCTGCAAGCAGCGCGTTCACACCGGTAGTTTGATATACAGGCAGAAGAGTAGCTACATTGATCATTCCTGTGTTACGCGGGATAATGTACCCGGAAATATCGTTGTAAAACGCCGTAAGCATGGCGTACTTTTTATCATCTTTATAATACACAAAAAACTCTGAGCCTAAGGCGGTTTCAGGATTAAGCCGAGGATTGCCTATCTCGTATGAATATGCAGCCAGATGCGGGCCGTCTGAATAAAGCTCTTCGATAGTCGGCACACGTGAAGAGCGGCTAAGACTGACTCCGGTACTCCAGCGTTTTCCTAATTTGTAAATAGCTGATGCTGATACAGAAAATGTATTGAAATCTCTTTGATAAACCGTATCGAGATTAGCAAGCTGTATCTGCTGTTGAGGTTTGATCAGATTGTTATCGAATCTCCCCGAAAACTCAATACTCAAATTTTCCGATGCCCGCAGCTCTTCACTTACATATGCAGCAGTGTTATATGAATTCACGGGTGGTGTAAAAACATATCCCCCGATATTGAAATCCCTGGTTTCGAATGATACACCAAAAGTACCTGAATTGAAGATACCTGTTCTGTTGTGGATGATGTTAGCAAACATATTGTAATCCAATATGCGGAATTCAGCGCCTATAACATCAGCCGATTCAAATTCTGTGTGTTTGTAATATGTTCTCGCTGCGTCAAGATCGATATGATCGAAGAATTTTGAACCGAGCTTTAAATGGAGCTTTGCAGAATACTGCCTCTTTAGCATTGATATATCAACACCGTTCGGATGCGCGCCAACGAATCCGCCGGGAATGCCGTAATCGGTTTGATATTCACGTACTGAAAATCCGGCAAATCCCCAGTTACGAACCAGACTTAGCCCGCCTGCAAGATTTACTGTTTTGATATCGGAATTTTTCAGCGTACCTATTGGAGTTTTCAGGTCAGAAGTTCTCCTGTAGCTTCCTTCCAGTCTTAGGGCGAACATTTTAACAGGCACAACAACTACCCCTGAGCCAAGCCAGCCCTTGTTTGAGGTTTCGCCAAATCCACCAAGCTTAAGGTTTATAGCTGCCGGTATATCCTGAGGAATTTCGTTCCTAATGACATTTATTACACCGCCGATTGCTGAAGGCGATTTAAGCAGAATCTTCGGACCGCGCTGAACTTCGATGCGCTCCACTGTGAACGGCTCTACGGTCACGGAGTGATCAGGTGATGTTCCTGAAAGGTCAATTGTTTTCATGCCGTCTTCGGTCACCATAACCCTGTCGCCGCTCAATCCCCTGTAAACAGGCCTTGAAGGCGCGGGCCCCATTGACCTGATCGAAATACCTGTCTGATTTTTTAATGTCAGTGCGAGGGTTTGTCCCAGATCCCGGAGCAGTTCCTTTTCCTTCAGCACCGCCGATAGTTCAAGCATGTCATCAAATGCTGAACGCGGGTGGTCATCGGTCACGGTTATCACATCTGTGGAAAATCCGGAAGGCATCATCCTGATGTAAAAAACATTCTCCGTATTCTGCTTCACCAAAACCGGAAGTTTCGCCGTTTTGTACCCGGCAAGAAATGCCGATATCTCGTAGTTTCCCGGTTCATCCAGCACAATAAAAAATTCGCCATCAGTATTTGTGAAGGTACTCTTGGATATCCCTGAGATGCTCACCAGCACGTTTGAAAGTGGGGATGAATCTTCAGCATCCGCAACAATACCTTTAACCATGATTGAATCACAGTAAAGCCAGCTGCCGCTGAATAAATAAATACCTCCTGCCAAAAGCAGGAGGATATTCAAAACAGATCTTTTCATTGATCTTAGTTTACCTTGACCGGTATGTTTCTTGTACCGTAAACAAGATTAGCATCACGGAACAGCCTGATAGAAATAAGAGTATTCCCGGCTGCAATTCCTTCTATCTTGAACGAAAACTCACCCGGCTTATTCGTGAAGTTAGCAATACCGGTTGGATTAGCGTTCGCTGAAAGCGTATATGCACTGCAAGGCTGGAATCTGCCGCCTTCTTTGTCAAGCCAGAAAATCTTAAGCCTGTTGGTTGATGAGCCGGCAGTAACCATAATTGTATCTCCGGTTTGAATTCCGGCTGAATCTCTGGCAACAATCTGATTTGTAACTGTATCGATAATTACAAATCCTGCCGGATCCGGGATTTCACAAGGATCAACTTTTACGGGAATGAATGGTGTGGTAAAATCAGAATGTCCCTGGTGGAGTATTTTGATCTGCATTGAAGTAGTATCCGGTGAAAGCGATAATCCTTTTAGATGGAATGCCCAGTCATTAGGATTATCCATTTCTGTTTCCACAACTGATGCATCACGTATTGTGAAGCCGAGAGTGTGGCTTCCGTCCGTAGGCGGCGCAAGCAGGTTCCTGTTATCATCCCAGAAAAATACTTCCCAATGAGTGGATAATATATTGTACGGTGCTTTGAGAGTATCACCTGTTCTTACAACTGCATTAAAAACGGAAAGAAGCGTATCTGTTGTGCTGCCTTCAGGCAGGATAAACAATCCCGCAGGCTCAAAATGTTCGCTCTGCGGAGTTGTAACGCTGTCTTCACCGCATCCGTTCAAGAATGATCCGGCAGAAATAATAAATGTAAATAAAGCCAATAAGGCAAAATGCTTTTTAATAAAGCGCATAATAATCCCTTTCAATAGTTATTTAGTGATAAATGTGATACAGGGGAAAACTATGCTGCGGGAGGCGCTTTGTTTTTTAGATTATCTTTCTTAAGGGTGTCGTTTAACGCGGTGTCAAATTTATGCAGTGTATATTCACAGCTGAATACCGGTGAAAAACCGCTGAGGCTCTCTACAATTACCTGCTGTATTGAGCTGCTGAAAATACATGCCTGGCATTTGTTTTCCTGCTGTCTTGTTTCGCAGCCATCATGATGATGTAAAAACTCCGCTCCATTCAGCGCAAATATGGCTAGAACCAGTACAAACGGAGTGATGTATTTTCTAAACAATGCCATTGGCTGCAATAGTAATATGTAAATATTGTTCAAACAAGTCAATTTTGGGAAATGTAATTTATCCCTAAGCACACGACAGTAAATAAATAACACTCTAAAACTACGTTAAAAGAAGTTTCTTTACCCCGGATTTCAATATACTTAACCTCACCCCCCTCACCCCACCTCCTGACAGGAGAGGGGGAACTGAGAAATTTTTGAGTTTTTTCTCCCCTCTCCCTTTGGGAGAGGGGCTGGGGGTGAGGGTCGAATGCAAAATTACTGAGTATTTGTTTCACTGTCGTGTACTAAGAATTTATCCAAACAGCATAGCAACAAATGTAGTAAGTTCCTGTCATAACAAATTAAGCATAACAGAAGAAGTAAAACAATAGACTTCCACAAAGACTTTAAACATTGCATCAATAAATAAAAATCCCGCCATTGTTCAATATGGCGGGATCGTTCAAGTTATCTTTAAGATTAATTCTTGCTGCCGTTTTTGTATTTGTCCGGGTCTGATTCAAATTTTTTCAGACAGCTTTTGCAGCAAAGGTAATATTTTGTTCCTTCGTGCATTACAAAAACGTCTTTTGATTCGATCTTCTCTCCCATTACCGGGCAGTTGATCTCTTCTTTTATATAATCCATCGGCTCTTTTTTAAACTTCGCAACGCATCCTTCGCAGCAGAAAGTATATTCTTTTCCGTAGTAGCTCACCTTAATGCCCTGGCCTTCGCCGATAGCTTCGCCTGAAACAGGGCAGGTCATACCGGTTACGGATGAATCGCCGCCTGCGTTACCGTGTTTATCACAGCATTTGCCGTCTTTATTCTCATTTGAGGATTTCATATCGCCGCAATGGCTTGATGATTTATCCTTGCAGCATTCTTTCTCCTGGCTGAATGATGAAGAGGTTACCAAAGCAAATAAAGCTATAATAATTGATGTTACTATTAATCTCGATTTCATTTTAATAATTTTAGTAGTTAAACAATAGTGTTATTTTTTTAAGAAAGAAGTCAGATAACATCAATTGTCTAAATCCTTAAAACTGAATTGGTGAGGTAAATCTCGCCCCGGTAGTTTGGCGGCGGCGTATATTCAGTGGCATAGCAGCCTGAACTCTCCGTCTGCCAGGGCGACATTGTTATTGACGAGTTTGAAAAATCGCGTGAAATATGCTTTACGCCTGAAGAATTTATGTCGTTATAAAGATCAGCTGCCTGCTGTGACTCATCCATTGTGCAGCCGCAGTGTCCGCTGATGCGTTCTTTAAAAGTTATTTTCAGATTCTTGACGCAGCACGGCTTTACAATTTTGGTAATGTGGCAGCAGTCATCGCTCATTGTAAGTGATGTGCATGATAACAATCCTGAGAGATTCAGCGTTAAAACAGAAAATACTGTTACTGCAATAAGGGTTAATCTAATGGTATTTTTCAACATGCTTTGCATTTTCATAACAAATATAACGAATTATCTTCATACAAGTTCCGATAAAATGGGGTATTTAAACTAGCATCTTGTATTCAACCCCAAAGTATGACATTATTGCAGAAGATTCCTCTAAAACTTCTTTCAACCCCAAAGGGGTGACATTATTGTAGTCATGTTTCAGTTTCTTATGATAGCTCCGTAGGAGCGGCATGTTTGTAGCTATGTTTCAGTTTCTTATGATAGCTCCGAAGGAGCGGCATGTTTGTTGCTATGTTTCAGTTTCTTATGATAGCTCCGTAGGAGCGGCATGTTTGTAGCTATGTTTCAGTTTCTTATGATAGCTCCGTAGGAGCGGCATGTTATTCGTCGTAAAATTCAAATACATATTTAGGATTGTACTCCACATTGAACTTCTCAAGCAATCCCAAATATTCTTCACGAAATGTCCTCTTTTTGTGGTGTTCTTCCTGATTTAAAACATACTTCACTACCCTATCGATATGGGAATGTGAATACGAAAATGCACCAAATCCATGCTGCCAGGAGAACTTCCCTTTTACAAAACGTTTATCGTTGTTAAGCCGCTTGAACCCGATTTAACATCCCTTACTAGATCGGAAATACAAATATCAGGTGTTAACCCGGCAAACAAATGCACGTGATCGGGCATACAATTTATTGCAAGTAATTTTTGTTTTTGTTTCTTTACAATACCCGTAATGTATTTATGGATTTCTTCTTTGTGTTCTTTGCGGATCAGGTTTTGTCTGCCATTTACCGCAAATACAATTTGAATATAAATTTGGGAATATGTATTAGCCATTGGATTAACATGTCGCTCCTACGGAGCTATTATAATTGGGGGTATGACTTTCTACAAACATAACGCTCCTACGGAGCTAAAAAAATTCAATTCATAAGAATGCCGTAAATTGATTCAAGAATTTAGAAAACCTTTTACATAGGTAGTTTAACTTGCCCGTTTCTGCGAATACAATTTGAGTATAAATTTGTGAATATGGATTTGCCATACTCTTTAACATGACGCTCATACCCCCAAATGGGCTCCTTCGGAGCGATGATAGAGAACAATTTTCAAGTTCAAACTATGTTACGCTCTAGAAGCAAAAGGAATCTATTTGATGAGATAAAGTCTGTACTGAATTGCAAAAACTATTTTAACTACTGTTGGGACTATTCGAAACTCTGATATTTATTTCAATCAGCGTAAAAATAAATCGCTTTGCCGTTTGTGCCGTCATTAATCTCTCCGATGAATGTTTCATCCATCTTCACTTCCTGCTTATCTATTGTAAGATACTGGGCAGTAATTTCTACCCTGTTATCTTCATAAACTCTCATTTTAACATAATTATACAGGTAACCTCCGAATCCTTTCAGATATATCATGACTGTTTCGGATGTTGAGATGAACGCAATGTTTTTGCCTATTACACCTGCAGCAAAATATTCGTACGGCAGAACATCCATACCCCCTATAGCGTCAGGAGCTTTCAGGGTGTCCCCTTCAGATACCAGCAGGCAATCCTTATAATGCATAACTGCGTTCACCCTGTAGCCCGAATTAAGGGCATCAAGTATCTGGACAAAATTTGTTAATTGTTTTGGCTGTGAGTTTGCCGAGCCAACAAGCAATATTGAAAAAAGCAAAAAACTCAATATTTTAGACATTATTCTTTGAACATTAAATTCCGGAATGTTTCTAATTTGCAAATCGTAATATGAAATTGCAATGTTATATTTTAATAATTACGTCTTCAAACCATTTGATTTGATTGCAGGATTAAGTATTTTTGTTCAATTATAAATTTAATTTCAATATCGTTATGGGAAATTTAGGATCGCAGTTAGATGCAGTAAAATCAAAAGAGAACTTTCTCGAAAAGATCACCAGATTCATACCCGGCTATGACGGGTATGTGAACAGGGATAACTCCAGGGAACTGGATACAATACTGAGAAATACCCTGGCAACAAGGCTTGATGCCAACCAGGTTAAGCTGAAAAACACAGTTCTCAATTTAACCCAGCGCGGCAAGCTGTTCGAAAGTGACGGCATTGATAAGCTCGATAAGAAACTACAGCTTTGCGTCGCTAAGTTCAAAGCTGCCGCAAGAGGTTACTCCGGCGCGTTTGATGTAGTAAAAGTGAAGGAAGATAAGCTGAACCAGATCTACGAGTTTGACGCGAATATGCTTGACGATGTTGAAGTTATATCAGCCGCATGCACTGAAATGGAAGATAATTCCAAAGCGAATGTCGATATCAGGGCCTCAATGGATAAAGCAAGCTTGCTTATGGACCAGCTTGTGAAAATGTTCGAAGAAAGAGAAAATATATTAAATACTGTATAGCATCATAGCCTTATATTTGAATTTTTTGGAGGTATTACCTGTTGAGTTATTCGGTAATACCTCTTTAATTTTAATGCCTTGGTTCTCCTCATCTCCGCATCCCTTAACAGCCACTATTAAGCTGTTATATATAATACATTTGTTTTATTGATTGAAAACGCTATTTTTGTCCATAGTCTATACGGAATGTGATATTGCAGAGAAAAAGCATATCCGGATCTTGGAAAATATCCCGAATCCGACTCATCAAGCAAGCTTGAAAGTTTCCTAAAAAATAATTCTGAATTGAAAAGATTTGCTTTAAGTATCGCAAAGAATATCAAGTCAACACCGCTTTTCATCCAAAACTCTCGCGCGGTTGACTGGATATTAGTACTCTTATTCGTTTCATTTTTTGTTGTGGGAGCAGATCTCACAAAAGAAATGGCGAAAGGCGAATTTGTATTTTTTGCCTGCATACTCACCGAAACCCAGACGATTGATTCCTTTTCGGTTTATGATGCGCTGAAATTCGACCCGCCGGTACTTGGCGTAGTTAGTGTTTTAAGATTCATTCCTCCAAAAAGTGACGTCTCTGAAACTTACCTGGGTCGTGCTCCTCCTCTTTCACCCTCACATATATGATCAATGATTTAGTATTTGCATTTCATTTGACCGGATGCTTGATTGAGGACATTCTCATTGCTTTTTGAGATCGACATCCTCCGTTGACCCTAAAGCGGAAGTGTGTCCGGATTCAGCGACCGGCATATGCAATGCGCGGCTTCACGTTTCAAGTTTCATTTGTGATTAAGAGAAGGCAGGTAATGACCGAATTACGTTAAGAGCGTAATGGATACAGATGCTCCCTGCCTTCCGTATTATTTGAAATTTTATAAATATAACAGGAGCTAATAATGCAGAAATTCTATAGGTTACTTGCTCTGTTGTTTGTTGGAGTATGTACATCCTTCACAGCAATGGCGCAGGATGACCCTGCTGATACATCTGAATATAAAACGGATGAGATCATAATTACAGGTACTCGCACAGAACAAAAGATCATCGATATTCCATACCCGGTTATGAGAATAAACCAGACAAACTGGATCACCAGCCGTAAAGTTGGAGTACAGGATGTACTTCTTACCGTGCCGGGATTATTTCTTCAGCCAAGATATGGAAACCATGACACAAGGATAACTATCCGTGGATACGGCAGCCGTTCCAACACCGGTATAAGAGGTGTAAGGATAATGCTGGATGGTATCCCGGAGTCTGAGCCCGACGGTCAAACAAGGATCGAAGCGATCGACTTCGATGCCATAGGAAGAATAGAGCTGGTAAGAGGATACTCTTCATCGCTCTACACAAATGCACCGGGCGGCGTAATAAACTTCCTGACGGATAAGTTCTTCCCGGTTTCATTTGTACAGCTTAACAATGAATTCGGTTCTTACGACCTCAGGAAAAACGGGTTCAAAGTTGGAGTTAACGGCAAGAACTCCAGGTTCATGACATCATACAGTTACCAGAATTACAATGGCTACAGGCAGCACAGCCAGGAATACCAGCACAGGCTAAACGGGCTGTTTGAAGCTGACTTCACCCCAACTTCGAAACTCTCTGTTTACGGTTACTATGTTAACGGATTGATAAAGCTGCCCGGCGCGCTCACACTGGCACAGTATAACTTAAACGATACCATCGCAAACCCGCGTTCGCTAAGCAGGGATGAAAAAAGAGACAGCAAAAAAGGCAGAGTGGGTGTAACCCTGTTAACAAGCCTTGAAAAGGGAAACATGAAACACACTTTCGAAGCTACCGGCTATGGTACAGTGAAAATATTCGACAGGGTCGCTAGAACCTATCGTTTATTTACACGTTACGGCATCGGGGGTTCTTTCAGGTATGTTAACAAATATACCTTTGGCAGCAAGCTTAAATCAAAACAAAGGACTAATGAATTCACCATCGGTACAGACCTCTTCTATCAGGATGGCCCGATACGAGAATTCAGCAATGTAGGCGGACAAAAGGGTGATGACCTTGTAGGTATTTCTGATGAAGTCATATCCAATGTTGGAGCTTACGCGCTGAACCAGATCGATATCATTCCGCAGAAGCTATCATTCCTCGTTAGCGGAAGGTACGACAGGGTTTTGTATGATTTCAAAGACGAACTCGCTGGATTCAGGGATACTTCAAGGGTATTCGCTGAGTTTACCCCAAAAGCAGCATTGAACTTCAAGCTAACCCCGCATATTGCTTTGTATACATCTTTCGGGCTTGGTTTCGATTCACCCGCAGGCAACGAACTTGATAACTATATTTATACCACAGATAACGGTGTTCATACGATCAACCCCGACCTGAAGCCGCAGAAATCTACAAGCTTCGAAGCCGGCATCAAGGGCGAGATAGCAAGCTTTAAAAAGAAGTACTTTAAGAACACATTTTTTGAAGTTGCTTTCTACAACACAAAAATTGAAGATGTTATTGTACCTTTTGTTGTTGATGGCGATGTGTTCTTCCGTAACGCAGCAGTATCCAAAAGGACAGGTATTGAAGTTGGTTTGAACTCTGAAGTAGTAAAAGGCTTCACGTTAAAGGGAGCATTTACATACCAGGATTTCAAATACGATAAATATGAAGCCGGTACGATTGACTCAGCTGGTAATTTAACCAATGTTGATTACAGCGGTAACCTGGAACCTTCAAACCCGAAGATGTTCGTGTCGGGTGAGGCTATGTACCAGCATACATTCGCTAAGAAATACACTGTTTATATAAAATCAAGCTTCCAGCATGTAGGCGATATGTTTGTAAATGACGCCAATGTTGACAGCCTGAAAACAGCTTCTTATTCTTTGATAAATGCGCAGGTTGGGCTTGACCTGAATTTTGACAAATTCAGGCTGGTTGCTTACGGCGGATTGAACAACATTGCAGATGAGAAATATGTCGCGTTCATTAATATAAACTCTGATGCAAACAAGGATTATTACGAATCCGGTCCAAAGAGAAACTTCTTTGGCGGTCTGACACTGGCTTACATGTTCAGGTAGTATTCCGTTTTAGCATTATGGAGGCAGGGTCAACGGCTTTAACAGCATTAGAACCACCCTGCCTCTTTTATTAGCTTCAAAACAGGAAATTTGCCGGCAATCAATTGATTACCTGTAACTTTATTAAGATTCCCGGCGTTATTCAATTAAGGCATAACTAAAGGCTTTTATAAATTTCAGGCGTTGGTTAAATTACCGGTATCTGAAGTAAAACTGAAAGAGACTATTTATGGAAAAGTTCAACTGTACGAAATTTCTTGCCGCGATCCTTCTGAGCTTCAGCTTGTTTAACGGGCACATAACGGCTCAATGGCCAAACTTCAGAGCATTCCCTTCAGGTGTTAACCAGATTGAGCCTACTATTTCCAGGCATCAATCAAACCAGCAAATTCTGTTTGTCAGTTCATATACTATTAACCTTAGCACAAGAAGTGAGGGAACGTACTTTTCCACTGACGGCGGATTGACATGGACAGGCAATGATGTATGTTCAGGCACTCCCGTTCAGAATCACGGAGGAGACCCCGGCACTATAATTGACAAGAATGGCGTTTTCATTCTGACACACCTGGGAAATATTCAAACAGGAATGTTTGCCAACTACACAACAAATTACGGTTCCACATGGTCAGCAAATGTATCTATACAGCAGAATGTTGACGTAGATAAAGGCTCACCGGGAACTGACGACGCCCCTGCAAGTCCTTATTATGGCAGGTCATATCTCGCATGGACATACTTTGTGGCCCCATTCAGGATCGTGCTTTCGTACACAACTAACAGCGGTGCGGCATGGTCATCTATAATAAATGTGAATAATGGCTTTGGCTCTAACCGTTCATACGGGCCCGCTATTTGCGTAAATCCATCCGGTACAGTTTTTACAACATGGGCTTCCTCTATACCAAACTCACCTTATACGGAAGACTATATTGGAATAGCAAAATCAACAAATGGCGGCGTCAACTGGACTATAAACGAAAATGCGATCGATATAAACGGCATAAGGACAACTACGCTAACACCCTGGACTATACGCGCGAACAGCTTCCCTGTTATTGATATTGATAAAACAGGCGGCAGCAGGAACGGCTGGATATATATTGCAACTACAAGCAAAAACCTGGCTCCGGCTGGAAGCGATCCTGATATAGTTATGTTCAGGTCAACCGATGACGGTAACTCATGGAGCAGCGGCGTGAGGGTTAACCAGGATGCAATTAATAATGGGCGCAACCAGTTCTTCCCTTCTATCAAAGTTGATGAGAACGGCGGACTGAATATAATATACTACGATAACAGAAACTCAGTTGATTCAGTTGATGTGTATTTATCCAGATCAACTGATGGCGGCAGTTCTTGGAGCGATCACAGGGTCACAACGCAGCGTTTCAAACCAAGATCGGTAGCAGGTGCAGGCGGCGGTAACATGGGCGATAATCTTGGACTTACTTCCGGCAACGGCAAGCTGCACCCGGTGTGGATGAGCAATCAGCCAAATGATGTATTCCAGATATGGAGCGCTATCATAGATTACAGCACAATCGGAATAACCCAAACCGGTACCGAAGTTCCCAAAAATTATTCGCTTGAACAGAATTATCCAAACCCGTTCAATCCATCCACAACCATCAGGTTCAACATTGTTAAAGCCGGAAATGCTTCGATGCAGATATACGATATGACCGGGAAAATGGTAACCGAACTGTTTGAGCAGAATGTTCAGCCGGGCAGCTATTCCGTACTGTGGGATGCCTCAAACTATCCCAGCGGAGTATATTTCTACACATTAAGGAGTGAAGGTTTCACTGAAAGCAGAAAAATGATCCTGGTGAAATAGAGAACAAAAGACCTTTTTAACTAAGTGGTGATGCTTATTTAAGTATCACCATTTTTTTTGCTTCGCTGTATCTTCCGGCTTCAATCCTGTAGATATATACTCCCGATGCAAGTTCGCTCCCATCAAATGTTACTGAGTTATGCCCTGCCTGTTTATAGCCGGAAAAAATAACACCAAGGTTCCTGCCTGTGATATCAAACAAAGTGATATTAACAGGGCTGTTTTTACCAAGGTCAAAACTGATCTGTGTTTCCGGATTAAAAGGGTTGGGATAGTTCTGCCAGAGCCTGTTCCGGAATGGTACGCTCGAGTGCGGAGATATTCCTATTACATCGGTATTGTATTTCACAATTGCCCCGTTAGAGCCGAAACCAAATCCTTTGGTGGGAGAAAAAAATGCAGCGGCATTTATTGCCGTACTATCTGTGCCGGGGATCCCATACCAACGTGTATCAGCGCTGCCTGAATCCAGATTCACAGCCCATGTTTGCGCAAAGCTGAGGGGCATCCATACTTCCGAAGCGGTACGGAAAGCAAGGTCCCTTCCTACGCCGAAAAGTCCTGTTGTATCATATATCCACGGCCCGCCATTTGTTGATACTGCTGTTGATGAACCAAATTCAAAATCGCCCCCTCCTGCAATTACACGGTTTGAACTTACCGGTTTTATATCGAAGAATGGTTCAGGAGCAACGCAGAATGTCTGCCAGTTGTTACCTGCGTCGGTTGTTTTCCAGATTATGCCCTGTATATCGTAAACACCGCCGCACGCAAAACCTGTAGAACTATTGAGAAACCTGATCCTGTTCTTCGGAAAATTGAAAAGAGGCGGGCAGCCGGCAGGGTCAATATTCATTGCGTTCCAGTTAGCGCCGCCATTGGTTGTTTTGAAAATTTTACCGCTGTAGCCGGAAAGAAATCCGGTAAGTGAGTCGGTGAAGCTAATGCACCAGTTAATTGAAGCTGAGTCCTGAAAGGGTGAAATGCTCCAGTTGACTCCCCCGTTGGTTGTCTTGCCGATCCTGGTTGCGGTATATCCCCCGTCATTGGCAACAAACCAGCCCAGCCTGCTGTTGAGGAAAAAGATATCTTCTACAACATAAGCTGAAAGCCCGGTATTGAGAGAAACCCATGAATCGCCCCCGTTGGTTGAGCGTATTATCATTCCGCTCTCGCCGCATGCCCATCCGTTTGTTGAATCTGCAAACATGCAGCGGGTAAAAAATCCGGTAACAGGCGAAGAGACACGGATCCAGTATTCCTGGCTAAACAAACCGTTGCACAAAACGAGCAGCAAAATTATTTTAATAGAAGTATTCAAGTGAGAAGTATCAGGAGACCAGCCTGTTATTTAAGGAGCATCATTTTTTTGGTAATACTGCCAAAGCCTGTTGATATCCTATATAAATAAACACCGCTTGCGAAGTTTGCAGCATCCCAAACAACTTCATGATAGCCGGCGGGCCTGTAAACATTTTCAAGCGAAGTTATGAATTTTCCGCCCACATCAAAAATTTCTAATTTTACAATTCCGCCGGAGCTTAATGTATAGCCGATAGTTGTATTTGGATTAAACGGGTTTGGGTAGTTTTGCGAAAGCGAAAAAGCTTCGGGCACATGTTCGTTACTTCCAATGCCGATCACAGCCGGATTATATTTCAGTATGTTCCCTTTTGTACCGAAAGCCCATCCAAGGGTTGGCGAAAGAAAAACTGCTGCAACTACACCAGTGCTGTCTTCAGCCTGAACCTGCTGCCAAGGGCTGCCGATCCTGCCGGAATCAAGGCTTACGCCAAATGTCTGCGAGAAGTCGAGCGGGATCCAGAGTTCAGATGACGTCCTGTAAGCTACAGATCTTCCCCTGCCGAAAAGTCCGGTCACTTCGGTATTCCATGATTCACCTGCATCATAAGAGACCGTTATGCTCATCCCGTATTCAAAGTCGCCGCCTGTGGCGATAAGTTTTGTAGGGCTCACCGCTTTAACATCATACAACGGTTCTGCTGATACACAATAAGTCTTCCAGTTCAGCCCGGCATCTGTAGTTTTCCACATCATTCCCTGTATATCTATCTGTCCGCCGCATGCGAAGCCGGTGTTATCATTAATGAAATATAAACGCGTTTTCTGAAGCTGGTAAAGCAGCGGACAATAAGATGTATCGAGATAAGTTCCGAACCAATTGGAACCGGCATTAGTGGTTTTATAAAAGACTCCGCTGAACCCGGTAAGAAACCCGGTTTGCTGGTTGAGGAAATAGACAACATTAAAAACTTTGGTTGTATCAGGATACCTGTAGTTTGTCCACTGTGTTCCTCCATTGGTGGTGCGCAGCACAATAGTTCCTGTGTAGAGAAAATCATTGCACAGCGCCCAGCCGGTAGAGCGGTCTATGAAAAAAATATCATCTATTGTATAGTAGTCAATTCCGGAGTTCTGCGAGACCCAGTTTATGCCGCCGTTTGATGTGTGAACGATAGTACCTGAATCACCAGCAGCCCACCCGTAAAGTGAGTCAACAAAATGGCATTTTGAAAGCGTCTTGGAAACAGGAGAATTCACTTTCTGCCAGTATTGCTGGGCATAACCCGATGACACTGAAAGTAAAAGCACAACCAGCAATTTCAACACTATTTTCATGAAATAAATATAATTATTTATGATACCTTTCTATAGTCAAAAAATATGTAGATATCACTTTACTAAGTACACGACAGTAAAACATTACTTTGTAATTTTGCATTCGACCCTCACCCCCAACCCCTCTCCCAAAGGGAGAGGGGAGAAAAAACTCAAAAATTTCTCGGTTCCCCCTCTCCTGTCAGGAGGGGGTTAGGGGGTGAGGTTTAGTATATTGAAATCCAATGTTAAGAAACTTCTTCTAACAAGTTTTCTGCGGTTTTATCTTTCTACTGTCGTGTACTTAGATCACTTTAGATATGCAGTACGTATAAGCTTTCGATTGGTCTGTGTGAGATCCATTTGAATTCAGTAAACAATTACGACTCAATTCAATACATTGAAATACTGATTGGTAATTAGTAACTTTAAACACATTGTAAGATCAATGTCACTTCAATCCACCAGAAAATGCTTGATATAAAATTCATCAGGAAAGAATTTCCTATAACCGAAAAGTGCTTCCAGGTTTATGGCAGCACTGAGCCGAAACGGCTCATCTATCTCGATCATGGCGCATCAACACACCCATGCAGTACTGTACTGAACAAGTACATAGATTTCATAAAGAACTATTATTCCAACGTTCACCGCGGCAAGCATTACCTCTCGATGATCTCGACCGAGCTGTTTGACCGTGTGTATGAAACCATCTTTAACTACATCCATGCCAACAGGGATGAGAATGCAATTGTCCTTTCAGCTAACACAACCAGCGCGCTTGATATGACCGCATGGCTGATGAAGGATCACGAAGGGATAACGCTTGTATCGCTGATGGAGCATCACAGCAACGACCTGCCTCACAGGCACAGGAGCGAAGTAAAGCATTTCGGGGTTAATCCGGACGGTACGCTTGATATGAATGACCTTGAACACAAGCTAAAAACCAACAAGGTTAAGCTTGTTGCAGTTACAGGCGCATCTAATGTTACCGGATTCATAACAGATATACACAAAATTGCGGAGCTTGCGCATAAACACGGCGCGCGCATTCTGGTTGATGCTGCCCAATTGCTCGCACATAAAGAAATTGATGTACTGCCAAATGATGCACCCGGGCATATAGATTTCCTCGCGGCGGCAGGGCATAAGGCTTACGCACCTTTTGGCTCTGCGTTCCTGTTCGGCCCCAGAGATGTACTTGACAGGGTTCAGCCATATGTTCCCGGCGGCGGCACTGTGATGTTTGTTAGCGAACATGATTACATTTACGCCAGCTCACCCGATAGGCACCAGGGCGGGACACCAAACATTGCCGGCGCAATTGCATTGGCGGAATCTCTGAACTTTTTAAGCGCTGCGGGTTTAGTTAACGTACGCTCTCACGAAGTTGAGCTTACTTCATACGCACTCGAAAGGCTGAAGGAGGTTCCGGATATCAGGCTGATGGGTGATATTGCCGCCGAAGACAGGCTTGGCGTGATTACATTCAACATCGGTGATCTCAGCAACGGTCTCGTTGCAGATATTCTGAATCACGAAGCCGCTATAGCGACAAGGAACGGAAGATTCTGCGCTCATCCATATTTAAGCTTTCTGCTCGGGAGGAACGATTCGGAAGAAATTATTGCACGTCTAAGAAATGGCGAGAAGTTCGACATCGGCGGCGCGGTAAGGATATCGTTTGGGATATTCAACACCGAAAGCGAAGTTGATGATGTTGTAGAGAATCTGAAAATGATAGCCCGCCGCGAATGGAAAGCGAATTACGATGATACCTCGGCGTATTTTGACTGCAAGGGCGTGCAGTTAAGCTCTTCTTGAAAAGCGAAGTAACCATTCATTCGTGCAATTCCCAATCCGTCAGGAGGTTACTCCCGACAGTACGCAATACCTTACATTCTAAAAAGAATATGCTTTTGCCTCTCTTGGAGTGCATTGACTGCGTCAATGCTTTATGATTTTTCTTGAACATTGAGCATCCACACAGTGGATGCACTCCAAAGAAAAGCAAATTAACACCGTTATTGATATTGGATTGCCTAATCGGATATCCCGTCAGGAGGTAACTCCTGACAGCACGCAATACCATACATTCCAAAAAGAATATGCTTTTGCCTCTCTTGGAGTGCATTGACTGCGTCAATGCTTTGTGATTTTTCTTGAACATTGAGCATCCACACAGTGAATGCACTCCAAAGAAAAGCAAATTAACACCGTTGTTGATATTGGATTGCCTAATCGGATATCCAGTCAGGGGCGTAACTCCCGACAGTACGGATTAAACCTGATAGTACAAAAATCATTTCCCCCTGACAGGGGGAACGCAAGGGGGTAGCTTCCATACTCTTATATCCTAATTGCATATCATTAATTATAGGAATGCACCATAAAGCTCACCCGTATGCCATAATTATTCTGAATTGAAATACATTCAAAACATTCCTGAAATAGTTCAGATGCATTCCCTACAAATGATTTGACAATATTAAAACAGGCTTGAAGATTTTGGCGAATCTGGTCAACGGATGAGTATAATATTATCGCTTCTGCCCGCGCTTTCCAATCTACCCCCTAAATCCAAAAAATCATTGCTAAATCCTTATTTTTTAATTATATTACTTTTTAGACCTGATGAATAAGGAAATCGTTAGTTTAATTAATAATAATCAAGAGTTTGTGCTGACAAGCCATGTTAACCCCGACGGGGATTCGATTGGCAGCGAAATCGCTCTTTATCTATATTTAAAAAATCTCGGCAAAAATGCACGGATTTTGAACTATTCCCCTACCCCGGCCAACTATAGCTTTCTTGATAAAGAAAATGTGATCCTGGAGTTTAACGAAGAGAAGCACAAGGGCTTTATAGAGGATGCGGATGTAATATTTATTCTGGATACAAATGAATATGAAAGACTCCGAACCTTGGCACCTTACATTAAAGCCAGCAAAGCAAAAAGGATATTGATAGATCATCACCTCGGATTTAAGAAAGAAGAATTTGATGAATATATAATGGATACAGACTCCCCCTCAACGGGTGAGATACTGTACAGGTTCTTTAAAGATATTAGTAGGCAAACAGGCACTGAAGTTATTACTGCTCCGATGGCGGAAGCGCTTTATACCGCAATAATGACCGATACCGGTTCATTCAAGTATGACAGGACGGATTCAGAGACTCATACCATCACCGCAGAGCTGCTTTCGCATGGCATAAAGCCGTATGAAGTGTATTCCGAAATATACAACAAGGCAACCCCCGGCAAGCTTCATCTGCTCGGAAGGTTCCTCAACGGGATCACGCTTGAATACGGCGGAAAGCTTGCATACAGCCGGGTGCTCCGGAAAGATTTCGAGGAAACCGGGACAGATGAGTACGCGATCGAAGGATTCAGCACCCACCTGATGAGCCTCGAGACTGTTATACTCGCCATTGTTATCACGCAGACGCTTAGGGGCGTTAAGCTCAGCTTCCGTTCTAAAGGCGATATTGAATCAAACCTGCTGGCAAAGGAGTTCTCAGGCGGCGGTCATAAAAATGCATCAGGCGCGTTTGTTCCCGGCGCGGATATAAACGAATTGACAGGCCGCGTAATTGCCGCTGCAGAAAAGTACATAAAATAAAACAAATCATAAATCATAATAACATTTTATACTCGGAGACATAAATGAAAATCAAATATGAGGTTAAGAAAATAAAGGATATCAAGGCCGAAATAGTCTGTTCGGTTACCTTTGAAGACCAGGTTTCACAGAAAATGCACTGGCTCAACACGTTATTCAAAGGTACGCTTGATACGCTGATAGAGACCAATGACTTCAAAGGAAAAGCAAGCTCATCGATCTTAACCTACCTTGGACCCGATAACAGAAGCAAAAGGCTGCTTGTTATTGGACTTGGAAACTCTAAAGAAGTAACCCTTGAAACCATCCGGAAATCATACGCTGCTGCATCAAAAAGGCTGAACGGTTTGAAGCTTACTTCTGTAGGCTTCGAAGTCCCGGACCTCGCATATATTAAGAGTATTACCAATGCTTCGCATTATGATATAATGCAGGCTATTTGCGAAGGCGTATTCCTCACACAATATTCACCAAAGAAATATATCGCAAAGAATGACTATGTTCCATTCAGCGAAACCATATTCTTTACAGATTCACCCAAGTACACACGCGAAGCAGGAGAAGCTCTAAAGGATGCAAGGATCATCTGCGACGCAGCTTTGGTTGCAAGAGATCTCGAGAACGAGCCATCCAACATGCTCACACCCGAGAAGTTCGCAGAGTTTGTAAAGAAATCATCAGTTAAAGCAGGTTACCAGGTAACTGTCTTCGACGAAAAAAAGATCGCGCAGCTTAATATGGGCGGCGTACTGAATGTAGGCAAAGGAAGTGTCAATCCGCCTAGATTTTTAATTCTCCAGTACTTCGGCGCAAACAAATCAGAAAAGCCGGTTGTACTTGTTGGCAAAGGCGTAACATTTGATTCAGGCGGAATTTCAATAAAGCCGGCTGCAGGCATGGACCAGATGAAGATGGATATGGGCGGTGCGGCAGCAGTAGTAGGCGCATTTGAAGCGGTCGCAAGGCTTAAGTATAAAATGAATCTTATCGGCCTTATCCCCGCTGTTGAAAATATGCCCGATGCAGGCGCATACAAACCCGGCGATGTAATAAAAAGCTATGCAGGCACAACAATAGAAATTGACAACACAGATGCAGAAGGCAGGCTGATACTTGCCGATGCGCTGGAATACGCTGCAAACTATAAACCGAAAGCTGTAATTGATGTTTGCACATTAACAGGCGCAGCTATAATATGTTTCGGACACCTGCTTGCAGGTTTAATGGGCAATGATAAAGAGCTGAACAAAAAGATATTCGCGGCCGGCGAAAAAACATACGAGAGAGTATGGGAACTGCCGCTGTATAATGAATACGATAAGCTCATGAAGAGCGAGATCGCCGATATTAAAAATGCGGGCCCCGCACGCCAGGCAGGCACAATTATGGGCGGCATTTTCTTAAAGAAATTCGTGAAGGACAGTTACCCGTGGGCACATCTTGATATCGCAAGTGTAGCAATGGGTCTCGGCGAATCAACAGAAGATTACCATACACCGGGAGCTACAGGGTACGGAGTAAGACTGTTTGTTGAGCTGCTTAAACAGTACTCACATTAAATAATATAAAGAGGAAGCCACTGCTTGAAAAGCATAGCGTCACCCTCTAAAATACTGCTTGTACTTACGCTGATCGAGTTCATCAATTACTTCGACAGGCAGATAGTTTTTCCGCTGTTCAGCTTTCTTAAGGCTGATTTCGGCCTAAGCGATTTTGAGCTGGGGCTGATCGGTACGGTATTTATGATCATCCACGCAACGTTCAGCGTGCCGCTTGGAATTCTTGCGGATAAATGGGTAAGGAAAAACATAATAGCAGCCGGAGTTGCAATATGGTCTGCAGCAACATTTGTTACCGGACTTGTTCAGAACTTCGGGCAGCTGCTGGCTACCAGGGCTGCGGTTGGTATTGGCGAAGCATCATACGCTCCTGCGGCAACATCCCTTATAGCAGATAATTTCCCCATAGAAAAACGCGCAAGGGCAAGCTCCATTTTTCATCTGGGCATGTTCCTTGGCGGAACTCTTGGCATGATCCTTGCCGGGGTTATAGGCACACATCTGGGATGGCGCGCCTGTTTTTTTATCGTTGCTGTACCAGGAATAATACTGGCATTTACGGCTCTCAAGATAAAAGAAGTTAAACACGAGCACCATATTTCTGACGAAGTTAACAGGAAGAACATAATAGACCTGTTCAGGAATCCGGCTTATACTATGACGCTGGTTTCGGGCATCATGCTGACTTTCACATCTTCAGCCATCATAAGCTGGATGACACAGTTCTTTATCAGGTTTCACAATTATTCCGTTGACCAGGCTTCGCTTGTGATAGGTCTCGCTGTGGTAATAGGCGGACCGCTCGGTATTTACTCCGGCGGATATTTTTCTGACCTGCTGTACAACAAGTACAAAAAGCCGCGTTCGCTTGCAATGGCGTTCGCTTTTATAGCGGCTACGCCGCTAATGTACATAACGCTCACAACTAAAAATGAAGTACTGCTCCTTGTAACGCTTGTGCTGGCAACGTACCTTATGACATGGTACTACGGCCCGATGGTGGCGCTCGTACAGGATATTGTTCCCGGTTCGCTGAAAGCTACAGCATTCGCTCTTTACCTGTTTACTGTTCACCTTGTTGGTTCAACTCCCGCCCCTGCACTCATCGGCAGGGTATCTGACGCAACAGACCTGCAGACAGCGATGTTTATTGTTGTTGGCACTAACTTACTCGGCGGAATATTTCTTTTAGTCACAACGGGAATCCTGAACAGAGGTAAGGCGGATAGGCGCAACGAGGCATCGGTTCATGCATAAAACAAAACACACTTTTGAGCATTAAAAGATTAAACTTTTCAGGGGATTTTGCTTCTAAGTTAAAAAGCACATCTTAACAAATTTATGACTAAATAATTAATATTGTTTGAGATAAATTTGTGAAACATATTAGCATTATTTTAGATTTAAATAGTAAAGCAGTTTATTGGACGAAAAAGAGACTAAAAATAATACGGAAAACAGCGAAAAAACACCGCAAAATGGTAAGTTTTTGCGCTGCATAAATATTGACTGCGTTTTTAACAGCTCTAACGAGCAGGGCGCTGTACGTAATACCTGCAGCCACCCCAATGTGATAGTTGAAAGCCGTTTTGCGGATATTACTATTGCAATCTGCTCGGAATTCCGTTCGAAGAAAGATTATTCTTTCGAGAAACCGGTTACCCTTATTGAAATTAAGTCAGGTGAAAAAACCGAGATCATCGGCAGGCCGGATGTGGGTGCTCAAACCATTGAGAAGGTTACCACACAGGAGCTTGAAGACGGTGTACACAAAACCAATACTGAACAGACCGGGCAGAAGCCGGAAAAGGAACTTGAAGATCTGCCTGTAACAGCGCCGGTGATAATCAGCACAGTACCCGCTGAACTGCAGGACGAGTCTCCTGATGTTATCTATAATCTCAGTACCAGGCCGGGCACTGATTTCCTTATTCTAAAAAAGCTATACCAGCCAAATACGAGGAGAGGGCTTATCGGCTCAATTCTTGTGCACTTCTTTTTGCTGTTCTTAATGTACCAGTTCCTCGTACCGAAATCGGAAAACCATAATACTGAGAGCAATCAACGCATTGTTGTTGTAGAAGACCTTGAGATGCCTAAGTTCGATCCGCCGGATATCGATAAGATAAAGGAGGAAGAAGAGCGGCTTAAACAGGAGGAGGAAGAAGTTAAGGATAACACCAAAGACGTAAGGCCTAAGATAAACAAAAAGACCATAACGCCGCGTATCAAACGGCCGCTGGATAACAACACTCCGCCTGATACGAATAACAAGGTAAATGCAAACGATTCCAATAAGATCAAGAATGATTCAAACCTTGTTAAGCGTGATACTTCGCGCATTCAGGTACCTGATTCGATGAAATCTGCGTACGACCAGAATGATATCGGGCTGAAGCTTTGGTATCCCCAGGGCTGGAAGCTGCTTGATAACCGGCAGGTAAACCTTAACCAGAAGGAATTCAACGGTGTAATAATAGCCGCAGATTCGCTTTCAGAAGACCCTGGTGCGGTAAACCTGTTCATACTGGTTGATGATCCGCAGCACAGCAGCTATAATAAGGCTACTTATAAGAATCCGTTCCCGATGGATGACTCGCTTACGGTTGCGTATGTTACCGACCCGATCAAATCAAGCGGGAAGAAGTTATCAACCAAGTACTTCCTGTTCACTGATCCGACAGGGTTAAAGAATATCCAGGTTAATGTAGATTTTGCATCGCAAGCCATGCTTGAAAAGTATCAGAAGCTTGTTGATGCCGTCGTGCGCTCAATAAAGATCGCTCCCCCGCCAAAGAAGGACCCGTAGAAGCTGCCCGCTTATCGACGACAATTTTAGCCACGGTCTTTAACCCGTGGCTTTTTTTTGAATAGTATTGCCGAAGCTTGGGACTGTGTCTGCAATCCGATAAAATGCGTAATTGATCTTGTTTTTTTTTGGAGTGTATTGACTGTGTCAATGCTCAATGAATAAAGGTCAAGCATCCACATAGGGGATGTAATCCAAAGAGAAGCATTTTATCCATGACCAAGGGCTCGGTGCTATTATCTATGCGTAGCTTCAGGCTCAGGATTATCTTATTTGCGCAGCCACGGGCTTCAGCCTGTGGGAAAGACTGGGTGAGAAATGGGCTTTAGCCCGCATTGCAGTTCCAGTATTGCAAATCATAGCTAAAGCCCGATTCGTATGCTCACGCTGACCCACGGCCTGAAGGCCGTGGCTAATCAAATTGAATCGATCAATATTATGAAAGAATCAAAATCAACGTATCATATCTTATTTGAATTATTGTTTCCGCTTTTATTAATTCATATATTGCACTAATAATAAATTCTCACAAACACTAATCACTTGGACCTCACTTCGCAAAATATCAAGAACCGGATCATAGCGAAAGCCAAAGAGCTTGGTTTCACTGCATGCGGCTTTGCCAAAGCCGAAGTTCTTGAGGATGAATCAGCCCGCCTTAGAAACTGGCTTGATGCCGGCATGCAGGCAGACATGGCGTGGATAGAAAAGGGGTTCGAAAAAAGAAAAGACCTCCGCCTCATCATGCCGGAAGCAAAGAGCGTGATATCACTCGCATTCAGTTATTACACTCCGTTTGAGCATAATGAAGCTAAACCAAAAATTTCTCGTTATGCGTGGGGCAAGGATTACCACAAGCTGCTGAAGCCTAAGCTGAAGGAACTGTGTGAGTTTATAGCTGCGACCTCCCCCACCCCCCTCCTTCGAAAGGAGGGGGCTAAAGACCCGAATATTGTAGTTGATACAGGCCATCTCCAAATAAACAGAAGCGAAGTTTTGTGCAGGGCGTATGTTGATGACGGTCCGGTAATGGATAAAGCCTGGGCACAGCGCGCCGGAATAGGCTGGATGGGCAAGCATACTAATATTATCAATCCTGAATTCGGTTCATGGTTCTTCATATCAGAAATAATCACCAGCATAGATTTCGGCAATTACGATGTGCCGATCGAAGATATGTGCGGCGGGTGTGCGCTGTGTATATCGGCTTGTCCGACCGGCGCAATTGTGAGCGAGTATGTAGTGGATTCCAATAAATGCATATCGTACCAAACGATTGAGAACCGCGGCGATATCCCGCCGGATATAGATCTTGATGGCTGGATATTCGGCTGCGATGTATGCCAGGATGTTTGTCCCTACAATTCGCCAAAATATAATCATGTAACTGAGGAGAAAGGGTTTTGGCCAAAAAGCTTAACCTCACCCCCATCCCCTCTCCTAAAAAGAGAGGGGGGTAATTCCCATGAAGTTACAAATCACTCAATACTGAATATAGATATTGAAGAGCTCTCTTCAATTACGGAAGAGCAGTTTGCTGAAGTGTTTGCGGATTCACCTGTTAAGCGGACAAAGTATAAGGGGTGGAAAAGAAATTTGGAGAAATTTCGGAGTGCGGATTGAAGATTGCGGAATTCGGATTTTTTGAAAGTTTATCCAATACTTCAAAATATTGATTTTTAAATTCCCAATTAAATCATAAACTCCTATATTTGTAAATGCCTAAATCAAAAATACTGAAATTGTTTGCGATAATTGAGATGCTTACTGCTACGGTTTTCCTAGCGCTTGCAGTGATCTTTTATTTATCCAAAGATTCCCTTGGCGGCGATGTGGTAATACCATTGATATTTGCATTCATCGGTATTTGCGCATTCATAGCAGCACCGCTGCTTATGAAATTTGCCAAAAAAACTGAAGAAGCTGAAAAATTGATCAAAAGTAACTCCATTTAATTATGTTCACACCTAAAATAATATTCTCAGCAGGTTTTTTCTGTTTGATAATTGCACTTGGATTAGTATTGCCGGGTATATATTTCTACATAGATGAAACGAATTTTATCAGCAAAACTGAGACTATCACATGCAGGATATCGAAAATAGAAGAGCCAAAAGAAGGCTATGCATATATTACATTTGAGGATGTAACAGGCAAAAAACCTCCATTTATTTATCTGGAACGATACGATGCATTTGATAACACATTAAAATATCGTGTAAATGAGGTTTACGAATTAAATTATAACTCAGCATCACCAGGTGATTCCAAGGTAAGCAGTTATTTTGATCTGCACCCAGTATCATCCCCCCTTCTTTTCATAGGAGCACCTATTTTGTTCATTGCACCATTAATATTTATTGCAGGCTTTAGAGCCCGCAAAAAACAATCATAATAATTCCGCCATGTCAACTTCACCAAACAACGCTCCTAAACTTCTTAAATTTATTGCAATAGGAATGCTTTCGGCTTCTGTGATACTTGTAATTCTTGGCGTTTATTATTACCAGAAGGAGGATAAATTCCTCGCAGAGTGTAAGCTCATCACCTGCAAGATCACAAAGATCGAAGAAAAAAGGCTGGGGAAACCGCTGGTAACTTTCACCGAAGTGAACGGGAACTATAAGCCATTCACGATGATGATGGAATATGATCCCTCAGACGAAGAACTTGGCTACAATGAAGGCGAAACACATGAGGTATATTATTACGAAAAGGATATATCTCAGTCACAGGTAAAAGGATTTTTCGAAAATCACTTAACATCCTTCATTCTCTTAATTGTCGGATTCACCTTTATGCTGGACTTCCCTATCCTGCTTATGGTCTCAGGCAGAGCGCGAAAGCAGCAGCTGGCAAAGCAGCAATACGGCATCAAAGATGAAGTGATAAGCGAATAAATAGTGAGATAGTGAACCGTAGAAATAGTGAAATAGTGAATTGGAGAAATAGTGAATTGAGTTTTACCTGAAACTTGTAACCTGTCACTTGTCACCTGAAACCTGCAACTTGTCACCTGTAACCTGTAACCAACACACTGTCACACTCCCCTTCAAATTTTATCTAATATCATAGAAAGGAGTAAATATGAAATACTTAATTATTTCATTTTTTGTCATTACTATGAACATTTATTCACAATCTGATATTGAAAAGGGCAAAGAAAGCCTGAAAGCTGTTGACAGGGAGTTTTCGGACCTATCGCAAAAAAAGGGAATGGTGGAATCATTCCTGGCTTACGCGCATGAAGATGCTGTGATACTTAGAGATTATACCATGCCTATCGTGGGAAGGGATGCTGTTAAAGCATTTATCAGCGAAGGCAGCAATGATTTCACTTTGATATGGGAACCGCTTTTTGCTGATATCAGCACATCGCTGGATCTTGGCTACACCTACGGCACCTATGTATTGACATATATGGATATAGATAACAAAGAGCAGCAGGCAAAAGGGACTTACCTTACTATATGGAAGAAAGACAGCTCAGGCAGCTGGAAATGGGTGCTGGATAACGGCAACCAGGGACTGGAGCCTAAGAAGTGATAAAATGAGCAAAGGTAAATGGGCAAACGAAGCAACCATTTTTCACAAATACCTACTCTAAATCTCCCTCTTGCTGGGGAAGATAAACTTCCCGCCACGGAGAACTTCTTAAATTCCCCTCTTGAGAGGGGTGTCATTGCGGAGCAATGATGGGGTGTATAAAATAAATGATTAAGCATCCACACAGTGGATGCACTCCAAAGAAAAACAAAAACATGGTGCACAGTATCTGTTTGTTCTACCCCCTCTCGGTCTCCCCTTGTTAGGGGGAGATGAATCATCAAGCAATAAAACAAAGCTCTAATACCCCTCTTGAGAGGGGTGGCATTGCGAAGCAATGACAGAGTGTGTAAAACACATGATTAAGCATCCACGCAGTGGATGCACTCCAAGAAAGGCAAAGCTTACATTACGCAATCTGTTATTTCTACCCCCTCTAAGTCTCCCCCTGTTAGGGGAAGATGAACTATCTAGCAATAAAACAAAGCTCTAATTCCCCTCTTGAGAGGGGTGGCATTGCGAAGCAATGACGGGGTGTGTTACTCCTTTCATCCTTACAGTTTCACTATTGCAGACTGAACCGGCGCTACTACTCTGGCAGTTCGTAATTAGCAGAACCTTAAAAATAATCTTCGCCTCCAAAATAGAGATTCCCGCCTTCGCGGGAATGAAGGATTAGTTTTCAGCCAGGAATCTCTCGAGGTCATCCAGCTTTTCATTCCAGAAAGCGCGGTATTTTTCTACCCAGCTCGAGACTTCTTTAAGCTTATCAAACTTTGGCTCGCAGATATGCTCCCTCCCCTTTTTTTTGATAGTTAATAATCCGCACTCTTTCAGGATCTTTACATGTTTGGATACAGCCGGACGGCTGATCCGGAACCTTTCTGCTACTGAGTTCACACTGAGCGAATTAACCGTCAGCAGGCTTAATATTTCTCTGCGCGTGGGATCAGCAATTGCGTGGAATACATCCCTTCTCATATCAGTATTTATTTTATTTTCAGAACAAATGTAAAATTAGATTGAATCGTATTGCTGCAGGATCTGCAACCAGGGTTAAACAGATTTTCTGCGTTCACTGTATCTGGCTATAAGATGATCAACGCTGTATTTCCCTGCGCCCAAAAATACCAGCGCCATAAAAACGGAGAATAGCTCCATCGGCAGTATTGCAATATGCCAGGGATCAAGCTGCTCCAGGTGATGCAGTGATGCCATCAGCATTGTAACTGCCATGAACATTGATGCGGTCCTGGTAAACAGCCCCAGGATAAGCAGAATTCCGCCGGCAAATTCGCTCAATGATGCGAGGAATCCCCACACCACCGGCGCAAATGTAATACCGACATTTGACATCGTCATGCCAATTCCGTTCCACATTTCAACACCGCCCTGAATCTTCATAAGTCCGTATGTGAAAGCAAATGCTATCCCTATGCCCAAACGCATCATGAGGATACCGGCATCCCTGTTCTTTTCAAAAAATCTCTTCATAGTTGATATTTCCTGATTATTTTAGATGTTCACTATGGATTTGAAGCCGCCGTATGCCATTCGTTTCATGTCAAAGGGAATAACTTTCATATCATTTGCCATTTTTGCCATACGCGGATCATTCATGACCTTTTTATTTACGATATCACGTTGCTTCCTCGACCCGAACACAATAAAAGCAAATACTACAGTTTCAGTGGATTTAGCTTTGATCATCTTGGGAAATGGCAGCAATTCCTTTGTTTTCACATCTTCGGCTACACACTCCCTGTATTCAAGCGCGCCATGTTCGATCCATAGCTTACCGGCCCTCGCTGCTATTGAGCGGTAATTACTCAAATACCTTTTGGGAATTGGCAATACAAAACCATCAACATATGAACCCGCAGGTTTAACTCTTTTGTTTTTAGCTTTCATTATGAATTTTCTCCAAAGAAATAAATTTATGAAATAACATTTCCGCGTTCTGTGAATTCAGAAAGCCGCTCAAGATTTTGCTTCGCTCCTTCAATGGCACCATACTCTTCGGCTACTTTTTTCAGCACTGCGGGATCTTTGAATATAGATCTCATAGTAACCCTGGTTTTACCGCCTTCTGTTTCAAATGTAACTCTTACGTTGAAGGCAATGTCCGCAAAATCGCCTTCTCCCTTGTGCTCATAAACGAGGAGTTCAGGAGGCTTCACTTCTGTATAAACTATCATATTGGGAAAATCGGTTCCGTCCGGCCCGTGCATTGTGTACCGCCATTTGCCGCCGGGTGTTACATTCATTTCGATATTGGTATTGGTGAATCCGCGAGGTCCCCACCACTTAACAACCTTATCAGGATCAACCCATGCATCAAAAACTTTTTCTCTCGAAGCGTTGATGATCCTTGATACAAGGATCTCACGCTCGTTAGCTTCCAATAAATTATCGCTATTTTCTTTCATGTTAAATACAGTTTTTATTTTTTCAGTTGAACATTTCTTCAAGCTTATCGAGGCTCTGGTTCCAGCCGATGCTCATGCCGGCAAGAGCTTTTTCAACCTCCGGCGATATTCTAAGCACCTGCACTTTCAGCGTAAGCCTGGTTTTACCGCCTTCATCTTCGAATGTTATTGAATTCAGATTCTCTATACCGGGCGCGCCGTTGGCGTCTTCAAAGGCAGTGGTAATGAATACAAGTTTTTCCGGACGATTTAGCTCCTTGAACAGGCCGCCCATCTGGTGTCTTTGTCCGCCGGTATGAACCATGTCCATGTCTATTCGTCCGCCAGGCACAGCATCGAACACGCGTATATCGTTTGAAAAATCAAACGGCGACCACCAAACCGCGAACTGTTCTGCTTTTGTCCATGCGTCGTAAACTTGCTCCCTGGGAGCATTTATGATCCTTGTTATTGTAAGTTCTCTTGGAATGTCTTCCGGTTTTCTGTTATTCATTTATTGTGTATCTTAAATTTACCAATTATTTTTCGAGGAATTCTTTTAATGATTTGCCAAGAATCTCATTCCATCCCATTTCGAAGTTTTTCTCTGCAAGGTCGGGATTTTTATCAGCAGGGAAAGTATCGAGTCCGGAGTGTGTGAGCTTCACCCGTGTCTTCCCGTTCTCATCAAACAATTCCCAACTAACATGGGATTCACCTTCGTATCCGTCATACCGCCATGTGTAAGTGATCTTTCTTCCTTCCTGCACTTCTGTAATCTTGCACAGGTGCAGATAGCTCTTTTTTTCGTCGCCGCCTACAAAGCTGAATTCAAAACCAACTTCCGGGCGGAATTCAGACAGATCGAAATACCACTCCTTCATCTTATCCCTGTTTGTTATAGCGCTCCATACTTTGTCCACCGATGCGTTATAAGTTCTTTCAATTACAAAAGGCTGCTGGTCCATTTTACTAAATATTGATTATTGGAAATTATTGTTCTGCAAATATACGTAACCAATTGGTTACATGTCAAGCACAATTTTGGAAAATGGTTGAAAATATTTTATAATTGGTATTTTCTCAATATTTTAGGTGGCATACACATAGTGAATGCATTCCAAGAAAGGCAAAGCATACATTACGCAATCTGTTATTTCTACCCTCCCGGTCTCCTCCTGTTAGGGGGGATGAACTATCATGCAATAAAACAAAGCTCTAATTCCCCTCTTGAGAGGGGTGGCATTGCGAAGCAATGACGGGGTGTGTCAGTTGCTGATTAAGCATCCACACAGTGGGTGCACTCCAAAGAGAAGCAAAAGTATTATCCTCATTGTACCTATTCCTCTGCCCCTCTCGGTCTCCCCCTTCCAGGGGAAGATGAAAAACCAACACTACAACAACAATTTTTTAACAAAGTCCGTAAGACTTATGCTTTTTTTCGGAGTGCGCTAACTGTGTCAGCGCTTTATCGATTCGTCTATAGCAACTAAGCATCCACACAGTGGATGCACTCCAAAGAAAAACAAAATCATGATGCGCAGTATCTGTTTTTTCTACCCCCTCCCGGTCTCCTCCTGTTAGGGGGAGATGAATCATCATGCAATAAAACAAAGCTCTAATTCCCCTTTTGAGAGGGGTGGCATTGCGAAGCAATGACGGGGTGTGTCAGTTGCTGATTAAGCATCCACACAGTGGATGCACTCCAAAGAGAAGCAAAAGTATTATCCTCATTGTACCTATTCCTCTGCCCCCTCTCGGTCTCCCCCTGTTAGGGGGAGATGTGAACAGAGATAACCCATAAAAAAAAGCCTCCCGAAGGAGGCCTTTGCAGATGCTTATAAATTTCTTATCTGATTTTAATCAGTTATCTCAAGCTTTAACTCGCTGCTTGAGCCTCTTACATCGGGATAGTACATCAGCATACCGGTTGCGGGTATTACATTGTATTTGCCCGGGATCTGCGCACGCATTATGTAGGTGAACTCAAATGTATCGCCGTAGAGATAAGTTGCGAAGAATGTCACGCGGTTATCGCGGATATCCTTATCGGCATACCACCATCTCCACCAGTAGTAATCCCAACCGCTGTAATCCTGTTCGCCTTCTATATTGTAAGCCCAGTCATCCTTTATAACTTCGCATCCTGCGGGGATAGGATCTTCGAGCATGAAGTACTGCAGGTCCTTTTCCTTAGCTTCAACACGTACCTTTACCAAAATTTCATCGCCTGATTGTACCTGGCCGTCAAAGTATCTTGCGCGGTACTGCAGTTTCTCTTCGCTGTAGGTAGTATATTTTTCCAGCTTGAAGTATTCCTTTTGAACTCGGAACCCGTTCTCGCGCGGCTGTATAGTCCCTTCGTTAGTATAGTATCTCAGATCGCTTGCAACATATACTTTTCCAGCGCCTGATTTTTCTATCTTGATATCATTTTGCCCAACGCGAAGCTTCGAGCCATCGATAACAAACTTCAGGTCTTTTTTGAATACATCTTCCTTCGTCATTTGTTTTTCGAGTATCATTTCACCGTTCACGGATATCTTTACATTATAATCCGGTTCAAGCTCTTTGGATGACTTGAGATAATCAACCATAGCGTAGATTATGAATGCGGTTGACTGAGTATTCCACCAGCCGCCGCCCTGCCGCTGCTGCATGAGCCAGCGCACGGCTTTATTCATAAGCTCTGGATTATCCTTCATGCTTTTTTCATCCATTAGCAGTGCTTTTACTGCCATTGCTGTGGTTTGAACTTTATCATCCTGCCACCTGTAATGCCAGGTCTTTCCGCCCCAGTATGAACCGGATTCACCCATATCCTGCGCGTGGCTTACTAGCAGCTTGCTGTACATGTCCGCAGTTTCAACATCGCCAATATTCCTTGCGGTCATGGCAAGCAGCGCAACAGAATAATCATTAAGCTCTGCATTTTTCAAAAGCAGGAACTGCTCTTCATACACTTTGGTGTCTTTATTATCGGCATATGAAAGCGTGTACAGCATGTAAGCCCTTGTAGTAGCATCCAGGTCCACGTTCCTGAGCTGCTGCTTTATCGAAGTTATACCCTTGCTGTAAACATCTTTTCTTACCGGATATCCGGCTTTGTCGCCAAGGGTCAATCCGTACACAACATAAGCTGTCATGAATGGATTTGACTGGTCATTTGTCCACCATCCCCAGCCGCCGTCATAATGCTGCATCGAATACAGCCTGTTGTAACCGGCTTCGACCATTTTAGGCAGATCCTTCTGTGTAGCCTCGCTAATCGGCGCATTAAGCTCTTTGAAAGCGCCTGCCACTATTACTGTAGGCAGGAAGCGGCTCATTGTCTGCTCAACGCATCCATACGGATAGCCAACCAGCTCATCCAAAGCGCCCAGCATTGTTGCTGCAAGCGATGGCGCAACATTAAGTGTCAGGTTTGTGCTTCTGAGGTCGGTGTATTCAGGAATATTGACGAATTTATATTCGCTCTTTTCCGGATCGCTGATATCCATAGATTGATATGATGCAAGCTGCAGGCCATGCGGCTGGAGCGGCACTTTCAATTCAACTGCATCTGATTCTTCATTTGTTAACGCAGTAGCAGTCAGCTTAGCGAACCCGGTTGGATTTGTAACTTTAATTCTCCAGTCAATGCGCTTTTCTTCGTTCTTTCCCATTGTGAAAGTCTGCTCGCCGGAATAACCAAGTATTTCAACATTTTCAGCCTTAAGACTCAACTTAACTGATTTCTCAGTTTCCAGGTAGTTATGCACTATTGTAGAAATGGTCACTTCATCTTCCTGCTGGAGGAAGCGCGGTGTTTCCATTCTAACAAGCAGATCTTTCCGGGTTATCACAGTATTAACCTGCTGTCCTGTTTTGGTATCATCGGTGATAACTCTTGAAGTCAGTCTCCATGTAGTCAGGTTATCAGGATATTTGAATTGTACAGTTGCATAGCCGTTATCATCAGTAATTACCGAAGGAGCCCAGTAAATTGCATCCCTGAAGTCACTCCTAAGCTCAGCTTCAACAAAATCATCGCCGTTTTTCCTGCCATTAAGCAAAGTGGTCTCGTCTTTGTCTTTTTTACTTTCATACCTTGCAGATCTATCAACACTTGGCGCATTTTCAGTCATGACCTTCTGTGTTTGCTTGAGGTCATCGGTCTGCTGATTTACATTTCCCAGGTTGACTTGCCCGCTCTCAAGATCTGAAATAGAACCATCCAAAATAAGTCCATCAGAGCTTGTTCTAAGGTTAACTTCAATTGTCTTCCCTTTCTTTACCTCAAGCTCTTTCTCGCTTTCATTGGATTTTTTGTTTTTCATCACACCGATAGTGTAGCTGCCTTCAGGAAGCTTGAACTCAAAGCTGCCGTCTTCCCCGGTAGTGCCTGCAACAAAATCACCATCCACAACAATTGTTGAGTATGCTATTCCATTGCCGTTCTTATCGGTAAGCCTGCCTTTGATAGTACCAAGTTCCTGGTCGCTCAGCGATTTAACATCAAATCTCTCGAATATCGTTATCAGCCTGGAATAACTGTAGTAAGAATAAGCATTGCTGTAATGCACACTTACAGCATTCCACTTTGGCGAGTAAAAGAACTGCTTTATATCTTTTGTGGTTTCAGGTTTGATAGCGTAAATGCTTTCATCTATAACACCCAAAGAAACTTCGGCATTTGGCACCGGATTCCCCGCAGCATCAGTTACTTTTATCATTACTGTGCCGTCATCTTTAGGTTTATAAGATGTCTTATCAGTAGCGATATTTACAGTGAGGAATTTTTCCTCCGGCAATACCATTACAGATTTGCTTGATGAGTAAAACTGTCCGTTGCTAACGTATGCAGCAGAGATATAGAAATTGGGAACTGCATTCGTTCCAACCGGTATCTCGATAAGCTTTGATGTGCCTTCTATCTTTTCAACACGGTACGAAAGGATGTTTTCGTTCTGTGTAGTTATGAGGACATTTGCGCCCGGGGTAGTGGTCACTATCAGCGCTTTGCAAAGCTCGCCCGGTTTATAGCTGTCTTTATCGGGAAATATCTGCACAGAGCCTGATTCATTGTACCACCACCACATATCACCTTTGGATACATAGCAGTATGTATCAACAGTAACCTTCTTGCCGCGTGAGTCATACGACTTCACTTCAATTGAATAGTAGCCTTCATCTGCAGCATCAAAAGTAACCGTGCCGATACCTTTATCGCTTGTTCTGCCGGATACAGTTGTAACATAATCCTTGGTTTGTTTATAGTCAGGGTAGCCGCCCCAGGTCAGCTTGTTCACCACCGCTTCAAAGTTCACTTCACGCGGCTTCTCAGAAAAATCCATAGCTCTTACTTCAACCGAGATCTTTTCATCCGGCTTGTAGAGATACTTATCAACCTGCGCAGTCAGGAAAAAATCTGACCGTGTAACATACACGGTTTTGGTTGATTTGATCTCACGTCTGGATTTATCGGTAACCTTTGCCTGGATAATGTACTCGTAATCTGTGGAATATTCTTTTTCACGGTCCCAATACCACCAGCTGTTATATTTGGATTTAAAATCCTCTTTGATGGCATAGTCAAAATCAAACCTGCCTTCTTTATCAAGCTTGCCTGTGCCGCTGAAAATGAATTCAGCATTATTATACCTGCTGTTATCATCCATCTGCGCGAAGTAATCCTCATACCACCAGCGGTATTCGCTGAAGTACCACCATGGCTGGTAGAAAGTTTTCTTATAGACATTGTATTCAACCTCTGCATCCTGAACCGGTGAGCCAAAATAATAATCAGCCTGAACAACGCCTTTTATGCTTTCGCCATCGAGGTATTGATCTTTATCAAGGGTAATACCGACCTTATACTCAGGCTTCTTGTATTCTTCAACCGAAAATGTGCCGGTATACTGCTGGCCTTTTCCAAGCTCTGCATAGATATAATAAACACCAAGCGGAGCGCCGGGTTCAATCTTGTAACTTCCCGAAAAGCTGCCGTGTGAATTTGTTCTTACTACTTCCTTGTAAACTTCTGCGCCGCGTGTATCTTTAATACGGATCGTTACATCCTGCTCAGGGTAATTGCTGTATCCTTCCGGACTGGACTTACGGATAATGCCCTTAAAATCTACGGGTGAATCAGGCCTGTAAACAGGCTGGCTTGTGTAGATGTAAACGCTGTACATATTTGCACCGTACCCGAAATAGAGGTACGGATCGGACACTGCGATATCATCGCCTTTCCTGCCGATAACGAGCGGGTAGCTTACTTCATTCGCTGCTGCATAGTCGCGGTCAACCTGTTCAAGCGTTTTGAAGAACAATCCGCCCGTGGTTTTGCCGGTGCCTATTTTCTTAGTACCGAGGAAAAATCCAAGATCAACATCACTTATAGGCTCACCTGATTTTCTATCCACAGTATAAGCTAGAAGTGAATTTGCCGATGCTTCGGTTATCGTTCCGATATCAGTTACAAAGTAACCTGTGTACGCGACTTTATTTTTGTATGAAACCCTTATAACATACGCGCCTTTTTGTTTCGGCTTGTAGGTAATTGATTCATAGCTGTAATAGTAGTCACCCGAGCCTTCAACTTTCAGCTTCTTGCTGAAGTTATCCACTTCCTCGCACATGCTGAGCAGATTAATGCTGTCTTTGCTCAGCACATCGATTGAGTAATTTGTAAGCTGGCGCGAGAAAAATCCCTCGACATCTTTGATCTTATAAACCTTAAAATCAAAGACACTGGATTTCTTCAGGTAGTAGCCATACACATTTATTATGACTTCTTCTCCCGTGCCGTACATATTGTTGGTATATACCGTAAATGAGGAGTTATAATCATCATCCTGTGAAAATAAGGATGACGGGTATAACACCACGCTTAACAGGACGAGCAGAATTGCTTTTTTTATTAAATTATACATCTTAGTCTCCTTTAGATCAGCTTATATTAAGCAGGATTTGTTTCATGCATTTCTTTACATAATTATATGCAAAATAAGCGATTTTGTTCCCGAATTTGTGTGATAAATTAGTTTACTGTAAATTAATACTTATAGAGTTAAATTGGTTGGATATGCTATCAATTTCAGAGATTACGGTACAATACGGCGCGAAGAAGCTGTTCGAAGACGTTTCTTTCATCGTGAATCCAAAAGACAGGATCGGCCTGGTTGGCTCAAACGGCGCGGGTAAATCAACCCTGCTTAAGATAATTAACGGCCATATTGAGCCCGATAAGGGCGATATTGCGCTCTCTAAACACACAACAGTGGGCTACCTGCCGCAGGATGGGATTACATATGCGGGTAAAACCATTTACGAGGAGGTTTATTCCGGTGTTGGTGATATATCTGCTCTAAAAGAAGAGATAGAGCAGGTGCATAAGGAGCTTGAAACGCACCCTGACCATACTTCGGATGAATATATGGATCTGGTTGAAACCTACGGCGAGCTTCAGCATAAGTTTGAAGCGCTGGACGGGTTCAGGATAAAATCGAACATTGAAAAGATACTCGAAGGGCTTGGATTCCATTCAACCGATTTTGACAGGCTAACGGATGAATTTTCCGGCGGCTGGCAGATGCGAATCGCGCTTGCGAAGCTGCTCCTTGTGCAGCCTTCGGTGCTGCTGCTTGATGAGCCCACAAACCATCTTGATATTGAATCGCTCATCTGGGTCGAAAATTTCCTGAAGTCATACGAAGGGGCCATAATACTTGTTTCACATGACAGGACTTTCCTCGATAATATCACCAACAAAACAGTAGAAATTTATGCAGGAAAGGTTACGATTTACAGCGGTAATTACTCATACTATGTAAGCGAAAAAGATATCCGCAAAGAGCAGCTTTTTAAAAGCTATGATAACCAGCAGCGTTACCTGAAGCAGCAGGAAAGGTTCATAACACGCTTCCGCTCAAAGGCATCTAAAGCCAGCGCGGTACAAAGCAGGATAAAGATGCTGGATAAGATAGAGAAGATCGAGATCGAAGATGAAGAGTCTGCGATACATTTTCACTTTCCGCCTGCAACACACTCCGGCAGAAAAGTATTTGAGCTGAAAAATATCTCAAAGAGCTATGGCGATAACCTGGTTCTGAAAGACCTTAGCCTTGAAATAGAGCGCGGCGAAAAAATAGGACTTGTTGGCGTGAACGGCGCGGGTAAATCAACTCTCGCGCGCATTATACGCGGCACAGAGGAGATACAAAGCGGTACACGCAAGCTTGGTTTCCAGGTTGCGCTGGAGTATTACAGCCAGCACCAGGCAGATACACTTGATCCGGCAACAAACGTGCTCGGCACGCTGGATTCAGTTGCATCAGGCGATATACGCAAGCAGCTTCGCACAATTCTTGGCAGCTTTTTGTTCCGCGGCGATGATGTGTTCAAGACCGTATCGGTACTTTCCGGTGGTGAGCGCTCCAGGCTTGCGCTGGCCAGAATGCTTCTGAAATCTTCGAATTTCCTTGTGCTTGATGAGCCTACCAATCACCTCGATATGAATTCGAAAAAAGTGCTGATGGAAGCGCTAAGCAATTATACCGGCACCGTGCTTATCATTTCGCATGACAGGGAATTCCTCGACGGAATCGTGACGAAGATAATTGAAGTTAAGGATAAGAATGTAAAGATATATCTCGGAAACTGCTCATATTTCCTGCAGAAGAAGGAAGAAGAGAAGGCCGGGCTCCTGAAGCCCAAAAGCAGCCTCAAAACATCGCAGCCGCACGCTGCCGGTGCGCCTGCACCGAAGAAAACCAAGGAGCAAAAGCGCATCGAAGCCGAGAACAGGAACAAGGTCTATAAGGTGGCACGCCCGCTAAAGGAAAAGATCCATAAGATAGAGAAGAAGATAAAGGAAGAAGAAGAAAAGGTCAGGCTGATTGAAGTAATGATGGCTTCCGGTGATTTTTATAAGGATGGCCACAACTCCGCGGCTAAGACCGCTGAGTATAAGGAGCATAAAGAATCTCTTGCAGTATTGTACGCGGAGTGGGAAACAGAATCAACAAAGCTGAAAGAGATAGAAGACAGCATTTTTGCAGGCTGACAAATTTTGACCTCACCCCTTGGCCCCCTCTCCTGAGAGGAGAGGGGAAAACAGTTTTACAGATTGTTCATTGATCTTAATTCTTAAAGTATCATACTAATATGCAAATAGGCAAATACAAGCTTCATTCAGTGCAAACGGGATTGTTCAGGTTAGATGGCGGGGCGATGTTCGGCGTAGTGCCGAAGCCGCTTTGGTCGCGTACCAATCCCCCGGACGAGCTTAACCGCATCGATATGTGCATGCGCACGCTCCTACTGGTTTCTGATGACAGGAGAATCCTCATCGATAACGGCGCCGGCTACAAAATGGCAAAAAAGGTGAATGAGATCTACGGCATGGATCACTCAAAATACACCATCGAAGGTGGACTTGCAGAGCTGAACATCAAGCCTGAAGAAATCACAGATGTAATACTCACACACCTGCATTTTGACCATGCCGGAGGTTCAACAAAACGCACTGAAACAGGCGAGCTTGAGTTATGCTTCCCAAATGCCGTGCACCACATTCAGAAGAAGCATTGGGAGTGGGGGCAGAATCCAAGCGAGCGTGATAAGGCAAGCTTCATGCCGCAGAATTATGATCCCATAAATGAAAAAGGCATGCTGAAACAGTACGAGGGCGAAACATCTTTCGATGAGTTCATATCATTTCATCCTGTAAGCGGACACACACCATTTATGCAGCTTGTAAAAGTAAAGGATGAGAACAATACTCTCCTGTTTGCAGCTGACCTGTTCCCTATGACATCACATATTCCCCTGCCTTATATTATGGGATACGATCTTTTTCCGCTGACCACACTCGACGAGAAGAAAAAGTTCCTTCCGCAGATATCCGAAGAGCAATGGATATTGTTTTTTGAACATGACCCCTTCACTGAAACCTGCAATGTTGAAGCAACCGAAAAGGGCTTTAGTGTTGTTAACAAAATGGAATTAAATAAGCGCTAAATTGTTATTATATTAAGCAAAATATAAAAGTAATATCATGACAACAGCAGAGTTAAAATTATTACTTCATGAAAAAATTGATAAAATTGAAGATGAAGAGTATCTAGAGCACCTAATGCATAGTTTGGATAACGCACTAAGTCCTGAATTCAAATTGGAACAATGGGAATTAGATATAATTGAGGAAAGTGAAAAGCAAATAGAAGAAGGTTTAGTGATCAGCAAAGAAGAAGCTGACAAGAAGATTGAAGAATGGTTAAAAAAGTAACCATTACTGAAAGGGCGGAAAAAGAAAGGCTTTCTATTCTTGAGTATTATTATGAAGTAACCGGCAGCAAAACCTTACCAGCGAAAATTTATCAACAGTTTAACAGAGTCATAAATAATATCCAGATGTTTCCGGAATCAGATAAAAAGCTTAAGAATAATAATAGAGGAATCATAAAATCACATTATAAGATAGTATATAAAATTGAAGCCGATTCAATAATAATTCTTCATATTTGGGATACCAGACAGAATCCAAAGAAACTGCCCTTATGAATGAAACCACTTTCAAAAAAATTTGCAGAGTCAGTGACCTTCCCAACAGGCGGGGCCGGAAATTCACGATCGCTGAAGATACTGATATAGCGGTATTCAGGATTGCAGAAAAAGTTTATGCGGTATCGAATGTTTGTCCGCACAACCAGGCGCAGGTGCTATATGACGGTTATGTTGATGATGGACTTTACCTTGCATGCCCCATACACGGCTGGCAGTTCCACCTTGAAACGGGCAAAGTGCCGGCGGAATGCAAAGGACTCTCCGCAACATTAGAGACATTCAATGTTAAGATAGAAAAAGATGAAGTTTGGGTTGAAGTTAAGGTGAAGAAGAAGAGATGGTGGCAATAAGGCAAAAGGCATCCGTGTAAGCAGGATTTCATTCATGCGTTGCATGAATTCAAAAAGTGAAAAGGCAAAAATAAAAAGCGGCAGATCGACTTTCCCAAATTGGAGAGTTTGTCTCAAAACTTCACTAACCCCAGCTTTCAAGCTGGGGATTTTGTGATTCCGAATTAAAAATGGGCTTTAGCCCTGACTAAAAATTGAATGACGGATATTTTGAGACAGTTTCTGGAGTTTGGCAAAGAGAACTAAGGGGCAAAATAGCAAATAGCAAATACCAAATGTTTTCAATACAGTTCTTTACGTCAAAGCAAATCAACTAAACATGCCGCTCCTACGGAGCTAAGATAATCAAGGCAGTCAAAATCTACAAACATGTCGCTCCTACGGAGCTCTCATCGAAAGGTCAATCTACTTCTACAAACATGTCGCTCCTACGGAGCTTTGATAGGTTTTCGTCTGATATAAATTAGTTTATATTGCTATTTGGTTTTTGTTGTTTGCTCTTTGCTATTTGCTGTTTGCTATTTGCTCAAAGGGCCATTCTCTTTTCCTCCAGGCACGCCACATATATATTCCCGAGCCAACAACCAACAGCACCACAGCATACTTTATCTCCTTCTGGAAGTTCTGGCGGGAGAACAGCACGTATATGAATCCCGCGAATGCCAGCACTGCCGGCAGCGGGTAAAGCCACATCCTGAAAGGCCGCTCGCGGCTTGGATTCTTTATCCGGAAATACACAACACCGATTGTCTGCGCGAGGAATTGCACAATAAGCCTTATCACCACCAGCGCTGCTATAATATCCTTCAGCTTCAGGAAACAGAAACAGATCGCCACGCCGCCTAAGATCAGCAGTGAAACATATGGTATCTTGTGCTTAGGATGTACTTTGCTGAACGCCTTGAAATAATCGCCATCTACAGCGGCGGCGTACGGCACACGTGAATATCCCATAAGCAGCGAAAATACCGATGCGAAAGCAGTCCATACAACAAGCAGAGTAACCAGGTTCCCTGCCCAGGTGCCGTAGATCTTCTGCATGAACACCGATACAATATATTTTCTCGCATCGCTGCCCGCAGTTTCGCTAACTTCCTGCCATGGCAAAACCCCAAGAATGGCGATATTCATAACAATATATAACCCCGCAACTGCAAGTATTGAATAAATTATAGCGCGCGGAATATTGCGGGTTGGATTCTGCACCTCACCGCCGAAGAAATTCACATTATAATAGCCCCAGTAATCATATAGAGCTATCAGCATCGCAGAGCCGAGTCCAAGGAAAAAAGCAGAGTCCAGATTAAACGCATTTGGGGGGAAATTGAATGCAAGGCCCGGATCGAAGTTCGTAATTCCTGAAACAATGATCCACACTACAGTAATTATAACTCCGCCCCAAAGGAATTGCGAAAACTTGCTGATGAACGCTACCTTGCGGTAGAGCATGAATACTGCCAGCAGCACAACACCGATTGCTACAAATGTTCCATTGTTTAAAGTTATTGCCGCTTCAAGCGAGCCAAGAATTGGCAGCGGCAGGTTAAGGTCATAATTAAAATACGTGGTGCTAAGCCCGGGAAAAATGTAGCTTGCGTACATTGCAAGCCCAACACACCCCGAAGCCATTGAGAGCGGCGCGCTGAAAGTGAGCTGGAAAATAAAAAGAAACGACACGAGCTTTCCTGCACCGTTGCTGCCATAAATTTCCTTTAGATAGCTGTACGAACCGCCCGCATGCGGCATTGCCGCGCCAAGCTCTGCCCAAACAAGGCCGTCGCAAAGGCAAATTATCGCGCCAATGACCCAGCCGATCATTGCCTGGGGGCCGCCCATTGCGGCTACGATTAATGGAATAGTTATGAAAGGCCCCACGCCGATCATATCGATCATATTCAGCGCGGTTGCGCCTTTCAACGAGACCCCGCGTACAAGCTGTTTATCCGCTTTATTATCTATCTGGCTCAATCTTACTGTCTTTTCCCGCCGTCATAATTTAACTGCTCTGCAATCATGTTCATAAATAGCTTCAATGCTCCTTCATTGAAGACTTTTAGCTGGCGGTATAACGCAAGGCTGCAATATGTGTAGGTACCTTTACCATAACCCGCCCACAAAAGCGAGGTCGATGGCACCGGGTCATTTTCATCATTCATTGCAAGCAGCTCTTTGTATTTTCCGGAGGATGAAGTAGTGTCATCCATTGTCGTCAAAGGCAGGTACACATTTCTTTCCTGTACCCAGCCGTTGAAATCACTTTCAGAAATCTCGTTCGGCCTTGTGAGCAGGTAGTTTCCCGGGCCGATAATTTTTACAGGCGCGTCTTCTTCGGTAACTCTAAGATTTGTCAGGTAGAGCGGGTACGGTGCATAGTTTTCTTTCCACTCGGCAGGCTTATTATAGAAACACAGAACGTTCCCACCATGATAAGCATAATCCAATACTTTGCTGTTATTTGTTACGAGGTCAGGCCTGTACAAATACGCTCTCAGATCAAGTATCACTGTCGAGAACATTCCGAGGTCACCGTTTTTAAGCATGTCTGCAGAAATTGTATCATATTTTATTCCAAACGCCTGCAGAATATTTTCAATTGTATTATCGTATGTTTTAACGAGTCCAATATAAGCTGCGGGGTTGTACTTGATCATTTTTTTTATCTGCACGCTGTCTTCCGGATTCACAGTCCTGTAAGTATACTTTGTTTCATAGGATCTCAGGTCTGATGTATTCCATTTCATGTTATGAGTCAGACCGGAAAACAAGTCATTGCCTTGGAGAGGATACATACCATCACTTCTTACAAGCTGGTAAAACCTGTTGCCAAAAAAGAACGGGCTGTTCTTAGCAACTTTATCCATTCCCTGTGTTTTATGCATAGAAAGCGCTTCTCTTGATATTTGGGCGATAGAAATACTTTTATCAGAAATCGTTTTTGAAATATCAATTTTATAAAGATCGGTTTTTGTGGAATCAAACGACCTGAAGAAGAGCTTTTTGATCTGCCATGGTTCGATTCCATTTACAAGCTGTTCCGTATGGTAACTGTGATCAGCAGCCCTATCGAACGCCTCGAAAACAGTGATTCCCACCGCCTGGTGATTGCCGTGCTGACGGTTGGGTTTTGTAGTTATAGTATCGTGGTTGGTAATCACGACATCCGGTCTTAATACCCGTATCATATAAACAAGCCGTGCAAGAACTGAATCTTCGCCTCCCCAGAACTTAAAGGTTTCTTTAGCCGTTTTCGAGAACCCAAAATCCAGCTCGCCAAGGAAAAATGCTTTAGAGCCCTGGATCTCGGCGGCATCGTAGCACTCCTGTTCACGTATCTTACCGAGCTTATCGTAAAGCTCGGGTCCAATTTCATTTTGCCCGCCTTCTCCCCTGGTGTAAAAAATTGTGTAGGCATCGAAGCCATACAGGTACTTGTAGTATGCAAGTGTTGCTCCATCTTCGTCATCCGGATGTGCTGCGAGGCAAAGTATGGTAAACGAAGGTTCCTGGGAATATGCGGGCTGTGAAAAGAGGATAAATAAAAATGCTGAAACTGCAAGTGTATAGCAGGAAATGAAACGGAATCTATAGCTGAACTTTTTCTTCATAATTCCCAAAGATAATTATAAATGTGTAAATAAAACAGAAAAAGGAAGCGTGGCTTCCTTTTTCTGAAAAATCAATCTTAGCTACTGATCACTTCAGCACGATCATTTTTTTAACCTCGGAAAATTTACTATCTACGATAAGTTTGTAGAAATATACGCCGCTGGCAATATTTCTGGCGTCGAAATCAACCTCATAAACTCCGGGCCTCTGCTGCGAGTTAACTAATACACCTACAATCCTGCCTGTTATATCATAAACGAACATTTTGACGTTCATTAACGAATTGCCTGACTGCGGAAGTGAGTACCTTATCTTGGTTGTGGGATTAAACGGATTTGGATAATTTTGACCCAGTGAAAATCTTTCTGCAATTTCTGATATCTGTGTTATCCCGAATACGTCGTAGTATGATATTCTTGCATTGGTTTCTACCTCAGCAAGTGCAGCTGCATTAAGTCCGTTCACCGTACCGGTAAATGATTTTACAATTACCCTCATCTCGTCTATCTTAGGCACCGAAGGAACCTGGAATGTTGTGCCCTGCGGACTTATCGCACCTGTGCTTTGTATGTGCTCAACCTGTGAGCCACTATAGTAGAAGAACACTTCACAATCATTGACCTGGATATTTGTATTTGTTGAAGCGTTTGGCTTAACATTGTAGAGCGTGAACCTCCTGATATCAACCGGTACATTCCATTTCAGATTAACATACTCATTGTTAGTACCTGCTGCAATCCAGTTCACAAGAGATGTATCATTCTGGGCTTTCCTGTCAACAACGCGTTTACCGGGAAACTGCAGCGAATCGTTTACATACCTGAATGAACTTTGAGTAACAAATGCCGAAGTTGAGACATTGAAAAATGAGCCCTCAGATATTGTTGAAGGCACAGGTATTTTAGTATGTCCTGAATGGCACCCAACACACTTAGTACCGGTTCCAACCCTGCCGTAATTCATGCCGATAACATGCGCAACCTGCCCCTTTGATCCCTGCAAAACATGCCCTGCGCTATCTACGATCTGCTCGAACATAGAAACATTTGCAGGGGCGTTATCAAATCCTATTTGCCCGGTATGGAATACCGGGAAAGAAGTCAAGAAAAGAGCCGAATCTTTTCCGTCGGGATCCTGCCTTTGGAAATTCAGGAAAAACTTAATCTGCGCAAACCTTGTAATTGGCGGCCCGTCCTGCATTGGCACATCAACAGGTCCGTTGGTAAAAATATTCAGGCAATCAAACCTGAAGCCGCCATCCTTGTACCATGTGCCGGCATCAAGGGTTGGTGGAAGCTCATCAGCAACTTCCCAAACCCCGTCTATCAGCACCGGCGGTACAGGCCTGGGAAGCAATAGTTCAGCGTTCAGTTCAAGCTTTCCGGGAATATCGTAATATAATTGCAGCCCGCTGCCATTTAGCTCAACCGTATAAAGGCCGTAATCCTGGTTCACAACCTGTGTTGCGTAAGATATTAGTATCTTTCCGTTTGGCAAAGATGCGGGATCTGTTGCATAAGGCGGCTGCATTGTGCCGTATGACGGCGGATTGCTAATGAAAAGCTGCATGTTTGCCGGATTCACCCCCGCAATATAACTGCCATATCCAATACCCTCCTCAAACCAGCGGATTCCGCTGCTGCCGGAAGTGTATGCCATCGCAGGGTCGGGTGTAAAAACACTCAGCATCCTGCCATCATTCATAATATGCGGGCGGTAATTATTCTGCCCGGTGCGAAGATCGCCGGTACCGGCATAGATCACGAGCGCTTCACCATCGGGCCTTATTTCTGCAGCTGACCATATATTCGCAGCATCATTGGTTAAAGCCAGTGCTGAATCGCGGGTGAGGCCGCTTGCAGTTAGTATCGAAGGATGATCTATATTCAGCCACCAGCGGCTGAAAACAATTTTGCCTGTGTTGGGATCTACGGTTGGTTCATCAGCGCCATTGCGTTCGGTTGTGATCCTGTGCAGGTTGAGTGACGTCGTATCTACAATATAGAGATTAGTTGCCCGGGAGCCTGTGTATTGTGAAAGTGAAGGATACCTGGTGCTGGAAAAACATATTCGCCCATCCGGAAGGTAACACGGGTCAAGGTCATCATACTTTACGAACTTTGGAGCGATCGGTCCGAACTGCGAGAGATTAATATTCCTTGATGAAGTTGTGATCTGCCTGAATCCGCTGCCATCTGCCCTTATCTCGTAGATCCTCCACGAGCTGTCGCGGTGTTCCACGCCGGCAAAAACTATCTTAGATGCATCCCAATATACCGAGGGATCTGACACATCTACCAGGGTTTTGCCCGAGAAGTTCATTGTGCTATCAACCAAAACTCTGACCGTACCATTTGCTTCCCTTACAAGCAGCCTGCCGCCAACAACTGCTGAGCGCGAATACGGTCCCATACCGGGCAGCAAACCGGCCTGGGGATAGTAAACGCTTCCGCCCTGCACAAGGTTGCGCGAAACAAATACGATGGGATATGTTTGCGAAGCTATATCGGCTGTGCAGATAGAAAACAATAAGCCCAGCAGCAGAAGCTGAGCCGGGCTTAATATTCTGGATATTGCTCTCATTTAAAAGATGGATGTTACCTGTATGTTACTACTACAGACGAAATATTCTTTTCCTTATCCCATGCGAGCATAATGCTTACTTCTCTTTTATCTTTTGTCCACATGCTCATACCGCCGTCATCGCTCATCATTTCACCTTCGCCTTTTTTGAAGCCGGCTTTTTCAACACCTTCGGTAAATGGTGCGAGAATTGCTTTTGGTTTATCGGTTGATTCGAAAGTAACAACAGTACCTTCTGAAGTATTTAGCGAGCCGAGGCATTTGGAATTAATCGGCTGGGGAACATCCGTGGGATAATCAGCTGGCATTCCTTCTTTGATTCCAAGCTCATTTGATTTTGGATCAGTGTTTGTCGGAGCGGTTTTATCCCCGGCAGTCTGTGTTTGATTGGTGGTTTTTGATGAATCTTTTTTATCGCCTTCGGTTTTCTGTTCCTGTTTGCCGCAGGCTGAAAAAGCAAAAGCTGCTGCAATAAAGATCAAAACAAGTAAATTGAATTTTGTTTTCATGCTGTAGTTTTGAATTGTTTAGTTAATTATCTGTATAATAAGCTGCCGGAAATTAATTATTGCAAAGCACAGCTTCGAACCTGCCTGCAACCCAGCTTTTGGATGCATCGTTAAAGAAAAGAGCAATTTTGCCCTTAACTGATTTATCGCCAATACTTTCAATTTCAAGAGCGCAATTCCACGGGTCATTGGATTTACTGCCTGAAGTTTTGAAGCTGCCCTGGTAGGTCTTGGGGTCATCGGCAAATTTTGCTTTAAGCCACTGCCCCTGGCTGAAGCCTGCGCCCTTGTTCATAAGCGTGAACCCTTCGAAGTTCTCGATGAAGCCGCAGTTCTGCTCGGGCTTCGCCAGTGAAAAGTTTATCACGTTATCTTTTGAGCCGCGCCAGTTTTCGAAGTTAATGTAGGCAAACTGCACTTCTTTGCCGCCGATAAATCCCTTTACAGGGAAATCAGGAATATCGGATGCAGAGATATCATCTCTCCAGCCGAATTCCCTTTTCTCGCTGCCGGAATTTTTATCTCCCGTCTTTTCGCCGCCTTTATTTCCGCATGAATAAGCGGTAAAAAGCATAACTGCAAACAGAAGGAACAATATGTTTTTCAATCCGTATTTTCCCCGCAAATGAAGAATTGTTAATAGTTATTTGCAATACTTGTTAAAGCGGTCGTTGATCCTGCCCCAGTTTAGATTGTTGAGGAAGTTATCAATATACTTTGCCCTTCCCGGACCATCTTTATGGTAGTAAGCATGTTCGAACACATCACATGCTACAAGCGGAACACCGCCCCAGATAGCGCCGTACTGGTGTTCATCAACCAATACGTTGATAAGCCTGCCGGAATAAAGCCTGTCGAATACAAGCAATCCCCAGCCGCTGAGCTTTGCAGCTACGCTGCATGCTTTGAACTCTGCCTTCCAGTTATCGAATGAACCGAAGTTCTCTTCAATGGCTTTTTTAACATCGGGACCTTTTGAAATATCGCCATCGCCGCCCATGTTATCCCAATACACATCATGCAGGTACGCCCCGGAGTGGTTCCATGTGAACCTTCTTTTCAGCTCGCCGATATCGCTCCAGTTGCCGTTAGCCTTTGAAAGATCGGCAGACTCAAGCTCTTTTTCGATGTTATTCAGGAATGTTACATAACCTTTGTGGTGAGTGTTATAGTGCCAGTCGGTAGTTTCGGCATCAATAACATCCTTCAAAAGTGTCTTTGCCTCTTCATCGCTGTAAGGACGGGGGTTGAACTTCCATTCATAAGCCATTGTATTAAAACCTCCTTTAGGTTCACCGGGCTTAAAACCCGGAATATATTTATTATTCAGATATTCTAACTTTGAAAAAACTCCAAATGACACTGCACCAAGTGCAGAAGTTTTGATGAATTCTCTCCTGCCGGTTTTACTCATAGATGCTCCGGTTTTTTAGTGGTTAATGGATAACTGCTGCAGGCATAAGCCTGTTTGAGTTATACACCAAACGAGCTTCCGCAGCCGCATGTTTTTTTAGCGGAAGGATTGTTGAACACGAATCCTTTGCCGTTAAGGCCATCGGTATAATCAACCGTTGTGCCTGTTAAATACAAAATGCTCTTCCAGTCAACAGCAACTTTTACGCTGTCGAACTCAAGCACCTTATCGGCAGGTTTAAGCTCGGCGTCAAATCCAAGAGTGTATGATAATCCTGAACATCCGCCGCCTTTGACCCCTATTCTTAGAACATAGTCCGAAGGGATAGAGTTTTCAGCCATGATCTTTTTTACTTCGCCTATCGCCTTTTCTGTCAGTGCGATCCCATCTGTAACTTCAGGCTTCTTTAACTCTGTGTTTATTGCTGTCTTTGTTTCTTCCATTTTATTTGATATTTATATTGTTAAACGCTGCTCTTGTTTAAAGACTATTCTTGTTAACTTAATACACGAAAGTATCTTTTTTTACTAATTTGCTTTACCCCTCACCCCCAGCCCCTCTCCCAAGAGGAGAGGGGAGAAAAAACTCTGGAGTTTCGTTCTTCCCCCTCTCCTTTCAGGAGAGGGGTCAGGGGGTGAGGTAAATTTCGTTAAAAAAAAGATTAGTTAACTGAATCTGCAAAATTAAGCTAATTAAAGAAAAAATTCATACCCAAATATAATGACCAGTACGCTATTCTTCTATCTGAATTAAGGCCGTTGGTGGGGCTGTATTTATCCCTTAAAACTATAACATGCTCATCGCCCGTAACAGTTTCATCTACCTGTTTATTCCAAAGGTTATCATATGAATAACTGTAACCTAAATGCATGCCCAGATTGCTTTTTAGGTTGTAATTGAGCTTGAATCCGGCAGAATAGCCGTATCTGGGGGTAACTTTGAAGAAATCCAGCCCTGCGCGGTGGAAGGTCTCTCCGCCAACGAAGTTGGCGCGCAGGAGTCCGTAAACACCGGGGTAGAAAGTCTTTTCGTGGCCCAACGGATTTATCTCCGCGCCGGCGCCGATATTAAACGATTGTATCCGCACACCAATATCATAACCCGAAGGTCCGGGATATGTTCCGTGCAGATTGTTGTATCCGAGATTGAACAGAATCTTCGCGCGGCCCTTGCTTAAAAAGCTGTATTTGAAATATGTCTGAGCGGTGTAGCCGGTGTTTGTACCGAAATTATCAGATACCAGTAACCTCTTGCCATCTATAAAAACCTGGTCTTCAGCAGCATTGATGGTTACTTTATCGCCGTATGCCTCAAGCAGCGGGTATGAGTAGCCAAGATTGAAGCTAAGCTCGATCCTGCTCTTTTCGGTTTTTGGTTTGGTATTCTTAACCTGCGCAGATGAGCTGAATGAGATCAATAGCGCTGAAACAAAAATTATTGATATCTTAAACAGAAGCGTGATCTCCTTTCCTGTTTCTTTTAACATCAGGCATAATGCTGAATAAGTAGTTTACCTTCTCAGTCACTTTTGCGATTGTATAATCGATCTCTTCGGCTGTATTAAATTTGCCGATACCGAATCTGATAGTCGACCTTTTAAGCTTGTTATCTATCCCGATAGCTGTTAGAACATGCGAAGGCTCTACTGATTCCGAAGAGCAGGCGCTGCCTGTTGATACCGCAATATCTTTGATTGAAAGCATCAGCGAATCTGCGTCGATATTTTTTATGCTGATATTCAGGTTGCCGTTTATTCTTTTTTCCGGGTGGCCATTCAGCTTGATGTTTTCGACTCCGGAAACAAGTCCTGCATAAAGCCTGTCTCTTAACTCTTTTATCCTCCCCTGGTCAATTGCCATATCTGATATTGCAATTTCGCATGCTTTGCCGAATCCAACGATACCGGGAACATTCAGCGTTCCGGCTCTTAATCCTTTTTCCTGCGCACCGCCATCAAGCTGCGATGTAATTCTAACCCGCGGTATCTTACCTTTTTTGTAAAGCGCTCCCGCTCCTTTGGGCCCGTAAATCTTATGGGAAGAAAAGCTCATCAGATCAATATGCATCCCCGCAAGATCGATTGGCAGCTTCCCGAATGCCTGTGTAGCGTCAGTGTGAAACAGTACTTTTTTCTCCCGGCAAATTTCCGAAAGCTCTCCGATAGGCTGAATAGTCCCTATCTCATTATTTACCCACATAATTGATACCAGGATAGTTTCGGGTGTTATCGCTTTTTCAAGTGCTGCGGGTGATACCAGACCGAATTCATCCACCGGCAAGTAAGTTACGCTGAATCCCTTGCCTTGCAGATTCTTGCATGTATCCAGCACCGCTTCGTGTTCAATTGCAGATGTTATAATGTGATTGCCTTTGGAAGAATTTGCTTCTGCGGCTCCCTTCAAAGCAAGGTTTATTGATTCCGTTGCGCCGCTTGTGAAAATAATATCCCGCGGCTCACAGTTCACAAGCCTTGAGCACTGCTTGCGTGCAAATTCAACAGCTGCTTCGGCCTTCCAGCCGAATTCATGCGATTTGCTCGAAGCGTTGCCGTAAAACTCGGTGAAATACGGGAGCATGGTTTCCAGCACACGCGGATCGGCCTTTGTGGTTGAATGGTTATCCAGGTATATCGGGAAATTTATCATTAATGCTATACTATCTCTTCGAGTGTTGTTGAATTGAAGTAACTGTTTATCTGTCTTTGTATTTTTTTTAGCGGACTGCTGAGTATGCATGTTTCATATATTGAGCAGCTTTCGGGGTCTTCATGCTGACCGCAGTCCAGTATATAACTTGAACCCTCGATAGCATTGAATATCATAGCCAGAGTAAGCTTGTTTGGCCTCTCGTTCAGTATATAGCCGCCATGGGTACCCTGTACCGAGCTTAGAATACCTTCCTTCTTAAGCTTTTGCAGTATCTTCGAAAGCAGGTCATATGGTATGCCGTACTTATCCGAAATTTCCTTGGCAGAGCAGGCAGTGTTTTCGCCGGCCATCGCCATGTGCTTTACGGCGATAAGGCCGTACTCTACTTTTTTTGAAAGCTTAAACATTTATTTATTTTATCTCCTCAAACTTTGAGGGAAATTTCTTTTTTAATGATTGCAGATATACTTCCTGAACAGCATTCGAATGTTTCGGCTATGGATCCCCGCTTTCGCGGGGATGGTTCACACTTTTCTTACAAGCCTTGCGGCGAATGAACCGTCAATGTTGTGCTTGTGCGGAAATGTTTCGATGCATCCTTCGGCATTCACAAGATCATGCTTAACATATTTTGACGCATTATCGATCGTAAAATCGGGATTCTTTTCAAGGAAATCTTTTACAACATCCATATTCTCTTCAGGCTCGGTTGAGCAAGTGCTGTAAACAATCACTCCCCCGGGCTTCAGATACTTCACTGCCGATGAAAGCAGCTTCTTCTGTATTTCTGCAAGCGCGTAAATATCTTCCATCTCGCGTTTCCATCTGATCTCGGGTTTTTTGGAAAGCACTCCCATTCCCGAGCATGGAGCATCGAGAAGTATCTTATCGAATTTAAGGTCTTTAAGCCTTGGATCCTGCAGATCCATTGCATCATCATTTATAAATTCAATATTCGTGATACCCAGCCTTTCGCCTGTCTGCTGCATCATCTTGATCTTGGCGTCATACTTATCAACAGAATATATCCTTCCTTTGTTGCCCATGATCTGGGCAAGATGAGTTGATTTTCCGCCCGGTGCAGCGCACATATCAAGCACAACATCATTTTCAGTAGGCTTAAGCAGGACTGCAGGCAATCCCGCGCTTTCATCCTGCACTGTGTACATGCCGTTCAAGAAATCCTCATCAAGATAAATTTTAGACATCAGTCTGAGGGTAATAAAGTAATCGATGTAGCGGCATGTTCGGTAAACGATATTACGCTCCTCAAATCTTTTCAGAACCTGGTCGCGGGTGGTCTTGATAGTATTAACTCTTAATGTAAGTATCGGGCGTTTATTGTTTGACTCAGCGAATATCACCGCATCATCGAATCCGAAGCGCTGTATCCACCGTTTCACCATCCAGTTTGGGTGCGACTGCATGATGCCGAGGTATTTTACTTCATCAATTTCGCGGGTTGGATAAACGAGGTCGTTTTTGGTGCGGATTATCGTACGCAGCAGGCCGTTCACTACATCGGCATGTTTTTGCGTGCTGATGCGTTTAACGAATTCGACGGCCTCATTCACAGCCGCAAAATCAGGTATCTTATTCAGGAATAATATCTGGTATAACGCTACGCGCAGGGTATTTTTAATTTCCGGAGTACATTTTTCCCAGTTACCTCGGTAGAATCCGTTTAAGAACCAGTCAAGCCTGCGCATCCATCTTATTACGCCATGGCAGATCTCGTTAAGCAGAGACTTGTCGTAGTCATTAAGAAGATCAGTTCTTATCTCATAATCGATAAGCTTATCGAGGTATGAATCGGTTCTTTCGACCCTGGTCAGAATTTTTACCGCAAGGCTTCTTGCGTCGGAGTAAATAGTATCTCCCTTTGGCCTTTGATGGCGGTTCTGTGTGCGCTGTTCGCCGGATTGTTTCGAAGTGCGTTCGCTGTTCTGCGGTTTGCCTGCAAACTTCGTGTTTGCGGATTTATCGCTGTTAGATTTATCACCATTTGGTTTTTGCTCATCTGAGGTTTTGTCAGATTTATCGCCATCGATGATATTCTCTTTTGATCCAGGTTCTTGTGGAGCTGTAACTTTGTTCTCTTTGGTCTCAGTTACAGATTCATTCAATACAGGTGCTTTTTCCGGTACCAAATCCTTCACATTTTCGCCTGAATTATCATTTTTCTCGTTCATAATCATCACATAAATTCAGTTATTCTGTAAATATACCGCTATAATATAGTAGTTACAATGAAATCCGGTATCCTGCCTTTCATAAACAATTATTGAAATACCGGCTCCTTAAACTTATGTCAATGAACTTTTCTAACATTGTTTTCAATAAACTGTTAACTATCTATTCACTTTTAAGAAAACGTCAGAAGAATATACAGTCTTTTTGCAGTCAAAAGAACTCAATTGAGTTTTGCGGAATATCTCATTGTTTACTTCGGCATTCTAACAAGTTATCATGATTGAAAATGACAATTTTCTTTTCCAAGAACAAATGACTTCCATCAATCCAATTGATGATATTTATCGTCTAACTATCAAGATAATAGTTAGTTAATCGAATTAACAAGTGCCTGTTTAATCCTGTTGCATTGATAAATGAATGCCTTTAATTTTTCGTGTTACTATAAATAAATCTCACAGAAAGGCAAAGGCTTTTATGAAGAAATTTTTACTGCCAATTCTATTGCTATTGGCAACAGAAACCTTATTTTCCCAATTGTATACAGACTGGAAGTGGCTTCAACCCAAACCACAGGGTAATACGCTCCGTTATGTAAAGAGATGGGACGCAAATAACTGGTATGCTGTTGGCTATGGCGGTACTTTTATCCGCACAACTGATGCAGGCGCAACGTGGATATTCCATCACAAAGCCGGCAGGCCGGGAACGGATGGCGCAACATCTTTTCTTTATGACGCGCATTTCTTTAACCAGTCAACTGGTGTTGTAGTCGGAACCGGCGGCATACAGAGAACAACTAATGCAGGTGTAACCTTTGATACAGTTGCAAATTTGCCCACTGCGGCTACGTGGTACCAGGTGTTTTTCCTGAACAATCTTACAGGTTATGCAGCAGGTACAAGCAGCGGAAGGCTCGCAGTTACAACCGATGGCGGTATAACATGGGCTCTCAATACTATAATTGCATCAGCTACTTACTATGATGTTTGGGCCTATGATAAAGATACATTCTACGTAAGCAATTCAGCAGGCGGAGTACAAAAAACCACAAATGCCGGATTGAACTTCACGCTTTATTCAACCGGGGCTTCAGCAGGACTGTACAAGATCCAGTTCATTAACGCCTTAACAGGCTATGTTGCAGGTGCAAGCACGTTCAGGCTCACTACAGATGGAGGCGCAACCTGGACTATTGCTGCCACCGGGCTTCCAGCGCAGACTTTTTATGATATGGATATTGTTGGCTCGAACATTTATCTCACCGGTAACTCAAACTATATTTATAAAACAACAAATTCAGGTACAACCTGGGATACGCTGGGCTTCCTTGCTGATGTTGGCCCGCAGCCATGGACAAGTACCTATTACGCTTCAGATTTCTACGGCGTTGATTCTTTAATTACCGGAGGTGCTTTTGGATTGCTCAACAGAAGGAACGGAAGCACTCCAAGAACAGTTCACACAAATCTGCTGAAACCGAGTACCATAAACAATATCTGGGGATTAGGCAACAATGTTGTTGCATTGGGCGCTCCTTCAATTTCAGGCAGTGTTTATGACCAGATCATTTACTCAACTAATAAAGGGACTACGTGGACCATTTCCACATTTACCTCATTAGACAATAAAAATCTAAGGCCGGTTTTTGTTTCTGATGAGATCCCATCCGAGATCACCAAAAACACTGATGAACCGCTTATCACTACGCCGCTCTCAACATTTTTCGGAATTCATATGAGAACTGCTACAACCGGGTACATTTGCGGAAGCAACTCTGCAATATACAAAACCTCAAACGGCGGCGTTAGCTGGGATTCAGTTGTTACAAACATCGCAGCGGCACAATCACTGAAGGATATTTTCTTCCTTAATGCAAACACAGGATGGACCTGCCAGAACCTCTCTACAAACGCCGGTTCCGTTTGGAAAACAGTTGATGGCGGCGCAAACTGGACTCAATACACTTTGACAGGGCAAACCGGAACAGCGATTCGCGTTTACGGAATAAGCTTTGTTGATACAGCGCTCGGCTGGGCAATAAACTACACACCCAGACCATATAAAACAACTGACGGCGGAGCTACCTGGACAAGAGACTCTATAATTGACGCTTTCGGCGGATTTATGTATGATATACAGATGCTTAATGCCAGCACGGGTTACATTTGCGGTTCATCAGGCAGAATATACAAAACCACAAACGGCGGAGCTCTTTGGGATACATTAAGCAAACCGGTTAACAATACATGGAATGCACTTCATTTCAGGGACGTTAACAACGGTACTGTAGTTGGATCAAACGGCGCGATAATAAAAACCACAAATGGCGGAGTAAGCTGGACCCTGGCAAACAACGGCGGTTCAACACTTAACGCTGTTTATATGCTGTCAAATGATTCAGGATACTGCGCAGGATCAAGCGGATATACTCACAGGTACGGAGATTACCTTGTAGGCGGCATCACATGGCAAAATGAAGCACCAAGTGAATACGTTCTGCATCAGAACTATCCGAATCCGTTTAACCCGGCAACTACGATAAAATTCTCAATTCCGGGCAAAGGAATTGTAAGCCTGAAGGTTTATGATGTGCTTGGAAGAGAAGTTGCGTCATTAATTAACAACCTGGAGCTCAATGGCGGAACTATGACAGTTGATTTCGACGGTTCAGATCTGTCATCAGGTGTTTACTTCTATTCATTGGTTGTGGATAACAATATCCAGGCAACAAAGAAAATGATACTTGTTAAGTAACTAACAGCTTCAAAGCAAATTGAAGCCCGGGCACTCCCCGGGCTTTTTTATTGGCTACATGCCGGGAAGGTTTGCTGACCACACGTGATGTGATCCGTCTAAAACGGGGATTTACATTCATTCACCAGTTGTTGGTGTTATCACCAACAACAAAGAAAGCTTTTGTGGAGTTTTAAAATATGTTTAATATAGAGTTTTGTATATTTATTTTGCAGAATACTAAGTTCACAAATCAAATCTAAAATCTACCGAATCTAAATTAAATATGATATCACTCAAAGATCTAAACCCGCATTTACTTACTGCTGAATACGCCGTACGCGGTCCAATCGTTATCCGCGCTCAGGAGCTTGAGAAACAGGGCAAAAAAATTATTTACTGCAATATCGGGAATCCACAGGCACTGAAACAAAAACCGCTCACATATATAAGGCAAGTTTTAAGCTTAATGGAATACCCTGCTCTTCTTGAAGACGAAAAAACAATGAGCACGTTCCCAAAAGATATAATTGAGCGCGCCAAAAAGCTGCATCACATGATGCCTCACGGCACTGGCGCATACACGCAAAGCGCCGGCACTCCGTTCATGAAACAGGCAATCGCAGAATATATCACTAAACGCGATGGTATCCCGGCGGATGAGAACCAGATAATTATGACAGACGGCGCTTCCAAGGGTGTATCTGCAGTATTAACCGCGCTGCTGAAAAAACCGAGCGACGGATTTATGATACCCATCCCCCAATACCCGCTTTACAGCGCCACGATTGAGCTTTACGGGGGCAGCCAGATAGGCTATTACCTGGATGAAGAAAATTCATGGCAGCTTAATGAAGAGATATTGACCAAGAGCCTTAACGATGCCAAAGCAAAAGGTATCGACCCTGTGGCAATCGTGGTAATAAACCCCGGGAATCCAACTGGTGCAGTGCTCTCATTCGATAATGTTAAGATGGTTATCGAGTTCGCAAAAAAACACAAGCTTGCTATTATGGCAGATGAAGTTTACCAGGATAATGTGTATGCCATCGACGGGATGTTCCATTCATTCGCGAAAGTAATGCACCAGCTTGGCGAGAGCGATACAACGCTTTTCAGCTTCCACTCGGTAAGCAAAGGATTTATGGGCGAGTGCGGCCACCGCGGCGGCTATCTTGAAATACGCAATGTACCCGCTGATGTTATGGCAGAATTTATCAAGCTGCAATCAATAAGCCTTTGCTCAAACACAGTCGGCCAGCTTGTAACATATCTTGTTGTCACTCCCCCGCAGAAAGGCGATGAAAGCTATAACCTGTATGTACAGGAACGCGACGGAATATTGAACGAACTTAAAGCAAAAGCCGAAATACTTGGCAAAGGATTGAATGACATAGACGGTATGGAAATAGATGTTCCGCAGGGCGCAATGTATGCGTTTGTTAAATTCGCGCTGCCGCATACTGCGGATGTTTCGAAGATGTCACCGGCCGAAAGGCTTGCTTACGAAAGCAAAAGGGATAATGATTACTGCATGGCGCTGCTTGAAGAAACCGGCATCTGTGTGGTTCCCGGCTCGGGATTCGGCCAGTTGCCCGGCACTTTGCACTTCCGCACCACCTTCCTTCCTCCCCGCGATGAGATGGAATCGCTGGTTGAAAAGATGCGGGTGTTTCACGGAAAATACGTGGCTCAAATAGCAAAGAGCTGATAACTGAGAGTGAAGATTTTTCGGAACGCATCTTCAAGTTCAATTTAGCTTCTAGAAAATTGTTCAATTATGATTCACCTGTTTGAAGCTAATAGCTCAGATGCGTTCCCTACAAATTAAAACTTTATGTTTGAAGAAATGTTTTTTTTGATCCAGACATTCTCAATAATTATAAAACATCAAAACAGTTTTCTCAAAATTGATGAGACAAAGGAAACGGACCAGGCTGAAGGATTATGACTATTCAAAAGGCGGCGGGTATTTTGTTACAATCTGTACGAAAAACCGTATTAACAGATTTGGCGATATTGTTAATGGAGAAATGACCTTAAGCCCCAGCGGTAAGATCGCATTGGCAATGCTCAACGGGCTGACTAAATTATTCCATAATGTTGTGATCGATCAGTTTATTATAATGCCCAATCACGTTCATTGCATAATAAACATCACCGATAAATTGCCTGTAGGGAACGCATCTGAACGAAGTATTACGCAGCCCACACAATCTCTCACAGAATGTTTAACGCCAAACGAAACTATAAGTTCTGAGATGCGTACCGCAGATGACACACCGAATGATCGGAGTAAAATGCTCTTATCAAAAGTTATACAGGTTTATAAATCCGGTGTTTCCAAAAGAGTTAAGAAGATAGAAAAATCTGTGTACTCTTTATGGCAAAGTTCCTTTCACGACAGGATAATAAGAAATGAAAGAGAATACGGGAATATCCAATCATATATTGCAAACAATCCATTGCAATGGGAAATTGATATTGAGAATAAAATCAACGAGAGCAAGGCTAATAGCCCGGAATTGAGAGAAAAATACTACAATGCAATTGCAATAGGTAAAGAAAATAGATAGGATTTTAATATTATGAGGAACGCATCTTCAAGATTCATTTAGTTTCTGAGTATTTTGTTCAAATATAGATCACGTGTTTGCAAAAGATAGCTCAGATGCGTTCCCTACACTATAGTTATCAACTTAAAATACATTTCTATGTCAAACAACCACCTCGCCCTCAAATCGACACTGGAAAAGCTAAACGCATCCGGCAAGGAATTCGTTGAGTTCTTCAGCCATGGCTCGCTGGTTGTAGAATTATATAAGCCTGATAAGGTTGATAAACAGACGCCGCACACAAGAGACGAGGTTTACATAATCGCCTCGGGTACGGGGAGGTTCTATAACGCGGGCACGTACGTTGATTTCGCACCGGGAGATTTCCTCTTTGTGCCCGCCGGTGCTGAGCACCGCTTTTTAGAATTTACTGATGATTTCTCAACCTGGGTGTTCTTCTATGGACCCGATGGCGGCGAATAACATGCCGGTTTCAACCTGATCTTCCTGCAAAATAACTAATATTTTGCGCACCTGAATCATATATTAATACCAGATTTCACAACCATTCCCTTTAACATTTAACCATTTGGTTAACTATTATTTTTTCGTTATATTTGAACTGTGAAAACAAAGGACGAAATAAAATCAAAAGAGCTGGACAGGCTTTTTTCATCACTGGGTGATAGTACCAGGAGAACTATACTGGAAAAAGTAAAAGATCAGCCGCAGAACATAAACAAGCTTGCAGTTGACTTCAATATGTCGCTGCCTGCCGTTTCCAAACATATCCGTATACTCACTGAGGCCGGACTCATAACAAAAGTGAAGGATGGCAGGTTTATTTACTGCAGGTATAATCACAGATCAATGAAACCCGCTTTGCAGTGGATATCAGATCAGCATGATATGTGGAATACAAGCTTCAATAGACTTGCCTCATATATGAAGGAAAAATCAAAACAGAAATGATGGAACAAACTTCCGCCGAAAAAACACTCATCCACCTCGAAAGAGAGTTCCGCTGCCCTGTGCAGCCGCTCTTCGAAGCATTCTTATCCGCAGAAGAATTCAGGAATTGGTTCTGCCCTCCCGGATTTGAACCGGGCAATTATGCTTTAGATCCACGAGCAGGCGGAAAATACAAATGCGAATTATTGAAAAACGGCATTCATGCTCTATCAATTAAAGGCAGATACCTGGAAATTGAAAGATACCGGAAGTTATCTTTCACACTTGAGTATGACCCGGACATTTCCGGTTTAGGAGAGTGCAAAGTTACAGTGTCATTCAGCGGCTCCGGTTCAAATGCAAAGATCATTTTGAACCAGGAAATATATAAAACAATTGATACTGAAGGCAGAACAAAAGGCTGGAGCTTTATGTTCAGCAGGCTCGAAGAAAATTTAAACAACAAAACAAAATAACATATACCAAATGGCAAAAGAGATTGGCACCAAAGAATCGCCCTGGAAACTTAAAACGCCTCCCGGCACCTCTGAATATGAAATGTATAAAGATACAAAGGATGGCAAAGAAGTGATAGTTTGTACAGTTGGCAAAACCGTTTTGCTTTATGATGCACGCTGCCTGAAAGACCTGCACGATATGCTGGAGAAGCATGGTGACTGGATGGAGCTTGGAAGCTCAGACGAGCAAAAACCCGCAAAAGATGGCACAGTAGAAGCATGGGGTAGGTCGCCTAAAAATCCCCTTGGCGGCTGGTACGGACTGAAGAAGGGGCTTCGCGGCAGGTTCGGAATGTACATTCCCCCGTTGATGGAAGCGCTGGGACTCGCAGAGCTGGAACATAATCCGAGAAATAACAGGATGAGGGCTAAATAAAAATGAAAGCAGTCAAAGTGCAGTATAAAACTACGCAGGAGTTTGCCGAAGCGAACAAAGCTAACATTTCAAAGGTAATGGCTGAACTGAGAGAAATAAATAACACCGGAATAAAATACTCCGTATTTATTTCAGATGACGGGCAGTCATTTTTACATTTTGCGTTGTTCAGGGATGATGATGCTCAGAAAAGGCTGAATGAACTTGGATCATTCAAACAATTTGCCGCTGAGCTTAAAGCAAGCGGCCCTGTTGAACCGCCGAAACCGGAAACCCTCAATTTAGTTAATTCCAGTTACGATGTATTTTAAACAGATCCGGTGGTCAAAGCTTGGGCTCTAACATGCGGCTATATATAAAGTGTGAAGGCAAAAATCCGTTTATTAAAAGTATCTCTAAAACTCACCATACTCGCCGTTAAGGAATGGGTTGTTAGCTTTTTCAGCGCCAATAGTTGTATTATCCATGTGACCGGGCAGCAGCGTGAAGTCATCTCCATATTTGAATATCTTGTTTTGAATTGAGTCAAGCAGCACATTAATATCACCCATCCAAAGATCTGTACGCCCTATTGATCCGTTAAAAACCGTATCGCCAGCAAATATCACTTTCTCTTTTTCATCCACAAAACATACGCTGCCGGGTGAGTGGCCCGGTGTGTGCAGAATTTTGAAAATAGTATCTGCAAACTTAACTTCACCTGTTTCGTCTATATACTGATCCGGCGCAGGCGGTTTGGGAAATGCAACGCCGAACATCGCGCCCTGGTCGAGGGCTCTATCAACCAATGGCATGTCATCTTTGTGCATCAGCAGCGGAACATCCCACTGTTTTTTTGCCCAGTCATTTCCCATTATGTGATCGATATGTCCGTGTGTGTTGAGTATCAGTTTTACATTGATCTTGTTTTGTGTTACGTAGTTAAGTATCTCATCTTTTTCAAAATCTTCAAAAGCCCCCGGGTCAATAATTACACCTTCCCCCGATACTTCATCCCAATAGATATAACAATTCATTGCAAACGGATTAACAGTAAACTTTTTGATGTGCATGAACTTTTCCCGCAGCAAACCCCTGCTCTTAGTACACGACAGTGAAACAAATACTCAGTAATTTTGCATTCGACCCTCACCCCCAGCCCCTCTCCCAAAGGGAG
>JAYRXC010000052.1:0-59528 GCA_041917655.1 Ignavibacteria bacterium | reverse complement strand
TATATAAATATCTTGACCTCTGTAATCTAATTTACTATTTTTTAGCTGCATCATTCGCCTCCTTTGAGTTATTGTTTGTCTTCGAAACACAAATTTAATAAACTCTTTGGAGGCTTTCTACTTTAAACATAAGGTCTCCTTTTGATGCCGCGCCAGCGGGATCAAGGAGGGGAAGACATAACGAGCCTTGGCGAGTTATGGCGGGGTGGTTTGATATACTTAACCCAAAAATCCATGTGTGACTACGCTATAGTCTAAACTTAGCTTGCGCTATCGTGCTACATATGTGTGACCGCTGCGCGGTCAATGTAAATCCGGTCGCCTGACCGGATTGTTTTCAAATCATCAAGTGCCGTAGGCACGAGCTATGGGTAGACGAAGCCACGCCCTCTTCTATTCCGTCCCGTACGGGACGGGATATGGCGGTAAGTCTGGTTCTACCATTATCCAATCCCTAACGGGATTGATCACGCGGTATATTTTGATTAATTAACAGAGCATTATTACACACCCCGTCATTGCTTCGCAATGACACCCCTCTCGAGAGGGGAATTAATATATTACCAAACCGGTAATTGGCAATGAGATTAATAATGAAAAATTTTGATCAGAATATAAAGGTCTGCTTAACCCTTTCGGATCTTTTCAGGTAAACTATCATTATCACGGCTATAACCGTGCTGAATGCGAGCTTCTGCAGCATTAATACCGGATCATTAGAAAGATGTGCGAACAGCAGGTACGATACGGCTTCTACAATGATCTCAGCCACAAGGTAAATGATAAATATCAGCGGGAAATTCCGGTTGCGTTTGTAGAAATAGTAGAACACCACAAAACACAGGAAGGCAAACACAAGACTTGCCGCAAGCTCGAAATACACGAAGGTGTTGAGCAGACCCGCATCTGCTGCAGGCTTTTCTTTTATCAGCACATCCTTTTCACCCAGCAGCTTATAATAAACCTGAAGGTTTCCGACCCAGCTAATCGCATTTAATATTATAAAAGCCTGCACTGCTATCAGCCATCCGCCCAGCGTGCGCGTATTGATCTCCTTTTTCTCTTTTTGCGCCATTTACAAAGATAAATAAATGAACAATAAAAAAGGCATCCTTAAAACAGGATGCCTTGAAATACTTAGTGCATGACCGAAAATACAATTTGTGATTGCTCTTGTTTGAAAAATCTTCGTTTGAGAATTTTCAATTTCAGACCTCACCCCCTGTCCCCCTCTCCTAAAAGGAGAGGGGGAATAACGAAAATCTTGATCCTTGTCTCCCCTCTCCTCTTGGGAGAGGGGAGGGGGAGTGAGGGGAAAATCACATTTATTAAAAAGGCATCCTTAAAACAGGATGCCCCGAAAAATGCACGATAAAAAAACTCAAGTATCTACTTCACCAGTATCATTTTTTTACTTTCAGAAAAATCACCTGAGTTAATGCGGTAATAATACGTGCCGCTTGCAAGACCTGAAGCATCGAAGCTAACGCTGTATGTTCCGGCATCCAGATTCCCGCTAACCGGCTTCTCAACTTCCCTGCCAAGGTGGTCGAACACAGAAAGAGTTACAAATGAATTCTTAGCAATGCTGAATTCAATATTCGTCGATGGATTGAACGGATTTGGATAGTTCTGTTTAAGCTCAAACGATGAAGGTACTTCGTTTGAGATACTTGATACTCCCACGAAGTAAGTTCCTTTTGATATTCCGCCATTGGAACGGACACCATAGAATACGATGTTATCAGCCCTGTTCTTAGCCACATGCCTGTAGTTGCCTGCCGGCGCTGTATAGCTGGTAAGCCAGTTAGCACCGTTATTATTACTTAGGTAGATCGCTGTAGCCTGCCTCGTTACAAGCCACACAGTTCCGAATCCGGTTATACCTGATAAATTCGCTGTGCCGGGCAGCGGAGATAAAGGAGCAGCCCAGTTAGTGCCTGCGTTTGTCGTCATAAGCAACGCTGTGCCGCCGGTTAAACCAAGCAGCGGATTATTAAACCACACGGCATAAGAGTTAACCTGCCCTGTTGTAACCTGTGTAGTCCAGTTAACCAGTGTGAGGCTCTTATATATCCTCGTGTTATTGGTACCAAACCAAACTCCCGCATTCACATCAAAGAAAAATGAATTGTTCCATCCCGCTTCGGAACCCGCCGGCAGGTAAAAGCTTGAGGAATCCCATGTAAGCCCGCCGGTTGTTGTACCCCAAAGCGACCATCTTCCGCCAACGGGATCGCCGACCATGAATCCCGCAAATGCATTTCCCATCTGCACTGAGTTTATGAATCCGCCAGTTTCGGTAAACACCTGTGTCCAATTGGCGCCGGCATTGGTAGTACGGAAAAGAAAAGATGATGTACCGGAGCCGGCAACCAGCACTGTATTTGCATCAATCGCATAAATGCTGTGCAGATCGAGTGTACCCGGTATTGTTGAAGTTGCCGCATTTAACCAGTTGGTTCCGCCATTTGATGTTCGCAGCACAACGCCGGCATAGCCGCATACCCAGACATTATTTGCATCGATCGCTGATATTGAAGTGAGGTTTGTTGTCACAGGCGAAGTTTGTTCGACCCATGTCATTTGAGAATAGATCATTGATGTGAAGGCCAGAAGCAGAAAAACAGTCAACTTGAATTTCATATATCCTCCTGAAATGAAGCTGTGTTCTGAATTGTGTTTTTACAATATATTCCCGCATTTACAACAATACAATACAGTTTAGGGGTGATAAAACAAAAAGCCCGCCGGCAGTCAATCCGGCGGACTTTTCTGAGAATCTGAAATCAAGTAGATAATTACTTTATCAAGATCATCTTTCTTACAGCAGAGAAATCCCCAGCCTCCATTTTATATAGATAAACACCTGAAGCGAAACCTGTGGCATTCCAATCGGCATTGTATGATCCTGCTTCCATTTTGCCATTCACGAGAAGTTCAACTTCCCTTCCGAGCATGTCATAGATCGCTATTCTTACATTGCCCGCGCGTGGAACATCGAACTTTATCTGTGTTGCCGGGTTGAACGGATTCGGGTAGTTCTGCTCAAGTTGATATATCGAGGGAGTCTCTGAACTCAACACAGTAATGCCGATATTGTTTCCGGTAGGGTTTTTCCTGTAATAAATATCAGGGCCGGTAAAACGAAAATCTTCCCAAATCACATGAACACCTGAACCTGATACAGCTATGAATGGAAAATGTGCGAAATAGGGCTCACTATTTAACAGATAGTCGTTTTCCCAATTTACTCCATAATCGCTTGAATGCTTATAGTAGGGCCTATAGATTCCGCTTCGCCTATCATGCCATACAACGTGAACATTATTTCCTGAAGATTCAATTACCGGGCAAAACGAGTTATCAGGAGCGTTCGTTAGACGAATATCTGTACTCCAGTTAATGCCATTATCTGAAGAACGTTTATAATAAATCTCACTGTTTCCGTCCCTTTGATCATACCAAGCAACATGGAGATAATTTCCAGAAGCTGAAATGGATGGAACATCAGAACCAACAGAACCGTTGGATAACCTTACATCAGCACTCCAGTTGTTTCCCCCATCTATTGACCGTTTGCAGTAAATTTCAAAATACCCATTGCGGCTGTCGTGCCAAGCAGCATGCACATAGTTGCCGTTAGCACTTGTGGAAACATATCCTTCTGCTCCCATTACTGCGCCCTGGTCAGAAAGCCTTGTGTCGGCGGTCCAGTTCATTCCGCCATCAGTGGATCTCTTATAATAGATCTTCCATGAACCGATACGGAAATCATGCCAGAAGACGTGCACCACTGAACCGGAAACTGAAACCGAAGGACACAATGATCCTCCCGGGCTGTTCGTGAGCCTGGTGGCACTCCCCCAATTAGAGCCACCATTGGTTGAACGCAGATAATATATTTCTTCATTTCCGTCTCTTTTATCCTGCCACACAACATGTAAAACAGAGCCAGAAACAGCGATTGAAGGATACAAAGAAAAGCCGGAACTGGATGTCAAACGAACATCACTGCCCCAATTTGTGCCCCCATTAGTGGACCTTTTGTAATAAATCTCATAATCGGCATCACGGTCATCGTACCATATAATATGTATATTGTCACCCGAGGCCGAAATCCGCCTGGCATTGCTATTATCAAGCAAAGCAGAATACCCTGGATCATTCGTCAGCCTGACTTCATTTTGCCACTGGGAAAAGACTGTTTGAAGACCACAAAAAACAAATATCATAAGAAGCAGATATCTCATGTACAAGCATCTTTGATTCATTTAAAAATCTAATGACTTATTTAATAAGTATCATCTTTCTTACAGCAGAGAAATCCCCTGCTTCAAGTTTATAGAAGTAAACCCCTGATGCGAAGCCAGTTGCGTTCCAGTCGGCGTTATACTTGCCTGCTTCCATTTTTCCGTTAACCAGTAGCTCAACTTCCCTTCCCAGCATATCATATATAGATATCCTTACATTTCCTGCACGGGGTACATCAAATTTTATCTGTGTTGCGGGGTTGAACGGATTCGGGTAGTTCTGGTACAGCCTAAATGACGAAGGCACTACGCCGCTTATATTGTTGATTCCGATTATCTGTCCGGGTCCGCCATTGAAGCATTTTATCCTTCCATCCCTGCAAACTGCGACGAACTCGTTTGCTGAGTTGCCGTCAACACTGTTCAAAGGCGCAACCCTATCGGCACGCTGGCCAACTGTTGTGCCGAAACTGTACTCAAACAAAGTCGCGCCGGTTTTGCCATCAACAACATACACATTTCCGGGCTGCTGTGTTGAATAGAGTAAATCGCCTGTGGTATCGCCGTTAACATCACCAAGTATTCCTGCATCTCTTATATAAGAAGCTCCGAATGACCTTGCCCAGAACTGCTGCGCTGTTTTGCTGTCTATTCTGAAAGCTGTTTGCGGGCCGGAGAATGTAACATCTTTGTAACCATTATTATCCATATCGTCAACAACTTCAACAGTCCCGTTATTGCTGCTTCCCAGGCTCAGCGTCCAAAGCTCAGCGCCGCTGCTGCCCGAAATTGCGAATATATTGCCGCTGAATCCGTACAGGCCTACCAGATCAGTATTGCCGTCTGAGTTGATATCCTGAACTTCCTTTATGCTCCAAACTGCATTCAGCGAGCCTGTTATTGGATAGCTCCATACATTGCTTCCTGAATTATTGAAACCGTTCACACCGTACGGGCCGCCGTTTGAGCTGAATGTTATGGCGCCGCCTGTTGTGGTGGTTGCTACATCATAGTTAAACTCACAGTTTTGTACGGTGAAGAACAATACCTGCCCGTTCAGTCCGTTAAGCCCTATGACTGCATGCCTGCCAGGATTGGTCGAACCTTCCCCGCTGGCGGCAATAACAACATCTTTGCGGCCATCATTGTTGAAGTCCTTGTCTGTTCTCACTCCGTTAATATCACCGTCATAATTTGATCCGGGGCCGTCATACTCCCAAATGAGCTTACCAGTAGAGCCTGAGAGTACATAAACTTCTTCATTTCCTCCGCCGCAGCCAATCACAACCTCTTTCACACCGTCGCCGTTTATGTCATCCATTATCTGCATTGCATCTTCATAATCAACAGAACCCGTGTTATTTGTACCGTTACAGCTGTTAAATTTCCAAAGCGTATCTGCGGAGCCGTATGAATTTCCGTTGTAGCATATTGTCCAATAGTTTTCAGTAGCGCAAAGCATATCTGCAACGCCATCGCCGTTCACGTCAGGGATCTGCTTAAGGCTTTTTGGCTGCACATCATCGGCAACTGTACAGGGATTATCAGGAATTGTACTTTCCCAGATTATGTTACCTAATACCGGCACAATATCAGAACCGCTTCCGGAAAGAGCAATTTTTACAGTTGAGTTATTTACTGCGTTGGTAGAAAATATTGCAGAGTCATTGAAAGTTGCCGGCGCGTTTGGATTGAACCAAATCCTTAGCGTACGTGTACGCTGAGTATCTATTGTTAACGGGAATTTAGCATTAGTAGTGTCATACCTGAACCTCGAGCCTGCAAATGAAACAGAATTAATAACGAGCGGAGCAGTACCCTGGTTTGTGATATCAAATGTAAATCCGGTCATTGAGTTGGTTCTTCTGGCATTGAAATTATATGTATATGCCGAGAGCCCCGCATAAGAGCCGTTAAACACACCTTTGCCGTTTAGCAGGACTGTCTTAACCGGGTTAGCAAGATCATTGCTTTGAATACGCAGCTCGCCGGAAGTAGTATCGAATACCGTTGGGGTGAATCCAACCGTGTAATTCTTTGAGCTTCCGGGGTTAATCGTATCAGGCACAATATTGGGCGTTATCGCAAACCGGGGGTTTGTCATTACAAAACCGCTGATTATCAGTTTTCCTGTCCCGATATTATTAATCGTCAGATTCTGATTGCCTGTAGTTCCGATCGGCACATTCCCAAAGCTGATTGAAGCCGTATTAGTTGAAATAGTTGGACTTCCCTGGCCATTCAAAAGGTATTTATAAAGTGTTCTGTATTGGCTGATATTATTACCCACCCTGTAAGCCATAAGCCACAGATTTGAGCCATCCCAATACAATCCGCGCGGGTCGCAATCACCATCCGGATCCGGAACTGCGAACGAAAAAATAGTATCACCTACAGCTTTACGGTAAGCGTAAATTCTTTCCGGATCACTCTGGAAGTTATCGGTGACATATAATATAGTATCGCCCTTAACTGTGATACCCTGCACCTGTTTTCCGCGGAGCGGAATTGAATCAACTACAGCTTTTGTAGTCAGGTCAAATTTGTATGCATAAGCAAACGGGTAAGAAGTAAAATCAGGGTAATAAATTGCTGCCCAAAGATGGTTTGCACCATCCATTGCGATTCCACCAATGCCAATAGTAGTATTCCCGTACAGCGAAGTTATCCTGATAGTATCAAGAGGCGTGCCGGCAATATTTACTTTGATAATCCTTGAGTTGGTACCGGATGCATTTCTTGCTATCCAATAGCCTGAGCCGTCGTATGCAAGGCCGTTGTTGAAATTGAACGGTGTAGTTAAACTATCTTTAATTACACCGGTTTTGGAAACGGTATAAATCTTTCCGTTGCTGCTTGAGCCGATGCGAAGCGTATCGTTTATTTGAGTTATTCCCCAAAAGCCATTATAGACAGTTGTTCCGGGAAATGGATATGTTGAAACCAGTGTTTGAGAGGTCAAACCGCAATTGCAGATCATCAGGAAAAGTAAGAAGTAGAAGAATTTTCTTATCATTTTAGGCTCCGTTTAGGTTGAATCAAATAGTGATGAATGTGTGAAACAAGTATTGGAATTTTTAAGCTAAAATTAAATGCAAATTTTGCTAATTATTATTTGGCCTTTTTGCCTGGCAAAATGTATGAGATAGTTATGATTCCGACATTTAAGAAGCAGAATTCTCTTTTCTTTGGAGTGCTTCCACTTTGTTGATGCAAAATAACCAACTTATTGAGCATGAAGCACTGACACAGTCGGCGCACTCCAAAAAAATCAAGAGCAGAGTCCGCCTTTCTTTGAAGTGAATCCACTATGTGGTTGGAAAAATAGACAATTTATTGATCATTAAGCACTGACACAGTCAGTGCACTCCAAAAAAAATCAAAAGCACAATCCCCTATTCTTTGAAGTGCTTCCACTATGTGGATGAAAAATAACCAACTTATTGAGCATTAAGCACTGACACAGTCAGTGCACTCCAAAAAAAATCAAAAGCACAATCCCCTATTCTTTGAAGTGCATCCATAGTGTGGCTGCTATATATCAAGAGTTTATCTCAAATTTTGAACTAATTTCCGGACTGTACTCAAAATAGATTTGATTTTACTTGACTAAAAAGCTATATTTTTTCGGGATAAAGAAAGGGAATACAGCTATGGAAAATTCAATTAAGTACATCATCAAAACTGATGACAACAAAACCTATATTCTTCATATTATGGAAACCACTGAGTTCAACGCGCGCCAGTACGTTGGATTATTCTTATTCCATAACGAAGAATACGCGCCTGAGCATGTTGAGCTTCCAATATTGAGGCACAGGCTGTTGTTTGAAAACTCAATCAACGCTATCAAGGATAAGGTTATTGAGTATACCAGCGGAAGGAATGAACGGGTAACATTTTTTGAAGGAACACAGCTGGCAGCCTAGATTACATAGAGTCGTTCAATCAAAAAGCCCCGCAAGCATTGCTTACGGGGCTTTCAAATGACTATTTTAAGACCTGGATCTTAGTTTTCGCCTTCCTTCTTTGGCTCTTTCCTTATTTCTTTTGAAGGAGCGATCTTTTCAATATTTACTTCGTTGTTACCGCTGTTTTCAGGATCATTGCTTCTTTTGTAGTTCCTGTACTCAACATTGCTGCTGTTGGTCTTAGGAGCGTAGTGTTTCCTCTTGTAACTGTTTTTCTTCTTTTTGGAAGTGTATTTTTTCTTTGATCCTTTTTTCTTTTTGCCGGTGTATTTTTTCTTCCCTGAATATTTCTTCTTTCCAGAATATTTCTTCTTTTTGGAGTACTTCTTTTTACCACCGCTGTACTTCTTTTTAGAGCCTTTCTTTTTCTTTAAAGATTTCTTGGTCTTTTTGGAAAATTTCTTCTTGGGCTTCTTTTTGGATAATTCGGTATTACCGGTTTGCTTGCTTTCTGCAGAAAAACCAACTACAGGCACACTGGCCATACCAAAAGTGAGAACCATAGCCCATACGAGAAATGTTCTTTTGGTCATTTATTACCCCCCTTTCGAGTAATTAATTTATAAATCAATACAAATATACGTCTTTTTACATATACATCAAAACCAAATTTTAATCTTTTATAGTTAGCAAATTAGTGGTATTTTGCATAAATGAGCGGAAATTCACAAAAAACAGTACTTGTAGCAATGAGCGGAGGCGTTGATAGCTCCGTTGCAGCCCTTCTGCTGAAGAAACAGGGCTATAATCTGATAGGCGTAACCATGAAAACCTGGGGATATGATGACATCCCCGAAAAAGACTCCGGCTGCTGCTCGCTGGAAACCATTTACAGCGCACGGAATGTGGCTTCGCAGCTTGGATTCCCTCATTATACTATGGATTTCACTGATAAGTTCAATGAGATAGTTATCACCGATTTCATTGAGGAGTATCTGAAGGGACGCACACCCAATCCATGCGTCCTCTGCAACAAAGCGATAAAATGGGGCGCCCTGCTGGAAAAGGCTGAAGAGCTGGGGGCCGATTACCTTGCTACCGGTCACTACGCCAAAATTGTGAAACCCGACAGGTTCTGCATAAGCAAGGCTGTTGACCTGAACAAAGACCAATCCTACGCGCTCTGGCAGGTATCTCAGCATGCACTTAGCAAGACATTGTTTCCGCTTGGCGAGTACAGAAAACCTGAGATTAGGGAAATTGCACGCGAGCTAGGACTCAAACCTGCAGATACACCGGATTCGCAGGAGATTTGTTTTGTACCCAATGATGATTACCGCCAGCTTATTCAAATCAGAATGCCCGAGCTGAAAAATGCTATTCTGGGAGGAGATATAATTTATAAGGATAAGCCCGTTGGCAAGCACAAGGGATATATAAATTACACTATAGGCCAGAGGCGCGGTTTGAATATCTCGCTTGGCAAACCCGTGTATGTTTCAAGAATTGATGCTGATAGCAATGTTATATATGTTGATGATGAAACTGAACTTTATACCAGCGAATTCACATGCAGCAAAATTAACCTGCAAAAATTCGCAGACATATATTCACCCGTTGAAGCAATAGTAAAGATAAGATATAAAGATCCCGGATCACCTGCTATAATTGAGCAGATAAGTGATGACCGGGTTAAAGTGATATTTAACCAGCCTAAGAAAGCTGTTACACCGGGGCAATCGGCAGTATTTTATGAAGGAAGCGATCTGATAGGCGGAGGGATAATAGACTGAGCATGAGAAAAGTTGTTTAATAAAATTTATTATTGTAATGGACCTGTTTAAAGTACTGGAAGCTAAGGCAAAGTCAAAGAAGAAAACAATCATTCTGCCTGAATCTTTCGACAAACGCGTAATCGAAGCGCATGAAACGATCCTGAAAAAAGGAACTGCGCGGATAATCCTGATCCAATCCGGCAAAAGGCTGAATGTTCGTGAGCACAAAGATCTTGACATCATCGATATTGGTTTCGCAAAACAATTCGCGCCTGAGTACAAAAAGCTCATCAGCAGGAAAAGAGAAATCACTCTTGATGAAGCGGAAAAAACATTGAGCGATCCCCTTCTGTTCGCGTGTACGCTTCTTAAAAATAATTTTGCTGATGCAGTTGTAGCGGGAAGCGTTTACTCCACCGCAAGCGTTTTGAGAAGCGCTATCCAAACCATTGGCCTCGCAAAAGGAAACAGGACAGTTTCATCATTTTTCCTTTTTCATTTTCCTAAGGGCAGCGAACTCCATGGAAAAGTATTTGCCTATGGCGATTGCGGCGTACTGCCCGATCCGACAGCTGAGCAGCTTGCTGATATTACTATACAGACTTCGCAAAATTTCAAAAAGCTTACAGGGTTAACACCGCGGACGGCATTACTAAGCTTTTCTACAAAGGGCAGCGCGGCAAACCACTCAACCGGAAAAGTATTACAAGCCCTGAAAATCACCCGCAGGCGTGAGCCGAAACTGAAGTGCGACGGCGAGCTGCAGTTTGATACCGCTTTTGTACCTACTGTAGCCCGCAGAAAGGACCCGAAAGGTGCATTGAAAGGTAAAGCTAATGTGTTCATATTTCCGGACTTGAATGCAGGAAATATCGCATATAAGATTACCGAACGCATCGGCGGGGCTATCGCCACAGGCCCAATTGTACAGGGACTTGCAAAGCCCGTAATGGATCTATCCCGCGGCTGTTCAGCAGCAGATATAGTTAACATGACGACAATTGCTTCACTATTTTAAAAATTAGTTCTAACCGAAAATGAACATCATACAGGCAACAACAGCAGAGCTTGATAAGGCTGCAAAATTATTCGATGACTACAGGGTTTTTTATGACCAGGAGCCTGACTTTGAAGGAGCGAAAAGATTTCTTAACGAAAGAATGGCAGGTAATGAATCCGTGATCTACATTGCACTTGATGAGAGCGCTGAGCCTATGGGATTTGTGCAGCTATATCCCTCGTTCACATCGGTCGGAATGAAGAAGCTATGGGTTCTCAATGATCTTTATGTTGATATCCTTCACAGGAAAAAAGGCGTTGCCGAAGCGCTTATTGAAAGGTCCAAAGAGCTTTCGCGCAAAACAGGCGCAGCCGGATTAGTACTGGAAACGCAGAATGAAAATCACCCCGCGCAGAAACTGTATTTCAAAACCGGGTGGATAAAAGACAACATGCATTCATACTTCTTCTGGAAAACAGAATAGTTGTTATTGGGAACTTTAGAAATTAAACTTGTGATTATTATTTCGTATGGATTATAAAGACTATTATAAAATATTAGGAGTTTCAAAAAGCGCTTCACAGGATGAGATAAAAAAAGCATACCGCAAGCTTGCAATGAAGTATCACCCTGACAAGAATCCGGGCGATAAAACCGCGGAAACGAAGTTCAAGGAAGCCAACGAAGCACATGAAGTGCTTGGTGACGCAGAAAAACGCAAGAGGTATGATGAACTGGGTTCGAATTGGAACAGCTACCAGCAGCCGGGCGGCGGAAGCCAGGGCGGATTTGACTGGGGTAAATACCAACAGCAGTATGGCGGCAGCGGCTCACAAGGCGGACAAACATTCTACACAGATTTTGGTGATTTTGGAAGCTCATTTGGCGGAGGCGGCGGCGGATTTTCTGACTTCTTCGAGGCATTTTTCGGCGGTGCAGGCGGCGCGAAACAAAAAGGACAGCGCAGGCAGCAGAGCATCAAAGGGCAGGATATGCAGGCAGAGCTTCCGGTTACATTGGAAGAAGCTTACAACGGAGCCGAGAAAATATTCGAGCTTGGCGGCCAGACAATAAAGCTGAAGCTTAAAAAAGGCGTTGCAGATGGGCAGATATTAAAGCTCTCCGGTAAAGGTTATGCCGGCCACAATGGCGCAGCGGCAGGCGATCTGCTTTTAACCATAAAGGTGGAAAAACACCCGCTGTACAACCGTATTGATGATGACTTGTATATGGACCTGCCTTTGGATATTTATACCGCTGTGCTTGGCGGCAAGCTTGATGTTAAAACGCTTAAGGGGAAAATAAAAATTTCTATCCCGGCGGAATCATCAAACGGAAAAACTTTAAGGCTGGCAGGTCTTGGAATGCCGAAGTACGGCAAGGATTCACAGCACGGCGATATGTTTGTGAAGCTGGATCTGCAGACCCCGAAAAATCTGAGTGCAGAAGAGAAAAAGCTCTTCACACAGCTGGCAGAGCTGAATAAGAATAAGTAGAAATCTATAAGTCCAATTTTTAATCCCCCCTTTTGACTGCCCTGGCAGTTTTAGAAGGGGATTTTTATAATGAATCCCCCTTGAAAAGGGGGAATATCTCTCCGGGCATATAACGCTTCACGATTCAACATGATTCGATTAATACGGAAAGTTTAGATGGGGATTTTTTCAGAGAAAAAATAACAAAATATGATATAGCAAAATCCCCATTGTTAATTATCGGATGAAAAGATTTTACGAATAATCCTGTATAAATCTATTCCTGTAAATCTGCTCCCCCTTTTTAAGGGGGATTTACTATTTTATTCCCCCTTGAAAAGGGGGACGATCGCTTCGGAAATGAGACTCTTCACAATTTAACTTGATTCGAATAGTGCGTGAAGTTAAGACGGGGATTTTAATTCAAGATTATTGGGGTATGATAAAAGGCAAAATCCCCATCTAAAATCTACGTATTAAAAAGTTCATTGTTCAATCCTGTATAATTCAATTCCAGTAAATCTACTCCCCCTTTTTAAGGGGGATTTACTATTTTATTCCTCCTTGAAAAGGGGGACGATCGTTTTGGAAATGAGACTCTTCACAATTTAACTTGATTCGAATAGTGCGTGAAGTTAAGACGGGGATTTTAAATCAAGGTTTTTGGGAAATGATAAAAAGCAAAATCCCCATCGGAAATCTTCGTATGAAAAAGTTTCTCGCACAATCCTCTATAAATCTATTCCTGTAAATCTGCTCCCCCTTGTCAAGGGGGATTTATTTTGATAACGAATCTACTCCTTATGTTTTTCTATCATGAATCTTATTTTTTTATTTTTGGCGGGGTATAGACCTTCGTCAAAGATCACAACATCATCAGATGAGCCTAACAGAGAGATCACTCCGCCGATGAGTCCGCATGGCACTGAGACCACCAATCCGGCCAATAATCCGAATCCGGGCCCGCTGAAGTCGGGATGTCCCCCGCCTTTTGAAAATGCCAGCGGCATGAATCCAAGCGCAAAGCCGAAAACTGAACCAACCAGGTATCCTTTGCCGAAAGGTGCATTTGGCTTGAACACGATCTTCCTTATCCCGGCAATGCCTATCACGCGTGATTCTGAGTTCCGGATGACCTTTAATAATGAATCATTCTCGTAGACCATGTGCACATCGGTAAGCTTTTTGCCGTGCGAAAAATAAATATCGCATTCCTCAGTTGTATCCTGTTTTACATAGGTTGCCTTCCGGCTTTCGGTATCGATAGTATCCGGATCAAGGTAATCTGAAAGCTCAACATCAGAATTCAGAACGAATTTTATGGAATTAACAGGTATCCTGAGATCGGTATATTCTGTTGCAAAAATGAGAGTGTCTGAAGTCCTGCCCGAAATTTTGCCTTCGGTTTGAAATCCGTTATACAGCACAAGCTTGCATACTCTGCCAACAGCAAGAGAGTCACCTGCATTATTTTGTGCATTAAAGCTGCCGGCCAGCAGGAACAATAGTCCCTGGAGAATTATATTTTTCATTTTTTGTAAAGTTAATACAGGCTGTATGTTATTCCGGCTCTCAGGGGAAAGTAACCTCTCCCGAACAACCAAAAGAATCCCTCGAATGTTGACATGTTGTACTGAGCTTCAGCAAATGCTCCAATCTGTTTATTGATCCTGAAGCGCAATCCGCCGCCAATCGTCATACTGAACAAAGTGCTGCTGTATGATGGATACGTTCTGTTTGTATAAGAAGAATCGTAATAGTTGTAATCCTGGTACTGATATTCGCCTTCGATCCTGTGCTGGATGCCAAGTCCGGCCAAGCCGTAAATGCTGAAATCGCTGTTGGTATTAAAATCACCGAAGACAATATCAACAAAGGCATTATAGATATCAATATTCTGTTTGGAATAAACCGGTGTGTACGGGTAATACGATAATGCATAGGCATACGGTTCGCTCTTCAGCCTGCTGTATGCAAGTTCGATCCTTACCGCTTTATTTTCGCTGAACGGATACGCTGCTGAAAGGTTCATGGAAAAACCCGGCTTATTACCTTCATTGTAACCGTAGTTTTCATTGCTTTGCAGGTAAACACCTCCGCCAAGTGTGAATAGGCCTTTGATGAGTCTTGGAACTGTTGACCTTGACACACTGAATATATCTTCATGTCTTACGCGTACAGTTCCTTCATCGGTTGTCAAATAAACAAATATGGAGTCCTGTTTGACGACCCTGCCGATCACTTCTTTTTCGTTGTACATGGTTATTCGGTATTTTTGGCCTGTGATAAGAGAGTCCATACTGAGATATTCCTGTGAAAGAAGTGAACCGCTGAATGAAGCTGAGAAAAAAATGATAGTGAAAAAAGTTGAAAGGAAAATTGAAGATAAGATGTTCTTTAACATAAATAAGAAATTTACTTACCCGTATATTAAGGTATTCAAATATAGTCCATAAATAGTGCGAAATAAATGGAATATTAAGTGCAAGTATGCCGGCCTATTTAGTAAACGACAGTGAAATAAAAACTCAGTAATTTTGCATTCGACCCTCACCCCCAGCCCCTCTCCCGAAGGGAGAGGGGAGAGAAAACTAAAAATTTCTCAGTTCCCCCTCTCCTATCAGGAGGGAGTTAGGGGGTGAGGTCAAGTATATTGAGATCTATGCTTATAATATGGTTTTTAGCGTATTTTCTATTTACTGTCGTGTACTTAGGCCGGCCTATGAGTACAGAAAACTGCTTTGCAATTGACAGGATATGGAGGTATTTTTGGTTTTTAGAAGTAATTATTCCTCTGTACGCAAGTACGAGAATAACATACCGTTAGTAGGTTCCATCCTCCCGGATGGAAATAGTTTTACAGCCTTTAGTCTCCCCCTTCATATTTTTCACCCATAAAACGCCAATATAGGTGTAATTTTCAGGATGTAACTTCCTGTAACTTAAATTGAGAAAAGTGTCACTAAACATTCCAAAAGTTGCGCCTTCCGAATGGAAGCAAATGGTTTCAAAATACCAGAATTCAGAATATATAAAGAGTATCTGGCAATTCACCAATTCATTCATCCCTTTTGTATTGACCTGGATATTGATGTACTATTCACTTGATATAAGCTATTTCCTCACCCTGCTGCTATCGCTGTTTGCTTCGGGGTTTATAATGCGGATATTCATAATTCAGCATGATTGCGGGCATGGTTCGTTCTTTAAATCACGCAAAGCAAATGATTACCTCGGTATGGTATGCAGCGTGATGACATTCACACCATACCATTACTGGCGAAAGAGCCATGCAATTCACCATGCTGCAGTAGGTAAGCTTGATGAAAGGGGCATTGGTGACATTTACACTTTAACAGTTGAAGAATACCTGGCAAGGAATAAGTGGGGCCGATTAAGATACAGGCTGTACAGGAATCCGCTAATACTGTTCATGGTTATACCCCCGGTATTATTTTTATTCCTGTACCGTTTTCCCATTTCAAAGCTGGCTGTGATGAAGTCTCTTCATACAACTGTTTACATAACCAATGCTGCTATTGCCCTGATAGCAGGGGCTATTATTTTCTTGATAGGGTTTAAGGCTTTTTTGCTCGTCCAGGTCCCGATAATTATTTTTTCGCTTTGCGTAGGCACGTGGTTCTTTTACGTGCAGCACCAGTTCGAAGATACTTACTGGAAAGATGAAAAGGAGTGGGATTATACCGAAGCTGCGCTGCAAGGAAGCTCTTACTATAAGCTTCCCAGGGTGCTGCAATGGTTTACGGGAAATATTGGGTTTCACCATATCCATCATTTGAGTCCGCGCATACCAAATTACAAACTTGAAAAATGCCATAAAGAGAACCCTTTGTTCCAGGCAAGCACAACGCTTACAATAAGAACGAGTTTGAAGAGTTTAGTACTTAATCTGTGGGATGAAAGATCCAAGAAGCTTATCAGTTTTGGTGACCTTAAGAAGCTGGGTTATTTTAACAAGTTGGCAAGCAGTTAGAACTGATTTTGAGCATACATAAAGGGCTCCCTGTAGGGGGCTTTTTTGTTAGGGTGAATTGAGTATAAGGCGTTAGTTAGTGTTATCAACACTGCTTGCTGCAGCGGAAAATATCACAATATGGTACAGTACTACTACTGCGGGAATAATTATAAACATCAGGTGGGCTGAATATTTGAAGATGTAAACAAACAAAGCTGCGGAAGTTAACAGGAATACGATCAGCAAGAGTACTCTGTTCTTTTTGAAATATGTAAAAGCCACAATACAACATGCAACAATGCCCGATAGTATAAAGCTCACCACGAATACCCAAAGCATAGCGGAAAAGATGTTATCCAGAGTATCTGAAACTCCATCGACCCTCATGATAAAAGACAATACAAACTTCAGAAGCAGGATATAGACAGGAATCTGCAATAACCATAAGAATTTCTGTAATTTTGAAATCTGCATTACTTTGTTTACCTTTATTTAATCTTAGAACGGCATACCGAAATCAAAATGCTTACTCAATCCGCAATCGTCAATCCAAAAATAAAAATGTCATTATGTCCACACACCCCGGTTCTTCGGCCCCCTCACCCCTCTCAAGAACTGCTGAAGCAGTCAGAGGGGAATTAATATCTGCGCAATCTTAAAATCAGTTTAATCTGTGATTTTCTTTTGTCTGTTAAAATAAAAATACAGCGGAATCCCGATTGCCACCAGCAGCAATCCGAACACGGCATTGCGTACATTATACCAGATGCTGAAGCCAACGAAGAATGCGGAGAATATAACAAAGAATGCAGGCAGAATTGGATATCCCAAAGCCTTGTAGGGCCTATCTGCCTTCGGCATCTTTTTGCGCAGGACGAACACACCGTATGCGCCCATGCCGTAAAATATCCATGAAACGAATATGAGCATGTCGGTAAGCTGATCAAATGTACCCGTCATTGTAATTAAGCTTGCCCACAGCCCCTGAATTATGATCGATGTGCCCGGTGTTTTGTATTTGTGGTGTACATCCTCAAGCTTTTTGAAGAAAAGCCCGTCTTTAGCCATTGCGTAATATACCCTGGCGCTGACAAGAATTGTACCGTTTGTTGTGCCGAAAGTTGATATCAGTACTGCCACAGCCACGAATGCGCCGCCCCAATCGCCAACCGAGCGCTTCATAACATCTGCGGCAAGGAAAGATGAATCTTTCATCACATCAGCCGGAAGGACATAGAAATATGCAAGATTGACAAGCAGGTAAACCAATATTACAAAAGACATGCCGAATATCATAGCCTTCGGAATGTTGCGCTGTGCATCCTTCACTTCCCCGCCAAGGTATGTGATGTTATTCCACCCGTCATAAGCCCAGAATGCTCCGCTTAGAGCAAGTACTATTCCCCCAAGAAGGCTGCCTGATGGATATTGGAAAGCAGAGTTCACAAACGGCGAAAAATTGGCAGCAGAGCCTGCACCCATTGTAAGTGCCAGAACCACAATGAAAGCTATTGCGACATTTTTCAATACAGTAAAAATATTCTGAACAATTCCGCCGAAAGCTACTCCGAAGAAGTTAACCGTTGAAAGGAACATTATTAGGAATATCGTAAGCATCTTTAAACCAATATCTTTAAGAGGGTAGCAATCAAGCAAAACCTGCTCACCCCACTTCAGTGAAAATCCCCATGCTTCCCAACCGGGAGATAGATGCGGCGCCGGAAAAAAATACTCAAAGTATCCGCTGAACACATAGGCTATCGATGCTATTGAGCCCGTCTGTATCACCGCAAAAATTGCCCAGCCATACAGGTAAGCAGTAAAGTTACCGTACATCTCCCTGAAGTAAACATATTGTCCGCCAGCTCTTGGCAGGATTCCCGCAACTTCCGCATTAGTGAGTGCGCCTATCAAGCTGATGATACCGGCAATAAGCCAAATCGCCAAAATAATTCCCGGTGCGCCAAGCTCACCTGACATTGAAGCTGACTTCTTGAAAATACCTGAGCCGATCATAGAGCCAATTACAATAGTAACTGCGGTAAACAAACCCAGCCTTTGAACCAGCGAATGCTTTTGTTCCATTTTAGTAAAATTTATTTAACCCCGCAAAATACAAATGTTTGAATTTAATAGCAATTTGCTAAAATTTTCCCAAAATCGAACTGTCGGAGAGCTACGGCAATGTTTATTACCGATTTATATTTTGATTATTGCAAAAACTTATACTATTTTAGTGTTCTTCCGGTAAAAATTTAGGGGGCTATTTATGAAGATTAAAATTACTGTAATTTTAATAGCGGCTTTATTTTCTCAGGTTCTTTACACACAGGTTAACACACAATGGATAACAAGGTTCAACAATGCATCAAACGGCAATGAATCTCCCACTTGTATGACAACCGATAATGAAGGCAACATGTATGTTGCCGGATTTACCATCAATCCATCCAGCGACCACGATTATTTCACAATAAAATATAATCCTTCCGGCGAAGAGATATGGAAGGCAACGTTTAACGGCGCGGGAAACAAGGCCGACCAGGTAAATGCCATTGCTGTAGACCAGGAAGGTAATGTTTACGTTACAGGCTCCGCAACGAATGAAAACGAGCTGCTCGATATTGTAACCATTAAGTATGATACCAAAGGCGAGCAGATTTGGGTCAGCAAGTTTAACGGACCAGATAACGGCAATGATGGCGGTGTGGGTATTGTTACCGACCGTGAGAACAATGTTTACATTACAGCTTACTGCGCCGGCAATGAAGAGTCGGTTGATATTTATACAATGAAGCTGAACTCATCAGACGGCTCTAAAGTATGGACAAGCGTTTTCAACAACCCGATAAAAGATGTTGACTACCCCACAGCAATAGCAATTGACGGCGATAACAATATCTTCGTAACCGGCTACAGCCACTATACTTCTGCAGGTAACGATTACATTACTATAAAATATACATTGAACGGCGCGCAGCTTTGGGCAAAGCCATATGGCGGAAAAGCAGATGACAAAGCTTCTGCCTTGGCAATTGACGGCGCAGGTAATGTTTACGTTACAGGCTACAGCGGCGGGGATTACGGTACAGTGAAGTATTCTTCATCCGGCGAATTGTTGTGGGATGCCAAATATAACGGTACAGGTAACGGTTTTGACCAGGCGAACGCTATCTGCGTTGACGCTTACGGGAACGTTTACGTAACCGGACAAAGCGCAGGAAACGGCACAGGTTTTGATTTCGCGACTATTAAGTATAACCCTACAGGTGTTGAGCTTTGGAACTCAAGGTTCAATGACCAGGGCAACAGTAATGATATAGCTGCTGCCATCTGCACCGATGTGATGGGAAGCGTTTATGTAACCGGAAACACATATAACGGCTCAAATGATGACTATACTACAATAAAGTACAATCCCTTAGGCAATGAACTTTGGATCGCAAGATACAACGGACCCGGCAACCAGGTTGATAAAGGGATAGCAATGTATGTTGATCCTAAAGGCAATGTGTTTGTAACAGGCATGAGTATCGGTACCTCCACTCAGTATGACATCGCAACTATAAAATATTCGCAGGGCGGACCTGAGGCTATCCCCCAGCTTGTATCACCCGCCTTCGGTTCATCGGGTATCGGGCAGAATCCGCAGCTTGAATGGATCACAGTAAAGAACGCTGATTTCTGCAGGCTGCAGGTATCGCTTGACAAGAATTTTAACACAGTCGTTGTAGATACATTGGTATCAATAGTCACCGGTTTATGCAAAGTAAGAGAAGGTGTGCTTGAAAATAATACCCAGTATTTCTGGAGAACGGGCGCTGTGAATGTTGCGGGCGCCGGGCAGTGGTCAGCTTCATGGACTTTTTCAGTGCTGAATGCACCCGATTCGCCGCAGCTTCTTTCACCTACAAACGGCGCAGCAGGTCAATCTGTAACTCCAACTCTTATCTGGCAGAATTCAAGCACCGCGGAAACTTATAGACTTCAGATATCTAGAGATATTACATTTTCGGAGATACTTCATGATATAAACGGATTAACAACCAATGAATATACGCTTCCGGGCGGATTGCTTGCAAACAATGCGCAGTACTTCTGGCGGGTAAATGCTTCGAATGCAGGCGGTACAGTTCCATGGTCAAACACATGGAGCCTCGGAACCGGTTTTGTTAATCCCCCGCAGCAGCCGGTGCTTATTTCTTTGCCAACAGGCGCATTAGGCCAGTCATTAACCCCCACACTTGACTGGAGCGACCAGCCCTCGGTAACAAGTTACCGGATACAGGTTGCAAGCGATCTGAACTTTACCAACGTAGTTGTTGATGAAGGTAATTTGACTTCATCGAACTATACCATCCCCCAGGGAAAGCTTTCCGGCAGCACAATGTATTACTGGAAAGTTTCGGCAAACAATCTTGGTGGTACCGGTAACTGGTCTATGATCTGGACATTTACTACAATGGGATCAGGTTTAACAAGGGTCGGTAAAGATATACCCAAAGATATTATGCTGTACAATAACAATCCTGACCCGTTCAGTACAACAACAACTATAAGGTTTGATATACCGGCAAGCCTTGATAACAACCAGGTATCAGTATCGGTTTTTGATGAAATGGGCAAGGAAGTATCGAAGATCATTGATGAGAAGCTCCGTTCCGGAAGCTGGTCAGTTCAATGGGATGGCAGCAATTTCCCGAGAGGATATTACCTCTACCAGATCAGGGCAAAAGGACTTGTTCAGACCAAGAAGATGTTTTTGGTAAAATGATCCAAAGCCAAAAGTAAAAAGGCAAAAATCAAAAATTATGAGGTCCCGGCAGGAGTTGATTTGCCGGGATTTTTTTATTCAATTCTTAATACAAAACCTGCCTTGTAGTGATATTTGGTGAAAATCACAGGATTTTTATCTGCATGTATTTCCGAAACATTACCTTAAATTTTTCCTGAAACAAATGCAAAAATCGGCGGTTCTATAATTGTATTTGACATAGCAAATGATTAATTTTACAAAAATAAATTCAAATAAATAAAGGGAAAACCAAAAATGGGTAACGCATTAGAAATAATCCAATTTTTTGATGAATCAGGCAAAGAGCTTGTACATCGTGAACCGCAGGCCGGTTCAACTGATATTAAGATGGGTGCACAGCTTATTGTGCAGGATACACAGACAGCCGTATTTTATAAAGACGGAAAAGCTCTGGATGTATTCGGCGCAGGCCGCCATACGCTGACAACAGCAAACATACCGTTCTTAACTAAACTGCTTTCACTGCCTTTCGGCTTTAACTCGCCGTTCCAGGCACAGGTGTATTATGTATCAATGAAGAAATTCATTGACCTCAAATGGGGAACCAAGTCACCGATCAATTTCCGCGATAGCGAGCTTTCATTTGTTCAGCTCCGCGCATCAGGTAAATTCTCTATGAGGGTTAAGGATCCGCAGCTCTTTATCAACGAAATAGTTGGTACACAGGGCAAGTATACAACCAATGAGATAGAAGATTATCTCAGGGATTCAATTGTATCGAGGCTCAACACGGTACTTGGCAAGAACCTTAAAACAGTATTTGATCTCGGGCAGTATTACCCCCAGATCGAAAACGGCATCAAGGCAGAAGTTACTGATTTCTTCAACTCAATGGGTATCGAACTAACCGATCTTATAATAGTGGGAATAGTCCCGCCGGACGAAGTACAGGAGAAGATCAACGAAAGAAGCTCAATGGGCGCAATCGGGAACCTGGACAATTACATGAAGTTCAAAACCGCTATGGCAATGGAAAAAGCTGCCGAAAATGAAGGCGGCGGCGGCGCTGCAGGCATGGGTGTTGGACTCGGAGCCGGTATGACAATGGCTAACATGATGATGGGCTCTATGAATCCGCAGAACCAGCAGCAAAATAACCAGCAGAACCAGCAGCCTGTACAGCAGTCACAGGATGATGTTCTGGCAACCATTGAGAAGCTCGCAAAGCTTAAAGATGCAGGCGCATTAACGCAGGAAGAATTCGACGCAAAGAAAAAAGACCTGCTTTCAAAATTATGATCAGAACCTCACCCCCATCCCCTCTCCTAAAAGGAGAGGGGTGCGATACCTTTTTGGTATTTCTCTCCCCTCTCCCTCCGGGAGAGGGGCTGGGGGATGAGGGTGATAACTGAATTCATTTCTATTAGTTAGTGCATTCATTATTTTAGTTACTTAAAGTTCAACTGGGGCTTGCCCAAGGCACTCATTCGGAAAAAGCCCCGTTATTTTTAATTCTTTTTTCCACGACCTGAAGGCCGTGGCAATTCAGACTCTTGTTTAACAATGCAAATCAAATGTACGCAATGCGGGGCGGATGTAACTGTACAACAGGATGAAACATTCATCGAGTGTCCATTCTGCGCTTCGGCCCTCTTCCTGGATAAACGCAAAGTCGTTTTCCATTACCTTATTCATTCCAACTTCAAGCCAAATGAAGCCGAAGGCAACCTGAAAAGATGGATGTCGGGCAATCATACCGTAAAAGACCTTGACCAGAAGGCGCAAATAGTCAAAACGGAGTTTTACTATTTCCCCGTATGGTATTTCAAGACCAAGGACGCATCTGGAGACAAGATATACCTGCAGCCTGCTGCAAGCACATCTATATCAGAGATCAAGAAGCTGCAGATCCCTGCCGGTGCACTGAAGTTCTACGAAAAGAATACATACAACGAAGACGAGATCAAAAAGCCTGATGTGCTGTATGATTCAGCCCAGGCCTGGCTGCAGGGCTCAGGCGTAAGCCTGGATACAGTTAGCGAAGCGGCTCTGGTCCATATCCCGTTCTACCAGTTTTATTATAATTTCGGCGGGCAAAGCTACACTGCTTTGGTAGAGGCTTCCAGCGGGCAGGTTTATTCCAACATTTATCCCGCCAAGAGCGAAGCTCCTTTCAGGATATTGTTTGGATTAAGTATTGCTGCGTTCGTTGTAACCAGCATCATTTGTTATGTTCTCGGTTTCGTATTGAACAGCAGCGCCGAAGAAGCATTGCTTACCGCCGAGTTCTTTAAAATATTCGCATACGGACTCGTATCAGTACCGCTCATTGTCATGGCGTATGTGATTGCGAAGAAAGTTTAATTCAAGTAACAAATATCAAATACCAAAGAGCAAATTAACAAAAGCATTTTAAAAGAAATCGGCAATTAATAATATTATAAGAATTGGCTGAAAAAGTATTAAAAGGCATAACGTGTCCGGCTTGCGCAGGCGAGCTTGACCTGAGAGAAGGGATAAAAACCTTCAACTGCAAATACTGCGGAACACTGCTTCTTACCAAAGGGATAGATGGAGTTGTGAAATATTATGTTCCCCGCAAAGTACAGAGGAACATTGCAATTCAAAATATGTTCAATTGGCTTGGCAAAGGCCTTGCCAAAGCGCGCGGACTTAAGAACACGGCAAAGCTTGATGACGCTTTCCTCGTGTACATCCCCTATTGGCGTGTACGCGCCGATGTGGTGGGCTGGGTATTTGGCAAAGAACGCAGAACACAAACTGTGAACGGAAGAACAACGACATATTATGTTGATGTTGAACGTAAGATACAGAAACCCTTTGACCGCACTTTTGCCGCTTGCGATGTTGCAGAGCTTGGCGTGAGGAAAGTTAATCTGGCAGGCGATGAAATGCGCCCCGTAAATTTCGAAGAGCTGCAGTCTGAGGGGATGCTGTTCAATATCATTTCATCAGAGCGCGAAGTAACCGATATTGCCAAAGACCAATTTGTGCAGGAAGCCGTTAACTCCGTGAAGGTTGACCAGATCACATTCCAGCATAATGACCTTGTGAGGCCGAATGTAACAATTGTCTATTACCCGTTATGGGTTGTAAGGTATATTTCCAAGGGCAGGACTTACCAGGTTGTTGTAGATGGTGAGGACGGTTCAATATGTTACGGAAAGGCGCCGGGCAACAATCTGTATCGCGCAGTAATGGGCATTTTCGGGACAGCCGTAGGTACCTACCTTGTAACATTTTTCGGAATTTTTGGTATCATAGGCGATGGTGACAGCGCAAAGGCAGCGCTTGTTATGTACATATTCGCACTGATATTCGGTATAGTTATCATGATGTGGGGCTATAAAAAGTTCCGCTATGGCGGCGAGATCGAAGAAGGGACTGGCATTGTTGCTCCCCCAAAGAAATCGATGTTCGGAGGCAAATCCGCCAACAGCCTTAAAAGCATGGCAACAGTCGGTAATGTTGTGGATATTGGAAGCATAGCTTCAAGCTTTTTGAGAAGGTAGTTTCAATTCTGATTCTGCTTTTGCAGACGAAGGAGCCATTTATTTTTATTAAACTATTAGAATAACTTTTGACGAAGGATTGCAATTAAGATCCTTCGCTTTGTTCAGGATTATATATGGAAGATTTTAAATTAATAGCGGTTAAATGCAAATCATGCGATAGCGGCCTTACCGTTGAAATGAATGACAGCATTGTATATTGTTCAAGCTGCGGAAACGGCTGGGAAATTGTAAACGATGAGCTTGTTCCCATTGAGGTTAACTTTGCTGTACCGCTTGTTAAAGGAGAGGGTGAAGTTGTTTACAAAGGCTTCTGGCTGGTTGATACATATGTTAGGATTCACTCACGCGATTCCAGCGGAGGATGGATATCTAGCCTATTCGGCGGGCAGAATAAGACCGAAGGCGATGTTGTATTTTATGTACCTGCATTCTGGATGCCGATCGAATCTGCAAAGAATATCGGCGTAAGCTTTACCACGAAAAATGCAGTCCCTTCTCCGCAGAAGTATAATGTGAAGATGACCGGATTTAACTTCTCCAAAGAAGACGCAAGAAAGATCGCTGAATTCCTTTTCCTCTCCATTGAAGCGGAAAAGAGCGATATGATAAGGAATATCAGCTATGATATACAGGTAAAACAGTACCGCGTGCTTGGCGTACCGTTCTACAAACAGCCGAATGGCAGGCTAAAAGATGCCGTGTTAGGAATAGAGGTGGCATAGCGGAAGGACTTTACGGTTTTTGAACTAATCGAAAGGAACTGCTATGAAGTTCGCTATTGCACTTTCCGTAACCGGGGCACTTTCACTGGTTTTCGGGATCACATCATATCCCCCTTATTTACTTTCAGACCTGATCTTAAGATTTCTAATATTTTTTTCGGTATGCGCAGTATTGCTTGCGGCATCACTGCTGCCATGGTATAAGGCGCCATTTTCTGCTTCATGGAGATCGGCACTGCTGTACGGATACCTCATTACTTTTTCGGCCTTTGATCTGGGTTACATTACATTTTCATTTTCAACAATACTATAACTTCCGGCATGAAAGACAGCAATCTTAAGATAATTACAAAAAGTATTTCAATTGGTTTGGCAAGTTTTGTCATATTTCTGCTTTTCCTCGCAGGCGGATTCCTGTTAAGCGAAGGATACAATCTGCTGAATCCATACGCAGATACAGAATTTGCCCAAAACTACTCTCCGGAAAAATTCCGCCAGGTTAAAAAAGGCATGAAAATGCCTGAGATTCTAAAGCTGACAGGCGAACCGCTTAACTCTTCTTATGATACTGCACGCGGAATGATATATCATTCTTATACAAGGGACGGATGGTTACGAAGGCAGCCTGGATTTTCACTTTCACTCTGCGGTGACCTAGCATGGTATGGTTCATCGGTTGAATACGGTCCGGATAGCGTTGCCGTTAAGGTCTATTCCGGCTGGTATTACGATTGAAAATAATTTTCCTTATTTTAGCTGCCGGGTAAAGTGATATGTATGATGAATATAATAGACCCATAACATTTTTAAGAAAGGAAACAGTTGTTTATGGAAGAAAAGACTAAAAAGCAGCTTAAGGACGAGTACAAGCTGAAGAAATTCAAAGCCGGTGTTTTTGTTGTACGAAACATCACAAATGATAAGATCTTTCTCGGCTCCAGTGTAAACATGGATGCAATGTGGAACAGGATACGCCTTCAGCTTGATGTTGGCTCACATCCAAGCAGTGAGCTGCAGGCAGACTGGAAATCGCTTGGCGAAGATAAGTTCAGATTTGAGATCATCTCCGAGATCAAGCAAAAAGATGATGTGCAGCAGGATCTCGCAAAGGAAGTAAAGGAGCTTGAACTGCTGTATCTTGATGAACTTAAGCCATATGGCGAAAAGGGTTATAATAAAATCTGACAGAGAAATAAAACAGTAACAGAATTGACCAAAAACCGGCTTGAAGCATTCAGTGACGGGGTTCTTGCCATAATCATAACAATTATGGTGCTTGAGCTGAAGGTGCCGCATGGCACGGAGCTTAAAGATCTCGCACCTGTATTCCCCTTTTTCATAAGCTATGTGCTTAGCTTTATATATATTGGGATATACTGGAACAATCATCACCATATGCTGCATACGGTGAAAAACGTTAGCGGTGCGATTTTATGGGCGAACATGCACCTGCTTTTCTGGCTTAGCCTGGTTCCTTTCACAACGGGATGGATGGCTGAAAACCATTTCGCAAATATGACATTGACTCTGTACGGTGTAAATCTGCTTATGGCAGCGATAGCTTATTTCGTACTTCAAAAAATGATCCTAAGGAAACACGGAAGTGAATCGCTGCTTAAAAGGGCAATTGGAAATGACCTTAAGGGAAAATTATCACCCATATTTTATCTGGCTGCAATAGCGCTATCATATTTTGATATCAGCCAATGGATTGCCGGCGGACTGTATGTACTGGTTGCGATTATCTGGCTTGTGCCTGATAAGAGGATAGAAAAGACGATTTATACAGAACAATCCTGAACCTTATATTAGATATTTACTTATCACAAATTGGCAGCATTAAAGCCAAACAGGAGACGACCCAACGGGTCGTCTCTACATTAAATTCATTAAAACTCAAAGAGTCTTTTACTGAACTACCTTAAAACAATATACTTGAACAAGCTTTTCTGTTAGCTGGCTTGATTTGTCTTGCCTTTGGCTTTGCGAAAACTTTATTTCCTGTAAATTTGCTGATAAATAGTTTACTCAAGGAATAAAGCTTACCGAAGCATGCCAAAACAAATTTTTGCTGCCTGTATTTTATTTACCGCACTTACTTTACAGTTGCATTCACAGTTATATTCGCAGCCGGAGCCTAATTCACTTTTACCGCGGATCGATCAAAGAGTTGAGCTGTTAAGCATTGTATTTCTTCTTTCTGGAATGGAAGAGTTCAATGATACGCTGAATCCGGCATACAACAGATCAATACACGAACATTTCGAAAAACATGCGGGGCACAAGCTCATAACTCACCTGAGGCAAGTGCGGGATAGCCTGGCGAAGAAAAACCTTGAGTTTGGATATTGGGATGCACCCGGAATAGCTGTTCATCTAAGCTATCCCCCGGAGCTCAAACCGCTGGTGCCATCAGATAATCCAGCAAACAATGATTTCTGGGATAACAGGTCGCTGGTTACCGATGAACTGGTTTCACTTTTGCAGGACTTTTATAAAACCGCAGATTGTGAAGGATTCTTCCGCTTACAGCAAGCGTATTATGATGAAGTTCACAGTCAGTATGAAAAAGACGGCAAGAGGATAAACAAAGATTGGTTAACAGAGCTTTTCTCAATCGGGCCAAGTGAAAAATATTATGCAGTGATCGCTTTGTGCCTCAGAAACGGCGCATACCTGAGGGTGAATTATGGAAATGAGATACGTGATACTTATACCATCTTCGGCTGTACCGCTTTTGACAAAAATGGTATTCCGGAAACATTTGGCCTGCCATATTTTGCGGCATCAATGCTTCATGAGTACATACATTGTTATGTGAATCAACTTGTCGAAAAGAACTCTGATAAGCTTAAGGGTTCAGCGGAGATACTGCTTGCTGACCCGGTAGTGTTCGGAAAAATGAAGGATACATTTTACGGCAACTGGAGGTATTTGCTATATGAATCGCTGGTAAGAGCTTTTGCGATAGCCTATGGAAAGTACAATTACGGTGATAATGAAAGGACGGAGAAAGAAATACAAATCCAGGAGGAAGCCGGATTTTACTGGATGCAGGATTTAGTGAAGCTGCTTGACAAATACATTACAAACAGGAGCAAATACAAAGATATGGATAATTTCATGCCGACTCTTGTAAAATTCTTCGGGAAATTGGCAAAAAATACTAATTAAGGATAATATTAGTTTGCAATTTTTAGCAATATCAGGGAACATTTTTGGCAATAATACACTATAACCCATAATAACAACTAAAAATCACACATTATGGGAAAAATCAATTTAGTACTGATAGTGCTCTTTTTATATTCATTTTCTGCCTGTTCACAGGAAAAATCGCCATTTGTCAGCTTTGAAGACTACGAAAAGCTGATGGCTGAGGTAAAGGAACACAGGAAATCCAGGCTGCTTGAGCTGCCTGAATATATCGAAATGGCTAAACAGCCGGATGTAATAATTCTGGATGCAAGGTCTGAGGCAATGTACAACAGCAAACATATCAAGGGTGCGGTTAACCTTACGTTCGCGGATTTTACACAGGAAGCACTGGCTAAGATAATTCCTTCATTCGACACAAAAGTGCTTATCTACTGCAACAATAATTTCCGCGATGATTCGCAGAACTTCCCGACAAAAATTTCCAAGCCTGAGTTTAAAGAAAAGAAAGGCGGCGGAGACAAAGAGATCACTCTTGCTCTGAATATTCCTACCTATCTGAATCTTTACGGATACGGGTACACAAATGTATATGAGCTGAATGAGATCCTGAGTGTAAATGATTCACGCCTGGAGTTCGAAGGAACTTCAGTTCAGAAATAATTATTACTTGGCCGCGGCTTTGAGACCGGCAAGAACTTAAACAAGTGGCCGTGTTCCTACTTTATCGAGACGCTGAAGTTCACCGTCTTTGCCGGTGCGTCTTTTTCCCATGACCTGGAGTAATAAAAGACCAGCTTAACTACGCCCGGTGCAACTGCTTTCAAATGCCAGACTTCCGCGCCGCCCTGCCCTGTTGTTGAGCCTTCCGGAAGGTCGTAATCCATGCCTGCAACAACAACCTGGGCGTTATCGCTTACCATTCCAACAGACCACGAATAGCCTGTTGATTGGTTAGATTCCAGCGAGATAATGAAATTTTCACCTACCGATGCAACTATCTCCGCATCTTTTTCTGTGTAAGTCTTTTCCTGTGAATAAGTTACAACGGCTGCGAGCAAAAGTACAAGCGCTGCTGCTGAATTTATTATATTTTTCATGCTAATAGATTAAATTATAAATTTACCCCAAAACCAAAACAATGTTACTGAAACGCGGTTAAATGAGAAGGAAAGCTGAACTCCAGTCCAAGCTCTTCCATGAACTGCAGCGATGCAATAAGCTGAAGCTTCACCCTGTCTTCGATCGCGAAGCCGCGGTACGTTTCGACTGTATAGCTCTTAATGTTGAATTTTGAGACAAAGTTATCAAGCGAGCTGTGATCGCGGTAAGAATAATAATGTGTGTGAAATGTAAAATCCCCCGGCGGGATCTTTTTGTTCATGTTATCAACTGAACGCACCAAAAGCTCTTCGAACGGCTGAAGGCATGATATAACTATCTGCCCGTATGCTTTCTCCGGATCAGTAAGCGCTTTAGGCGACCATTTCGTGCGCGCTTCATGCAGGTTTATAATAAGATCAGGCTTAACCGAATCCACAAGCCACATGAACTCATACGCCAGGCGGTATTCGTAAGTATCGCTGGTTATATCACCGGGGAAAGCATGGTTGAAATCAAAATTCATTTGCCTGGTGTTTTCCGTGCAGGCTTTGATATTTGTTCGCGGAATAACAATCAATGTGCCGGAGTGCAGATTGATATATTTAACTATTGAATCACATGCCATGTATGATGCAATTTCATCGCCGTGGATTCCACCGTCAAGTATCATTACCGGACCAGGTTTCGGGCCTTTGAAAATGAAAAAAGGGGTCTCGTATTCATCATTCAAGCCAAAGAAATCCTGCCTTACATACGTGAATTGTTTGCTCCCTGAATACGAAGAAGTATCACTGAAAGCAAAAACGCTTTGTGTAATCAGTAAAACAAGTAAAATTTTGATAAATGGATTCAATTAATAAACTCTGATTATTAGTTTTCTTGTCTTCTTAGGTAATGATTCACCCTGCTTAATATAATTTAAAGTAACAATAGTTTTACCCTTTTTCAATCCTTTAAATTTAATAAGCTGGGTAGTAAGGTCAGTATTTTTTTCACCGAACTTGTTTTCCTTGCCTTCATATTTAACAATGGTTTGGTCGGTCATTGATGCAATTACCCAGTCATATCCCTGGTATGTATCGGCGTCAATTTTATAGATCTCGGTATCATCTACATCAATAAAAAGGTAATCGTCGGCGAGTACTTTTGAGTATACGGCTGAGGTCAGCATGGTTAAGCAGATTATCAGAAGTGACCTGAATATTTTGTTCTTCATAGTATTCAATATCAAAAATGTTTATGAAATTGCTGTACAGAAATTGTTAAACTTTTCTATGAAAAGTTCGGGTGCGGCTGATAAGTAACAGTATCGTATGGTATAGCTTAATTCTCAAATTAGTACACTGTTACGTTTACAGTTCTGGATTTTTTGACCAGTACATCATTCTTTTTTACAAGATTAAAGGTAAAAATAGTTTTACCTTTTTTCAATCCTTTTATTTTGATTACCTGTGTATTATTTGAAGTTGTATTTGCTGGTTCTGTATTAGTTTTTTCAGACATCTCAGCAACTCCGGGGTCGCTTATCGATCCAATTACCCAATCATATCCCCCTTTAGTATCAGCGGAGAGCTTAAGGATACCCTCTTCCCCTGCCTTAAGTGTCATGGTTTCTCCTGTATACTCAGGAATTGCAGAACAGGAAGCAATTAACAAAGCAGCAAATGACAATAAAATCCAAATTCTCATATAATTCACTTTATATTAAATTAATACCCTATTGCAGCACCGTATCCGCGGCGGTCGGTATGGCCAAAATATGTCCTGTTCTTCCAGTCGATCAATATAGCCTCTACCCTGCCGTAGTCGCCAACCTGCTTAACCTGGTGGCCCATTTCAATCAGCTTAGCCATTACCTCATCATCAATTGCGCCAGATTCGTACTGCAGGTATTCAGGGTACCACTGGTGGTGAAACCGCGGCCGGTCAATAGCAGAATCAAGCGCCATGTTGAAATCGATCACATTGACGATAGTTTCAAATACACTGGTTATTATCTTTCCGCCGCCTGGAGAGCCTACGACCATAAACGGCTCATTGTTCTTTAGGATTATGGTGGGAGTCATTGAACTAAGCATTCTTTTTCCCGGGGCAATCGCATTGGCCTCATTACCGATAAGGCCAAACATATTGGGCTCACCCGGCTTTGAGGCAAAATCATCCATTTCATCGTTCAAAAGGAATCCAGCGCCATCAACAACTACTCCTGAACCATAGGTATTGTTCAGTGTTGTAGTAACGCTCACCATATTACCATCCTTATCAATGATGCTGTAATGCGTTGTCTGGTCTGATTCCTTAGTGAACACACCGGGTTTGATCTCAGCGGACGGCGTAGAATTATCACCGATCTCTTTTCTTCTTTCCAAAGCGTAATCTTTTGAGATGAGGCTGCTTACCGGCACTTTCCAGAAGTCCGGGTCGCCTAAATGCTCGCTTCTATCCGCATAAACCCGTTTCATGCTTTCAATTACAACATTCATGTAATTGGAATAATCTTTAATACCGTAATACACCGAGCTCCTGTCAGGCACCTGTTCATTTTCCACCATGTTCAGGAGCTGTATCAGTGCAATGCCGCCGCTGCTTGGCGGACCCATTGAATAGACATCATGTCCTTTATAATTTGTATGAACAGGCTCGCGTTCCGAAGGCTGGTAATTGCGTAAGTCCTCCAGAGTAATGATACCGCCGCCGCGCTGCATTTCCTGAACTATCATATCCGCCACTATGCCGGAATAAAATCCATCTCTGCCGTGAATAGCGATCAGCTTCAAAGTATTAGCAAGATCTTTCTGCGAAAATCTTTCACCTGCAGTAAAGTTAACGCCGTTTTTCGTAAGCACCTTTTTGCTAGAAGGGAATTGCTTGAACAGGTCGAAGTTAGAGTTAAGTGACTCCGCAAGTCGGTCTTCCATTTCGAAGCCGTCTTCTGCAAGTGCGATAGCAGGTGCCAAAACTGAATCAAGCTTCATGGTTCCGTATTTTTCAAGCGCGTATAATAATCCGGCTACAGAACCCGGTACACCTGCTGAAAGATGTCCTACCTGGCTTTTTTCTGGCAGGAACTCGCCCTTTTCATTGAGGAACATATTGCGGGTTGAACCTGCGGGAGCCTTTTCGCGGTAATCTATCGTAGTAATTTTGTTATTAAGTCGAATGACCATGAATCCCCCGCCGCCAAGATTTCCGGCCTGGGGGTAGGTGACAGCCAGCGCGAAGCCCATCGCAACGGCCGCATCAACTGCATTGCCTCCCTTTTTGAGTATATCTATCCCAACCTGCGAGGCATACCTTGAGGCAGAAGAAACCATTCCGTTTGAGCCTGTGACCTTGGAATGGTTTATGCCATTCTTATCTTTGTTTGTTGAGCCGGTTAAGGGATTATTGAACTGTGATGCGTAATAAAGGAAAACAACTATTAATGCCGTTGTAATTAAGAAACTTAAATTTTTTCTCAGCATTTACAAAACATTAATTATGATAAATGACCTTTTACGTTCCAAAAAGTACTATCAGAATAAACGCAGCCTGATGCCGTCTTTTTCTATCTTCCTGACGAGCTTATTGATATTGAGCAATGCCTTGTTGATATTATCATACATCTCGTCTTCGTTCAGCAGCTTGCCAACTGTCGAATTGGAGTCCTTGGCTCCCAGCACGAGGTCGTTGAGGTTGATCGTCAACGAATCGAGCCTCATTGTAAGCGTGCGGACATCCTGCATGGTTTCCTTTAGCTCCGGCTTTGTATCGGTAACAGTGTTATCAACATTTGTCGCGATATTGTTCAGCCTTGAAGCGAGTGAGTTCAGGCTGTTGCGTGTTTCGGCGAGCATAAGGTTCAGGTTACGCGAAGCGAGATTGAAATTGCTTGCGGCTCCTTTTATATTTGATTTTAAACCGTCATCTCCAACAACATCATTTATACTCTCAACTGTAACCATCATTTTAGACATAGCTGTATCAAGCTTACGGGTGATAAGCTTTACATCCTGCCCTACTTCATTCATAGTACCGATGAGGCCTACTATATCATTTGTTTTGGCACCAACAAGAGGTCTTGTAATATCCGCGTTTTCTTTAGAGGTACCGGGCTTTATGTAGATCTGCTTACCGCTCATGAGCTCTATCATAGCCACCGAAACATCATAATCTTTGCGAAGTGTAACTTCCTTTGAAAGAGAAAAATCAACTTTAACGGAATCGCCCGGGGCAAGCTCGATAGATGTTATCTTGCCTTTAGTAACACCGTTAACGCTGACAGGGTCGCCCTCTTTAAGGCCGTTCACATCAGAAAAATACACCGTAAGCTCGTTAGTTTCAAGCCCGAACTTAAGATCTTTCATGAATGCGATACCCCAAAGGAGTATTATCAGAGAAACTACGAGTGTTATTCCGACCTTCAGTAAGGTCCGTTTATCTTTATTCATTATTTTGTGAAATCGACTATTTTGTATTTTAGCTTGCCGGCCGGAACAATGATCTCAACTTCTTCATTTTTCTTTTTGCCGAGCAATGATTTACCAATTGGAGACGTAACCGAGATCTTATCCTGGTCAAGATCTGCCTCTTCAGGAGATACAAGTTTGTAGCAGAACTCTTCCTTTGTTTTCATATCTTTCAGCTTCACATTGTGAAGTATATAGATCTTATCGTTCGGAAGCTCATCAGCCGAGATTATCTTAACCCTTGAAAGCATTTCCTCGTACTTTGCGATGCGCATTTCAAGCTGTTCCTGCTGATGTTTTGCGGCATCATATTCAGCGTTTTCGCTCAGATCGCCGTGAGCACGCGCTTCGGCGATCTTTTCCGCAATATCTTTTCTGCCCCTTATCTTCAGGTCATTAAGCTCGGTCTCAAGCTCATGAAGCCTGTCCTTTGTGAGGTACACAAATCCTTTGTTATTTGAATCCATAATTATTAATTCTCCTGATTTTTGTTGATTAACAGTAGATGACCCAGTTTATCTCTTTTGGTTTTTAAATATCTTTCGTTAATTGAATTTGCCGGTATTTCTATCGGAATTCTTTTTATGATCTCAAGGCCGTAGCCTTTGAGCCCTACAACTTTTTTGGGATTGTTTGTAAGAAGTATCATTTTTTTAACCCCAAGATCACGCAGTATCTGCGCACCGATGCCGTAATCTCTCAGATCAGCTTTAAATCCCAGCGCTTCGTTTGCTTCAACAGTATCCTTGCCTTCATCCTGCAGCTTATATGCTTTCAGTTTGTTCGCAAGCCCTATGCCGCGGCCTTCCTGCCTCATGTACAGAACAATTCCGTTCTTTTCGTGTTCAATTATCTTAAGCGATTTAACCAGCTGGTCCTGGCAATCACATCGCAACGATCCAAGCAGGTCTCCGGTCAGACACTCCGAGTGAACCCTTACAAGCAACGGCTTGTTGGGATCGATCTCGCCTTTAACAAGCGCCAAATGCTCTTTGTTATCAAGCAGGTTCTTGTACATGTGCAGCCTGAAAGCGCCGTGTTTCGTTGGCAGGTTCACATCAACGATCCTTTTAATGAGTACCTCTTTTTCAAGGCGGTAGTTGATCAGGTCTTTGATAGTGATGATCTTCAGCCTGTATTTTTTTGCAAGCTCAAAAAGCTGGGGAACCCTTGCCATTTCGCCATCACCTTTGATTATCTCGCACAATACACCTGCGGGATAGTGTCCAGCAAGCCTGGCTAGGTCAACTGCTGCCTCTGTATGGCCGGCTCTTCTTAATACACCGCCCGGAAATGCTTTAAGCGGGAATACATGCCCCGGCCTTCCCAAATCTTCCGGCTTCGTCTTTTTATTAACAAGCGAAAGTATGGTTTTGTTTCTGTCTGATGCAGATATTCCGGTTGTTGTGCCGTGAACATAATCAACGCTGACCGTAAAAGCGGTTTCATGGAGCGCTGTATTGTGCGCTGTCATCATGTTCAGCTTAAGGTCCTTTAACCGGCTTTCTTCCATTGGAACACAAATAACGCCGCTTGTGTGCTTGATGAGGAAATTTACAAGCGCTGGTGTTGATTTCTGGGCAGAGTAAATTAGATCGCCTTCATTTTCCCTGTCTTCATCATCAATAACGATAATGCACTTGCCCTTTTTGAAATCTGCAATAGCAGATTCAATGGAGCTGAATTTATACTTCTGCCCGTTCCTGGGCCTTACGGCTGCTTTGTGTACACCGTTTGATGACTTGCTTAATGCTCCGGATGTTTTCCTGGGTTTCATAAAAATAAAATGTGGCGGTTTTTAAACGCCACAATAAATATCCGCATAAATGCGGAACACAATTAGTTTTTCTTTACAGGTGTATCGGTGAGGCCTACTATTGTTCCAATAGCGGCTTTATCCATTTTTACCTTTACGTTATCTGCGATCTTAACGAGTACAGAATCTGTTTCAACGCCTTCAACTGTACCGTGTATGCCGCCGGAGGTAATGATCTTATCACCCTTCTTAACGCCTTCGAGCAGCTTAGCTCTTTCCTTCTGGCGTTTCTGCTGCGGCCTTAAGATCAGGAAATAAAATACTGCTATGATGAGTAAAAACGGCAGTAGAGAGCTTGCAAGACTTGCAATGCCATCCTGCTGCGCCTGCATTATGATAAATAGATACGTCAAATTTAAACCTTCCTTACTTGCCCGATCCGCGGGAGATCATTTTTTGATCTTCCATGAATCAGAATTATATTTTTCCAAAAAACTATTTTTGAACTCTGTGAACCTTCCCGCAGTTATCGCTTCGCGGGACCTTTCCACCAGGGAAAGGTAAAACTTCAGGTTATGTATTGTTGCAAGCTGCGCCGCGAGCATTTCATCGCTTATGAACAGATGCCTCAAGTATGCCGGCGTAAAATTTTCAGATGTGTAGCTTTTTACATCTTCATCTATGCAGCCGAAATTGAATTTGTTTTCAAGATTCCTAATCCTCAGCTTGCCCGTCGAGGTGAAGATCGTTCCGTTCCTCGCATTGCGCGTTGGCATAACACAATCGAACATATCAACTCCCCTTTCGATGGCATTCAGCAGGTCTTCGGGTGTGCCAACACCCATCAGGTATCTTGGTTTATTGGCAGGCATGAACTCAGTTGTATGCTCAACTATATCATACATCACTTCGTTGGCTTCGCCAACTGCAAGACCGCCAATCGCATAACCTTCAAAATCCATTTCAGCCAGTTCTTCTGCCGAGCGCTGCCTGAGATCTTTATAAGTTGAGCCTTGTATTATGCCGAACTGATTTTGGCGGAATCCATATAAACCTTCGGTTTTTTGGAACTCATCCCTGCTGCGTTTGGCCCAATCGGTAGTTAGCTGAACCGACTTTTTTACCTTTTCATACTCTGCCGGATTTTCCAGGCATTCATCCAATACCATCATGATATCCGAGCCTATTTGCCGCTGGATATTCACCACCTTTTCGGGTGTGAACAGGTGTGAGCTTCCGTCTAAATGAGACTTAAACTCTGCCCCTTCATCGGTTATCTTTCTAAGCGCTGATAAACTAAAAACCTGAAACCCGCCGCTATCTGTAAGTATAGGCTTGTTCCAGTTCATGAATTTATGCAGTCCGCCCGCTTTATTGAGCACCTCCGTTGAAGGCCTTAGATAAAGATGGTAGGTATTGCCAAGAATTATTTTTGCACCTATTTCTTCAAGCTCGCGCTGCTCAATGGCTTTAACAGTAGCCTGAGTGCCAACGGGCATAAAAATAGGAGTCTGAAAATTGCCGTGATCTGTGGTAATTTCCGAAACTCTTGCTTTGGAGCCGCTATCGTGAGAAAGAACCCTAAAGAACATGTTTTAATGTTCGCTTAATTACAAAAATACTCATATTTGTTAAGATAATCAATTTACTTCAGGTACTCTTTGTTCTTCTGAATTTCTTTGGACAGCGTAAAAACCCTGTTATTCCTATATTTCAAGGCAATTTCATTAAGGTAGTTCTCAACTCCCTTTTCTCCTGATTGCAAGTATATTGTGGTGCATAAATTGCTGAATACTTCTTTCAGGAAATAGGAATCCGGATATTTTTCAACAAAGGATGAATTCAAGCCAAAATCAGTCGTATCATGCCCGGATAAGCAATTATACATATAAACTGCCAATTCATAGTACAAACTGGTTTCATTTTCTGTTGCTAATTTGAAAAACAATCGTGCTTGTTCTTTGCTCTTCTTATCTGAGTGATCTGAAAGCGTCCTGTGGGCAGAAATCAACTTTTCCAGTACTTCAGATTCATCACCGGCCGGCTGGGTTATCTCAAAGATTATCGAATTTGATACTGCCGCCCCATCATAAAACAGACTATAAGAACCTGCGGAAAGAAACATTCTTTGCAGTTTCCCTGACGTCAAAAGCTTAGAAGTTCCCATATACTCCAATAGATCGAACTGAAATGACCTTGACTCCATCGGGTCAATTACCTCAAATGGAATATCGTTTCCAAACTCCGCATGTAATTCGCTGCGAATGAACTTTGAACCCTCATTGTTATTCAGCTTCAAATATGAATAGAACTCATCATAGGAATAGTAGTTAATGGAATCCTTTTCTGACGATCTATTAAAGAACTCTATGCTTATGATTATAGGCTCCGCAACAAGTAATTTGGTCTTATCAATGCTCAGTCTTACTTCAATTTCCGAGTATGAAATCGAACAGATGAACAATAACGCGGCAAATGCTGCGGGAATATTTTTAAACAGGTTCAACATGATATTCAGCCAGAAAAAATACATTCCCGTCCGGGTCTTCTGATTCCATGAATTTATGGAAATTAGGAATGTCAATTATTTCACCGAAGAACGGAACACCCTTCGCTTTATATTCCTCTATTGCCTTCTCAAGGTTATCGACACGGAAAATTAACGAAACTCCGGTTTTTGGATTTTCAGGGTCGCCGCCTTTTTCATATCCGCCGAAAACCGAAAGTCTCATATTCCCCGTCTTTGCAGCGAAAAAATTCCCGGCGTCTTCGAGAAGCTCAAGCCCGTGCTTGTTTATATAAAACTCCTTAGCTGCGGCTATATCTGAAACACGTATCACAGCATGCTGAATGTTCTTAACCATTTGTTTGTTCCCTCCTGAACAAGTCCATTTTTTTGCTTAGCAGCACTTTGATCAGCACAAGCATAACTATTACTCCCGCAATATCTGCCAGCCAGTCCTGCAGCTCGGAAGAGCGGTTTGGCACAAAGTACTGGTGGATCTCATCAGATGCGCCGTAGAGAATTGTGATAATGCCTGTCCATAAATACACGCTTCCTGTAAACAGATTTTGTTTTCTGATATGGACAAGAGAAATGAAACAGAGGGCAGCAAGGAGTCCGTAAACTCCCATATGTACTATTTTATCCGAGCTGAAGAACTCTACTTTAGGAAGCTCAACAGCGGGAAAGCTGGATTGAATAAAAATTATGAGCAGCCACGCAATAAACGGGAAATGATATTTCAGGAATCTGCCTGCTTTCACCGTTACTCCAGAATCCTGCTGATCGCTTCCGACAGAAGCTTAATCAGCTCCTGGACAGATGCGCTTTGTTTATTGCCATGCTTATCAAAATAAATATCTGCAAGCATACCGTGTAAATAATTGCCGCAAATCATGGCAGTTTCCGCGCTTGCTGATTGTGCCAGTAGTGATGCTATCGTTCCCGAAAGTACATCACCGGTACCGGCAGATGCAAGCTGCTCGTTACCTGTAGAATTTAAGAATATTTCACCTGTTGGAGTGCACGCAAAGCTTGTTTCAGATTTCAATACAACATTCACATCATACTTTTGGGCAAAATTTCTTACGCTTCTAAACATATCTCTGCGGATTTCATCAGTTGACAAGCCTGATATCCTGCTGAACTCGCCTAAATGCGGGGTCAATATAACATCTGTACCCGGCTTGCGCCGGTTTAACATTTCTATATCTCCTGCGACTATTGTAAGGGCATCGGCATCGATCACCATAGGTTTGCCGCATTCCTGTATAAACCGTTTTGTGAAAACAGCAGCAGAGCTGCTGAGTGAGATTCCGGGTCCGATAAGAACAGCATCGGCTTTTTTTAGCGGGGATGCCATTTCTTCAAAAGCATTCTCGGATATGCTTCCATCAGCCGCGCATGGTAATTCAGTTTTGATAACTTCATACAGCTTCCTGCTGAAATGAGCTGATATAGATTCCGGAAAAGCCGCAAGTACTGCTCCCACCCCGCTTTTTAACGCTGAAAGCGAGCTCATCAATATTGCGCCCGAAAGCCCTTTTGAACCGCCAATTACCAGCACCTTGCCGTTTGAGTATTTGTACGATGTCTTTTTTCTTACCGGGAATCTTTTGCGGACATCACTAATTTCCACAATGTGTTTTGTATCAGCAGAAAACCTTTCAAGCATTCCAGCGGGAATACCAATAGGCACAACGTGCAAATTACCTGTATTCTCTTTTCCCCTGCCATAAAGCAGATTGGTTTTTACCGCACCCATTGTAACCGTGTGGCATGCTTCAATTACCGCGCCATCTGAAACATCATCGCTCAATCCGCTGGGTACATCTATCGATATAACATCAATGCTGTGGTTTTTGCGTTTGAGCTTATTCACTTCCAAGATCACATTTTCGTATAGTCCTTTAACTTTGCCTTTAACTCCGCTGCCAAGCAGCGTATCGATAATTATTCCGTTCCCTTTTATTTTCTTTAGGGACTTGGCGAATGTTTCGAAGTTATCTTCAGTTACATTGGATATACTACAAATCCCTGAAGACAGCTTTTGCAGAATATCATAATTTACCAGCGCATCGCCTTTTAGCTCGCCGGGTGAGGAGAAATTGTATAAAGTTACTGGGATTGAGTTAATCACAAAGTGACGCGCTATTACAAATCCATCTCCGGCATTGTTTCCTTTACCGCAAACAATTACAACCGACTCATTTTTCAGGTCCGTATACAATGATGTAATTACATCATACGCATTCTTGCCGGCATTTTCCATTAAAACTAAAGAGGGAATTCCCTCTTTTTCTATAATGGTTCTTTCTGTTTCCCGAATTTCGCTGTAAGTAAAGGCGGGCTTCATAATATGAATTTCAATTTTATTTCCCGTTAATTTGTTTCTTCATTTCTGCAATAACTGCGGCGGGATCCGGTGCCCCGAAAACAGCATTGCCTGCCACAAACACATTCACACCTGCATCGCTTAAAATTTTGATATTAGCCGGGCCGATACCGCCATCCATTTCGATCATTACATCCAGTTCCATTTTCTTTATCATCCCGGAAAGCTTCTTCGCTTTCTCGACTGATGTTTTAATGAACTTCTGTCCGCCAAAACCGGGATTGACTGACATCAGCAATACGAAATCTATATACGGCAGAATCTCTTCAAGCACGTTTACAGGGGTTGCAGGATTTATTGCCACTCCAGCCTTTGCGCCTGCGTCACGAACCTGGCTTACAAGCCTATTCAGGTGATTGCTTGCTTCAAAATGAACGCTTACCCAATCTGCCCCGGCCTTTACGAACTCATCAACATACTTTTCAGGCTCGCTTATCATCAGATGCACATCAAGCGGAAGCTTTGTAAGCTTCCTTATATCTGCCACCATTTTGGGACCGAAGGTAATATTCGGCACAAAGTGTCCATCCATAACATCAAGGTGCAGGATATCCGCGCCCGCGCGTGTGATCATATCTACATCTGCGCCGATCTTAGAGAAATCTGCAGAGAGTACCGAAGGAGCTATCAGCTTTACATTACTCAGAACTTTGTTCCCCCGTCATTTTTTTTATCGCCTTCTTTTTTATCCTTTGGCTGAGGCGTAGTTTTCTTTTCTTCTTTTTTATCTTTATCGCTCGATTTAGGCTTTACATCATCCTTTTTATCAGTCGGCTTCGTCTTATCATCTTTTTTCTTGTCATCTTTTTTCTTCTCTTCTTTTTTCTTATCATCCTTCTTCACGTCATCTTTGAAATCACCGTTGTCCTGCGGCTCAACTTTTTCTTCTTTTTCCTTCAGGCCGTCTTCTTCACCTTCGATAATGATCTTCTTCTTGTTCTCGCGGTTTATAAAGAGATCGATCTTCTGGTTTTCCTTAGCCATAGTGTTGGCTTTCGGATACTGGTCAATAACAGCATTTAGCGGTACATTGGTTGAAGGCTGGTAATTGATCTTTCCAACTGTAAGCTTGTTCACTTCAAGCAGCTTTTTAACTTCTTCAAGATTTTTACCAGTTAGATCGGGTACCTTTATATCGCCGGCATCCATTCCTGTTGATACAACTACACCGATAATAGTACCCTTTTTAACCTTTGAGCCCGCGCTTTCTATCTGTGAAAGCACTATTCCAGAAGGATACTGCGCAGACGGCTTATATTCCACTTCCTGCACTTCCAGGTTGCGCTGGTCTAGCATAAATTTTGCTTCGCGCAGGGTTCTGCCAACCAGGTTCGGCACGTCATAAAGCTGCTCGCCGCCGCTGATAATAAGGTAGATCCTTCTTCCGTCCTTAACGGTCTGGTCGGCGGGGGGATTCTGGTCAAGCACAGTGCCGATAGGTTTTGTGGGGTCATACCTTATATCGCCCTGCAAACCCTCAAGCCCCGCCTCATCAAGCTGCAGCTTTGCATCTTCGAAGCTAAGGCCAACTACGGACGGCACTTTTACAAGTGTATCATGCCTGACGTACCAGGGCATTACAATAAAGTTCATCAGCAGGAATGCCATGAACAATCCGCCGAAACCTATTAATAATTTTTTCCAGAATTTCATATAAAAACTTTACTCTTTTAAGACTTAGTTAACTCTTTAATTTCCAGGTCACTTTTTAACGCATCGCCGTAAACATCTGATTCTGTATCCACGGTAACACGAAGAGCCTTTAATCCATAAACTCCCTGCAGGTCTTCAAGTTCCATCTCTTCCACACCTTTTTTGAGGAATTCACCTGCCTGCAGATATTCAATATACTGCAAATACTCCTGTGCCTCCGAAGGCTGTGTATAAACTATGGCTATTTTGCCAGGCTGGGTCAGTCGTTCTTCCTTGCCGCGTATTTCAGCTTTATCGATACGCTTTTTCATTATCTCGTAATGAACATTGTATGTGCCGTCAACATCGAATTTTTTCTGGTCGAGATGGAAGCGGATCGATAACGGCGAATTCTGCACCAATATCAGGTGAGCAAGCTCAAGCGGCACTTTAAGCAGCGGTTTTATTTTTTCAGATTTTGCCGCTACCTTGCACATCAGTATAAACTGCCAAAGCCTGAGGTTTCGCAGGTAAACCATATCAAATCGTTCTTTCTCTGAAATCGAATCACCGATATACATTGTGTATTCAACGCCGTCTGTTTTGTACTTCTCAAAATAATGAGGGTAGATACTCTGCGCATACTCTTCTTCTTTATCTACGATCGATGAAATATTTTCATTTAGCATCTTAACGCTCTGCTCATAATCTTTGCGTTTGCTGTATAGAATTCCCAAAGCAGGGTCGATAGCAGCACTGTAATTCCTGATACACTCTTTCACTCTCGTACTGTACCCGGAAATATTATCAAACAGCGGTTCGATCTCGCGCTTAAGGAAAGACACTATGCCGGCTTCATCGCCTGAGTTCAAACCTGCAGATAGCGCAAGCATTCTTCTTTCTATTTTGTAGATCAAGTGGTGGAACTCGGGCATTGGCTTCGCCTCCGAGGCTTCCTGAATGATCATCTTTGCAAGTTCCAGGTTTTGGCAAAGGTCATGCTGTATAGCAGTATTTCTGATATTCGAAGAGCTGCGGATATCGCTCAGGGCATAAAGCGGATATACGTCCCGGAAAACGATCTCTTCCATATTGGCAAATGAATCGGACTTTTCCTTTTCAAGCAGGTTGATGGCTGCTTTTCGGAATCGCCACTCAACAGATGGATGAACGGCTGTACATTTTTCTTTGATAATCGCCTGGATCTTGTTCTCCCTGTCTTCAAGGCTTCTTTTTAATGCCAGGGAAAACAATGGCAGTACATCCAGCAATTTCATTGCATTAATAGCATTCAGATCACCGGGATTTGATGAGCCCAATTCGAAGATTCCTATTATTTTACCCTCATATACCAGCGGGGCAACAAGAAAATTCACCACCCCCGTTTTCATGATCTCGTTTTCAACCCTGGTGCAGCCCGGAAGCATTGAAAGATCAAAAATTATCTGCGGTTCACCCGTTTCAATGGCCTTTCTGTATATCGACCGGTCATAATCACTGCAATTTTCATCGCAATTCTTATCAGCAATGAAACTATATGCTGAATAATCCCCTACCCGTATGACTTTTGCGGAATCGTCAGTAAATGAAGCAATACCAAGACGAAGCCTCGGGTTTCGGAACAAAGTTCTTACTCTTTTTTCAAGACTGGCGAATCCGCCCGCTTCGGAAAGAATGTTTTTGTCCAGCAGGTCAAGCTTCAGCCGTGACAATGCTTCCTGGTCTGTCACTTCAAACATATTGACAACAAGAAATCCTTCAAACTCAAAAAGGGATGTAGGCAATATTTCCTGCCACAGTTCAAAATTGAACATGTTTTCAGCCAGCAGTGTAATCTGCTCCTTGTTTACCGGAGGAAGCTCTCCTGTTATTTTAATGTCAATAAATCTGTCGTCAAGGTTCAGCTTGTAGTAGCGCTCAAGTCCTGTTTCACTATCAACAATGGTTTTGATGAGGGGAAACACCACGGTCATATTTATTCCATATGCCATTTTCAGAATTCCCGCATATAACGATATTACTTTGCCTGCATCAAACATCTCTTCTGAAATGCTGAGATCATGTGCAAAGTAACCATTTTCATCGCAGAAGAGTTCATTGAATTTTTTTGTTGAGTAAATTGTTTTGAAATCAAGCGGAGCCGTAACAGCTGTTAAGTTTGAATTCAGATATGCCACGGGGAAAACCGCCGTCATGAGCGAATCAATAAGCGGGCGGTGCCGCTCAATGAGGGAATAATCATATATCAGGCCGTTAAGCTCGGGAATCGCTTCCACATCCTTAACTATGCGGCGGGCGTAGTCGCTCCCCGGGCAATCGCCCTCTATCGTGTGCACAGCATTTCGCCAGAAATCTATGAGTTTTCTGAACGAAAGTGACGTTTTGAACGGAAATTCCTGTTTATCCATATGATATATGACGCCTCAAATATAAGATATATTGTATAAATATTTAGACATAAAATAGGGGTATGTAGTTTCCGGTTCAAATAGCAAATAACAAAGAGCAAATAGCAGAATCCGTACAGCTAAATGAGTTAACTGTCAGGACGAAAGTCCTGACAGCACAAGTACGGCAACCTGATCGCTATCAATTTCGAACTATCAATTATTAAACTGCATTTTTCACCCAAAATCATTATTTTTGTGTAATTAAAGCGTAAATATGACACAAGACGAAGAATTCATGCAGATGGCAATTGATAAGTGCTATGAAGGGGTTGATGCCGGGCAGACGCCGTTTGCAGCCTGCATTGTGAAGGATGGCAAGGTTATTGCCTGCGATCACAACATAGTGTGGAAAAGTACCGATATTACCGCTCATGGCGAGATTCACGCGATACGCAATGCGTGTAAGAATATACAGAGCATTGATCTTAGCGGCTGCACGATATACTCAACCTGTGAGCCTTGTCCCATGTGTTTTACCGCTATCCATTGGGCGCGGATCGATAAGATCTTCTACGGGGCTGATATTGCCGATGCAGAACGGTTTGGATTCAATGAGTTGAAAGTCTCGAACCACATGCTAAAGGAAATGGGACTAAGTAATGTCGAAATTATCGGCGATTTCATGAAGGAGAAATGTGTTAAAGTATTTGAGTATTGGGCAGCAAGTGAAACGAAAAAGGTATATTGATCATGAAAAAACATGCTTTTTGCTAGTTAAATGAACATATATTTAACATTAATTTAGCAAAAATCGTAATTTACGGCATGCAATATCCTTTGATTTCGATTGATTTTCACTTAGAATTCATATAAATTTGTTAAAAATATATCTACATACATGAAAAAATTATTAGTGGCATTGGCATTTTTTTGCGGAACTCTTCCAATATTCTCACAGGGATTTACATTCATCAGGACTTCTCCTTCAATAGTTGTTTCTGATGATACCACAGATTTTGAAATAGTATCATATGGATTGCTTCAGGTACCTTCCGGAACACTTAACATCAGGATAATCAGAACTGTTGAGAATCTTACTATAGGATGGGATTCACTTGGAACTGCAATGTGTAATTACCAGAATTGCTTTTCGAACACAACTGATTCAGTAACTGCTCCCTACGGTACAGCATCAAGCGACGATACACTATCATTCCATTTTTACTGTTACGCTGTGCCTCCGTTTGTTTACGTACCAGGCGCGGGTTCAATAACCATTAGGGCTGAACTGGTTTCTAATCCATCACAGTACATTGAGCAGAATTTCGGCGCAGCTACACAGGGCTTCATAGGAATCCAGCAGATAAGCTCTGTTGTAAGGGATTTCAAGCTTTCTCAGAATTATCCGAATCCGTTTAACCCGACCACAAAGATCAATTTCTCCATCCCAAAGAGCGACTATGTTTCGCTCAGGGTTTATGATATGCTTGGCAGAGAAGTTAAGGTTTTGGTTAACGGTCCGTTAACCGCAGGCGAATATGAAACTGATTTTGATGCAAAAGGACTTTCATCAGGTATGTATTACTACAGCCTGAGATCGGGTGATTATGTTGATGTTAAGAAAATGGTACTGGTAAAATAATCACAGATTAACCTGATTAAATGATTTCGCTGATTTAGATTCAGGGAACGGAATCACAGATTAATTGTTAAACAAATAAGATAATATTAAAAATGACTTCCTGCGTTGGCCCCAAAGGGGTTAACAGGGAATTAGATAAAAATGGCAGATATACAACAAGTACGAAGCAAAGATCTGACAATACTGGAAAAGACTTATATTCCCCAGATAGTTGGCGGTTTGTGGCTTACATTTAAACAGATGTTTAAGCCGAAGGTCACAAGGCAGTACCCCGAAGAAAAATGGACGCCGCCAACCGCATTCCGCGGAAGGCCGGTTTTAGTGCAGGCAGATAACGGCATTGAAAGATGTGTTGCATGCGGCTTATGTTCAAGGGTTTGTCCCGCGCTTGCTATTGAAGTGCAGGCTAACGAAGTACCTACCCTTGAAAAAGAGCGTTTTCCCGAGAAGTTCGAGATCAATATGCTTAGATGCATATTCTGCGGATTCTGCGAGGAAGTTTGCCCTGAAGAGGCAATTGTAATGAGTGATGAATACCTTCTCACTTTTACGTCACAGGACGAGGCTGTTTTCGGTAAGGAAAAGCTACTTATGAGCGAAAGAAGGCTCAAAAGACGTCTTGAATTTTTGCATGAAAATGTATGAGTAAAAATTTACTTTTTGCTGCCCTCTTAACAATACTGGCTTTTAATTTCACGGTTACTGCTGATGACCTTTCAGAGAACAATTCATCAGGCGATGTAACCGCTTTGTATGACGGTGATGAAACAACACCGGCTGATTCCGTTGATGCCCTCACAGTATTTTCAGCTAAGATAAAAGATAAGACCGTTTATATCAACTGGAGGCTGCTTAACCCGGTTGATATTTCTTATTTCGATGTATTAAGGCTTGATCCGAAAAAGAAGGAATACAGGAAGATAAACGATGAGCGCATAAAGAAGGATGACTTCCTTGAGAAATCAGTTACCGCTGAAAGCAAAACCGTTTATATGTATGATTTTGAGGATGAGCCTGAAAGAGACGGCGTATATTTTTATAAGCTGAGGGGCTATGATTCAAACAACCAGGAGATATTTGAGGCTGATGAGCTGAAGATAGGTATCACTGGAATTAAGAATTTTAAGGTTGAGCAGAATACGCCAAACCCGTTCAATCCGACTACCAACATTACATACGAGCTTTTTGATGCTTCTACAGTAAAGCTGAAGGTGTTTGATCTTATCGGCAAAGAGATCGCGACGCTGGTTGACGCAAACCAGTCAAAGGGTGTTTATACAGTTACATTTGACGCATCTAAGTATGCGAACCTCACAAGCGGTATTTATTTCTACAAGCTGGAAACTGAGAAGTATTCAGAAGTGAAGAAAATGATATTGACAAAGTAGATCTCGTTAAATTTGGATTTTTAAAAAGAGACCTGTTAGGTCTCTTTTTTTATGGGAATAACTCCCGCTGGGGTCAGGACAATTATCAAATGCATTGCTATAAATGTGCGACCGCGATGCGGTCGATAATATGACTCCGGAGAAGTCGAACATTTATAAAGCAAACGATAGAAGCTCTTTTGACTCCTGATGAGTCGAACATGCTTACTCGTCCGATGACTGGTTGCTCATAAGTCAAAAAAGATTCGGTATATCTAGTCATCAGATGAGTCAGGAGAGATATTCAGATAAACATTATATGGGTATCTTCCATAATCTCTCGGTGCCATGGATTCTCGTTTCTTTATTAATCCACGTCTGGATACCTGCCTTCGCAGGTATGACCGCGATGCGGTCGATAATATGACTCCGTAGGAGTCAAACGTTTATAGAAAGAGTTTTGGAAAATTTTTACGACTCCGTAGGAGTCGCACATGCTTTACTCATCCTAAGACTGATTCTTCATGGTAAGCAAATAGTATCAGCTTTTGTCCCCCCTTTCGCCTCTACAAAGGGGGGACGATTTTCTGAAGACAGCTATAATGTATATTTCAAGCAAATCTACAGGATTCGGAAAGTACAAATGGGGGTTGGCATTTTAAATGAATGCAGTAGTTAAGAGAATTAGATAAATCAAAAGATACTGTCCGTTTTGGAGTATTGATTCACCGGTGCTGAATATTCAGGCGCCTTCTTCATTGTACGTCTGGATACCTGCCTGCGCAGGTATAACATGCGGAATGCTGCTATTAGTGGCAGGAGGGCTTTCTCCCCTCTCCTCTCAGGAGTGGGGTCGGGGTGAGGTGATATACTCATCCGATGACTGGTACTTATATAGTCATCGGATGAGTTGTGACTATTACTTCACTTTCAATTCCAGTGTTTTTTCCGATTCCTCGCCTGCACGGAGAATTTTGAGTTTAATTTTATCACCAATGTTCATATCGGTAATAATTCCCCAGAAATCTGAATCACTTCCGATCTTCTCGCCATTTATAGAGAGGATTATATCTTCCGGCCTCAGGCCTTCGCCATCTGCCTGGCTGCTCTTTTCTACACTCACAATTATCACGCCCTGTACATTATTCAGCTTAAAGTACTGGGCAATGTTCTTATCCACGGTCTGCACGCGCAGGCCAATATCATAATTCCTCTCGATCTTTCCGTCTTTTTTCAGCCTGTCTGCGATGGCTTTCACTTTGTTTATCGGAATTGCAAACCCAAGCCCGATATTGCCGCCCGCCATGGAGTTCCCCGTATATATGAGCGTATTCATTCCAATAAGCTCACCGATGCTGTTTACCAGCGGCCCCCCGCTGTTGCCTGAATTGATGGCGGCATCCGTCTGAATCATATTTCTGTAAAACCTGTTCTCATTGGAATTAAGCTTCATACCCATGGCGCTCACTACTCCAACGGTTACGGTTGGTTTCTGATTAACCTCAAACAATCCAAACGGATTGCCAAGCGCGACCACCCACTCGCCTATTATCACATCGTCGGAATTGCCGATCTTTACAAACGGCAGCCCGGAACGGTTGATCTTAAGGAGGGCTATATCACTGTATGAATCCTTACCAACTATCTCCGCATCCACATGTTCGCCGTTTGTCATAGATACCACCACCTTTGTTGCATTGCCAACCACATGGTCATTGGTTAAAATATATCCGTCTTCTGAAATAATAACACCTGAGCCAAGCCCCTGCACTTCCTGCTTGTATGACCTGTCACCGAAGAACTGTCTGAAGAACGGATCATCGCCGAACGGGTCGCGGTACTCCCTAACCTCGGTTACACTGATACCCACAACAGCTTTAGAGACTTCGCTTACAGTTCGTGTAATTGCATTCTCCCGCGAGTCGGTTACATTTTGTATGACTCTTTCACGGTTAATATTCTCGCCGGCTTTAAGCTCGTTCGATTCATTTTTAAAAATATAATGCCCGAACACGAATCCGGAAGCAAGTACAGCTACAAAGGCCGCTGAAGCTAATAGATATTTTGCAGATCTCATAATGTATTAGATTAATTCCTTTTATAATGAGTAAAACCGTTTAAGAGGAATAAAAATTCGCTAAAATTTTTACGTTCTGTGTAATTAGCTAAAATTACAAGGAATTGTGCCCTTAGACGGTTTTAATAAAACCAGTTGCTTATTTTGTGTAAAATAAAATAACCCTGCTGTGTAAATGAATTATTTTTTTCTCTTGATTGCTCTTTTGACTGCTTCGGCAATAAAGTGTGATGATATGCCGTATTTCTCATAAAGCTCAGTAGCCTTGCCTGATTCGCCGAATGTATCGCTTGCTCCAATGAATTCAACAGGTGTGGGATACTCCTGCGCCAATACTTCTGCAACGGCTCCGCCAAGACCGCCGATCTTCTGGTGGTCTTCGCATGTAACAATGCAGCCTGTATCTTTTGCGGCTTTCAGTACCGCTTCTTTATCCAGCGGCTTTATGGTGTGCATATTTATCAGCCTCACTGAAATGCCATCTTTAGCCAATGGCTCAAGCGCCAACATACTTTCCCATACCATTAGCCCGCTAGCTATAATTGTGCAGTCAGTCCCATCATACAAAGTATCAGCCTTACCAAATTTGAACGGCGCATCTGGATTTGTGTAGTTGGGAGAGTTATCCCTGTAGAACCTGATATAGAACGGCGCATCAACTTTGGAGCATTCAATAATAGCTCGGTAAGTCTGGTTGTAATCACATGGCGTGATAACATTCATGTGCGGAAGGATCCTCATTATACCAACATCCTCAAGCGATTGGTGAGTAGCGCCGTCGGGTCCGACTGTAAATCCGCAGTGGGACGCGCAAATCTTCACATTCATCTCGCTGTAAGCTATTGACTGCCTGATCTGGTCAAACGGCCTTCCTGTTGCGAACTCACCGTAAGTTGAAGCAAACGGAATTTTGCCTGCAAGTGCCAGTCCGGCGGCTGCCCCCATCATATCCTGTTCAGCTATCCCCACAGAAAAAAACCTGTCCGGGAATGCGTCGCGGAACATATCTGTTCTTACTGATCCGCTGACATCACCGCCAAGGACAACAACATCGGGATTTGATTTACCGAGGGCAACCAGCGCATCGCCAAAGCCGCGCCTGGTTTCCTTCAGCTCGGGTTTTGCGAGGTCAAGGTTATCGACTAAATAATTCTCAAACTTTTTTATTAAATTCATTTTAAATGGATTTTATTGGCATTCATTAACAATTTCGCTGTACTTATAAACCGCTTTTTTTTCTGTTTTTGGGATCTTCATAATAACAAATGGCTTTGTTATCGCGTCGGTTACAACGCATGATTTTCCCGGTTTAGTTTCGGTTACATAAACAGTCAGGTTTTTTGAGCCTTCGGTGACACTATCAATGTTAACCATATAACCGCCGGAATTCCTTGCGCCAATGAATACCGCTACAAGCGTATTCTTTTCAAAATTCACTACCGGGGCTTTAGGTACCTGATCAAGATTAGCATAAACATCTTTCATCAAGTTATCATACTCATCCTTACTGTTTATGGTAACTTCCCTTTTTGTATCAATAGCGCAGAATGTATTGCTCAGGATCATTTCGGCAGGTACTTTCTTTACCTCTCCATCCATGCCCGAGCATGAAACCATAGTTATTACCGCAGCGGATAACAAAATATAAATTAACTTAAACAATGTTATTTTTCTCCGTAGTAATCAATAAAGTCACCGTACTTGGTTGGTGCAAGCTCGCTAAGCGCAATTTTACCCTGGTCGTCATTCGGCGGAACTCCATGCCATTTATAGTCATCTTCCATAAATGATACTCCCCTGCCCATTTTTGTATAAGCAATGATCGCAGTGGGTTTACCTTTTACCTTTTTCACCGCGTCCAGAGTTTCTAGTATCTCCTTCATATTGTGGCCGTCCATTTCGAAAACTTCGAAACCGAACGCGCGCCATTTATCGGCAAGCGGTTCAAGCTTCAGTACTTTTTCCGTGCGGTTATCTATCTGGCAGTGGTTCCTGTCGATAATTACTGTAAGGTTATCGGTCTTATGGTGATCCGCAGTCATTGCAGCTTCCCATATCTGGCCTTCGCCAAGCTCGCCATCGCCGCAAATGCAGTAAACATGGTTTGGCTTGCCTGAAAGCCTTAATCCAAGAGCAGCGCCTACTGCTATTGAAAGTCCCTGGCCAAGCGCTCCGGAGGCGATTTCAACACCGGGAACGCCATGGGTCTTAAGCGGCGCAGGATGCCCCTGCAGGCGGCCGTTAACTTTCCTTAAAGTCTTAAGCTCTTCGGTAGGGAAAAATCCACGCCTTGATAGCGTTGCATACCATATCGGAGCAACATGTCCTATTGATAAGAATACAAAATCGCGTTCAGCATTATACGGATCTTCCGGTAGAAGTGACAGCTTATTGAAATACAAAGCTGCAAATATATCAGCAAGTCCGAGCGGACCGCCTGAATGGCCGGATTTTGAAAGAAGAAGCATATTGATAATGTCTCTTCTGAGCTGCCTTGCGATCTCGTTTAGATCATCTGTATCTGTAAAAACCGGGTTCTTTAGATTAGGAAACATTCTCTGGGTTTGTTTAAGTTTAAAAATCTTTAGTTTTTATTATTGTGATACAGGTTGTCAGGATACACTTTTTTCTGACTTTTTAAAGACTTCAGTATGCCTGAGTAAAATTATCAGTGTAATTACAAGCGAAAACACCGTGAAGTAAGTTAAAGTGAATCCGTTTTGTCCGCTGCCTATAACCATCCATGGCACAAAGTTTATCAATACAACTATTACGGGCAATGAAAATGTTGCAGCAGTATTGGCAATCAGCACATCTCTTTTGAAAGCGAACACCGCGGCCCATACAACCAGCCATCCTGCAAGTATGTAATAGTTCACGATCATAAATATTCCGGCTCCCGTAGCAAGTCCTCTGCCGCCTTTGAATTTCAGCCAGACCGGGTAGTTATGCCCGAGTATCAATGCGCTTGCGCCCAGCATTGCTGTCGAATACTGCATATTCATCACATACAGCATAATGTAAACAGGAAGCAGACCCTTTAGCAGGTCGGTAAGCAGAACAACAACTCCCACCCATTTTGATTTGCTCACCTGGAATGAATTAAGCGTGCCGACATTGCCTGAACCTTCACGGGTCACATCCTTGCCGGACGCTGCTTTTACAAGCAGGTATGCTGTTGGGAATGAACCGATAATATAGCAAAGAACAAAAACTAAAATTGACTCTATTGTAAATATACCTGCCAAGCTTAGAACTGGTCCAAAAATCTAACATCGTTCTGGTAGAAAGTCCGGATATCCTTGATCCCGTACTTCATCATTGCAAGCCTTTCAATACCCATGCCGAAGGCATAACCGGTGTATTCTTCCGGATCAATATCGACCGATCTGAATACGTTGGGGTCAACCATTCCGCAGCCGCCAATTTCAAGCCAGCCTGTTTCTTTACATGTTTTGCAGCCTTTGCCGCCGCAGATGAAGCAGCTTACATCTACCTGCCCTGAGGGTTCAGTAAATGGGAAAAAGCTGGGTATAAAGCGTGTAACAGTTTTTTCGCCGTAAAATTTCCTGAAGAAGTAATCAAGCACTCCTTTCAGATCGCGCATCGAAACATTCTTGTCAACATAAAGCCCTTCGATCTGGTGAAACATGAAGTAGTTCTTATATGTAACTGTTTCATTGCGGAAGACCTTACCGGGAGAAACAATCCTTAGCGGCGGTTTATTCTTAAGCATGGTCCGTATCTGCACAGGCGAAGTATGCGTGCGCAGAACGTACTTTTTATCTTTGTTGTTCTTATCCTGCACATAAAAAGTATCCTGCATATCTCTTGCGGGATGGTGCGCGGGAGTGTTAAGGGCGTCAAAATTATAAAATTCCTCTTCAAGCTCGGGGCCATCGGTAACTTTGAAGCCAATCTCGCGGAATATCTTTACCATTTCGGCAAGGGTTTGCGAAAGAATATGCTCCCTGCCGATAGAAAATGACCTGCCGGGGATGGTGAGGTCAATACCTTCGTTACCGGTATCTTTATCTTCAAGCTCAGCTTTAGCGGTGCTGAACTTAGCTTCAGCCATCCGCTTGATCTCATTGAGCTTCTTGCCCGCCGCGGGTTTATCTTCCCTGCTAACGCCTTTGAGATCTTCAAACAGCGCTGTAAGCAAGCCGTTGCGTGATAGATACTTCAGCCTGTAGGCTTCGAGCTCTTCGTTTGTGCCTACCGGGCAGGAGCTTATCTCCTGCTCTATTTCAGCCAGATTATTAAGCATCTTATCCTTTAGCTTAAAGCAAACTTAACAACTTCACTGAATGCCGGCGGATTATCATATGCAAGCTGTGCAAGGACTTTCCTGTTGATATCGATATTCTTTTTGTGAAGTGCGCCTATGAGCTTTGAGTATGTTGTATTGTTATCCCTGGCAGCAGCGTTAATACGAACTGTCCAGATATTACGCATCACTCTTTTTTTGAGCTTACGGCCTGAATAAGCATGCTGGCCGGCTTTTTCTACGCTGTGTTTCGCAACTGTTGTTACTTTACTTCTTCTGCCCCAGTAGCCTTTAGCTTTGGCAAGCATCCTCTTCCTTCTTTTTCTGGAAGCTACTGCATTAACTGAACGCGGCATATTATTACTATCTCCTTATATTTTTTTTATTATTTACAATTATTAAGCCAGAAGCATTCTTTTTACGCGCTTCTGGTCCGCTTCAGATACAATAGCATCGTGCCTGAGCTGGCGAATCCTCTTTGCGGATTTTTTGGTAAGAATGTGTCTCTTTAAAGAATGTTTCCTCTTAACCTTTCCTGATGCAGTTACCTTGAAGGATTTAGCCGCACCGCGGTTTGATTTCATCTTTGGCATTTTATACCTTACTTTCTATAATGATTGAATTTTCTTTACTGTTTATTTTTTCTAAGCCGTTACAATATAGTTCCGTAAAACAACTATTCCTTAACTTCTTCAGAGCCTGCTGAGCCATTATTGCCCTCTTCAACCGTTTCTGTTACAAGGTCTTCAGGCTTCAGATCTGCAAGCTTTGAGCTGCCTGCAGGTGTTTTTGACTTATCCAGGTTCTTCTTGTAATCCTCGATCTTCTTCTTATCGGGAATGAGCATAACTGTAAGGTAGCGGCCTTCCATCTTTGGGGGCTGTTCTACCTTGCCAACCACGCTGAGCTTTTCGAGTATCTCATCCATAAGCTTCCTGCCGATATCCTGGTGAACCATCATCCTGCCTATGAATATAATTGTAGCTTTTACCTTATGCCCTTGTATCAGGAATTCAACCAAATGCCTGCACTTAAATTCCATATCGTGCGTATCTGTATTTGGATGAAAACGGATCTCCTTTAACTGGGTTGAGCTTTTGCTTTTCTTCTGCTCTTTTTCCTTTTTCTGTTTCTCGTAATTATATTTGCCGAAATCGCCAATCCTGCAAACAGGCGGTTTTGCATTTGGTGAAACTTCGATAAGGTCAAGATCTTTTGACCTCGCCATCCTAAGGGCATCCTGGGTATTTTTGATACCGAGCTGATCGCCATTATCATCAATTACCCTGACTTCAGGTACACGAATCTGTTCGTTGATGCGTGTCTTTATCTTTTTTTCTTTAATAGGAATTCTCCTTTAAATGTTATGAATTAATTTTCTTTGTATCCCGCTCTTCGGAAAGCTGAGCTATAAATTTATCAAGCTCAAACACACCTAGGTCTCCCTTTTTATGAGCCCTGACGGTAATGTTGCCGTTTTGTTTTTCTTTGTCGCCTAAGACTATCATATATGGTACTTTTTTGGTTTCCCAGTCGCGTATCTTATAACCAACTTTTTCGCTGCGGTCATCAAGTGCGGTCCTGAATCCGGCATTCTTCAATTTATCATTAATTTCCTTAGCATACTCTAACTGGTTATCAGTAATTGCAAGCACAGCAACCTGGAGCGGAGAAAGCCATAGAGGGAAGTTGCCGCCAAAATGCTCAATTATCATTCCGATGAACCTTTCGAAGCTGCCGAAAATAGCGCGATGAACCATCACCGGCCTGTGCTTCTGACCGTCGCTGCCCTCGTAGGTAAGGTCAAATCTCTCAGGCAAATTGGAATCAAGCTGAATAGTAGCAATCTGCCAATCCCTGTTCAATGCATCTTTTATATGGACATCAATTTTTGGGCCATAAAATGCGCCGTCTTTTTCCTTAACTTCGTATTTAAGATCGTTTGCATCAAGCGCTGCAGCAAGAGCTGCTTCGGCATTATCCCATGCTTCCTTGGTTCCCATTGCCTCATCGGGCCTGGTGGAAAGATAGAACCTGGGTTCGAGTCCGAACAGCGCATAGAATCGCTTTATCAGACCCATTACACCGGTAATCTCCTGCTGGATCTGATCGGGAGTGCAGAAAATGTGAGCATCATCCATTGTGATCTGTCTTACGCGGAACATTCCGCCCAAAGCGCCTCTCAACTCATTACGGTGAAGCCTTCCAATCTCGCTCAGCCTGAGCGGAAGATCTTTATAGCTTCTCATCTTGGATGAATAAACCAATGTTGCTTCAGGACAATTCATAGGCTTCAGGTAATAAGTTTCCTCGCCATCATCAACCCTGAACATATGCTCCTTATAATGGTCTAAATGCCCTGACTGCGCAAAAAGTTTATCTTTTACAAGAATTGGCGTATTTATTTCGTTATACCCGTTATTATCATGTATATCGCGCCAGTATTTTTCAAGCTCTTTAAATATTACCATGCCATTGGGCAGCCAGAAAGGTGCACCCGGCGAATATTCATGGAACATGAAAAGCTCAAGCTCTTTACCTAACTTGCGGTGATCTCGCCTTTTGGCTTCTTCAAGCAAATGCAGGTATTCATCCAGCTCTTTTTTCTTGGGGAAAGATACGCCGTAAATTCGCTGAAGCTGCTGGCGGTCTGAATCACCGCGCCAGTATGAACCAGAGACACTCAGAAGCTTTATGTTTTTCAGCTTTGCGGTAGTTGGCATGTGGGGACCGCGGCAAAGATCTGTGAATCCGCCCTGGTGATAGAGCGATACAACATCTTCATTCTTAGCTATATCCTCAAGTATCTCAACTTTGTATGGATCGACCCTTTTGGATTTGAAATATTCGATAGCATCCTCGCGTTTAAGCTCTTCGCGTACGGTTTTAAGATCGCGCTTCGCAATTTCAAGCATGCGGTCTTCTATCTTTTTAAGATCTTCTTCAGTGAATTTATGGTCTGAATCAACATCATAATAGAAGCCGTTCTCTATTGGCGGGCCGACACCGAATCTTGCGCCGGGGAAAAGCTCTTCAATGGCCTGCGCCATTATATGGCTGGTGGTGTGCCAATAGACTTTCCTGCCCTCTTCATCCGCGAACTTATAAAATTTCACAGGAGAATCTTCGTTAACAGGCTTTACCAGGTCAACCAGTTTTCCGTTAACTTCGGCAACAAGCACATCTTCTGCAAGTCCTTTGCTGATTGAAGCCGCTATTTCGAGCGAAGTAATGCCTTTGGGGAATTCTTTAACGCTCCCATCAGGAAAAGTAATTTTAATATTTTCGTTTTTGCTCAAATTTATTACTAATTAAAAATTATGATCAGAACAGAGTATCCGTAATATTTTTCGTTCTGCGAATGAGACCCTTCACTGTATCCTTCGCTAACGCGAAGAATACTGCGTTCAGGGTAAAACTATTTAAGCTGGTAATATCTCCTGATAATATCGATATCCTTCTGAATTGAGCCCCTGTTAACCGATGAGTTAATGTAATCATCGTACAGGTACTGGTTATTCAGGTTGAAATCGTTCTCTTTCAGATTTGTTTCCATGTATGTCAATGCTTCCCTTTCATCGGATTTCATGAAGTCATTGGTTGTGGAAGCAGTATCTGATTTTGCCCTGATACCGGCCTTCAGAAAGTTCATCAGGTAAGTGAACTGCCTGATAACTTCGTTATTCATGTAAACACCGGTCTTTCTGCCTATTACAAGATCTTCGGTAATAACTTCATTGCATCTTGCGATCAAACCTTCGCGTTTATTCTCATCTATTACAGGCAGGTTAATGATATCATTAAAAACACCTCTAATTTTGTTATAGTAAGCTTCACCCTGAACGATCTTAACATCGGTATATTTGGTGATTGTGAAATTAAGCTGGTCAACAGACCTGGCTGTAGTTTTTGACTCGATCTTCTTTTGTCCCTGTATCATAAGGTTTGTGCCAATCACTTTTTTGGGATCTTCAGGAACAGCATATGAAACTTCCATTGGATTCCCAAGATAAAAAACACCCGGCCTTGTAGCAATATTCCTTTGGAGCACCTCGGCAGATGTAAGCAGGCTGCTGTTCGGTTTATTCACGTCAGCTGAGGTTGCAATGAACTTGTATGCCTGTTCTATTGATCCATAAACTGAAGAGCTTGTGTAAACATAACCTGTTGATAGCTGGCTCATCATGGTTTCATCACCAGGGGTAAGATTGGTATATCCTTCTAATCTGATAGTAACCATCCCGCCGTTATTGGCTATAGTATTAAGCGCAGGTACAAGAATTACATTATTTTTCCTGGCCGTCAAATTTACAGCCCAGTAATCATCGTTGTAGCTTTTAACATTATTTATCAGGCAGTCATCTTTATATAAGAACTTAAAAATTCTCTCCGGCCCGATAGTTATTGTAAGAATAATGATGAAATTATGCTCCTTGAAGTCCTCATCATTTGTATTGAGCACCATATCACCAATTGTTATTGTGAATGGATCGTAAACGTTGACTATATCCTTTGGTGAATATATCTGTGAAAAAATATTTGATGAAAACAAAAACAACAGAAGAATAATTGATATTTTGATAGTCTTGTTCATCTTATAGATTTATTTAATTTAGTTCTGATTCTTATTAATGTAATGATCCACTTAATCCGGCTTACTGTTTTTCCCGATGAACCGAAACCTGTTCAGGGAGTTTTAATTTCGCCTTATCAATATTTATCCGACCGGCAAGCGATAGCTTGTGGGCGGTATCCCGATAAATCGGGACGGGAACAAAAGTAATGTTAATTTCGCCTTATCAATATTTATCCGACCGGCAAGCGATAGCTTGTGGGCGGTACTGGATTCGAACCGGTGACCTCCACGATGTCAACGTGGCGCTCTAACCAACTGAGCTAACCGCCCGGGAAGTAATGACAAATGACAAAATCCAAATGCCAAATAGTGCAGCTATAACAACAAACTGATAAACGAGAAATAATCGTGATCTCTCAATTATCAAAGAACTTCAATACGGATATTTTTAGAAGTCTGCCTAAGCAGACAGGTATTTTTAACGCTAATCCTGACTTTGAATATGATACGAAACCAGAATTGCGGTTTCGGAACAGTTTTTAGCAGCCAGGCGGGCTAAAATAGTTCATTTGTTAGACTTCTAATTTAGTGAAAAATTGGGATTATTTCAAGGAAAGAAGAAGGCCGTATGGTTGCGGATAAGTACACGACAGTAGATAAATAAAACCCTACAAACTTTGTTTGAAGAAGTTTCTTGACTCTGGATTTCAACGAACTTGACCTCACCCCCTACCCCCCTCTCCTGACAGGAGAGGGGGAACCAAAAATTCTTGAGTTTTTTCTCCCCTCTCCCTTTGGGAGAGGGGTT
>JAYRXC010000051.1:0-146558 GCA_041917655.1 Ignavibacteria bacterium | reverse complement strand
CCTGTGGCAATATTAGATTCTGTCGTACAGTTATCTATCAAAATACCGTCTGCATCATTAACATAAACCTGGTTAAGCAGTATCCCTGTTGTTGAATTCCTGAACTTACAGTTCTGTATAATCGTTGTGTGTATCAACTATTGGAGCTGCAAGATCAGGGTTAATGTTTATACCATTATACGCATTTTCAAATGTGCAGTTTTTCAACGTATCATTTGCGTTATCAATTAGGTAGATACCGTCCCATGTATTTGTAGAATCATAGCTTGTAAATCTACATCCATCTGCGTTTATCCTTGCACCGCTCTGGAATACCAATTTCGAATTCTTGCCGAATTTAATTGATGAGCTATCTTTACAGATCAAAGCTGTTTCGCTGCCTTCGAAAACGTACGTAGTGCTATCGGGTATGACCAGCTCAGCGCCGTTTTCCAGTACAATACTCGCGCTATCCTGAAAATAGTTCACTATTCTGGCGGGCGGATCAGGCAAACAATACTGTACATACTTTTCAATTATCAACTTGCCACTTAATATCTTTGCACCCCTGTTGCAATAATAACTGCCTGATTTTAGCCTGAATTCTGCTTCTAAATTGTTGATAGTAACATTACTGTTCTTTTCGAGATACAACTTACTCCCATTTTCTACAGTGAATTTTGTATTTCGCATCAATAAGACGGAGCCGCCGGTTTGATTAATAAAAACAGCTCCACAACTGCTTCCTGGAACATCACCCACATTGAATTGGGCAAAATTTGAACCTGAGTTAGAACTATACAATATTAGCTGTGCTTCTGTTTCTATAGAGAGCGTCTCGCCACATATGATTTTTGGATTGTGGGATGGAAGCACATCTATAAATACAAAGCATTTGCTTTTTGTTTCATGCCCCCAAGGTTCTTCGCCCTGATAAATCGTAGCATCAAGCGGATATGTAAGCCACTCTCCATTGTTGGTTGACTTGAAGCCCGATTTGTTTTGAGGTTCGTAGGCGTTAGGGGCATTTGGATTCCTTTGGTCCCAGATCTTCAACGTTCTGTCAAATGGTAAAGTTGAAAAACTCCAGCCTCTAACATCACCATTACCCATGTAATATACATATATATCATTAGTCAATCCATTAGGGCCCGGATTCCATGGATAATTTGAATGACTGTAATCAATATAACAAAAATTTCTATAAACATACGTTTCCGGGTTATTGCTTGTTTTCTCATAAAAGTCTATTCTGTATTTTCCATATCCCACAACACCCGCAATATCATTACCCATACCTTCATCATCTTCATCATGGTTTTCTGCATCATGTTCAAAGCCTAATTGTACAGTAGGTTCAATACCTTTAATTGAGTTTCCGGTTATGTATTGGTAATTGGTATAAAATCTAGCACATCTCAAACTATAATCCAAATTGCCATTAAATATGCATCCAACAGGGTAAACATCAATTTTAATAACCATATTACTGCTATTTCTCACAAACAACTCCCTTGGTGCAGCGTAAATGCAAATGTGAAGCACAAACAATAATGGTAAAAGCAATTTTCGATGTTTCATGTTATCCTCCTTACTTAAGGTATATCATTTTTTTACTTTGTATTGGGTATTTTGATTTATTAATAAAAAGTGAATAAAAATAGACCCCTGATGAAATATTCTGGCTGCCGAGATCAAGGCTTATCTCGTAACTTCCATGCAACAGCCATTTATCAATTATGTTATAAACAAATCTGCCGGAAACATCGTATAATGAAATTCTGGCACGTGAAGAATTTGTGAGTTGAAAAACAATTTTTGTATTCGGATTAAAAGGATTTGGAAAATTTTGATACAATATACTTTCATTCGGTACAATTCCACTAATTTGTGTGATGCCAATTGGCAGGGCCTGAAACAATGAGTCAGTCTTTGCAACATACATACTAAATGCAGAATTATTGTTAGCACCGCCTCCGCATATGAACCCACCGTCATTGGCTAATTCTATATCATTGAAATCTCCGCCTCTGTTAGAAGGAAAGAAAGTTTGCTGCCTTAACAAGATACCGTTGGTATCAACCATTTTGATCAAAGCTCTTGAGTGTGAAATTTCTGTAGTATCCATATACCCTGCCATAACATATCCCGTTCCGGGTTTATATTTAACTGCATTGCATACTTCTGAATAACTACCACTGTACGATTTCTGCCAAATCATGCTACCGCTTGTATCAGTCTTTATCAGATATGATTCAGTGTTTGAAACACTGAACGATCCGGTTGAACCTGCAATCAAATATCCATGATTACCCAGCAGTTCAAGAGAATATGCGGCATCTGAGCCACTTCCGCCGTAAGTTTTTGTCCAGATAGTATCGCCTACTAGGTTCGTTTTTATAAGCAAAGCATTTGAAGGCTGGGAATTTATCCACCCCGCAAACAGATAGCCGTTGGGAACAATTTCCAATTCTTTTAGTGAAATAGCTGTGTTGTAAGTTATAACCTTCTGCCACTGTCGTATTCCTGCATTGTCAGTTTTTATTATTAACCCATCATCGTATGACATTAAGGTGTTTCTGCATGCCAGTATGAATCCACCATCAGAAGTTTGCTTTACACAATTTCCCTGATCCAAACTACTGTATGTATAATATCTTTGCCATAGAATATTTCCTGTAGAATCAGTTTTCAAAAGATACACTTTTGAATTTCCCGATGCCGAGTCTGAATATCCGCATATAATTAACCCTTTATCGGTTGTTTCTTCAGCCCATCTTGCAACTGCATATCCGGTTCCGTATATCTTTACCCATAAAATATTCCCGTGTATATCTATTTTTGTAAGATTAATTTTGTAAAGATTATTTATGCGAACATTGCCGACCGCGGCATACTCACCATCGCTAGTTTGCAGTATTTTGCTTACGCCACCGTAATGTGTGCTATCTAATATCCTTTGCCAAGTAATAGATTGCGCCATACTTGTGATACTTGAGAGCAACAATATACAAAGCAATATCATTGATAACTTAATCAATGATAAATTACCAAAAGTGAAGTTTTTTATAAATTGCGGCATATTTGTCATTATTTTATTTTCCAGCAAGAGCAGCGTTAGATTCATAAATATAATATTGATTTGCCGGATTTGCAACAACAAATGCTCAAAGGATTCAGGTTATGCCTATGGGTGTCATTACAAACATAATACACGTTATAGGCGAAAACAATGACTTGAGTCATAGATCCAAGCCATGTGCCGCCAGGAGTCACCGCCAGTTTATAGAAGCTTTTACTACCCCCTTGTGTTCCCCCTGGCAGTGGGAAATGATTTTATAAACAATCCGGTCAGGCGATCACCTACATACCGGGCATCGCTATGATGATTTTACCTGTTTATCTTTTTGCCTTCTGCCTTCTTGACTGCTACAGCAGTTTCACTTCACTATTTCACCTACTCACTACTCACCCACTCAACTACTACACTATTCAGCTACTCACCTACCACACTACTCACCCACACCCCTGCCTCCACGGGTGTAATTTTGGAATTACAAATCACAAAAATATTCAATAGTTTTGCAGTTCAATAAAACAAATTAGCCATGATCAAACTTCGCGCACTTGCCGAAAATACCAAAGAATTCTCTGAAAAATTCCCTTCGCTGCTGTATAAACCGCTGGGTAAAACAGGTTTAACCGTTTCTGCATGCGGATTCGGCGCATACCGAACTGATTACAGGGTGCGGGAACATTTCGAAGCGCTGGAGTATGCCATATCGCAGGGAATTAACCTTATTGATACTTCCGCAAATTACTCAGATGGCGGCAGCGAAATACTTATTGGCAGCGTACTGGAAGAGATGATCACAGCCGGAAGTCTAAAACGCGAAGAGATCGTCATTGTATCAAAAGGCGGGTATATACAGGGCAAGAATCTTGAAGCCGCAAGAAAAATGAAGGAAGACGGCGTTGGTTACCAGTCTGTTACCGAATACGCTGAAAATATCTGGCACTGCATACAGCCTGATTTCCTTAAAGACCAGATAACGCTTTCGCTTGAGCGAATGAAACTTGAAACGATCGATATATACCTGCTGCACAACCCTGAATATTTCCTTGACTCTCCACTTTCGAAAGAACTTGAGCTTGATGAATTAAGGCATGAATACTATATCCGCATAAAAAAAGCGTTTGAATACCTTGAAACAGAAGTCGAAGCAGGCAGAATAAGCTACTATGGGATATCCTCCAACTCATTCGTCAAATCTTCGGATGACCCGGTATTCACTTCGCTGAAAAGCTGTGTGGATGCGGCAAACGAGATCTCTGAAGATAACAGCTTTTATGTTGTTGAGCTTCCGCTCAACCTGGTTGAAAAAGGCGCAATTGTTAACAAGAACCAGATGGGAGATTCATTTAATGTGCTTGAATACGCTTACGAAAGCGAGCTTGGCGTGCTTGTTAACCGTCCGTTAAATGCACTGGGTGAAAACGGCTTAACACGGCTGGCAGATTTCCCCGTAGATAAAGAATTCACCTCGCTTGATGAAGCGCAGATAATCGCGGAGATAAACCTTCTCGACCTGATGGAAGAAGATTTCATCAAAGACCACCTCGGGAGCATTCAGCTAAGCGAAGAAAACCGCAAAGCCGTTCTGGCATTCCTTAAGGCCGGCGAAATTTTGAAGGAGAACTGGAAGGGCTTTGGCTCAATGGAGAATTTTAATGATGTGAAAAAGCAGTTCCTCATCCCCCGGGTAAACTATGCCTTCACCACACTGGTTGCTTCACCGGGCGTAAGCGATGAGATGAAGGATAAGCTTGATAAAATTGCGCGTCAAACCAATAAGCTTATGGGAATTCTTGACAGTCTATATGGACTGCTTGCAAATACTAAATCCGCTGATCTTCACCTTCGTTTGAACAAAGCTGTTGAAGCATCCGAAGCAGATAGCTTCAAAGAGCTATCGCTCTCGCAGAAGGCAATACTATTCATCAATTCACTGAAGGAAGTTAGCTGCACCCTTGTTGGTATGCGCCAGAAAAAATATGTGGATGATGTTACCGGCGCTTTGAAGGCGGCTGCGCTGGTAAATGCATTTGAAAAATTCAGGGATATTTGAATAAAATATTCCCGCAAAAGTAATCCGAACAACGCGCACGCAAAGCTGAATCTTTTTTAATAAATAGAATCTATTCCACTTTTATCTGCTTGGTTTCGTTTAATATGATCTGCGGCTTACCCTTGAACATAGATATAAATCCTGAAACTTCCACATTTTTGTTCTTATATTTTCCAATATCGGGAAAATCCGCGAACTTGCTCGCGAATATCACCGCGGTAAACGGGTTATTGGGGTACTTCTCAACGAAGTTCAGGTAAGCAACCTTTTCGGACTGGTAGATATCTGCAACAAATCCCTTCACCGTTACCATCCTGCCATGATAATCTGCGGCTTCGAGCGGAGATATAGTCGCGATAGGTTTTTTCCTGTCCGCTATCTCCTTCCTTTTCTGGGGATCAGCGAGGTCTTCCATATTCAAGACACTGGAATCATTTGCCCACTGTTTCGATTCTTCTTCTTTTTTCTGCTCGGGGGTTTTTTGTTCAGTACTTTTCTGCTGGTCGTCAACAAACTCCGGCTTTTTTTCTTTGCCGCATGAAGCAGTCAGAGCGATCAATACCGCTAAAACGAAAATTCTCGTTATGTAAAATTTCATAAAGTTCTTGTAAAGTGAGGTTCCATAATAAATTAAATAAAAACCCATGATACTTAATCATGGGTTATAAAAATAAATAAATAAACTACTGTATTCAATGGCTATCAGTTCTCTAAAAAAGCTACCTGCCGCGCTTACGTGCTGCGGGTTTCTTAGCTGAAGCTTTTTTTACTGCGGTTTTTTTTACTGCTGCTTTTTTTACTGCAGTTCTTTTTACCGCGGCTTTCTTAACTTTTTTCTTTACAGGGGTGTTTGATGTTCCCCTTCCTTCATCATACATTAAGTGAGCCTGCGCCGCAGATAGCCTTGCTATAGGAAGCCTGAATGGTGAACAGCTAACGTAATCCAGCTTTGCCGTATGGCAGAAATGGATCGTTCTCGGGTCGCCGCCATGCTCGCCGCAAATCCCGACTTTCAGCCTCGGCTTAACGCTTCTGCCCTTATCGACTGCCATTTTAACAAGCGATGCAACTGCCGGGTCAATAGATATGAACGGGTCGCCCGGTATCAGCTCCTTCTCTATATAATACGGCAGAAACATACCGGAGTCATCGCGGCTGAGCCCCATTGTAAGCTGGGTCAGGTCGTTTGTGCCAAAGGAGAAAAATTCGGCAGTAGATGCGATCTCATCGGCGGTTAATGCTGCCCTTGGAACTTCAATCATTGTACCAACATGATACTCAAATTTCACGCCTTCGGCAGCCATTATTTCTTCGGCGATCTTTCTAACCACCTTTGTCTGGTGCTCAAGCTCTGTGCTTACACCAACAAGCGGTATCATAACCTCAGGCTTAACATCTATTCCTGATTTTTTAGCTTCGGCGGCAGCGGAAAATATTGCCCTAACCTGCATTGCGGTAATTTCGGGATATACAATCCCAAGCCTGCAGCCCCTGTGTCCCATCATCGGGTTGAACTCATGAAGGCTTTCAACCTTTGCCTTGATATCATCGAACGATTTATTGAGCATTACAGCAAGTTCCTTCTGTTCGCTTTCTTTGTGCGGAAGGAACTCATGAAGCGGCGGGTCGAGTGTCCTGATGGTAACCGGCAGGTGTTTCATCTCCTTAAATATACCGAGGAAATCATCCTTCTGATACGGGAAGAGCTTTGCCATCGCGGCTTCGCGTTCTGCAAGTGTATCGGCAAGTATCATCTCGCGTACTGCGTTGATCCTGTCTCCGCCGAAAAACATATGCTCTGTTCTGCAGAGGCCAATACCCTGCGCGCCGAACGCGAGAGCATTCCTGCACTGGTCGGGCTGGTCTGCATTTGTGCGCACTTTTAATGTACGGTACTTATCTGCCCAACTCATTACTTTGTCATATATCTGGAACGTTTCGGAGTATTCAGGCTTCAGTGATTTTTCAAGCAGTACCTGCAGTATCTCGGATTCCTTAGTATGTATCTTTCCTTCAATAACTTCACCGGTGGTTCCGTCAATTGAAAGCCAGTCGCCTTCCTTCAGAATAAAACACTTATCATCCCTTACAACTTTAAGCTCGCGTGTAACGTAATCAATCTCAAGGTCGCCGCATCCCGCAACGCAAACCTTTCCCATCTGCCTTGCAACAAGCGCAGCGTGTGAGGTCATTCCTCCCCTTGCGGTCAGGATTCCTTCAGATGCATTCATACCTTTGATATCTTCAGGCGAGGTTTCAATTCTTACAAGTATTACCTGTTCTTTCCTGTTGGATGCGTCTTCAGCGTCACCTGCGTTGAAATATATTCTGCCTGTTGCGGCTCCCGGCCCGGCATTTAGCCCTTTTGCTATAAGCCTGCCCTGTTTAATTGCGGTTTCTTTTTCAGTATTATCAAAAATCGGCCTTAACAGCTGGTTAAGCTGGTCGGGCTCTATCCTCATAATTGCGTCGCGCTCAGTAATGAGCCTTTCGTTCACCATATCAACTGCGATCTTAACAGCTGCGGAACCTGTACGCTTACCAACCCTGCACTGCAGGATGTAAAGCTTGCCGTCCTGAATGGTAAATTCAATATCCATCATATCCTTGTAATGCTTCTCAAGCGCCTTGCGCACTTTTTCGAGCTGCGAATACATCTCCGGGTTCTGACGGTTCAGCGTAGCTATCGTAAGCGGGGTCCTGATACCTGCAACAACATCTTCGCCCTGCGCGTTCATCAGGTACTCGCCGTAAAAAACATTCTCGCCTGATGCAGGATCGCGCGTAAATGCAACGCCTGTTCCTGAGCTTTCGCCCATGTTGCCGAATACCATCGATTGCACGTTCACCGCCGTTCCCCATGACTCGGGGATATCATTCAGCTTGCGGTAAACAATAGCCCTTTCATTCATCCAGGAGTTGAACACGGCATCAACCGCGCCGTTTATCTGTTCCATCGGGTCTTCTGGGAATTCCCTCCCAAGCCTTATCTTGATCTCCATTTTGAATTCCTGCACTAGCTCCTTCAGGTCACTGGCAGTGAGGTCGGTATCCATCTTAACACCGCGGGCTTTTTTCTTTGCTTCAATAATTATTTCGAACGGGTCGCGTTCATTCTTGCTGTGCGGCCTCATTTCCATTACCACGTCGCCGTACATCTGTACAAAGCGGCGGTATGAATCATAAGCAAACCTTTCGTTGCCGGTCATTTCGATAAGCCCGTGAACTGTTTCGTCATTCAGCCCGAGATTCAGGATCGTATCCATCATACCCGGCATCGAGGCGCGCGCGCCTGAACGAACTGATACAAGAAGCGGATCGTTCTTATCACCGAATTTTTTGCCGATCTCACGCTCCATTTTTGCCAGCGCTGCGCGGACCTGTGTTTTTAACTCTTTGGGATATTTTCTTTTGTTCTTGTAGTAATGGGTGCAAACTTCTGTTGTGATAGTGAATCCGGGTGGTACGGGCAGCTTGAGGTTTACCATTTCCGCCAGGTTAGCGCCTTTACCGCCAAGCAAAGGTTTCATCGCGGCATCGCCATCAGCTTTCTTACCGCCAAAGTAATACACTAGTTTTTTAGGCATTTTTTCGGTTTGTTTTTAGATTATACCAAAATTTATTTTGTCAGATGGAGGCGGTGCCGAGACCACGAAAACTAAAAAGCGCTGCTGCTTTTATTGTTTAGAGTTTTGTTTGTTCTATATAGAAAGTAAAATGAGTATTAAATATCGAAGTAGTTCTTCTCCTCTTCTTTAAATATTGAAAGCACTTCATCCGGTGAAACTGCTTCAAGCAGCTTTTCCCGGAATTCATCTTTATTCATAAGTCTTGATATCCTGCTCAAAAGCTTAATATGGGTATTCAGCAGGTTCTCTTTGCCGATGAGCATAAATATGAACCTAACGGGCTCACCATCTATTGAATCGAAATCTATGGGTTCTTTTGTAATAGCAAACGCCGCAACAACGTCGCTTATGGAATCCGTCTTGCCGTGGGGGATCGCGAAACCTTTCCCCACCCCGGTCGAGACAAGCTTTTCCCTCTCAAAAATAGTTTTGGATACTTTTTCTTTGTCAAGGATCTTATTGGATTTTGCCGCCAGCTCAATTACTTTCCTGATCGCATCATCTTTATCAGCCACATCCAGGTTTACAGCTATTACATCAGTGCTCAGTATATCAGAAATTTTCATGACATTAATAAAATGATAATTATTACCTCAACTACAAAGTTAGCAAATTTAACCGTAATAAAAAATTAAGAATTTACTGCGTAAATCGGCAAATTCCACCTCAAAACTGCAATTTTGTGCGGATAATCAGCGTCTTTCAGTTTATTAATTCATACCTTCACAGCTTAAAGCCGGGATGCCTTTTCAGCAGATGATTAACAGTTGATCTGACTGCTCTTTGTACCACCGGCGATGTATCTTTTGCAAGAACCGCAAGGAACTCTTTGGCAAGCTGAGGGTGATTATTCCCGAAGCTGTTGTTGAATGCCATCGCAATATTCCATCTTACATTTTCATTTTTCACTTTGAGCATTCGTTTAAGAAAGTCCATAGCAGCTTCGGTTGCGCCATTGCCGAAATATGAACCGAGTATAAAAGGACCAAGGTTTTTCTTCACATACCCTGAGCTGTCATACATCAGCGGCTCAAACAGTGCGAACGCCTTCTTCAGCTTTGCAGGATCATTCTTATCGCGCAGCACAGCAGCGGCAAGAACCACACCGCGCCTGATATTTTCGGAGCTGTCCTTCGTCCATTTTTTAAGGGTTGAATAGAAAGCCGGATTCTCCTTCAATGTTCCGCCAAGCGCGCCTGCGGCGTACTCACGGACTTCCCAATTCAGGTCATCTGTAATCTTATACAACCATTTGGTGACTGCAGATGTATCGTGTTTGTATCCGCGCCATAATATGTGAATGCCGACTTCTTTAGCATTATCAGATTTCAGCTTAAGAATATTCAATCCTGCCTTATAAAACTCACGGCCGGGATTTTTATGGTTCCCCTCTGTTATATGCCTTACAATTTCTGCAATAACATAACGCTTATCCTTCATCTTAGCCGTACCGGAGTGTTTTGTGGAAATGGAATCAAGTATGGCAATGATCTTTTTAAAATCCGCCTTCTTAATATAGCCTGCTATTTTGGATTTGTGTTTTGGAGTAAGCAATGTGTCTTTCATAATACAAAAATAATAAAATATCTCAATACTGTTCAGATCTTTCCTGTTTAGATTATATCATAAAAAAAGCGGCGCCGTTTTTCCCGGCACCGCTTTGAGGTAACTACAAATTCTATAAAGATTATTTCATTTTTTCATACTCAGGCATAACAAATCCGGTTATGAATCCAGAGCCCGGCTTTACTTCAAGCGCCATATCGATCCATTTCTTTGCATCGTCCTTCTTCTCGTTCTTGATATAACACATTGCTACCATGCCAGCAGCCTGGTCATTGCCCCAGTTCGGATAAGTTTCATCCTTAGGCTTGTAGGTTTTGAAATAACCCCATGATTTTTCGAACATGCCCTGCGCCTTATCAACGCCGCCGCCAAAGCTCTCGGGTGTGTAGAATGTCATATAGCCATCAACCAGGTAGTACCTTGGATTTTCAGGCTCAAGCTTCATAGCCTTATCTTTTGCTTCCTGTGTTTTGGCAATGATATCGTTCATTTTATCCGGTTCATACTGCCAGCGGTTGCCCTGCACTGCCATTTTCATAATATACGCGTCAGCAAAATCATCTTTTACATCTGTTGCTTTATCAAGCAGGCTTAAAGCCGACTCAGTGTATTTCTTCATATCATCATTGTTCTTTTCTTCGGCTGCAGTTCTTGAGAGCATATAATCTGTAAATCCAAGATAGTAGTTTACCATCCACTCGTTTTTTTTGAGCTGCAGTATGCGCTCGAAGTCGCCTCTTACTTTCAGGAAAGCCGCTTTATCATTTTTATCGGCAGCGTCGCCTAATTTTTTCATCGCCTTCAACATTGCGTCGGTGTAGTCATCTGCTTTCGCATTTTCAATAACCAGGAACGCGAACAGCAGCATCACTATTGCTGAGAGTGTTATTTTATTCATTTTAATGTACCTTTCTACTCTCTACATGGATTGCAGAGATTTATATTGATTAATTGTATTTATGTTATGTCAAACGTCAAACGTGAAACGTCAAACGAAAAGCAATATTAACTGGTTTTCTCAATCAGGCTTGATAATTTTGCAAATAATTCGTTCATTCTTTCATCTATCATAGATAAATTCTCGTATGTTGTGAACTTTAGTCTTACTGCCAATTCAAGCTGTGAATCGATCTCCACCAATGATGAACGGGCAGTATTGTAAAACTTCTTCCTGTCCGGCAAAGTAGGCCGGGCAGATCCTTCACCAATATTAGAGGTTATTGAAACTGACCCCCTTCGAAGCTGGTTCGATAAACCGAATATCTCTGTCTTTGGAAACTTTTCAGTCAATGCATAAATATCAGCAACAAGCTCTACGCTTATCTTCCATACATCAAGATTCTTATGGTTCAATTTTAACATAATTCTAAATAATTAAGTTTATTTAAAAATTATAGGTTGATCTTTTTAAATCCTTGAAAAAATTTCCTTTTTGTAAACTCTAAAGTAATATCAAATAATCCGCAAACATTTCGTTCTCTACATTTCACACTTGACTTCCGAAAGAAATTTTCACGCCTGACTTCCGGAGGAAGTTTTCACGCTTCACATTTGACGTTTCACGTTTCACGTTTCACGTTTGACATTTCACATTTCACGTTTGACATTTCACGTTTCACTTTAAAATTGCAGCCCCAGCCCCATATAGAACTGCCTTTTGTTGGTCGTTACAATTTCTTCGCGTTTTGAATAATCGAAGTTATATGTATAGTCATACAAATTCTTCTGGTTGAGCAGGTTGTTGATCTGGAACACCGCTATTGCGAACCTGCCGAAGAGCGAAAATATATACTGGAAGTTAATATCCATCCTCTGGTATGTGGGGAATCTGCCGCTGTTAGTTTCTGCGTAAATTGGCTGGTAAGCATTCGCGTTGGGGTCATATATCCCGCCGGTGATCGGCGTATAAGGCTTCCCGGTTGAAAGCCTGTATGTAAGCCCGGTTGTAATTACATCCGAAATACTGTAGCTTGCCACAAAAGTCAGGTTATGGGTAATATCATATGCTGCGGGTGATTCCTTCTGCGCATCATACTGGCTGCGTTTTGAATTGGTGTATGCGTATGATATCCATGTTGAGTATTTATTCCTCACTGTTGATTTTAAAAATACATCGATGCCTTTCGCGAATCCTTTACCGCCGGATGAATACTGGAATGTATTTGTATCGCGCAGCACCAGGTTTTTATAATCCTTGTAATATCCTTCAACGCGGAATACAAACAAACCTTCCATTTTATTGAACTCATACCCGAGTATATAGTGCGATGCCTGTTCGGGCTTCAGGCTGAAGTTATCGGACTGCGCATAGTACTCAAGCCGCGGGAACTGGTGGTAAATTCCTACCGCGCCTCTCAGCACCATATCTTTCGCGAATTTCCATCCCAGAGAAAGCCTGGGATCCACAACACTCTTTTTTGAAAGCGTGTGGTAATCAGTTCTTACACCCGCTATCGTGAAGAATTTTTTGAAAGGTTTTAACTGCGCTTCAAGATACGCACCAACCCTGCCGGTGTGAGTATTGCTGTTCACATCAAAACGCGGCGCATTAGTGCCGATGTTATACGAATACTGCGGCACGGTTCCATTGAATTTATCTTCATTGTACTCATACTCGCCGCCTGTGTTAAGATCGATCTTCTTCGAAAGCTTGTGGGTAACATCAAGCCTGTATTTACTGTAGAGCTGCTTCGAGACCGTATTCAGAACGCCGTATCCGACATCATCAGTATGATGGCTGTAAGAAACACCCATGCTGTAATATGTTTTCGCGCCGAGTCCCGCGGAATATTTAAGGTTACCGAAAACCGTTTCGCTGCCCGAGTTAAAAAATCCGTCATATGATGGGCTTGTATTTCGGATACCTATTTTATCTTTGCTGAAGTCAAAAATTCCTTTCAGGTTACTGCTAGTTGATGGCTTGTAAGAAATGCTTCCGCCGATACCGCGCGCAAGCGGTATTGGATCATATTTATCCACAAGGTAGCCGTTCAGCCTGAAATACGGCTCAAGTATTGTTTGACCGATATCGATAGTTGCCCCGAAATCTTTTTTCTTGTTCAGGTACACGCCGCTCAAGCCAACATTTGCCAGCCCCAGCCACAGGAATCCGCCTGAACCCTGCGGCATTTCATAGGTTTTGAGGTCAAGTACCGCTGAAAGTACATTCCCAAACTTCGCGGAAAATCCGCCGCTGGAAAAGTTTATGCCGCGCAGGCCCCATGGATTAATAGTCGTATAGCTTGATGTATTGAAGTCATCATCGAATATAAACGGATTGTAAAGTGACGCCTGGTCTAATATAGTAAGCACTTCGTTGGCATCGCCGCCGCGTACTGTTATGCGGCTGCCCTCATCAATCTGGTTCGAGCCCGGGAATGTTGTAATTGCGCGGAACAAGTCACCGTCAGAGCCGGGTATCCGCACAATTTCAAGAGGGGTGATCGTAACCTGCGAGTTCTGCCCAGATGTATATGAGCTTGCGGTAACAAGTATCTCGTCAGTTTCAACTACCGACTTTTTAAGCTGTACGTTGATCTCAATTGGCTTGCCGGCTTCCAGCACAACTGTCTGCCGCTTATCGCTGTAATCAATGGCGGTAAACAGCAGATTCTGAGACCCGGTTTTTGAAGTCTCAAATTCATAATAACCGGTGGAATCAGTAGTCGCCCCGTCGATAGTGCCTTCGATAACAACATTGGCACCGTTCAACGGGAGATTCTCATCACCTGTTATTTTTCCCGATATCTTTATATCCTGCGCATGTAAAGCCGCAGAATACAGTATCAGGAACAGAACCGCTAAAAATGTTTTCATTGCTGCTCCTGGTATAATAGTTTTAGTTTTTATTTATCAATTTATTGTATTCTTTTTCAGTCTGGCTTTCTTTATAACCGGTGTACGCACCTATATAACTGAATGCCACGCCTATACCCCAACCAAGGGTCACAAATACAGGCCATGGAAAGGTATAGTCGCTGTGCCTGCCTGAAGTAAAAAACCAGACACCCCAAAGAAAGAGATTCACCGCAAGATAAACAAGCAGTGATTTCTTGAATGCAGCGCGTTTTTTTGCCAGCTTCCAGAGCTTTTCGTCTTTCTGCTGCGTGCTGTTGATGTTATTTTGGTTATCCATATTATTATGTGTTTAAATTTTTTAACTTATTTTTAAACTTACATTGAGTATTTCTAATGCGGTTGAAACACACCCCGCTTCCCGGCAATCGCCGGGCAGCCACCCCTCTCAAGAGGGGAATTATATACCTATATATTATTATTTGTAATTTGCTGCAAAGCCTATCGTTTGATTATGCTTTCCAGCTTCTTAATGTAATCCTCGAACGCCTTTCTGCCGGTTTCAGTGATAGCATACCTTGTGACCGGTTTTCGCGAAACAAATTCCTTCTTTACGGAAATATAGTTATGGTCTTCCAGCTTTTTTAGATGAACGCTCAAATTGCCATCCGTCGCATTTATCTTTTCACGGATAAATGTGAATTCAGCTTCTTCCACACTTATCAGGACTGCCATTATGGCAGTTCTAATGCGCGAGTGTATAACATCATCTATTTCCTGGTAATTGAAATCTGTCATTATACGGCGAGCAGCTTAAGCTCCTTTTTTGATTGTATATACAAAATCATACCGGGAACGATCTGGAAGCAAACTATCATACCTGCGAAAATCAGCATTGAGTGAAGCCCGGGGAACAGCAGCAGCAGCACGGCCCCTGACCACCAGAATACACATATAAAGCTCAGCCATTTTACGCCCTGAATAATACCGCTTATCAGATACGCCATTCCAAGTATTATCGATATAAGGGGAAAGATCATGATCGCGCTGTACGCCCCGGAAACAACACCTGCGAATCCCAGTATAAACATACAAATTCCCGATGCGCTCCAAAGCGTGTTCAACAGTTTGCCGGCAAAAGTTTTAACTTTGGTATCCTTTTCCCTCCTGCGCTCTATAATACCTTCCAGTATCGCTGCTCCTGTCATGGAAATGAACCAAAGCATTCCCTGCGAGTTAACCGATACCCCGTTGAGGACCATCAGGTAGTTTACGATCAATGCGGCTGTTACTATCGAACCCCAATAAATATAATGCCATCCGTTATCAACGATCGCTTTTTTGCTGTCCTCCATAATTTTTTTAATTACGGAGATCTCTTCTTCGGCTTTCTTTATTTTTTCCCCCGTATCTTTCATATTATCTGCCATATTATTTCACCTGCTTTCTTTCTTCTGCCCACGGAACCCAGGCAGATATTGCCAGCATTGCCGCCAGAAACAGCAGCGAGTGGACTCCCGGCCTGAAAAAGAAAAACACACTGCCTGCCCACCAGAGAAAAGAAATAAGCTTAAATGACTTTAGCTGCTGGATCATGCTGATAACATAGAACGCCATTCCAAGAGCCATTGAGTTCATAGAGACTATTACAAAAGGGTCGTAAGCCTTAGCAGCTACCGATGCAAAAGCGAACAGTATGTTACCTATACCAACGGATATCCCAATTGCCGCGAGTATCTTGCCGGCGAAAGTTTTTACTTTGTTTTTCCTGCTTTCTTTTTTTGCGAGAATTATTGAATACGCTGTTCCAAACCCGGTTACAGCTATCCATAATAAACCGGAGTACTTAATTCCTGTACCGGTTACTGCCATCAGGTAGTTCACCAGTACGGCCACAGAAGTGAGGGTGAACCAGAATATCCCCTGCGAGCTTTTATCGTAAACAGCACTGCGGCTATCTACCATGATCTTTTTTATTACCGCAATTTCAAGTTCAGCGTGTTTAGTATCCATATCTTAAGCCGCCTTCATTTCTTTTTTCCATTTTGAGTACATTAATACACCCGGCAATACCTGCATCATTAGCATCATTATGGCGAACATCAGAAGCGTATGGGGCGATATCCAAAAGAACATAATGATTGCCCCGGCCCACCAGCCAAAGCCCAGCAGGCGGAACATCCTTTGATTATGAATTACCCCGCTTACAAAAAATGCCGAGCCAAGCACACAAGCCATTAGCGGGCAGATACCATAGCCCTTTATCATGCCTGAATATGAACCAACAAACCCGATTATCGTCATTGTAATGCCGGCAGAACCCCAAATTGCGCCTGCGACTTTTCCCGCAAATGTAACTGCCTTCATTTGCTTGCGGTCTTTCCTGACCTGGATTATCGTGAATACCCAGCCTGCTCCAATCAGGACAAACCACGCAATATTTGAAAGCGTCCATGGCGTGAAACCCAATACGGAAAAATATGTGAGCAGAAGCCCGCATGAAATAAGCAGCCCCCATACAATAAATCCGAGCCCGTCATCCACTAAGATGCTGCGGGTCTCCTCCATAATCTTTTTTATCTGCGAAATTTCAAGCTCTGCCTGTTTAGTATCCATAGTAATTTGTGTTAAAGATTTATTCCCACTTAAAAAATTTGATGGTAACCGCGTATATCACAGCGCCCCATGCAGCAAGTATCAGCATCTCCTTCGGCAAAGTGAAAATTGTTGCTCCGTCAAATGCTATCTTGCGCAGCGCGTCATTCAGATATGTAAGAGGAAGCGCGCGGCTGATAGGCTGCAGCCATGATGGAAACGCGTCAATTGAAAAGAATGTGCCCGCTAAAAGAAACTGGGGAAGCGTAATCAGGTTCGCTATTGGCGGCACAGCATTCAGGTTCTTGGCGATATTTGATACAAAGAAGCCGAAACCCAGAAATACTATCAGACCAACCACGGAAACAATAAGCATATTCAGGAATGTCCACACGCCGTTGATAAGCGTGAAGCCGAAAAGGAAATGCCCGATAGAGATTATTATCACCGAGCCTGAAATTGAAAATATCAGCCTGCTGATGGCTTCACCTAATACAATATTATTGCGGTTTATCGGCGTGGCAAAAAACCGTTTTATTACAAGTGTTTCCTTGAGCGATATAAAAACGAATGCAGTGCCGAACACGCCTGCGCTTAAAATAGAAAATCCAAGCTGGCCGGGAAGGATGAAATCTATAGTCTTAAATACCCTGCCTTCAATATCCGTTTGCTTGATAGTAACCACGGGCGGCTGCTCTTTGCTTAGCTGCATGTTGAATCCTGTAATCACCTGCGCTATAAGAAGCTTTACAAGGTTCGATCTTTCCGGTTTTGCCTTGTTGGTCTTTACCTCCACGTTATACTCCGGCAAAGTGCCTTGTGGATTCTTAGTTATCAGCAGCAGGGCATCAATCTCGCCCTTTTCAAGCTTTGAATCCAGCTCGCTATCCGAATACTGATCCTCTATCCTGAAGTTTTCAGCAACTATAAGCGAGTGGTAGAGCGGATTGTTAATATCACTTTTGTTATAGAATCCGATATCGAATGTGCTTGAGCCCCCGCCTATGAATCCGAATACTATAATGAATATTAGCGGGAACAGCAGAGTGAATATAACGCTTGAAGGATTCCGAAGTATCGATCTCAGGCTTGCCTTTGAAATGGCAAGTGTTGCGCGCACCTGGCTGTATTTGTGCTGCGGGGTAACGGCTTTATTGTTCATCTCTCAGATCCTTTCCGGTAAGGCTGATGAATACATCTTCGAGGCTTGCATGCTTCAGCTTTTCTTCCCTTGTGAATCCTTTAGCAAGCAGGTTATCGATAAGGTTTTCGGGCGAATCAAGCTCTATCACTTTTCCGAGGTCAATAATTCCGACCCTGTCGCAAAGCTTTTCGGCTTCATCCATATAATGAGTAGTAATTACTACTGTTGATCCGCCATCGCGAATACTTTTGATAAGGTCCCAAAGATTCCTTCGAGCCTGCGGGTCAAGCCCGGTAGTTGGTTCATCAAGGAATACAACTTTAGGGCGGTTTATGATTGTGGTTGCAACTGCGAATCTCTGCTTTTGGCCGCCGCTGAGATTTTTATAAATGGCACCTGCTTTTTCCCTTAATCCAACCATATCCAGAATATCATTTGTATTTACGCTGATGTTATACAATCCCCCGAACAGCTTTATCAGCTCGGTTAGCGTGAGGTTTGGATAGAATCCGGATTGTTGCAGCTGGACACCTATTATTTTTTTGACATCATCTTTGTTTTGAGAAACTGAATAGCCGCCGACTTTAATTTCGCCGGAGGTCTGTTCGCGCAGAGTTTCCATTATCTCAAGTGTTGTGGTCTTCCCGGCACCGTTGGGTCCAAGCAAACCAAATATCTCACCTTCATAAACATCGAAAGATATATCATTCACGGCGGTAAGCTCGCCGTATCTTTTGACGAGGTTCTTAACCTCAATTATCTTATTGGAATTAGTATTCAATTTAATATTTGCTTTCAAAAATGAGTACTTTATTTTTTAAAGTACTTTACAAATATAGATTTTGAGAATGGATTTGTCAATAGTTTCGGCTAAATTTCTTCAAATTTAATTTGTCAACGTTTCATAATTAATTTAAATATTAAATTAATTAATATAATATGTAAATTATATTGATTTTATTTATATTGATATTGATTTTCCTGTATAGGTACATTATATTTGAAAAAAGATAGAAAAATGACCTATAAAATGCTGAATAACTGCCCGGTCTGCACATCAAGTCTCAAAGCCACGCGCCTTGAATGCGTTACATGCGGCACGGTAATAGAAAACAGCTTTTCGCTTTCCAAATTTGAAAGCCTTTCACAGGAGCAGCTTAGCTTTGTTGAAATTTTCATTAAGAACAGCGGAAGCATTAAAGATGTGGAAAAGGAAATGGGAATCTCTTATCCAACAGTTAAGGGCAAGCTGAATGATGTAATAAAAGCGCTTGGGTATGATGTTAACAATGAACCGGCGGAAACTACCGGCTCTATAATAGAGAAGCTGGAGCGCGGCGAGATTTCACCCGAGAACGCGCTGCAGAGGATTGGCGCGAATAAAAAAAGAAATTAAACACAATCAATATGAACGAAGAGATAAAAAGAATACTGAAGCTGCTTGAGGACGGAAAGATCAATTCCGAACAGGCAGAGAATCTTATTGAGGCGATCAAAGAGAACAGCGCGCCTGCTGAAAACCAAACGACCGCAGACAGATCGCTGAAGATAAACATACACCGCGATGGTAAAAACAAGCTGAACCTGACCGTTCCCATCCGCTTTGCGCGCGCCATACTCCGCGCCACAGGCAAGCTGCCCGTTAAGATCGAAGGCATAAAGGATGTTGACCTGAAACTTCTGAAAGAAGCCATCGAAAAGGAAGCGCCCGGTAAGATACTTACCGTAAACTCACAGGAAGGCAACACGGTCGAAATGATAATTGAGTAAATGCGTAGTGCTTCACCCGGCGGATAGCCCTGCGGCCTTTTCAATAAGCCAGGCCTTGTTCGATATCGGCTGCATTGTGGCAATTTTAGCCGAAACCAGGCCCGGTGATTTTCTGCTTGCGCCTGTTTTGATCTTAATTATATCCATGGCCGCATTCAGGAAATTCCAGACAGCGTCCTTCCGGAGCTCTGATACACCTTTATTGCTTTTCAGAAAATGTTTGTAGGAATCTATCATTTCCATTGCGGCAGAGTATTCCTCCTTTTCAAAACAGATCACAAGCTCCATCCTTTTTATATCATGCTTAAAATAAAGCGAATCAGGCTTAACCTTTGACAAAAATGACCGGGCAGTATCATAATCCTTCCTGCTCAAAGCCATCGAAGCCCTGGCAAGCAGTACGGCATTTGTGCGAATATCAGCATGGAGCTTTTCCGAATACTCATTTATAAATTTCTCAGCCCATTCATATTCCTTAAACAGCAGGGCCACGTTCAAAAAATTCCGGAAATCATTCAACTGCATATGTTCCGAAAACGAATAAGCATCGAGCTCAAGCGAGAGCTTACTGAGCTCAAACCTTTCATAATGAAAACCGCTTTTCCCTTCAAGCTCCCTCTGTACGCAGTAAGATTTCAGTGCTGAAATTATATTATAAATATCCTGTTTATTAAGCTCTCCAACAAGCCCTGTGACCATATCCCTGACCTTGTAATAGGTCCCGCTCTCTGCCGTGTTATCCACAAGGCACAGCAGGTCATGGTATAGCTCTGCAAGTGCGGCTTTTGGGTGGCCGGCAGAACGAAGCCTGCCGACGAATCCCTTAAGATCAATTGACCTTAGGAAATCTGCGGCAATATCATAACCGGGCTTAACATTAAATGTACGGGATAGTGTGTTCAGATTATAAACAGACTGAAACAGAACAGTCATCATCAGCATTATAATATTTTCCGCCTCACCGGTGAATACTTCGGCGCCGGGTGTTTTTTCCATCAACAGCCCGATATAACCGGATGCGCTGAAGTGTTTATAACGGCTGTAGTAATACATTTCCCCGGGATAACTTCGCGGTATAAGATATTTACCGGCTTCACCCAGCTTTTTCTTTGCTTGCGGTATCCGGTTTCTCTCAACTAACCCCTGAAATGAGTACATGCATTTGCCGAATGAGTCCTTTCGTAGTGCCGATACCGCGCAGAACTCTTCCGCCAGGCTGAGAAGTTCGCTTGAAAGAAATCTCATTCTGCCGTCATTGTACTTTTCGCCGGGATATATCCTTCTATAGATCCTTTTTTTGTCCTGAAGGCTCTTCCCTTTTTTGATACAGCCTTTGATCTCATCAAAATATATTATAAGCCTCCTGCTGCTGTTAAAATACGGCGACCTTACAAACTTTCCGAAAGAATTTAACTCATAAACACTGAAGCCGGAAAGCAAAGAATAAAGCTGTGAATTATTCATTTTACCGCAATTATTTTGCCAACAAAATATTCCATATTTTAATTAATTTCAACCGAAAAACGGTATATATGCTATGTAATTCATATCCTTTTTTTCCAACAAAATGCCATAAATCTCTTTGAATTTCGCACTCTGCCCGCCTAAATTTGCATTCAATGTTATCTCCTCCATACAACGCATTTAACTGCGGATGCAAACAGCCGCAAATTCAAAACACTTTAAGGGGAACTAAAGAACCAAATGTATAAAGCCTTCATCATATTGACATTCATCCTGCTGAACCTGGTCTTAGGCATTGGGAATTCTTATTCTCAGCAGGGATTTGATAAATACAAGGATTATGAATTCATGCCCGGTGAAAATATCCTGTTCGAAGATAATATCGGCGCTTCATCAATTTCAAATTGGGAAGTTATTGGAGGAGAAATCATTCAGGAAAACAATGAAACAGAACCTGCTATCAGGATAAATAAATACTATACTGTGCTTTCGCCGCGAAGGGATAAAACACCAGCCGGGGCGGAGTTCTTTACAATAGAGTTCGATGCATACCTGGATTCAAAATACGAAGGCAACCCCGGTGTATTTATAAATTTCTTATCCGGCGATGAGCCCACAGCAACTATTGGAACACTGGCAAACTATACCCAGTTTGATTTCGGCAGCAGCAAAAACCGGGTCGAGAATCCGCTACAGATCAAAAACTCCGCTTACTATGATAAATGGCATCATTATACCTTCACATACTCACCTATTGATCAGGGAAGCGCTGTTGTATATGTTGACCAGTTCAAAGTTATTGACCTGAAGGATTGCAGTCTCAGTTTTGATAAGATAACAGTCTGCGGAAACTCCTCGGATGAAATGATAATGAAATTCAGGAATTTCAGGATTGCGGATTCCGGGCCGGTCAATCTCGGCCGGAACTTGCTAAGCAGCGGCAAAACCATTACACATGGGATCCTGTTTAACACGGATAATTCATTGAAACCGGAAAGTATGGGTACGCTGAGGAAAATATGCATGGCTATGGACGAGAACCCCGATCTGAAGCTTGAAATAGCGGTGTATTCAGATAACACCGGGAGCAGCGCACTGCAAAATAACACAAGCAGGGCAGAAAAAGTTAAATCCGCCCTGGTGCAATTAGGTATCAACGAAAACAGGCTAATTACAGCAGGCAATGATAACGGTACACTGCTGAACAACAATGCAACAAATTCTGAAATGGCAAACAACCGAAGAGTTGAATTCAAAACAATTAAATAATATGAAAAAAAGATCTCTTTTGCTTTCAGCAGCTTTGCTGATGTGTTTTTGCACCATACTCAAAGCGCAGGATGAAGATGTAGAATTAACAAAAATAGTTTTTTCTCCTGACCCTGCCTATGTTGATATAGACGGGAAAACCGAGCTAAACCCAGTGTTCATTACCAAAAACGATACAGTAAGAGTAAAACCTGAAATGATAGAAAGCTGGCTGCTGGACGGCAATCCGGACCCTGAACATATTATCGTAAACGGAAGCTCGTATTACTATTCGCCTAAAGGCAGGATGCCTGCTTCGAACCCTGTAACAATTAGCGCGGTTTTGAAAAATGAGAAAAATGAAACCAAATTCACCATAGTAACTCATGTTCACGTTACAGAAAATGAATCATATTTTTCTCTAAGCAGCATTAACGGTTCAACGCGGCAGTTTAAGATCGAATCAAAAAGCTTCACAACGGGCGGTATTAACGCAGGAACAACTATGGCGTTCTACAGCAAGGGTAATGATCTGACAGCCTGCACTTTAACAGACCTGAAAACAAATATCGGGGTCAGTATTTCTTTCAGCGGTAACAGGAAAGGAAGTTTTACATTCAGCAAATCAAACGCAATCGGCATATCAATGGGTAACTCCTCCTGCGGCAGCGGTGATGAAAACGGAAATCCGACCGAAGGCACAATTGAAGTAGTAGAGTATGGACCTATTGGCGGTAAGATCAAGATCAATATAAACGGCATTGTAAACACAGGTAACGCCGTTTCTTACCTGCTGAACGGCACATTTTATGTAACCAGAAATGTTGATGTGAACTGATTTTTCCCGCAAGTGGTGAATCTAATCTGTCAAGCTTCCGGAATATTTCTGAATAAAGACTTTAGAACACAAATAAATAGGGGCTCTAACAGATTAAACGCGTTTAACTGTAAAAGGCGGATTTTTCCTTCCCGAAAAAATTAAGACAAAAAGTCCCGCTATTGCCAGGATAGATCCGAAGCCGGAAAGAAATACCGGCACAAACCATAAGCTCATGAAATTACCCGTGCGGTTTACATTTGGATCTTCGGGATCGTAGTAAACCGTTTCTTTGTCATTAAGCTCATAGGCATCTGCCCTGGTGTTTGCACCTTCAAACTCATAGGTTTTTCCTTTTACGGTAAACTCAAATACCGGGGTAATGCTCCTGTGTCTTTTGATAACCTGCTTAACGCGTGCTTCAGTTTTAACTGAATTGTTGAGAAAATCAAATGTAATCCAGCCCCAAACCAGTCCTGTGCCCAGCATCAGCAAACCGATGAATATGAATATTTTTGATGACATCTTACTTTTCAATATGCTATCTGAAATATTTCAACAAAAATACCCTTTTAAACCACACCGAAGCAAATAAACTTTTTGCCGATTGTTTGCTGAAATAAAGAGCAGACGGGCGTCATAGCCAAAACTCACGAGATTACTCATGTATGCCGTGCAATTTCAGCAAATTTAGTTTAACTACTTCACCAGCACCATTTTCAGGGTTTTTGTAAATGTTTTATTCCCGCCTTCGGCTATGATTCGGTAGAAGTACATTCCGCTTGCGAGATTTGAACCATCAAACTCAGCCGTGTAAAAATCAGCGCTCTTGAATTCATCCACAAGGCTGGTTACCTCTTTCCCCAGCAGGTCATACACCTTAATGCTCACCCTTCCATCGAAGGGTATCTCGTAATCGATCTTACATTTTGGATTCGAGGGGTTTGGGTAGTTTTGTGATATTCTGTACTCTCCCGGCGCTTTTATAACAACATTTTCAGGAAGCTCAAAGTATTCATAACTACCGTTATAATCAATTTGCTTCAGCCTGTAATTATATGAAGCCGCCGGAAGCTTTTTATCATCGTATGTGTAGAATTTCTGACCCTGTGTTGTGCCTCCCCCGGTTATGAATGCTATTTTTTGCCAGGCATTGCCGGATTTGTTATCCATTCGTTCAAGGTCGAAACCGGAGTTATTCAGCTCCCACTCTGTAACCCAGTTCAGCTTTACATTATTTTTTTCAACGGTGAAGCCAAACGATGAAAGGGTAACCGGCAAAGCTCCGGTACAAATCGTGCCCGCTCCGCTGAAAGTCCCGGTAATGTATATATTATCAGCGCAAACATCAGCACCGGTACCGATATCTATAGATGTTCCCGTTTCAAAGTTAATAGTGCTGTATGTTTGGCTGTACAAACTGCAGGCTGCGGTCAAGCAAGCAATTGCCACCAATATCTTAATCGTTAGAGGCATTTCTGATAGTTTTGTTTGACGAACCAATTTCATTTTCCGGGTCACCGGCTTTGACCTTCAACTCGTCGATCGCAGCTTTGAGCTCTGTGACTGAAGCATTCAGTTTATTCAACTCTTCAAGCCTGTATGTTAGCTTCATGTTTTCAGCCTCAAGCTTTTCACACTTGGCGCTTAACTCCTGTATAGCCTTCACCATTACGGGCAGCAGGTTACCGGGTGTTGCCTCCCATTTTTCGGGGTTATCCTTCATCACAAGGTTGAGCCATTCGGCGTTTTCGGATGCCTGTAATTCATCCAGCTCCTGCGCTATGAATCCCGCTGTGGGCGTCTCCTGCATTTTGCTGCCGTCTGAAACATTATTCTCATACCATTCGCGCTTATCCCAGTTATATAATCTTGGCTTTAGCTTTGAGATGAAATCAAGCCCTAAGTTCAGGTCATGAATATTCTTCTTATCCCTAGCATCCGAGAGTGAAGTGATAGTTGTTACATTGCAGCGCAGGGAGGTTACGGAATTGTTGCCCAATGTAATCTGGTTAGAGACACTTGATGAAGAAGGTTCTGAGTTATAGCCAATAACTGTAATATTGCTTCCTGTGATTATATTTGAGCCAGCCTGGTATCCAACTACAGTATTCAGCGAACCGGAAGTATTCTGACTCATAGAATATGCGCCAATGCTGGTATTACCTGCACCATTATTGTTATATTCCATGCTATGAAAGCCGATACCTGTATTTGCATAGCCTAAAATATTTCTACCCAGCGAAAATCGACCAAATGCTGAGTTTCCTGAACCGGTTACATTATTAACCATGCTTTGCTCACCAAAAGCGCAATTATCCTCGCCCGTGGTATTGTTGTTTAAAACAAAATACCCGAATGCTGAGTTTGAATTTCCTGTATTTTCAATAAGTGTGCTGTTACCAAAGGAGCAGTTTCTATTGGATGAGGTGCTTTTGTTCTGCGAGTTAATTCCGAATGCACAATTATTTGAGCCATCAATATTTCTGAATAGTGTCCCAAAACCAAATGAAGAATTATTGAAACCTGTATTGTTGTAAGTTAAAGAGTTAGCCCCAAAGCTTGTATTATAACTTCCGGTAGTATTGCCGCGAAGGCTGAGCGATCCAAATCCTGAATTATAATCTCCTGTAGTATTTGATGTTAAAGTTCCCGCTCCAAATGATGAGTTACCGTTACCTGTAGTATTATTACTCAATGAAAATGAGCCGAATGCCGAATTTTGATAACCTGTAGTTAAATTAATAAGATTATTATAGCCGACTCCTGTATTGTCTTCTGCTGTAGCGTTTAGATTAAAATTTCCGGCATCAATACCTATAAATGTATTTCTTGAAAAGCTGCTGAAACCATAGTTATGAATAAATCTTGAACTCCCTTTGTAAATTACCCCGGTATATGAATTTGAGTACCCTGAAAGTTTAATTGAACTAGAAATATCAATTAATCCATTTGACTGAGATATAGATAAATATGTTAATGAGTTATCCTTTATCTTAAATACACCTCCTGATCCCAAAGTATTAGTTATGTTTTGTGTAAATACCGAAATGGAGGTCAATAATAAAAATGAAGCAATATTAAGAATGTCCTTCATAAAATGATTTCTATATATTTTTGAATGCTAAATTAACAATCAATCTTCTCTCATAACAAAGAGATATAGCCTGATAAGTTTAACAAAAGAAGTATGCTTTTTAATAATTTTCCTGATATTTGTGTTAATATGGACTGCAATTAAAACAAATCAGCGGAAATAAAAACCGGAAAGTTAAAAAAACAATGAATCGGAATTAAATATCAAAAAGTTAAAAAAAAACGAATAGCTTAATTATTTAATAATTTATAACTAATTTTGCTGAATTTAGATAATCAATAAAATCAGTTTGAAAAAAAGCAACTTAATAAAGTTACTCTCTTCGCTTGATCATGATGAGATAAGAAATTTAAGCGAGTTTGTTAGCTCACCTTACTTCAACAAAAATAAAAATGTCATTAAGCTATTTGAATATTTGAGAAAACAGTATCCGGCCTTCAGGGAAGAAAGCGTAAATAAAAAAAATATCCTGCTGAAAATTCTCCCTCATGCTAAAAATAATGACGGCTATCTGAGGGTATTAATGTTCACTCTTACGAATCTTATCTATGATTTTTTAAAATATCAGGAAAACGACAAAAACCCAGTAAATGGCAAGATCACAAAGCTTAAAGCATTCAACAGCCGAAGGCTTGATTCTAACTTTTCTAAGTTAAGCCGGCAGGTTTTGAATGATCTGAAATCGGGTTCATTAAAGGATAAGAACTATTATTATAACAGTTATTTGTTTGAATTTGAAAACCTCTATAACATACACAGGAAATATTTTGGCCGGATCGAGAAATTTATCGATGATAAAGGCGTTGATAAAATACTGCACTCTTTAAACTGCTTTTATGTTGCAGGGGTACTGAAATTTTACATCTATATAATTAACACCCGGCAGCTGTATAACATCGATATTGAAACTGCCCAATTCGAAATCATATTAAAAAATCTCAGTCTTGCCCAATACAAAAATGATCCTTTGATAAAAGCCTTTTATCATACTATTAAGCTGCATAGTGATGAAGAGAATCAGACTAATTTCGAATTACTTAAAAAGGAGGTCTTCAGCAATTACAGCGCTTTTAACAGTGAAGATTCCGTGGAATTGCTTATAAACCTTGAAAATTATTGTAAAAAGCAAACGAGAAACTGGAAAGCAAAATATATAAAGGAGCTGTTTGAGATCTATAAATTTGAAATAGAAAATAAAACCTATCTTTCAGAAGGCGGCCTCACCGAGCAGATGTATATTGGAATAACCGAAACAGCTATTAAACTGAATGAATTAAAGTGGATTGAAAAATTCATACATGAATATAAAAAAGAACTGCCCGCTGATCTGCGTCCGAATGCATTACTTTACTCAACCGCATTACTTGAGTTTGCTAAAGGGAACTTTACCGGTACACTGAAAATACTTTCCGGCATTAAATATGGTGAAGTATTCAATAAATTTGCCATAAAAACCCTTCAAATAGAATGCTGTTATGAACTGAATATGTTTGATCAAATGGAAGCCGTAATAGATTCATACAGGCATTTATTATCAAGCAACCGCTATATCTCCGCAGAAAGAAAGCCTTTTCTTAAGAACTTCATAAATGTTTCCAGGAAACTTATCAGGCTGAAAAATAGCTATACTCCCGCATTGGCTGCTGAGATTAGAAGCACTCTTAAACAAAAAGGATTCGTTATTGAGATGCATTGGATAGAAAACAAAATTTCAGAAGCAGAAAAGAGGTTTTCCAAGTAAAAAAGGCACCCATAAATGAGTGCCTTTTAAGACTACAGTATTATTAAAGCTCTTACGCCTTTGCGGTAATTCTCATACTGAAGAATGAACGCCATACAAAGTACAACGCTATCAGGAAGAACAATCCGCCAACATAAGGCGCGGTAGCGCGGAATGACTCTGATATTGCCATTTCCATCGCAAGCAGCCCGAATAGTGTTGTAAACTTGATGATCGGGTTAAGCGCAACCGAAGAGGTATCCTTGAACGGATCGCCAACTGTATCGCCAACTACCGTTGCATCATGCAGCGGTGTGTTCTTTTCCTTCAGGTCAACTTCAACAACCTTCTTCGCGTTATCCCATGCGCCGCCCGCGTTAGCCATGAACATCGCCTGGAACAGGCCGAATACTGCGATGGAAATAAGGAAGCTGATGAAGAAAGATACCGGCTCGTTTGTTTTGCCGGGCGCCGAAAAGAACGCGAACGCAAGCGCGAATGAGAAGATCGCGATAAATATGTTGAACATACCTGTTTGTGCGTATTTAGTACAGATCTGAACAACTTCCTTCGACTTCTCTGTTGAAGCGCTCATGCTGGCGTTTTCGTCAAGATTGATGTTCTTCTTGATGTACTCAACAGCCCTGTATGCGCCTGTTGTAACAGCCTGTGTGGATGCGCCGGTAAACCAGTATATTACCGCGCCGCCGGTTATGAATCCTAAAATTGAATAGGGATTCAAAATACTTAAAATAGCCTCCGGCTGTATGCCAAGAGTGTTTTTGATCACGAGGATAAGCGAGAATATCATTGTTGTTGCTCCAACAACCGCTGTACCAATCAATACAGGTTTAGCTGTAGCTTTGAATGTATTACCCGCACCGTCATTCGCTTCGAGATAGTGTTTAGCTTTTTCAAAATCAGGCTTGAAACCGAAATCCTTCTGGATCTCCTCGTTTATTCCCGGTTTTGATTCAATTAATGAAAGCTCGTAAATTGACTGCGCATTATCGGTTACAGGTCCGTAGCTATCAACAGCAATTGTAACCGGACCCATACCAAGCATACCAAATGCTACAAGACCGAATGCGAATATGGAAGCGTACGCCGGTATCATTGATCCGGGAATTGAAAGTGAAGCGAAGTATGCTATGAGCATGAGTATGAAAAATACCATACCTGTCCAGAATGCGGAGAAGTTTCCTGCTACAAGACCGGAGAGAATTGTAAGCGATGAACCGCCTTCGCGTGACGCGGTTACAACTTCATTAACATGTTTGCTTTTGGGTGAAGTGAAAATTTTTGTAAATTCGGGTATCAGCGCCGCGCCAAGTGTTCCGCAGCTGATGATGATCGAAAGCGTAAGCCAAAGATTATCAGGCAGGTGGCCGATCATAACCTTGCTGATTACGAATGTAACTACCATTGAAAGAATTGAAGTGATCCATACAAGAGAAGTAAGCGGTTTTTCGAAGTCTATATCTTCATCTTTGCCGTATTTGGCTTTTGCCCAGATACCGTTAATGTAGAATGAACCGATAGAAGTGATGATCATAAGAATTCTCATTACGAAGATCCATGTAAGAAGCTCTGTCTGGAACATTACATCGGGTACTGCGAGCACTATAAAGCTGATAAGCGCAACGCCTGTTACGCCGTATGTTTCAAATCCGTCAGCTGTGGGTCCCACTGAATCGCCTGCATTATCACCGGTACAATCTGCAATAACGCCGGGGTTACGCGGGTCATCTTCCTTGATCTTGAAAACGATCTTCATAAGGTCAGAGCCAATATCAGCGATCTTTGTAAATATGCCGCCTGCGATCCTGAGCGCTGATGCGCCGAGAGATTCACCGATAGCGAAACCGATGAAGCTTGCGCCTGCGTATTCACGCGGCACAAAAAGCAGGATAATTAGCATCATAATAAGCTCAACGCAGATAAGCATAACGCCTATGCTCATACCTGCATCAAGCGGAATGTTAAGAAGCTTAATGGGCTTCTTTTCAAGCGATGCAAATGCCATACGGCTGTTTGCCAGCGTGTTCATCCTGATACCGAACTTTGCGACACCGTATGAGCCTAATATACCGATAACCGTCCACATTAAAATAAGCGCAACGCCAAGCGCGCCTGTGTGGTTCAATACTCCGAAATAGAATCCAATACAAATCGCAATAAATACGAATAATATAGCAAGGAACTTACCCTGCTGGCTGAGATATGTTTTACATGTCTCGTAAATGATCTGCGCCACGTCAAGCATTGACTGGTGCGCCTTTAACTTTTTTACCTTTAGGAACTGCATTATACCGAATAAGAGCCCGATCACGCAAACAGCGATACCCATCAGAAGCATGTTGTTCTGGCTGGCACTTAATTCCGGTATCTTAAGATCGGCTTCGCTTGCGAAAGCGGTAACCGAGCTTAACAGAAATAACAAAGTACTTAGTATTATGTTTTTCTTCATATTATTATTTGGTTTGTATTAAATAACTTTCTCTTTTTCAAATGCAGTTTAGCTGCATCTTCTGCAGCCGCAGTACTTATCCTCAGTTTTCGCCGGGAGATTTGAGAACGTTCCTGTTATAAAAATTCATGGTCTCTGCCAGCCCTTTATCAATAAACCCAAGCACGGCATCTTTGGCTGCATCTATGACTGTATCAAGAATTTCGTATTCAGCTTCATCGAAGCCTGAAAGAACAAAATCTGCGAGCGAAAAATCCTCTTCCGCCTTCAGCTTCTCATACTCCTCGCCTGATCTTATCCCTACTCTCAGCCTTGGCACTTCTTCGGTTTCCAGCTCATACATTACAGATTTGATCCCGTTCTGACCGCCATCGGACCCTGAAGGCCGAAGCCTCAAGACGCCAAGATCGATATTCACATCATCATAAACTATGAGGATATTGTTTATCTCAAGCTCGTACTTTTCGTAGAACGCCTTAACGGCCTGGCCGCTAAGATTCATATACGTAAGGGGTTTCATCAATACTACCTGTTTATCATTATGATCTGTTACTGAGTAAAGGTAGTTGTCTTCTATTTCAAACGACTCTATTTTAAAGAACTCGGCAAGCTTATCGATCACCATAAAACCCGCATTATGCCTTGTGTTATGGTATCTTGCCCCCGGGTTTCCCAGCCCGCATATCAAATATACGCTGCTCAATGGGTTATACAATAAAAATACAGGGTACTATCAGTATATTCAAGTACTCTGTATTTATTCATCGCAAAATTACCGCTGATAATTTTTCTTCTGTTGTTAAGATAATTTCTGCTGTTAAGATAATTTCCGCTGTTAAGATATCTGCTGCTGTTAAGCTTACTTCTTCTCGTCGCCTTCTTCGTCTTTCTTGCCTTTGGTGATAACTTCGGGCTCAGCAGTTGCTGCTTCACCTTCTGCTGCGCCTTCAGCCTTCTCAACTGCCGGCGGAACAACCGCAACAATGATCTGGTCTGGTGAACCGTGTATCTCAACATTCTCGAGCTTAAGATCGCCGATGTGGATTGAGTCGCCGATACCGAGAGCAGCAATTTCAACATCGATATGTGAAGGAATATACATAGGCAGACACTCAACTTCGAGTGAGTGCAGCGTATGCTGAATAACGCCGCCATCCCTTACGCCGATAGGTGCGCCAACAAGCTTCAGCGGCACTTCAACGCGTATGGTCTCGTTCTCGGAGATACCGAGCAGGTCAAAGTGAATTGGCTTATCGCTCACGGGATCGAACTGAACATCTTTTAAAATGCAATTCTGCCCTTTATCTGAGCCTTCGATCTGCAGGTTTATTATGCTCACTTCAGAAGTATAAACGAACGGGTTTAACGCCGTATCTTTAACGCTGATAGCGACAGCAGGTGCATCTTTATGATAGAATACGCCGGGAATAAAACCCTTTTTTCTTGCAGTCTTAGTAGTTGAGTTACCCAGATCATCTCTTTTCTGAGCTGATAAATTCACAGTAGCCATTGTATAACCTTTATATTAAATTGTTTAGCGGAATTGTTGTAAACGACAAAAATAGCGATAAATTGCTTTTTAGTCAATGAAAGAATGTACGGATGAGATACAAAGATATCACAATCTAATCGGCCTAACTACATGTAAATACAGTTTATTATCTCAAAACTTGTAACTTAAACCAATTATCGGTACTCTTGGCAGCTGCAAATTCGCACGAACGCCCTCGTAGTACGAACTCCAATAGTAATTATAGTAGTTTATCCTGTCCAAAACATTCAAATAGCTGTAATACAGTCGTTTACATTTGCTCCAATGTTAGACTCCACCTATTTCATATTAAGCACATGTAATTTGAATATGAGGTATATATTATTTGGTATTTGCTATAAATTTGGTCTCACGTTTGACGTTTCGCGTTTGACGTTTGACGTTTCTTGAGCGCAGCGAAATCCCGCGTGCGGAAACGTTTGACATTTGAACTTTGACATTTGTCATTTCTCCACCCCCCTACTTCAGCCATCCCTCTTTCTTATACCAATCTATCGTATCTTTAAAACCGGATTCAAGCGTGAACGATTCTTTGAACCCCAGCTCGCGTTTGGCTTTTTCTATTGAGCAGATCCAGTAGCGCTGCGTGAGCTCACGTGACTTTTCAATATTAAGCACAACAGGTTTTGATGAGAAGAATCCGAACACCTGCGAAAAGAACGCAGTGGTTCTCACCGCAAAATGCGGTATTGTCAGGCGTACAGTTTTTCTGCCAAGAAGCTTTTTCGTTATTTCGCCAACATCCTTCCAGTTATAATACTGCTCTGATGAAATGAAATATACTGATGAAGATGATATCTCGTTTTCGCCCGCTAAAATGAATCCTCTTACAAGGTCAACCCCGTGTATCAGGCTTACCAGCTTGTTATCGAAACCTATCATAGGCTGCAGGCCCCGGCTCATTGATTTAAAGTATTCGTATATGGCGTAATCCCTGGGACCGTAAACTGCAGGAGGGCGGACAATGGTTGTATTAAACTTATCAAAATAGCTCATCACAACTTTTTCGGCTTCAACCTTGCTCCTCCCGTAAGTTGTGAGCGGAAAGTAATCTCTTGTTTCATCAATCGGCTTGCCGTCGAATGAAGGGCCAACCGCAGCCTGCGAGCTTACATGCACGAATTTTTTTATTCCCGGATTGTATCTATAACATGCTTCAAGCAGGCTTTTGGTCGCTTCAACATTGCCGCGGTAAAACTCCTCTTTCTTTTTGGCAAACGTAACCCCGCCTACATGATAGACATAATCCACTCCTTCAAGCGCCTTCTTAAGCACATCTTCAGTGAACAGGTCGCCTTCAATATATTCCACCGGCTTGTTATCCAGCCATTTGGTGCTGCTGGATTTCCTTATAAGTGTTTTAATTTCATAGTTCTTTTTTAACAGTTCATCTACAAGATGCGAACCTATGAATCCTGTAGCACCGGTCACAAACGCTTTAGCCAAGTTAATTTCCTTGTTATAATTTCATAAATAAAGTAAATTTGCTCTCAAACATATTCATTAAATACCGAAAATACAATTTATATGGCATTTCCTACACAGGAAGGAGCGCTTTAAGTGGCAGATCTATTTCAAAAATGTTTTGATTTTACCAGGGCAGATGAGGTCAAAAAATCAGGACTTTATCCCTACTTCAGACCCATTGAGGAGAACGAAGGCCCGGTTGTACAGATAGAAGGTAAAAAAATGATCATGGCCGGCTCAAATAATTACCTTGGCTTGACTGCTCATCCCAGGGTTAAAGAAGCGGCTATCAAAGCCATCGAAAAATACGGTACAGGCTGCAGCGGCTCCCGCTATTTAACGGGTACGCTTGACCTGCATATTGAGCTTGAAAAACGCATGGCAAAGTTCTTCGGAACGGAATCCGTGCTTCTCTTATCAACCGGTTACCAAACAGCGCAGGCTATTATTCCAACGCTCGTGCAAAAAGGAGAGTATGTGGTCTCTGATAAAGATAACCACGCGTGCATTGTTGCCGCCGACCTTATGGCTAAAGGCGCATTTGCGGAGTTCAAACGCTACAAGCACAATGATATGGAAGATCTTGAAGTTGTTTTGAACAAGATCCCCAAAGACCGCGGCATACTCATAGTTTCAGACGGCGTATTTTCAACAACAGGCGAGATAGTTCACCTGCCAAGAATGGTTGAGCTTGCTGAAAAATTCGGCGCGCGTATTCTTATCGATGACGCGCATTCTGTCGGCGTTATCGGCGTTGGCGGAAGAGGCACAGGCTCGCATTACGGCCTTATGGATAAGGTAGATATGACAATGGGCACATTCTCCAAAACTTTCGCTTCGCTTGGCGGATTTGTTGCCGGCAAAGAAAGAGTAATAAACTACATCAAACATCATGCACCGGCTTTGATATTCAGCGCTTCGCCAACCCCGGCCTCAGTAGCAGCGGCTATGGCTGCGCTTGAGATACTTGAAGAAGAGCCGTGGAGAATTGAAAAGCTCATCAGCAACGCCGATTACATGCGCGCAGGACTCAAGGCACAGGGATATACTATCATCGAAGGTGTTACAGGTATCGTGCCTGTGATCCTCGGCGTGTTCGATAAAACATTGATATTCTGGCGCAAGCTGTTCGATGCCGGTGTGTTCACAAATGCGTTTGTGCCGCCGGGCGTTCCGCCGCATCTTTCGATGCTCAGGACCTCATACATGGCAGCACATGAAAAAGAACATCTCGATAGAATTCTCGAGCTGTTCGGCGAGATCGGCAAAGAGCTTGAGCTGATAAAATAGCACGGGATAGGGAAAAAGTAATAAACAAATATGACCCACGGTTTTAATCGTGGGTTTTTTATAAAAAATAATAAAAACCGCTTCAGCGGTTTCAGAGAACAAACAAATGAAATTTATACTTCCATTATTAATTCTGGCTTCGGCAGTCTTCATTTCCTGCTCCAAAGAAGATAAACCCGTAACCCAGCAGAATCAGCAGAAGGTACAGAACGAGGATAATGATTCCCCTGCCGATACCAATTTAACGCCTGAAGAGAAATTTTCATCATCTATACTTATCGATTTCCTTGGCGATTCAGATGATGAAGATCTCGGCGAGTTCCTCGAAACTGAGATATTTAAAATGGGGGCAAGCTATAACGGCGCATCAGTCGTGGAAATTACCCCAAGCACCTGGCTGGTATCACTTGAAAAAGACGGGAATGTTAAAAACTACCTGCTGCAAAGATACGTTGATTTTAAAACCAATGACTATTATTTCAGCATGAAGGAAACTACGCTTACATTAACAGATGTCATTTCACGCAGCAAACCCAAAACATCTGCAGGAGAGTAGCGGTGTGGTTGAGTAGTTGAGTTGGGTAGCAGTTAACAATTGACAATGAACAATTTACAAAAAAGATCATTTGATTTGGCTTTGGCTGCATAAATGAGTTTTGTTTGTATTGCCTTTGCAACACTGATCCAGAGCTCCGTAGGAGCGGCATGTTTGTAGAACCTTTGACGAACCCATTCACAGCTCCGTAGGAGCGGCATGTAAATGATTCTTTGGAATTCCATTTGGTGGTGAGCCGTATAATTGTATTACCTATCCATCGGCCTTTTAAAAATGTCGTGAAGAAATTATTCGAGTGAGCGTCGCAGGAAAAACTGTCTGAATTCAGACGCCCCGGCGGCTGAATGAGTTTTTTTCCTGCAGCGAAACGAGAATAATTTTAGACATTTTTAAGAAGCCTTGACTTTTTTGGTTCTTTTTGTGTCAAGACAAAAAGAACAAAATTAGTAACCCAAAACTTAGATGAGCAGCGCCAAATCATTTTAAATCCTTAAAAGCAATACAGCATATAATTCAGGCAGATCAACAAATATTCGCATGCTCAACCATGATACACCGGTTTTGTACTACTTTTATCCCACGCTCTTCAAGCATCTTGGCGGCATCGTCGTTATAAATGCCTAACTGAAACCATACATATTTGGGCTGCGGCTGCATCTGCAATATTTCAATCGCATGTTCCACCAGGTACTCCGGCCTGCGGAAAATATTAACCATATCAACCGGATCAATAAGTTCGGTCACTTTGCCTGCTACTGCCTGCCCGAATAGCTCCTTGCCGGAAAGTTTCGGATTAACGCCAAAAACCCTGTATCCGTGCATGTTCATATATAAAGGTACTTTATATGCCGCCGAAGTCTCATCATCTTTGGCGCCTATTACCGCTATAGTTTCTGATTTTTCAAGCATTTCTTTGATCAATTCCATATTATTTGCTCTTTATTTAGTTATTCAGCCATATTCAGCTGCTGCTCTACTTTTTTAACAAGCCTGTGATGTTTATTGTTCTGTTATTGGATGTAATCCATTTCATTGCGCGCGTTATGCATTGAAATTAAGACTATTACAAAGTATTTTTGTTAAGTTATGGTAAAATATTTATCAAAATTTCTCATATCGCCCCGTTTTAAAAAGAGTTTGCACGGTTTTATAAACACAGTGTCCCGTTAATTACAAAACGGGACATTTTTTTTGCAATTATTTTTTGCTATTGAGCACAGCCAGAACATTAAATACCGTAAAAAAATATTTCGCGGCCGCAAACATAAAAAGCGTTCAGCATGCCGCACCTTTTTTCCTGCGGAAATATAAGATAGTTGTATTTGTTCCATTAAAAAATGCCGATGAGCTTACATTTATAATGGCATCACGCGGGGCGGGTTTCATAGGTAAGTACTCGCTTTGCTCGTTCCGGACTAAAGGCGCCGGAACATTTATGGGCAGCCTTTCAAGCAGGCCCGCAGTTGGCAAAAAGGGCGAGTTCCAGATCGTAGAAGAAATACGGCTGGAAATGATATGTGATGAGGCTGACCTTGAAAATGTTGTAAATGCGGCTTACAGCAAACATCCATACGAAGAGCCGGTTTGTGAAGTTTATCCTGTGATGGTAAAGAACACAACCCCTGAAGGCAGCACAGTTTTTGTTGAGCTTAAAAAGTCCGTTACCGTTGGAAGTGTGCTGGCAAAGCTGAACAAAAAACTTCTGCCTGAAAATCTGCCTGCAAAAGTCAAGAATCTTAAGATCAGGCAGGCGCTGGTCGACCTGGTTCCCGCAGCCGCAAGGCTGCAGATCCCTGATTCAAAAGAAGGTTCACGCGGAAACAGAACACTGTATATAAGAAGAGAAAATAAAATAATTAATATCGAAATAATATGAGCATGAAAGAAAGACTATTAGGGCTGTACAGGCTGAACAAAGTTGACCGTGAGCTGCATGAGCTCATGAGCCTCAGGGGTGATATTCCCTTAAGAATAGAAGACCTTGAATCTGAGAAGCGCGAGCATGATAACCGCGCTGCGGAGCTGCGCCAGGAGCTGGAAGACATCATTTCAGCTGAACAAGGCGTGCAGACTGAAAACGACTCTCTGCTCGAGAAAATTGAAAAGAACGATGAACGGCTCCGCTCCGGCGCTTTGAAATCGAACAAAGAATATGACGCGCTGGCTAAAGAGATCGAAGATGCAAAAGAAAAGATCAAGCTCAACGAAAAGGCTTCGAAGGAAGATAACTCCGGCCGCAAATCCGAGATCGAGAACGAGCTAAGCCTTATTGCAGGCCAGCTTGAAGAAGTGAACGCAGAGCTTGAAACAAATAACCACGAGCTTGAAGAGCTTACAAAGCAGACAGGCGAAGAGGAAAAGGAGCTAATTGCAGAGCGCGATGAGATACTCAAAAATATCGACGCTGAAGATCTTGCTCATTACGAGAGAATAAGCAAAGTAAAATACGGCGAAGCGGTCGCAGTAGTTCGCAAAGGTTCATGCCTGGGATGTTACAGCTCGATACCGCCGCAGAAAGCTATTGAAATACGCATGGCGGAAAAAGTATATACATGCGAATCATGCGGCAGGATACTGATCGCAGAAGAGCTTATCACCGCGTAGCTTTTGGCAAGGCTCAAAGTATTTACCGACGGCGCTTCACGCGGAAATCCGGGTGAAGCCGGAATTGGCATAGTGGTTTATGACGGCAACGATAATATCGTACGCACATGGAACGAATACCTCGGCAAAACCACAAATAACCAGGCGGAGTATATGGCGCTGATACGCGCAGTTCAGCTTCTAAGGAAGCTGAAGGAATCAATGGAGATCGATTTCGTTGAATTCCATGCCGATAGCGAGCTGATGGTTAAGCAGGTTAAGCTGGAGTACAAAGTTAAAGATGAAGGCCTGAAGCCGCTATTCAAAAAATTCAATTCCGAGATCAACGAACTGAAGGTCCCTTACACTATCAAACACGTTGAAAGAAAGCTCAACAAAGAAGCCGATAAGCTGGCTAACCAGGGTATCGATAACCGAAATAGTTTGTAAACACTGAGCTTTTCACATTTGTAACTCTTACATAATTACACCAAAAAAACACGGCAGTAGAATACTTGATCAGTAATTCTGTTTAATCCCCTCACCCCCTTCCCCTCTCCCATAGGGAGAGGGGAGAAAAAACTCAAAAATCTGGTTATTCCCCCTCTCCTGACAGGAGAGGGGGTTAGGGGGTGAGGTGCAGCATGCTGTGATTTTTATTCAAAACCAACTTCAAATATAGTTTTTGAGATATAATACTCGCTTTCCCCTGATTTCTCCCTTCAATTATTGTTATTTTTGTATAAATAATACCGGGAGTGCCCAGGCAGCCGCTCTTAATTTATTAGGGGAGGAAAGTCCGGACACCCAAGGGCGATGTGCCGTGTGAAAGCACGGGTGCTGCAGGGCAAACCTGCAGTAACGGAAAGTGCCGCAGAAAATAAACTACCCCGGTTCACCGGGGAAAAGGTGAAAAGGCGGTGTAAGAGACCACCGTTGCATCCGGTAACGGATGTATGCAAGGAAAACCCCGCACGGGTGCAAGGCCGCGTAAAGTATCATTTTCAGGCTGCCCGTCTGAATCTGCCGTAAGCGGTTCGCCGCATAGGCGGTGTGATACAGGGTAGGCTGCATCAGATAAATGGCTGCCGTGATTTACGGGTGAATTTATTCACCTGTGAACCCATTACAGAATCCGGCTTACGGGCTTCCCGGTTATTTTTTATTAATTATAATTATTTGTTTAAGGTATTTTTGACTTCAGCTTCTCTTCCGCCTGTCTTTTCATTTTTGCTGCATCCGGATTGTATGGTTCCCTGTTCAAAACCAAATCGAGCTTTTTCAAGCACTCCGCATAATTACCGGTTAACATAAAATACCCGGCGCGCGCAAGCGCAAGATCCGTTCCCAGGTACCCGGTTCTTTCAAGAGCAGCAAGCTGTTCATCTGCCCTGTCATATTTTTCTTTATCAATGAAGTGTCTGGCAAGGTTCATCCTGAACCTGAAATTAATTTCATCTGCAGCAAGAGCACTCTTCACCAGCGCCTCTGCTTCGCTCTCCCTGCCTGATTCAAAATAGATCATAGCAAGCAGCGCGTCACATGAATTCACATTGAAATAATTCACACGGGCCTTCAATACTTCATCAGCAGCCTGCCTGAGCAGCTCTTTTTTTGATGCCGGCTCCATGGACCTGTTGGATACAACCATATCATAAACTTCCGATGCGAGAATAAGCCTGTATGTCGGATTATCAGGCGCGGCTGTTACTGCCGCATTGATCCCGCTTATCCCCTGCTTATACTTCTTTCCCTTCATCAGAATTTCCCCGTTTAGGAAATGATGGTCGGCAATGATCTTATTCGAATATACATAAACATTGTATCCAAAAAATAACAGCAGCAGTAAAACAAGCGGCACTGTCCACATCTTGCCTAAGCTGAAAAACTTCACTTCCTTCTTACGTATTATATCAAAAGCCTTAATCAGCACAAGCAGAATGAAGAAGCCGAACAGCACTACTATATCATCAAAATTAGTAAGCCCGTACACAGCATAGCCTCCCAATGCAGCGAGAAAAGCAGTGTGAGCAATTCCGCCTGCTGTTTCATAATTTTCCGGCGCGAATATGTGCCTGAAGCAAACCCAGGCTGCAGAAACCAGCAGGTAAATATAGGCAGCAAGTCCCACGGCACCCATACTGCACAGGATCTGTAAGTAGTTATTGTGAGCATTATCTACTGTCCGCATCATATCTGCACGGCGCAGTTCGTAAGAGTAGAATTCAGTAAGCGCATTGGGGAACATGGCTATACCCGGACCGGTTATTGGATACTTCAGGAATACCTTAATTGCATCTTTCCATATGAGCCACCTTTGATTGTCATAACCGGAAAAAATACTTGTTACCCTGGCAACGAAAATATTATCAGGGAAGGCCAGCAACATCACCGCAATTATCACCATAGCTGAAATGGCTGCTATGAGAGCCTTTTTCATTAATCCCTTGCCTGATCGCCTGCTTAATGTAAAATATACTATTGTCAGAATAACCGCTTCGGCAATTACTGCGAGGTAAGCGGAACGGGTCCTTGTTACTACTATTCCGCAAAGTATTAAGGCAGGGAAAATCCACCTCACGCTCCTGCCGGCTTTACCCGAAACGTTCAGCAGTGCGAGGGGGAAAATTATCGCGAGGAATCCCCCTGTAAATACGGGGCTGCCAATAGTCGTAACCGGCCGTTTATCTGCTGCGGGCTGCAAATCGAAGGGATCCATACCAAGCTGCTGCAGCACGGCATAAACCGAAACTATTACAGCAACACACTCTAATATCAATATTACTTTTTTAGCAATCCCCTTTTCAGAAATATGCGGCACCGCAAAAAAGTAGATAAGTGTAAGATACAGCAGTGTAATCAAGCCGACCTGCCGTTCATACTGGCCGTAGTAGCTTACATATGGATTGATAGAAAATATAGTCGAGACTGCCGCAGCAAGGATAAAGATCAGCACACCTGCATCAAGGGGAGAGCTAAAGCTGAACCGGAGGCCCGCCGGATTTTTGCGCGTAGTTAAGGAGCGGTACACTGCAGGTATCATCACCGAAGTTATAAATATCCCGCCTAAAATTACGAGGACCGCTGCTTTCGGCAGGTCAGACTGGCTAAACAATAATTTTGTTACTGTAAGGGGGATCAGTGCTATCAGAAAAAACAGGAAATATTTGGCAGTCCCCCCGCCCGATATTTCTTTCTCATTCATTACTCTGCAGTTTCTTCAGGTTCACGTCCATTTGCGGGAATGGCATAATGATGCCATTGCTATCGAACGCGTTTTTCACCGCTTCATTCATATAGAAGCCAAGCTCAACAAGATCGGCTGTATTAACCCATACTCTTGATTCAAGCACAACCGAGCTTGCCGCAAGCTCTTTCACACCTATAACAGGTATCGGGTCCTTCAGTATTTTGCTGTTGGCTTCTATTACCCCTGAAATAATATCCTTAGCTTTTTTAATATCACTCCCGTAACTGATAGAAAAAACCGAGTCTATCCTTCTTTGCGGTTCGCGAGAATAGTTTACAATAGTGCCTGTTGATAGCGGACCGTTTGGGATGAACACAACCTTATTATCCAGCGTATGCAGAACGGTATTGAAAATCCTGAGCTCTTTAACGGTGCCCTTATGCCCCTGCGCTTCGATGAAATCTTCTTTGACAAATGGTTTATATATCAGCAGCAGAACTCCGCCGGCAAAATGCTGCAGCGAGCCGGAGAGCGCCATACCTATTGAAAGACCCACAGCGCCAAGCAGCGCTATGAATGAGGTCATCTCGATGCCTATCATTCCCATTACGCTGATAAGCAGCAGCACTTTTAGAACTATCGATATGATAGTACGGAAGAAAGGGCGCAGTGATTCATCTACCTTGCGCGCCTCCATAATGCGTCCGATGAACTTTACGAACTGCTTTATCAGCCAAAGACCCGCGGCAAGCGTTAAGAGCGCAAGCGCAAGCTTTGGCAGGTATTCAATTACCTGTTCTGTCAGAACATCAAGCGAATGTTTATTGAAAATTTCCTGCAACAGGGCTTACCTCATTTTCATCATGTAAAAATCAACTTTTTTTGTGCTGCCATCTTTGCCCGGACCTTCGATCCACGCGTGCAGATTTCCTACTTCAAAGCTGTAAGTTATCTTTTTGGGGAAATCATGTTCGGGATTTTCAAACACGGCAAGCGTATCGTTTACTTCTGTAAGCTTGAATCTTACCGGAGCCGGATTATGGCTGACATCGGCAACATAGAATATTCCTTCCGGAGTACTTTCTATCTTCAGCTTTTCGCTGAATGTAACCTTACCGTCCTTTTCAGTCCGTGAGCTGCCTTCGTACAGGTTATCATTCACCTTAACCCATTCTTCGAATGACCTTATGCCGGGCGAATCATTCACAGATACCCATTTATCAACTATCCAAAGCAGCTTATCCATACTACTTTCTCCGTGATTTGTGTTTAGCACAAAAACTGATATAAGCATTAATAGTTTTGCCATTAGAGAACTAAATTAATGATTATAGAATTTAGTTTCTATTGCAGAAAAACCGTCCTTTATGAAGCCTAAGTACACGAAAGTAAACACAAAATTTGAAAAACTGTGTTTGAAGAAGTTTCTATTTCTGCATGTTTAACCTCACCCCCTAACCCCCTCTTCTAATAGGAGAGGGGGAAACAACAAAATTTTTGAATTTTGTCCCCCCTCTCCCTTCGGGAGAGGGGTTGGGGGTGAGGGGCAAAAGAAAGGAGCTGTACGCATCAAAGCATAACATGCCCTCGTCAATAATCCACTCTCCAAATGGGGGAAGTAAACAACAGAATTTTTGAATTTTGTCTCCCCTCTCCCTTGGGGAGAGGGGTTGGGGGTGAGGGTCAAAAGCAAGGAGCTGTAACCATCAAAGTATAGCATGCCCTCGTCAATAATCCACTCTCCAAATGGGGGAGAAAACAACAAAATTTTTGAATTTTGTCCCCCCTCTCCCTTCGGGAGAGGGGTTGGGGGTGAGGGTCAAAAGAAAAATCTCATATCATGAATTGAAATGTAAGGGCACTCATAAAAAAACGGAATAAAAATCCCGTTACCCGGTTGATGCCGGGATAAAACTGCGATATTTTTAATATGTTAACTGAAATGTCAGCTATCAGTGCTGGCAGACTTCAGTCAATACGCCGCCGACTGATTTCGGTTTTACGAAAGCAATAAGCATATTATCTGAGCCCACTTTTGGCTCTTTGTTTATCAGTTCGAAGCCTGACTCATCAAGCCTTTTCAGGTCACTTCTTACATCGTCTGATTCATAAGCAACGTGGTGAATGCCTTCGCCGCGCTTTTCGATGAACTTGCTTATAGGCGAATCTGCCGATGTTCCTTCAAGCAGCTCTATTGTTGATTCACCAACGGTGAACTTTACAACGTTCACCATCTGTTCTGCAACATATTCCATTTCCGAGGGTTCGGAGTTCAGAAGCCTTTTGTACATTTCTGATGCAGCTTTAAGGTCTTTAACAGCTATTCCCAGGTGTGAAATTTTGTTTATCATATATAGTCGCTCATACCCTTTCTTTTTAAGTAGTCAACTATTTCCTTAACTTCCTGCGACCTGTCTTTTTTGCAGATCAGCAGGCCATCTTTAGTATTAATAATTATCAGGTCATCTGCCCCGATAACACTTACGAAGCCCTTCTGGCTCATTATAAGATTATTGTGAGAATCTTTAATAAAGCTCTCGCCCATTATGGCATTGCCATTCTTATCTTTTACCCTCAATCTTGAAACTTCATCCCAGCTGCCGAGGTCGCTCCATTTTAGATCAGCTTTTATAACATACACATTCTTAGCCTTCTCCATCACGCCGTAATCAATTGAAATGCTTTTTATTTCTGCGAATACCTGGTCAAGCACCTTCTGGTACTTGGCCGTGTGTAGTGATTTTTCTATCTTCTGCAGCGCATGGTAAAGGTCAGGCAATTGCCCTTCCATCTGCGAGAGCATTGTATCTGCCCTGAAGATAAACATACCGCTGTTCCACAGGAAGTCGCCGCTTTCAAGGAATATCTTCGCGACATCAAGCGTTGGCTTTTCGGCAAAGGTTTTCACGCGGTAAATATTTACGCCTCTGGTTTCTTCCCTGTAAAAAGCGTCTTCTATGAACTGGATATACCCGTAGCCTGTTTCAGGGTGCGATGGCACAATGCCAAGCGTTACAATGGCATCCCTTTCTTCGACGAACTTGAGGCCGGAGTTAACAACCCTTGTAAATTCATCCACGTTTTCGATCAGATGGTCGGCGGGAACAACGAACATCTTCGCCTTTTCGTCGAACTGCTTCAGCATGATGGATGCAAGCCCGATGCACGGCGCTGTATTCCTGCCAACAGGCTCACCGATGATGTTTTCCTTCGGCATGCGGGGAAGCTGCTTCTTGACAAGATCTATATACTGCCTGTTGGTGATAACAAACACCTGGTCGATGGGTACAATATCCTTAAGCCGCTTAATGGTAAGCTGAAGCATTGTATCATCTGAATTTGCGATAGGGAGAAACTGCTTGGGCAGCCTTGATGTGCCGTAAGGCCAGAACCTTGCGCCTACGCCGCCGGCCATTACAATAGCATATGATTTCATAATTTTATCTCACTCTCATGAATCTGCGAATATCTTCACAGGATTATTAAGATGGCGCACCAGGACATTGAAATCCTCCGGCTTGCGGTCAGTAAGCAGCATTTTAAAAGTGAATATTATATACTTAATTATCTGCTGAATTTCAGGCTCCTGCATATCCATCCTGTAGTCTTTTACATACTTTAAGAACACATATGTAACCTCGGCAAGTTTCAGCAGGTCGTTTTGCCTTATTGCGGCTGAGATCTTCGCTATCATTCTAAGCGCATTGTTCAGCTCGCTGATCTTTTCCAGTGCATCAAACTTGCTGTACTCGCCCTTAAGGCCGCTTATTGAGTTAAAGCTCTTTTCAAATTCTTTGATCAGGTACTTCAGCTTGAAGTTAGCGCTATCAAGCTGAGACTGCTTTAGCTGAGGCTTCTGCGGGAAGGGCTTCATCTCTTCGGGCTGTTCTTCCCTAACCGGTTTTGTTTCAGCATCAGCGGATTTAGCGGTAACTGTTTCTTCTGAATGTATTTCTACTTCCCGCTGTTCCTGCTGATGTTGTTTCAGCTGATGCTGTTCCAGCTGATGTTGTTCCTGCGGCTGTTTTTCCTGCTGCTGCCGTTCCTGCTGCTTTTCTTTATCTTTTGCAACCTGAACAGCTGCTTTTTCAGGCTGGGCAGTGATATCGCTTTTCAGCTTTTCCATCTTGTCAACTATGTTATCATAGTTCAGGTAATCTTCGCCCTTGATGAGGCTGTTCACCAAAGCAAGCGATGAATCAAGCAGCTTAATGCGCTCGGCCGTAAGCAGCTCAGGCTGGTTTATGGACTTGGTAAAGAATATATTCATTGTAAGGAATACATCTGCTATCAGATCGAACGAAAGCTGCCTTGACAGATTTGAAAGCTCGCTGGTTATGCCGATTATCTCGGTGGTACACTGCAGGCATCTTTCGCTCAGCTTACCTGATTCATCGGCGCGGCAGTCTTTAGAAACCGATGCCAGAAGCTTCTCCAGTATCTTTACTTCTTCGAAGAATTTTGTTTCAAACTTGTAGTAGGCTTCATTTGTAATGGCTTCTTCTTTAACATGCGTCTGCTCTTCTGATGCAGAGCTTTTAGGCTTATGAACTTCGATCTCAATTTCCGGCAAATCTACTACAGAATTATCCCCGGTAATTTCTTCAGCGTAATCATCATTCGCTGATACTTCTATCAGCTCAGTTTCCTCTTCGGATATCTCTTCAGCATTTTCGGTATCTTCAGGCGAAATATCACCTGCTGCATTGATTTCGTTCTCATCATCGCCTGTTAAGCTGCTGTCCTTTTCCTCCTTAACAGCTTGCGGATTTTCAACAGAATCACTTATGCTTTCTATTTCAAATACTTCCGCTTCAGCCTCATTCGAAGATTTGTTTTCAATCAGCGTCAATCCTGTATCTTCATCTTCCTGCTCATCGGCGGATTCAATGCTGTCTATCTCTACTACATTGTTCTGTACAATATCATCAGCTGCGTCAATTCTTATCTTCTCTGCGGATTTTTCTTCAGCTGATACTTCCAATTCATCTTCCTCTGAAATGTTCTTTATCGCTTCATGAACGTTTTCGCTCTTGTATGCCTCTATTTTTGCGCAAATCTTCTCAAGGTTCATCCGGTCATAATCAAAATTATCCTTGAGGTTGAAGATAGTTACCTGTGATTTATCTATTTTATCTGAAATATACAGCAGGTACTTGAACAGCATCTCAAGACCTGCGGTTTTGCCGACAAGATATGTAACCTTCATAACATCATCGATCGCCATGATGCTATCCACAAGCTTGCCGAGCCTGTAGTTTTCCCTGAACCCGCTTTGCGGAGAGTTCACAACAGTATAAAGCAGGTAGTTTATGTAGTCTTTTTTAAATGTCACCAGTCTAATTCCCGCGTAAGCGGGGATCCAATATTAAATTTGCAAATAATCTTTATCCGTTCAGATAAACCCTTTCAACCCTATCGGCCACTGCGCAGAGCATTTCGTACGGTATCGTTCCGCACAGCTTTGCCAGCTTATCCGCTCCAAGATTGAATCCGTTCTCCTCGCCCATCAGCAGAACATCATCGCCTATCTTTATTCTGTACTTTCTCCCAAGCGCAACCATTATCCAGTCCATAGTAACTGAGCCTATCTGCCTGTACAGCTTTTTGTTAATGCCAACTTTCGCTTTATTGCTCAGCAGACGCCAGTAACCATCGCCGTATCCTATGGGAACCGAAGCAATGAACTCCGGCTGCTTCGCAAAATATTTCCTTCCGTACGATACACTTTCTCTCGAGCCGATCTTTTTAATGAACGTCACTTTTGATTTCAGGTTCATCACCGGTTTCAGCTTGATCTTGTTTCGCACGCCGCTTCCGGGGTAGTAGCCGTAAAGCAGTAGACCAGGACGCACCATGTTAAAATATGAGCCTTTCAGATCAAGCACACCGCCGCTGTTTGCGGAGTGTACTATCGGGAATTCAATCCCGGCTTTTTTCAGGTCGCTCAGCAGCCTGTTGAATCTCTTCAGCTGCAGCTTAGAGAAGGTTTTATTCTTCTCTTCAGATGTCGCAAAATGCGTAAATATTCCTTCAAGCTCAAGATTCTTAAGCGCGGATATTTGTTTGATGGTTTCATACGCGCTTTTGTGATCAAGCCCTATCCTGCGCATGCCGGTATCCACCTCAATGTGAATCTTGAACCGGCTCTTGAACCGGCGGCTGTAGTCATTAAGGAATTTTGCCGTATCATAGGATGCGACTGTTGCAGTAAGGTTATGTTTATGCAATATTGATACGTATTTCGCGGGCTCAAGCTTTGAGTGTATCAGCGTGCCGAATACTAAAATGGGTGTGTTCGGAATTAACCTTCTGAGCCTTATTGCCTCATCATAGTTTGCAACACCGAGGAAATCGATGCCAAGCTCGACAAGCTTCTTGCTTATTTCTTCTATTCCGTGACCGTATGCGTTTGCCTTAACAACACCGCAGATGCGCACTTTGCGCTTTGGGTATTCGCCGTGAATGTGCCTTCTAACCTGCTCAAGGTTAAAAGCCAGCTTCGATAGATCTATTTCTGCGCGTGTTGGGTTCATTTTTTTTAATCCCCGCGGAAGCGGGGATCTAGTCTTTTTTTACTCTCTTTGTTTCATTAAAATTCTGAATCAGTACAATCGACCATCCTTATTTCCCAAAACTGGAGTTTGGGAAAGAGAGTTATCAATTCAATCGACTATCGTTCTCTCGCAAACTGGATAGTTTATCTCAAAACTCAATAGGAGACGATCCACCGGATCGTCTCTACAAGAAAATCTTCAAAAATCCGAAAGAACTTGTTCTCTTTGTTTCCCAAACTGGAGTTTGGGAAAGAGAATTATCAATTCAATCGACTATCGTTCTCTCGCAAACTGGATAGTTTATCTCAAAACTCAATAGGAGAGGATCCACCGGATCGTCTCTACAAGAAAATCTTCAAAAATCCGAAAGAACTTGTTCTCCTTATTTCCCAAACTGGAGTTTGGGAAAGAGAGTTATCAATTCAATCGACTATCGTTCTCTCGCAAACTGGATAGTTATCTCAAAACTCAATAGGAGACGATCCGCCGGATCGTCTCTACAAAAAAATCTTTATAAACCGGAAAAAGCTTGTTCTCTTCTATTCCAAATAAGATTCCTGCCTGCGCAGGAATGACAAGTTGGTAGTTTCCCAAACTCCGGTTTGGGAAATAGAATATGCGTTTGCGATGTTATCTCCTCACATTTACAGCCCCGGTTTGGTTAGCTTCATCAGGTCTAATACCTTATTAAGCTCTTTTTCGGGCATAATGTTCTTGGATCTTATCACATCCATAATAGAGCGGTGTGTTTTAACTGATTCCTTCGCAATCTCAGCCGCCCTTGCGTAACCTATTATCGGATTAAGCGCGGTTACAATACTTATGGATTTTTCGGCATAGTCACGGCATTTCTTTTCATCGGCAATAAGTCCGGCAACACACTTATCATCAAAAACATTCAGCGCGTTCTTTAAGATCTCGATCATCCATACTATATTAAATATCATGACCGGCATCATTACGTTCAGCTCAAGCTGTCCCGCCTGTGAGCACATCATTACCGTATGATTATTGCCCATGACCTGGTATAACACCTGGTTCATCATTTCTGCCATTGAAGGATTAACCTTTCCCGGCATGATCGATGAGCCCGGCTGAACTGCTGGCATGATGATCTCGGCGAACCCGGTTGTGGGTCCCGATGCAAGCAGCCTGAGGTCATTGGTGATCTTTGTCATATCGATAGCAAAGTTGTTGATAGCCGAAGAAAGCTCCATAAACGGAAGCATGCTCTGCATCGCTTCAAAATAATTTTTAGCCGGCTTAAGCTTAAGGCCTGTAACTTTGGAAAGGTTCTTCGCCATTAATGGCCTGTACTTTGCGTGAGTGTTCAGCCCCGTACCAACGGCGGTTCCGCCGATACCAAGCTCGGCAAGATGTTTTTGCGTAGCCGAAATAAGCTCGTAATGCCTGCTGACTATTTCAGCATAGCCTTCAAATTCCTGTCCAAGCGTTATTGGTGCAGCATCCTGCAGGTGAGTTCTCCCTGATTTAATTACTTTCGAAAACTCGCGTGATTTTTTCTCAAGGGTTTTGCGGAATTTATTTATTACCGGAAGCAGCCTCTTTACCATAATGAGCGATGCAAGCCTCATTGCTGTGGGGAAAGTATCGTTTGTTGACTGCGCCATGTTAACATGGTCATTGGGATTAATCACCGAATAGTCGCCGCGTTTGCCGCCTAAGATCTCAATTCCGCGGTTCGCAAGAACCTCGTTAGTATTCATATTGTGTGAAGTACCGGCGCCTGCCTGGTAAACATCAACCACAAAGTGATCGCGGTGCTTTCCGCTTAGAACTTCATCTGCGGCTTTAACTATTGCGCCTGCTACTTTTTTATTCAGCAAACCGAGCTCTGAATTTGTCAAGGCCGCGGCCTTTTTGATATAGACATATGCATCAACCATCACAGGGTGTGCCTTCCAGCCGCTTACAGGAAAGTTATGCACAGCTCTTTGGGTCTGCACGCCGTAATATGATTCAAAAGGGATGTTAATTTCGCCGAGTGAGTCTTTTTCGATCCTGGTTTTCATTAAAAATTTACGCCTTTCACTATGTTTCTATGATATATATTTTAGTAATCTACTTGATTAAAGTGATGAATTCCTGCAAATTATTCACTAATTTAACAATTAATTATCATTAGTTATAGTTAAAATTTTATGAAGAAAATACTTTACCTCCTCCCGTTCATTTTTTTGTTTGCCGGCAAGCTTGTTTTTGCACAGGATAACCCGGATACTACTGTATCTGCCGAAGATACGGTCAGGATCACCGAGGATACTACCGCTGTAACTGAAACAGACCCTGTGAAAGCGGAGATCAGCAGGATAATAAAAGAAGTAAACTCCCGCGCTGCCGAAATAGATAATATCATTTCAGATGGCGAGATCAAAATCAAAACACCAAAGATAGATGAGTCAGGCTCAATAGAAGTTCACGTAAAGAAAAAAGATGACCTGTGGTTTAAGATAGAAGGTCCGCTTGGGATAGACGCGGCAGTTGCGCATTTTAACCGCGACCGGTTCACCTTTTTTGATGACCTTAATGATGTGGTAACAACCGGCTCAACAACTATCCTGAACATAGGCACACTTACAAAGATACGCTGTACATTTGATGATATGATAAATGCATTCTCAGGTACGGTTCGCATTCCAAAAGGAAAAAAAGATGTGCTTTCAATGAGCGAAGAAGGCAATCAGTACGTGCTTTCGCTGAAGCGCGGAACCATCACAAGGAAATACTGGGTGGATAAAGATAATTACTCCGTTTACAAATATCTTTACATGAGCAAAACCGGGCAGACATTGATATCGTTCGAGTTCTCGAACTTCTCCAGTACAGGCAGCAGCTCGTACGCAAGGAGAGTAGAAATTCGCAGGCCCAAGCAGGGTGAGTACTTTAAGCTTACTTTTGAAAATGTAAACCTTAATCAGGGTTACCTTGATTTCAAGGTTGACTATCCCTACGGCGATGTAAAGGTAAGGACTTGGAAGTAATAAACCGGAATAGCAGTTATTTTCATAATATTAATAAAGAGTACATATTCCTGCATTAGACCCCACCCGCACCTTTGGTGCCGCCCTCCCCGAAGGGGAGGGCTGAAAAGGCTGGAATCTTAATTGCTAGTGATTCCTGAGCCGGGCCAGGCATGGCGCAGGCGGGTCGCGAAGCGCCCTTCTAAAATCTTTGGTGAAGATCACTTCTTTAAACCTCACGCTAAGGAGTTTGTCTCAATATTCTATTAACCCCAGCTTTCAAGCTGGGGATTTTGCGATTCAATATTAAGAATGGGCTTTAGCCCTGACTTAAAATGAAAGAGGGATGTTTTAAGACAGTTTCTGAAGCGCGGGGTTAATTTTTGTCAATCCCGGGAGGTCTGCTGCAAGAAGGAATGTTAAAAGATTCATTACGAGATTTTTCATGAACTTGACTCTCAAGCCACCCTTCTTTTATTACTAATAAAATAAATGATTTCAAATTCAGCATCTGATATTAAATTTTTTATTCAGAATACACACTTCATTTATTTTTTTATGACAAATTAGTATTTTTACAGATGGCAAAAATGAAAACCGAATGTGCATGCGGAGCAGTACATGAATTCGAAGGAGCAGCATCAAAGTATTTTGAAGGCAATATACCCGAGTATGTAGATTGCAGCGAATGTCCTGTTTGCAGTCCGGAATTGCTGGATAAACCCGAGGACCACGAAGATGAAGCCTATAAGGAAGAAGTGGATATCGAGGAGCTTGAAAAAGCGCTTGAGGATGACCCAATTGCTGATATTGATGAAATAGATGAGGATTTTGACGAAGAAGAGTTTTAAGATCCTATATTGATCTGTAATTCTGCTATGTAATGCTATATATAGTATAGCTATAAAAAAACCCGCAAAAATGCGGGTTTTTCGTTTGTAAAGCCTTATTATTTATGCAGTACAGAATGGACTGTTATTTTCCGTCCATTGCGTAAGCATCTTCGCCGTGAAGCAGTGAATCAAGTCCTTCTGCTTCTTCCTTCTCAGTAGTTCTGACTGGTGTGAAGAGATTAATAAGCCAGAGCATTCCGTAAGTGAAACCGAACGCGTAAACACTGCTGATAAGTATCGCTAGTAACTGAACTTTGAAGAAATCAAATCCGCCATGAAGCAGGCCGTTTGATCCTGCAGCGTTAATTGTTACTGTGCCGAAAATCCCGAGCATAACAATACCTATCAATCCGCCAACACCGTGAACTCCCCATACATCAAGAGCGTCATCCCATTTCAGCTTGTTCTTCAATGCTACAGCAAAATAGCATACTATACCTGCGGCAATGCCGATAAACACGGAAGCTTTGAGCGATACATATCCTGCTGCCGGCGTAATTGTTGCGAGTCCGGCAACTGCTCCTGTAAGCAGCCCCACGAATTTCGGTTTCTTTTCAAGCCACCATGCCAATAACAGCCAAACAACTGCGGCAAATGAAGCTGCAACGTCTGTATTCAGGAATGCGGCTGCAGTAATGCTATCTACTGCGAACTCGCTGCCTGCGTTGAATCCATACCATCCGAACCATAACAATCCGGTGCCAAGCGCAATTAAGGGAATGCTGTGCATTCCGGGATCGGCAACTTTTCTTCTGCCTATATACAGAACCGATGCCAGCGCTGCGAATCCTGCTATGTTATGAACAACAATACCTCCTGCAAAATCTTTTACTCCCCATGCAGCTAAAATTCCGCCGCCCCAGATCATATGAACGAACGGGAAATAAACCAGATGCAGCCACAATACGAGGAATATCAGGTATGCGCCGAACTTAACTCTATTGGCAAATGCCCCTGTGATAAGAGCAGGTGTTATAATTGCGAACATCATTTGATAAGCAATAAATACATATAGGGGTATGCTTGGATTCAGCGGACTTGGAGTTGTTGGAGTAACTCCGGCTAAAAATGCCATGTTAAGATTACCTATTATTCCGCCGATATCGGTGCCCGAAGCCATATCACCGCTTACTGAAACAATAAGCGAGATCGCGGGAAGTTCATTGCTGCATACAGGATGATTGGCCCTGGTGTTGTAAGGCTTTGGAAGCAATCTGATAAGAAACGGCACCTTAGCGATCACGATAGCTAATATTCCGTACCCTGCATAAGAATAAAGGACAACAAACAAAATGATCCAGAATGCTGTTTCTGCTGCCAACTTATTTCTTCCCCGGTTTAATATTTAGAATGCTGATATCGTCGTAGTATGTGCCGCCTGTAAATTTCTCAAGTGAGCCCATAAGGTCTTCTATCATAGTATTTCGGCCGCTGTTAACCATCCGCTCCATTAACCGCTCTATACCGTACATTTCCTTTTCGTTAACCGCTTCTATAATTCCGTCTGTGTATAACAACACTTCTTCGTGATTTTTGAGATTCAGCTTCATATCGGCATACCTGTTTTCGGGCCTTATACCCAAAAGCAAACCGCTTGAAGGGATCTTTGTAACTTTTTGCGTTCTCCTGTTGAGCAGCAGCAGCGGCAGATCACCCGCTCCCGAATAAACAAGCTCACCTGTACCTTCAACGAGCTGGATAATTGAAACGGAGGAGAAAATATCAGAAAGCCGGGGATCTGAGTATATGCTTTCGTTTAGCAATTTCAGAATGGCTGAAGGGGTTATATCCGAGCTTGATGATGCCAGGCTCCTTATTATGCTTCTTATATAACTGATGTATGAAAAAGTAAGAAACCATGCGTCATATCTCTTTCCCATTACATCTCCGAAAACAAGTGTGAGCTTTCCCGGTGACTTAATAGAGTCAATAAAATCACCGCCTGCGATGCCGTTGTAAGGTTTATTCACATAACCCAATTCAAATGAAGAGTATCTTTGCGGGATCTCGGGAGATAATGACTCTGCGGCGTCCCTGGTCTCATTTTTGATCCTTTCAATGGAATTGCTTCGTTCGGAATTAATGCTGGATATAATGCTCTTAAGCTTCGTAATCTGCAGTGCCGGCTTGTAGGACTTGGATATATAGTCCTTTATTCCGTAATTATAGCTGTCTATTATTACTTTTTCGCTTTTGTGAGATGAAAGGAAAACAAAGGGGATCTTATCGAACCTTTTTCTTTTTAACAGGTTTTTCCTGAACTCGAATCCATCAGTATCAGGCATTCTGATATCGGATATAATAAGGTCCGGAGTATCTGTTCTGAGTATCTTATATGCTTCTTTTACATTATGCGCGGTTGAACAATGAAATTTTTCATTTTCCAGCAGCATTTTGAGTGAATTCGTTGTGAACTCATCATCATCAAGCACTAATATCTTCTTTACTGGCTCAAACATATTTTTCTTTTTTTGATACAAATTTAAGCCGGGATTCTCTCCTGGCAAACCTACTGTAGATGAACGCATAGTTTTTTGAATGAACGCATTTGCAGCATCTCAGATTTGACCCGTTTCAAATGGTTTTTTTCGGCGTGTTTATGGGGATATTTTTGTAGAAAAACATTAACACCAAACTATGACACAACAGAAAAAAACAGTTTTGATTTCAGGTGCAGCCGGATTTATTGGCTCACATTTATGCGATAAATTCATTTCGGAAGGTTACCGTGTGATCGGAGTAGATAATCTCATTACCGGTTCATTAAAAAACATTGAACATCTTTTCCGGCTTGAAGATTTTATCTTTTACAATCATGATGTCACTAAATTCCTGCACGTGCCGGGAAATATAGATTACATCCTGCATTTTGCCTCACCTGCAAGCCCGATCGACTACCTGAAAATTCCTATTCAAACACTTAAAGTAGGAGCGCTTGGTACTCATCATTTGCTCGGTCTTGCCAAAGAGAAAAAAGCGGTCTTCCTTATTGCTTCCACATCTGAGATATACGGTGATCCTATGATACATCCGCAAACTGAGGAATACTGGGGAAATGTAAACCCGATAGGCCCCAGAGGTGTTTATGATGAAGCGAAAAGATATATGGAAGCAATAACAATGGCCTATCATACTTACCACAGTTTGGAGGTCAGGATTGCAAGAATATTCAATACTTTTGGCCCTAAGATGAGATTAAATGACGGAAGGGCTCTGCCGGCATTTTTGAGCCAGGCAATTAATGATGAAAACATTACCATCTTCGGCGATGGCAGTCAAACCATGTCATTCTGCTACATCAAGGATCTTGTTGAAGGAATATACAGGTTGTTGTTAAGTGATTATAATTTTCCGGTGAATCTCGGCAATCCGGATGAAATTACAATAAGGCAGTTTGCAGAAGAGATAGTAGAACTTACGGATACAAACAGTAAACTAGTTTTCGAAGATCTTCCGAAAAATGATCCGAAACAGAGGAAACCGGATATCAGCAAAGCCAAAGAACTTCTTGGCTGGGAGCCGAAATTTTCGCGCAAAGAGGGCCTCGTAAGAACCTACGATTACTTCAGGAAAGCGATCAAGGAAGCAAAGAACATCAAGCTTGAGCATTTTGAAGAGCTCGCATATAATTAAGCCGTCTGTTTCAATGATTTAAGGCATCTGGGTAACCCCGAAAGAATGAATAAATTACTGAATTTATTGTTTCCCCGAAAATTCTTATGTTTGTATTCATTTGTTTCGGGGTGTGGCTCAGCCCGGTTAGAGCGCCTGGTTCGGGAAGATGTAGAAACCGTATTTTTAGCTCAAAATCAATAAAAACCCTATAAATTCTTTTCCCAAATAGTTCATTTTTAGCCTGTTTTTGAAAGGTGTTACTGACACTTTACTGACATTAAAAAACAATATTGTTCTAGATTATACTCAATTAAGTCATTCATAAATCCAACTAATGACTTCAAACTTTTTCGCGAACTTTATTCTCTGAAATTAGTAAATTCAATTTGAGACAAATTTTGGAATTTACCTATATTCAAAGTTAACCTGTAATAACAAGCAGAATTTTATCGCATTCTTTATACGATGATTAAATTTTTTTAATGCACCATAAACTTTGCCATGGCTGATTTATGCAGCTTACCATTCTTGTTCAGATATACCTTTATCATAACAAATATTATTGGTGTTACAAAAAGTACATGAATTGCTGAAGTAACAACTCCGCCTATCATTGGAACTGCAATTGGTTTTGCAAGGTCAGCCCCCGTGCCGGTTGCCCACATGATCGGGATCAGCCCTATTAAATTCACAGCTACAGTCATAAGTTTAGGTCTAAGCCTTAATACAGCGCCATCTTTGGTTGCCTGAATAATATCCTGTGTCGTCACAATATCATTTTTCTCAATCATTTTCTTATCAAGCGCTTCATGGAGGTAAATTACCATTACAACACCAGTTTCAACAGCTAGTCCGTATAAGGCAATAAATCCAACCCACACAGCTACAGAGAAGTTATAATCGAGTACTGCCATTAGATAGACTCCGCCTATAAGTGCAAAGGGAACAGATAGCATAACAAGAATTGACTCCAGGAAATTCTTAAATACCATAAAAAGCATAACAAATATTATCAAAAAAACTATCGGCATAACTATTTCAAGGCGTTCTTTCGCCCTTATCTGGTTCTCCCACTGACCGCTCCACGAATAATAATAGCCTTTTGGTAAATTTGGAGCAAATTCTTTATCCAAAACGTCCTTTGCTTCATTCACAAAACCGCCCATGTCCCGTCCTCTAACATTGAGAAATACTATTGAACGAAGCATATTATTCTCGCTTGATATCATCGGAGGTCCTGAAGTTACTTTAATATCAGCAAGCTCACCAAGCGGTATCTGGAATACACTGCTTCCGGAATTATTTGATACTGAAGTACCGCTCATTTCTGAGCCTGCATCCTGCTGCATTGATGAACCGGATGAGCCTACGGTTACCAGAATATTTTTCAGCTTATCAATATCTTCCCTGTAATCCCTGAAATACCTTACACGTATAGGGAATCTTCTTCTGCCTTCAACCGTATTGGAAATATTTTCACCTCCTATTGCTGTTTCTATAATATCCTGCACATCACCAACATTCAACCCATACCTTGAAATTGCATCGCGTTTGATATCTATATCAATATATTTCCCTCCTTGAGTTCTTTCAGCAAATACATCGGCTGCACCGTTGACTTTCTTTACTATCTCCTCGGCATCTATTGCTAATTTTTCAAGTGTATCAAGATTATCGCCAAATATTTTTATTCCCAGATCAGTCCTGACTCCGGTTGAAAGCATGTTTATCCTGTTAATAATTGGCTGAGTCCACGCATTGCCAACACCGGGTATCTGCATTTTTGAGTTAAGCTCTGCAATGATATCATTCTTAGTTAAGCCTTCGCGCCATTCAGATTTATCTTTAAGGATAATAATGGTCTCTATCATATTCATTGGCGCAGGATCAGTCGGTGTATCTGCCCTGCCAACCTTGCCAAGTACGTGTGCTACCTCTGGTACCGATTTAATTATCTTATCCTGCATCTGCATAATCCTTTTTGCCTCTGTGATTGATACATTTGGAAGTGTTGTTGGCATAAACAGAAGGCTTCCTTCATCCAGTGACGGCATAAACTCAGAGCCGCGGTTCATAATCAAAGGAACAGTTATCAATAATGCCAATACATTTATAGCAAGAGTTGTTTTGCGGTATTTAAGTGCAAGATTTAAAACCGGTTCATAAAGCATTCTGAAGAATTTTGAAACGGGATTTTTGTGTTCAGGATAAAACTTACCCCTCATGAATAAAGTCATAAGCATTGGGACAAGTGTTATAGTAATAATTGCTGAACCCGCAAGAGCGAATGTTTTTGTAAATGCCAGCGGGTGGAAAAGTTTACCTTCCTGTCCTTCAAGCATGAACACCGGAAGGAATGATACAACTATAATGCCGATCGAAAAGAAAATTGCCCTGCCAACCTGTTTGGCAGATCTAATTGAAATTTCGGTATAGTCTATGGTCTCACCCCGCTCAGACGCAATGGCAATATTCCTGTAGGCGTTTTCAACCATAACAATAGATGAATCCACAAGCACACCAATCGATATTATGAGACCCCCAAGGCTCATAATATTAGATGTAATATTAAATTGCTTCATTAAGATAAATGCAATTAAGACTGATACAGGTATTTCTATAATTATCCTGATTGCGCTTCTCCAGTGAAATAAAAATATCAACACTATCAGGCTTACAACAATTGCTTCCTCAATTAATGAATGCTTTAGAGTATCAATTGCATTATCAATTAATGTACTTCTATCGTATGATGTTTCTATCTTAACACCTTCGGGCAGACCTTTTTCCAGTTCTTTGAGCTTTTCTTTTACACGCTCAATTACCACTGAAGCATTTTCGCCATAACGCATAACTATAATACCGCCAACAACTTCGCCTTCGCCGTTCATATCAAGCAGGCCGCGTCTTGTATCACCGCCAATCTGTACTGTGCCAAGATCTTTTATTCTAACAGGTACGCCAAATTTTGTATCTTTAATCGTAATTGCTTCAATATCTTCAGGTGATTGGATATAGCCTTTACCCCTGATAAAAAATTCCTTATCGCTTGATTCCAGATTTTTCCCGCCAACATCCTTATTGCTGTTTCTTATCGAGTTTACAACATCATTTATTCCAATTCCATAGGATGATAGCTTTGCGGGATCTATATCTACCTGGTACTGCTTTATAAATCCGCCAATGGAAGCGACCTCTGCAACACCCTCAACCGAAGTCAATTGGTATTTCAGGAAATAATCCTGCAATGCTCTAAGCTCACCAAGATCATATTTATCGCTTTTTAAATGATACCAGAATACATGACCAACGCCGGTTCCATCGGGACCCATAACAGGCGTTACCCCCTGAGGAAGTGTATTTTGTACCTGGTTAAGCTTTTCAAGCACGCGGCTTCTTGCCCAGTAAATTTCAGCGTTATCTTCAAATATTACATAAATAAAGCTCATGCCAAACATTGATTGTGAGCGTACAGCCCTTACTTTTGGAATGCCCTGCAGGTTTTGAGTTAACGGGTATGTTATCTGGTCTTCAATTATCTGGGGACTTCTCCCCATCCACTCAGTAAACACTATAACCTGGTTCTCTGATAGGTCAGGTATGGCATCAACAGGTGTATTATAAACTGACCATATTCCAAAACCCGCTATCACCAGGTATGCGATCAATATCAGGAAACGGTTTCGCGCAGAAAATTCAATTATTTTTTCAATCATGGCTTAAAATGCAAAATTATTTATTCGTGTTTATTAACATTATAACTGCCATCATAGCTACCATAACTCCACCCATAATAAGCCAAAAACCAGTTGAACCCATACCCATCATCCCCATCATTCCTTTATCGTGCTCCATATCAGTTTGATTATTATTTTTGACATTTGTATTGAAACTAAAGCTGAAGTTATTTACAGTTTTATCTTCACTTATCAGGTTAAAAGTGAATTTCATAACATGCCTTCCTTCTTTTTGGAATTTTATCTTAGTAGAATATTTACCATTAAGCAGCTCCATGCTATTTACAGCCTGAGTACTATCATTATTCAAGATATTTAAACTAACATTTGCAGAATCAACTTGATTGGAAGAAGTTAATTTCAAACTTAGAATATAAGAGGAGTCTTTAATAAACTCATCAGTTTCCGATTGAACTTCTGCTGTATAATGAGAGTTTTGGGTTACAAACAACACATTAATATTTTCACTATTATTTATACTGTGTTCATGCTGTGCAAAAACACAATTAAATGTTGTAAAAAGAATAGTTATTAAAAACGATTGTGACATATAGTTATCCATTTTCTATTTTTTTTGCATTGGCGGACACTTTATACTACCAAAAGAACAAAACACGCAGCAATCACCATCATTTGGTTTAAGCAACGTATGGCAATTTTCACATTCATAAAAATGAAGGCATGAGTTTTCCGGCATTACTTCTTCTTTTGAACTTAAACAATATGGACAGGTGATAACTGAATATAAATTTTTATTCATTTTTCCTTTTTTAGAAATTTTATCTGTTCTATTTGCAATATGAATCTTTCTTTGAATCTTTTAAAATCATATAATCCAAATGATATAAAGAATAATAAGACTGATTTGCCTACTAGTAGTTCCATATCAACTATTATTTATTACGTCAAAACCACTTTCTGTAATAGTATTTATGATTTCGTTTCTTTCAATTTTCTCAGGGTTGTATTCAATATATAATGAGCCAAGTTTCACTTCATACTTATCAACCGGAAGTTTTTTTATTACTTCATCAATTGATTTTATGCAGTGGTCACAGGTCATTCCTGCAATATTAATAGTTTCGGTTATCATCTCAATAAATTTTAAATTTATAATTAATGTTTATGCATACAGCCTTTGCATCCTTTATGCTCCATAGCTTTATCATTTTTTACATCGCCTTTAACATCTGATTTCTCGCTGTTTTCTTTTAACTCAAGATCCATACCGCATTTTGGACATGAGCCCGGTTTATCTGAAATGACATCCGGATGCATTGGGCAGGTGTATGTTTTGGTGGTTGTTGAATCAGTAACAGAGTTACCTGCTGATATAGTATTATTTTCAAACGAATAAGCAGCGTTATATGAATAAAATCCAATTAACGATATGATTGCAGCTGTAAGTAAAAATAGTTTTGTTTTATTGTTTTTCATGATATATTATTTTTTTATGTTTTTGAGTTGCCTTTTATTATTCAGGAACCTTACAGCAATCATCAAGCTTATCATAAGCTTCCTTGTTTGCTATTTTATTGTTTGCATTATATCCTGACTTGCTGATCACACTTTCTATTGCGGCTAAAGTAGTTTTAGTATCATCAAAAACTACAATGGCTTTTTTTTCGTTAACATCAACACTAATGCTGATCACTCCTTCAACTTTATTGACTGCTTTTTCAATTGTTTTTTTGCACATACCGCACTGAATTGTTGGCAGTAAAATCTCTTCTGTTCTGTTATCATAAGCCGTTTCAGCTTTTAAGCTGAAAGAAAAGAATAACAACATGAGAAGTAAAAGACTCTGATATTTTAAGATCATTTTCGTTTTCATTTTTATATTGATTTATTTTTTAATTAAATTTTATTTAATGTTATTTGCAGTCTGCCGGTAACTTTGCAATAGCATCTGCCCCGGCCTTTGTATCATTTGCGTCAAAACCTGCATCTGAGATGACTTTCTCAACATTTGATTTAGTTGTTTTAGATTTATCTAAGTACATATGAATTACTTTGTTCACAATATCAATATGATATTCTACAACACCTTTATCGCTGCTTAGTGCAGTTTCTATTAATCTTTCGCATTGATCCGATTTAATTACAGATAATTTCACTTCAAAATGAATCAGGTCTTTTTTACCTGAATATTTGGTTTCTAAAGCTTCATGTTCTTCACTCATTTTTTTGTTATACTCAGATTGCGGATTCAGTTTCATCTTGCAAATTGGACATTTAACAGCCGGGTCATCAGTTTGCTGTGCCGGATGCATTGGACAGAAGTATTTTCCGTCTTTAACCATCTTAGCTGCATCAGTATTGTTAACTTTTTGGTCATCGTTTTTCATTTCTGTTGACTGTTTGTTGTCTTTTACATCATTTTCTTTCTTATTACAGCCAAACACTAAAACAACTACAAGCACCATAAACACTATTGAAATACTGTTTAAAAATAATTGTTTATTCATTGTTAATTGCTCCTTCCGCATTTTTGCGGTTTTTATTTTTTTAAAATTAATGTTTATGTTCTGTTTCAGTTTTTTTATCTTTCATATCTTTCAGAATATCCTGGTTAGGGTTAATTTTTAATTCATCATTGTTTTCTTTTTTGGGATTATCACTATGATTTTCGTGCCCGGATGTAAATCCTTTCTGTATCTGTGTTTCGCTGTCTATCAGGAAGCCGCCTGATGTTACCACAAGGTCTCCTTCGGTTAATCCTGATGTAATTGCGTAAAATCCATCCTGCTCATATCCTATTTGTACTTCCTTAGGCTCATACACACCCTTTTCTTTTTCTATATAAACATAGTTATGTTCACCTGTGCGTATTACAGCGTTTTTGGGAACACCAATTGACTGCGTTACGTATGTATTGATCTTTACTTTAAGATACATATCAGGCTTTAACTTCATATCTTTATTTGATACGTCAATACGGACTTCAAGCGTTCTGGACTCAGGATTAAATACAGGATTTACGAAATTTATCTTAGCCCTCAAAACTTCATCGGGATAAGCAGTGGAATAAATCTCTGCTGTCTGACCGCTTTTGATATACTGCATATCAGCTTCATATACATTTGCTATAACCCACACAGAAGACAGATCAGCTACATCATAAATATCCTCACCTGCCATTGCCCAGTGGCCAACATGAACATATTTTTTTGTTACGATACCGGAATATTTTGAATATTGTATTGTGGTAGTTTTAACATTACGCGATCTTTCAAGTTCTTCAATTTGTCCGCGGGTCATTTCCCACAAAACTAGTCTTTCCCTGGAAGAATTCACAAGGCTTTGCGCCTGGTCTATTGCAAGCCTGTTGCCGCTTGTTTTAACCTGGTTAAAGTTATCGAGCGCTAATAGATATTCCTTTTGCGTTGAAACAAGCTCTGGTGAATAAATTTCAAGTACTTTCTGACCTTTTCTTACCATCTCACCTTCAAATGATACGAACATATTTACAATTTTCCCCGAAACAGCAGTTGATATGTGAGCAAATTTCGTTTCATTTATCTTTACATAACCGTTGAATGTCTTCTCACCCTGAAACTGCATGGTTTTAACCCGCTCGGTCTGAACATTTGCAAGCACCTGCTGTGATGGTGAGAGCTTTACAGAATTAATATTAGCTCCGCCAAGATCGTGATCAGATTGTTCTTCAGTATCAACTTCACTTTTTTTAACCAGGTCCATTCCGCATATTGGACACTGTCCGGGTCTATCCTGAATAATTTGCGGATGCATCGGGCAGGTGTATATTTCTTTACCGGATGATTCCGTATTATTCTTTTGAATAAAGGTTATATAGCCCCAATATCCGCCTGCAACTACAATAACTGCAGCAAGTACACCTATTAATATTTTTATTGTTTTATTCATAATACTTAATTAAATACTTTAATTTTTCAGATTTATACCTGTCGCTTTTTCAAGTTCAGCTATCATTTTTAAGTACATGCTTACTGATTCATAATACATAATTCTTGATTCCTGGTACATTCTGTAAGCATCTAAGAGGTCAAGGAATCCACCCATATTTGTTTCATATGAATATTGCGAAGATTTCATAGTATTTTCAGTCTGCGGCAATTGAACACCGTAATAAAACCTCATGGTTTCTTTTAACGATACCATATTATTCACAATTGTTGTTACTTCATTTCTAATATCATTTTTCTTTGCTCTCAATTCATCGGTAGTGCTCCTGATAATGACTTCATTCCTTTTAATTGCGTGATCATATTTACCACTGGACCAGGGCGCAAAAGGAATATTCACCCCTACCATAAAGGCAAACGCGTTCTTTTCTTCAAATGGCAGTATTTTATATCCAAGCTTGATATTAAAATCTGGCAGTCTTTCAATTTTAGCCATTTCAAGATCTGTTTGGTTCATTATGATCTTATTCTTTAATGTTTTGATATCAGGCCTGTGCTCAAATGCATAATCAATAAGTTTTTCGGTTTTGGATGCGTTAACATTAAAGCTGCCCTGGTCAAGTAAATATTCATTATCAATATCCGCAAAATTTATTCTTGTATTTTCATCAACAACAATTTTAGTGAGCTTTGTCAGCTCTGAAAAAATATTTTTCCTCTGCTGCTTTAATATAAAATCCTCGTTCTCTAAACGGGACATTTCTATTTGTGATTTAAATACTTCCTGCTGCATACCTTTACCAACCATATACTGCGCTTCGGCTGCAGCGATGAATGTCTTAATTAAAAGCCGGTTATCGTTATTGATCTGTATTTTATTATTTAGAAGGTAAAGGTCATAATAGTTCATCTTTATCATATTCATAATATCAATAGCCATACCCAATCTTTCACTCTGCATCATTGCTTTGGAATTAAGTACTGCCTGTTTTTGCAATGCAAGTTTACCGGGGAATGGGAACATTTGGGATACATAAAAATTTATCATTCCAACTTTCATGAAATCGCTCATAATATCATCAAGCTCAAATTCAAACATCGGGTCAGGCAGGTATGATTTTCCTTCAGCCTGGGAATTGGATACATCGATTTTTGTCTGCATTGCAATCAGCTCAGGATTATTATTAACCGCTGCAAACAACAGCTGGTTTAAGGTAAATACCTCTGACCTTCCGTAAGAATTATAGAAAGCGGTATCCTTTAAACTTTGCCTGGTTTGAATTGTAAGCAAAGAATCAATGACCTTTAACGAGGAATTGAACCTGTAAAGTGAATCTTTCTGCAAATAATTATCAAAACCGCTTTGAGAATTGGCTTTTATGGTTATCAGCGAAACAATAATGATAAAATAAATTATGTATTTAGGCATGACTTTTTAATCTCATTTAAAAAATAGTAAATAAAATAATTTCAGTAAAAATTATTCTACAGTAAATCCAGGAAACGAAATGAGATTATTTTAGATTAAAAGCGAGGAGTTGAATATCGGGATATCAATTTCTGGCAGGTGTGCTTTATCGTGTGTATAAAGTATTGTGTTGTTGTAATTACTTTCTATATCAACTGTAACATTAAGAGCTAATGATATATTTGAATATATATACTGATCCTGTTGTTCGTTGTTTAAACTTAAAAGGGTATTAGAATTGGAAAGTTCAGTTGTTTCTTCATTGCAGCATTTGTTTCTTTCCTGGGTTAGGCTAAGTCCATCAGGTTTTGGATTGTCTCTATGCGCGCAATCACAAACTTTTGAATCACCCATCATCTCACAAATCATTAATTGAGTTGCAAAGCTGAAATTTGATAAAATAAGCATTAATGATAGTGTAACAACAAAATATTTTCTGAACTCTTTTTTCACAATATAAAGTTAACTATTTCTCTTATACAAAACAATGACTAATATCAATAACCTGTAAAATATATGAAAGGTTTCATATAAATCTAAAAAATCAAGAAAACGTAAAAGAATAAATTTTAGGAAAAAAGCAAAAGAAACCACCTAAAGTGTAAGACTTAGTAATTATGAAGATTTTTTCCACGAATAAATGGTATTGGTAATGCCAATTGCAATTCAGTTTAACAAATATATTCACGATAACAGGACTTTTTGTAAATGAAACCTATCGGATGAACTTATCCTGAAAAGGAATACGGGACGCAGGTGCTCAATGACACATGCATTCACCCCGACCGAAGGCACTGAAACAACAGGTGAACCGCCCCCGGGAAGTATAGGGTTTTAGACAAAAACGAAGCAGTTTTAGTTTTAGAAATTGATAACTTTGTCTGATTCAACAACCCATTCGGTGAGTTCTGCCATTGTACTCATTGTAATTCCATCCGATAAAGTATTATTCTTAATACCTCTTGCATCTGCGCATGAACCACAAACTCTGATTTTGCCTCCTTTAATAAGCACAGCCTTGATCATACGTTCAATGTTATAATATCCATTTGGGGTATTTTGACCATGGATTATGCACGTTGAAGCATCCGCCATCAGAAATATATTTACTTCAATTTCCGGTTTATCTTTTTGTATCTGCATTGCAAGTCTGAACGCATTATATGCTTTTTCATTGCCATAGGGTGCATCGTTAATTATTATTAAGTATTTCATTATATTAAAATTTATGGTTTATGAATTATATTTTTGCCGGGATTTTAAAAATTTTACTCCCGGTAGTTATTATTAGTTTATAAAACGATTTTTTAAATCCTATTGGCGCCAGCCACCATTTTTCAAAAAGTACTTTGCTGAAGTGCCAGAGCCACCCTGTTTTTTTTACTTTTACATCAGGAGCGGGTGTACCATAAAAATTACCATAAGCTAATCCGGCGATATGTTCACCAGCTTCCAGCATGCAATAACCTGTGCCGCAAAATTCACTTTTTGTATCAATGCCATTAATGTTATCCGAAATACGCTGAGCAACAGTATCTGCCTGCAAATGAGCGAAAACACCCGCCTTGGGCAAAATCATCGGAACGCCGGATACCCACATTCCGGGAATTGATATTGAAACATTATCACCTATAGCATAAACATTTGGAAATTTTGTCTGAAGTGTGGAGCGGTCAACAGGAATCCATCCATTTTCACCTGCCAATTCTGATTGACGGATTACTGCGGGCGCTTTATGCGGAGGAACTACAACCAGTAAATCGTAACCATAGCTTTTTTGATCTTCAAAATTTAGTATCCTTTTAAAACCATCTACTTCATACAACTTATGCTGTGATTTGTATTGGATACCTTTGGATTCAATGATCTGTTTTACCGCATTTCCAAGTACCGGACCTCCAACTGGCATTGGTAATGGTTCAGGTGTATATAAGCTAATTTCAATATCCTTAATAGTCCCTTTTTTTCTGAAAAAATCTGCAATAAGCATTGCACCCTCATAAGGGGCAGCCGGACATTTAAAAGGAAGAGATGCAATTACAACTGCAATTTTGCCGCTTTTAAATGTATTTAAGTTTTCATATAATTTCTTAGCGCCATCAAGCGTATAAAAATTATAAGCATCAGCAGGCAGTCCCGGAATGGATTCGATATGCAGCTCAGCACCTAATGCAACTACAAGGTAATCGTATTTCTCAGTATTTTTATTAGTTGATACAGTAGATTTTCCGATATCTATACTAATTACTTCCTCATATCGTATATCAACTCTTTTATCCAGTAAGGCAGTTACACTGTTCACAATATCCTTTTCAGTCCGCTGACCGGCCATTAACCAAAGAAACGAAGGAGCAAATGAATGGCGTTCATTTTTTTCGATAAGTATAATTTCATTTCCTTTCGGCAGTAATTCAGCAAGTTTGTTTGCTGTTACTATTCCGCCTGTACCGCCCCCAAGTATCAATATTTTTTTACCTATTTTCATTATTCACCAACCTTTGTTAAAATTTCATTTCTCTTAGCGTGGTTTTCAATCAGTACTTCTCTCATCAGATCAAACGCTTTTATTACTTTCTTATTTGATATTTTATAGAAAACATTTTTACCTGCTCTTCTGGAGTCTAATATCCCGGTATCTTTCATGATGGTAAGATGCTGCGATATATTTGCTTTTGGTATCTTCATGAATTTAACCAATTCGGTAACCGTTAATTCATTGTTTCTTAAAAAATTCAGGATTTCGAGTCTCTTGGGGTTTGCCAGTACTTTACATACATTGGCATGATATTCGTATATATTTTTCAGCATTTGTTAATTGCATTATTGTATAGTTTCGATATTATGCAACTAAAATAGTGATATGATAATTCAAAATCAAGAGATATCCTTTATTACTAATAGTCAATAAAAATTCTATCAATTTTAATGACCGTGTTCGTCATTAAGTTCGCCTTTTTTCATTTCTGATTTCAAATAAAACGTGCTATTAGTAATTATAAACTCATTTTTAATAAATAATTGACATATGTAATACCTTTCATGATTTTACTTAGCAAGTATTTACTATTTGCCACCAATTCTAAGAACTTTTTGTTTTCATTGAAATCTACATACAAGTTTTCATAGTTTAATTCATAGATTCTGCCATTTTTAGTAATGCTGTAATAATACTTTTTATATTCTCCGTATCTAAAATGCTTATGCATCTTGTAGTATACAATTATAGTCGAGGTGTCGATTACTTTAAAATTCCCATATAATTGTTCGTTACCAGGTGCTTCATAAAATCTTTGTTTTAAGCTGTCTGTATTATAATTAATATCTTTAAAATTCGTATAATAAACACTTCCTGAAAATATCGGCGAGGAAAGAAGAAATACGAATATGGTAAATATTGTATATTTATTCATATTAAAGAACTTTAAGAATATATTACAAATTTCTAATTGTCTTTTTTTAATGATCATGTTCACCTAAATCTCCTTTCTTTAATTCTGATTTAAGATAAAAAGTACCTTTAATCACAACCATTTCCCCTTCCTGTAAATCTGTTATGGGAAATATCTGGATGTATTTATCGTCGCTTATACCAGTGTTTATTAATACTTTCTTAAAAGCAATTGCTTTTTCAGAATTTTTCTGTTCATTCTCTGTATGTTCTTCATCTTTATGGCCTTCTTCATCATGTATATCTTTATTGACCTCAATAGTTTCATTTGTTCTAACGAAAATGAATTTATTTTCACCTTCTTCTTCTACAGATGAGATTGGAACTGCGAGGACACTTTCCTGCTTTACATAGATTTTCGCTGAAACAAACATATTGGGGAGAAGTTTCTGTCTTTTGTTGTTAATTGCTACACGCACTTTTACAGTACGTTTTTCATCGTCAAATACTTTATTTACATAAACTACAATTCCTTCATAAACTTCGTAAGGGTCAACAGAGACTTCAAGAGATACTTTTTGACCAGATGAGACCAGTGGCAAATCTTTCTCAAATACATTCAAATCCACGAATACTGTCGATGTATTCACAATGTGAAACATATCATTTGCAGGCTCAACATACTGTCCTATTGTGACATTACGTTCAACCAAGTTTCCTGATATTGGAGCTGATATTGTAATATATTTCTGTAGATTGGCAATCGTGTCTTCATAAATATTCTCAAATCTATCTTTTGATATACGATAGATTGAAAGTTTTTCTTCTAAAGTTTTATAGGTAGCAAGTGAACGCTTATAATTAGTTTCAAGTTCATTTAAAGTCTTTTTTGATCCAATATTGTCAGTACTTAGCTTTAATTGTCTTTCATATTCTTTCTTTGAATACTCATAATCATTTTTGGCATTTATATATTCTACCTGCATATCAATTAATTGAGGATTTTCTATGATAGCAAGTGTTTGTCCAGCTTTAACATATGCACCTTCTTTAACGTATATTTTTTTTATCCTTCCAGGTACGGTACTGCCGACCTTTGATTCCTGGTCAGGATTTATCACTACTTCACCATTAACTTTTATGTAACCTGAGATGTTTTGCAGAGCCACTTTATCGGTAAGTATTCCCATAGATGTAATTTGGTTTTCTGTTAATGCAACTTCCATAATTTCAGATTCGTTTTCATCAGAATGTTTATCTGTCGATTCAGTTTCTACATTCTTCTTTTCTGAATTATTATCATTATTGCTGCATCCATAAACAGAGAATACAGATATCGTAATAAACATAAATAAAACAACAGGACAAACTACTGAAATTAATTTATGATTTATTCTATTATTAGGAATATATTTCATTTTCCTTTTAATGATCATGTCCATCACCTTCTTTATGTTCGTGGTCATTTTTCTTTTCTTTCTTATTTTTAGATTCATTGTTTTCAATATCTTTTTTATTATCGCAACCGTATATTGATAAAGCTAGAGTTACAAATATTACACTAATAATTAATTTGAGATTAATTTTTACTCTGTTCATTTAAATTCTCCAGCGATTAAGTTTTTAAGTTTTATAATTGAATTATTATAGTTGTATAATGAATTAACATATTGTGATTTGGTTTCGTATACCAATTGCAGGGACTGTAAATATTCAACATAATCAATTGCTCCTTCTTCATATGAGATTTTGGATTGCCTGAGAATTTCATTAGATTCAAAAAGTGCTTCATCATTAAAAAACTGCACTTCTCTTGTACTGTTCAAATATTCTTCAAAAAAAATATTAACTTCATTTGTTAATGAATTTTTCATACTTGATTCTTCACTATGCGATATATCAATTTCATAACTACTTTCCTTAATGTTGCCAGTTTGCTCCCACCAGAACCAAAGTGGTATACCAATTCCAAATTCGACCCCCCAAAAATCATTTTCACTTCCAATTTTTTGTTTATAGTATTTGAATGATAAGCTCGGCAGAAACTCAGACTTCGATAATGACAATTTATTATTAAATTTTTCCTTTTTGTATTTAATGATCTTCAGTGCAGGATTATTCTTTATTGTAAGATTCATAATATCATCTTTATTTATAAAAAAGGGTTTATATGAAAGACCGTCTAAATTCTCATATTCAAAATATGAAACGTTTAACAATTTGCGTAGTTCTGATTTAGAATTAACAATTTCAGATTCGAGCGATTTAACCTGATTCTCATATTTTATTTTACTTACTTTTGCACCTAAAACTTCAAGATTAGAAGCTGAACCAGCTTCATATTTTTTTCCTGCTACATATAAAAAATCATCGTACAATTTAAGATTTTCTTTTGCGATTTTCAGCAATTCATTATTTAAAACCACTTTAAGGTATGCGCTTTCGACTTCATATCTAATTTGATATGCAAGTTTGTTTAACTCCATTTTAGCTATGTTTACCTGTGAATTTTGAACATTTGACCTAAAAAAATAAACAGAAGGAAATTCGAGGTCCTGTGATACACCAATTTTTCTTGATTCAAAGTTATTTATGCTGCCTTTAACGCCTTCAAATTCAATAAATAATTGGGGTTTTGGAATATTAAAAGATTTTACAACTATCGCTTCTTCTTTTGCAACATTAATTTTAGCAGTTTTAATATCCTGGTTATTTTCTAAAGCAATAAAGACTGCATCTTCTATAGTTAACTTTTGAGAGTAAACAGTATGGTTATCAACAGATAATAAAAAGTGAATCAGGAACAAAAATTTGATATATTTCATAAACATTATTTAAATTTCATTATTCTTAAGCTGTTCAAAATTACAATTATAGTTACACCAACATCGGCAAAAATTGCCATTATAAGATTACTTAAACCTAAAACTGCAAGGATTATAAAGATAAATTTTGTAGAAATAGCAAAAAGAGTATTAAATTTAATTCTTGATATAGTGTGCCGGCTTAATTTGATAAGATAGGGAATTAATGACAAGTTATCATTCATTAAAACAATATCAGCAGTTTCAATTGCTATATCAGAACCTGCTGCACCCATTGCAATGCCAATTGTTGCATTTGCAAGCGCAGGGGCATCGTTTATACCATCACCAACCATTGCTACATAATGATACTGGAAGTTTATTTTAGTTATTTCTTTGACTTTACCATCCGGTAATAATTGACTTCTGATATCTTTAATACCAACTATATCAGCTATATATTTTGCGGCATATTCATTATCCCCGGTCATCATAATAGGTATTACACCCAGTTCTTTGATTTGAGAAACAGCATCAATACTATTATCTTTAATTTTATCTGTAACTGCAATTATTCCTTCTACACTCAAACCAGAACTGAGAATTAATGCTGTTTTACCTTTCTTTTGAAGAAACTCTACCTCGTTGAGTATATCATTGCTAATATTATGGTTTTCCGTTATATATTTTAAGCTGCCTAAAAAATGAGGCTTTGATGAACAAACTATACAATCACCCTTAACTCCTTTTCCTGAAATTGATTCAAAATTTACTACCTGATGAAGGTCAATATTATTCTTTTCAGCTTCTTCAACAATACTTTGCGCTAAAGGATGTTCAGAAAAAACCTCAAAGCCCGCAGCACATGCCAATAAGTCTTGCTTAGAAAAGCCGTTAAACGGTATAATATCACTCACAATTGGTTTGCCAAGTGTTATAGTTCTTGTCTTATCCAATGCAATTGCTTCTATTTTGCCGATTTCTTCAAGATATTTTCCTCCTTTAATTAGTATTCCTTTGGACGAGGCATTCCCTAAAGCAGAGTAAATTGATACCGGAGTTGAAATTACAAGCGCACAAGGACACGAAATAACCAATAAAGTTAAACTCATTAATAGCCACTCATTAAATTCGGCATTAAATATAAATACAGGTATTACGAGTATCAAAAATGTAATCACTAAAATTGATGGTGTGTAGAATGAGGAAAATTTGTTTATAAACCTTTGGGTTTCGGCTCGTTTACCGGCAGATTTAAAGGTAAGATCTATTATTTTTGATAAAGTAGAATCGTTCGACAATTTAGTTACTTCAAATTCAAAGTACCCACCCTTGTTAATAGTACCTGCATATACCGGATCGTCTTTTCGTTTATCTACAGGTATTGGTTCTCCGGTTATTGTCGATTCATCAACATATGATGTTCCTACGATAATTTTTCCATCTAACGGAATCTGATCACCGGGTTTTATTATAACAATATCGCCCTTTTTTACCTTTTCAACGGGTAACTCACCGGATAATTTGACATTTGCGGTTTTTGGAGAATTGTTAATTAGAGATTCAATTGCTGATTTACTTTTTTTAATACCATAATCTTCCATGTATTCGCCTAAAGTAAATAAAACAATAACAATAGCTGCTTCTGGGTATTGACCAAGATAAAATGCACCGCAAACTGCTAAAAACATTAGGGTATTAATACTTTTGAAGTTTAACTTAATAAGATTTTTTATTCCGCTCCAGATGGTTTTATGGCCAATACCAATGCAGATTACACTGAAAAAAGGAATTTCTATCCATAAAGGAAAATGAAAATTCAATAGTGACACAATTTCGAGTATTATTGCAAATATAACAGCTAATAATAAAAAAGCGAATTTCTTATTTTTTAATAGTTCTTTCATCTATAATTAAAATTTTGCAAGCACCTTTTTTAGTTTATTAGTAGTTATTGATGCGGGGATAAGGAGATCTCTTTCACTGAATATTCTCATTGCAATAGAATAATTCATTACTGAAATCCGTATACTTGCATTTTTTAATTCCCTGATAGCAATATTAAAAGGTATCAGCAAGGATGATTCTTTATCCAGTTGAATTCCTTTAAATAATATTAATGGATTGTATACGATAAATAATTTGTAGTTACTCAATTTATAATTCAAGTTATCCTTAAATACGTCTTTTACATTTAGTTCATTAATAATAATGAATCCTTCAGATTCAAGCTCTTTTCTTAAAATTCTTACTGCCACTTCAAAATTTGATTTTGTATATTTAGTTAGTAAATATTTCATTATTCGAAGTAATGTAGATCTTTAATTTAATTTTTTTAAATGAGCTTCAGCTGAATCATTGCCTGGATCAATCTCTAAAACATCTTGATATAACTCTTTAGCTTTATCTATTTCTGATGTTTTTTGATAAAGTAAAGCAAGTTGCAGCATAATATTGACATCTTTTGGATTTTTAGACCATGACCTTTGCAACAACAATATATTTTCATCATCTGTTCTTTCTTCAGCTGCCTTATCATCGATACTGTGAATATGGTCGGGTATTTTGCTGCTTTTATTTACTTCCATTATTACAAATGCCAAGAATAGAGCGACAATGCAAAAAATGATAATACTAATTTTCCTTTTTGAATTCATATTTAGGATTAGTATGTTTATAAAAAATACCGTATAAAACAGGCAATACAATTAAAGTTAAAATTGTGGATGAAATTAATCCGCCAACCACAACAGTTGCAAGAGGGCGCTGAACTTCAGCACCAGCACCCATAGAAATTGCCATAGGTATAAATCCTAACGATGCTACCAAAGCAGTCATCAATATAGGACGTAGCCTTGCTGAAGTACCTTTAATTATGCGGTCATGAATGTTTGTTACACCATCTTCTTCGAGTTTGTTGAAAAAAGCAATCATTACAATGCCATTTAAAACAGCAACTCCAAATAATGCAATAAAACCCACTCCTGCAGAAATGCTAAACGGCATACCTCTTGCAAGTAGGGAAAGAATTCCACCAACTATTGCAAATGGTATCCCCGAAAAAACAAGCAGCCCTTGTTTTACTGAATTGAAGGCAACAAACAATAAAGCAAAGATAAATAATAATGCTACAGGTACTGCAATTAATAACCTGTTTGATGCACTTTCAAGATTTTTGAACTGACCACCATACTCAATTATATAACCGGGTGGCATCTGAACTTCGGAATTTATGTTTTTTTTCAATTCTTCAACAAAGCTGCCGATATCCCTGCCCCTAACATTACATTGAATTACAATTCTTCTTTTGCTGTTATCCCTTGTTATTTCAGCGGGACCTTCTTTAACATTAATATCTGCAAGTTCTGTTAAAGGTATTTTCATTCCTGAAGGCGCTGAAACAAGTATATTATGAACGGAATTAAAATCACGTTTATATTCATCATCAAAACGGATAATAATATCAAACTTCCTGTCACCTTCAAAAATTACACCTGCCTGCTTACCTGCAAGGGCAGTTTCTATAACATCATTAATATCATCAACATTTATACCGTATAAAGCAATTTTGTCTCGGTTAATTTGTATCTGTAGCTGTGGTAAACCTTCAAGCTGCTGCATAGATACATCTTCAGCACCCTGAACTGACGACAGCACTTTAGATATTTCAGTTCCTTTTTGAGTTAAAATACCAAGATCATCCCCAAAAATTTTTACAGCAATATCACCACGTGCACCAGAGAGTAATTCATTAAATCTTAATTCAATTGGCTGTGTAAATGTTAAACCGATACCCGGTACTCTTGATAGCTCTTCCTGCATTTTTTCAATTAACTCCTCTTTTGTCTCGGCTGTTTTCCATTCATCTATTGGTTTCAATATAACTATTACGTCACTGAATTCAGGTCCCATTGGGTCAGTAGCAAGCTCAGGAGCACCGGTTTTGGTTACTACTGTTACAACTTCGGGAAATTTTTCTTTTAAGATTTGTTCACATTTGGTACCAATATTTACTGATTCAGTTAATGATATCCCCGGTAATCTTACAATCTGATATGCTATATCACCTTCGTTTAATTTCGGTATAAATTCTGAACCAAGTTTTGTGAAAACATATAAGCTAATTACAAGAAAAATAACGGCAATACCGATAATTACTTTCTTATTTTTTAAAGAAAATTCCAATATCGGAATGTAGAATTTTTTGACAAAATTAATGATTTTATCAGCAATGGTTTCTTTTTCACTGATATTACGTTTTAAAATCAACGAACACATCATTGGAACATAAGTTAGTGATAGAAGCAACGCGCCTACAAGGGCAAATCCAACAGTAAATGCCATTGGTTTGAACATTTTGCCTTCAATACCACCTAAAGCAAAGATTGGAAGATACACGATCAGTATTATCAAGACACCAAAAATTGCGGATTTAATAATACCCGCAGAAGCGCTAAATACTGTTTCATTCATTTCCTCTTTTGAAAGGGGTTTTTTATTCAAATGAATTTTTGCAGCAATAACAACAATTACTGATTCTACAATTATTACCGCGCCATCTACAATTAAACCAAAATCTATTGCTCCTAATGACATCAAATTACCGGATACATTGAAAATATTCATCATAATCAGCGCAAACAGCATAGAAAGCGGAATTACTGAAGCCACTATCATTCCGGCTCTTAAATTACCGAGTAGAAGGAACAAAACAAAAATGACAATAACACCCCCTTCAATCAGGTTTTTTTCAACTGTTGCTATAGTTTTATTTACGAGATTTTCCCTGTTATAGAACTCATCAATGGTAACACCCTTGGGTAATGAAGGTTTAATTTCTTCTATCTTTTCATGCACCCGCTGAGCAACTTCCCTTGAATTTGCTCCTTTTAACATCATTACAATGCCTGTTACAACTTCACCTTTTCCATCCTGGGTAACTGCCCCAACTCTCAAACCTTCTCCATACTCAACAGTAGCCAATTGTTTCAGAAATATTGGAGTTCCATGATTAGTTTTAACAACAATATTCTGCAGATCATCCATATCCTCGGCTAAACCGATACCTCGAATGGAATATTGATTTGATTGTTTTTCAATATAACCGCCGCCGACATTACTATTATTTTTAGTAACAGCATCATAAACATCGGCTAATGTTAAGTCATAATTAGTTAATTCATTAGGGTTTATATGTACGTGATATTGTTTTTCAAAACCGCCGAAACTGTTTATTTCGGCAACACCATCTGTTCCTAATAATTGTCTTTTAACTATCCAATCCTGAATTTCCCTCAACTCGGTAGAACTGAAAGTCGTATCATTTGGATCTTCAGCCCTTACAACATACTGGTATATTTCTCCTAACCCGGTGCTTACCGGACCCATTTCAGGTGTACCCAAACCTGGAGGAATATTTTCCTGTGCTTCCTGAAGTTTCTGGAATACCAGGTTTCTTGCAAAGTAGATATCTACATTATCTTTGAATACTATTGTTACTAGTGAAATACCAAATTTAGAGATAGATCTTAGTTCTACAACATCTGGTATGCTTTTCATCGAAATTTCTATAGGGTATGTTATAAATCTTTCAACTTCTGATGCAGATAGTGTTGGACTTGAAGTTATTACCTGGATCTGATTATTGGTAATATCCGGAACAGCATCAATTGGTAAATTTAAAGCGGAAAATACTCCTGCAAGTATCAGCACAAAAGTTAAGAAACCAATTACCAATTTTTGTTTTATTGAAAACGCAATAATTTTTTCAATCATATATTATATATCAATACCTTCAATTCTTAAATTTATTATTCATTGTATCTCAACTAAAACCTCAATCCTTAGTATGTTTTTGTTTTTGATCTTTCGGCAACTTACAGCAGTCATCTAAAAACTCATAAGCAACAGAATCTGCTTTTTTATCATTTGCGACATAACCTATGGAAGTAATTTTATTTTCAAGTGAAGAAATGTTTGTTTTACTGCTGTCAAAATTTATTTCAGCTATCTTATCCCTGATGGATACATGTACAAATTCTACTCCTTTAACTTTATATAAAGCTGATTCAATATTGATTTTGCACTTTTTGCACTGCATTGAAGGCAGTTTAATAACAACATCAGGAACTTTTTTACTGTTACAGGATAACAAAACGGTAATTAATACTGAACAAATTATGAATTTGCCCACGTTAAATGAATAAAATTTGAACATAACTTAATTGTTTACGACAATTAAAAAAATAACAACTTATTCAGCCTTTTTATGGCTAATAATTAAATAACAAAAAAAAATTACTGGATTATATTTTAGGAGGGGGTGAAGCCGGATTTTGATAAAACGGAGTTGAAAATGAACTGTAATTTAGGCAAAAGACGTCAGATTTATTAATGGAATGTATTTGATATGAACTTGTTATTGATACAATAGTATTACAGCAAAGGCAATTACAAAGTGGTGAGCAGATATCATCATGATCAGAATGAGCGTTTTCAATATGTACTATCCCTTCAGTCTGGCAAAATTCTGTTGTACAATTATCAACACAAGGTAAAATTGCCAAAAAAAGCAGATAACTTACAAATAATATTTTAAGTGTATTGAGCACGTTGTAATTTGAGAATAATAATTAACTATTACAATGATAATATTTAATTATTAGTTCCATTTTCTATAATTTTTTAGATTTATAAATAACAATTCAAATATTTCCTTTAATATTATTTAAATCCTTTTCTGCTAATGGTTTACTGATTCTTGTTTTTATTCTTTAATGCAGCACAAAATTATACTTTATTGCCCAATAATCATGTTGAGGAACTTAAAGGTAATCAATTTGCCTACCACATCCCATAGTTCATTATTAAGTTTGTTACTTTTGGTAAATCCCAGTATGCTACTATTTCTTGATACACTTTCAAAGACCTTGAATTAAACTAAAATCAAACAGGACTATCGGTTTTGTTACAATAGTTTCATTAATGTGGCTATCTCTACATAAAGGTCTCTTTAGATTTAAGAGAAGTAAAAACAATAAGCAACATTATCGCTACAATGGACCCTATGAAAAAATTGTTTTCAGTAAAACTGCTTCCAATCCATCCTGCTATTGGATAAGCAATTACCCACCATAAGTGAGACCATGCGAAGTGAGCCCCATAAACTCTGCCCTGCTCATGTTTAGGTATATTTTCGGCTATAAGTGTTTCTGTAGGTATATTAACAAGGCTTTCAGCAGCACCTGCTAAAAGCCATAATGGCAGTATATAAATAAATCCCAACTCATTTGCAGGCATTACAGAAAAAGATAATACTATTCCGCCGGCTAGAATAATGCTCGTGAGTCTATATTTCTTACTTAGATAAGCACACGATAACGCGCCAAGTGTAGCTCCTAATCCAAATACAGACATTATTAAGCCATACTCCTGGCTTCCAAGCATCAAATAACCCTTTATAAAAGTAATGGTGTTAACCAGGATTTGTGCACCAACAATTGAAGCAACAAGCTGCATCAATAATCCAAAACGTATCTGCGTATTTTTGAAGAGCGGAAATGTCCCTGTTTTGAGATCACCCCATCCTTTATTAGACTGATTTTCTGACTTAACTTTAAGAGTCGAAGGGATCATAAATATTAATACAGCAGCAATCAAAAAAGTAATACCATCAATAAAAAAGATCTGCCGTGTACCAAACCAAACTGCAAATGCACCGGCGATCCCGGGACCTAATACCCCAAGAAGCTGGTATGTTGCTGAAGAAAGGGAAATTGCTTTTGAGTAAAATTTCTTATCATCAAAAACTAATGGAATTGTAGCTTTAAAAGTTGGAGTGAAAAAAGCGTAAAATACATTCAGAAGCAGAACAAGGATATAGAACTGCCAAACTTCCTGAACAAACGGTAGCAGCCCTACAATTAACATTCTGCATAAATGTGAAATAATGAGGATCAACTTTCTGTCTATTTTATCTGCAAGTATACCTGCAAATGGTGCAAAGATTACAAATGAGCTTACTCTCATTAAAAGCCCGAATGAAAGAACCTGTGAAGCTCCGTCAACTCCAGCCAAATCATAAGCAAGTAATGCAAGCCCAAGCCATGTTAAAGCATCACCAAAAAGGTTTACAGTTTGAGCTATATATAACCTTGCGAATACTCTATTTTTGAGTACCTCAAACAATGATTTTTTGCATTCTATTGGTTAGTTAACCTGTTCCTGAATAAAGATGTATAAATTTTGTGATATTCCAATTCCATAGAACTTATTTTATCTTTTATGTTGTAATAATAAGTAATCTCCATAAGATATTCTATTGAAGAAATTTCTCCCAAGAGAAAAGCTTTTTCATATAATTCATAATTGCTTATTGAACTGAACAATTCTTTGGTCTCTGCAATAGTGCTGCCTAATGAAACACACTGCTCGTAAAGTTGTTTGATCTCATAATAATGTTCATTCTTATGCTCTTCAATAAGGCTTTTAGTATATTTTGCCTGCAATTCTTTTGAACTTACTGTATAATTCTTTTCCCATAGGGGTATTGAAATACCGGCATGGAAACCATTGAAATTTTGATCCAGTAAACCCTGGTACCTGTAACCAAGTTCAATTTTTGGTAGTCTAAGTTCTTTATGCAGATCAATTTCCTGTCTGGAAATTTTATACTGCAAGTTTAGCTTTTTCAAAACAGGGTCTGAAGATTCAATTTCTGTTTCAAGTGAACTGAAATCCGGTAATTCATCCATAACAGGATATGTTGTATCAGCAAAAAAAACAATTTTGCCGCCGTTAAATTCCGTTAGTTTACTGTTTAACTTGTTTATTTCTGTTTTATTCAGTTCTAATTCACTTTTGAAATTAATTACCTGTAGTCTTGCTTTATTAACTTCCATTATATTAACATCACCTTGCTGTAACCTTTTTGAAAAGTAATCATATATTCTGTTTGCAGTGATATACCTTTCATTCAGTTCAGCATTTTTTTTATTAAGATAAACCAGTTCAATAAGAGTTAATTTTGCCTCAAGCAAAACTAATTGCTTTAAAGAATGTTCATCATAATTAAGCTGAGTTGATCTCATATCTGCTAAATTGCTTTTTTTGCCATAAACAGTCGGGAAGTCAAATGAAAATATTATTGAAAATTCAGTTTGATTTCCAAATTTTTTAGGACTTCCGAATAAATAATCAAAATTAAAGAAGGGATCATTTGGTGCAAGTCCAATATTAAATTCAGATCTTTTAGCCTTTACTAATTCAGAACCTGCTTTAATTTGCAGGTTGTTTAAAGATATTTCTTTGAGAATTTCCTCTATACTGCTTTGAGCAATAACGGATTGAATTAAACTCAAAAGAAATAATATAATCAATTTGATTTTCATGCTATTTCAGATTTTTTATTTGCTAAATAGTATACTACCGGAACTACGATAAGGTTTAAAAATGTGCTTGTTAATAAACCACCCAAAATTACTTTCGCCATAGGACTTTGAATTTCATTACCGGGTAGATCTCCACTAATAGCCAGAGGAATTAGCGCCAATCCAGCCGCAAGTGCTGTCATTAAAATTGGGTTAAGTCTGTCAATTGATCCTTGTATAATTCTGTCATACAATTTCATGCCTTCACGCTTTAATGTATTATATCTTGATACAAGCAATATCCCGTTCCTGGTTGCTATACCAAAGAGTGTTATAAATCCAATAATAGATGGAATACTGATTATACCTGTTGTAAAGTATATTGCTAATATACCTCCAATTAAAGCAAGAGGAAGATTAATAAGCACAATACTCGAAATTTTGAAATCTTTAAATTCCTGGTAAAGCAAAAGGAAAATTATTAAAAGAGAAAATAGTGACATTATGAATAAGGTTTTCGATGCTTCGGCTTCCGATTCAAATTGTCCGCCGTATTCTATTCTGTATTCATCTGGTAATTTGATATTCGTTTCAATTTTCTTCTTTATATCTTCAACAACACTCTTTTGATCTCTTCCGGAAACATTTGCTGAAATAACAATTTTCCTCTGAACATTTTCTCTGTTGATCGTATTTGGTCCGGTAGTGGAAACAATATCGGCTACATAATACAAAGGTACTTTCTGCCCTGTATATGTATCTATCAAAGTATTTTTAATATTTTCGATGTTGTTATTAGCAGGATTTTCAAACCTTAAAAGAAGGTCATAGCTTCTGTTGCCTTCAAATACCTGGCTAACATCTTCACCCGCAAAGGCAACATCAATGAATTCAACATAATCAGAAATTGAAATCCCGTACTTAGTAAGCATTTCTCTTTTTGCTTTTATCTGGATCTGCGGAATTTCTACCTGCTGTTCTACGCTTAGATCAACCAAACCTTCAATGGATGAAATCTGGCTTTTTATTTGATTGGCAATTGTGAACATTTTGTTTAAATCGCTGCCATACAGCTTAATAGCAATATTAGCTCTTGTGCCTGAGAGCATGTGATCTATTCTATGACCAATTGGCTGGCCTATAGTAATATTAACACCTGAAATGCCTGCAAGTTTTTTCCTCACATCCTCCATAAATTCATCCCGTGAGCGGTCATCCAGAATAAATGGTGCGTCAATTTCAGATGCATTTACTCCCTGGGCATGTTCATCTAATTCCGCCCTTCCTGTTCTTCGGGTAGTTGTTTGTATCTCCGGAATGGTCAAGAGCGCTTCTTCTATTGAAATACCCATTTTATTACTTTCCTCAAGTGAAGTACCGGGCAATGTAACAGCGCTTATAACCAGAGAACCCTCGTTAAACTCAGGTAAGAAACTCCTTCCAAGATTAAACATTGCGAATAACGCAATTACCAATAATGCAATTGAGGAACCGACAACAACTTTTCTTATTTTTAATGCTTTCTCTACTGATGCTTTATAAATGTTGTTAAGATAATTTATGAACTTATTGCCATGAGCTTGTTTTTCCAATGCTTCATCGTTTGTCAAAAGGTAACTGCATAGAACGGGAGTTAAAGTTATTGCAACAATCAATGAAGCGAATAATGAAACAATAAAAGCAATTCCAAGCGGCGCAAGCAACCTGCCTTCCATCCCTGAGAGAAAAAACAGCGGAATAAATGCTGCAATAATTATAAAAGTAGCATTTATAACTGAAGGTCTTATCTCAATTGACGCGTTATAGACAACTTCTAATTTATTTTTCTGTTCTGATAGGGGTTTTAAAGAGTTTTCCTTTAGTCTTTTTAAAACGTTTTCAACATCAATTATTGCATCATCCACAAGTGCACCAATTGCAATAGCCATGCCACCAAGACTCATTGTATTTATTGTTAAACCAAGCCATTTGAGTGTTAAAACTGCCACAACAAGAGAGATCGGAATAGCTATCAAAGAAATAATTGTAGCTCTTACATTCATTAAAAAAATTATCAGAATAATGACAACGAATATTGAGCCTTCAATTAAAGTTTTATTGATATTGCTTATAGACGCGTTAATAAAATCTGATTGCCTGAAAATATTAGTATTTATATGAATATCATCAGGCAGATTTTTGGCAAGATCATCAATTGAAACATCTATTTTCTTTGTTAATTCTAAAGTATTGGTGCTTGGCTGCTTCATTACCGTCATTATTACAGCGGGTTTACCCTTTAATGAACCATCACCTATTTTAACACTTGGCGCAATTTTAATTTCTGCTATATCTCCTATCTTTACAGGAAGACCATTAACAACCTTTATTACCGAATTTCCAATATCATCCACATCACTTGTTCTGCCAATCCCCCTTATGATATATTCCTGGTAATATTGATTTAAAAAACCGCCTGATGCATTTTGATTTATGTTTTTGCTTGCTTCTATCAGTTCTTTAAGTGAAATATTATAATAGCTCATTTTCTGAGGTGATGCCTGTATCTGGTATTGTTTATACTCACCTCCAATTACTACAACCTGTGAAACCCCGCCAATTGCGAGTAGTGCCGGCCTCAAACTCCAGTCTGCAATTGAACGAAGTTCCATTAAATCGGTTTTATCAGAGGTTACGCTTATGAGCATAATTTCACCCATAATAGAAGATTGCGGAGCTAACGTTGGATTTCCAACTCCTTCAGGTAATTGCTCGGTTACGGCTGCTATCTTTTCTGCTACTATCTGTCTGGCCTGGTATATATCAGTACCCCATTCAAATTCAACCCAGACTATCGAAATGCCCGCTGATGATGAAGATCGAACCCGTCTTACACTTGTTGAACCGTTCACTGCTGTTTCAACCTTAAATGTAACTAACTGTTCTACCTCTTCCGGAGCCATTCCGTGAGCTTCTGTTAATACTACAACGGTTGGCGCGGTCAGATCAGGGAAAACATCAACTTCCATATTCACTGCAACGTAAGAACCATATATGAATAACAGGCTTGAAGCAAGAATTACAATAAGCCTGTTTTTGAGTGAAAAATTTACAATTTTATTTAGCATTGAAATCTCATTTTTAAAATTAATGTTCGTGTCCATGTACAGGCATTGTACCTGACATAGATGCAAGTTTTATCTGGTAAGCGCCTTTTGTTACAACTCTTTCGCCTTCATTTATTCCGGATAGTACCTGTACAAGCATACCATCTGAGCCTGTAATGTTTACTTCCCTTTTTTCAAATCCTTCACCGCTTGTTTGCACATAAACATAGAATACCCCCTGTTCTTCAATTAATGCTGAAACGGGTATGACTAAAGCATCCGGGATTCTTGTTGTTTTTAAAAAGACCTCTATAAACGTGCCCGGGATCAAATCGTTTCTGTAATCTATTTCAAAATTTATTGGCAGTAAAAGGTTATCTTGACCTGTCGATTTACCTGAAATGATATAACGCCCGTTCAGAGATTCAGTATCATATGTTTTACCATCAGGGGTCCTGAAGTTTGCAGACTGTATCTGGTTAATTATATCAAAATATTTTTGAGATAGATCCGCTTTGATCAAAAGCCTGCTATTTTTTGAAATTACAGCTAATGTTTGACCGGCTTCAACAAACTGACCCTGCTGCACATTGATTGTTCTGATAAAACCGCTTATTGGTGAGAACACCTTTATACCAGAATTAGAATAATTTTGTGTTAACGATTTGTACAAGGTTCTGGATATATCATAAGTATTTTCGATAGCCAGGAATTCTTTTTCTGATATTATCTTATCTTTGACAAGTTCAACTGCTCTTTTGTACTCTGATTCCGCTTTTTCATACTCATATCTCGCTTCAAGTATTTTGGTATTAATATTCTGTTCATTCAGATTGCTGCCTGAAACAGAAAATAATCCTTCACCTTTAAATACATTCATTCCACTGATGTATGAATTACCATTAAAATTAACAATACCGCTTGATTTTGCTGATATAACTGCTTCGTCACTTGGAGGAATTAAGACTTGCCCGGTAGTTCTGATAGTGTAAAAGTACATTTGTTTTTTCACTTCCTGATTTGCAAAGTCCACTTTCCAGGCCTGTTCTTTAAGATAGGGAATTTCATTTCCTTCAGGCTCTTCCACTTGGCTATCTATTGCACTCTGGACAGTGGGATACACGGTAATGTCATCAATTACTATCTGGTCAGTAAAGTCTTTTGTAACAATATCAAATGTTACTTTAAAATTACTTCCGGCTTTAACAGGCTTTATTTCCGGTCTGAATATACCAGGCGGATTAGGAGCATCAACTGAAGCTGAACCATTTTCGGTTATAGATACTGTAACCTTGCCTTCATCCAGTGATTTGAATGATTCACCCAATAAAGTTAAATGAGCTGCGAAGCGGGATACTTCACCTACAATAAGCGGCTTAAATTCAACAAATAGTTCAAGTTTGTTTGAATATATCGTATAGGCGAGCGGTTCAAGCTCACTTACCGGCTTTTCTTCATCTTTTTTATTGCAGTTAAAGATAATAACTGCAAAAAAAGATATAAGTAATATCTTTTTCATAAAGAAATTATAATTAGTTAATGATTATTTTAGAAAGAAATTAAAAGTTCTCAGGCAATGAGAAATGGAGGAGCTCGAAGTGTATAGAAGAAGGCTGTTTCTGAATTATACAATCCATAGTTATCCCTGATGTGTAAATGGATTGGTTTAGAATCGGGTAATTGTTTTATATTTATGAAACTAAATGCATATGCAATTTTAAAGTTAAAATTATTTTTAAATTCTTTTGTAAATTGAGCAAAAGTTACATTATAACCTGAAAGGTTGAAACGTGTAAATTCATCTGAAAATTCAAAATGAGAAGACTCATGATCATCTTGCATTTCCTGAGAATGCTCCTCTTCGTGACTATGAGGTACAATATTATGTGATTGCGCAAAGGAAAGCGCAAACATCATTATTATTTGTATTAATATTTTCAAGTTAGAATATAATTAGCTCGTAACTTAATAATTTATAATTATAATAAAAAGGATTAACGGAAATATTCTATTATTTTTATTAAACAGATATTATAAAAAAATCAACAAAATAATAATTGTTACCCATTTGTTAGTCAAGATTAAATAAATACACTATATTCAAAAAAAATTAATGATACCTAAGTTCATATTTCCTAATAATCTATAAATTATTCCAAATGTGTCGCTGTGTTGTTATTATACTAGTGATGAATTGAGAAATTCTCCCGTAAGACCCAAGTTAATTTCCATATGGTTTTTTCAACATGATAAGGGTCATCCGTAATCATAGGAGGACCGCCCTGCGAAAGAGTTCTGGCCGTAATAAAAACAATTAATGTTAAAACAAAAAATATTTTTCTATCCGGCATATTCAGTTTACCGAAGTTTTTCTAATGCCGGTTTCTTTTAAAATATGTTTCATAAATAATCAGTACAGCTAAAATTATTATAAAAACCATAGATGCGCCAATTGTTCCCAAATCCAGGCCGCCATTTTCCGGAAGTTTTGTCAATACATCCCCGAATGTTGCCCCAAACGGACGCGTCAGAACGAATGCTATCCAGAATAATACAACACGGGAAGTCCTGGTATAATAGTATGCTAAAACTACAAGGACCAATGTTGAGGAAATTAGTATATTACTTCCTAAAAACCCTAAACCTGAATCATCTGCAAGGAAATCTCCCAATGCAGTTCCAAGTGTATTTGAAAATAAAATAGCTATCCAGTAAAAGAGCTCGCCTTTAAATGTTTTGATATTCGTAACTGATAATGACTTCTCACTGTAATACCACAATACCAGGATTAATATTAATGCTGTTACTAATATTGCAGCGCCCATCGTATAGCCAAGGCCAAGTGTACGGTCCATGAAGTCAGACATTGTTGTCCCTGCAGTGCTTGTTGATACAATAACGGACCAGTATAATATTGGTATATATCTCTTTGCTTTAAGCTGCCCGAGTACAGTTATAAGGAAAAAACCAAAAAAGATTAAAGTGCTTGTAGAGTAACCGACATTTAAAGTCATTGAGAGTAAGTCACCACCGGTTTCGCCCAATGTTGTGGCGCAGATTTTCATTACCCAAAACAGGAGTGTTAATTCGGGTATCTTATTATTAAAAATTTCTTTAGTCATGATTAATCTAATTTATAATTGTTTAGCTTTCTTAGTTTTCGCAGATGACATTACCATCAAGCGTTAGAATTACTTCCTTCAAGATTGAGCCCATGCTTAAATCAATTAAATATTGTGTTGAATTATCTGCCATTGTAAGCTTTTCCATCTGGTCACTAGCCGTAAAGCTTCCATACTGTGTTTTAATAGTATTCTTAATTTTTTCCGGGGCGGTTTTATAAGCAACATCTTCTTCTTTTTGAACAAATGTACCGTCGGGTTTAAATATTAGTGATAATCGTGGCTGGCCGTTTTTAATAATCGATACGTCAACAGCATCCCCACCCTTACACAGCGGATCTTTTACAACATCATTAATAATATAACCCGGGTAATGCAATGAGATATAGTTTTTAGTATTAGCAGGTAGATTTTCTTTTGATACAGAATCCATATCAGGAATGTTCTGTACCGACTTTATAGTATCTCTGCTATTTTCATTTACCTGACCTACTTCCTTTTTACTGCAATTTGATATGACTACGATAACAGCTAATATAACAAGAGGTATTAAAAAAAGTTTTGTTTTCATTATTTTATTGTTAGGCATCCTCAAGCCTGGAAAAATGTTATTGCAAATCAATTATACAAAAATAAAGAATAATTCTGGAGAAAAACGGTAGTATTAAAAAATATATAGTTAAAATATATTTTTATGGAAATGCAGCAATAAAAATATTACTTTTAGGGAATATTTGGCCATTCTTCCGCAAAATTTATGTTAACCTCTCAGAAGGAAAGGAAGCTTACAAAATAAAAAAAGGCAGCTCAATAAGCTACCCTTGAAAAGAATTTATTTTTCAATTTTTCAAAACATGAAGCGTGTTTCACTCAAATAAGATGAGACTGGATCTATTTTTTATCGTCGTCCTCAGTATCGCCGCTATCGGAATCTTTTTTCAAAAAACTTCCGTTTGCATCGAACAAATAATCTTCATTTCCTACTTCAGCTTCATAAGTTACCGTACCGTTTGCTGAGGTAATCTGAGCTGCTTCCTTAATTGTTTTTGACTTCAGCGTCTTAGAAACGTAATCGTTAACTCCGACAGGAAGTGATGAAACTGGAATTTCGACTTCAGTTTGTACATGCGTTCCATTAGGTTCGAAAATTGCTGAAGTTACTGTATTGTTATTTTTGAATTCAGCCTCATAGTTGCCGTTTTCCATGTCCCATTTTGTACTGCCTGCACCGGGATACATTGCCGTGAATTTTGTTTTAACCGCAACAGGAACATCCGACTCTTTTACATCCTGTGAATAAATATTCATTCCGGCAAAAACAGTAATTAATATTAAAACTAGCTTTTTTGCATTCATTTTTTAAATCCTTTCTTTGAAATTATACTGATAATTGAACTAGTATACAAAAATACTACTTAAATCTGTAGAAAATTGGTAGAATTAAAAATTTACTGATATAATATGTCTATTGTTTAGATATTTATATTCCAACATAAAATTATAATTGTCAGTAATTTGCTTTACTATTGAAAGACCCAGCCCAGAGGAATCTGATGAAGGTATTACTTTCTGAAATCTCTGGAAAAGCTTTTCAGTCGGTATTTGGGGAGCTGTACCTGGATTAGAAACAACCAGAGAATTATTACCCAGCTCAATAATAATCGTACCGTGATTTATATTATGTTTGATAGCGTTACCTATAATATTTGAAATAAGAATATCGGCTAACTGAGGATTCATTTTTATATATGATGAATTAGACAGATGTTTTTCAACAATGATGTTTCTGTACGTAATCATCTCCTCATACTGAGAAAGCTTATTTTCAATCAGGGTTTTCAAATCAATATTTTCTTCTTCCTGGAACTGCCGGTTTTCAATTTTAGAAAGGAGCAGCAGGGATTGATTTAGCCTTGAAAGACGGTTAGCAGATTCATAAATATCCTGGAGTAAATCCATTTGCTCCTCTGAAAGATTTTCCTGCTGAATCATTAGCTCAAGCTTTGAACGGATAATGGCAAGAGGTGTTTGTATTTCGTGTGATGCATTTTCTGTAAATTCTTTGAGATTTCTGTAATCGTTAAGAATTTTATCCGTCATCTTGCTTATTTCATCATTCAGTATTTTGAATTCAGATGTCTTTGCAGGTGAAAGATGGACGGGTTCATTGTTATTTATATCAAATCTCTCCATTGCCCTCAGAGTCCTGTAAAAGGGCTTCATAATAGATCTTGAAATAAGCCTGCTGAAGACAAAAAGAGAAATAATGAGCAGCGCGGCTGTGATCGCAAATGAAGTTATTACACTTTCTATTAAATCTTCAGATTCAAACATTGCCTTGTTAATAGTAAAAGAATAATACTTATCACCAAGTTTTGCAGGAAAGATTAACTGCATATATCGCTGCTCTTCTTCATCAAGATGGTTAACTAAGATAGTATCGCGTAATTGTTCATTTACAGGAACAGATTGTTCAGTAAAGATAATCTCATCATCCAAAGAAATCATACGGGGAGGGATCTTGGACGAATCTTTAATATATTGAAGTACTTTATCCTTTTTAAGATAAAGGTCCTCTGTAACATCCTCATCTATATTGCCTTTAACCTGCATATAAAAAATCACGCCCCCTGCTGTAAAAAGCAGCAGCGAGAATATAAGGTAATATATGCTTGTTTTTGTGAGTAGTTTCATGGCGTGTATAATTTATACCCTATTCCGTAAACAGACTGTATATAATCTTTGCCATTTTCTTTCCCTATTTTTTTGCGAAGATTTTTTATGTGGGAATATATAAAATCAAAAGAATCCATCATGTCAGATTCATCGCCCCATAAATGCTCGGCAATGGATTCCTTGGTTAATACGCGGTTTTGATTGGAAATGAAAAAAAGAAGCAGGGAATACTCTTTCTTTGTCAGGCTGACGGGAATACCATTTACAAGAACTTCCTGGCTATCCGGAAATAACTTAATACCGCCTAAAGCTATTTCATTGTTCCCTCCCAAATTTCTTCGCCGGAAAACGGATTTCAGGCGTGAGTTCAGTTCTGCAAGGTGAAACGGTTTTGTGATGTAATCATCACCGCCTAAATCAAGCCCCTTGATTTTATCATCGAGGGAATTCCTTGCGGATATTACAATAATCCCTGTAGCGGGATAATTCTTTTTGAGAGCTTTTACTAAGTCCAGGCCATTCCCGTCAGGAAGTGTAATATCAATTAACGCGCATTCATATTCATATACGGATATTTTCTCATATGCCGTATTAAAATCTGTTGCCCATTCGCATATATAACCCTCCTGTTTCAGAAAAGAAACGACAGACTGACCAAGCTGAATTTCATCCTCAACAAGTAAAATTTTCATGGTTTTTTCATGGTTCTAATTCCATTTTTGATAATCACTTTACAAATATATAATTTAATTTTGAGGAAAATCTGTAGGGGAAAATTCTAAAACTTATATTGGAATGCAATTCCATTCAAAGTAGGTGAAAATGAGAATTTTTGTTTCTTATTACGGTCATTATTTACATGAACGACAAAATAACCGGAGCCAAACCCTATCAAACTGCCAAATACTGCATCTGAAACCCAATGCTGATTATCATGCACCCTAGAATAAGCAGTAAGAGCTGCAAGGGAATAAAATCCTGCCCGCGACCACCATGTATCAATTTTTTCCGCAAGTACAGTTGATATAGCAAAAGCAACCGTTGAATGTCCTGAGGGAAAAGAAAGCTTATCTTCGCCTTTTTCAAACCAATTGAAATCATACTGGCTTTCGGAATAATAGGGACGAGACCTGCCAGTTACAATTTTTAAAAGAATGGTTATACTGCCTGAATATACAAGGCTTTGCAATAACATTCTCCCGGTTTCCCTGATAATTTTGCTTCGAAAAACTAATCCTGTAAGATAAATAATTCCCGAGCCAATACCTGCATACTTAACATCACCGTAAGATTTGACATAACTCCATATATCTCTTGATTTATCTCCCTTGGAAAGTGAAGCTTTAAGGTTTCTATCCTGGCTCACAATTATACCCATGCTTACAATTCCCGCACCGGTGTACAGCCATTCCTTTGAATTAAATCTGAATGGAGCTGAATAAATTGCCGCACCATCTGATATAAAAACTTTTGTATCGTAAACTACTTCATCCCAAATCCTGGCATTTTTGATTTTAAGGCTATCGCCCGCGTATATTTGGTTAAGTAAAATAAAGGTCAGAAGTAAAACAAAAATCTTTGTAAGATTCATTAAACAGGGTCACTTAATTAATTTTAGATTTTTTTACACAGATTGGACTAAGAATAAATCCATCAATTAAACAAAATTAATCATGAAATCTGTAGAAATTCTGTTGAAAATGTCCTTAATTCAGGAGATAATCATAAAGGAATTTATAAAAAACCATCTCGGGAAAACCTAAAAAGTTTATCAATTGTATTTACGGTTGATTGAGAAAAACTCATTATTAGAAAATTTTCTATTCATCAGAATTTCTAGTAAATAAAATTGATTAAATGGAGTCGGGATGAAACTTTTGAAGAACTAACGTTCATCCCTACACTCCAAAGAAGAAGTTACTTGCCCTGAGCATTGAGATCAGCACATTCTTGACATAATGGCTTGTCACCCGTACCCTGCCGTAAGTTTTCTGTCTCAATATTGTTGCCAGTATTGCATTCAGTATTATTGTGGTGAACTGACTGCTTTATACTGTGCCATGGAGATTTCTTAGGCATAGTGTCATCTTATTCCTTTCTAAGAGATAAAGTTATAGTCCTACACTCCTATAGAACGTTCAACTACTTTAAAAAAATTATATAATTTTAGACGTTTTCACTTTGTTCTTGATATATCTTTGTATATCAGCTTTCTCCTTTATTCCCCTGATACCTTTACAGTAGTAGCAGTTAGTGTGTGGAACATCGTTGGAGTTATTTACAATTCCTCTCGATCCTCGATAGTTTAGTAAACGAACAGGTTTGCGTATTTCTGTAACACCCATCAAGAATTCAGTTACAGCCAAAGAGGCAACTACGCCGTTCAAAGAAACAACGGAAGGTCCTGAGCGATTTAATAATTCCAGGTTTACGCCATAAATTCGTTCGTTGTCTTTTTTTTCATCTTCTGTTGAGAGATCTTCCTGCGCTTCCTTTAAATCTAATTGGTCCAAACAATACAAGCAGCCATCTCCATCCCAATTTATTAAGATTCTACCTCCAAATTCTCCGGGCGAATCAACCGGAATATCTGACGCTAAATCCAAATATTTAAGCTCGTATGCACTGCATAATTCATTAAGTATTAAGCGTGACCCTTCATTATCGAGGCAACCGAACACATGAGTTGAATTTTTTATATAGCCGAAAGCTCTTTCACTTACAAATGAATCATATACTTTATTAATCTTAATGTTTTCATTTGAAAGCTTGACGTATCTTTCAGCTATATCTAATTTGCTTGTACCCGGAACTGAATCAGAAGAGTAAGCATATACATTTCTATTTCTATCTGTATCCGTAAGTTCTTCAGAGTCAATGAGTGTAATCTCACCAACCCCAAGCAGCGATAATTGCTGAGAGACTATACAGCCTAGTCCTCCAACTCCTACAACAGAAATTCTTGTTTGCTTTAGTTTCCTTTGACCTTCTGCCCCAAAAAATCTTTCTTGCCGTTCATATCTATTCATCATCAAGTTCTCCTATCCTTAATAAAGAAGCACCGGTTGCTTCAAGTATTTCTGTTTCGGTTAAAATGTTATCCAATTGTACCGGTTCATTAGCTGATTTCCAAAGCAGACCGTCAAAACCTCCTTCAGTACTTACAACTACTGCTAAGTAGGGCCGATCTTTGAGTCTCCAAAGAACATGCGGAACAAATTCTTTAAAGCCCCAAAAATCGCTTGCTGAAAACCTAACCTTCTTCTGGCCAAGATGAGAATGAACTTCAACTAAGCATGTATTAAGGTCATGTGATTTCTTGATTGCCCTGGCTATCGTTTCATCAGATAGTTCAAGGTGATAATCTGATTTAAAAAAATATCCGTCTTCAGGTACAGGATACCAATCAACAACATTGTAGATTTTATCTTTCTCGGATATATCTTCCGTTGCAAATAGGAAAGCCGCGTTTTCAGATTCCGGTTCATTACCGATAAGGTGTTCCCATAATTCTGCTTTTAGCCTGCTTGTAATTTTTAAGATCATTTGATTATTCATAAACCCTCCTTGAATCTGGTTCTAAATCCTTCAACCCAATTGTAAAGATTAGAACCTGAATGAACATCAGCAGTTGGCCTCCATTCACCATCATCGGGAAGCCATGAAAACTTGCCCCAATTTCCTTCAAATGCAGGCTTTACATCAGAAGGTTCAGTGTAGTTGTTTACTGGTTTTGTGCTGTTGTATTGCATACCCGAGATCACAAAAAATGCATAAGGATTCCCACCGGGATATTGTATCGGGATCTGAAAGACTATATCGGTCTTTTCACGATTCCACCCGGGAGGAACAGGATAATCAGGGATTTTAACCCACATTCCTTCTTCAATAAATACCAGATCCGGATATTTACTTTTTAAAAGCTCGAGCTCTTTATTTATGCGCTCAGTCATTATGCCCCTCTTTTAAAACGTATTTTTTTGGAAAATCCGATTCCAGGTTTAATATCTATGACCTCGCCAGGATTCAGGGCTCTTTCATTGTTATCTTTATCTATCATTATAACACCTTGATTAGCTTCCCAGCCGCCAAGCGTTATTATTTCTTCCGTGGTGATTGTATCTTTATCCCAGGGTTTTTGAATACCTTCTGTGTCCAGAAAATACTTAGGGCCTTTCTTTTCTGACGGTGTTTCTTTTTTGGGTGTAACAGTTTCTTTCGATTCCATAATTCATCCTTTCAGATTAATTTAAATTTACTGTGTCCGCTGACATAGCGGACAGTATGAGCAAAAAAATTTAAAGCGTAAGCTGATCATTTGAAGCAGAAGGAAACAGTTGATTTATTCGGATTCTAGCAACAACCGGATTAACATTAAAAATATCGGATAAAACTTTTTCAAATTCGTCTCTTTTTGCATCTTTCATAATAGTTATTACTAATAAGCCTTCTTTTGAAAGAAATGGTTGTGCAGCATTTAGAACGAGAGAGCGAGGAAGTAATAGTGAAGCCATAGCACGATTAGCCTGGAACTCCCACCATCTGCCATCGTAACCTTTACGTTTAGGATTATTTGGCTTGTCTGTAATTTCGTGTCTGCACAAAATTTTTTTCTGTTCCAAGTTCAATTCTTCAGGGAATAGTGATTGTGGAGCATGCTTAAATTGAAACAACTGCTGGTGAAGAAAACCATGCCCGGCTTCGTGGGCTAATGTTGTCCTTATTCGCCTCTCTGAAACCCTGTCACCTTTCTCATCAAGCTTTCGAGATACATAAATTTGTTCGACACCCGAAGGACCAAATTGTGTAAAACCTAAAATTCCAGTCGGTAATTCCTCATATTGAGGGACTACATTAAAGCACTTTTCGATAAATCTGTCAATCCTAATCTCTGCAGGGGAATCTGGCAAATAACCATGCGTCCGGAGTTTTTCCGCGCAGATAATTTCAATTTCATTATCTGTGAAATACGGCTGCTTTACAAAGTTACTTTTTTTCATGAATCTTTTTTCTTGTCGGCTATTTTTTTTAAATATGCCATTAATTCATCCGGATCAGTTTCTTCGGAAATTATTCTTCTGAAAGCGATACCAAACCTTGGATCTTCTGCAACTAACTTTCTCATTTCGTTTAACGGGGGACTGGCATCATATTGTTTTAGTTCTGTTTCGGATACACCAAGCGCTTTCGCTATCTTGCCAAATTTTTCTTCAGAAAAATTTCTCCGGCCCAGTTCAACATCCGATAAAAAGGCTGCCGAAACATCAATTTTCTTTGCAAGCTCCCTTAATGAGATATCTTTTAATTCTCGTAATTCTCTTATTCTCTCTCCGAGAGATATTATTTTTGCCATAAGCTATGTAAGCTGACACTAATTTACAAAGAATTTAATTTGATTGTCAAGTATAAATTCATACCTATTTTTAAACAAGAATATTTTCTTTTTAATAATCAGGAAAATTGATTAATTTGAACTAAATAAATATGGAGTAACTATTATTAGAAAGTAAGTGAAATTTAAAATATAGATTATAGGCGTTTCTTATTCCGTTTCTCAAACGGTCAGATTATTCAATTACACAGGAATAAGGAGAACGTCCACGCAAAGGCGTGGGCACTTCTTATTTTGTGTAAAGCCCCTGACCGGGCTGGGAAGCAGGTAAGAATGTTGCTCCACGCCTTTTGTATGGTATAATATATAGAACTAAAATATTAAAATAATATATGAAAACAATAAAAAAGATAAAAATAGAAGTTATATCTATTCTTTTGTTGACTTCATTGTTCTTTAGCTGCAATAAAGACAATCCGGTTTCTGTTATTGATTACTGGAAAATTTCAACAGTAAATTCAGGCTCATCAGATAACTTACTTGGTATTTATTTCATAGACGAGAATACTGGATTCATAAGCGGTGATAATTCAAGTGGCAATCCTAGCGGGACTCTTCTAATTACAAATGATGGCGGAGCAAACTGGACTTCAAAAGCATATAACTTTCACGGCGGTAGTTGTATATATTTTATCAATAATTTTACGGGTTTTATTGCAACATCTACTTCACCTTACAATGGTATATACAAAACTACAGATAATGGAAATACTTGGGTTTCAATTGATCATTCGGGAGTAGACTTTGTCAAGGACATAAAATTTATGAACGACAATTTAGGAATTGCTGTAGGAGATTATGGTATTTTAAGGTCAACTGATTTAGGATTGAATTGGAATTCGATTTTATCAAATACAGGAATATCTTTTTACAGCATTGATAACAGTGATACTAATAATTGCATTACAGCCGGCACAAATGGAAATGCAATTGCGAAGAAAAGTTCAGATGGCGGACAAAATTGGTCAAACCTTTCGATAAGCCCAGTTGGTAAATTCACTTCCGTTGAATATACTGATTCACAGACTGTATATGTTTGCGGCTATGATAATGGCTCTCAAAATGGATTTATATATAAATCAATTAACAACGGTTCAAGTTGGTCCAATAGTAATATCAGCAGTGCATTATTAGAATCCTGGGATTTCTCTGATAACTTGCACGGTGTAGGATTATGTGGGTCGTTTTACTATACCATCGATGGAGGAAATTCATGGAATAACCAAAACCTTAATACATCAAGCTGTAGAGTTGTTATGCTAAACTCAAATAAAGTAATAGCAATTGGCAATAACGGTTACATTGCGATAATTTCAAAGAATTAAACCGATATTTATATGGCAATAGAAAAACCGACAGTAATTAGGCTGAAATATTTAATCACAAATGATAAAAATGAATTTAAAAAATTAAGTGATTATTTCAGAATAAATGACAATGAATTTTATATAAATACAATTCTTCCTATTTATAAGAAAAATAAGCTCAATTATGTACTTCAAATTGTATCTTTAGGTTCAGTAGTAATTATAATTTCTTTTATCGTTTACTTCACACAATTTTCGATGAAGCAGGAATCAGAAAGAAATATATCAGGCAAAATTGATACAATCAGACAAAATACAATAGATAATAATATTAATCCAAATGACTTAATAGCTGTAGATGACTATGTTGAAACTATTGATAATTCAATTGTGTCTAAAGATACAAGACCCAGTTACAAACGAGTAACTGACTTTTACAAAAAACTAGGAGTCCGTGTAAGGAAATCTTATAAATTTACTATTAAAATAGATGGCACTTTTTCTGATAAAGGCAGCTTAGATGAAACTGAACTTTATGATTTAAATGGAAATATGACAGGGACACAGAATACAGATGATATGATTAAGTCATTCAAATATGATTACAGCGGAAGATTAATTGAGGCTTTTGAGAATCATCAGATTTATCAATACTGGAGGAATTCATATGAAAACATTTCATACAAGGATGTTTATATTTATTACAAGTCAGGCATTCTAGAAAAAGTTGTTAAGTATTCCATCATTTCAAATTCGATTTCGTTGTATTCTACTTTGGAATATACTTACGATGATAGTAATAATATAATTGAATTAAGAGAAAGAAATGATAAGGGTCAAACAATAATTGAACATTACAGAACTTACAATGGACAAGGTTTCATACAGACCGATAGTTGGATCAATCATTTGTCAAAAAAGAAATTTGATGCCGAAAAAGGGAAAATTGAGTATAAATATGATAGTGAAGGGAAATTATTTGAAGCGGTTTATTATTTTGGAAACGATATTAAATACAAATATCAATATCGTTATGAATTCTATCACGATAATTATCAATCTCAGTCATACTCAAATCCTACAACAAAAACACAGAAATCTTCCTCAAACATCGGAAACTATAGTTATGCTTCAGAACGAAAACTGACTTCCTCCGAATTAAGTAATATATCGAAGTATGAGTTAAAAATAATGAGAAATGAAATTTTTGCAAGGCACGGCTATATTTTCAAAACCGAAGAAATGAAAAACTATTTTTCTAAACAGGATTGGTATCAGGCTCGATTTGATAATGTTGATGATATGCTAAATGATGTTGAGAAGTATAATATTGAATTAATTAGGTCATCCGAGAAATAGTTTAATAATAAATTCCGAAAAGCCCTATACGATTCAAATTTCTCGACTATTATTTCTGGTATAATATCTTTGGATTAATCCATTTCTATTCAATAATCTTATCTCTTATAAAATAGTTCATTTAAACAAATAATTAATTATGTCAAACCGATATTTCTTTAGAGTGCCCTACTCGTGCTCAACGTATGGAAGTATGTCAGGGATTGTTTATGCCGATAACCGAGAAGACGCAATGGAGCTTATCGAAAACCGGGAAACCGAAGATGAAAATTATGATGATTCAGATTCGGATAGTTACAATTATTATTTCGATGAAGCTTCATTAGAGCTTGAAGAAGGCAGTGAGGATAACGAAGATGATGAAGAATATTATGGGAATGAAGATTCTCATATTCTTTCTGAAATCCCGGCATATTTCCTTGAAAACATTTTATTCATTTAACATTCCACTAACCAAAAAGGAGAATACAAAACATGTGGACAACAGAAACACAGAACGAAGCAGAAACAACTAATTCCTGTCTTCAGGTAAACTGTAACGGCAACAATTATAATCTCGGCTCAATGTCCGGATTTGAGCTTGTTGAAAAGATAAGAAGCATAGCGAGAGAAAATGTCATAAACAAATATGACATTATGGATTCAACCGGTACAAAGATTTCCCCCATAGATGTTGAAAACGGTAGATTTACAGGTCCACTGACGATCATTAGGTTTAATGTGGCTGCACACTAAAATCATATCTTTTCAACATGGCAAAATAAGGGACATTCTTTAATGAGTGTCCCTTTCTTATTATTAGCAAATAATTCACACAAAATAAAAATGGAATATCAAATTATTGAAAATGACCCCAAAACAGGGTTTTTGAAGTCAATTAACAGAGATTCGTCAAAATCAGACATCACAGGTTATGAAGTGAACCATGTTCTTCAGATCCTGGAATCTGAAGTCAATTCTCAGGAAATATTCACCAAGCTGTGGAATACCGAACAAGAGAAGATAAGAGTAAAGACTATAATCCTGGATTCAAGGCTGGATTTCATAAACTCAGCTAAAAAGCTTCAGGAAGTATTCCAAATGGAGCTTGCAGGGTCTATAAATAGACTTAATGAGAAATTTAATTCAGAAGTATTGAAAATCAAACAGCTTTATCGTAAAGAATTAATTGGAACAGCATTAATAAATTTGGTAAATGAAATAAGTGAAGAAGGCTGGGTTTTAGTTATGAAACAAAACTCTGTGAATCTTTACAAATGCTACAATCCTGCATATCCGGTCAAGCTGGGTTATTACTCGTCAGGAAGTATCAGAGAGTATATAGAACCTGTAACCTATCTTAGGGGTATATATCTAAATTTGCTACATCCAATGATCACAACCGGAACAATCTATCTGCAAACAGAAGGTGGAACCCATCCTAACTGTGCTTCCAAAGGATTTGGAGCAGCCTGTCCGGGAACTTTACAGGATCGGGAAATTCCGGTTACTGATATAAATGAGCTGAACTGTTTGCTGGAAGAGATTTCGATGACATATGAAAAAATGCATTTAGATTCAGCTTACTATACTCCAACTCAAAATTATTCAGAAAGGAAAGAGACACCACAATGGATAACACAATAAATGAAATATACTCCAGGCAGGAAGAATTACTAAACAAGAACTTTAAAGAAGAATCAGCATTAGTCATCGGTCTTGGAGGCATTGGTTCCTGGATTGCCTTAAATCTTGCGTTAATAGGGGTAGGAACGCTTGTACTGGTAGATCCTGACACAATTGAACCCTCAAACCTAAACAGAACTCTGTATAAGCTCAATGACATAGGCAGGAAGAAAACAGTAGCTCTTAAAGAACTAATTTCAGAAAGACGACAGGATATTATCATTTTAGATATTCCTGAATGCTTTTCACCCGAATTACTGGATAAGTATTCTGTGGATTACATTTTCGACTGCACTGATAATCTTAATACCAGGGATAAGCTGAAGGATCTTAACTTTCAGGGCAACTATGTTAAATGCGGGTATGACGGCTATTCAGCTACAATTTCAATCAATGACTTTGAATCAGGCGGCTGGGGAGAAGGTGGATCGTATACAACTGTTCCAAGTTTCTTTGGAACTCCACAGGTAATTTCTGCCCTGGTTATTATTGAGATGTTAATAAATTTTAACATAGAAACCAGAACAATAAACTTCGAAGTAGATAAGGTTCTGGGAGAGCTATCCGGAAAGGGGATAATTGTAAATGCAGAGAACTGAAAACCAATGGGAATCAGAATTGAATATAATTTCATCTATTCAGGTAGTAATTCCAGTAAAGCTATATCTGATATGTAATCAGATTGCAGGTAAGGTTGGAAATAATGAGTTTTCAATCGTTACTGATATCAAGGAAAAAGATAATCAAAATATTTTACTTACGGATGATTTCTATATTCCAAAGCAGAAGGTTAATCCAAGTAACATCGATTACCTGCCTGATAATTACCACCATTCAGTATGTATTCACCGGCATCCAGATGGATGTAATGGATTCAGCTCTACCGATAAAGAATATATCAATCAAAACTTTATTTTGTCATTACTTTATACGAGGCGTGACGGTTTCGTAAATGGTATATTCAATATGCGGTTGGATGATAAAACTTTAATACAGCTTCCGGTAGAAGTTAAAGTGGATTATGCTCTCGAAGAAATTGATATAGAACATATTGTCCAGGAAAAAGACTTGTTTACCGAAGACGATTTACCGGCAAGATACAAAGACAAAAGGTCACCTTACAAAAAAGAAAAGGAAGAAGAATTGAATGAACTTGAAAGCAGAATAGATTTCCTAGAGGATGCGATGTATTACAGCAGGTATGATTTAGGGAATTTTTGAATAACAGAAAGGACTAATAAATGATATGGAAAACAGTTGTGGAAATATTGAAAGAAGGTGCAAAGGAGCTGATAAAATGGGTTTTTAATGAAATATGCAAACGTAGAGATAGTTAGATTCAAACGTAATTTTACAAAAACAAATTTAAGGGGATTCGATTTCGAGTCCCCTTTTAATTAAAAAATATAAGCTATGGAATTATTCACTAAAGAAATAATAGATAAAGCTAAGGCTCAATATGCTTTAGGCTCTGATATGGACTCACAAATGATTGTTGCTAAGTTCTTTAATCCTACAGGAGCCGGGACTTGGTATTTAATGAACATGGACCCTGAAGATGAAGATTACTGCTGGGGAATAGTTGACCTGTTCGAAGTTGAAATGGGCAGTTTCTCGAAATCTGAGCTTGAGAATTTCAAAGGTTCATTTGGTTTAGGAATTGAAAGAGATTTGTATTTCGAGCCAGTAAATTCGAAGGAATTATGGGAAAAGTTAATGAGAGTGGTTCAAACTTGAAAGTTAGAGGGTTATTATTTAAATAACCCTTTTCCAATAGATGCATTGACTATCATCAAAGCAATAAATCATTCCACTCATCCTTATTAATTTTAATTATACCTTCACAATTTAGTAATTTTAATAACTCTCTATTATCTTTTACTTTGGCCCATTCGTTACCATTGTAACCTTCCTTAAAAATCAACGACTTAGAACCACTTAATCCAAATTTTCCACTCAGATTTACTCCGTCTTTGTTAATGCTAATTCTTTGAATTACGCCACCAATATTTTTCAGGTCACTCTTTCCAATTATACTTCTAAAAAAGGCTTCGAAAATCATTCCTTTAACCTTGACAAATCCTTTTAATGGACCATCAGCTAATAATTCTAGTCCCTCAAAATTTGAACTTTTAATTAAATCAAATAAATTGCGTTGCGTAATATGTTTAGATCCTGAACCAATAGATGCAATTTCATTTACATTAAAAATTGATTTTTTACAATAGTTAGTTTTGCCATAAAAATTAAATGTACATAAATATGTATTTACTTGGGGTAAATTATTTTCATCATCTTTTTCTAATGCTTTATCATATAAATCAATATCATGTTTACTAATTCCAGCAATTAAAATATTAACTAATGGATTCTTAGTCTTATGATACTTTACTTTTTGAGATTCGCAAAATCTTTTATATGTAAAATTCAAAATTCCTTCAGCTTTTTTGTCAAAATATTCAATTTGCTTTAACTTTGGTTCTTTCTTAAATGCACTCATTAAAGAATCTATCAATACAGAAGCTGACCTTACATCTCCCGCAAATGAAACACAAATATGGTTTGATAATTTATATACTTTTTGACCTATATCACGATAAATTTTTCTGCCTCCATTTGTTGTATATTCTATTCTACTATCGGCAATTAGAATGATTCCTTCTGGAAGTTTTAAAGATAAAATGAATGTCATGTAATAATTATTTAAAATTACAAATCAAAAAATTAAATCAAGTGTGATCTTCTATTCCCACATTAAATCTATTTTTTTCAAAATGAATCAGGATATAAAAACATTTTGTTAAAATTAAAACAAAAGTATTACTAATTACTTAATGATTGCTCCTATTTTTAATGAATCTTCTAACACCCTCACTATACTTTAGCCTACCAGGATGATGAGGATAACCCAACGACGTAGTTTTTAAACAATAAAGTTTCAAATTCAATCTTTAAACATTTTTAAAACAATTTCAGATCTATTATTATGTGCTCCATTATTTCCCCATGCTATAATAACTTTATTACATTTCATTGCAGTTTTCAAAAGATAATGATTATTCTTTTTCCCTACCGGATCAGCAACCCTATATAATTTGTTTTCTTTGGTTTCAATGAATGCGAATATATTTGTCATTTCTATGCTGCCATATCCAAGTATTTTAGCCTGTTTAACACACTTAGTTACCATTCTGTCGTCTCGAATATCATCGGCATAACTTGGATTCAAGCAAATAAAATTAACGCTTGTTTTGCTGCTATCCCATTGACGTTTTAACCAATAACGATATTTTCTATTTTTTGATAAGATTGCATCTTTCTTCATATTCAAATCTCATCTTGTTAATCTGAAAATTTCATTAGAATATTTATTCAACCAGATTTGTGCTCGTTCTGTTTCCGGATAAATTGCTTTCAATTCAGCCCAGAACAATTTGTTATGTTTCATTATTGAAGTATGTACTAATTCATGACAAACCAAATAATCTAATACAAATAACGGACACAGAATTATTCTCCAATTAAATGACAAATTTCTTTTTGATGAACAACTACCCCATTTTGTTCTTTGATTTCTTATGAATATCCGGTTGTACCTGTATTTATGTTTTGATCCATAAAAATCTACTCTTTCCTTAATTTTATTCTTAGCTTCATCCTTAAGCCATTTAATTCTTTTGGTCCTTGCCCTTAAGCTCAATGGCAAACAGATAATCTTATTAATAAAATCAATATTTGCATTTTTAGTTTGTGTAAAAACAAGTTTAAATACTTCTCCAAGGTATAAGAATTCATTTTTTTTAAGAACAATATTATTTTTTTTTCTTCTAAAATAATTGAGGTTTTTATAAATCCATTTTTGTTTTTTCTTAATTAACTCTTCAACATTTTTTGAAGTAAAATTACTGGGTACAATTATCCGCACTTCGTGTTCTTCATTGACCCGAATTCTTGCATGTCTAACATCTTTCCTGATTAATGTATAATTTGAAGGTAGTATCATAATATGCTATAATGCTGAATAATTCTATTGATAATGGCTTCAATAATTTCTTCATCATCACTAATACCTAATTCATCATAATCATTTCCTGCGGCAAGTACCTCAATATCAAGCTGAATTCTGGGAATTTCTTTATCGTTTTCCTGCCATCTCTTGTATATTTTGTTTTTTATTATACTGACCAGTTCTTTAGTAAAAGCTTTCAATAAATCTGAATTAATGTTAACTTTTCTATTTTTAATTTCTGTGAAAATGTCAAAACTACCTCTATCATCAAATCCTAATCTTTCAGGAAGTGAGGCTACATCATCTAATTCTGAGTATAGTCCTTCCAGATCTATGAGAATTTTCTCAATTGCGTCACTTTCTGCATCTTTACGTTTAATTAGTTCATCCAGTTTATTCTGAAACTCAACATATACAGGGCTATCCAGTTCGTTCTTCCTGATCACAGTTTCAATATCTCTAATGATTTTTTCTGCTTTATCAGAAGGACTAAGCTTGCTGGAATTGAGCTTGTTTATATATTTTTCATCTATTGAAATTTCCGGCAAATGTCCTTTGAAATTAAGCAGTTTCAAATTGTCCTTAATTAGCTGCCGGGTTTTAACAGCATAAATCTCTGCATCAAAATCTAATCTTTTAAACTCTTCCATGTAAATCTCATAAATTTCATTTAGCCATAGATACCTTATTCTATGTTCTCGGAGATTTGGATGAGGTGAAATAGCTTCCCAAAGCTGTACCACATTTCTGTAATCACTTTCAAATTTTGACTGATCAATAGACGATAATGTTCTTATAATTTCAATTGTGCAATTGTATGAATCTTCTAACCTTATGTGGTTAAAGGGTTTAAAAGCATTATCCAGTACATCCGGAAATGTCTTAACTAATGAATCTATATCTTCAAATTCCCCAATATCGGCCGGGTCATAATTTAAAGCTTCCATGTAGTTTGTAAAAATCCCTACATAATCTATTATTCTTCCGAATTCTTTGGATAATTTTGTGATAACATCATCATAGGGTCTGTTTGTCCTGGCCACTGCCTGCAGAAGATTATGGTCACGTAACGGACTATCGAGATACATTGTTTGCTCAATAGGCGCATCAAACCCAGTTAGCAGCATATTACATACTATGAAAATTTTTAGATTATTCCCTGCAGCTATTTCATCGGGTGTAATCCTTTTTTTAAATTGCTTTATTAATTTTTTCCTGTCACCATCACTTAAATAGTGATCTTTATACAGTTCAAAATGAGCTGCATCATCATAATTGCCATCTGAAAATATTATTCTTATTTCATTTCTATCAAAACCATTTTTTAATAATTCATTATAATAAAGTACACATGCCTCTTTATCACATGCAACTACCTGGGCTTTAAAACCTAACGGTTCAACTACATTCCTAAAGTCTTCTGCAATATCTTTTGATAGTATTTCAATTCTTTCCGGATTTTTCATGAACTGCTTCCAGGGTTGAGTTCTTCTTTCAACTAACCTGCGTTCGTCTTCAGATAAGTCACCTGTAATTTCATCCCATCCTTGTTTAAGTTCATCTTTATTTAAATGCCATTTTGATGGTCCAAAAGTATACCTGATTTTTACAGTTGCGCCATCTTCAATAGATTCAACAATTCCATATTTATCAAGGTATGCCTCAATTAATTGCCTCTCTTCCACAATTCCAAAGGTCCTGTGAGTTTTGGGTATTGGCGTTCCGGTAAATGCAAATTTCTGTGCTTTGGTAAATACACTTTGAAGTTCAGTTTGAAAATCTCCATATTGAGTGCGGTGAGCCTCATCAATAAGTAAAATTACATTTTCTCTATCATCTTTTCGTTCTCCGAGATCTTGAAATTTCTGGATTGTTGTAATAAAAACCCCGGCAGGTTTTTTATCAATTTTATCTTTAAGATCACCTATACTCCTTATTGTTTCAACATTAGGAAATTCACAATCTTCAAAAGTTCCCCCGATTTGTTCTTTCAAATCTTTTCTATCAACAATTATATAAATAGTAGGATCTTTTAACTTTTCATGTTGTCTGAGTTTATAAGCTGTATATAGCATTGTAAGGCTTTTTCCGCTGCCTTGAGTATGCCAGATTACACCCTGATTTTTTTCTGATTCTGCTACTCTGTTAACTATTTTATTTGCTGCTCTTAATTGCTGATATCTTGCAACTTTTTTAATAATACCTGTTTCTTCAGTTCGTTCGAATACAATGAAGTTCTGGAGGATATCTAAGACTCTTGCGGGTTGTAATAATCCAAGTATTCCCCATTTCATTTGTTCTTCGGGTTTTCCACTGGGTAGATACTTAATCTTAAAATGTTCATATCCATCAATTATCTCATGTTCACAAAGATCATTATCCGTATTCAAGATTGGATTTGGGAAATCAGTATCAATTATATTATCCTTCCATTCACCGAAATAGGATGCAGATGCCCCGGGAATACCATATTTTGTTATTCTTCCGTTACAGGCTACACCAAAGAGATTTGTCATCCAGTAATGTGCTGCTCTTTGCTGATAAGTACTAAACTGTTTTACTCCTTCCATCCAGTTAGTGCCTTTTCTTGCTCTTTGTTTGGCTTCAATTGGCACAAGAGGAATACCGTTTACAAGCAAAACGACATCAGTTTTTATTAGTTTAAAACCCTGAACCCAATATTGAGATGTAACAACAAAATCGTTGTTCCAAATATTCTCAAAATCAATATATTTTACATCTCTATCTTCTCCATTTATATTTATTGTAGTTCCATCCCTCAACCTTTCAAGAAATTTTTCGTTACCATCAATCGGAGATGGGTTATGAAGGTTTTGTGTAAGTGTTTCATAAATATCTTCAGCTTCGGATTCGCTTACTCCATTGAAGATTTTGATTTTTTCAATCAGAATATCTTCGATAATCGGATTAGAATATGGTCTGTTAAATCCCTGCAATTCGTCTGAAGATTTATATATCCAACCCATTTTATTTAACCATTCACAAACGGGCTTTTCCACACTATTTAATTCACTTAAATTTGCCATAATATTTAGAGTTCAAAATTTACAGGATGAGCTTTTAATAACCCATCTTTCCATAATCGAATTGGATTTACTATTTCAGTTACTGTTGGATTTTTGTCAAAAACCTTTCTTACAACAAATATCTTATAATCATTCCCTCTTTTTTCATTAAATAATCTATGTGCCAGGGACCATTGAGTCCCTGTTACTTGGTACAAGGTTCTTGAATCAGTTTCTGTACTTTTTACTTCTATATATTCTATTATTTCTCCGACACTTTTAATAATAATATCACATCCGGTACCTTGTTTTAAATTCTCTGTGTTTAAATGTATAATTTCTATTTGATTACCATTTGGTTCTTCGAATATTAATTTGTTTTCTTCTTCTAAAATTAGTTTTTGAGTTGTTAAATATTTCTTTTTAAGATATTCAGAAAATGCTATTTTTTCACCTCTTTCACCAATTTTATTTTTTGCATCTTGAGATAAAATTCTTATTGGTTTCCCTTTTTCTCTTTCATCATCTTCGTTTAAATTACCTCCTTCATCAGTTTCTGAAGTATCTTCATTTATATCTATTGAACTATTATCAAAATTCTCAAATGGTAATTCTTCAACATCTATCTCAGATAGTTCGGGGGCATTTTCTATTTCATCTTTCAGTTCAATTTGGTCAAGCGAAGCAATTGCTTTATCAAGTAATTCCTTGAAATCCACACCTTTTTCTTTGGATAATTCAAGCGCTGTAGCAAATTTTACAAACGGTTCCCTAAATTCTTCGGGAATTTGATTTATACTATTTATTAAATCATCTTGTTTAAAATTTAAAATTTCTATAAGATTAAGTCCTGCTTCTGAGGTGATTTCATAATCATCAGCTAGATCCGTAAGCATTATTTCAGAAGGAATAAAAGGAGTTTCTTTGTCATCTTTTAAATAAAGCCACTTATTTTCTTTTAAATTCATTATATAATTACTAGTAAAGCTAGTCGCTCTTTCATACTTGTAAAACCATTCATATCTGCCTTTTTCATAATCAATTCTGTTTGATCTTCTTGTAATTCTACGGCATATTACTTCCCAAATAAGAACCGAATCATCATAATTAAAATCCTTATTACTTAAAATATCATTCAATCCATGTAATTTATAATCAATAATTGTTTCACCTCTATGTGTTGTTATTTCTTTGTCATAATGCGCAGAATTTTCTCTTAAAAATCTTTTCTTATTATAATCAAATTTTGGGTCAAATGAAAAAATTCTTGGATAATCTACTATTGATAAATCTTCACAGAATGCTTTGAATTGATCTAAAGGTAACAATTTATACTTATCTAAATCTAGAAAAAAAATGTTCCGGGTAAAACGGAAATAATTTTTCAATATATCATCAAATAAATATGTATTAATGTAATTTTGGTATGAAACAGAATCACTTTGATTATCTTTTACTAAAAAAAACTTCAATCTTTGTTCTGTTATAAGCCTTTTTATTTCCTGCTTATAATAATCACTGGAATTATTGTAAAATTCTAAAATGGCTGCCATATGCTGCCCATGTAAATCAAATGAAATATTTGACTCAGGTCTAGAATATTGAGTAAGGATTTGATATTTTATTTCATCAAAAATATTCGGTTCTTGTATACCCAGTTTATCTTTAATGAATTCTCTTGATGCTTTGGATTTGATAACCTCACTTTTAATAATATCAAAATCCAATTTGTTGCCATCAAAAGGCAAGAACACAGCAGGTCTTCCTTTTTCATCAAAGGGTTGTTTGTGTTGACCATTTTCTAATCTTATAAAAGGCTTTCTTCGCATTACACCTTCATTACTTCCGCTTCCTGCTCTCCATAGATATTCAAGTCTACCATTAAGATATTCATACAATTTCATTATCCAAGAATCCGACTTTCGTTCAAAAAATTCTTTAGTTGTTTTTCTCGAAAACTCTTCTGGTCCTATTTCTTGTATTTGTAATTCCCTTCGGAAATATTCAAATATCTTGGTATATTTATCGGTCGTTATATCAGTATTAACCCAATATTTTATCCCAAATAACTCTTCTAAATCCTCAACTGATGATAAGACTGAGATAAGTTCTCTACCTCTTACTAATGCTACATCTTTAACAGGCCTAATGCTATTGGGAGTAATAGTTGGAATATAATTCCTTCCTGACTTAAGCTCTAATTTAACTGAATCAAAAACCTTTCTATATATTACTTTCCCTTTTTCATTCCCGGGATTTTCCATTGGAAGTTGCTCCAGGAAACCTATCGTAATGAGATTATTATCAGAAAAAAACATAAGAGTTTTAACAATTAGATCATTAATTTCTTCAATTAGCTCTATATTCAGTGAATTCTCAGTATTTATATTATCCCGGGCAGGAGTAGTTATAAAAGGAGCCTGGATAAGAAAATTGAGATAGGTTTCATATCCTGTTTCAAAGAACACAAAAAGGTTAGATGTGTCTGACTTTACTATCTCACCAGCCTCATTAATTTGAAAAGCAACAGCGCAATATTGTTTATTTTTAAGCTTTTGAAAATCAGCATGCCTCACTTCAGATTTAAACAACAGATATTCAATTTTGCTTCCGTTTAATGATAATGTCACCTTTTCTGCACTATCACTGTTTTTAAACTTTAAGGATTTCCTGGTAATTATTTCCTTTTGGTTATTATATATAAAAGTTATAGACCCCAGATTTGAAAGAAATAGCAGATTATAGATTTCAAAGGATTCAAATTTCTTAAGGATCATTTCGTAAATTTCAGTACTTGAACGCTGGTTATGATCGAATGGTAATGTAATTGTTGTTTCAATGTAAGAGTTGTTATCGCTGAAGTTATTTGGAAGAACAAATTGAGTTATTACAAAATCATATTTCCCCGATTGAATATGGGGGTTTGAAGTGATAGCATAAACAGATTTGAATCCTATACCGAATCGACCTATTTTATCGTTCTGTTCTTTCTTCTCGTTTTCTTTTAAGGCAATTGCCGTGATAGTTTCTATATCGTTTTCATTAAAATCTTTACCATTATGTTTGATAACCAATTTGTCATCATAAAGCTCAAAGCTTATTTCGGTTGCTTCGCAATCTTCGGCATTTTGAAGTATTTCATATATGAAATGGGATGGATCAGCATATAAACCAACTAATACGGTTGATAGATCATAGTTGTTTTCTTCAATAACTTCAGCAAATTTCTTTCGTTTTTTTATTAATTCCTGTATGTTTTCCATAAAAGGTATGATTAAATGTCGTTACATTTTTATCCTTAATTTACCGGTCAATAAATTTTGCATTAATGCTTTTTTCAAACGCTCTAATTTATTGATTTTGTCTTGCTTGGATTGAAGAACAGTATCAATTTTTTCTATACTTTCGGAAATTTCAATCTGTTCGTCTTTACTCTCTGGAATAACAAATTTGAATTTTCTGAAATCGCCCAATGACAAATTTGCTCTTGCTGTTTCTACTTGATTTCCAAGTAATCTATATTGAGTTTGGGACCATTGAATATAATACGCAAGAAAGGAACTGTCATTTTCATCATTTGGTCTAAATATGCAAACTGCTTGATTTGTATTTGCCTTTTCCATATCTAGGTTGAAAACGGCACATCTTCCAATTGAAGCACCAACGATATTTATCAGAATATCTCCTTTTTGCAATTGGCTTCCTTTCATTTTTTGGTTGAACTCATTCGGTAAATATTTAGGAGAACTCACATCAATTCTTCCCTCTAAAACGTTTTCACTTGTTACAAAAAGAGTTCCATCTGATTGGTATTGAAAGCCCTGCCATTTAGGAGATTGGCCTTTGGTAATTTTATTAGTGAGTTTGTTACCTTTCTTAATTATCCATCCAATCGGCACATTCCCAAATTTTTCATCTTTATAAAATTCATCCTCTATCCTCAATGTTCCATCGGGTTTTAGCTTCCCGGTAAGCAAGTTTTGCATCAAGGACTTTTTGAGCCGTTCTGCTTTATTTATACTGTTTTGGGTAGCAGTTATGGCTTCATCAACCAAAGATAGTATCTTTGTTATTTCAATTTGTTCCTTTTTAGGAGGTTTCGGTAAGAATATTTTTTTTAATTGAGATTTTGAGATACTGTAAACTTTTATTCCAGTTGCAATTCTTAGAATACTATTTCTTACTTTTTCCTGATTCAGTATATAACCTTTGAATCCTTTGATAAACTCATCATTTTTTACTCTTAAGTGTAGTGTATGAAGTCCTGCGATAATTATTTTATTGCTAACATTCACTATTTCAACGGCTTTGCCTACTCCTTCATAATCTTCGGAAGCATCAGAAATTATTAAATCTCCTTCATGTATTGGAGTATATTTTCTCGCCATATCTAAACTTATGGAAGGCAGATCATATTTATCTAAATCTATAAACCTTTCAAATCGAGTATGAATATCGCCGTAATGTATATATAAACAACTTTCTGAATCGCTTAATTGAGAACGAGAAAATGTCGCTGTAGGGAAAAAATCAAAGTCTTTTCCTAACCTAACTGCGTCCCAATCAACAGGGATACATCCTAGTTTTTCGTGATCATAAAACTTAGACGTTGATTTTTGATTGTTACTCACTAACTAAACCTTTCAAATAATTACTCAAGGAAGTCTCTGTTTCATTTTCATGATTTATAAATTCATTAAATTCAATAATTGCTTCTTTCAAATCAATTTCTTCCTCAGGCTCAAAAGTATCAACATACCGAGGGATGTTTAAGTTATATTCGTTTTCTTCTAATTCTTCCATATCTACAATAGCAAAATAGCGTTTTCGTAATTCAGGATCCGCTAACATTTCCAAAAGTTCCTTTTCTACTGTATCTATTGCATTTCTTTCTTTAACAGCCTGGTTTTCAGCATCATCAATCTTATTATTTTTCTTATCTATAAGTTTTTGTAATGCTTCCTGTTTTCTTGTCAAATCATTTAATTGCGATTTTGTAAGGGATTTCTTTTCTTTAAGTTCATTCACTTTCTTTTCAGCCAGTTCAATATCTTCGGCTAATTCCTTTTCTATTTCACTAAGCTTATACTCCAAATCTTCTTTAATTCTGTTAAACAGGCGCTGTTTCTGAACAGGTATAAAACTTTTAGCAATATTTATATCACCCCAGCTTTCAAGAATTGCCATTATTCTTAATAAATCATGTGGCAGGAGGATATTCATATTTGCAGTTTCTTTATACCATCCTTCTTTAGCGGCATATACCATAAGAACTTTATCTTTTCTGTCTGCCGGTTTACTCTTGTTAAAAAATACAATACTTCCTGGGATAGTTGTACCATAAAACAAATTTGATGGAAGTACAACAATTGCTTCAATTAAGTTTAGGTTATCAATTTTATTTCCATTGTTATCCTCTAATCCTGTCAAAAACTTTCTTCTTATTTCGTATTCATCATCAGCTTTGCGGTTTTGCCCGTCTTCTTCTTCTGTTTTTTCAGGCTGCCCTCTGAATAGTACACCCTGTGGACAAACAACTCCGGCTCTGCCGTTTTCGTTTATTGAGGCAATAATATGTTGCAAAAAAGCAAAATCACCATTGCTAAATGGCGGAATACCATACACAAACCTGTTCCAGGGGTCGCTGAATTCGTTCTTATCAGGGTAAGTTAATTGTGGTTTACCGTCTTTCGTTAATACAGCTTTGCCTTTTTTATCTTTTTTTGGTTTACCGTTTTTCCACCAGTTTTCAAAAGAAAATGGGAAATTTGCCAGAACAAGATCAAATTGCTGTATGTCTTTTCCTTCAATAAACTGCGGTCTTTTAATTGTATCTTCCTTCTTAATTTTTGCATCCAAACCATGCAGTATCATATTAATACTGCATATAGCCCAGGTATTCCATACGTCTTCCTGTCCATAGAGCCTTACAGTTCTATGTGAGCCGCCGGTTTCTTTAATATACTTAGCTGAGTCTATCAGGAATCCACCGGAACCGCAGGTAGGGTCATAAATTTCTTCCTCAGATTTGGGTTTTAAATATCTAATGATTATATCTCTGACTTCATTCGGAGTATAAAACTGTCCGGCAACTGTTCCTCCTTTATTTTCATCAGCAAATCTTTTAATCAGATATTCATATGCATCTCCTAGTATATCAACTGTTACATTTTTATTACTGAGATCAACAGCATCCAGATAACTAATTAATTGAGTTAATACTTCAGGGTCAAGTTTCTTTCTTCCGCTTCCATCAGGCGCTGGTTCATTCCACTTAACTGTGTTAATAACTCCCTTAAGAGGATAAATTCCGTCTTTTGTTACAGTTGCATTAGCTATTGCAATTACTGCATTATTTAACTTTTCATTTTTCTTATTTTCCGATGCAGAACGAATATCTTCCCAAAAGCAGCCATCGGGTATTATAAAATCATGTGCTTTTTTCTTTATTATTTCAAGCTGTCTTGTATTTGGCTCTTTTCCATGCTCTGATATAAATTCTTTGATCTTATTTTCAGTTTCCCACTGATAATTATCAGATAGTCGTTTAAAGAATAGTAATGTAAGGATATAGCTTTTATAATCTTCAACTTTGTCGCGAAGAATATCAGCCATTCCAAATAATGTGCTTCCGAGTGCTTGTTTTGTGATCATTGAAAAAAGTATTTATTATTCTACTAAAATACAATAATTTATAGATATGAAAAGGATAAAAATATAAACTCATTGAATGAATTACGATCTATATCATGACGAATCAAAAGAATCAGGATATTGGCACGGTATGTTGCTTGTTCCCCATTCTCAAAAGCAATTTCTGCTTGAAATTTTAGATAATTCCAGAAGGAATATCGGATATTCACACCCGGTAAATTTTAAAGGTGTGGATAAATCAACAGGAAAATTATTTTCGATTAACTATTCCTGGTTATCAATAGGTGTCTCAGCAATTGCACAAAAACAGGGTAAAGAACCGTTAGGTTATTTTAACGGGAAAGGTTTTAACAACAGTCTGAGAAAAACTCAAAGTGAATATGAAATTCTTAAAAATATAATTGGTGCGAAATTCATTGTAATGAGAGTAAGAGATTCACATAAATCAATTGATGATACTTTTTTTCCTGACCATGCATCGAAAATAGAAACAACACTAAGAATGGGATTAAAAGGCGGACTTCATTTATTAAGTAGTGAAAGTGATGTTATAAACATTAAATCATTACATTTTGATGGATACGAACACTACGGCCGTAATATAGATAAAAGTAGAATTATTGGCAGAATTAATCCATTGAGAGAACACTGCACAATAGATGATAATTTAATTATTGATGACAGGACTAGTATTCATACAAAAGATAATGCACAATTATATGAAGACTGTCAATTATTACAACTCACTGATTTATTAATTGGTGCATTCAGGACAGTTTTGGGTGAGTGCAAAAATCCTCATCAGTTTAGGATATCATCACCTGTAGGTGAATTAGTCCATAAATGGAGAAACGGAATAGCAAGAATGCGTAACAGCAGGTGGGGTAATGGATTTTGTATAAGCTCCTGCTGGTTAGAAAATGGTGAATGGAAATTCGATAATGCTCTTGAAGAAAATCGGCAGTCCGGTCAATTAGATCTGGATCTGTAAATCATTTTTGTGGACAAATATGGCACCAATCGCAACCGCTGCATGTTCCCTTTTCAGGATTTCTTGTAAAAGAGTTACCTGTAATACCTATAATTGCGTCACTTAACTTTTTTCTGGTCTGTTTAATTTTTTCTGGGGTTATATCTATTTCAACCGGTTTGATGCTTTCAGCATCTAAATAATGCAGGTAAGTTTTATTAATATCTTTAAGCAAAGCATCCCGTGCTGCAATTGCATACAAAACCACCTGGTGTGTATATTTTTCTTCAAAATTACTTTTGGGCTTACCGGTTTTAAAATCAATTATTTCCAGGATATTGTCATTCCCGTCCGTCCTTTGTAATAAATCTATTGAACCAGAGATTAATGCTTTTTCCTCAAAATCCATTTCAAAATTTTGTTCGGTTTTTACAGCCCGAAGGAAATGTTTGGAGCCAAGTTTAACATAATTTTGCAGACTTTTTATGCATGATTCTTTTAGTGTTGCAGCTTGTTTAGTAGCCGCATAACGCAGGTAAAAGTGTTTTTCAACGAGATCTGAAATTTGTTTATCTGTTGGGATTTTTTTTGTTCGTTCGTAATCTTTATGTATAATATTAATTAGGTTATGAACTTGTTTGCCATAACCCAAAGCCTGCACAAGTTCCGGATTAAAACCATAAATAAAACGCATACGGTAATCATAACTGCAGGATAAATAATAGGACAATTCGCTATAATTAGTTGGGAACCTTGTATCACTATCTAGTTTGTTAATATTACATAATTTTCTTTTAGTAGGGTCTCGGACCGGCTCGGTTAAGAAATACTTGTCATTGAGTTCGTAAAAGAAATCATGAATCTTTGTTGATCGAACATTTTTCTTATCATATGATGTTACAAAGAGATACTTCTTTGCTCTTGTCATTGCCACATAATAAAGTCTTCTTTCATCAGCTTCACTGCCGGAATATCTTGAAAAGTCAATTTTTTTAGGATTAAGGAAAGTTACACGGGCATTTGAAAAAGTTGTATTTCCCTTTAATGATGGCATGAAGACAATCGGAAACCCGAGACCCTTTGTGCCATGCATAGTCATTATCTGAACAGCATCTACTAATCCCGAGTTTGAATCTGTTGCTCCTTCATCATATGAATTTGAAACATGAGTTCTTATAAAATCAACAAAATCAACAATATTGTTTTTGGACAAGAATGTTCTTGAGCCTTCAAAATCAGAAATTGCCTGGCTAAATTTTCCCAGGTTATATAACAGAGTTTCGTCATCAGGAAGGTCATGAAAACTGATATCGGATAAACCAAGGCCATTTAATAACATCACATACATTCTTTGTAAACTTAAACGCTTTTGTTCATTACACCAATTTATGATTTCATTAACTAATTTAGAATAATTTTTCCAACTTATACTATATAAGGAACTAATTGTATCAAAAATATCTTGAAGACTTTCATTTGGTCCCTGACTGTTTACTTTAACAGATTCCCCAATGTAGGTTATTGTCCGTAAAATACCATCGATTTCATCGGATTCCATTAACCCGCCTAATCCTGAATAAAGTACACCCAAACCGGCTTCATCAAGTGCCTCTTTGTAAATATGCGCATCGCTTCTTCTTCTGAATAGTATTGCTATATCTGATAGTCGTATTTTTCTCTTTTCCCCTTTATCAATGTACTCCTTACCAATTAAATGTTGAATTTTTTCCACAACCCAATTGACTTCTTCAGTTTGAAAAGGAAAACAAATTTTATATAGATCTCCGTCTTCAGTTTTGTTATCATTTGGTAATATTGACTTTTTAAGCCTTTTCTTTGTTTTGTTGTTACCTTCAATAAAGTCAGATGCGCACTTTACAATTTTATCACACGATCTGAGATTCCTATTTAGTGAATAGACTGTTACAGGTGTATACTTTTTATAATCTTTTTCGAAACGCAGCATGTTTTCTACATTTGCTCCGCGCCATTGATAAATTGACTGGTCATCATCCCCAACAACACAAACATTTTTCTGACCCGAAACCAACTTTATTAATTCCTCTTGTATAGGGTTCACATCCTGATATTCATCTATAGTAAAGAAATTATATTGTTTTCTTACTGTTTCAAGAATGTACTTATCACTCTTTAAATGATCTACAGCTAACCTTAAAATCCCGGAGAAATCCAGAAATCTTCTTTCTCTAAGTTTATCAAAATACACTTTTAATGCAGATTTGAATGTTGCAGAATCTGAAAACTTTTCGTTTAATCCCTCTTCCCGGTAAAAATCAACATCATTTAAAAATGTTGTAAGTGTCCAGTTTTCCCAAAAGTGAGAGTTACCAATTGTAAAATATCTATTATAAGTAAACCCCCTCTTCTTGAGACCATTATATAAAGCAGGTATATTTAAGTCTCCAGCCCATTTCAAAGAAGCAGCAAAAGCTAACCGGCTTTCTTCATTGAGCATATCATATCCCCGGTATTCCGGAACAAAATCCTGTAGAATCTTAAACGCAAAGGCATGAATTGTTCCAATGTACATATCACCAATATCTGGCTGCCTTCCAATTAATTCTTTAATTTTATCACGAACTCTAAATTTAAGTTCTTCAGCAGCCGCGTCATTAAAAGTTATAGCAACAATTTGTTCGGGTTTAGCAATGCCATTATTAATCATTGTAGCAATGCGTTCAGAAACAAATTCGGTTTTCCCGGACCCGGCACATGCTATTATTTGAACATTGTTCTGAAGTAATTCGGGTTTATTTTTGAATAGTTTTTGGTGGTAAAGTGCCATTATGTTTATTTTTTAATTATAAATCCATCTCCGTTACAATTATTGCAATTTTCTTTACCGGTTTCATTGCATTTTGCACAGAGTTCAGAACTCATCATAAATCCCTTGCCCCCACATTCATTACATCGAATAAATCCTTCTCCATTACAATCATCGCACTCAAAATTACCTGAACCATTGCATTTTATACAGGGTCTCATTGTCATTACCGAACCGTTACAAACGCCGCATGTTCCATAGTATCCATTATTTAGACCACTTCCTCCGCAAGCGTAGCATATAGTCAACTTAACTCCTGCGCCATCGCAATCCCTGCATTGACCACTTCCTTCACCATCACATTCCTGACACATAACTTTACCGTTTTTACAAGTCGGACAATCTTCTTGATGTTCTGCAACCAGATCTCCGCCGCAGTTAGAACATGTTATCTTTCCCTCACCTTTGCATTGCGGACATTCAATTTTCTTTGAACAACCCGATGCTGAAATTAAGATGACAGCAATTAGAAACGGAAATATTTTCTTCAAGATGTACATACGCTCAAAAATAGCTTAAAATTCTTAAATATTTAGGTGAGATTTTTCTGGAATACATTTAGTATTTTGAAAATTTGTATAAAAATAATATTATTAATTTATATAATAGTTTATTAACCATCAAAAAATTGTCAACATGGTAACACAGAAAACCGAAATAATATTGCTACATCCGCCATCATCCAATAACTTTTATGCCGAAAATGATGGGATTGATCACATTAATATCTTTTCCCGTGGAAAAACTGAACTAGGTCGCATACTTTCAAATTTTGCCGAAACACCATTCAGTTACGATGGAATTGATTACAATTCTGTTGAGGGTGCTTTATTTTATTATAGAACGGGAGATAAACGTTTTATAAACTTATATGGCTCTGAGGCAAAAATACTGGGAGAAAGCTTAAAAGCAGCCAGAAAAGAAAAGCCGGAATTAATAAGGAAATGGCTTTGGGCTAAATTAAACTTCAATCCGGGAATAAAAGAGAAATTATTAAATAATTTTCTGCCGTTTTCTCATTATTACATATTCGGAAATAAAAAAATTAACAAGGAACTAACTTGCCCGGAAATTTGGAGAGAGATTACAGATGAATTGAAATCAGATTTAGTACCATTTAATTAACATAAAGCACAATATAGTATTCATAAGGCTGGCAATTTGTCAGCCTTTTTTTTGACCATATCAAAAATTTTTTGTAAAATTTTTTCGACATTTACTTTATTCTCCAGATTCGAAAACTGATACCTTGCACAGGGCACGAGCTTCCTATATGATTCTCGACTTTATTTGGTCCGGAATTCCATTCTTGATACCTTTTTGTTTTAGACCTGAAATCCCCATTTGACAGGTCAAATGTGCACATACATAGAGGACCCATTCCCGGTCTTTTGGAGCAATTTCTGGTGGGAAGCTCTTCCGATCAAAATTCAAGCATATATTTTGTTTGCAAAATTCATATCAAAATAATATGTAATAATATGATCAGCAATCAAATGGAGACTATAATGAAACAGGACAATAAAAACACTATAACTTACGAATATGACAAATCATACCTGGCATATAAGGAGTATGAAACGCTTTTGGCTAATCCGGGCATAACAGAAGCGGAGTCAAATAAGATGGAAAAGATTTATGAAGCACTCAGGAAAGAAGCACCCCATTTTCTTTTTTTCGGTGACTGATGAAATGAAAACAATTTACCTAAACAATTATATGAAAGAAAGGTTTGATAAAATGAGATTGAGTTACAACCAGAAATGCAAAACGAGATTTCTCAAAAGAAAATACAGTCACGAGAATTATGAAAATATTAAAAAATTTTACACCGGCTTAAATACTACCGTAGATGATAAGCTTTTTGAAATCAGATATCATAGTACTTTTGCGTTCTATCTATACCTGTACTTGAAAAGTAATGCCTCAGGATACCACGAAGAATCGCCGGGTGAATTCTTGGTTTCAATGCCGCTGAATGTCAATTTCAATTTAATTACAAAGCTCGCGGGTGTATCCCGCAATACAGTTAAGGCAGCGTTTAAAGAACTAATACAGCTAGGGTTTATATATTTTGATGCTGACATTCCATTGAGTAAAAATAAAGTTAAACAATGCCTGTTGCTGAATTCTAAATATCTCTTAGGATATGATGAAAATGAGCACAAAATCATATATTCTCACTGCAGTATAGACAATGGATTTTAGACCATAAAATAAATGCTAATAACATTTGCATATTTATTATTCTAATATATAATATATAGTATGGAACGGAAGATACATCCAGATAATTGTGACTCACTACAAGAAGCAATTACAATATTTAGTGATGGAGAGAAAGTCACTAAGTTAGCCGCCGGTTTTTATGGGCGTTCCGCACGAAAACTTGAATATTTTAGCTTATATTCAAGATCCTGGTAAATTTAACCGCCTGGACAGGAAAGAGCTTATGCCTCAGCAAGCAGATGCCATAGTGCGTTCTCTACATTTTAATATTCAGAAACCTCAGTGAAAGAAGCACTTCTATTCCATCGTTATTAGGTTTCACATTAAAATGAATACTCGCCGGTCTCTAATTTTTTTTAAAGAAATTAGCCAGGCCGTAGTGTATTCATTTCCTAGTAAAAGAAGCTAAAAATAAATAAAATTAACTATTATCTGTCCAAAAGATAAGAAAGTTGATACTGAAAAGTTGGTAAATACAGAACAATATTTATCAACTTTTTTTATTTATACACAACAATATACTTTTCGTCTGTTCTAATATTCATTATGATACTATGCCATCATAATGCATTTATGATAATAAATAACTTTATTATTTTTGATAGAGATGAAAAAAAGTAAACAAGAAATACTGAGAGTGTCACATTTTGATTTTAATATTAAGGAGTTAAAATCATATTATAAAAATCATTTGGAGACATTGAGGCTTAAGTATACTTATATAACTTGGCTTTTTCAATTTTTTAAAAATAAAAATGAAGACATCCCTGATTTAACCATTATTGATCGCGAAAAAGTAAAAATGGCAAATAAACGCGGATATACTGGAGATAGATGTACCGGCTGTGGAAGCTATACGATGTTAAAAAACGGCTCTATGTTAAAATGTACCACTTGTAAGGATTCTATCCCAGAAAAATATTTGTTATCTGATTTGCTCAGTGTTTGGGATTGGATCGATAAAGAATCCTTTCGATTAAAAAGAAAAATTAAGCAAGATGACCCGGATTTTTCTGAAGACATTAAGCTAATTAAAATAGTTGAAATTAATTCTTTTCAGCAGTATTCAATAAAATCGAATATCAGAATTTACAATGAAGAAGAAATTATTAGTAACAATAAATACAAACCAATACGATGTTTGGTTGAAAAGAAGACATTTGTTGAGGCATTTCTAAAACTGGAAAAAGATTGGGGTACATATTTAATCAAATTTCAAGATCGTAACGAATTAGAATACTTAATTGATACTAATTTTGAATTTCTAAATAATAATCATGAAAATGAATTCAAAAAGCAATTACCGGGTGCAAACATTGATTATAAAAAAATGAAATGGATTGGGAAAAGAGGAAATTTGAGATTACTGGCATTTTTCATCGAGGCCTTGGTTAGCAAAAATATTTTAGATATAGAACTTCACAACATTCTAAACTCTATTCTTTCGCATTTTTGTAAAAATACTGGAAAAGGTTTTGGTACTTATTTAACTTCAGAAGCTTTAGACAGATATAATGAAAATACTGTTAGGGGACGAGAATATGTAAAAAGTTTTATCAATTATATTAAGCCGGGTACTTACCTTTAACAAATTACTAACAAGACTTATGATTTAATTCCTTTTTCTAAACAATTTTCAAATTATAAAGGGCGAATTTTCTAATTCGCCCTTTCTTTTATCTTTGTTTCGCTTTTTAAGGTCGATTTCGCCTTAAGCTATCATCATATTTGTATTACAATGAATATCAAATTATCGTTTTTGCTTAGTAAACATTTCGAATACCCTCCGTGGTATAATACTTAAATCACTGGTATTTCAATCGGTTGAAACTTGATTTATTAAATACATTAAAACAATCATTATTAAAAAAATGAATATATCATTAAAAGTAACAGATCTAACTAAAGAAAAGCAAAAACTGCTCGATTCGGTTACTCAGCTTGAAAACTCGAGTGACGAAGAGAAAGTACTTGCCCTTGAGTTAGATTCAACTATCGGCAGTATCCCGGATAGCCTTGAGGTTATCCAACGAATTCATACATCAGAGAGCAACATAATACTGAAAACTGATTCTATAGGTGAACTTAGCCCAGCAGGTCTTCTAATTGGTGCGGCAGGGAAGCCTAAATTCCGGACAGCAAAATACACAACTATGTTTCGATTAAAAGAGGATTTAGGAGTTGAAGATAAAAAAAAGAAGAATTCTGATCCTTTTGAAACCGTAATCATAGCAACCTTGTGTGCACATGGAGGGCGTAAAGCCAAGCTATTAGCTCTCTTTAAAAATCAATCTATTATTTCTGCATTAGATGCGAAGAGCTGTGGAATAATTGATGATGCCGGAGTAACAAAGAGCCGATATAAATCGGAAGATAAGGATAATAAAAAGAAATAACATTGAGGGAAGAGCAGTTTTCCTCTTCCCCAATTTATTTAGCCAATAATCATGAAAGTAGGAATATCACCAAGATTAATAATCAATATAGCTCTACTATATCTTGAACTAAATCGGGCTTTGCTTGAATATGTTGATAATATTTTCGATGCAGCAGAGGCTTTTTATGACAAATCGCAAAATGAGTACACAAAAAATATTCACATTAAAATTCATTTCAGTGGTAACGGCTATGATACCTTTGAAATAAGGTTCGAAGATAATTGTACCGGTATTAGTGAATTGGCCTCAATTATTCAGTCTATTGGTAATTCTAGAAAAAAATATGATTTAACAACAAATGGAACGTATGCTTTCGGTTTGCTTGTGTTCGTTTGTATGTGTGAAAGGATGGTTATATCAACCAAAGTAGCTTCATCAAATACTGCAGAAAGTATTGTAATTAAAAGAGAGACTTTTTACCAGGATAATGTGGAAGATACCAACGTTGATTTTGAGGTTGGCATTCCGGGTAGTACAAAAATGATCTTTTCGAATGACAATACCAGTGCATGGACTATTGTTAAGCTTACTGATTTTGACAAAGATAAACATATGCAGATTGATATAGATGAATTTGTTTCTGAACTGGAGAAACACTTTGAACAGCTTCTTAATCGTGGTAATTTAAAGGTTGATGTAATTTATCCTAATTATAAAATTCATAGATGCAAACCCTTTAAATACGATGCATATGATGGTGAAATTTATCAACGGACATTGACCCGGCTTGAATACACTGCCTGTAAAAAAACTTCACGGAAAGAGATTATCGATATCAGTAAAAATCCGGTTACAATATTTTTAAAAATAATTAACGGTAAAACCGTAGATAGAAAGCCGTTCTTTGCAATAAATGGGAGGAGAGTCTGTGATATAGCTGATGTAAAAGCTTTCAGAACTTATTCTAAAACTATGCTATGGTCAAATGATACTTTACCTGGTTTTATTTCAGCTACCGGTATTCTAGAACCAACAATTGCAAGAAATACATTCAAGAACACAAAATTGGCTAAAGCATTATTCACAACATTGCTTAATGTCGAAGAAGAAATAAGAAAGTTCGTGGATGAAAATCTAAAGATTAATGTGATAGGAAAATATAAGTTGCTGGAATCAATTCTGAAGAATGCATTACTAGAAGTAGCCAAAGAAATAACTAAAGAGAAAAAGTCAAGAAATACTAATTCTAAATATGAAGAATTAGAATCTAATGAGGAAACAGATGTATGTAAAACATATTTGGTAAAAGACAGAGGTGAAAAGGAAAATACCTCGCTTAATAACAGGTTATCAGCAAGTACAGATATGTCTAAGCTAAATAGAAAGAGTAGAAGATTTAAAAAAATAGACTGCCCAGTTGAATCAAAAGTGGAACACAATGATACAAAACTCACTGAAAATCAGGAAGATTTTCTAAACCCTATAATTGAGTTTGAGAAAGATCCGGACAGGGACCATAATAATGAATTGCTACGTTCAAAAATTAACGGCAATAACATAATCGTATATGCTAAACATCCTGAATTCGATTCCAGGGTAGATAAAGCCCGTGATGGAGTGCCTCGGATATCACAAAAAATCATCCATTACTTATCCTGTGAATTAATAAAAAATTTTAAAATTATCGAAAAATATAGAAAAGATTTAGAAGATGACAATACGTTGGAAAACTATTTGAGTTCATTGTACAGCTTTGAAAAAAAGCTGCAATTCCTAGATGGAAAAAAATTATCGGAGTTGAAATAATTTTTATGATTGAAATGTGTCAATTATATGAATATCGAGAGTATTTAGTGGAGAGAGATTAACAAGATGCGCTCGCAACCAAATAGAAATTACGTTAGTAATGATGATGTTATGACTCCACCAAGTCTCTGCAAGAAAATTGTTGATTATTTTAACCCCCAAGGCTCATTATTGGAGCCGTGCAAAGGAAAAGGTAATTTTCTTAAATATATGCCGGGAGCAGATTGGTGCGAAATAAAAAAAGGAGTTGATTTCATGGAGTATTCACAATCTGTTGACTGGATAATAACTAATCCCCCGTGGTCAAAGTTTAAGCCCTTTTTGATTAAAGCAATGGAGGTGTCCGAAAATATTGTTTTTTTGGTCACTATAAATCATTTATGGACTAAAGCAAGACTGAAAGCAATTTACGACAATGGTTTTTATATCGCTGAAATAATTGCTATCCCAACGCCTAAGAAATTTCCACAAATGGGTTTTCAATTAGGAGTGGTACACATAAAAAGGGGGCAAAGCAACCACATAAAGTTCAAAATTGGAATACCTTGAAATGGGATTTGGATATATGTTAATTCTCGATGACTGTATTAAAAGGCTGAAACAACTTGAAGAGAATTCAATCGATGCGGTTGTAACCGATCCTACATATGGATTAGGTTTCTTAGGCAAACAATGGGACACTTTTGATAAATCACAGTTTGGAATAGCAGGAAAGGAAAGTAGTAATGATTTAAATGAAAAAAAGAATTCCAAAATTTTATCGCGAATAGCAAATGGGAATGAATTATATAAATTCTGTCTATTATGGTCAACAGAATGCCTACGGGTATTGAAGCCGGGAGGACATTTGCTTTCGTTTGGTGGAACTCGAACTTATCATTGGATGGCATGTGCAATAGAATGTGCCGGATTCGAAATTCGAGATTCGAGATCAAATACAATGGATTTATGCCCAAGGATTTCCTAAAAGCCGGAATCTTGGAAATGGATGGGGAACATCGTTAAAGCCTGCAAATGAACCAATTTGCATAGCAAGAAAACTACTTTCTGAAAAAAATGTTAATTTGAATTTCCTTAAATGGGATAAGGAGCAATAAATATTGATGAATGTAGAATAAATTTTAGAAATACTGATGATTATAATGAAACAACAAACAAAAAAGACACTCTGATTTAGATAGTAATAATGGGGTGAGGGTTCAAACCAAGGAGATATATCACGGTGATTTTCGATCTCCTGTAAATAACTCTCCCCTCAATGGTCGATACCCTTCAAATGTAATTCTGGATGAATTTGCTGCCGAGATTCTTGACGGACAAAGTGGGATAAAAAAAGGAAACGGACACTGGAGCCAAAGTAAAGTTTCCGGATTTGGAAAATTTGGAAATGGGAAATGTGAGTATTCAGGAGTTGGCGAAAAAGATACTGCAATAGGCGGTGCTTCAAGATTTTTCTACGTTCCAAAAGCTTCTAAAAAAGAAAAAGGTGAATTGAACACTCACCCCACAGTAAAACCTGTAAATTTACTTCAATACCTTGTCCGTTTAGTTTGTAAAAAGGGCGGTGTTGTTTTAGATCCTTTCATGGGCTCTGGTTCAACCGGAGTAGCTTGCAAGAAAGAAGGTATGAGATTTATAGGGATAGAGAAAGAAGAGGAATATTTTCAGATTGCAAATACAAGAATGGAAGAGTATTGAAAAGTACAGAAATGTTGCTGAGAACGATGATAATTCTTTGATGATTATTTAAGTTCATTGTACAGCTTTGAGAAAATACCGCAATGCCTTGAAAATTGAATTAAATTATTTACGCGGGTTTTATACAAAAAATGTGATTTAAAAAAATAAGAAAAGAGAAGTTAAAATGGCAGACTGGACAAACAATAAACTGGAATTAAATGGAAAACAAAAAGATATTCAGGATTTATTGAATAGAATTGAAGGATACGATGAAGAAAATCAGGAAGATAGAATAATTGATTTTAAAAATATTATTGCCATTCCTGATGATTTTGTGTGTGAATTCAATCGTGAAATTTCATATATAGCATTAAAAGCAAGTGGTTTTAAAGGATACCCATTTAAAAACGATTGGTTTGATAAATTTCCGGATGACTTAAAGGATCCAAGTGAATTATCCAGAGATGAGAGAATACTTTTTGATAAATATTTGAATAATATTGTTAAATATGGTTTTCCTGACATTTGGTGTTGGTTAACTAATAATTGGGGTACAACAAAAAATTCATTTGATTCCTGTTTTGATGAGAGTAATCCAAGTATAATATATTTTAACACAGCATGGAATGAAGTTACAGAGCTAATGGTAGCTTTATCGAAAATGTTTCCAAATGTTGAATTACTTTACACTTTTACAGATTACAGGGCGGGACTAGCAGCCGGAGTTATCAAAATAAAAGGTGGTAAAATTTTAGAGGAAAATATTTTTAAGGAAGGTTCTAAAGAAGCATTTGATATCTATTTCGATTTCTACCCTGAAGAAAAAGAAGAATACGCATTGTGTAATTTCCAAGATTCAAAGCAGTATTATTTCTTATGGCAAAATATATATGGAGTTAAAGAACTTGATGAAGATGATAAAGGGGAGTTAATTGATCCTGACCTTTAAGATTGAATTTGATGTCGCAACATATTTTATACAGTTAACTGCTTATATGGTATAATATCCTGGAAGGAGATTTCCGGATGGGAAAAAATAATATTATACAATTATATCCACCAAAATGTGATACATTAAATCAGAACATGCTTGTAAATCCTGAAAATAAATTAGTACAGTCAGATACTCTGAATCTCTCAGAACTTCGGCTGTTTTCTATAAACAAGGCAAGCAAGATACTTGGCATTCGGTATGAATCTGTTCAGAAACTCGTCCGAACAGGAAGAATTAAAGCCATTATAGTAAACAATAAGTACAAAATTCCTTACAGGAGCCTTGTGGAATTTACCAATGGCACTGGTAAAGCAAATAATACTATTTCACACGTTCCAATTCAGGAAGCACAGGCGAGAATCGATAATTTATTAAAGGAGTGTTTGAGTTAAATGACAAAGTATAAAAAAAGGGGAATGTGGTATATAGAATATTCGTTTGACGGTAAACGTTTCACAAGGAATACAAAGCTTGAAGCAACTGAAGCAAACAGATCAAAGGTTGAGAAACTGTTAAAAGAAATACAGGCAGTAGTTAAAGAACAACAAAAAACTTCGTATATAGCAGAGAATTTTGTTGCTGGTGATATTACATTGAACCAAGCTGCAAAAAAGTTTGAAGACATTTTCATTACCGGTAAATCGTCAAAGCATGTTGAAATTTATAAATATGTAATGCGGCTGTTCATGACTGTTGTTCCCGGTAATACTATGGTTAAAGATATTTCAGTTGAGCATGTAAAAAACTTCGTGGTTCTGATGAAAAAGAGCTTAGCTCCGGCATCGCAGGTAACTTACTTCCAATATATTGCAAGTTTCTTAGGTTACTTAAAAGAAAACGAATATATTACAGAAATTCCAATTGCAAAAGGCATAAGGCCTAAAAAGGCTGTAAAAAATATCATAAGCTTTGATCCGCATGATCTTGATATAATATTGGTGGAATCAAAGACTGAAGATATTAAGTATTATTACGCTTTTATGATGTTTTTGCTTACTGGTCAAAGACCTGGAGACGTACTTAGGTTACAGATTCGTGACATAGATTTTCACCGAAAAATTTTGTATTTTCGTATTTCCAAGACGGCAAGTGAGTTTAAATTCCCTATATATTCAAAATTAGAAGGGTTTTTAAGAAACGAAATGTTGCTGTCTGAAAGCAGTGATAGAGATGAGTATCTATTCCCAGAACTTACAGTTAATGCTGTTGGTAAAGCATTCAGGAGAATAAAAAAGAGACTTGGATTCAATAAAAAGCATTACTATACACTTAAAACGTTCCGTAAAGAATTTGCTACGAATATGAGTATGTTAGGCATGACGATACAGGATGTACAGGCATTACTGGATCATAAATCACCAACAACCACTTTACGGTATTATGCTGATGTTAAAGCAGAAAAACTTAAAGGTAAAATTGACCAACTGCTGGGATAATTTACTGACAAAATCACTGACAAATTTACTGACACTTTTTTAGTAAATAATAGCCCGGAAAAACCGAGATTCCGGGCTAGAATTAAAAGAAATTACTCGGGGTGTGGCTCAGCCCGGTAGAGCGCCTGGTTCGGGACCAGGAGGTCGGAGGTTCGAATCCTCTCACCCCGACAGAGATTGAACCTCAGAATGCTAAATTCTGAGGTTTTTTTACGACCAGGAGGTCGTCCCGCGAAGCGGGATCACCCCGACAAAAAAGCTTAGAATACAGAATTCTGAGCTTTTTTTTACGACCAGAAGGTCGTCCCGCGAAGCGGGATCACCCCGACAGAGATTAAACCTCAGAATGCTAAATTCTGAGGTTTTTTTATGACCAGGAGGTCGTCCCGCGAAGCGGGATCACCCCGACAAAAAAGCTTAGAATACAGAATTCTGAGCTTTTTTTTTACGACCAGGAGGTCGTCCCGCGAAGCGGGATCACCCCGACAAAAATTAAACCTCAGAATTCCACATTCTGAGGTTTTTTCATGACCAGAAGGTCGTCCCGCCAAGCGAATTCAATGTGACGGAACAGCCAAGAACAGAACTAAAATTCAGAAGTTTATATTGGCATTTTTGATAAGATGATAACATTAAAGTTTGTGAGGCAAGACAAAATTGCGATTGAATCCTTGCAAATAAAAACGGACACATCAGCATCCCGTAAATTGTGAATTCTTACACAGAAAGATTCATCCTTTACTCACGGTTCGCTGTGTGTCCGATTGCTCACCTCTTTATTGTATCTCCTCCAGATACTTTTCAGCTTTAGAAATGATCTCATTTCCGTCTTCACTGCTAATTTTGATCACGCTGCCGCTCATTACATTTTTGGCGCAAAACAGACTGCCATTGGAAAAATAATACGCTTCAAAGAACATCTCACCTTTTCTGTAACCTGAAATCTCATAATAACACAATACACCGTTCTCAAAATACAGCTGTTCGTTTTCCGAAAGATTGCTTTCCGCCCTTAGCTTCAGCAAGCTGCCGACCGTGCCATAATAAGCGGTAATTGTGAATCCGGCGTCACTATCTTTGGTTACGGACTTTGCATTTGGCACCAGGCTCTCTGTGCCGGCCTTGATGCTTTCGATTCGGTTAACTTCAGGCTCGCTGCACGCATACTGCGCGCCTGTGCCTTCGCAAACTACCGCAATCATGAACAATAATACTAAGGTTTTCATTTTATTCAGGTAATATGTTTACTTTTTTTTTCGCGTCTCAAATGCACTTCCATTTATACTTCTTGTATCAACTAAAAAAAGAGCCTGCTTGCCGCATTCCGGGGGAATTCAATTGACAAACAGGCCTGGAAGTTATGAAACAAAAATCAAATAACTCAGGTATTGCATAGCCTGATCATTTTTTGTTTCTTCTTTTGATCCCAACCGAAGTTACAAGCATACCTGCAAGAACCAGCAGAGGTAATTCCATGCCGAACAAACCGCACTTCTTCCCTTCGTTCTTTACCGTAGCAGTCATTTCAAGATCATTCTTTAAGTCTGAAAGCTTCTTTTCGTAAACAACTTTCTGCCCGTCTTTTCTGCCATTGGTTTTCAATACTTCGGCGGGAAACTCAAACTCATAATTCAGAACTATATCGCTTGAACCCATATTTCCGGCGTTTGACGTATCTTTAGGAACAAAATAACTGAAATCCATGCCATCTTTTCCTTCTTTCCAAGACGCCTTGATCTTTTCAAACGATTTTGCGCTGCTTATATCATTTATATTCTTGAACGAAAGCTCAACTGTTACATGTTTTGTTGAGTCACCCAGCTTCTCTTCCACTTTTACATTCTTCACTTCGGTATTCGATGATGAATAATTGCTCTTTGCCTTCGCTTCTTCAAAGCTGAAGCTACCAAGCTCTGTGCTTGATTTAACATTGCTCATCTTTGTCCAGTAGTGTACTGTCATCGAGCCGGAACCATCCTGCTTCAGTGCGGTTTTCTGTTCAAGATTTACGCATCCTGCAAGGTAAATTGCGGATACGAACAGTATTGAAAAAAATACAAACATCTTCTTCCTAAAAACAAGCCGGAACATTGACATTTTACTGCCGAATCTTTCTGTGTTTAACATTTTTGTCTCCTTCAGAGATTTGTTTATTTGAAAAGTTACTTACACTACAAATTTAGTCCGAATGCTGTTTCTAAAAAAACAAAAAAACTGTATTTTGTTGCATGTTTTTATCTAGTAGATATGAATGCGAATAACTTTAAATATAACCCGTTTTCGCTAAAAGAATACTTCGTATTCGAAGTTGGCGCCATACCAAGAACCATTAGGGAACGCTTCATAGAAAAGCTCAGCCGCAGGGCCGGCAGCGAAGATCAGAAAAACTTAATCTTCCTGAAAGAGCTCAATCGAATTATCAATTCAAAGGCTTGCCCTGAAGATACCGATAAATATTTTTCCTCGCTGCTGGGCGTATCTATCCGGATGCTGGATTGCCACAGGACAAGGCTGCTCAACCAGCTCAGGCAATACTATTTCGGAGTGAAAACACAAAAAGAGATATCAGCGGAACATGCGCGTGAACTTTGGTCCCGTGGGATGGTAAAGGAGGCGAAGGCGGCATACGAAAAACTGCTGCGGCAGCTTGAAAAAAGAAAAAGAACCCCGGCAGAGTCATTGCATATACTGGAATCTTATGCCAGGCTTGCGGACTATTATACCTTCAACAAAGATCAGCGGAAGCTGAATCTATTCATCAGAAAATACAAATCCGTTTTAGTTAAGCTGCGCGCCAGGCAAACAGGAATACAGGAAATGCTTAACATCAAAGCGGTTTACTTGAGGCTCCAGGGCGAAAAGCTGGTTTTTAACCGCCTCAGGAAAGGAAACTTCCAAAGTGCTATCGGCAAGTTTGAAAAGGCGCTGAAGCTTGCGCACAAAGCAGGCAATGCGGTGTTATCATCAAGGCTGAATATCAGGATTGCGCTGCTTCACGGCATCGTGCAAAACAGGCAAGTTACATTGAAAATGCTGAGTGAGGCCCTCAGATATGCTGTGGATAATGGCGCGATTCATGAAGCACAAGTTATCCGGTCACATATAGCGGTATCAAAGTTTCTGCTGGACAACTCATTTGCTGAAACTGCATTGAGAGAAGTAAACAAACTGTATGAAACAATTTTAAATGATTACAGTGATGTATCCCAGGTGCTCGAAATACAGTATAACTGTTTAAAGCTGATGATTTACCTTAATCACCCGGATGCCGATGCCATGTCTGAAGAATACATTAACAGGCTCATTTTGTACTCCCGTAAGGCCGGTGCAATAACAAGCTGGTACCTGGAAGTCAGCGATCTTGTCAGCGAATCCGTGTATTCAATTAAAAGCAATGGGGGATTTCCAAAGGTAGAAATCAACCGGTCAATGTTAAAGGCATTTGAAGAGATCAACAATGAATCTATGGTTAGATTCAGATATGTTCACGAGCCAAATGTAATCGCGATCATTTATATGAACCGAATCGAACAGGAATTCTGGAAGAATATTCACGCCGATTTCGAGCTGGCTGAGTTTTATACAAAAAAGCTCAAAAGGATAATCAGGCTGCATAAGATGAATATCAGCCAATCCTGGGTTGAATCAGCTTCACTGGGACTGAAAATATTTGAAGATCTTTTGACGGAAAATGCCGTGAGGGTTTTCAGAAAGAATGAACGATTAATAAATGTCTTGCTCAAAAATATGAGAAGCCCGGAACTTGGATTCAATATAGCCGCGGATTTTTCAAAGTTGATTTACATCTCTCAGTTCCTTAAAGTTAAAGAGTTCAGAAATCTGCTGGAGTATCAATTCAAATGGATAAGGGATAACAAGATCGAAATTCTGCATCGAGAGTAATACACATTAAAAATGAAACATATTCTCCATGAAATCCGTAATCCAATACCAATGATAACGCATATCTGATACTATGTTTTCTTCCTCGATATGCCCAGCGGGCCTGCGCGGTTAATAACAGCATCAAGGCTTCTATCCAGCGTTGCTGCAATTTCTCTTGTGGGTATCTTGCGGTAATTCTGCCTGATGTAGTTATCATCTGCTTCCGTCCATGGCTTCGGAGTGCGCCTGACTCTTAAACCCATCTTAATAGCTTTCTGGAATACAGCGATTCTGGTCATACCCAGCTCTTTAGCTATCTGTACGTAAGTTTTTTTCCTATAGTTCTTCTTAAGATATTTTACTTCATCTTTTGTCCAGAACTTCCAAACCTGCGGCCTTCGGAGTCCCATCTTCCATGCCTGGTAATGCGCTGAAGGGCGTGTCTTATTCAGCTTTGCGGCTACTTCATCAATTGAATATTTCTTATCAGGCCACATTTGCCTCAGCAGCTCCAGCTGCGCCGGGCTCCACTTCTTTGGTTTGGGCGCATATATACCCAATTGCCTGGCCTTATTTTCAACCGAAGCAACACTGCGCTTCAGCGAGCGCGCTATGGAATCCGCCGGTTTATTTGAATAATTTTTGAGAATGTAATTCTTCTCAAACTGGCTCCACCTGCGAAGCGCGCCTGAGTGTATTCCCAGCGAGTTAGCCTTTGCCACAACCGAGGTCAACGGATGCCCGGTCTTTTTTGATACATAGCTTGCGCCTTTTTCGGTGTATCTTTTCTTAAGGATACTCAGTTCACTTCTTGTCCAGTTTCTTTTCATAACCATTGATTTTGTACAAAATTAATAAGGCTTAGATTTAAATAAAACTGCAAAAAGTGAATAATCCAGACTGTAATTCTGATTCGCAAAAACACGCATGAACCTTAAAAAAGTCCCCGGAGGAGGGGACTTTATGTATTCTGAACAACATATCAGGATAGTTCTCAGGTTCAATATTGCTTATGCCAACATATTAAACTCTTGAACCTCTTCATCTCTCTTGCACAACACAGAAGAAGCTGGTACGGCCGCATCAAAGTTGTTCTACGGGATCTTTATCCTATGTACTTCCTTTTTTTACTTAATTATTACCATTTTTTTGATTGATGTGAATTCGCCCGCCTCAAGTTTGTAAAAATACACGCCGCTTGCGAGTGCTGATGCATCAAGGCTCACCTCGTATGATCCCGCAGGCTGCATTCCGCTTGTTAACACCGCGGCTTCCCTGCCAAGCAGATCGTAAACAACAAGGCTTACGTTTGTTGCCTCGGGTAGATCGTATTTTATCATAGTTACCGGATTGAACGGATTCGGGTAGTTCTGGTACAGCTCATACCTGTATGGAATATTACTTGTCTGCACTGTAGTGCCGGTTGGGATATCAACCCTGTTGTAAGTTGTGTTTGTTATTACCGGCGCGTTAAAATCGAAATAGATGTAAGCTGTATTGGTTATCACATCTCCAATAACAAGATTATTTTTGGGCTTCACCTTAAACTTGATGAATCCATGGCTCTGCGGTTCGCTGGTGTTGCTATCGGGCAGCATGATGTTCTCGAATGCAAATGTAATGATGCTGCCTTCTTCCAGCCTCAGCTCCATTGGATGGCTGGTTGCTAATACTTCGATCGATGAAATATCAAGCTTCTGGCTGATCGTATCTGTTACATAAATATTTATAGCTTCTGCCGTGCCGGTATTTTGGAATCTTATAGTATATATTAGCGAATCCTGCCTTGCAATTTCCTGCGGAGATATCACTGTATCATGGCTGCAGCTTTTATCATTTGGATCATACGCGCCCCTTATCCTGTCAGAGGTGGTTGATACATTATTGTAAGGGGTTTGGTCAGTACCGGTTGGATTGATCACCGTTGATGTGGCTGCATATGTTCCAAGAGGCGCTGAAGGAAGGATATTAAAGACGACCGATATTGTCCTGGTCTCGCCCGGCTGAAGCGCGGTATAGTTCCAGTCAACATAGTTGTTACCTCCTGTATAAATTCCTCCGCCCGTAGAGCTGACATAATTCATTTTGGTTAGGTCGAAGTTCATTCGTATAGTGGATGATACTGTTGTAGTGCCAACATTTTTATACACGATCAAATAATCATAGTTGAAGCCAGGTCTTGGGAAGTTAGGAACAGGTGTAACAGTGATCTGCAGATCCTGCATATTCGGCGTCATATGATAAGCAAAATCCTGCAGAACAAGTGTTGTCGAATTGCTTATGAGTATTTGCGGATTAACAGGAGAATATGTGCTATACAGCAGCGGGTTAGGCAGGGTAAGCGAATAGTTATTTGCATTCGGCAGAAGCTGCATGAAATAAATTCCGCCCGGACTGGTCGAGAAGTTCGATACAAAGCTTCCGTTGTTTACTTTTACTATGTGAGCAGGAACCGGGGGTTCGTTTGATTCACGGATGTTGTTGTTGTTAAGATCCCTGTAAACAATACCCATTATTGCCCTGCTGTTTTGATTAACTGAGATTTTTGAAACAAAAGCATCAAGGGTTTGAGACTGTGTATCTACAGTATCAAAACCATAGGAAGCAGGCCCGGTAACTCCTGCCATGTACATATTCTGATTTTTCACTGCAATTGAATAGGGGTAGTCCGCAGATGTATAACCGCCATCGCTTATAGTATAGCCAAACGTTCCGGTTGATGCCGTTAAATTCGTAATGAAGATATCACTGCCGCCACCGTTTGGAGCAACGCTGTAAATTCCGAAATTTGCCACACTGCTGAAATTTCCGGCAGCAAAGAGCATATTGTTGCTGTAAGTTATCGCATATGCGCCGTCATGAGCTCCGGGTGCGCCGCCATTTTTGACCCACTGTACGTTACCGGAAGAATTGTATTTCAGGAAGATCGCGTCTATGAGTCCACTGGTGGCTACAGGCATAGATTCAAATAGAATATTACCGTCAAATTTACCGGCAATGTAAACATTCCCGGAGGGGTCTGATGTGATGCCGTAAAACCAGCTTTGTCCTGAGCCGGAATTCTGTGTCTTGCCCCATTGTATAGCTCCCGATGTATTGTAAGTAACAATAAAGCCCTGGATAGGCGGCCTTGGAGAGTCGGAGCTTAAGGTGACTCCGTCAAATACAATTGAGTTTGTAAATGTGCCGGAGGCATAAACATTGTTTCCGCTTACTGTTATGCCGTAACCTGCAGCATTTGCGGCTCCTGATGAAGTTCTGACCCATTGTGCTGTTCCTGATGTGTTGTATTTTGCGATGTATACTCCAAACCCGGCACAGTTCACGGTGTATGTTCCAAAAGTTGCCTGGTTCACATAGTACCCGGTGATGTAGGGATTTCCCGCGGCATCAAGCGCAATGCTTCTAACCTTATCTGTATCGTTGCCGCCGGCTGATACAACCCATATCAACGTTCCTGAATTATTGTACTTGGCAATGAATACATCGCTTCCGCCAACAGCCGTGATATTCTGCGTTCCGAATGTTGCGGTACCGGAATATGAGCCTGCTACAAAAACATTCCCGCTGTTATCAACCGCTACGCAGCTGCCTTCATCGGGATAAGTGCCGCCGGCTTTTTTATACCAAAGAGTTGTGCCGGAAGTACTCATTTTGCTAATAAACATATCACTCTGGCCGCTTGAGTTTAAAATGCCGCCCCCTGGGAAAGTAGCGGTTCCTTCAAATTTACCTGTGTAGTAAACATTGCCGTACGTATCCGTTGATACACCATAAGAGACATCGTTGTTGGAAGATGTTTTGACATTTCTTGCCCAAACAAATGACTGTGCGTTGATATTTATCGCTGCAACTATCAGCAGGAGCAGGCTGACAATTACTTCCCGAAGAATAATTTTGTTTATGGATGTATATCTGCTTTGCGAATAATTATTTACTGTTCTCATTTAAGTAATTTTTTTAATTTCTTTCATTAAATTATTTATTCATTTTGATAACTGTATCTGCTTCGGTTCTTTCTCTCGCTTCTTTTTGTGCCTCCCAGCTCTTTCACTTCATCGCTATCGACGCCATAAATGCTTTTTGCGCCGGCAAGTACGCGGGTATAAAGCTCACCCAGCTTTTGCTCAGCGGCATTTATCTCAGCGGATTTTGTATCCGCAAGCTCAAGTATATAATTGTATTCGTTAACAAGCATCCTGCATTCATCTATTTGTGATATCATTTCAGTAGTTGTCAGCGGATTCTGTTCGCCGCCGTAATTGATGTTTTTTTCATGTTTAGTGTTGAGCTGCTTCATTGCTTCAAGCCTTGTTTCGGCTTTTTTAACCTTTGATGAGGGATTCCGTTTTCTTAGTGCCATTTTCAGGGGATTTCTTCAATTGATTTTGTTTTCTTGTTTCATCCTTTCGTAGATCAATTTATTCGATTTGATGTAAGGAAGCAAAGAAAAATTTGCATATATGTGAACTTCACAAAATCTCTTTTTGCAATTTTTTCTCGAAAAAACAGCATAAATATTCATTAAATGTGAACTCCAGCGTGGAAGAAATTTTTTTGAATTTTTAGTATAGTAACTGATGGTGTCATGGGAACAGACTAAGGAATCGAATTTCGGGAACAAAACTAACAGCGAAAATCTACGCTTACAGTCTAAATCGTGCTGTAAAGATCGAAATTATCAATACCTGTTTACAGCGAAAACTCTGTGTCTATAAAACTTGGATCCAGGTGCATTGAAATCATAAATGAGAACTGAGGGATTTTGTGTAACATCATTATCCCGGCTTCCCGTAGGAAATCTTAAACCAGGCACTATCAATCTTCTAACTTTGCGTTAACAGAATACTCATAGTGTCAATATAAATTTACACTCCTATCAATAAGTAAATTCTTAATAAATGAAAATGCTCAACAAACTGATTTTAACAGCTTTGCTTTTATTTGCTTCACAAGTAGTTCTTTATTCAGCGCCATTTACTCCGAATAATATTGTGGTTTTGCGGATAGGAGACGGTTCAGCAGTACTATCAAATGCCGGAACACTTGTGTTCCTTGATGAATATACGCCGGCAGGAACCCTGGTTCAATCAATTCAATTGCCGGTTGTTGTTAACGGTGCAAACCGAAGATTCGTTACCAGCGGCAGCGCAACATCTGAAGGGGCTTTGATATTATCTCCCAACAGGCAGTTTCTCACCATGGCAGGATATGACACGATCCCCGGCGTTGTTTCAGTTGCCAGTACCGCAGGAATAAACAGGGTGGTTGCACTCGTAAACTACCAGGGCATCATTAACACATCTACATCTTTTATTGACGGGTATGTTACCAATAATGTTCGTTCCGCTGTTACAGTTGACGGAACCGGCTTTTGGGTTTCGGGAACAGGCTCCAGCAATACCGGAGGGGTGAGATACATTACACTGGGAGGCTCAACAAGTACCCAGGTAAGCACATCGGTAGTTAATACAAGGATCGTAAGTATTTTCAACGGACAGCTAATCGTTTCCTCTTCATCCGGGGCGTTCCTTGGTATCAGTAAAGTGGGTAACGGATTGCCTACGGGTTCAGGTGAAACAATTACAAATACAATAAATACTCTTTCAGGCTCAAGCTCATATGGCTTTGTATATAATTCTGATACGACTGTTTGCTACATTGCCGACGACCGCGCTTTACCAAACGGCGGTGTACAGAAATGGACAAACAGCGGCGGTGTGTGGACTCTTGCTTATACTTTGAATACCGGACTCACAAAAGGATGCCGCGGTTTAACAGTAAGTTTTGCAGGCGCGAACCCGGTCATATATGCGGTAATGGATTCAACAGTAAGCAACAAAGTATTAACAGTTGCCGATATCGGATCATCTTCTGCTTTTAGTACAGTAATTACCGCAGGCACAAATCAGCTTATAAGGGGCATAGCATTTACTCCGGTTGCTCCCCCGCCGCCTGCACCTGCGGCTCCAACTCTTGTATCACCGGCAAACAACTCAACCGGCAATCTGACTTCATTAACATTGGTATGGAATAAGCCTTCTAACGCAACCGGATACAGGGTACAGCTCGCAACAGATAGTTTATTCACAAATCTTGTTGTCAATGACTCCACTTTAACAGATTCACTCAGAAGTGTTTCAGGGCTGGTACCTCTTACATACTACTGGTGGCGGGTAAACGCAAGGAACATTAGCGGAACAAGCTCATTTTCCGCTTCTTACAAATTCAAAACGCTTGGCGTACCCGCACAGATCACCGGTAACTTTGTTCCTTCAAACGGCGCAACCGGCCAGGCTACAACAGTGAACTTCCGCTGGCCCAAAGCAGTTGACCAGGTTCTGGATAACCCGCTTGTCAGCAATTACTGGTTTGAACTTACCACAGATACAGTTTCACTTGCAAACATAACGCGCGATTCAGTTTTAACAGATACATTAAAAACCTCTTCCGGATTAACCAACAACATCAATTACTTCTGGAGAGTCAAAGCAAAGAACCAGTCCGGCTGGGGAGCATTCAGCCAATGGCTCAGGTTTACAACAAGTCCGCTCGGATTAACCGGGAATGGCGGCACACCAATGGAGTTTGCTCTATACGGCAACTATCCGAATCCGTTTAACCCTGTAACCACGATCAAATTTGATGTACCGGTTGAAGGTTTGGTGAACATACAGATTTTTGATCTTCTGGGCAGGGAAATTACTACTCTTTATAACAATTCTATGAAGCCCGGAAGCTATACAATATCATTTGATGCATCAGAGCTTTCCTCGGGCTTCTATTTCTGCAGAATGAATGCCGGAAGCTTCACTTCGGTTAAGAAAATGATCCTGGTAAAATAAACTGAATAATCAGCATGAATTGCGCAAGGTATCCGGTTAACATTTCACCTTAGATACGCTTTGAAAGGTATAAACGGATCCTTTAATTAATTATGTAATCAGAAAATTATGTCAATCATTAATTAAACAATAAATCTAAAATGAAAGTAAAGTTTTTGATCCTGCTTTTTCTCATAATTCCGCAAATCATACTCACACAGGTAGTTGGCGTGGATTCGTTTAAACTAAAAACGCCTTCACTGCTTGGTGTTGTCCAGGGCGTTTCGATAAAGGAAGGCGCAATGGGTTCCGGCATCTATTATATACCAGGTACTGTGAATGAATTCTATATGATCACTGACAGGGGACCTAATGTTGAAGCCACAAACCGTAATGGAGGCAACCTGACTTTATTCTTTCCGATAGCGAACTATTCACCAAAGATCTTCAGAATTAAGCTTGAGGGAGATTCTTTAAGAGTGATCAGTTCGTTTACTATCAAAAGGCCGGGCGGCACCAATGTTTCAGGTGTGCCACTGTTACCGGGACAGGGCGGCACAGGTGAAATTGCATGGAGTGATACAAGCGGAACGGTCATTCCGCCTGATTTTTGGGGAATGGATAGCGAAGGAATTCTAATGGGGAACAATGGTGAAATGTGGCTTTGTGATGAATACGGACCTTCCGTTTGGAGAATCAACGGGAATACTGGGGAAGTGATCAAAAGATATTGGCCGTTCAGCACTGATGCTAATAATCAGCAGATAGATACAGTATTCAGGAAGAGAAAGCCAAACAGAGGATTTGAAGGTATTGCAATAACCCCTAACGGAAAAATTTATGCGATAATTCAATCGCCGCTTTCTAACCCCGTACTAAGTACAGGTGATTCATCAAGAGTGCACAGGCTGCTTGAAATTGACCCGTTAACAAACCAAACCAGAATGTTTGCTTATCTCCACCAGCCTGCTATACCTCCAAATATCCGTGAAAGAGACTGGAAGTGCGGTGAACTAGTTGCGATAAATAATACTGATTTCCTTGTTATTGAACAGGCTTCAAGGAACGGCACATTTACAAACAAAATATACAGGATCAGTATAACGGGCGCGACACAAATCACACAAGAGCTATACGGCGGTAAAACTCTTGAAGCATTGAAGGATTCGGCCGGATTGGCACAAAACGGAATTGTTCCGGTTCAAAAAGTTTTCTTTTTTGATCCGCTTGCAAACGGATACAATCCAACACAGGATAAGCCTGAGGGCCTCGCGATCCTGAATGATTCAACATTTGTGCTGACAAATGACAATGATTACTCAATAAATTCGCCGAACAGTGATGGTATTATAGTAAACATAAACTCTGTTACAACTGCCTACAGATACAGGGTAACAGGTAATCTGAAAATAACAGGTTTTATTCAGCCATTAGTCGGCTTAAACAGTATAACCGAAAATGCTTCCGGGTTTTCTCTTTCACAGAATTACCCAAACCCTTTTAATCCTTCAACAAATATCAAATTCTCAGTAGCGAAGCCGTCTTTCGTGAAGCTATCTGTTTATGATATGCTTGGCAGAGAAGTGAAATTATTGGTAAGCCAGGATCTCGGAAAAGGTTCTTATTCCATGGACTTCAATGCTTCAGACTTATCAAGCGGGATATATTTCTATAAACTGACTGCAAATGGACAATCCTTAACGAACAAAATGGTTTTGATTAAGTAAAGGAGCTTTATAGTTTGCTCCCGGCAGTCCAGCCGTTATGGCCTTCATCAAAAAAATCCCCGCTTGCTGCGGGGATTTTTCATTTCCGTCAATTCAAACGAGCTTATTTTACTACCAGCATTTTCATAATCTTTGTGAATTTAACTCCCGAGGTGCCTGCAGATTCCAGCCTGTAAAAATACACACCCGAGGCAATTCCCGAAGCATCGAAGCTTAATGTATTATAACCTGCCGGAAGGTTTCCATCTATAAGTTTCTTAACTTCCCTGCCGGCAGCATCATACACGGTCAGTTTCACAAAAGAACCTTCAGCAAGCGCAAAAGAGATATTGGTTACCGGGTTAAAAGGGTTTGGGTAATTCTGGTAAACGTCACTGTTTATTGGCTTTCCTATGTTCACTGCTTCAGCAAGATTGTGATACTCAAAGTTACCGTTGTAGTCAATTTGTTTAAGCCTGTAGTAATACTTACCTGTCCTTAGATTGAGATCGGTGAATGAATAAGCAGATGGCTCATTTGTGGTCCCATTGCCTTTAACGAAACCTGTCTTATTCCACACCGCCCCGTTTTCTGATCTTTCCACTTCAAATCCCGAATTATTCAGCTCCCAAACTGTCTGCCAGCTAAGCTTAACCGAGTTTTTCAGTGCTGAATAATCAAAATGCGATACCTCAACCGGCAGTGGTGTTGAAGCTGAATCCAGCCTGAGCGGTGATGTAAGGCCCCCTGTTGGATTCACTGTATTCGCGCTCAGCCAGTTTCCATCTGCATCAGTGCTGAAATTTAAGCTGTTCCCGGTCGAAACCGAAAATACTTCCACCCTCTGGATACCATTTGAGTTATTGTTCGGTATAATGCTGCCCCATCTTCCGTTCCTGCCTGCTACGCTATCTGCATAATACTGTACAGAGCTTGCAACTGCAGCAGAGATGTTTTCCACGTAAGTCATCGCCAGGGGCCTTCCCGTTCCGGAAGTGTTATCAAACAGCCCGATAAGGTTTTTGGACACAGCGCCGGTTATTCCGTATATACCTGTACAGTTGTTTACGCCGGCAGAAGTGCTGAAAGCCAGAACTTTGATACTGTCATTAAGAGCGTATCTGAATAAAGTTGTGCCGCTTGTATTACCGATTACGATAGAGGGTATTATGTAATTACCTGCTGTAAATCTTGCGTTAGTAGTATATACAAAAGCGAACCATCCCGTATATCTTCCCGCTGCATCAGTTTTGAACGTTTCAAAATTTGCGGAATTAGTTAATCCTGGACTTGTTGTATACTTATATATTGCACTGTCACCATCTATCAGCATTGGATTACCTGCGCCCGGATTAGTTGAACCAAGATCAGTATAAATGGCCGCCTGGTTAAAATACCTGTAAGTTGTATTTGGGGTTAATGATTGCACTGTTGCCCTGAAAACTATCGGCAGCCTGGTTGAACCTGAACCCATAAATTGCGGAGTTAACTCACTTATGAAGTTTGTTTTCGTAAGGTTTTGTGCACTCACGCCCTGGACCGGGAATAAGGCAAACAATAAAACACAAATCACCATCGAAGATGTTATCTTACTTTTCATGATATCCTTTAATATAATTGTAGTTGTACCGCAAATTACAAGTACGCTTTTTCCTTAAGATTAAATGTACGTTAGAAATCCGTTAGTTAAGATGTATGGAATTGTTAAAGCACTGTTAGATCATTTTGAAACAGGTAAAAACTGCGCTTCAGCCATAAAAAAACCCGCTCACTTGGAGCGGGTTACTTTTCGAGGAAATATCTATTTTCAAATTTTGTGATGCTGCCGGCTTCAATATCTCAGATCCCGGATGAATTCAGGTTCTAAGCGTAAAAAACCAGCGTGTTTATGCTCTATGGATACCTCCTTTCCTTTCTTTTCAGTTATTGCTTAATCAAACTCTGCCATCAGCCTAAAATATCTGAAATGAAGTCCAGGTCAGACTCAGGAACTCCAGTCTTTGCCCGGGACTCTTAAACTCTCAGCCCGGAAACAAACAGCTATCCGGCAATTACTGCCAGCAGGTAAAATAAAGGTTCAATTTTCATTTTTATATTTATAGATTATGCTTTCAGATAAAGGCCTGATGTATTTTCTGCTCAAATATATTCTACAGAAACTGCCATGTAAATACTTAATCTTCGGTATTTAAGCATTGCGATAAATATCATATCGCCAGATGACACTCATTTAAATTCACTCCTGCCTCTTAAAACAATTGCGATAATTTTTCTGCCTGAACAAAACCTAAGTTGCTTAAATTTTGGAACAATATTTTATATATTAAATACAATCAGATAAAGTATAAATACATATGGAACCTCAGCATAACTACAGCTACGGCACAGGCGGAATGGAACCGCATATTTACGGAAGAAAAAAATCCAAAAAAGGCTGTTTGTTCACAGTCCTCATTCTGCTCCTGCTAATAGGAGGAGGAACTGCTATAGCCGTTTACTTTATATACTCAAAAGTGAACTCGACCGTTGAAGACATCACAAACAAGTTCACCAAGTTTGGCGATAAAAATAAATTCATCGGCAACAGGGATGTTGACAAAAGGTTCTCCGGGGAGTTTATAGACGCCCAGCCCGTGAATGTTACCGGCTCTTCACCGAAGATCTTTATATTGACCGACGGCTCAAAATCATATATTGAAACTAAGAAGTCACCGGGATATTATTCCACAGGCTCAGCCTGTATTGACTGCAAAACAATTATCTATGTTTATGACCCGGTCACAAACAGCATTACCGGAAGCGCGGAATACCCATACCCCGATGTTATCACATCATCTGAGATCGCGGTAAAAGACGGCAAAGTCTTCCAGTTCACAGGCTCGTATCATGAAACACAAGCAGGCGTAAATATCTATGATGCCCTCACCGGAAAGCTGCTCACCGAAACCAAGGATTTCATAGCCGCATACCCCGAGCTTAGCAGCGGTATAACAGAGCTTTTTTACCGCGAAGAAGACCGCTATGCGTCGCTTGAAACAAAGGACGGTAGAAAGAACCTGGTGTTCAGCGTTGATTATGAAAAAATATTCCCAACCGAACGTGAGCTTAAGGAGGCTATTGAAAGAAGCGCCGAAGGTGAATCATACCTGTACGGACTTGCAAACGAGACTAATGATTCCAGGAGACAATTGTACCGCATCTCAGCTCCGGTGAAATATATTCTAACGCACAGGTCCACATTAATGGATTATGCCGGAAGGGAGAAAATGCTCAGAGGCTACCAGTCTTCTTCTGAAAAAGCATCTGACAAAAATTACATAGAGGGTATCATATATGCGCAGGATGAAGATTATGTATTCATAATTTCGCAGGATGCTGCCGGCAAAAAGGCAAACAGGGTCTTCACGTGTATTGATGCAAAAACGGCTAAGGAGCTTTGGTCGGTGGAACAAGCGGAGCTGTTTGATTATATGAAGATCGATGAAGAGCAGAATTTTCAGCAAAGCCTATCATCAACCAAGAACCTCATTTCCGTTTCGCGTTTGGGTAACCTGGTGCTTCTTAAGCTAAAGGGCGACGGCGTTATGGCATTCGATACAGAGACCGGCAAAAAACAGTGGACTATCCAGCCCGCCCCGGTAGAATTTTGACCAACCAAACAGGCATTTTTTCACATCCACTTTTTTTGTTCTGAGAAGAATAATAACCCCACGCTTTAGCGGGGGGAAATGAAGTCCATATCAAATTTGGGGATATATAACTAGCCCACGGCTTCAGCCGTGGGAAAACCAATTGAACCATATTCCAGAACCGTTTCAACGGTTTGATAAACATTCGCTTTATCCTTGCCAGAGATTTAGAAGAGCACTTCGTGACCCTCTGCGCGGGAATGAGTATAATGTCCCCCCTTCGGCTTCTGCGAAGGGGGGAAAATTAGCCGCAGTACTCTTCCTGTACCGATTTATCTTAAAATAATTTCCTGCATGAATCCTTACGGGGGTTTACGCTTTTGACTCTGCAAAACTTGAAACTATCCAAAGATTGCGAATCTTTCGTTTGTCTTCACCAGAGATTCCCCCCTTCGCCATGCGGAGCTTGGCAGGCGCGAATGACAAAAAAATAACCCCACGCTTCAGCGTAGGGATTTGCGGCCGCTCTGACCCAGGGCTTTAGCCCTGACAATCATTTCGTGGATCTGTACTCGAGATTTAGAAAAGCACTTCGTGATCCGCCTTCGCCATGCGGAGCCTGGCAGAAGCGAATGACAACTTTTGGGGCGGATATGGCAAAATGTTAGCCCACGGCTTCAGCCGTGGGAAAGCCAATTGAACCATATTCCAGAACCGTTTCAACGGTTTGATAGACATTTCGCCGCGGTCGCAGTCTAATTGTATTTGATTTCAGTATAAGGTTTATTAGATCCAGGAGCTTAACAAATCCTTGGAAGCTGCTCGCCGCTGAGCATATCCAGTATCCGCATTGTCCCGATGCGGCTTTTAAGCTTTACTATTGCATCGCCGGCAGATACTGTTCCAATAATCACGGACTCCTTCCCGAACTCATGCGATTGCATAATATCCAGACATTTTTCCGCATCCGCTTCAGGTACAATTGCAATGAACTTGCCTTCGTTGGCAACATACATAGGGTCAAAGCCAAGTATCTCGCACGCGCCCTGCACATCTTCATGTACCGGAACTTCAGATTCATCTATCGTAATCTCAATTCCTGCAGTTTGAACAAGCTCATTCAGCGTGCTTGAAAGTCCCCCGCGTGTCAAATCGCGCAGGCAGTGCACATCAATTCCCGCATTTATAACATCCGCGACAATTCCGTTAAGCGGCGCGCAATCGCTTTGTATCTTATGTTCAAACTCGAGCCCTTCGCGCTCCGCCATGATAGCAATACCGTGCCTGCCAACATCGCCGTTCAGAATTATCACATCACCCGGCGTTATACAACGCGGCGAGATATTCAGCTTATGCTCAATCACTCCAACTCCCGATGTATTTACAAATATGCCGTCCCCTTTTCCTTTATCAACAACCTTTGTATCGCCTGTTGCTATTTTAACTCCCGCAGCTTTGGCTGCAAAGCTTATACTTTGCACAACACGCCACAGATCTTCCATTGCAAAGCCTTCTTCTATTATAAATCCCAGGCTCAGATACATGGGCTTTGCGCCGCTCATGGCGAGATCGTTAACCGTACCGTTTACCGCCAGCGCGCCAATATCGCTGCCGGGGAAGAAAAGCGGCTTAACCACGTATGAATCGGTAGTAAATGCAATTTTAGAGGCTGGCAAATCAATTTGGGCGGAATCATGTTCCTGCATCAGTATATCATTGGTAAATGCCGCGCTGAACATTTTGCTTATCAGCGTATGCATGAGCTTTCCCCCGCCGCCATGCGCCATTAGCACATTCGGGTATTCACTTATCGGTATCGGGCACTGCAAATTAAATTCGTTCATTCTAATCCAGACAATCTATAAATTCCCCTCTTGAGAGGGGTGGCACTCCGAAGGAGTGACGGGGTGTGTTAACAAATTTTGGATGCGTTCCAATCTGCATTTACATCCACTGTGTGAATGCTTCATCGCTTTTCTAAATTCCCCTCTTGAGAGGGGTGGCACTCCGAAGGAGTGACGGGGTGTGTAATTATCTAAAGTCCTTACTATTCTCTATCTAGCGCTGACACAGTCAGCGCACTCCAAAGAAAAGCTCATATACTCTCAAATCTTTATTCCGCTTCTGCCTCTCTTTGGAGTGCATCCACTGTGTGGATGCTTAATTGCTTTTCTAAATTCCCCTCTTGAGAGGGGTGGCACTCCGAAGGAGTGACGGGGTGTGTTAATAGTTAAAGTCTTCACTCTTTTTCATGCAGCGCTGACACAGTCAGCGCACTCCAATGAAAAGCAAAATTAAACTGTGATTCGAAAAACCTCTTTTACCTTTTTGAGCCGAAGGCGAAATCCCGCTTGCGGGATGCCTTGTTCACTTTTCGCTGTTGTCTCTTTTTCTATATCTATAATACGCCGCGCATGCGCCTTCGCTTGAAACCATGGTCGCGCCGAGTGGATGCTCCGGGGTACAAAGCTTTCCGAATGCTTCGCATTCATTCGGCTTCTTGAGTCCCTGTAAAATTATCCCGCTGATACACTCCTTCGGCTCTTCGACAGTCATTTCTGCCAGTCCGAATTTCAACGACGCGTCGTATTCAGTGTAATTTTCCTGCAGCACAAGCCCGCTATCGGGAATTTCGCCAATGCCGCGCCATTTCCTTGTACCAACTTTGAACACGGTGCTAACAATATTCATAGCGTTACGGTTGCCTTCGCGGTTTACTACGCGCGCGTACTGATTTTCAACTTCATGGCGGCCCTCTTCCAGCTGTTTGATGCACATATAAATTCCCTGCAAAATATCCAGCGGCTCAAATCCGGTAACTACTATGGGCACTTTGTATTTTTCCGCCAGCGGATAGTATTCATTATACCCCATCACGGCGCAAACGTGGCCCGCTGCGAGGAATCCCTGCACCAGGTTGCTTTTTGAAGATAATATCGCCTCCATTGCCGGCGGCACAAGCACATGTGAAACAAGTATAGAAAAGTTTTTTATTCCCTGCGCTTTAGCCTGGTAAACAGCCATTGCATTCGCCGGCGCGGTGGTTTCAAATCCAACTGCGAAGAATACCACTTCCTTTGCCGGATTCTCCCTGGCTATCTTCAGCGCATCAAGGGGTGAGTACATCATCCTTACATCGCCGCCTTCGGCTTTCACCTGCAGCAAATCCTTCTTTGAGCCGGGCACCCGCAGCATATCACCGAAAGAGCAGAATATTACATCTTCACGCGAAGCTATTTCTATTGATTTATCTATCAGCTCAAGCGAAGTAACGCAAACCGGACACCCCGGTCCGTGGATCAAATTCACTCCTTCAGGAAGCAGTTCATCTATCCCGAATTTAACTATTGAATGCGTCTGCCCCCCGCACACTTCCATGATATTCCATTTTTTTGTGGTAATATCATTTATCAGCGCGGAGTATTTCAGCGATGCCTCTCTATCCCTGTATTCGTCTATAAATTTCAATTTATATCATGCAATATTCCCGCGTAAGCGGAAATCCAGAATCCTTCGGATTCACAATATTTTCTTTTTTTTTACTTTTGTTTCTCTTTGGTGTGCATCCACTGTGTGGATGCTTAATTGCTTTTCTAAATTCCCCTCTTGAGAGGGGTGGCACTCCGAAGGAGTGACGGGGTTTGTTAATAGTTAAAGTCTTCACTATTTCTCATGCAGCGCTGACACAGTCAGCGCACTCCAAAAAGAAGCATATATTCTCAAATCTTGATTCCGCTTTTTGCCTTTCATGGAGTGCATTCACTGTGTGAATGCTTAATCGCTCTTCCAAATTCCCCTCTTGAGAGGGGTGGCACTCCGAAGGAGTGACGGGGTGTGTTAATAATTAAAGTCTTCACTATTTCTCATGCAGCGCTGACACAGTCAGCGCACTCCAATGAAAAGCTCATATACTTTCAAATCTTTATTCCGCTTCTGACTCTCTTTGGAGTGCATTCACTGTGTGAATGCTTAATTGTTTTTCATTACTTTTCATCAAGCGCTGACGCAGTCAGCGCACTCCAAAGAAAAGCTCATATACTCTCAAATCTTTATTCCGCTTCTGCCTCTCTTTGGAGTGCATTCACTGTGTGAATGCTCAATTGTTTTTCATTACTTTTCAT
>JAYRXC010000050.1:0-44887 GCA_041917655.1 Ignavibacteria bacterium | reverse complement strand
GCAATCATACCACAACCTGTAGAGACGATGCGGTGCATCGTCTCAAAACCCGCAAACGTATAGTTATATTAGACCGTCGTGCTTTCTAATGTGAAAGCTATCATTCCGTCAGGCAAGCCTGACGGCTACAAAAAACATTTACAGACAATCATAATACAGCCTGTAGAGACGATGCGGCGCATCGTCTCAAAACCCGCAAACAAATAGAGCTTATAATAAACCGTCGTACTTCCGGTTTTGGAAAACTTCATACCGTCAGGCTGCAAGATAACACACAAAAAAAATGATATCCGGCCTATGCAAAACAGCCGGGAAAGAACTCTGAGAACGCAATCATACCACAACCTGTAGAGACGATGCGGCGCATCGTCTCAAAACTGCAAACGAATAGAGCTTATAATAAACCGTTGTACTTCCGGTTTTGGAAAACTCATACCGTCAAGCTACAAGATAACACACAAAAAAAATGATATCCGGCCTATGCAAAACAGCCGGGAAAGAACTCTGAGAACGCAATCATACCACAACCTGTAGAGACGATGCGGTGCATCGTCTCAAAACCCGCAAACGTATAGTTATATTAGACCGTCGTGCTTTCTAATGTGAAAGCTATCATTCCGTAAGGCAAGCCTGACGGCTACAAAACAATACTCAAATATTATCCGGCTTTACCAGCCGCCCTTTAGCATCTGGAGCGTATATTCAAACGCGGAATAGTCTATTTTAATGTATCCCCTGAAAGGATTATCAAGCATGACGATCATATAAAGTATCAGTGTGTTCAGTATGGTCAAAGCCGATGTCATTACAAACTGGTGCACTATGTTCTTGGCAAAGAAGAAGTAAGTATAAATTATCGTCATCGCCCCGCCGAAAAGCAGCACAGCCCAGATTATACCGGGAATATTGTTGGTGCTTTCAAAGATCCTTGTTCTTCTTCGTTCCCCGGCATCATTCAAATGCTTGAGGGTTTCCTGGTATGCTATCTCGTTTGTGAGCTTACTGCGGTCAATAGTTGTAAAAAATGTCCATATCTTATTGAAGCTGTCTCTTGCCTTCGTGCTTGGCTCACCGTTCTCAAGGCTGCTCCACTCATCGTTTATTACGTCATTTATGTAATTTATTAACAGCGGATTCACCTGCTGCCTGTACTGCTCGGGAAGCGCTTTAGAGTTATGATATATATCAGAGATCTCTATTGATTCCTGGTCAACATTTTTCTTTGAGTCATCGTATTCTTCCCAGGTTGCAAATACCACAAACGCAACAAGCACTGCGTATATCAGGCCGAACGCGTTAAATATCAAGCCGCCCACCTCGTGGTTTCCCTTCAGCACATCTTCAGGGAAATGTCTGCGTACAAGCTTAAGCCCGGTATATGAGATCATCATCATAACCAAACAAAGCAGTATGATAGATATAACCGGGTGCATGTTAAGCAGAATATTCATACACAAAAATATGTCATATTTAATACTTAAACAAGCGGATATTGGCGATTCCATAACTGTATTTCTGCTATTAACCAAAATTGTTCGATATTACATTATTTATAATGCCTTAGCCTACTTACTGAATATCTGCATTTAATATTCGAACATTTTCCTTTAACTTACTCCTCTTAAACAAAATTCAATTTATTGTCATTTCTCGATAAAATATCCATACAGGGCGCACGCGTCCATAATCTGAAAAATGTAGATCTTGATATACCCCGTGACCAATTCGTTGTAATAACAGGCATTTCTGGCTCGGGTAAATCCTCGCTGGCATTTGATACCATCTATGCCGAGGGGCAGCGCCGCTTTGTGGAAACGCTTTCCGCATACGCGCGGCAATTCATTGGCGGCATCGAAAGACCGGATGTGGATAAGATAGAGGGGCTTTCGCCATCTATATCTATTGAGCAGAAAACCATCAGCCATAATCCACGCTCAACAGTTGGAACGGTTACCGAGATATACGATTTTCTCAGGCTGCTGTTTGCCAAATGCGGAACGCAGCACTGCACCAATTGCGGCCAGCCCGTTCAGAGGCAAACTATCCAGCAGATAATTAATCATATAAGGGAAAACCTTGATACCAAAAGGATAAACATTCTTGCTCCTGTTGTAAAGGGAAGAAAAGGACATTACAGGGAGCTTTTTGAACAGATCGAAAAAGACGGCTTCACAAAAGTTAGGGTTGATAAACAGATCAAAGAGATAACCCCAAAGATGAAGCTTGACCGTTACAAGATACACGATATTGAGATCGTGATAGATCGCATAATGGTAACAAAGGCTACTTCGCTCAGGCTCACCGATTCCATCGAAACAGCGCTGCGTTTCGGCGGCGGGATAGTTATAGTAACTGAATCTGATAACGATGGCTCTAAGGATCTTCTCTTCAGCGAGAAACTTGCATGCCCAACCTGCGGTATCGGGTTTGATGAGCCTGCGCCGAATTCTTTTTCATTCAACTCGCCTTACGGCTGGTGCCCCGACTGCCTTGGTCTGGGAGCGCGCAAAGAGCTTGATGACAGGCTTCTTATCACAGATTACGACCTAACAATCTCCGAAGGCGCAATTGCTCCGCTGGGCAAGCCGCGAACAAACTGGACCTTTACTGTGCTGAAGCAGCTTATTGAATCATGGGGCTATGATTTCGATACGCCGATGAAAAAATTCTCCAAAGAACAAATGGAGATAATCCTGAACGGCGATAAGGAAAAACGCGATTACAAGTATGTTGATTCGCGCGGGATACAGCGGGAATACTCACATAAATTCCAGGGTGTAAAAAAAATAATACTGGATTATTACCGCAACCAGACCTCAGAGTACATTTCCAACTGGGCGGAAAGCTTCATGACATCCAACACCTGCGAGACATGCAAAGGCGGCAAGCTGAAGCCGTCAAGCCTGGCGGTGCTGGTCGATTCAACCGAAGGAAAAAAGAATATATATGATATATCGCTGCTTTCAATCAAAAAGGCACGCGCTTTTTTTGATACGCTGGTTCTGAATGAAAGACAGCTGATAATTGCCACGCAGATACTGAAAGAAATAAAGATGAGACTCGAGTTCATGCTGAATGTGGGGCTGGACTACCTTTCGCTCGATAGGAATGCCCGCACACTTTCCGGCGGCGAGGGCCAGCGCATTAAGCTTGCAACACAGATAGGCTCGCAGCTTCGGGGCGTACTGTATATACTTGATGAGCCAAGCATTGGCCTCCATCAGCGCGATAACGAGCTGCTCATAAGCTCGCTTAAGAACCTGAGGGATATCGGCAACACTGTCATAGTTGTAGAACACGATAAGCAGATGATGGAAGAAGCGGATTTCCTTGTTGATCTTGGTCCGGGCGCCGGCGAGCATGGCGGCAAGATAGTTGCCCATGGCAAGCCGTCATCGCTTAACGGCAGCTCCATTACTTCACTTTATCTTTCCGGGAAAAAGAATATTGATGTACCTGCCAAAAGGCGTATAGGCAACGGTCAAAGCCTGAAGCTCAAGGGAGCATCAGGGAATAACCTGAAAAAAGTCGATCTCGAAATTCCGCTCGGCAAATTCATCTGTATAACAGGCGTTAGCGGCTCGGGTAAATCATCGCTGATAAATGAAACACTGTACAGGGTGCTCTCGCGAAAGTTTTTCAAGACGCCGGAACCGCCGCTGCCTTATGATACAATTGAAGGCTTAAAAAATGTTAACAAGGTGATCGAAGTTGACCAATCACCCATCGGCAGAACACCCAGGAGCAATCCCGCGACTTATACCGGACTTTTCACATTCATCCGTGACCTGTTCGCAACACTGCCTGAAGCAAAAATTCGCGGATACAAAGTGGGGCGATTCAGCTTCAATGTCAAAGGCGGCAGGTGTGAAGCGTGTGAAGGCGGCGGACTCAAGAAGATCGAAATGAATTTTCTGCCGGATGTATATGTTACATGCGATGTTTGCCGCGGCAAGCGTTATAACCGCGAAACACTTGAAGTAAGATACAAAGGCAAGAACATTTCAGATGTTCTCGAAATGACGGTGGAGGAAGCCGTGACGTTCTTCGAGGCGATACCATCACTCAGGCGCAAGCTGCAAACTTTGTTTGATGTTGGACTGGGTTATATCAGGCTTGGGCAGTCAGCAGTAACGCTTTCGGGCGGGGAAGCGCAGCGCGTAAAACTCTCGACAGAACTATCGAAGATCCAGACGGGCAAGACTATATATATTCTCGATGAGCCCACAACGGGACTACATTTCGAAGATATCAGTATGCTTCTGAAGGTATTAAACCAATTGGTTGATAAGGGCAATTCAGTGATAGTTATTGAACATAACCTTGATGTAATTAAAACTGCGGATTGGATCATCGATCTGGGGCCCGAAGGCGGCGAAGCAGGAGGCAGGATCATAGCTGAAGGCACACCGGAAGATATTGTCAAAAAATATATAAAGGTCTCTGAAACGGCGAAATACCTGAAACCTGAGCTGAAGTAAGTTCGGGATGTATTTTATCATTTCCGGACTTTACACCCCATCATTTATTGAGATTTTGTCTGTTAAATGTTTGGCATTTGGATTTTGACTTTTATCATTGACTCTTTATTTAACAATCTCTTCCATCATACCTACAATTTTCTTTGCATCAAGATCAACTATACACTTAAAATGGCCGAGCGGGCATTTATCGCGGCCATGATCTGTACACGGGCGGCATTCGAGTCCGTTATTTTCAGCAATGGCATTTTTTGAAGTGAGCGGGTAAAATCCGAATGACATATCCGTAGAGCCGTAAACCAGCACAATCGGCTTGCCGCTTGCTGCTGCCAGGTGCTGCGCGGCTGAATCAGATGTAATTACCGCCTTTGACCTGCACATAACCTCGTATGATTCCAGCGGCACAGTTTTACCGCATAGATTTATCAGCTCATCATCCTTTATTATCGATTCAAGCTCGCTGCAATAGCCGGTATCATTGCTTCCGCCCAATAGTGCAATACTATAGCCTGCGTTCAGCAGACCGCGTGCTATTTCCGCCGACTTTTCTACGGTCAATTGCTTGGTGTACCATTTTGAGCAGGGCGCCAATGATATAAGGTTGGTACGGTTCACAAGATGCCTTACCTTTTCCTTCTGCTCCGCTGAAGGATAAAGATCCGGTTTCATGGAGACTTTTGATTCATTATATTCAAGCCCGGGCACGAGCTTAACCAGCTCGAGATTGCGGTATATTTCATGCCTGTCTTTTACATACTCAGCTTTTGCTGTTAGTAAAAACGAGAGCGCATTCTGCCTGAAGCCGATCCTTGTTTTGGCCTCGCTCCAATAAGTAAGGAGCGCGCTGCGTGTGAACCTGTGCGGCGTTATCACCACATCATATTCTTCTTCCCTTACTTCGGAGAGGGCTTCGATGAACTTATCCAGCTTGTCGCCGCCTTTTTTATCGTATTGAATAACCTTGTTTATAGCTGGGTGATTTTCCAGAACATTTGCAGTACCCGGAATTACCAGCATGTCAATGGATGAGCCCGGCAAGTGATTTTTCAGCGTCTGAGCCATCGGAAGCGCAAGTATCACGTCACCCAGGAAGGCGGTTTGTATTATTAGTATTCTGTTGTTTTTCAAAACGTATTAATTTGCGGCAACGTGCTTAAATCTTTTGTGAAACCACAGCCAGTGATCAGGGTAAGCTTTAATATATTCAACCAGCAGGTTAACGTGCGCCTGTGTAAGTGCTTTCACATTCTCTTCGGCAGAATCCTTATATTTCGAAATATCTATTTCATGAAATGTCAGAAGGTAAGTGCCGTCAGGCTGCCTCACCGAAACTACAAACAGAACATTGGCGCGGGTCTTGAGCGCAATTCGCGCAGTACCTTCAAATGTTGGCACATCCTTGACAAAAAAATCTACTTTAACATTTTCCTTCGGTGCAGATTGGTCGCCAAGCATTGCAACAACCTCCCCCGCTTTCAGGGCTGAAAGTATCTGTTTGAGCGGGTTTCTCATATCGATCATTTTATTTCCTGCAGCGGTCCTTATCCTGTTTATACCTTCATTAACCCTCAGGTTTGTCTGTTCCTTTACCACTACGTTTATCTTTACACCTGTTACCCTGTTCGAGCCATAGGCGGTTAGCTCCCAGTTCCCGAAATGTCCGCTTATAATCATCACTCCCATGCCCTCTTTGATCTTATCAAGGTAGAGCTTTTCATTGGTGAACTTCATGAATTCCAGCATGTCTTCCTGTTTCATGCTGCGCATATAGAAGAACTCTGCAATTACAGTCAGCACGTTTACATAGCAGCCCTTTACGATCTTATTTATCTCTTCCTTTGACTTTTCCGGGAAAGCCAGCCTCAGGTTACTCCTTGCTACTGATCTCCTGATGGGCAGCAGGTAATAGAACAGCTTACCCTTCACTCTTGCGGCCCACTGGATAAACTTCAGCGGAAAAAGCGGAATCGTCTTTTCAAGCAGCCAAAACAGAGCGTACATTTTCTCCCGTTTCCCCCGGATATTTACATAATTTCATTAACAAAACTAACCAAAAAACATACTTATAGCAATTGTTTCCACCATGCCCGGGGGTTGTGTAGGGAGGCAACATGCTAAGTACACGACAGTGAAACAATTACTCAATAATTTTGCATTCAACCCTCACCCCCAGCCCCTCTCCCAAAGGGAGAGGGGAGAAAAAACTCAAAAATTTCTCGGTTCCCCCTCTCCTGTCAGGAGAGGGGGTTAGGGAGTGAGGTCAAGTATATTGAAATTCCGGGTCAAGCAACTTCTTCTTACATAGTTTTTGGGGTATTATTTATTTACTGTCGTGTACTTAGTCTCTCCTGCTGTTCCCAATACTTGCCTATAATAAGCATTTGTGAATTAGTATATTTGTAACTTATACCATAAATAAGATGAAATACGGACAGCTTGGGAAATACGGGGTAAGGCTTTCGGCTATCGGGATAGGCAGCTGGCTTACCTACGGAATGGGAATTGACGATAAAATGGCGCAAAAATGCATCAAAACCGCGCTTGATCAGGGTGTGATATTTTTTGATACTGCTGATATCTATAATAAGGGCGAAGCTGAGCTATCGCTTGGCAGGATTTTCTTTAACGAGCTTAATATACGCAGGGAAGATGTTGTTATAGCGTCAAAATGTTTCTGGCCGATGTCTTCAAATCCAAATGACCAGGGACTTTCCAGAAAACATATTGTTGAATCAGTAAATAAATCATTAAAACGGCTGCAGACAGATTATATCGATCTGTACCAGTGCCACCGGTATGATCCATACACCCCGATGGAAGAAATTTGCCGCGCATATAATGACCTTATCCAGCAGGGCAAGCTTCTGTACTGGGGCGTAAGCGAGTGGCCGGCAGAAAATATCGATGAAGCAGTTGCGGTCTGTGAAAAGCTCTCGCTTCATAAGCCTGTAAGCAACCAGCCTCAGTATAACATAATACGCAGCCAGATTGAAACGAACGGCGTGATGGAATCATGCGAAGAAGCAGGTATGGGCGAAGTGGTATGGTCGCCGCTGGCACAGGGGCTGCTGAGCGGAAAATATTCCGGCGGTGTTATACCAAAAGATTCCCGTGCAGCACATGATAAGATGGGCTCGTTCATGCGTGATAGCGTTGCGGATAAAACGCTGCTTGCGAAAATTGATAAGTTCAAAGCATACGCCGAAAGCCTTGGCTGCAGCGCATCACAGCTTGCGCTTGCATGGTGCCTAAGAAAACCGAATATCACCAGCGCGATCACAAGCGCGTCACGGCCCGAACAGGTAATAGAAAATTGTGCCGCTGCTGATATTGAGTTTACCGATGAATTTGAGAAAAAAATACAGGAGATATTCGCTTAAATGAAACTTGCAGTCATAGGCGAACCCTGTATGGATTATATCCACCGCGGCAGCGAAACAACGGAAAAACAGTTTGGCGGTATATTGTATTCACTGGTTTCACTTGCTGTGATATCGAAAGGCAGTGCAACGGTATATCCCGTTATGAATCTCGGCGAAGATGAATTTGAGAATGTTACCGGCTTTTTGAGCAAGTTCAATAACATCGATCAAACATTCATCAGGAAAACCGCACACAAAACCCGGGTGGTAAATCTGTTTTATAAAGATAAAGATTCAGTACTCAACGTATCAACAAAAAAAACCTATGACCGCGAAGAGAATTCAACCCAGCCCACACTGCCTGTTGAATATGAGCAGGTGAAGGATGCTCTTGGTTTTCTTGACGGGATACTTGTTAACCTTGTTTCCGGGGTTGATATCACGCTGGATTCGCTAAGCAGGATAAGGAATGATTTTGGCGGATATATACATATGGACCTGCATAACCTTGTGATGCAGACCTTCCCTGACGGCACCAGGAAGCAGCTGCCGGTGAAAGACTGGCGTAATTGGGTGAATCTCTGCAACACTTTGCAGATGAATGAATCGGAAATTTCCATCCTCACTGGCGAAAATGTTACCGAGTATGAAACTGCTGAAAAAATTCTGAAAGATAACAAAGTAAGCTCAATAGTTGTAACGCGCGGGCGCTCCGGAGTCAGCATGTATGAGCTGAATGAGGGCAGGTCAGGAAGAACCGATCTGCCGAGGGTGGATAGCCCGAAGTTCATCGATTCCACAGGCTGCGGCGATGTATTTGCAGCAAGCTTCTTCTGCAGGAATTCCATAACTAACCGGCAGGACCCGCGCGCGGCATTGCAGTTCGCAAACAAAATGGCAAGCCTTAATGCATCGCTTCACGGCGTTGAAGAACTACAACAACTGAGAGAACAGGAAACAGCTTAATAATTTTTAATTAATGACAGAATCTAAAAAAATACTTGTCACAGGCGCCAACGGACTTCTTGGCCAGAAAGTGACCGAACTTTTCGCACACGAAACTTCGCACGAACTGATTTTGACCGACCTGCATGACCATGCATTTGAATCACGCGGATTTGATTATTTCCCTATGGATATCACCAAAAAGGAAGAGGTAAAGGAAGCGGTCAAAAAATACGACCCGAAGCTTATAATAAATACTGCGGCTTACACAAATGTTGACGGCTGCGAAACCGACCGCGAACTGAGCTGGAAAGTTAACGTTGATGCTGTTAAACATTTTATTATTGCATCAAGGATAAACTCATCAAAAGTAATTCATATTTCAACCGATTATGTGTTCGACGGGAAATCGGGTAACTACGGCGAAGGCTCGAAACCAAATCCGCTGAGCTATTACGGTAAAAGTAAGCTTGCAGCGGAAAATGCGCTGCTAACCAGCGGTATTGATTGCGCCATTATCCGTACTATGATATTGTACGGCAAAGGCAAAGACCTGCGCCCGAATTTTGCGCTCTGGCTGCTGCAAATGCTTTCAGAAAAGAACAGGGTTACTATTGTTGACGACCAGTTCGGTATGCCGACAATTGTGGATGACCTGGCCTGGGGAATAGTAAAAATTGTTGACCTGGACAAAAGCGGAATGTATCATATTTGCGGCAGCGAATACTGCAGCAGGTATGAATTTGCAGTAAAGCTGGCAGGTATATTCGGGCTGAACGAGAACCTGATTATGCCGATAAAGACCAGCGACCTAAACCAGGCGGCTGCAAGGCCGATGAACTCAAGCTTCATTCTGCTGAAGGCGGAAACAGACCTTGGGCTGAAACCGCTTAATGTAACCGAAGGGCTTAACCTGCTGAAGGTACAGCTGGGTTTGTAACCTTGTCAGGACGTAAGTCCTGACACCACAAGTGGGGACAGTTCAAATGACCTGCTGGCAGTGGTGTCGGGAGTTACCAATCGGCACAAAGAAAAAGAAATAGAACAAGTAGTGGTGTCGGGAGTTACCTCCCGACACAAAAAAGACAAATGGGATTAAGAGGAAGATCTCTTTTTGATAAGCAGGGAAATTTGTATTTTATCACAACTACTGTCATGAATTTTGATAAAATATTTGCCCTGGGGAATGCTTATAACAATATTGCAATAGACTCAATAAAATATCTATTAGTTGAGCATTGTGCTTTTCTCACAGCCTATGTTATTATGCCTCATCATATACACATGATGTTATATGTTCCCGAAAATGAGAGCCTGATTGCTTTCATGAGAGATTTCAAAAAATACACATCGACCCAAATTAGAAAGCAACTGGAGGCAGACAAGAACTTAGTACAAATTGAAAGACTAAGGGCAAATGCAAAGAAGTATCCACGACAGGTATTTAAACTATGGGAAGATAGGTATGACGACTTTGTGTTATACGAAGATTATGCAATTCAACAAAAATTCGACTATATTCATATGAACCCGGTAAGAGCCGGACTTGTTGAAAATCCTGAGGATTGGTTATACTCGAGTGCCCGGAATTATATACTCAATGATAACTCAATTATTGAAGTGACACCAATTTAACCGTGTCAGGACGTAAGTCCTGACACCACAAGTGGGACAAACTAAAGACCTGCTAGTAGTGGTGTCGGGAGTTACCTCCCGACACAAAAGCAGCAAATAATAGTTTGTTTAAACAATAAGCGTTCATTAAAGAAATATCAGTATAACCGTGTCAGGACGTAAGTCCTGACACCACATATCCTGGCGCCACTAGCGGGACAAACTAAAAGACCTGCTGGTAACCGTGTCGGGAGTTACCTAGCAGCACAAAGACATAAAACCACGCAGTGGTGTCGGGAGTTACCTCCCGACACAAAAGCAGCAAATAATAGTTTGTTTAAGCAATAAGCGTTCATTAAAGAAATATCAGTGTAACCGTGTCAGGACGTAAGTCCTGACACCACATATCCTGGCACCGCAAGCGGGACAAACTAAATGACCTGCTGGTAGTGGTGTCGGGAGTTACCTCCCGACACAAAGAAGAATCATATAGAAAATCAACTTAATTTACATATACTACAATGTTAGATATTAAACTGATCCGTGATAACCCGGAACTAATAAAGGAAAAGCTGAAAAAACGCTCGATGCCGGGCGATAGCGTCGATAAGATCATCCAGCTCGATCTGAAGCGCCGCGAATACATAGGCGAAGTGGAAAAAATGAAAAGCCTGCGAAATACTGTTTCACAGGAGATCGCGAAGATGAAAAAGGACGGCGCAAATGCTGATGAAAAAATTGCCGATATGAAAAAAGTATCGGATGACATCAAAGCCATCGATGATAAGCTCGCCGAAACCGAGAAGGAGATCGATAATGTACTGCGCGATATCCCTAACCTCGCAGAGGATTCCGTACCCGAAGGCAGATCATCAGACGATAATGTACAGTTCAGGATATGGGGTGAAAAAGCATCTGGCGATTTCAAATACCTGGATCATGTTGAGCTTGGCAGGAAGCTTGATATACTCGATTTCGGCATCGGGGCAAAGATATCGGGCAGCGGTTTCCCGTTTTACAAAGGCAAGGGCGCAATGCTTGAGCGCGCGCTGATAAATTTCATGCTGGATACACATAAGAACAACGGCTACACCGAAGTGTTTATGCCGTTCCTGGTTAACCGCGCTTCGATGGAAGCTGCTGAGAAAGTACCAAAGTTCGAAGAAGATATGTACCGCACAGATCCGGATGATTTGTTTGCAATTCCGACTGCGGAAGTACCAATTGTGAATATACACCGCGACGAAGTTATGGACCTTAAGAGCCTGCCGGTAAAATACTGCGGCTATACTGCATGTTTCCGCAGGGAAGCAGGAAGCTATGGAAAAGACACCAAGGGATTCCTCAGGGTTCACCAGTTCAATAAAGTAGAGCTTATCAACTTCTGTCTGCCGGAAGATTCATACGCTGAAATGGAAAAAATGCTTGAACATGCCTGCGGCATACTGGAAGCCTTGAACATTCACTACCGTGTGGTAAACGTCTGCACAGGCGATATGGGTTTTGCAGCAAGCAAGCAGTATGACATCGAAGTTTGGTCACCCGCCGAAGATAAATGGCTGGAAGCATCAAGCGTAAGCAACTGCACCGATTTCCAGTCACGCAGGGCTATGATTCGCTTCAAAAAAGATAAGAAAACCGACTATGTACACATACTCAACGGTTCGGGCCTCGCAACATCAAGACTGTATGTTTCGCTTATTGAATCGAACCAAACACCTGAAGGGAAGATCATAGTGCCAAAAGCCCTTCAGAAGTATACAGAATTCGACATAATTGGCTGATTTTGAGAGTTTTTTGCGGTTTTTTTGAGGAACATTTGTCATTATCTGCACGTTGAAGTATTATGCAGATGAAGCACTAAATTCAGGCGTCTAAAAACAGATTTCCGGGTAACTGGATTTTCTGGGCATGGACGCCTATTTTACGTCTCGCTTCAGCTGAAAACTAAAATTTACTAAATGAACGACCATCGCAGCTTAAGTAAATCATTGAACATTCACCGGATAGCAGCAAGCCTGCTTTTGCTTATACTGCTTTCAGGCTATGGATTTGCGCAAACATCTTCAGAAGTTTACAAAAAAACCATCGCTTCTATTGGTATGATAACCGACAGGACAGGCGCGGTTGCAAGCGGATTTTTCGTTAACTCGAAAATCTTCGTTACAAATCACCATGTTACCGAGGACCTTGATGTTAAATCTGCAAAGATCGAAATGAAAGATGACCGCGTGTACAGGGTTAAGCGCATTGTAAAGGAGTTCAAACTGTGTGACCTTGCGATAGTTGAGATAAAAGACGAGTGCGAAGATGTTATTGAGCTTGCTGATGGTGTCAGCATTTCACGAAATGACGAAGTGTTCTCTATCGGGAATCCGACAGATGAAGATATGAATGTTGACTACTTCCATCTCACAAAGGGAAGGATAAACAAAATTGATGACGACTCATGGTTTTATGACCAGGATGAAAATTATACCCATGAAGCATACGTAATTCAGCATACCGCTATGATACGCCCCGGTAACAGCGGCGGGCCGCTGCTGAACCGCAGCGGGCAGGTGGTGGGAGTTAATACTTTTTTCTACAGTGATTCGCTCAACTACGCTATACATGTTACAGAGCTTATCAAGCTGCTGGATGATAACAATATTGCCTACAACAAATCAGTTTCCGAGAAAAAAATCACCAAAAACGAAAAGCGCAGGTTCACAGTTGCAGAAAGGTTTGAGCGTGTATTTGAGAAACAGGGAGAGATAATCGGTGAATACAGCTATGTGTTTGTTTCACTGGGAGCACTTTATTTTGCATTTATATTTTTCGGAATAATTATGATTATTGTATACGTTACCGCAGCAAAAAGTGTTAAACGCGTAAATTACCGCTAATCTTATTTGAAAAACCACTGGATCACAACCGGGGCAGTATTTGGATTTCTCGGCGTCGCAATAGGGGCATTCGGCGCGCACCAGGTGAAGAAATTTGTTTCACCTGAAATGATGGAGATTTACCGCACAGGCGTGCTTTACCATCTCATTCATGCAGCTGTAATTCTGGCTATTGGACTGGCAGGCAATACGAAGTTCTTTAAAGGCGCTTTATTCATATCGATTGGTATAATTCTGTTTTCCTTTTCGCTTTATGTTTATTCACTCACATCCATATCAGCAATTGCAATGATAACCCCGGTTGGCGGCGTTTCTTTCCTTCTCGGCTGGCTGCTTATCATAATTTCTTCGCTTAAGAAAAACGGAACCTGAGCCTACTGATATTGCTGTAAAATAAACACCGGTATTCTTCTAATCCTTAATTAACCATCTTTTTTACAACCCACCTGTAATAATGACGCATAAACATCATCTAAATATGAAACCGAACAGTATCTGATTATTAGAGATAAATGCCTGAATTCGTTAATGTTAGCAATAAGTTGAATGGATAAAGAGTCACAGTTCAAAGAGATCTTAAGTGAAAACAAAGACAGGATCTTTCGAATTTGCTGCGCTTATGAACGCGACCCGGACAGCAGGAATGACCTCTACCAGGAAGTACTGCTGAATGTATGGAAGAGCCTGGATAAGTTCGAAGGGCGCTCTATGATCAGTACATGGATTTACAGAATTGCAGTCAACACATCGCTGATGCATGTGAAGAAGGAATCACGGCTTAACAGTATTAAGACCGGGCTTGATGAGAATTCGATAGATATAGCTGAAACCGGCTCGGAAGAGAAGGAAAGGAAAATAGAGCTTGGCGGGCAGATCGAAAAGCTCTATCGCTGCATCAACATGCTTGGTAAAATTGAAAGGCTGATAATTTCGATGGTGCTGGAAGATCTCTCATACAAAGAAATAGCTGAAGTAACAGGATTAAGCCCGACCAACGTTGGAGTAAAGATAAACCGTATCAAAAAAGAGCTTGCGCGGCTGATGGAGGAGAAAAAGTAATGGAAATTGATGACCTGAAAAATATATTTAAAGAAAAGAAAGCGTCGGGTGAGTTCACCGGGACAGGCGAATATGATTCACTTATAACGAAGTTGAGGAAATCTGAACGCAAAGTATGGGTAAGAAGCATGTTAATGACTTTTTTCATGGGTTCAGCCTTTTACATATTGGGAGGCAAGGTTCTTAGCCTGAAGCAGTATGAAACGCTAACTTATGCAGGAATGTACCTTATCTTCGCAGCCATGGCTGCCGTTTTTCTGCTGGTATGGAGCAGTGTTATAATCATGCGAAAGAAAGAGATGATAACTCCCAGTGTCCTGTTTCTTCAAAAGGTGCGCAGAAAACTAGCAAGAAGAACGCTGATCAGAAAAACGGTAATACCTGTTTACCTGACCGCAATAACGGTTGGAGTGACTCTTGTATATATTGAAGTACTGGCGTCACTGGAAATGATGTATAGGCTGGCTATACATCTGATAGTCATATTATTCATTCTCGGTGTTAGTTATATTGCTTCGCGAAGAGAGCGAACAAGATATGAAAGAGTTTACAAACCCATGGAATCTCAAATAGATCTATTACTGAATGAGATGGAGCCCGGAGCCGATACTAAATAACAGTGAATCATAACTACAAAAGGTGAATAGCAAAAAAGGCGCCTAAACCTATGCGCCTTTTTTCTATAATAAACTTTCAGATCTTATTTTTTCCCTACCTTATCGATAAGCCACTTAGCCATTGCGTTGGCTTCCTTTTTCTTCAATCCCTGGTTAGGCATAGGCGGGTAAGCCGGGTCTATTTTCTGCGGATTAAATATAAAATCGGCAAGTTTCTGAACATCGCCGTTATATTTTACTACCGTCTCGTTATAAGGCGGGCCTACAAGTTTCTGATCAAACTTATGGCAAGCTGAGCATTTCTGGTTAAAAATAGCTTCCGCGTCAATACCGGAGCCTTCCATAGTTTTACCCTTTATCTCTTTTTCGTGCTCTTCCGCTATCTTTGTGATCTCTGTTGTATTCTGCTGAATCGCGTTTCCAAACGCAAGCTGGTCTTTTATGATATTGAATGTAACCAGCACAAACACAAGCACAAATACTACGGTTGCCGAGCTTGTTTCGGAATTCTTGAACATAGAGTAGATGAAGTTGCCCAGTATAAGCGAAATTATCAGCACCACTACCATGTAATAAAATACTGTGGGCGATTGCGATACCTGCGGCAGGTACGCATAACTTATCATCAGCATCAGCGGGAACATTATTCCCGATGCCAGCGCTATCTTGCCCGCAACACCCTTAACCAGAGCGGCATACTCGTCATCCATATGCTTCACACCGCCGTTCCAGCTAAAGAAGAAGAACATTATCGCTGCGCCGGTAATTATACCTGCCAGTGAAATGAGAGCCATGAAGCTGAACAGTGTTTGCCATGAAAATATTATCTGCAGCACGTTGCCTGTTGTGCCCCATTTATCGGGACTGGAAGCAAGCGCCATTGTGCCTGCAAAAATGTACGATGCAGAAAGAAGTATCCATTTTCCAACTGTACCGGAGGTACTGTTAACGGCAACGTTTTTCTGCTCAAACTCTTTGATTTCCTTTACATCATCAGTTTCGGATTTCAGCGCATCAGGGGTTGAAATACTCTTAAAGGCATTCATTATTCCTTCCAGCTTGAAGGTGTTCCTGTACTTGTATATGAATACGAATGATATTATGAACAGGACTACCGAAAGAGCCAGCATTCCAACCGAAATAGTCTTTGCTGTATAAAGAAGCTGCGCATAAGCAAAAAATGTTGAAAGTACGGGTATGGTGCCAAGAGCCAGCTCCGCGCTTTTTGTTATTGTGAGCTTCTCAACTATATCCTTTGCGAAACGGAGAAACAGGCTGTTTCCTTCCGACTTCCCTTTTTTATTGAAGTGCGTTGAAATAAAGGTTGCGCCGAGCATCATGCTGATATACGGAATGAAAAGCAGCAATGATATCGTCAGCATGTATTTAAGAAGCATTACATGATTATGAGATGGCGGAATTACCAGTTCGTCGAAAAAATTCATTAGAATACTTTGATTAATTTATCGATAGATAAAATTGTTATTAACAAAAGCGTAAAAAAGTTTATTGCTAAAAACGTATTTCTTATATCTTTTCTTTCAGCCTGTGACCTTAAGAAGCGGAAAGTTACGGCAAGCATCCATACAGAAATAACACACAGCAGCAAAAAGCTCGGCAAGTAGTTAATATATACAAAAAGCGGTATGATCATTGCAGTGATAATGTTGCCTACAAGCCACATCGAGGTGATCCTCTTTAGCTGCTCATGCCCGAAAACTTTGTTCAATGTCGGGAAGCCGCCCTTTTCATAATCGCTGCCATACAGCATCAGCAGCAGCCAGAAATGAGGTATCTGCCAGATAAAGAAGTATGCCGCTATGATCCATATCCTGCTGTCAAGCAGACTGCCGCCTGCTGCTGTCCACCCTGCTACAGGAGGAAGTGCGCCAACAAGCGCCCCGGGGATAATCGCAAATGCGGTCTTTCTCTTCAGCGGCGTATAAACTCCGTTGTACCAGAAAAATGTGAATAGCCCTACCGCAAATGTTGTGAAGTTGGTTGCTGCAAGAAGCAGCACAGAACCGCTGATAAGCAGTCCTAAAGACACATAAAGTGCGGAGGCCGGCTCTATTCTGCCTGAAGGGATTGGACGGTGTTTTGTCCTTTCCATCAGCGCGTCTGTTTTCTGTTCCTGCCAGTGGTTTAAAGATGAAGAAGCCGCTGCAAGCAGGAATATACCGGCTATTACATAAAATATCGTGAAACTAAGCTCGTTTGCTGCGAGTATATAGCCAAGCCCCGTTGTGAACGATACCAGCGCGGTGATCCTGAACTTTGTAAGATCTGTAAATACTTTCATCATATCCGCAAATGACCATGCCTCTATGGCAGGAATTGCTGCTGTGGATGTATTATTAATATTTGCGCTGCTTCTTTTCAAATGGAGTCAGGCTTATGAGCCTTAGTTTATCTTTGTGTGTTATTTTTCTTTTCTTTTGAGGCTGTCTTTTTGAACTATCTTTATACTGTCTTTTCTGCTGCCCGATGTTTTTGTAGTATCCTGCTTAAGCTGTGTTGTTTTGAGCGAATCAGTTTTTACATTCCCGGTCTTCAGCGAATCTGTCTTTAAGCTGTCCGTGGTTTTCACAGAATCAACCTTATTAACCCACTCAAGATATTCCTTTTCGGGAACTATAATGACCTTACCAAGCATGTATGAGTGGTTCAATCCGCAGTACTCTGCGCACTCTATATCATATGTTCCTACATTCGTTGTATGAAACCACATATGATTAGTCCTTCCCGGAACGCAGTCTTCCTTCACTCTGAAAGCAGGCACATAGAAGCTATGGTTGACATCTGCAGACATAAGCTCGAACCTCACGTCTTTTCCCTGCGGCAGGTACAGCAGGGTATCGCTGACTTTTTTGTTATCGTATTCAAAATGCCAGAACCACATTTTGCCGGTTACTTTAACAACCATGGCGTTTGGCGGGATGTTTCTCATTTCCTTAAAGCCTTCGTAGCCGTAAAAGAACATTGCAAGCACAAGCAGCAAAGGAATAACCGTCCACAATATCTCAAGCGTTGTGCTGCCGGTTATGGATTGGTCAGGCTTGGGATTGTTTTTTTCGCTGTAACGGAAAACAAAATATATCATAACAGCCGTAACTCCTACTAACAGGATTACCGAGATGGCTATTATGAAAATAAAAGAATTATCTACTAGTTCTACTATTGGATTCATTTTTTTACCTGAATGATAGATCGCTGAATGTTAAGATCCAGAATGTTAGAAATATGACGAGGCAAACAAGTATGAAGACCTTAATTATCTTGTTATCATACTTAATGTGCATGAAATGGTAGCCAACCAAAGCGGTTTTTACCGAAGCTATCAGCATTGCAGTCAGCAGTGTAATGCTGCCAAGCTGGATGCCCGCGATTGTTACGGTAACAGCGGTCAGCGCTACCAGCCCCAGCCATACCATGAAGTAAGTGCCGTAGCCAACCATGTGCCCGCCCGCATGAGCGCCGCCATGAGCGTGCTCTGCTTCGCCATGAGCAGCCGCATGCGCCTGGCCTGCGGTCATTTCACCTGTATGTATCTGTTCACTCATTTTCTGTATATCTTATTATTAAACTCTTTAATTTTTGAACATAACAACTATTAGTTGTTTCCTTTTTACTTTTAAATATTATGTATAATACAGACCGATGCACTACTTCACTATTTCACTATCTAGATCAATGCAGCAAATAGAACAGCGGGAAGAGGAATATCCATATCACGTCAACCAAATGCCAGTATAAGCCTGCGTTTTCAAGCTTCTGAAAGTTGGTGGATGTTATCTTATCGCGTGCAATAAACACCATGATGAAGCCTATGAATATCAATCCAACTATTACGTGCAGCCCGTGAAGTCCGGTCATTACATAGTATAAGCCAAAGTATAAGACTTCACCGTTAGACATGTTTTCCAAAGCCGGCCCGCCGGGGTAAACACCATTGTGGATCTCATGGCTCCACTCAAAATATTTGTTCACAAGGAACGCTAATCCGCACAGAATTGTGAACCATAACATTCCGAGCGCAAGCTTCTTGTGGCTGCGCTGCATCGCTGCGATAGAAAGCGCCACCGAAAGGCTGCTTGTTAAAAGAATGATCGTGTTCACCGCCCCGATAAACGAGTTCATTTCAGCGGCCGCTACTTTGAATCCGTCTGCATATTCAAACCTGTATGCGCCGTAAAGCAGGAATAAACCACCGAACAGAAGAAGCTCGGTGAACAGGAAAAGCCACATTGCCATCTTAGAACCTTCATCATCGCGATGAACGTGTCCTTCAGCATGAGCGTGCTCCTGAACACCCGCCTGGTTTATTACTTCGCTATGCTCTGTCATAATGCTGCCTCCTGGTTAACCGTCTTTGTTCCGCCATTTGCTTTTATACCCTCTTTGCTTGGATGCATAATATATGTCGGCTTATCGTGAACATACGGACCGCCTGTAACGATCGGTATTTCGTCAAAATTCTCAAGCGGCGGAGGTGAAGGAACTTTCCATTCAAGTGTTGTTCCGCCCCACGGATTAACGGAAGCTTTTGGCCCCTTCAGTAACGCGTAAAGCAGGTTACCGAACATGAAAACTATTCCGCTTACAAGTATCCATGAACCGACAGTTGAAAGTATATGCCACCCCTGGAACTGCGGGAGGTAATCATAATACCTTCTCGGCATTCCCATATATCCCATTATGAAAAACGGGAAATACAGCACGTTGAAACCGACTATAATAACAGTACATGCAACCACGGCTAATTTCTCGTTATACATTTTGCCGAATATTTTTGGGAACCAGTAATGCATGGTCGCAAAGAACATTATACCCATACCGCCGAACATCACATAGTGGAAATGCGCCACTACAAAGTAAGTATCAGTTACGTGTATATCGGTTGCAAGCGCGCCGAGTACAAGCCCGGTTAAGCCTCCAACAGAAAATATAAAAATGAATCCAAGTACATAATACATGGGTGCGCTGAATTTAATAGAGCCTTTATACAGCGTCGCGACCCAGTTAAATATTTTTACGCCTGTTGGAATTGCCACAAGGAAGGTAAGGAGTGAGAACACTATTCTTGAAGTATCGCTCATTCCGCTTACGAACATATGATGGCCCCAAACGAGGTAACCTATCAGCGCGATACCAAGCGATGAAATCGCGATCTGTTTATATCCGAAAATATCTTTTCTTGAGAATGTTGGAAGTATTTCTGAAACAACACCCATCGCCGGAAGGATCATAATATATACGGCGGGATGCGAGTATATCCAGAACAGATGCTGGTATAAAATAGGATCGCCGCCCAATGCGGGATCAAATACTCCGATACCCATGAACCTTTCCAGCATTATAAGCGCAAGAGTTATGCCGATAACCGGGGTAGCAAGAACCTGTATCCAGCTTGTGGCGTACAATCCCCATACGAACAGCGGCATACGGAACCATGTCATACCGGGAGCCCTGAGACGGTGGATAGTTACCACGAAGTTAAGCCCTGTAAGTATCGATGAGAACCCGAGCACAAATGCCGCGAGTGTTGTCATCGAAACGTTCTGCGCGGAGCGAATGCTGTAAGGTACGTAGAATGTCCAGCCCGTATCCGCAGCGCCGCCGCCGGCGAAGAGAGAAACTATCGCAAGTATTGCGCCTAACATGTAAAGATACCATGAAAACAGGTTTAGCCTGGGGAACGCAACGTCCTTTGCGCCAATCTGTATCGGCAGCATAAAATTACCGAATACTGCAGGTATTGCCGGAATGATGAAAAGGAATACCATGATAACACCGTGAAGCGTGAATACGGAGTTATATGTTGCCGGCTTCATAATAGTTTCGCCCGGCGATAACATTTCCAGCCTCATCAGGACACCAAGAGTCATAGCTACAAAGAAGAAGATCAGGATGCCCATCAGGTACATCAAGCCAATTCGCTTGTGATCTACCGAAAGGAGCCATCCGGCCAGTCCTTTGTGCTTACCTTCGTATTCCAGGTAGCTTACTTCATTTGCTAATGATCCATTAGCCATCTTATATACTTCCTTTCCCGTTCAAATTATTTACGGGTATGTTGTGTTTATTTTTCTTTTTTTTCAGTGTCAAAACCAGCACAAATCCGGCAAGCAGAACTATCATTCCGCCGCCAACAATTCTTGTAACGTTCAGAACGTATGTTCTGCCCGCGGGGTCATAGCTGTAACAAAGCTTGAGCAGCTTGTTGATGCCGGGGGTTGATTTGCCTTCGGCTGCTTCGGTAACTGCAAGCTTAATATCCATCGGCAAAAAGTCCGTTCCGTACAAATAGCGCGCTATCTTTCCTTCCGGTGAAAGCACCGTAAGAACCGCGCCGTGCATATAATCTTCACCCTGAGGCTGGTAACGGAAGCCTACTGCATCGGTTATCTTCGCAATGCTCAGGCTGTCACCGGTCAAAAACTTCCAGCTTGATTCAGGAATCTTCTTTTTCATGTTATCCAGGTAATTTTTCTTTTTACCGGATGCCATTATATAGTCTTCCCTCGGGTTGAAGCTTATTGTTACAATATTAAAATCTTTACCGGGCTCCATATCGACCTTGTCAACTACCGATGATACCCCGCTCATGAGCGGTGAACATATTCCCGGGCACCTGTAATAAACCAGCGTAAGAAGCGTTGGCTTGGTGAACAGGCTTCTCAATGTAACAGGCTTGCCTGTTTCATCAAGAAATGAAAGATCAAGCGGTATGGTTTCCCCCAGCTTCTCATCAACACCCACCTGGAGCGTTGTTGTATCTACTGCGCGGGAAACTGAGCCAATGCCCAGCGCCATAAAAACAAGTAAAACTGCAATATGTTTTATCTTATACAAACTATTTTTTTTATGAAGCGGTAAATAATCTTCTTAAATATGCGTGAAGCTGCGAAAGCTGCTGCGTGGTAAGCATATACGAAGCTCTTGCCCTGAAGCCGTTTTGCACAGGGTTATTATCAAATATCTTAATGAGCGCGGCCTCGTTGTTGTTCCATGAGGAATCCTGCGCCAATACAGTTAATGCCTTTGTAAGATTGGATGAAACTGATCTCAATATAACTGCCGATGAATCATTTTTATTCTCATTGATAAGTTTTACCATGTTCTTAACCTTATCATCAACAGAAAGGTTTTTCTGCATCATCTTTTCCATTGCAAGCTTAACCGGTATCTGGTTCGGCATTTTTACACCCTTGGTCAGGCTGTAAGTTTGATCAATTGAATCAAGCTGCACCTGTGTAACCGGCGGGTAATCCGGTAGAAATGTCCTGATGTACATTATCAGGTTAAGCCTGTCTTCGGGCGGCAGGTTTGCATATGAGGCCATTCCCCTGCTCGTGATACCTTCCTGCAATGTTTTGTACATCATGGTGATAGATGGCCCGTTTGTCCATCCATTCAGATCATGAAAATTCCTTGGTTTCGGGTTCAGGCTCGCACCAGCAACTCCATCACCCTTGCCCTGTTCGCCATGACAGCTGACGCAGTTCATTGTAAACAGAGATTTGCCCTTATCAACCATCTCAGGGGTTGCGGTAATGTACTTCATTACTTCAACCGGAGGCGAGAGAGTTCCTTTGATCATAGGAAGGTCAGCGGTTTTCCCTGTTGAATCCTTTGTTGTATCTTTGGTTACTACCGGCAGCCCGCCTATTTTCTCCTGGGTCACATTAGGAAGATCGTTTATGTACATTGTACCCATAACCACAAGAGCAGCTATGAAGAATATGTACACTAAACCGTAAAATTTAAAATACTCTTTCATTATAAATATTTTTTTATAATAATCAGAATTCTGAAAACCAAAATATCACTGTCAAAAAAACAATTGTAAGCCCGCCGCAAAACTATTACAGGTGGAAGTGCAGGCCTGCTTCCATCTTTGGATCTTTAACTGCCATGATGTTCTTCTTATTGGCAGACATTTTGAACACTATCATTGTTAACCCTATCACAATAAGCGGGAAGCTTAATTCCTGCCAGCCGAACCCTGCGCTGCCTTTGAAAAATGTCGGGAAAATTATCCAGTACAGGTCAAGCGCGTGAGCAACCAGCATCCACGGCGCCATTATTTTAAGAAGTCCGAGGTTTGTTTTTGCATTCCTGCCAATAAGTATCAGGAAAGGCAGTATGAAATGGAAGAACAGCAGCGCAAGCGATACGAACTTCCAGCTTCCTTCCCAGCGATGAATAAGCCAGAAGGTTTCTTCGGGAAGATCAGCGTACCAGATAAGTATGAACTGCGAGAACGCAATGTAAGCCCAGAACACATTGAAGCCGAACATAAGCGTGCCAAGGCTGTAAAAACTATCGTTGCCAAGGCGTGAATCCATGTAGCCGCCTTCTTTGAGCTTTATGCTTGCAAAAGTTGTTGCAGCCAATGCTGCTATAATTGTACCTGCAAAATAATACACTCCGAATATTGTGCTGAACCAGTGCGGCTCAAGGCTCATTGCCCAGTCAATTGCTGCAATGGTTATGGTGATAATGAACACCGGCGCAAAGATTGTTGAAAGCGTGATGTTCCTTTTTGTGTATTTTACGTCGCCATCTATATCCTGTTTCTCTGAATTCTTTGTTATAAGCCAGTAGAACAGGAACCAGAGGAACAGGCAGAATGCCGTCCTGATGGCAAAGAACTCAACGTTGAGATAAGGAGATTTGGCTTTCAAAATAGCGTCCGTTTCAACGGCTTCGGTATGCGTCCAGTGAAAGAGGTCATGCAGTCCGAAAAACAGGGGTATAGCAAGCAATATCAGGACAGGTATCATAGATGCCATGATCTCCGATACTCTTCTGAAAGGAGTGCTCCAGGTTGCGCCGACCAGGTACTCAAGCGCTACAAGCGCAAGAGAGCCAACGGCAATGGATACGAGGAATAGGTAAACCCAAAGATAATCAAAAAAGGCGCGCTCGGGCGTAAAAATAAACGCCATGCCCATTATGATCACTCCAAATCCCAGCAGGAGTCCGCCTGTTTTGGTAAGTGAATCCGGTAACTGCTTCTTAATATAATCCATTTAACTTATAAAACTTTTCTTTATTGATTCCGTTCTTTACTTTCTATTTGCCTTCTAAATCACTATCAGGCGCGTTCTGCGATCTCTGCAGCACCCTCAGGTAGTGAATTATAGCCCAGCGGTCATCGCGCGAAATTGAGCTTTGATAGCTTGGCATTGTATTCTGCCCGTTGGTAATAACATGATAAATATTCGCGTCCTTCCAGTTCGTAACTTTTTGCGAGTGAAGCGTTGGCGGCACGGGGAACTGGCCTCTCAGCCTGCTATCGCCCTTGCCGTAATAACCGTGGCACGGCGAGCAGTATGTATCATATCTTTTCTTTCCGAGGTCGAGAACTTTTTGTGTTACAGGAAGCGGGTTCGGCGTGGCTACAACCATACTGTCCGGCATTCCTTTGAACTCATACGGCATGAACCCTCTTGCTACAGTTCCTTCAACAGGCTTGCGCATTGACCAGCCGTCTTTGAAAAATTTGCTTTCTGTCTGCGGCAGCACTTTCGGCTGACGGTGCATCCAGTCAAACGGCGGCAGGAACAGCAGTACATTCAGCACAAAATAGCTGATCATCACAGTAGCCGCCGCGGTACCAACCATGGCGCCTACAAACTTCTTATCAGTCAGCGGGTTATTGGTTTTGCCTTTATCGTATTCAGCTTCGTGAATATTGCTTACTGCAGATGAACCCAGCTCTTCGAACAGTGTTCTTACTTCTTCAAGCTTGAACTTAGGGTCAGATGCTTCTATATATATACCGAACTTATCGCTTGTAACACGCTTTACGAATTCCGTATCCATCAACGGGTTAGCGTTGAAAGGCAGCTTCATGTAAATTGCGATCAACGAGCCCACCAGCGTAAGAGCTGAGATCAAAACCGTAAGCTCGAACATTATGGGGATCGAAGCCGGAAGATTGAAATACGGTTTACCGCCGAAAATATTCGGGTAGTTTATGCCTACCATCCACCAGATCATAAGGAATGCAAGCGTTGTACCGCTCATACCTGCGAGCATCGCAACCCAGCCAATACCGGTAGGCTTCAGCTTCATCGCGCCGTCCATTCCGTGCACCGGATAAGGAGTTAAAACGTCAAACTTCTTATAACCTGCGCCCGAAACTTTTTCCGCTGCGTGAATTATCTGATCAGGTGTATCAAAAAGCGCGGATACCGCATACAGCTTTCCTGTACGCGGCTCCGTCTTTAAAAACTTATCATCGAACTTCTTTAATATATTACCGATCATATTAATTGTTTGGTAACTTCTTTTATACTTTTCTGTGTTTCGCTTCTAAACTCTTACTTCTAAAACTGGGTCCTGTAATCAATTTCTTCTTCATGCTTTTTCAGGTGTGTTGGCTGAGCGCCTTCTGTTACAGCCTTGATCTCGCTCATCGCAACAACAGGCATTGTTTTTGCGAACAGCAGCACCAGCGTGAAGAACATTCCAAAGCTTCCGAGCAGGATACCGAAATCATACATCGTCGGGAAATACATGCCCCAGCTTGAAGGAAGGTAGTCGCGTGTTAATGATGTTACGATAATTACATATCTTTCAAACCACATACCAACGTTCACAAGCAATACCAGCACAAAAGTGAGCGGGATGTTCCTGCGGATCTTTTTGAACCAGAAAAGCTGCGGGAAAAATACGTTGCAGCTGAACATGATCCAGTAAGCCCATGAGTACGGGCCGAATGCGCGGTTTATGAATGTGAACTGCTCAATCGGGTTTCCGCTGTACCATGCGATGAAAAACTCCATCGCGTAAGCATAACCAACCATTGTACCCGTAGCAAGAAGAATCTTGTTCATCTTCTCGAGGGTATTTACGGTAATGATATGCTCCATATCAAAAACCTTGCGCACTATAATAAGTACGGTTGATACCATACCAAAGCCCGAGAAAATAGCGCCCGCAACAAAGTACGGCGGGAAAATTGTAGTATGCCATCCCGGGATTACCGATACGGCAAAGTCAAAGCTCACAATCGTATGTACTGAAAGTACCAGCGGTGTTGATAGTCCCGCAAGGATAAGGTAAACTCTTTCATAATGCTGCCAGTGGCGGTTTGAACCTCTCCAGCCAAGACTTAATACAGTGTAGATCGCTTTCTTTATTCCGCTTGTAGTCCTGTCTCTTAAAGTAGCAAAATCAGGTATAAGGCCAATAAACCAGAACACAAACGAAACGGTAAAATATGTCGATACCGCGAACACGTCCCACAGCAGAGGTGATGTAAAATTAACCCAAAGACTGTGCTGGTTCGGGTACGGAAGAAGGTAGCCGTCTAACCACGGGCGGCCTGTGTGAATTGCCGGGAAGATACCCGCGGTCATAACCGCGAAGATAGTCATACCTTCAGCAAAACGCGCAATACCCGTCCTCCATTTCTGGCGGAAAAGGAATAAGATCGCCGAGATAAGCGTTCCTGCATGACCGATACCGATCCAGAATACGAAGTTAATAATATCGAACGCCCAGCCGACAGGCTGATTGTTTCCCCATAAACCGACTCCGTACCAGAATGTAAGCCCCAAACAAACAGCGCCTATCATCAATGCTGTAGAACTGATGCCGATCGCTATCCACCATTTGATATTTGGCTTGGTTTCAGTCGGCCTGGCAATTACATCATCGATCTCCTTGAACGAAGTTTTTCCCTCAACCAGCGGAATCTCCCGTGTGTATGTTGCGTCAAGACTCATTAGATTAACTTATTTCTATAATTAAAAAATCGAATTTTTATTTTTCATAGTCAAAGGCATGCCTTTGACCTACAAATACATTTCACGCCTGACATTTCACGTTTAACGTTTAACGTTTCACATTTGACGTCTCACGTTTGACCTTAAGATTATTTATGCTCTTCTTTTTTCTTCTCGGAGCCGTCGCCTTCAGTCTTCTTATTCTCTTCCGTCTTCTTTTCGTTCTTCTTATGTTCGTCAAGTCCCATTTCAAGCGGCTCGAGTATATTTCTGAGCTTTGCTACATAGGTAACGTTTGGCAGAACTTTGATCTCTTCGAGGACACTGTAAGCAAGCTCGTGTGAGCGGTACTTAGCTATTACAGATTCTTTATCATTTACGTTACCGAACGTTATCGCATATGCCGGGCATGCATCCTGGCAGGCGGTCGTTACATTTGAGCCTTCAACGCCGCGGTTCTCCTGGATAGCATCCTGTCTTTCCTTCATAATACGCTGCACGCAGAAGGTACATTTTTCCATAACACCGCGCGAGCGTACTGTTACTTCGGGGTTTGCCATAAGCTCAATGGGCTCTGCATACTGGAAGCCGTCACCAACCCTGTCGCGGTAATCAAAGTAGTTAAACCTTCTTACTTTGTAGGGACAGTTGTTTGAGCAATACCTTGTACCAACGCACCTGTTGTAGGTCATACCGTTCAGGCCGTCTTCGCTGTGTGTTGTTGCTGCAACCGGGCAAACGTTTTCGCACGGCGCGTAATCGCAGTGCTGGCACAGCATCGGCTGGAAGTTCGCTGAAGGCGCGTCGGGTGTACCGTAGTAATAACGGTCTATCCTGAGCCACATCATTTCGCGGTTAGCCTTAACCTGCTCTTTGCCTACTATTGGAATATTATTCTCTACATTACATGCAGTAACACATGCTCCGCAGCCTGTACATTTATTCAGGTCAATTGCCATTCCCCACTTGTAGCCGGTGAATCCTTCTCTGTCATAAACGGGAGGAGTATTGATCGGCTGAAGGTCCATGTGATGCATACCTTCCTGCAGGAATTTAGGGTTCTTTTTATATTCTTCGTATGTTCCCTGCCTGATGATCCCTCTTCTGAACTGAATGTTCTTCAGCAGCGGGTCGCTATCAATTGCAAAATGTTCCTGTGTTGAAACCAGCTCGTATTTTGTACCGGCTTTTGCAACCTGCGCATTATTATAGAGCCTTTCGCCAAGAGCGGGTGCTTTAGCTATCAGTACATTCGGGTTCACTCCGATTCCCGTACCGATAACACCCGCTGCAGTTCTGCCGTAACCAAGAGATATCTCAATAGTCTTATCGGCTAAACCGGGCTGAACAAATACGGGGAAGGTTTGTTTTCTTCCGCCTATTGTAATATCTATGTTATCGTTGGTATCTACACCAAGCTCGCTTGCAGACTGAACTGAAAGCGCAGCATAGTTATCCCAAACAATTTTAGTTATCGGGTTTGGGAGTTCCTGCAGCCAGCCGTTGGATGCAAAGCGGCCATCGCCAACACTATTGTTGTTCTGAAGCATTACCACATAATCATTTGATGCATTCATGCGGGTTGAAGTAATGAATGATTCTGCCGAGTAACCTGCACCGGCAGCTTCTGGCTTTTCATTCAGGAATACCACGCCGTCATGCAGTATGGAGTTCCAGAAATTCTTGAACGGTGCCGAAGCACCCATTGCCGGGTAAATGCCCTTTTCCCAGTTTGCCATCAGGTAATCCCTGTAAAGAGTTTCGTTAAAATCCTTCGGCTCCTTCCAGCTCAAAAGAATTGCTTCTTTCTGCCTGGTGTTGTAGAGCGGGGCAATGATTGGCTGCTGCATGCTGTAGAACCCGGTGCGTGTTTTGAAGTCGCCCCATGATTCCAGCGCATTATGTATTGGAAGCACGTAATTTGATACCTCTGCGGTTTCTGTAACCTGTTCGGTCATAGTAACAATAACGGGTACCTTCTTTACAGCTTCTTCGTATTTATATTCAGGTGATAAGTTATATACAGGGTTTGTATCAAAGTGAATTACCGCGGCAACTCTTCCGCCTGCCATTGCCTGCGTAAGCTGTTCCATTTCTGCGGGTGTGCTTAGCGGCATTACCTCTGTATTTTCTGCTTCGGTGCTGTAGAGCTTCGAGCTGCCGAGCACTTCGTTAAGCAGGTTTATCGCAAGGTGGGTTGATTCCGGAAGCTTATCGCCGCCGATCACAATTGCATCACCCTGGCTCTTTGAAAGGTCGTCAACAAGATTTTTGAGCGCCTTTTCATTGAGCAGGTATTTTGCGTTGAACTGCTCCAGCTTGTATGCAGAAAATGCGCCTGATACCCTTGCATCGGCTGAAAAGCCGGACATCTTCTTTTTGTTTACCAGCTCGTTGAGCAAACACATAACCAGCTCTTCGATGGCATCGGTCTTAAGCCTGAGCCTGTAGTCGGCATTCATACCGGTAATTGTAACGGCGCCTTCAACGGCATAGAGCCTGTTGAATTCATTCCCGTTCATTACATCCCTGCCCTGTGAAAATAACCTGGTGTTTTCGATCTGGTTGCTATCGTTTCCGAGGAAGTCTGATTCCAGCGCAAGTACCACTTTTGCTTTATCAAGCTTTACGACCGGCATGCTGCGCTTGCCGTATGATTTCTGCCACGCATTTAAGCGCGGTGTGTTATTTATCGCTTCGTATGAATATATCTTTGTTGTAGGGAATGCGAGCTTGAACTCATCAAACAGCTTCTTTAAAGTGGGCGAAAGGATCGTACCTGTTACTATTGCAATTTCTTTTCCGGATGCGGAAGCTGACGTTAAGGCAGCGCTGATATTTTTATTTACATCATTCCACGAAGCCTGTGCTTTGTTAACCATCGGCTCACGGTAGCGCTCGGGATTGTAAAGATTCATAACGCTTGACTGCCCTTTGGTGCAGATCTTCCCTTTGTTAATAGGGTGATCGGGGTTGCCGTCAACTTTTATCGGGCGTCCTTCGCGGGTCTTAACGAGAATTCCGCATGCGCTTGTGCAGCCGGTGCATGTAGATGCGTAATAATTCGGCAGGCCGAGGGTAACTTCTTCGGGCTTCTGGTTGTAAGGTACAATTGTTCCTTTATCCTGGTAATTACCGCATCCTGCGGCAGCGAATGCTGCCGATGCGCCCATCAGCGCAAGGAACCTTCTGCGTGAAACCGCAGACATGCTGCCTACATCAGGCTTGGTTAGCGCTTCGGGTGAAAACTCGTTTTGAACTGTTTTGTTGAAAGAAGGATCTTTGTATAATTCTCTGAAGCTTCTCCAGTAGCCGCTTTCCTGCGCGTTCTCATCTGCGCCGGTACTTTGCTGTTTTTTTACTTCATCCATTTCGTTATGCTTATCCATTGTTCTTACCTCCCGCATTGGTATTGCCAGCGTTGCCGCTTGTATTCATGCTGCCGGTATTCACTTTTTTGCTTTTATCGCGTTTAACTGCATACGGATTCTCCTTAACCTTCACGCTTGCTTCTGCCTTCAGCTTCTGCCTGAACAGATTAAACGGCAGTTTGGTCAGCGCGTACGCGCTGATAGCGCCGGCGCCCAGATAAACGAAGAAATTCCTGCGTTTGATCTTCGGGGTTTCTTTTACAGCTTTGGAGTTGCTTGAATTATTCGAATTCATCTTTGTATAATTTCTATACTATAATATAGGATATTCTTATTCTGTTTTTATTTCTGCATACCCTTTCTGACTTGCTGCTGCCGGAAATTTATGACTGCAGGAAAAATGAATAGATCTAAGTCAGATTGATAAAACTTTTATTACCTGTGGCAGGCAGAACAATTTTCCGGTCCTTTTTTCAAGTCTGGCAGCTTCGGAAATTTATCATGCGCCGTACGGTGGCAGTCAAGGCAAGCACCCATTGTGAATGAATTGACCTGTCCCGTTGATTTGAACTTGTTGTTTATGAGTGTATCCATAGCCTGGACTTGCCCGTGGCAATCCTGGCAAACAATGCCCTTATTCACATGAACGCTGTGATTAAAGTAGGCAAAGTCCGGAACCCTGTGAATACGCTTCCAGGGGATCGGTTTGTTTTCGTTGTAATATTGTGTAAGTTTCTGGATCTCAGGCTGGTCTTTCCTTGCGATAGCATGGCATCCCATACAAACATTCACAGAGGGAACGCTTGCGATCCTCGATTTTTCGACACCTACGTGACAATATTGGCAGTCAATGCCCATATCGCCTGCATGCAGCTTATGCGAATAAGCTATAGGCTGCTCGGGCTGGTACCCAATACCCGTGCGTTCTGCGTAAGTTATATAGTAGGTTAATGCAAATGAAGCGGCAGCTACAAAAAGGATTATCGGCAACCGTACCTTGATGCCGTAGTCAAGTAGAAATTTTTTCATTCAGATTTTTATATCAGCCTGCTTTTTGCAGACAGGTAAAATACAGAGAGCAAAATTATAAAATAATAATCAAAATAACCATATAATTTTTTTGCTGTGTTAATTTAATCTGTACTTTTTGGTCAAAATTGAGTTCAAATGTACTATTCTTAGTGGCTTACAAGTGCAGCCTCAAACGATAAAACTTAGGCTTGCTTTCACTGAATGAACAACAAAACTCAACAAAACGATCTTGTAAAGGTATTTGTCATGTTAAGTCTATGTTTATCAACAGGTTTCTGCATAGATTTCGTTTTTTTCTTGGGCAAAGAAGCCGCAATTCTTGTTAACGAGAATTTTTTGATCTCAATAAATACGCCGGCATTTATCCTCTAAAAGTACGTTTAGGGCTTAGGGGGTACAAATAAAAAAGGGCTGGAAATAGCCCTTTTTTTCTGTATTCTACGTTCCAATCTGAATGAAGGACGTAATTAATAGCGTTTACGGAGGTAATTGTATCAGCTATTTCAGAGTTTAACTGTACTTACCCTTACTAAAGTTCCAAGAATTCTCAATTAAACTCCTTATTAATTTGTAATTAAATGTTACAGTTGGTTTTCAAAATCCGTATAACTTTTGTATCAATTCAGCTATTCTCGATTTTTGCTTGACTCTATTTGGAAGTTTTCACGCCTCCCGTTTCACGTTTGACGTTTCACGTTTGACGTTTCACGTTTAACGTTTCACTTCACCATTTCACACCTGACTTTCGCTTTTTGAAAGTTTTCACCATTTCACCATTTCACCATTTCACCATTTCACCATTACACTATTTATGGACATCCCGTTCCTGCGCCGTTATCTACTATATCGCCGCAAAGCGGACCAAGTATGGCAAGCAGCTCGTTCTGTTCGGTTGTCGCAACTCCAAGAGTTGTCATAGCTGCAACAAGATCATTTACCAGCGCATTAAACTGCGCCACGGTGATACCCATTCCGGAATGCGCCTTGCGCATATCTTTGCCGAGATATAAACACGGTCCTGCAGTTACCATACATATCTGCTGCACCAGGTTCTGCCTGAGAAGCCTGTATCTTACTCCGGTAGTATCAGCAAGCACCGGCGCGAAGAAAAAATTTATCTGGGGGTCTGCAGCAACGTTGTTGATGAACACAGCAACCACAGTATCAATTGCTGCGGAGCCGCCAAGCCTTGTGTATAATGATTGTGTTGTAGGTGTACTGTTAGTGGTTGTGTTATCGCCGCAGCTTTGCAGTGATATCACGGCAGCAAGCGCCATGGGTAGAATAAAACCGATCAGTTTTCGCATGATTTCTCCATTAGTTTAGTTAGTTAATTTCTGCCTTTAACTATCATACGAAGTCTGATCAGCTTTGGATTTATTCAGAGAGCCGAAAACAAAAAGACGGGCCAATCGACCCGTCATATGTTAATCTCTTGTTGTTTTCAACAACAGTTTGTCGCGCTTCTTGCACTTTTGATTTGTCATTTGTCATTTGTGCTTTGACATTTGACATTTTCCCCTATCTTCTCCTGAACTTCCTCTTATATGTTTCCTGCGAACCTTTTGACCATACAAGTATAGCCACAACAATGTGTATCCAGAACCAGGGGTTCTGCCATCCCATGTTATCGTATATATAAATAATCATAAGCAGCCTTGGGAGGAAAACATAAAGCAGCGCGTCTCCCAAAAACGGGATGTTATTATTCGGTATCTGGTGTGAAAAGTAAGCGATAAGCAATGCTATCCTTGGAAGGACCAGCGTTACAACCAATAACCATGTTTCTATCATAACTGATTTGATTTAATTACACAAATATAAGTGAACTTTTTTATGATTAAAATCATTTTATTTGGCTTCCGCACGGCTTATTTTACATATAGAATTGAAACAAATTCTTATGTTATGAGATCATACATCATTCTCCTATCTTTAGTTTTCACACTATTCTTTTCAGGTCTGCAGTTGTTTTCGCAGGAAAAAAGCATTTCCGGAAAAATGAATTGGTCATTAAAAGAAAAGCGTTCTGACAGCCTGTTTGACCGGCCAATACCCTGGCCTCATGATAAGAGCGATAACCGCATGATACTTGCCCCTACCGGGCGGACCATTAAACAGGGGCAAATTCAGATTGCTTCGATGGTAGTTATCCCCTACCTTGCCATGCCGACAATTCACGCAGGTATTACAGACTATATAAATATTGGTTTCGGAGTTTCCGTACCTGTTGGATTGTATTACTTCGCGCCAAAAGTGCGGTTTCTGAAAACGGAGGCTGTAAGCATGAGCGCGGGAATGCTCTGGTGCCCCAAACAGGAGAATTCGTCATTTGAATCTTTCGGCATTGGTTATATAGCTGCATCAATAGGCTCACAGAGGGCCTCGCTCAATATAGGGGTTGGATATAATTTCACTGAAGACCTTTTTGAGAAAAAACCCATTGTACAGGTTGGCGGTGATTTGCAGGTTGGCAAAGGATTCAAGATAATTTCGGAAAACTGGATAGTTGTTGGCGAAACCATCCCGCTATTATCAGCGGGTTTCCGTGCTTTTTATGATTTTATCAATTTTGACCTGCTTGCAGTATTTGTTCCCGACAGGGATTTTCCGCTGCCGTTCTATCCAATTGCAAGCATCGGTTTTAATTTTGATCTATTGCAGAAAAAGAGGTAAAACAACGAAGCGACTCCCGTCAGCGTTTTTAATGTCACTCATTGATTTTAGTAAAACATTGTTAACGATTCTCTTCAGTCCACCCGAAAGGTTCAGATATTTTAGTTGAATAAATGATTAAATTGATATATTTTACTAAAAGAGATTAAACATGACTAACGCAGAACTGAAAAAACTTCTCAACTTACCGCGTAATGAGAAATTAAAGATCGTCCATACTTTATGGGATAATATCGCCAAAGATAAAGTTCAGGAGACTACTTATCCGGAACATATCGAGATTATCAAAAGAAGACTTAAGAAGATTAGAAGCGGTAAGACAAGATTCAACAACTGGGAAACTTTGAAAAATAAATACAATGAAAAGACCCAGACTTAAGCTATTAGTATCTGAAGAAGCTGAATCTGATATTGATGACGCATACATATGGTACGAACTTCAAAAAAAATCACTTGGTGATACATTTATCCGAAGCTTAAGCTCCGCCTTCAGCAGAATAAAACGAAATCCTTACTTATATCCTCTCGTTTATCTAGACATTAGAAAGCATTTAATTGGAAAGTTTCCATACTGTGTGTATTTTTTTGTTGATGAAAATGACAATTCTATTAAAGTCGTATCAGTTTTACACAACAGCAGAAACCCGAATATTTGGAAACATAGAATTTAATCTAATTCCTCGTCAGCTTTTCTATTATTGTTTTATGCTGCGGGAAGTCTGCAGTTAACTTATCACGGCTTGCGAGCTCAAAATCATCAAAGTGGAATCCCGGCGCTACAGTGCAGCCTACCAGGCAGAATGAATCAGCCGCATTAACCTTAGCTCCGAACCATACGCCTTCAGGTATAACGCATTGGTACACTTCGCCTGCTTCGATATTGCGGCCAAGAGTGATCTCGGAATAATTCCCAGCATGATCGATCATATAAACAGTCACAGGCGAGCCCTCATAAAAGTGCCACAGCTCATCCGACCTGATGCGGTGAAATGCCGAGAACGAATCGCTTGTGAGCAGAAAATATATCGATGTTGAGTGATGCCTGCTGCCGCTATATCTGCCCGGCAAATGTTCGGCCGCTATTTCTTCCTTCGATCTGTACACTTCTTTAAACCATCCGCCTTCAGGATGCTTCTGCAGTTCAAGCTTGCTTATATAATATTCTGCTTTCATAATTTAAAAATTCCTTTCTCCCCCTCCGGCGCTTTTTGCCGTCCAGCGCTTCTGCTTAGCGGGATCATAAGCAGTCAGAGGGGCTGGGGGTGAGGTCAAAAAAATTTAAAAAATATTCCCTAATTTTGTACCCGAGGAACAAAACTTCCGAAATTTCAGTATCATAATTAACTGATAAATTTATGAAATTGAAAATGAAATTTTTATCATTAACAGTTCTGATAGCGGCTTTCATGTCAAGCGGATTCTTATGCGCAAAAAGCAATGATAAATCAGATAACTCTCCCCTGCCCGATACACGCCCTGCGGATATCTCGTTCAGGTATCACGTTAACGGGGGGATGATGTATTACTTTGAAAACCTTTATATATCCGCAGATAGCTGTTACTATGAAGTTAATGACGGCGGCTCTGTAAGCAAATCATATTTTAAAATGAACTCTGATCAGCTTGACAGGCTTTATAAAACCTTTAAAGAAAATGAATTTGACGAAATACAAACTTATGATGAAAAAGTTTATGACCGCGGCGGGGAAAATATTTCACTTTCCTGGGGTAAAAAATATTCCTGCGGCAAAAGTAATTCGGGAATGTCATTCATAAAAGATAGCTGGCATAAAGAGTGGAATAACTGTGAAAACGCAATGACCGGTATTATTGCGGAAGAAATTCCAAAGCTTAAAAAGGATTATGAAATAAAATTTGACGGCTCACTGTTTAACAAAGAAATTTATATGCAGATAAACCGCGATGTAGTTGTGCCCAAAAGCATGTTGATGGCAGAGCATGATTACGAAAAGGAAATTACCAGAACAGTAAAGCTCTCACCCGGAAACCATAATGCATCAGTATCAATAGGGAAAACATACAGCACAATAAAGATAAATGCCGACAGCACAAAAGGACTTTTGCTGAAATGGCAAAACGACTCTTTGAGATATGAATTTATGAAATAGTATCTATGATGATTCCTTTATGAATTATTACCGTAGATGATGCCAATTCGCTCTGCATCTCATATGGATCCTGGGAAAATCCTGAATCTTTATACCCTTGAAACTTAAACTCCCTATATAGGTGTTACAACACATAACTAACTACCAACTAATCTAAAAAACAGTATGATAACAAATTTTCTGGATAAATATAGGGATGCCGGCATCCTCTTTCTTCGCATCGGTATCGGAATTGCTTTTATTTTCACACACGGATGGGGCAAAATGTTCGGAGGTCTTGAGCTTTGGACAAAGCTCGGCGGCTCAATGGCAAACCTCGGGATAACTTTCGCCCCAACATTCTGGGGATTTATGGCCGCGATAACAGAATTCGGCGGAGGGATATTAATTCTCCTCGGGCTTTTCACACGCCCGGCATCAGCATTGATGGCATTCACAATGTTTGTTGCGTTCATGCAGCACACTTCCAAGCTTGATCCCTGGAACAGAGTGATCTACCCGGTTGAAATGTTCTCTGTTTTTATGGCGCTGCTCTTTATCGGCGCAGGAAAATACAGCCTGGATAACCTGCTGTTCAGAAAAAAGGAAACCGCTTAACATCTTCCAGACCAAATTTCGGTCTTCCTGAAAATTTTTGCCTGCCGTGAAATTTCTTCCGGCAGGTTTTTTTTGAACCTTGCCGTTCATAAAGATATATCCTTCTTTACTTTACGTTTAGATCTTTTCGATGTTACCGGTTCCCGTTATTTTTAATAGAAAAAATTGTATATTTTTGTACATACAAATTAAACATTTCCGGAGCAAAATCATGATAAACAAATTTATACTATTAATACTGCTGCTGGCTCCAGCTGTGCTGCAGGCACAATTCGAAGACTTGATCAAAAAAACCGCGGCACCCGACCTGCTGGAAGAAAAAAATATAACCACCTCAATTGATGACGCATACCCGGTTTCATTCTGGATAGATGATATCGAAGAACTAAGAGACCCGGTTGAGCCTGCCGACTACAATGCACCTCTTGGACCCGGATACTACAGGCTCACAATTCAAAGCTATTGCCTCAAAGCCGGCACGCACGGCCCCACAAAAGGCAGCGGCCATTTAATAGCGCCAATCAAAGGAAAGCTTGATAACCTTGTAACGAACATTTTAACACGCTCTGCTGAACATCCCGAAGTTGCGCAAAAAGATATTCAGCTCCTGTTATGGTCAATAATTTACGGCGCAAAGTTCACCGATCTCAATCCTGAGCTGCAGCTTCGTGTGAAGCCGCTGCTGACAGCTTCAGAGATCGCAGAGCTGAGTATCGGCATTAGCGATATACCGCTCGATATACTTCCCGACGAAGTAAAAAGTACTGCGAAGTTCTACAAAGACCTTCGTGGTAAAATAACCGATCCGGCTTCATCATTTGAAGAGATCGAAAGTATGGCAGTTTTGCCGGGCGACCCGCCTTCAGACCTGCTGAAGAAACAGGTTAACCCGGGCAACTGGGCGTATATTGGCGATGGATTTTATATGCGTATGATGCCCGAAGGCTACCAGAAATCGATATTGGAGCTTTACCGCCCACAGGCTGTAAATGTTACGAGGGATGCACAGGGCAGGATCACCATGTATGAAAAGGCCGGCGATAAAATTGAGATCACCTATATAGATGAACCCGGCAGCGATGTGCTGAAAGGTGATGACGGAAAATTTTACCCCGTATACAGGTTCAAGTCGGTTAAGTTCACGGGCACAAACGCCGGCGAGGAAGAGCTGGTAGAAGACTTTGGCTGGATGATACGCGGCGATGGCAAGGAGCTTAAGAATGTAACTGAATTCAAAAGCTACCCGCAGGATCCGACTGCGGCTCTTTACAAAGCGCGGTTGACAACGGCTAATGACTTTTTCAAAAAGATAGCCAAGTATAAAAAGGATTCCAATAACCCTGGCAAAGGCTCTGAAAACAGCTTCAGCGGTGAGTTCAATTCCGATAAGCATATGAAGGATGCAATGGACGCTGTCAAAAATCCAACTGACTTCAGGAAAAAAGCAAGCTGGATAAGCAGGCATCTGGATTTTGTAAGAGACTGGTGGAACTGTTCATCCAACCAGCTTGCTGGCGGTTCGTGTGATGACGATGATACACCGCGCAAACCGAATCCAAACAAAAAAACAGCGGCACCCGGCAACACAAAAGGCCAGCGCATTGCTCCAAGCCTGAGAAAATGGGGCGAGTAAAAACAAAAAGCCTGCTTGAAAAAGCAGGCTTTTTTATTTATGAGTTTTGGGGGAAATTGTTACCCATAAATTTCATTCTCTTTTTTTTATGACGATCATTCTGTGATCTTAATACTATAATCCTCTTATTTTGTCAGGATCATTTTCTTTACTGCTGTATAGCCGGATGAAGTTAGTCTGTATAAATACACACCTGAAGCAAGATCTGAACCATCAAAGCTCACCGTGTGTATTCCCGCGCTGAATTCAGAATTTACAGTTTCTTCAATAAACCTGCCGCTGATATCGTAAATCCTGATAACCACATTTCCGGCAGCAGGCAAAGAAAATTTGATGTTAGTTACCGGGTTAAACGGATTTGGAAAATTTCCCAGCAGCAAATATTCAGAAGGTATATTCGAAGGCGGTTCCACTGCCGTCAATGGGTCACCGCCGTTTGTTGTTTTTACATATGCACCGTCGAATCCTGCTGAGTAACCGGTATTGGCATCTTTAAAATTCAGGCTGAAGAACCAGTCTGAACCTGTATATTGTGTTTCCCACACAGTGCCTCCATTTGTTGTTTTTGAAATTATTCCCGCCGGACCCGAAATGCTTCCTGCGCACCATCCTGTATTTTCATCCTTGAAGTAAACGCCGTAAAGTGAAAGAGCCGGAACAGTCTGCTGCTCCCAGTTTTGCCCGCCATTTGTGGTTCTGTATATATTGGGTACTCCGCATGCCCAGCCGGTGTTCCCATTCACAAAGTTCAATCCATAAATATCATCTGATGTAAACGCCGGCAGGTTTTCCCAGTTTGATCCTCCATTGGTGGTTTTGAACATACTTCCTAAAAACCCTGCGGCATAAACAATGTTTGAATTGACCGGCTGTATTTTCAGGATCTTTACCGATGCCGGAGCGGTTTGCTGGATCCAGTTAGTGCCGCCGTTGGTTGTTTTCAGAATGATCCCGTTTAATCCCGATACCCAACCGGTATTAAGATCTGTGAACGCAATATCATAAAGCTCCGAAGATGTTCCGCTTACCTGCAGCTGCCAGCTGCCGCCGGCATTGGTAGTTTTGATAATTTCTCCGGCCCTTGTGATAATCCAACCGGTGGATGCGTTTGCCATATGGCCGCCCCACACGCCTGATGTAGAACTGTATGACTGGCTGGTGAAAGTTGATCCGCCATCGGTTGAATACTTCAAAAAGCCTGTTGAACCCGAATAATTACTGCCGTACATCCACACAATATCAGCGCTGCCGAATAGAAACCCGTGAATTATTGTACCGGATCCCATTCCCGAGTTCATCGGCAGCCACTGGCTATTAACCGTGAAGCCTATGCAAGAGTAAAATCCTATTATTAATATCAGTACTTTTTTCATTTTGTTGTTTGTTATTTTACAAGAACCATTTTCTTTACAGCAGTGAATCTTGAAGCCGTGATACTGTAAAAATATACTCCTGATGCAAGGTGTGACCCATCGAATTTAACCGAGTGTCTGCCCGCACTGAACTCTCCGTTTATTGGCTCACTTACAACTTTCCCGGTTATATCGTAAACTCTAATGATTACATTTTCGGCCCAGGGTATTGAAAAATCCACTGTGGTTGCCGGGTTAAAAGGATTTGGATAGTTCTGCTCAAGTGAAAAATCAAGCGGTATTTCTGCGGAGCTGCTTACTGTCCCCACAATTTCATCGAATGATCTTTTCCAGACTGACTGGTTTTCTGTTCCGGCATATACATAACCATTTGATATAAACAGCGATCTTATCACAGGATTCGAGTAATAAAAACCGATATTGCCCGCAGACCAGTTACTGCCATTATTAGTTGACAAGTAGATACCATTACCGGTGCCGGCAATAACATTATTTCCGCTGCAAACAATCGCGTTCACTGTTACATTGTTCAGAGGTTTCTGAGCCCAGTTGAGGCCATTGTTTGTGGAAACATATACACCGAAAGACTGTGTACCTGCAAATATTATGCTGCCGGATACAGTAATTGAGTTAACAGTTCTGTTATTCAATGAAGACTGTACCCAGTTTACGCCGCCGTTAGAAGAAACATATATCCCATTGTTCCATGTGCCGGCAAGAATATTTGTTCCCGATACAGCGATTGAAGAAACCGTTTGCGCATTTAGCCCGGATTGTATCCAGTTAGCTCCGCTATTAGTTGATGTATATATACCCGCACCATATGAACCTGCATATATATTGCTCCCTGATGCTGCCATTGAATATATTGTCTGGTCGTTAAGAGAAAGCTGTAACCATGTTGTCCCGTTATCGGAAGAGCTCCATACACCGTAGTCATATGTTCCCGCAAAAATAATACCTGCATTTGATGTAAATGATGATACATCTGTGTTATTAAATGATGTTTGATTCCAGGAGCTTCCGGTGTTCGATGATTTCCATATACCTGTAAATAAAGTACCCGCCAGCAAATTACCCCCCGAAACAGTCAGCGCTTCCACTCTTCCGTTATTAAGCCCCTTTCTATTCCAGTTGACTCCGTTATTTGTTGAAAGATAAATGCCATTATGAACCGCACCGGCAAAAACATTTCCGCCTGATAACTGAATGGAAGTTACATTTCTTTCGGAAAGACCATATGTGGACCATACTGCTCCGGAATTGGATGAGTATCTAATACCTGCCGGCGTACATGCATATACATTGTTGCCCTCTGCATACAGATCATTGACAGTTACATTATTTAAGGTTGTTTGTATCCAGTTCATACCCCCGTTAGTTGAATAATATACCCCAAAACCGTTTCCGCTTCCGGCGTAAATATTGCTCCCTGCAAGCGAAAGTGCCGGAATTGTTTGACCGCCTAATCCGGATTGCGTCCAGTTTGCCCCGTTGTTTGTAGAAATCCAGATACCCTCTGCCAGTGTGCCCGCGATAACAGTAGAAGATTGTGCTGCAATTGAAAGTACGGTTTTGTTGTTAAGGGAAGTTTGCGTCCAATTGCTTCCGTTGTTGGATGAAATATATACGCCGGTTCCCGATAGTCCGGCAAAAATGTTTGAACCTTCAACAGCTATGGAGTAAACACTCCCGGAAGTCATTCCGGTCTGGCTCCAGTTAATACCGCTGTTTGATGAAAAAAATACACCATTGCTTCCGGTTCCCGCAAAGATACTGCTGCCTGAAGAAAAAACTGAAAGAATGCTGAAATTCGGTAAAGCAGGCGCCAACCAGCTTAAACCGTTATTAGAACTAACCCAGATACCCGTTGGGGTTGCCGCGGCAATATTACTTCCTGAGGCACATAATCCGGTTACGCTTCCACTGTAAACTCCATCGCTTTGCAGCCATTGTGAAACGACATTCTGCGCAAAAAAGACGGCACTGAAGATTGTTAAGTAAGATAGAAATTTTGCTGTTTTTGTGATGTTCATTTTATTTTGCCCTTTGCTTCAGATAATTAAAATATTTCCTGCATGCCCTGCTGATTGCCGTATCCAGGTCGCTGCCCAGCAAAAATTGAATCCGGTAAATTAGCTCGTGTGTTTCAGGCAAAAGCCTGTATCCCTTTGATATTTTTTCAGGCAACTTTTTCTTGGCTCTTCTTGACATAAATTAATCCGGTCTCCTGTTTCCCGTGCACATTCTGTGCACATTGGTGAAGCAAAGATAGCCCCTTGGCATGTGTCAAATCAAAGAAATTATTCTCAGTTTCTCTCATGAATTTATCCGCTTAGCAGGGGAATTCGGCACAAGAATGTTGATTTTTATCATATTTTTAGACATTTTGCAAGTTAAATACTCGCAAAAAACCTGCATGAAAAATACTGGATTATTCGGACTACTAAGTAATTTGAACAAAACTGAATTTAAAGAACTCGGCAAATTCATTCGCTCTCCCTATCACAACAACCGGAGCGAGCTTACAAGGTACTACCAGAAACTCTCAAAGATCTATCCTGAGTTTGAAAGCTCAAAGCTGAAAGAATCATTTTACGCCGATATATACCCTGGCAAGAAGATAAAGACGGCAGATATTGACAGGTTGAATTCATATATGCTTGCTGTATGCAAGGATTTTCTGTCTTATTCGGAGTTTGAAAAACAGTATGTATTAAAACGGAAGCTGCTTCTTGATAAGCTTACTGAATTAAAAGCGGACAAGCTTTTTGAAAAGGAAAGAGCAAAAGCTATGGCGGATATAGCAGCATACGGGGCGCACGAAGAGTTTTATGAACACTACATCTCGATCGAAAACTCTGTGATCAAACATAATTTGAACAACAGTGAACAGTTTAAGATCTGCGAAAATGTAGTTAACAAGGGAAACCTTGAAGCGGTCAATTATATCATAAAGCTATCCCGAAGCATCGTGGATATGAATTGCAACAGGATCAGCTTCGGATACGGCTTTCAAGACTCCCTTGCGCAGAAAATTGCCGAGAAACTGGACCCGGAAGAGATTATTAAGGATTTTCAATTCACAAACGAACAGCATAAAACTCTCATTCATTATCACATCAGCAGGTTAAAGCACTACCTGAACCCGGGAAGCTCCGAATACTATTATAAAATGAAAGAGTTAGCCTTTGCAGATGCGCCATTGTCTTCATCTGAGGTAAACCATGAAAGATTCATCCAGCTTAATGACGCGATCGTTTACCTGCTGCTGAACGGAAAAGAAGAATTTTATGATGAAAGTTATGAGATGCATAAGTATGCTTACCGGAACAACCTGATAAACTTCAATTCATTCAGCAAAGAGCAGGCATTTGGCACTATCAGGCAAATGTGTATTTGGGGCATTGCTAACGGGGATGCGCCCTTCATAAGCGGCTACCTTGAAGAGAACATACACCTGATCGGCGAAGATATCAGGGAAGATTTCCGGAAATTTATCAGTGCATATGCTTTGCTGCAGGAAAAAAAATATGACGAATCACTGAAGCTTCTGGGGCTGATAAAATTCACTACACCTTATTTAAGAATTGACGTTAGAAATCTTTACCTTATTATCTACTACGAAACAGATGAATATGATGCTTTTTACTCATTGGCTGAATCTTACAAGAAGAGCCTAAAAAGCGGAAAGTTCATAAGCAATATGCCGGCGGATATTATTTTGAAGCTGGTCAATCACATAATAAAACTTATGAATATCAAGCTTAACTCCAAATTTGAACTTCTGGACGAGTTCAAGAAAGAAATTGCCGGAAGCAAAATACTGTACTCCGCTAAAAAATGGTTCTACAAAAAGATCGAAGAACTGACCGAATTGGAAAGCCGGAACAGGAAAAAATCTGTATAATGAAATTCGAAATTTTTCTCGAATACGCGGGCGCAAAGCCGTTCTAACGGTTTATTATGAAAAAGTTGAATAACAGCAAGTGCAGCTTAGCTCCGGCTGTTATTCATTTATTACCCCATATTCCTATTTAACCAGCACCATCTTTTTCGTATCAGTGAAATTATTTGTTTCAAGCCTGTAGAAATATACACCGCTTGAGTAATGGGCTGCATCCCATTGAGTTTTATAATCTCCTGCGGACAATTCCCCATTATATAGTTGTTCTATTTCCTTTCCCGTCATATCGAAGATCGTGATCTTAACCACAGTTTGTTTCGGAATGCTGAAACGGATATCGGTTGACGGATTAAATGGATTAGGGTAGTTTTGCGAAAGAGAGTATTTATCAGCAACTTCATTCCCTGTGGGCTGAATTCCTATGGTTGAAACAATATTGTATGAACAAAATGCATTTGTGCCCGGAGCTTGTGACCAGAGTGTAATGCTTGAATCAGATGAACCGCCCGCCCTGTAACCTGCATGGGTTCCCCCTAATGATAACGCGCCTGTACCCACAGGGCTGCTTACTATTGGAGTTGTAAAGCTGTTACCTGCATCATTTGTTTGCGAAAATTTCTGAGTGCCATTTATACCGTTAGAAGAATCAGCCCATGAGAAAACATACCTGCCCTGCGATAGCGCAATTGATTGCATGCTTACAAACCTGGTTCTGAATATTGTATAATCAATCCAGCTGGCAGTAAATGAATTTAATGTTGTGCCCCCCGATATTGAAAACTGTCCCCTGTAATCCCAATCAGGACTGCTATTGTTATACAGTTTTCTGTAAGCAATTGCTATATTCTGATTACTTGTGCCCCCGCAGGATTGTAATTGAAGCTGATCCAATTTAAAATCTTCTGATATGTAGAAAGGAACATCAGAATTTACCCCGTAGTCATTACTCCAATAGCAGAGAATTGCGTTGTCATAGCTCGATACTTCATAGATCCTGTCATTAATACCGTCATTATAATAACAAATATCCTGCCATAAATACTGGGATGATAAAAGACCATGGCAAAAAAATCCTCCACAACTCACGCTTCTATCTCTGTATGTAAACGTATTACCCGAAAAGGGTCCTGTGTTAACTGCCATTTGCTGAGTACATATCGAAGTATTGGCACTATATATCGAATCTCTTGAAACAGTAAAATATACATAAGTATTTGCACCGTACCTGGAATTATCGCTTGTGATCCTGGGGTTATAAGTATTTACACAATTACAGGGATGCAAAGAGCTTCTGAAATTCCACGCGCCGTTAGTTGAAGTACCGTTTACTATATTCACTCTCATAAAGTATGCGCGTGACTGGTTATTCATGTCATATCCAAATCCAACATATACAATTGTATCTGCGCCATTTATTATCGGTTCAATATCAAGCTCGTTTGCTCTTATATTCACATTT
>JAYRXC010000049.1:0-7413 GCA_041917655.1 Ignavibacteria bacterium | reverse complement strand
GGCACTTTTGGATGTAAATGTTCTATAAAAACTTATAGGCGCGTCCCGCTGAAAGCGGGATTGGGATAATATCTCAAGTCGCGCGGTTCTGTTCCGGCAGCTTGGCACTTTTGGATGTAAATGTACTTTGATTTTTAACGCAGTGTTTCTTAGCTGGTAACCGCGTCCCGCTGAAAGCGGGATTGGGATAATATCTCAAGTCGCTCGGTTCTGTTCCGGCGGCTCTGGGCACTTTTGGATGTAAATGTACTTTGAATTTTAACGCAGTGTTTCTTAGCTGGTAACCGCGTCCCGCTGAAAGCGGGATTGGGATAATATCTCAAGTCGCGCGGTTTGAACCTAAAAATTCATTTTCCGCATTTTGATTTTTTAACTTTATACTTACTACATTGCAGTGGACAGCTGAAAATATAATGATACTCCTGTTTGCCATCCTTGCACTTGGATCTGCAATCATGATGATCACAAGACGAAGCCCTATTACAAGCGCTTTGTATCTTGTTGTAAACTTCTTTGCCATTTCGGGAATTTACCTGATGCTGCGCTCACAGTTCGTGGCAATTATACAGATCCTTGTATATGCGGGTGCTATTATGGTATTATTCCTTTTCGTTATCATGTTATTGAATCTCAGCGGCGAAAAGAAGCTTACCGAAACCTTAACTTATAAAAAGCTTTCGGCTATCATTTTAGCCCTGCTGCTTTTCTGTTCACTCGGCATTACAACATTTTTCGCATTCATGGGCAAGTTCAAAACCCTGAACCAGAATGCTGAAGTAATGGGAACAATACAATCCGTAGGCAAAGAGCTATATACAACATATTCATTCCCCTTTGAGCTTGTTTCTTTTGTACTGCTTGCAGCAATTGTCGGCGCAATTGTGCTGGCACAGAAGAAATTTGAATAGGATTCCCTGATGGCTCACGATAACTCATCAAATAGACCGAAGAGAATACTTTCCGGCGTTAAGCCTACAGGCAAGGCGCATATTGGAAACTACCTCGGCGCAATGCGCAACCATGTTAACATGCAGCAGGACCATGAGAACTTCATTTTCATTGCCGACCTGCATTCATTAACCACGGTTAAAAATAAGGCTGAACTACAGGAGCTTATTATAGATCTTGCATTGGATTACCTTGCGCTTGGGCTGAATCCCGAGCGTGCTGTATTTTTCCGCCAGAGCGATATACCCGAGCATGCCGAGCTTACATGGGTATTGAGCTGCCTTACGCCAATGCCGATGCTTGAGCTTGCTCATGCTTATAAAGATGCTGTTGCAAAAGGTAACCGTGAGATCAATGCCGGACTTTTTACTTACCCGGTGCTCATGGCAGTTGATATTCTTATCTACAAGCCTGATATAGTGCCTGTTGGCAAAGACCAGAAGCAGCATGTGGAAATTGCGCGCGATCTTGCCGGAAAGTTCAACCGTACTTACGGCGATGTTTTCAAGCTTCCCGTTCCATACATCCCCGAAGAAGTTGCGGTAGTAATAGGTACTGATGGCCAGAAAATGAGCAAGAGCTACGGCAATACAATTGAGATATTTGCTTCTGATAAAGCATTGAAGAAGCAGGTAATGGGAATTGTAACTGATTCCACCCCCGTAGAAGCGCCAAAGGATCCCGACACTATCTATAAGCTCTATTCATACTTCGCCACTGAAGATGAGAAGAAGACTTTGCTTGAACGCTACCAGGCCGGCGGAATGGGTTACGGCGATGCAAAAAAGCTGCTGCTTGAGAAGATCATAGAAACATTTAAGCCCTTCCGCGAAGAGCGCGAAAGGCTTAAGAATGACCTGGCGTATGTTAAGGATATTCTGAAAAAGGGCGCAGAAAAAGCACGTGAAACCGCAGCAGCAACCAAAGCCGAAGTATGGGATAAGACCGGCTTAAGCATTTGATTTTTTCCCGGTTCAGCTTGTGTATTACTCTTTTACCATGCCTCTCCATTTAAAAATCGTATGATAATTTTCCTCTCCGGTTCGATCAATTCAGGTAAAACAACAATTGCCGGTCTGCTGAAAAAGGAATTTCCCCGCTCAGCACATATTGAAGTTGACGTACTTCATGGCATGGTTCAATGGATGCCCCTTGACGAAGCTATTCCGCTTAATCTCAAAAACACACTTTCGCTTACATTAAATTTCATAAAAGAAGGCCTGGATGTTATTATTACATATCCGCTCAGCAAAGATGAATATGAACTCTTCAACCGGAACCTGCCGCTTGATATCCAAAGGTTTTTCTTTACATTAAATCCACGGCTTGACTATGCGCTATCTAACCGCGGAAGCCGCGAGCTTACAGGATGGGAAATGGAGAGAATCAAGTATCATTATGAAACCGGGATTAATGATCCGGGATTCGGGATTGTGCTTGATACAACAATGCACTCACCCGAAGATACTGTTAACGAGATACTATATTACATCGAGCAGCGCGAGATCCGCTACAAAATGGAGGATTGAGGCTGCATCCTGAATTTTGATTATGAAAATTTCGCTGTTTTTGACACCCAGCATATAATAAAATCAATAGTTTAACTAAAAAACATAATATTTGGTGAATTGAATCACCGAATATCATAATAATTGGTGAATTGATTCACCAATTATTATACCTTCAGCACTATCTTCCCTATTACCTCTCCTTTTGCCATCATTTCATGGGCTTTGGCGGCATCCTTAAGTTCAAGCACTGCGCCGATATGCGGCTTCACTTTGCCTTCCGATACGAGCGTAACCAATTCTTCCAGCTCGCGCTTTTCGCCGAGGTACAATCCCATTAGGCTGATATGCCTCAAATATGTTTGGTGCAGCGATACCATTGCTTCCCTTCCTGTCAATATTCCGCAGAAAAGTATTTTGCCGCCCTTCTTAACCATTTTGAAATTCTTCGGGAAAGCTTCGGGTCCAACGTAATCCAGTATAACATCAATGCCCGTACCGCCTGTTATCTTCAGGACTTCATCATCGATCGCGGAGCCATCACGGTGATTGAAAATATGATCGACTCCCATTTGTTTCAGGAAATCTATTTTGTGAGGGAATCCGGCTGTAGCATATACTTCAGCCCCAATGCTTTTTGCTATCTGGATAGCTATGATTCCGAGTCCGCTTGTACCGCCCCAAATGAAAAACTTATCCCCTTTCTGCAGGTCACCTACAGTTTTCACGCCGTGAATAGCGGTGAGGCCGGCGACCGGCAGGCACGCTGCTTCTTCGAAAGTTACATTATCAGGCAGCTTAACCAGAGATGATGCCGGTACCGCGGCATATTCAGCATAAGAGCCATTTCTGTGCATCCCGAAGTACTGCCATGAAATTGACTGCCCGGCTTTACCGCGTCTTGCCCATTCATCATCGGCTTCGGATACGATTGACCATGACACAACACGGTCGCCTTCAGAAAATCCTTTGACATCGCTTCCTGTATCTGAAACAATGCCTGCTATATCACCGCCCAAAATGTGAGGGAAGTTCAGCGCAAGCCCCGGGTAACCGGTGCGGATAACCAAATCAGCCCTGTTTACCGATGTGGCTTTTATATTGACAAGCACTTCATTCGCTCCAATAGAAGGAACGGGATGATCTTCGGTATATATCAGCTTATCGGTGCCGCCATTTTCTTTTAGTATTACTGCTTTCATAGATTTACTTACTTATTAAATGTCAGAACACAAAAATAACAATTGAGCCGTTGTGTAACAATGGCAGAGGATAAATTCACTTACTTTAACGATTTATTCTCTTATTTTTGAACATGAAGAAACGCTCCGGATATGTTTGGCTGCTTTTCGCCCTGCTTGCGCTGCTGGTTGTAGATGGCTATTATCAGGCCGGGGCATCAACGGTTCCAATATGGCAGACCCAGTGGTTCTTCTGGCGTGTGGCTGCATTAACCTTGATCGTTATAGGAGTATTCGGCTATTACTATTACGAAGCAGCCAAAAAGAAAAAAAACGAGCTGGAAGAGTTCAAGCAAAAAATGATCGAAGAGCAGGAAAGCCAGTGGAAGATAATTGCAGGCGAGCTGCATGACAGTATTGGCCAGAATCTAAGCGCGATAAATATTTTCCTACAGCAGGAAATCAAATCATCAGATGCTCCTCCGAAGAGGATAACAGAGGCTTCTTCGCTGGTAATGGAAACAGTTGACGAAGTGAGGCGCATCTCGCAAAGGCTTTACCCGAAGCAGATCGAAAGGCTCGGACTCACCGTAAGCCTTGAGGCAATGATAGAGCGTATCTCTTTGGCTTCAGGTATAAAATTCATTAATAATATAGAAAATATTGACGGTGCCTTAAGCCGTGAGAACGAAGTGCAGTATTTCAGGATAATACAGGAAATACTGAACAACACACTGAAACATTCCGGAGCGAAAACAGTTACATTTACTGTAAGAAGATCAGTGATGTTCATAATTACCGAGCTTAGCGATGACGGCAAAGGATTTGAGATATCAGACCCGGCACGGCTTGGCTTCGGTCTCATTAATATCGAAGAACGGCTGAATGTGATCAAAGCCGCATATGAGTTCAGCTCTGAAAAGGATGCTGGGACGAGGTTTAAGATCACCGTACCGATCAAATAGAAAAAGGAAATAATTTGCAGAACAAGATAAAAATAATAATTGCAGATGACCATCATATATTCCGCAAGGGAATATTGAGCATCGCAGCCGAAGACAGTTCGGTTGAAGTTACCGGCGAAGCCTCAAACGGCGAGGAAGCTTTAAATCTCGTTAGAGAGTTGAAACCGGATATTGCCATACTTGATATCGATATGCCGGTTATGAGCGGACTTGATGCTGCACGGAAGATAAAAGAAGAAGGTCTGAATACCAAGGTTGTGATACTTACTATCCACAAGGATAAGGAGTATTTTGACGAAGCGCTTGAGCTTGATATAAAGGCATACGTGCTAAAAGAAAGCATTGCTAACGATCTAATTGACTGCATCAAACAAGTAGCGGCGGGTGAGTATTATATCAGCTCGGTAATTTCAGGGTATCTCGTTGAAAAGAATAAAAACAATTACAGCAAAACAGACCTGGATAAACTTACCTCTACGGAAATACAGATTCTTAAGCTTATATCACAGAATAAAACCAGCGCGCAGATTGCGGAGGAGTTATTTCGAAGCGTCAGAACAATTGAGAACCACAGGAATAATATCTGCTCAAAATTAGGCCTGAAAGGACCCCATGCGCTTCTGCTTTTTGCACTGGAAAATAAGAAAAAAATAAGTTGAAATTTAAAATCAATACAGTTAAATTATCTTCTAAGTCTTTCGGAAATAGCTACTTAACTATTATTTAATCTGGAGGCAAAAATGAAACGTTTCTTCTATTTTTTCTTCGTTTCTGTTGTAGCTTTGTTTTGCACTGTTCCTTCATATTCCCAAACGGATGGTATTGAGTACAGCGCTCAGCTCCCCATCAGGATTCGGAATAATTCGGCCTCACCGATGGCCAACACTTCTGTCCGGCTTGTTATCAATACTCAAGCGCTAATCACCCTCGGTTTGATGCAGCCCGATGGCGATGATATCCGCTTTGCAGCAAACTGCGGGCTGGAGCCGCTTTCAACACTCGGATATTATATCGAAGGTCCAATGAATTCGACAAATACTGTCATTTGGGTTAAGGTACCTTCAATACCCGCTAACGACTCAACGCTGGTTTACATGTATTTTGGTGTTCCATCAGTATCGGGAGTAAGTTCACCATCAAACGGATTAAACGGTCCTCATTCATCCACGGATAGCGTAGCATCAGGCTCTCCCGGTGGAGCAACAAATACCCAGAGAGGTTTCAGGTTTACACCAAATGTTGATTTACTTATTACACATTTTGGCAAGCGTGATCCAAACGGAACAACACGTTATGTTACCTTGTTTGACCAGACCACGCAAGCGGTTTTAAGGCAAAAACAGGTTTCCGGACCTTCCGGTCAATATAGCTATGATACACTTGGCGCCCCGATCTGGCTGACTGCCGGTTCGCAGTATCAAATACAGCTCTACCAGGGTGCAACTGACGGCTACTATTTTGGAGCAAGCACGCAGATTGGAGAACATATTACTTATGGTGATATGCGATATTGCAATTCATGTACTCAAAATACTTTTCCAACCAGTGTTTTGACAGGATTTCACTACGGTTATCCGGATTTTTGGTACTTCATTCCAAGCAATCCGGTTACCCCGGCTCCTACTGCAACTTTCTTTCCGCCTGCAGATACAGTTACACCAACTGCGCCCGCTAATTTGACCGGTACTCCCGGAAACACGACAGCACAGCTCAGGTGGAACAAAAATCTACAGTTTGATGTATGGAAGTATTTTATTTACAGGGGCACAACAAATAACCCGGGATCTGCAAACCTGATAGATAGCACAAACCATCCTGATACTGTGTATAACGCTACCGGACTGGTAAATGGAACAACATATTACTTCTGGGTTAAAGCAGTTGACAGGTTCTGCCAGAGAAGAATAAGCGCATTCAGTACAGCTGCAGCTGTTACACCTCTTGTTGGCCTTCAGGCTAATGGTTCAGAAACACCAAAGGTGTTTGCGCTCTATCAGAATTTCCCGAATCCATTCAATCCGAATACCAATATACAGTTTGATATTCCCAGGGTTACGCTTACAAGGCTGACAGTTTACGATCTGCTTGGAAAAGAAGTAGATGTAATTGTAAACCAGGTTCTTGCGCCGGGTAAGTATAATTATGATTTCGATGCTAGCAATCTCGCAAGCGGGATCTATTTCTATAAGATAGAAGCTGGAAATTTCATAGAAAAGAAAAAAATGATTATTGTTAAGTAGGGACCTACAAGATCCATTAATTACCCCGAAAACGCCTTCGTTTTCGGGGTTTTTTATTGGAATTGAGTAGTTCTACTTAGAAAAAACAAGTATTACCAACGATTTTATTGTGCTCACGTAAAGTTATATTTGTATAGGTTTAATTACTGAACTAACATACACGGTTTTGAAAAAGCAAAAAGACGTAAAATTTATAATCTACCAGGCGTTATACATATTTGTAGTGTGTGTAATAGCCATCAAGGGCGCGAACCTTGACCTTACACAGGTGGTAGAGGATGACGGAAAGCCTAAGGTTTTCCTCTCTCCTGACTCGCTGCAGAAGCTGTACGAGATCATTAAACAGTCTATTATTGTTGATACCAACTTATATGTGATCATCAAGAAGGAAGACCTCGCGAAGATGGATGACAAGATCAAACAGCTTGTAGTGAATCCGCAGAACGTACAGGTATCTTCTTCGCAGGTGAGCACGTTCACAACCAACAACCCGCAGGTCCAGCAGAATCCTGAGATAAAGAAGGAGGAAGAAAAGAAGGATCCGGGTGAAATGCAGGAGATAAGGATAGGT
>JAYRXC010000048.1:0-31870 GCA_041917655.1 Ignavibacteria bacterium | reverse complement strand
GTAACTGCTGCAAACAGCGCGGTTGATTTAGACGAAGTTTGGGTAGCGATTGCTAAAATATTTCCTGAAGCTATCATGCTGTTGTTGAAATCTCCTTCACCGGATAGCTGCTGCGGTATTTGCGGTCCGCCCGTGGAATCAATTACTCCCGTCAGTTCCCGGTCATTGCTTAAGTTCATTGGCAGTGATCCATCAATCTCATCCAGCCTTTTTTGTATTTCACGAGCCTTTGGGGTGTTTTCGGCAAGTCTCTCTTTCATTAGCTGCTTAAGAAGCCTTTCCTTTTCGGGAGTATACTTAGGAGTTTCAGGTTTAATATCAGTTGGCTTGCCGTCCGGAGTTATATATGAATATTTAACATTACTTTCCGGGTGTACTTTGCTTTTATCCTGCGAATGCAGATTGAAAGAGAATATCAAAAGAATTAAAACTGCAGCAAATACAATATTTTTCATTTTGGTTGTTATGAATTAAATTAAAGCGTCTCTACGCTGAAACTTGGAGATGAGTTTAGTTATTTTCTAATCAGCATTTTCAGATTTAACCACCCGGCATACCGGTGATGCCTTTATGGAAAAATTCATGCATTAATTTTTCCGGGTGGTTTATCTGATATATAGTTCAAAAATATATCGTAGCGCTTAAGCTTTCCAAAGAAATTTTTGATGCGTTTTCATACCTTAAAAACACTCTCACAGGCTCATATTAAGTGTTTTTTGCACATTTTAGGCAATTTTATTTTCGGACTTTCATACCTTTGAGTGCTTTTTGCATACCGGAAGTTAGATCATTTTCTAATGTAAATTGGAAATTTGTCAGGGAAATTTATCCGTCTATGCAGCAGTAAATCTCTTACAGATAAACTATTCGATGTGAAGATGAGATCCGTGCACAAAGTTTATGAATCTTTTTGTGTCAATTTCGCTATCTTTGTATAATGAAATTTAAAATTTTTCTAGAATACGCCGGCGCAAACTACTCGGGCTGGCAGAAGCAGCCAAAGGAAAGCTCTGTAAAAACCGTGCAGGGAACACTTATAAAAGCAATAAATACAGTATTCAGTAAAAACAAGGGTATGAACAGGTTCATTGATCTCCAGGGCTCGGGACGTACAGATGCAGGGGTACACGCCATCGAACAGGTTGCGCATCTTGAGTGCGAAACAATGCTTGCACCTGAAATTCTTAAAATGAAGCTCAATGACGAGCTGCCCGGCGATATAAACATACTTGAAATAGAAAAAGCGCATCCCTCATTCCACGCGCGGCATGATGCAAAATCCAGGCAATACCTGTATGTGATATCTAAACGCCGGACGACGTTTGAAAAACGCTTTGTGTGGTGGGTAAAAGATAAGCTTGATGTAAAAAAAATGAAGGAAGCCTCGAAGCTTTTCGAAGGCATGCATGATTTCAAAGCGTTTTCAGAAAATGACCCCTCCCCTAAGGAGAGGGGAAACCAGTTGTTGAAGGATAAATCAACCAAATGCCTTGTTGAATCGCTCGAGATCACCGAAGATAAAATGAAAATTTACATCCGCATCAAGGCTTCGCATTTTCTGTGGAAGATGGTAAGGCGTATAGTTGGCGCTCTTGTAGAAGTTGGCAGGGGCAAAATGAAAACCGAAGAAATATCCAGACTACTATCCTCCCCTCCCCCTCGGGGAGGGGCTGGGGGTGGGGTCGCTGAATTCACCGCGCCGCCATCGGGGCTCTTCCTCGAAAAAATAGAATACTAACACACATTTACTCCCCTCCACCACGGGGAGGGGCTGGGGCTGGGGTCGCTGAATTCACCGCACCGCCATCGGGGCTCTTCCTCGAAAAAATAGAATACTAACACACATTTACTCCCCCCCCCCCCCTCGGGGAGGGGCTGGGGGTGGGGTCGCGGTTCTCACATCTTTACGCATACTTCATTATCCTTCTTAAATGCCTCTCGCTTTTTAAGCCGCACCTGCGCGCTATCTCCAGCCTTGTGATATCCGGATTTTTGATCAGCTCGTTAATTCTTTCTTTCCTCAGCATTCGGATATAGTCGCTGACAGTTACACCTGTTTCTTTTTTAAATATCCTGGTAAAGTTCCTGTCACTCATGTTCGCGGTTTCTGCCAGATCCATAAGCGTGATTTTTTTATCAAGATTCTCATGTATCCAGTCCTGTGCTTTATGGATACCTGAGTGAATGTGATTGCGGAATTCCATGACCGCGCTGTACTGGCTTTGGTCTCCTTTCCGCCTGTTATACACAACAAGCTCCCTTGCAACCTTGTGCGCAAAGTAGCTGCCCTTTAGCTTTTCAACTATATGCAAAGCCATATCGATTCCGGAGGCGATCCCCGCGCTTGTGTAGATGCCATTATGTTCGGTGAACAGTGTATTTTCCGTAACACGGGTAAACGGGAAACATTTCTGAAGCTGTGCAGTACGCTTAAAATGCGTAGTACATGGAACACCGTCAAGCAGACCGCTTTGCGCCAGAGCAAATGCTCCTGAACATATGCTGCAAATATTCACACCTGTTTCATACATTTTATTCAGCCACTCAAACAGCGCGGTCTCCTTTTTGAAATCATCAGAAAGAAGGTAGCTTACATTCGCGCCGGGTACAAACAGAAAATCACCCGGATTCAACTTCCCGGCTGTATAAGAAGGAACTTCACCGAACGGAAGCCCGGCCGAGGTTACAGCTCCTTTCTTAAGGCAGCAATATCTAATCTCAAAATCAGCCCCGTAGCCTATTGATTCCAGAAATACCTGGTCCGGACCTGCAAGGTCCATCAAATGGATTTCCGGAAGTATCAAAAAAACGAAATTTATTGCCATATTTTTTGAATTATTTACAAAAATAGCAGTTTGGCAGCGGTATTCAAAGCCAACATGCGGACAAATTAGGCCACTACTTTTTAAGGCTCAAATTGTCCACATGTTGTCCTGAGATTTCTGAATTTCTTGGCTAATTTTGCATTAGTGTTTTGAGTTTAAGTTTATAAATCATGTTTTTTAAATCTCTGAAATAACGGTGCTCCTATACCGGAAGAAAAACACAAATGGAAAATTCATTCAGAGATCTAATCCACAACGAAAGGCTTTTGCAGCCTGCAGCTGCTGCGAAAGGCCTTTCATTAGCTTCGGCATACATGCCGCGCCGAACACAAAAAAGTGCGGTATGCTGCCGGGCTGAAAATTTAACCGGCAAAACACCCGGAGGATAATATAAAATTGATGCTTAACACAGAATATAAAAAAAGGCCGGTAAGATTTATTGAGCTTTGCGAAACCGGCGAATGGAAAATCAAAATTTACAGTATATCAGTTTTGAATGAGCGCGTTTCACCGGAAGCAATTCTGCAGGTTAAGGAACTCATCCCGGGCTGGCTGGAAAACAGCAGCATTCATGAGCTTGATAATTATAAGATCGCAACGGTGATTGTACATGAAGGAAAAGAAGGAATTTTTGCTCTGATCAACTGGTGGGTTGGAGAAAACATGCTTCAGCATTATGTATATTTTGCCGGCTACGATAAGCCTTACGATTTTAAGCTGTTTTCTGATAAAGGCATTTCATACTGTGTGTGGGAGCTTGCTGTCATTTGGCACGAAAGAAATGCATGGGTGAAGCATGTTCTGAAGAAAGAAGGAAAACCTGATTTTGAAGCGTATCTTTCTTCTGTTATAAACGAAGATGTGTAGTTCATGACAGGGGAAGATAAAACAGAATATAATTTAAGTACCGGCAATAGTACGCTTGTGATAATACGGAAATGCGAACATGCTGATATTGATGAAGTAGTTGAAATGTGCGGGGAACACGCAGAATTCGAAAAGTGCAGTTATTCATCCTCAGGCAAAGCAGCCCGGCTCAAACACTTAATGTTTGCCAATAAGCCGGCCCTTAACTGCATTGTTGCGGATACGGGAACAGGACTGGCCGGCTACGCTTCTTATACTTTTGATCTTTCAACCTGGAGCGCGGAATACTATCTTCACCTTGATTGTCTTTACCTCAGGCAGTTTGCCCGCGGCGCGGGGCTGGGCCGTGAAATAATGAAACACGTTGCCATAGCCGCCATAAAAAACGGTATAAAAGAAGTTCAATGGCAAACCCCTGTATTTAATACAAGAGCCATAGCCTTTTATGATAAGCTGGGGGCCGTAACAAAGGACAAAGTGCGGTGTTTGCTTTATGAAGAAGAAATTTTAAGGCTCGCAGAATTATGATCAAGTTTGAAAATATCAAAACAATTACAAAATCAACTTTACAAACAAAATGAAGCTATCTGAAATTACACCTATGCCGGAGTACTACGAAAGATACATGAACAAGTGTGATGACGTAGAGCTTTTGTTGGCTATAAAAACAAGTATAGATGAACTGAATAATATACCAATTGAAAAATGGGAACAAACAGGCATCAGCACGGAACCGGGAAAGTGGAGCGTTAAGGATATTCTTCAGCATTTGATAGATACTGAAAGAGTTTTCATGTTCAGGGCGCTGGCTTTTGCAAGGGGGATCAAACAGCCGGCGATGCCGTTTCCGCAGGATGAATACGCGTTGGCTGCAAATGCAAACAACCGTTCTGCAGAAGAACTCGTTCATGAATTGAAAATTGTACGTCAATCACTCCTTGCGCTTTACAGCTCCTTCACCCCCGAAATGCTTCAAAGGACAGGAAGCCTGCCTCACCTTTCGGTTGCCGCCATAGGATTTGTATTGCCCGGTCACCAGCGCTGGCACTTTGAAGCGATCGAAAAGAACTTAAATAAATAACATTTCGTACGTAATTTGCTGCACTATATGGGTTTCAGGGAAACAAAAATGTAAAAAACGGAGGCGCATAAAATAGAAACAGCTTGAATTGGTTAAAGCTAAGCACTAAGGTCCTGTCTTTCCGAATCTCCGTTTCGGGCTATGCCCTGCATCACAGGAAGGGCAGGATCATTTTTCAGATCAACCGGCTTTTCTGAATTCAGCTTCCACATCAAAAACATCCTCAAACAGCTTCTTTTTGCTTTCAGCGCCCCATATCTCAAGCTCTATATTTGAACTTTCTCCGTGAAGTACGAAAGTAATGTTTCTTCCTTCCTGCTTCAGTTCGATATTTTTAATCGAAGATGTGTGGCTGCGGTCAAGGCCATCTGCCACCCTTAGTATAGCTGCCAGCTTCCTTACGACCTGCTGGTCATCGCTTCCAAGCTTTGCAAAATCGGTGTGTTTGGCTTTCGGATGTGATTTCCTATGGTAGCGCGCAACGTTTGCAACAATTTCCTTTTCGTTCTCGGTAAAGCCAAGCATTTCCGCGTTACGGATAATATAGTATGAATGCCTGTGATGCTGCGAGTGCGATACGAATCCGCCAACCTCATGCAGAATTGCCGCGGCCTCCAGGTATTCCCTTTCGGTCTTGCCAAGCTTATGCAGCCTGCGGGTCAGGTCGAATATCTTCAGCGCGAGGCCGGTAACATGATCGGAGTGGGCTTTTTCTATCCTGAAGTTTTCAGCAATGTGCATTACACTGTTGAGCCTAAGGTTACCGAGATGGTTCTCTTCCTTCAGCGTGAACTCTTTTTCTATCGTATCGAGAATTATACCCTCTCTCAGCGCGTACTCGCTCACCATCATTTCCTTTAGCTTCAGCTCTTTGAAGATCTGTTCCAGCAGGATCGCACCGGCTGTTATAATATCAGCCCTTGAAGGATCAAGCCCGGGAATCTTAAGCCGCTGCTTCAGTGTTTTCGCTTCAAGAATTCCGGAAACAACATCAAAAAGCTCATCTTTGGTAAAGATGAAGTTGTTCAGCTTCGCGTCAGCGGCGCCGCCCCGTTTGATGTTAATTATATTGGCAAGGTTCATTATGGTTCCGGATGAGCCAACAGCGATATCAAACTTATGCTGCGCGCTTTCCCTTGTAACGGTTGACATGAAGCCTTTAATATATTCCCTGCATGCCTTTACTGATTTGCTCTCGGTATCCTTATCGCCGAAAAATCTTTCTGTGAGCCTTATGGCGCCCAGCTTCAGTGAGTTATCGAATGCGATATCCCTTCCCCGCCCGATAAGGAATTCTGTGCTGCCCCCGCCGATATCTATCATCAATATGCGTTTATCGAACACGGGTACTGATTGCAGGATACCGAGGTATATGAAGCGGGCCTCTTCGATACCGGATGCTACTTCGACTCGGATGCCCGCTTCGGTGCGGGCGCGCATTATGAATTCCTGCTGATTCACCGCTTCGCGTACTGCGCTTGTCGCAATGGCGCGCACCGGCGCGCCGGCTGAATCAGCCAGTGCGGCGAATTTTTTAAGCGCTTCGATGCCCCTGTTCATCGCATCTTTGCCAAGATGCTTCATATCAGTTGAGCCGGAGCCCAGCCTCACGCTTTCCTTCTCCCGGCCAAGTATATTAAACTTGCCGGTATTCGTATCCACTTCAACTATCACAAGGTGAAATGAGTTCGTTCCAATATCAATTGCCGCTAAGCGGGGCTTTATCATTACAAATATTACTTTCTATATTAAGAGAAATTTCTGTTTAACTGCTCCCCTCTCCTTTCAGGAGAGGGGCCGGGGGTGAGGTGAATATGTTTTCAATTGCCGCTAAGCGGGGCTTTATCATTTAGTTTCTGCTATCACTTTAATAGGGTTTAGAACAGTGTAAATTCGTTTTCATTTTTATTGAGCTTCCTTAAAACAAAATCCTTTATTTTGCCTGCCGATTCCACAGCCTTGTTTGCTTCTATTATTCCCGGGATGTGAAACGATTCAGGATATCGAGTTTCCACTGCATATATGGATAGTCCTTCGACATTAACCTTTTCAAAATCAGGGTCATCTTTTATGCAGAGGTGGTGCAGAAATTTCAAGTTGTGTGTTCTCGGGTAAGCTATATTTCTACTGTTTAGAAAGCATTTAAGAAGTTTTTCTGCTGATTGCTGGGAATTGAAACATATCGTATCTGTGTAAAGATTGTTTTTAGATATACTCAATAGTTGTTCCGCGGTTTTGAGATCCCTTAGTGCCTTAATTAGCCCTTTCGTTATGAGATCATCTGTCATATCAGTTGACCTTCTTCAAGCACAAATTTCATGATACTGTCACTGTTTGCGGAATTTAACTTCAGACTTTCTTCGTTTCCTATTACAATATCTGAACATATTTCCGCTTCTGCCAGCTTACCCGAAAGCAAGTCCATCAGTTTTATCTTCTGTTCCCTGTTAAGCTTTTCTCTTAAAACTAAATACAGGTCATAGTCGCTGTTAATATCAAAGTCACCCCGTGCCCTTGAGCCAAACAGGATGATCCTCTCAAGAGTATATCCGTTCAGATTGCTTTCTATAATATTTCTTATCTTGTCGTTCATCATTCAAAAATACTCAAATCTTTATGTTATTTCTATGTGTTTTCGATCAACTTTTGCATTCGATTTTTTACCTCTTTGAGCACGGCGCCTGCCTTCCAAAGCGAAGCGCAGGAAGGAAATCCCGCCTGCTGAATCATTATTCATTTTTGCCTTTTTACTTTTTACTATCTCACAATTTCGCTATTCCACTATTTCACTATTTCGCCATTTACTGCGTCTTCACCCTAATCCAGTCAAGGATCTCTTCAAGGAATCCAGGCACAAATACCTTCGGGAGCTGTGGATATTCATTCGGGCTTCCGGTACCTGCTTCCTGGAACAGGTGGTTCGCATCCGGAAACACTTTTACGAGATATTCCTGGTTGCCGGCTTTTTTCAAAGCTTCTTCCATTGGCGGAAGGTTCTGGCTTACCGGTACCTGCAGGTCTTTACCGCCGAATAGCATGAGTACGGGAATACTAACCTTTTCCAAAGCTTTCGCCGGGTCATAGCTAAGAAAATACTTCATCCACTTGCTGCTGAACTGGCTTATGGCGTCATCCATAGTTTTCTTTACATACTCGTCCTTATCTTTAATAGCATTCTTTTCTTCAGCAGACATTTTATCGAAGCTGTCTTCAACGTTCTGCGCCAGCTGCTTTTTGAGCTCTTTCATATCGCCGTTCTTCACAATGTTCGCGTAGATCAGATCCATCGCCATTGTATACCCGGTAATCTCATCATCCGTAGCGTTCTCGGCTTTCATAATAAGCTTCGACTGCTCCTTAATAATATCAATACCTTTAACGCCTGTGCCGGCCATTAGGATAATATAAGAAACATCATCTCTTTGTGTGGCTACAATCGGCGCCACTATTCCGCCTTCGCTGTGGCCAAGCAGCCCTATGGATCCGGCGAATATATAGTCTTTGGTTTTCAGCAGGTCAATAGCCGCGCCAACATCACCTGCAAAATCCATGGTTGTTGATTCATTCACGGTTTTGCCCTTTGAGCCGCCCACGCCGCGATCGTCATACCTCAAAACTGCGATACCGTTGTTAGAAAGGTATTCAGCGATTATTTTGAATATCTTAAATCCATAAATTTCTTCGTCCCTGTTCTGCGCGCCGCTGCCGGTTATAAGCACCACTGCAGGAAACTTACCTTCCTTTTTTGGATAAGTGATGGTGCCGGCCAATGTATTACCGTCATTGTAAAAAGTTACTTCTTCGCTGTTGAAAGTTTTTTCGGTTGTATCAGGCGGGGTTTGATCCTTCAACCCGCCTCTTGTGAGCTGGAACCTGCCGTTAATGCCGGATTGCGAGAACGTACCCCCAATGGAATCGCCGTAATACAGCCCGTCGAATACCGCAGTACGGCTCTCGGCGGGAAGCTCGAAGTGTACCTTTGGATTTTTGAATGAAACCTTATCAAGCTCAATCCCCATGGCGCCTTGTTCGGGAATATCCATAACAGCTTTCAGACCGCTGCCCGTTGTGGTGAACTTGACGGCAAACCCAAGCTTTGTGCCCATGATATCGATCGCGCCGTTCCATGTTGTATCAATTTCAGATTGAGAGAAAGTAAATGCGGAATGAAAAAACAGAAAGAAAGTAATAAAAAGAAACTTTATGCTATTCATAAAATAATATTATTAAGAACCATTTTTAAATTAACGATACCCTCTCCTTCGGTGAGGGCACACCGGCTAATGCCGGTTGGGTGGGTCTTAATACAAAAATACAAAACAATTTCTTACCCTGCTATTAAATTAACCTGCAATAGTAAAAACAAAAAGCCTTCCGGGGGGATACCGGAAGGCTTTTTTATTGATGCTTAGCAGTTAAACCAGCACTGCTATATTTATAAGTTCATTTTCCTGTGTATTAGTGATCCAGCTTATACGGTGCGCCTGCTATATCGGAAGCGAATTCAGACGGTGAATCATCGTACAGTGATTTATGTGTGGATGCGCTTATGAATCCGTTGAATCTTCCGTGATGATGCTGGCCGCCAATTGTAAATGTCTTCTCGTAAACCCTGTCCCATCCTGAGCCATTAACTGTTTCGGAGGTCAAAGCAAACGGTTCCCTGTGGAATCCGAAGTTTCTTTTTCCCCAATGCCATGCAACTATATCCTGTTCAGGCTGGGTTGAGTAAGCGTTAACAACTACTCTTACCTGGTCGCCGATAGCAAATTCGTTGATGCCGCTGCCTGTCCAATACGGAGGCCTGTTAACTGTAAATACATTCTGCGTGAAATCAGGTCCGATATATGTGCTTACAAGCGTTCCGTTCCTGTAAACCTGGATCTGCTGCATTTTAATGTACTGTTCGCTGTTCTGCGGCTGTGTTGTACCGCCATCAACCATTGATACCTGGTACAGCCTCCAGTTTTGCCTTGGCCTGTTGTTGCGCGCAATTCTTTTGAATGTAGCTGTTCTGTGGAAAACTTCTGTATATGGTTTTGTTATTGAGTCAACAACGCCGTTCACTACGCCGATAATTATATAATTCCCGGTTATAGTTCTTGTGATGTTGGCATATTTAATGGTATCGCCTTCTGATGTTATTGTAACTGTAACGCTGTTTCCGGTGATCTTTCTTCCCCACCTGATAAGCGAATCTATCGGGGTATCTCCGCCGCTGTTACCAACAGCTCCGCCGTCATCAAGATCTGTTACTTCGCTGTTCATCAGGTCATCTTCTTCACCGTTAACGCCTGAATAACCGTTCGTAATAACTTCTTTAATAAATTCATCGTCGGTTTGGTTATCCGATACGCTGTTATCGGAACATGCCGCAAAATATATTGCCAGGATCGGTATCGCGGCAAGCAAAAGCATTTTTTTTGATGGTTTTAAGAATTTCATTTCTGGTTTCTCCTTTATATTATGAAATTATCTGTTTATTTCGTTTTTTGAGCCTTTTTTAACAATTTTCAGGCGGTTATAACCCGTTTGTACCTATAAGACAAGCCCTTAGGAAAAAGGTTTAATGGAAATCATGGTGTTTTCGGAATGTTCTGTATCTTTTGAGTTATTTGATAATTTCCGCCGTTTTCTTCTGCAGCCAGATCTTGCTTTCAATTTGTTCTTCACTATCCAGGTACCTGCGCAGTAATGAAATATCTTCTGCAAAACCCGATGTGCCCGTATGACTGCTGCCGGCAGCAGAGCCTTCAATTACAGATGCTAGGCGCGAAAGATAGCTGAAGAAATTATTGTACGATCTCTTTCTTGAGTCATTAATTGAATCGCTGTTGAGCAGAAAGTGTTTAGAGGAATCAATGTAGCTAAGCAGTGTTTCGGTTTCATCCAGCTCATAATACGTTTTTGCGGTCAGCAGTCTTACATGAAGCTTGTCCCTTACATCAGTGAACTCTACATTGTTCAGCAGCCTCAGAACCTCGCCGTAATTTCTCTTTTCGAATTGCAGGTAAGCTTCTGCAAGCGAGCGCATAGAGCTTTTTATACCGGGATGCAGCTTATCAGAGTATTCTCTTATAAAATTCTCAGCCCATTTGATCTCTTTCAGCGTCAGCGCGTTAACAAGCATTTGCGTGTAAAGCTGTTTTGGCATGCGGTTCTCGGGATAAAATGCCAGTCCCTCCCTTAGCCTAAAATCGTTTAGCTCAAACGCTATACGGCGGTAATCGGGGGATGTTACATTGCGACGCATTACACAATAGTTTACCATCGGGATTATCATGTTTCGCTTCTCCCGCCGGTCAAAGCGGGAATGGTATTTTTGAAACAACCGCCTTAATTCCAGAAAATGTCCGTCTTCATGCGGCGTTAGGATCATCATGATAGAACGGTAAAGAATACTTACATAGAAATGATACCTGAATTTCTTTTTATTGCAGTAATCAGCAATGGCTTTAAGATCAAGACTCTTGGCAAACTCAAAAGCTATATTTGTTTCACTCTTAAAGTTATACATTTCCAGAAAGAACTGCTGGTCTTCAAGGCTGGCCTTAAGTGTTTTGAGGAAATCCAGTATCCGGAACTCCATATTTTCTCTGTGGATTCCTGCCATCAGATGATGCTTGTTTTCGGCCTGGTAATAGCTTATCCATGAATCACCCTGCAGGATCTTTTTCTTAAGGTAGTCAAAGCCGATCATCTCGTTTTTAAAGAACTTATCAAACCCGTCTAAGGACTTTTTCGCCTGTTTGCCGAGGTTCCTGTTCATCAGTTCGGAAATAAGCAGTTCCTTCCTGTACAACTCGTTCCTGCTGAATGCTTCGTATTCCAGGAAACTGAGTGCAGATCTTTCCAGCGCCGAAACAAGATTCCATATTACCTGCTTATTGAATTTTTTCCCGGGGTAAAGCGCACTGTAAACAGCTTCGTATGAGATCCTGCTGGTATCATACTCCGGATGGAATTTCTTCAGCTCAAACAGCAGCGGTGCACAGTTTTTTCCCTGCCTGTGATAAGGTGATTTAGTAAACTTTTCAAACCTTTTCATTTCTTCGGCTGTAAAAGTTCTCAATAACGATATTAGCTTACTTTCTTTCATTTTACCGGTTAGTAATTACAGGAAAAATATTTAAAATTTTGCAGAAATACAATATTATTGGGAACATTGCAATTGATTGCCGGTTAGTTTGCAGGTTTTTTTTCTTTGATTTAGGATGTGCACATCCGATATGTTTGTATCACCCGGAACCATGACCGGCAAAAAAGAACTCAGAGAATAATTTAAATGACCGATAAGAAACCGCAAACTACAGCTAAAGGCTACAGGTTAAGACCCGAAACACACATGCTGATCAAAGAGCTTCAAAAACAAACCGGCAAAAGCCAGGAAAATGTTATCTCCGAAGCTCTGAAACATTATAAAGAACAAATCAGAATTAAATAAATCTAATCCGCTGAAAATGAAAACAGAAAAAATCTTATCTGCAATCCTGCTGAATCTGATCTGCTGCTGTTTATATGCGCAGCCGTCATGGGTATGGCAGAACCCGAAACCAAGCGGGTACGATATGAATGCCGTTTGTTTCACCGGCAGCACTACCGGCTTCACCGGCGGCGCTAACGGCGAGCTGTTCAGAACAACAAACGCCGGCGCTGATTGGACCCGTATAAATTTATCAACAACAGAAGCCATCCAATCCATCTGCTTTACAGATGCAAATACCGGTTATATCGGAGCGGGAAGGTTCCAGTGCCTTGTGCTGAAGACTACCAACGGAGGGTTGAACTGGACAGAGCAAAATCTCGGGCTGCAATACGGACCGCGCTCTATGAATTTCATTAATGCATCAACGGGCGTTGCGGCGCATCAATCAGCCGATATCCTTAAAACAACCAACAGCGGCGTCAATTGGGTCTCAATAAATACAAGCATAAGTTTCAACGCCTGTGTATGGCAAAGCTCGCCATCAGTAATTTACGCGGCGGGCTCAACAAGTATCTGCAAATCCACTGATGGCGGAGCGAACTGGATTACACAAACAACTAACTCGGGGGATATATTATCCATTTGTTTCACTGGTACCGATAACGGATTGGCTGCCGGAAGGAACGGCCTGATGCTGCGGACATCCAACGGCGGCCTGAACTGGAACACAATTACCGTGAGCGGAATGTATGATATCTTCATGGTCAGATACCTGAACCCCACTACAGTATTTGCGTGCGGGCAGGGCGGCGCAGTGGGCAGAAGCACCGATGGAGGGCTAAGCTGGAGCGTTTCTTACCCCGCTGAAACATATTTCAACAGCCTGTACTGCGTACAGCCTCTAAACGCCAATGATGTTTTTCTCTCCGGAGCTTACGGCACTATAACAAGATCCCAGAACGGTGGTGTTAACTGGCTTCAGCTTTTCGGAAGCGTTAATAATGAATTATACTATTCGCATTTCACAGATGATAACAACGGTTATGCGGCAGCTTTCAACTGTGTGATTAAGACTACCAACGGGGGCGCAAACTGGATAAAGCTTGCTTCGGTATCTTTCGGCGGACCGGTTTACTTCAGGAATCCAAACACAGGTTACCTGGCTGCAATGAGCGCCGGGCTGCTTTACAAAACAACTAATGGCGGCGCAAATTTCACATCACTTATTACCGGCTATCCATCAACATTTCGCAGCATTCATTTTACAAACGATAACACCGGTTATATCATCACATCAAGCGCAAAAACACTCAAAACAACCAATGCAGGGGCCAATTGGCTGCAGGTGGATTCAACGAATAACGCATATTACACTGATATGACGTTTACCGATTCATTAACCGGCTACGTCTCAGGCTTTAAGAACTCACCTTCCGGCGCGCTGATCAAAAAAACCACGAATGCAGGTCAAACATGGACAGAACAAAACATCAGCTCTGCGCTTGCTATGACAACGCTTTGGTTTGTGAACGCCAATACAGGCTTCGCGGGCTCAAACTCAACGGGACAGAATTTCTATAAGACCACGAACGGCGGAGTTAACTGGATCGCCGGTACCCCGGTTACACCATATATTAATGACATGTCTTTTGTGAATGAAAATATCGGTTACGTGTGCGGGCTTTACGGAACTTTTTTAAGAACCACTAACGGCGGAACCAACTGGGTACAGCTTACTACCCCGGTGGATTACGCGATCAGAACGATTTATCATAACAATAATACAGGCATTACATACCTGCTGGGTGCAGGCGGAATGGTCCTGAAGAGTACGAACGGCTCAATTACAGGTTTCGGGCAGAACGAAAACACCACTCCAGGTTCTTACTTGCTGGGTCAAAACTATCCAAACCCGTTCAATCCGGTTACAAGCCTTAAGTTCCAAATTCCTTTAAGCGGACATGTTAAGCTTGTTGTGTTTGATGTAACGGGCCGGGAAGCTGCCGTGCCTGTTGACGGAGAACTGCATGCCGGAACACATGAAATCAGTTTCGATGCTTCGGGTCTGCCTTCGGGTGTTTATTTTTACCGTCTAAGTCACGGTGATTTCACAGCTACACGGAAGATGATATTAATAAAGTAAACTATTCGACAATGAAATACTCTATAATACTGCCTGTTATGTTTGCCCTTGGCTTCCTGCTGCCTGTTGTTTCTCAGTGGGAAGGCGATACACGTCTAACAAACAACAACAACAATTCATTCCCCGCTTACAACAACGCCAAAGCTATCGGTTCAAACGGCTCTTCATTGCACACCGTGTGGGCAGATGAAAGAGACGGCAACGCGGAGATATACTATAAGAGATCTCTTAACTCCGGCGCCGCGTGGGAAGCCGATATAAGACTGACAAACAGTCCCGGCTCATCCTATTTCCCGGCTATCCGGGTTTCGGGAAACCTGGTTTTAGTGGCCTGGTCGGATAACCGCGACGGAAATTTCGAGATATACTTTAAGAGATCAGAAGATGGAGGCGGCACTTGGAGCCCTGATGCCAGGTTAACCTCCAATTCTTCGGCTTCAGACTATCCCTCGATCACCGCATCGGGAAATACCGCAATAATAGTTTGGCAGGACCTGCGTGATAATAACTACGAAATCTATTTCAAGCGTTCAAGTAATAGCGGATTAAGCTGGGGCCCAGACCAAAGACTTTCAAATAACCCGGCATTTTCACAATATCCTTCCGTAACAATATCAGGCTCTAAAGTAAATGCAGCATGGGAAGATAACCGGGACGGCAATAGGGAGATTTATAATTGTTATTCAGGCGATGGCGGCTTAACATGGAGCGGAGAGAACCGGCTTACAAACAACTCATCATCATCAACTTCGGCATCAGTAACTTCAGAAGGTGATTTTGTGGGACTGACGTGGTCTGACCAGCGGGACGGCAACTGGGAAGTTTATTACAAGTTTTCCGTTAACGGCGGTGCAAGTTTCAGCGCCGATCAGCGGCTGACTTCCGCAAACGGGAACTCATGGTACCCTTCTATAGCAAGCTATGATTCGTTCATTCATATTTGCTGGCAGGATTCGCGTGACGGAAATAACGAGATATATTACAAAATATCAACCGATAGAGGCATAGTGTGGTCAGCGGATCTAAGGCTTACAAATGACGCGGCTGCGTCAAGTTATCCGTCTATAAATATTTCAGGCTCTGCAGTGAATATCGTATGGAACGATAACCGTGACGGAAATACTGAGATATATTACAAGAAGAATCCAAATGGAAATCCGATCGGCATTACACCGGTTTCAACCATTGTACCCGCAGATTATTCACTTGGGCAAAATTACCCGAACCCGTTTAATCCGGTAACCAACATAACAATTCAATTACCAAATAGCGGATTTGTGAAACTTTCGGTGTTTGATGTAACCGGTAAAGAAGTGGCTCTTCCTGTAAACAAGGTGCTTGGTGCAGGTACATATAAAATTGATTTCGACGCTTCCGGACTGCCTTCGGGAGTGTATTTTTACCGCCTTTCAAGCCCGGGATTTACACAAACCCAAAAAATGATGTTGATTAAATGACGCAGTCATTTATGAAATCCCGCAGACGGGACTGATTAAATGATTCGCCGCATTTATGCTGTTATGTTTCATATTTACATAACATGACATATTTTAACATAAGTTCAGGAACCGGAAATTCCAACATTAAGCAGGCGGAAGGTTTGTAGAATACTCACCCGATGCCGAGCATCTTGTAATTTACCCTGATGGCAGCTATGAGTTTGCCTACCTGAATAAATAAAAACGCAGGACGTGAAATTCAGTCCTGCGTAGCAAACCATATTTTTTTAATTGGGGGTTAAATTGATATATGGCTTAGAATCAATCTTACAGCTTTCTTCCGGGCGGTGATTTCCGGAAAAGCCACACACCTTCATTAGCTTTTTATTTAACCAACACCATACGTTTTGTTTCAGTAAATCCAGCCGAGGTTAACTTATAGAAATATACACCGCTGGTGAGCCCCGATGCGTTGAAATCAACTTTATACTCACCTGCGCTCAGCGTTTCATTCACAAGCTCGGCAACCTGCCTGCCGGTTACATCAAATACAGCCAGCTTTACTAATCCCGATTCAGGGATCTGAAGCTTTATGTTTGTTGTTGGATTGAACGGGTTTGGATAATTCTGACTAAGTGAAAATTTCTCAGGCACATTTCCTGAAACCGGTTCAATGCCTATAGTAGAGCCGTATTTGATAAGGAGAATTTTTCTTACATCCGCTGAATCTGTGTTGCCCGCAACGATAAGGCTTCCATCCTGCAGAATATGCAGATTCCTGTACCCCTGGAATGGAGTCAGTCCGGGGGCTTCGATGGTCCAGTCCACCACACCGGCAGAGCTGAACTTCGCAGTTAACAAGCCAGTAACTTGAGCTGACTGGTCGAACATATCCGCGGCTACATAGATGTTATCCGCGCCGTCCATCTTCATATCTCGTATCCCTTCAGGCCTGTTGCCCGGGTGTGAGTAGGTTTTAACCCATTGCTGAGTGCCTGACGGCGAATATTTTATGAACAGCATGTCAGCAGAGGAATTCAAAGGTGTTGTGCCGCCTGCAATAATAATATTTGCGTTCATGTCAAAAGAAATATGCGTCGCGTAATCAGATTGGTTCGCAACCGGGTCATTATATGTTTTCTGAAAAAGCAGAGCACCGTCATCCCTGCCGTATTTCAGAAGCAGGGTATTGCTTCCCTGGTTGGAGGCCTCTGTGCTTCCCACAACGAACAGGTTGCCATCGGGGCCAAGTGCGATATCACGGGGAGTGTCATTCATATGCGATGAGCCTGTATATGTTTTGCTCCATTCTACGGAGAAGTTCCCGTTTGTGTTTATCTTCTTTACAAGAATATCCTTCTCTTCGTTCGGAATAACTTCTCCCGTACACACTGCATAAATGCTCAGGGAGTTATCTTTTATCATTTTTATCATCCTGTAGCTGAAATTGTTCACTGAACCGAACGAGATATAAGAAACGGAGTCACCATTGAGCGTATATTTTGCGATACCGCACTCTGTATAGTCATCATAGATAAAGTTTATTCCTGCATAAATACCGTCGCGGACAACCAGTGAGACACCCTCAGCCTTCCTGTCGGAAAAATTTGTCCTGTTGATCCTTTTCACCCAGATGATATTGCCGTTCGTGTCAAATTTAAGAAGGATGGCATCATAATAGCCGCCCGGGCCCCTTGTACTGGTGCCGGTAACATAAATATTGCCGCTGCCGTCAAAGCAGATATCGTTTGGCTGTTCAATACCGTTGTAGCTGTAGTTGTAAGTTTTCGTCCACTGCCTTGTGCCCGCGGAATTATATTTCACAAGCATTATATCATCGCTGTTATTGGCAGTTCTTGTGCTTGCTGCCACATAAATGTTGCCGTTCGCGTCAACTATTGTTTTATCGCAGTAATCATTGCCAACTCCGTTTGGATTGTTATATGTCCTTTGCCAAATTTCAGATGGCTGAGCATATACAAATGTACACGTGAATACAAGCAGTATAACAAACACGTTTAGCAGCTTTGCTGCGGCAGGAAATCTGAATCCTGGTGCTGATTGTTTGTAATTTTCTCTGTTCATAGATTTATTTTTTATTGTTTGTTTGATATTATCCTGTTTCTTTTAATTTCATGGTTGATGTTATCGCTTCCGTTTATATTGCCGCCTTCAAACAGCAGGTCAGTGAGATGAGAGTAATAAAGCTCGTCTGCAAGTGTTTCAAATTCTTTCTTGTGTGTACCGCCATTTTTATCTACCCTGTTTTTTTTATTCTCCCTGCTTTCATAAGCGGTCACCTTTTTCCTGTTTTTCATTTCTTCTCAAAAATAACAGCGCGGGGCACAGCGCTTCAATCAAAAATAACGGCAAGTGTAACCGGAATTTCTTCCGTTTGGCTGGCTGTAATCAATACACTTATCGTACTATGACCCTGTTTTTTTCGATTCGTGTTGATTTTCAGCATATACCGGGTGTAAAAAAAACAGATTTGTAATAACTTTTTTTTAGATTAAAAGTTTTATTAACTTGTAACCTGCAGGAACCCGATAAGCTTGGGATTGTGCAACATAACTTATTGTGTTTTATGTTTTTACAGGGCAAATCTCTCGAAATTGTGTAATTACTTTATGGTCAAAACTAACTTTATAGATGTAATCAGAACATTTTCAAAAGAAGAGATGAAAAGATTCTCTGATTTTGCGAATTCTCCATACCACAACACTGGTAAAGCCGTGATGCGGCTTGTGGAGCTGGTTAAGAAATATCACCCTGATTTTGGGAACAGGAATTTTACAAAGGAAAAGATCTTCGCAAAAGTTTTTTCATCCGATGTGTACAACGACCAGGTTATGAGAAACCTGATGAGTGACGCTTTACAGCTTTGTTATGATTTCATTGTGATAGAAAGCACCGGGAAAGATAAGAACCTCAAGATGAGGTATATCCTGCATGAGCTCAGAACCCGCAGCCTTGATTCATTATATGATAAAAATCTAAAGAACGCATACCGCACGGTGCATATGGAGCACTCGCTTGACTTTACATATTTTGATAATCTCTACAGGCTTGAAGGCGAAGTTTTTCTAAATGAGATAACTCATAACCGCCAGGAAGGTGTTTACCCGGTAGTGGCAAGGCAGGGCGAGCTGCTTACTTATGATTTTATCTCAAAGCTCACCAATCATATAATCGATATGAAAGTGAACGAGCGTTATTATAATATCAGCGGCAGTGATTCGTTTTTACAGAAGATATTCGAAGGGCTGGATATCGATGCGGTTCTGAACAAGATCAAATCTACCTCCGAAAAGGAGCATTCTGTTCTGCTCCTGTTTTATTACCGCGCAATGCTTGCGCTTAACGGCCGGGAAGATGACTACTTAAAATTCAGGAAGCTGTTCCTTGAGAACACCGGGCTCTTCAACAGGTCAACGTGCTACAACTTCTTTACAACACTTGAGACTTTTTGTATTGATAACATCAAAATAGACCCTGTAAAATACAGGGCAGAGCTTAATGAAATTCACAGGCGCTCAATAGATCTGAACCTTCTCCGGCTTTATGAAGATGGTACGCTGCACCTGCTGAAGTACTGGAACATTTTTATCAACTCGGTAGAAATAAACCAGATAGACTGGGCAGAAGAGTTCGCTGAAAAACAAAGCGCTTACCTGGAAACTGAGATCCGCGAAGGTGCACTCAGTTTTGCCCGGGCAATAATACTTTATAAGCGAAAGGATTATGATAAGGCTCTTGAAATTCTGAACATAACCAGGCTGAGCCAGTTCCTGTTCAGGCTTTCCATCAAGACCTTTTACCTTAGGATATACTATGAAAAAGGAGACTACCAGTCAGCCGGCTTTGGGCTTGATTCATATAAACAGTTCTTATATAAGAATAAAAGTATGAGTGAATCATACAGGAATCTTTATCTTAACTTTGCAGCAATATACTACGAACTGCTGAAAATGAAGTCTGGCGAAAAGAAACCTGATATCACAGAGATCAAGAATAAAATTGATTCCTTTTCTCCCAACCTTCACAGCAGGCAGTGGCTGCTTGAAATGGCCGAACTACTATAAAAAAGCCGGGAAACTCTCTTCCCGGCATTCATTCTCCATTCCGCCACCGCTATTTTACAAGAGTCATTTTTTTAACTTCAGTAAACCCTCGTGATTCAAGCCTGTAAAAGTATACTCCGCTCGTAAGACCCGATGCATTGAAATCAACTTTATACTCACCTGCGCTCAGCGTTTCATTCACAAGCTCGGCAACCTGCCTGCCGGTTACATCAAACACAGCCAGCTTTACTAATCCCGATTCAGGGATCTGAAGCTTTATGTTTGTTGTTGGATTGAACGGGTTTGGATAATTCTGGGAAAGCTCAAATTTTTCGGGTATCCCGCTGCCTGACGGCTGAATTCCAATAGTGCTTCCAAGCTTGTAAAGTCCCATATCCCTGTCATTATTGAGAAATCTCTTGTGATGACCGCAGACATAAACATTAAAGCTGTTATCAAGTATCATTGATGTAAGGGTATCGGTAGTTGATAGGCTGTATTTAGCAGCCCAGTGCTGGTTTGCAAACAAGGTAGAATATTTTATGACTATATAGTCCGTTCCGTTTGAACCTTCATTCGATGTTCCGGCTACATATAAAGCTCCGGAATTATCAAAAGCTATACTGCTGCCAAAGTCATTCCCGTTTCCGCTTCCGTTATACAGGTTAGTCCATGTAAGATTTCCCGTTGAGGTTATTCTGCTTGTTCCGATATCATATCCCGAGCTTCCGCCCGAAACTTTACCTGTCATATAAACGGTACCATCTCCTGTAACAATGAAATCGCTTAAAATATCTTCGCCATTAGCCGGCCCATTATATGTCCGCGCCCAAAGCTGTGTACCTCCGTTATCATATTTAATTACAATAAAATCCTTGCCGTTAACGCCTGAAACATAGCCGCCAATATGTGTGTAGAAATTGTTATCGACTATAACTTTTAGTCCTGCATCAACTCCGTTGCCTGCGCCGTTATATGTTTTAACCCATACAGAATCAAAGTTCTGGTCAATTTTTTTCAGATATATATTGTTATTCCTGGAACCAACTGCATAAACATTCCCTGAGTTATCTGTGGTAATATCATAGTAATTAGTAGATGTAAATGAATCATAGTCTGTTCCGAATGCCTGGATCAAAGAATCAATTACTATTCCGCTTGAATTTCCTTTATAAGCACATAGTCCGTAAAATGAATCCAAACCGTTAGTAAGTTTCCAGCGCCCCGCTACGTAGAATGTTCCATCAGAAGTAACCTCCAGACAATTTGCGGTTCTGTGCAATTCATCGTGAAATAAGTGATCACCTTCAATATGTCTTTTCCATAGTAAAGTTCCCAAAGATGAGTACTTTATTACAACAACCCTGTTCCGTGAATCAAAATCATAATTATTGACCGCAATATAGATGTTTCCCTGCGCATCCAAATCCAGGTCAACAGGAGAATCGTCAGCATCAACATCACCGTAATAGAATTTCTGCCACATCAGTGCGCCTGCGTTGTTATACTTTGCTAAAAAAATATCGTCCTTGGTCTGGGAGTTAAATGTTGTACCGAGTACGAATATGTTACCGGAAGCGTCGGCAATCATTTTGAAAGCTTTATCGTTACTGTTGCTGCTTCCATTGAATGTACTTACCCAAAGAGGTACCGGCTGGGCAAACAGATCACACGCTGAAATTACAAGCAGGAATAGAAATATATAGTTTTTCATTTGATTTAATATTTTAGAATTATTTTCCTGATAAAGTATTGCGTTGCTAAACAATTTTATTTTGCCTGTTAAAGATTCTATTACTTAATAAGGGTCATTTTCTTTACATCAGTAAATCCTCCTGTTTCAAGCCTGTAAAAGTATACACCGCTCGTAAGACCGGACGCGTTGAAATCAACCTTATACTCACCTGCGCTCAGCGTTTCATTCACAAGCTCGGCAACCTGCCTGCCGGTTACATCAAACACAACCAATTTCACTAATCCGGATTCCGGTACCTGGAGCTTTATATTTGTTGTGGGGTTGAAAGGATTTGGATAGTTCTGGCTGAGCGCGTATTTTTCGGGCACATTCCCCGAAACAGGCTCTATGCCGATGAATCCACCGCCGCTGTTGCTTGTAAATACCATTGCGCCGTCAGTACCGCACATCCAGCCTATTGATGTACTTCCCGGTGCGAATTCAATATCATGCATTGAGGTGTTCGGCAGTACTGTATTTTGCTCGCCCCAGGTAAGCCCTCCATCAAGGGTTTTGTATGTGTTATCCCAGTTGGATGCGTATCCTACATTAGCATTTGCCATATGGAATGTCAAAAAATATCCCGATGTTGGAAGGTTCATATCAACCCAGTTGGCTCCGCCATTAGTTGATTTATAAAACCTGCTGTCGCTTGATGCGAATCCGGTTGAGGCATCAATAAACTGTATCTTCTCGATAGGCCTATCGAAGCTCTGCATTGTTTGCCAGCTATCGCCGCCGTTTGTTGATTTAATAATTACTCCTTCAGAGCCGTTACCGCCGCCAATCAATACTAAATTTGAGGAATAACCGGCGATCGTTCTAAGCATCAATGTAGTACCGGGGTTTTTCGCCGTCCAGTTGGCTCCGCCGTTAGTAGTCTTATAAAGCCTGCCGAGATCGCCGCAAACAATGCCGGTTGAAAGGTTATTGAAGCGGATATCCCTGAATGCTTCGGTGCCTACCGTTACAGTACTCCACTCTGTACCGCCGTTTGTGGTTTTGAATATTTTTCCCGAAAATCCGCAGCCCCACCCGTTCAATGCACCATAGAAAGAAATTCCCCAAATAGTGGAATTGTATCCTGCTATGGTTAAAGGATTCCATGTTGTGCCGCTGTTTGTTGTTTTCAGCATTTTGCCTCCGGCGCAGTAAACTGTCTGCTGGTTTATTGCTTCCAGGTCATAGTACCAGCTTGAGTTATCGGGTGTGTTTTGCTGCGTCCACTGCGAAAATGATGTTGTGCAGATAGCTGCAAACAATAATACAAGTTTTACAAATTTCATTTTATTCTCCTTTTTAGTTTTTTATGTTTTTTTTACTTTTTTCGGTTTTTGTTTTTCTATTTCCGCCTGCATGTGAATCTACCTGCGGGTATGCACTGCTAATGAGCCAGCTGTACAATTGTTGTTCCATCATTTTGAATTCGATCTCAGAGTTGTCATAGATATTCAGATCGCTTTCTTTTTCCGATTTTTTCCTTTTTTTTGCTTTGTTGTCTTCTGCATTCATGCTGTTACAAAGATATGATTGCAGCTATTTCCATTCAAAGAAATTCAACCCCTAAAGTAACAACCCGATATTGCCTTTGGTCCGACACTTATCTTAAAAAAATCGCCATTTTTCATTAAAATAAGGTAAGAAAGTAATAACTAAATTTTGACGGAAAATATAGGACAGAAGTAATAACAATAAACGAGCACAAATATTTAAATATTATTGAAATTTATAAAATTAAGAGGTAATTTAGGTGTAATTAGTAATAAAATTATGCACACATCTAAGGCGGTTCAAATAATATCAGTATTGAACGAAGCTGAGTTGAAAGACGCGGAAAAATTCATAAATTCTCCCTATTTCAATTCCAACCGAAACATCATAAGGCTTTTCGGACTGCTGAAGAAGCACTACCCCGATTTCGGTGAAGAACTGATCCCAAAAGGGGAGTTATTCAGCAAGCTTTTTCCGGGTAAAACCTATAATGAGCAGGTAATGAAAAACCTCTCTTCGGGTCTGCTTCAGTTATTGCTCGAGTTCCTGGCAATTGATAAGTACCGCGGCAGGAACACAAACGACAAAGAGCTTGACATACTGAGAGAACTTAATTCCAGAAGGCTTGATAACATTTTCTTAAGCCGGCTTAAGAAACTGGAAAAAGACCTGCAAGACACAACTCATATGATTCATCCGCTGTTTTTTCATCTCCACAAGCTGGAAACTATTAAGACCCAATACCTGCTTTCCCGCGACAGACAAAAGCACGCCGCCGGCAATGTGATGAAAGCCGGTGATTACTTAGTTTATTTTTTCATAACCGAGCTCACAAGGATCGCAATAGACCTCAACGCAAATATGACATCATTCAACATTAACTATGAGACCGATCTCGTTGGCAAAATCCTGGAAAGGCTTGACTTCGAACAGCTGCTTGAATACCTTAAAAAGAATAATTACCCTTACTGCGAAATGATAGAAGTGTATTACCACAGGCTGAACGCCATGCTTGTAAGCAGCGAAGATAACTATCACCGCTTCCGTGAAAGTATTCTTGAAAATGCAGGAAGGTTCAGCCTGTATGAGCTTGCTTCGCTTATAGATTCACTTCACAATATTGCAATTCAGCGCGTTAATGACGGGGCCGAAAATGCCGTATGGGATGAATTTGAAGCAGTAAAAATGAAGCTTAAATTCGGCACAATGGCGCTCAGAACAGGAGGTGTGATCAGCCTGCTGAATTTCAGGAATGTGATATTTTCGACTGTAAGGCTTAACCAGCTAAGCTGGGCTGAAGAGTTTATAGAAAACTACATTCATCTTGTCAACGAAGAATCTAGGGAAAGTATATCCAATCACGCGCGTGGTATCATCGCATACGTTAAGAAAGACTATGACACGGCGGTTAAGCTGCTAAGCAATGTGAACCTTGAAAACCCATTTTTCGCTTCTGATGTTAAAACTCACCTTGCCATAATATTTTTCGAACAGGGGCACTATGATTCATGCACAAGCGTGCTTGATTCATTCCGTCATATGCTGACAAGCCGCGAAGAATTTTCGGCTATCTTCAGGGAGGTGAATATCCGGTTCATCAATACCGTTTCTTCTTATATCCGCGCTCTTACAAGCGGGAATAAAGGGCGGGAAATACTTCTTAAAACAAAGGAGAAACTGCTTTCATACCCCATGATAAACCACAAAGGCTGGCTGACCCAAAAAGCCGATCAGCTTCTTGAAAATAGCGCTTAAGATCACCGCAGGACCACACTCAGTAGAGCACGGTCCTGCAGCCAAAGGGTGGGATTAATTTCTTGCAGAAATAAGTATGCTACTTAAGGAGTACCATTTTTTTCACTTCCTTATGATCGCCTGCTTCAAAAGAGTAGAAGTAAATTCCGCTTGAGTAGCTTTCGGCATTCCAATTCACCTCAAATATGCCGGCTGATTTCTGTTCATTAACAAGCATCTCTACCTGCCTGCCCAAAACGTCATAAACCGCTAGCTTAACAAAAGCCGTTTGCGGCAACGAATATGTAATTGTAGTTACAGGGTTAAAAGGGTTAGGATAATTTTGCCCCAGTGTAAACGCTGCGGGAATTTCTGTTCCCGGGGGATCAACTGCTATAACCGATTGCAGTACAAAGTTAAAATTATTAATGTTTGAGTTCGTGATCACACAGTTTGCTGATTGGCCGGTGTGACCAATACAGTCGGCGATCACTTCATAGCTGCCGGGCGCAAGCCGGTTTGCGGTATAGTTGCCCGCGTTATTGGTAAATCCGTATCCGCGGAATGTGTTTCCCTGCTTAAAATACACTATGGCTTTTACCAGCGATGATGCGGCGGCCGACATGCTGCTCACATTTCCGGATACCGTATAGTTATCATTGCTTAAGCTGTTGCGGAATACACTGATATTTATGTCGGTAAGGTTTCCTGTTGGATACAGCGTGTTTGAGCTTTGCCAGAAAATTGTTGATGAATAATAAGTTGGCACATAAGCTGCATTATCTTCATCATCCTGGAAAGCCATGATATCAATGCTATCCTGCGGCACATTAGGCAGCAGGTAGGAACCATTGGGCTGTATTACTGCCGAATCTACCACAATCCTCTGCTGTGTGAAAGGGTCTATCTTTACCGCCTGTACTCTTCCGCTGGTAACCGGCTGACTGTTATCTGAAAATCTGACAAATCCTGCAACCGTGTGTGTTTGGAATTGGAAAGTTTTCAGAATGCTGCCGCTAACTCCTGCAGCATAAATACCGCCGGCAGGATCAGAACACATGCTGCGCAGGTCTCCCGATGCACCGGTGTTTTCGGCGATCCATGTATTTCCCGCGTTAGTGGTTTTGAAAACCAAACCGGTCCTTCCCGATACGAAGCCGGTGTTTTCATTTACAAATACCATTGAAAGCAGGCCAATTGACGCTGTTACGTTTTGAGTTATCCAGCTATTGCCGCCATTAGTTGTTTTATGGATTTGCCCGTTATCACCGCAAATGTAACCGGTGCCGGGTCCCGTAAAATAATCGCAATTAAAGGTTGAACTTATTCCAAGATTAATAGTGCTCCAGTTTGCAGCGGCGTTTGTGGTTTTTGCAAGCAGACCATTTGTTCCAACTACGTACCCGGTGTTCGGGTTGACAAAATACAGTGAAGTATAACTTACATTTATTAACGGATTAATTGCAAACCAGGTTAATCCGCCGTTGGTTGATTTCTGAAATGCATTCGCATATCCCGCTGCATATCCTGTATTCTGATCCACAAACTGAACCGATAGCAGCCAGTTTGTGCCTGCCGTTGTGGTTGACCATGTTGCACCTGCATCAGTCGTTCTGATCACATTTAGTCCGACCGCAACTCCGGTATTCTGGTCAATAAAGTATATCGAGCTGTATTTGCTGTTGAGGGCAATTGTCTGCTTCTGCCAAAGCGCGCCGCCGTTGGTAGTTTTCATTACTGTACCTGAATCGCCCACTGCGAAACCTGTGTTTGGATCTACAAACCTGATTGCATTCAGGGTGTTAGTTGGACCTATAGAGCTTAAGCTCCAGGATGTGCCTGTATTGGTTGATTTTACGATTGTTCCCGCATCACCAACGGCAAACACCGTGTTTGCATCTGCGAATACTGCAGAATTCAGTTTGTTATAATTTCCTGTGTAATTTACTATCCAGGTATCGCCTGCATCGGTGGATTTAAGCACTAAACCGCCTGCGCCGGTAATTATTCCGGTTGATGGATTCAGAAATCTTATAGCGCACAGCTCTCCTGTAGTGCTTAAGGGTATTGTAATATTCCAGTTGAGGCCGGCATTTGTGGTTTTCCTCAATATTCCGCTTGTTCCCGTTATATATCCTGTGTTATTATCTGTGAACCAAACAGATTTCAAGGGAATGTTGCCGCCCACCTGCTGGTATTCCCATGAGCTGCCGCCGTTTGTTGTTCTCATAACCGTACCCCAGTCACCCGCAGCAACACCGGTATTGCTGTTCGCAAAAGAAATTGTATACATATCGTACGGCAAACCTGAGCCTGCCCACGATACGCCGCCATTTGTGGTTTTCATGATCTTCCCGTTTACCAATGTAGCAAATCCTGTGTTTGCGTCAAGAAAGATCAGGTCAAGTGCTGTATTTCCGGCTTCGGGGAATGTATAGGTAAGCTGCCAGCTGCTCCCGCCGTTCAGGGTTTTTAACAATTCACCGCCTGAACAGATAAACCCTGTGTTAGCATCAAAGAAATATAGCGCGTTTATATCGGCGGGGTATCCTGTGTATATCAGGCTCCAATTTACCCCTGAGTTCGTTGTTTTTAACAGACGCCCCTGTGAGCCGCCGGCATAACCGGTATTGCTGTTGGGAAACTGAATATCGTTAAGGGTGCTTCCCTGAGGAAGCGGGTTTTGCCAAATCCACTGGCTGTATGAGCCATATACTGAAATAAGAAATAAGCAGATAGCAATTGCTGTAGTTTTCATATTATTGATTGATGGTTAAGGTTGATCTTCTTTCCTGTTTTGTGATTCGTACTCATCTATTGAAATAGAATTGTTCCAGTAGTAACTGAACATCTCACGCATATTTTCTACAAAGTCTGATCTTTTGATTATAATATCTGATTGTTTGTTCTTTGCGTTGAGGTTAGTGCTGGTTACGTTTATATAAACCGACTCCCCGTCGAAAATTGCGGCGTTAGGAATATTCATATCAGTCAGGCGAACTTCTTCGCCAAGCGATTCAAACTCCCTGCAGATCCTGACCAGGTCTTCTTTTTTTGCCGGAAGAAGCTTCCCCTCTTTTTTTATCTTGAAGTCAAGACTGATCTTATAAATGTATCTCACAGCGCCGCCGTTTTTTATCAGCTCGCTTGCTGAGCTTTGCAGCTCATCAGTAACTATGCCTCGGAGCCTGTTCATGCCAAGTATCTCCTTCTTCGCGCTGTTTACAAGCTCGGTGTACTTTACCACCCTGTGCTTGTTGAATCCGCGGATAAGCTCAATGTTATCCTCTTTTTGCTGGTCCTCGTTCTTACCGTAGCCTGTAAGCGCTGCTGCATCCTGGAAAGTACTCTTAAGGGATGATATTTTTTTTGTGTTAAGCTCGTTAAACTCTTTTTCAACTTTATCTATGATTACCTGGGGATCGATTATCCGGTATTTGAGTATCGATGCTGTTTCGATCTCATTGCAGTAACCCTTTTCAACAAAAGTTTTAAGTGAATCATAAATTGAAGTCCTGATAAGCCCGGCTTCTTTTGCTATCTCCGATGCACTCATGGCAATGCCCTTCAGCAGCACAAGAAATATCTTAGCTTCGTATTCCTTGAATCCTATCTCTTTGAATCTCTCTATGATCTCATTGGGCTTCATCTGTCGTATATTTAAGGTACGACAAAAATATACTACTATTGCAGCGAAAACAATGCACTAATTGAGTATCAAGTAAGTTATTGATAATAAATTAATTATGGGAGATTTACTTTTATATGCAAACCCCAATAAAAGAAAAGCAGACAAGAAATGTCTGCTCCTGTGAAAACCGGAAATTTTAGAAGATGTTTAAGCGGATTGAGCCGGCTCGTGTTTAATAAACAGAGAAACCAAACCTGCTACCGAAATAGTGATCAGAACACCGATTATTGTGTACCAAGTCCATGCGATCTTTGTGAAGTATATTATAAATATCATCCCGGTTATTCCGCACAAAAACCCAGCAATGGCAGGAACCTGGCTGATGCGTTTGAAAAATACGCCTAGCAGGAATGTACCCAGCAATCCGCCGTATGTAAATGATGCAATGGATAGGCCAAGCACAACAACAGCCTGCGATGAATTCATAAAAAGGAAAGCCGAGAGTATCAGCACTCCGCACCAAATAAGCGCTATAACTTTTGAGACTTTAAGCAGCTGAACATCCGTCTTGCCTTTGCCGAAATAAGGTTTATAAATATCTTCCACCAGTGTTGATGAAAGCGCAGAGATGGAACCCGAAAGCGTTGACATAGCCGCCGCCAACAATCCCGCAATTATGATACCCGATATCCCGCTTGGCATATAGTTAATTATGAATTTCGGGAATACCTCGTCAGATTTCATTGTTTCGCCGTTGAAGAAGATGAACAGTAATGAACCAACAAAAAGGAAAAGGGCGAATTGCAGAAATACAATGAACCCGCTTGTAATGAGCGCCTTTTGTGATGATCTTAACGAATCGGTTGTTAACAATCTTTGTACAATAAGCTGGTCAGTTCCGTGCGAAGCCATAGAAAGGAATCCGCCTCCGAGGACGCTTGCCAGCAGTGTATAGGGTTTAGAAAAATCAAACGAAAGATCAAAAAAGTTCAGCTTACCCTGGGCGCCAAGCTGAGTGATAGCTTCACTGAAACCCATTGTCATTTTGCCGCTAAGCACATAAACGGCCAGCAATCCGCCGCCAATATAAATGAACATCTGTATCACGTCAGTCCATATAACTGCCCTTACTCCGCCTAAATAAGTATAAGCAAGCGTGATAACCGCTATGATTATTATTGAATAAGTATATATCTGCCAGTCAGGGGCCGCAGGGAATACATTCCAGCCTTTGAGCAGCAGAGCAAGCGGAATTGCGGTCGCGTAAAGCCTGACCCCATCGGCAAACACACGTGTAACCATAAAAACTGTTGACGCCGTATTTTTTGTTTTTGCGCCGAATCTTTTGCCGAGATACGCGTAAGCGGTCAGCAGCTCGCCTTCGTAATACTTGGGGAGCATAAACCAGCTTACAACTATTCTGCCGAGAATATAACCAATTGCAATCTGCAGAAAGTTTAGATTGCCAACATATGCAACACCCGGAACGCTGATGAAAGTAAGCGCACTGGTTTCTGTTGCAACTATAGCAAAACAAACTGCCCACCATGGAATAGCCTTATCGCTCACAAAATAGTCGCGGGCAGATTTCTGCTTGCCGCCTTTTATGATACCATATGCTGTTATGCCGCCCAGGTACAGTACCACAATTATCAGATCAATATACGAGAAGTTCATTTTGCAGAATATAATTTATCTGCAAATATAGGGTTTATATAAAATAAAAAAGCCCCGAAATTCGGGGCTGATGCTCTGATCTAGCATTACCAAACTGGAGTTTGGGAATAAGGTGTGAGTGTAACCATGTAGAGAATGTATCTCAGCTATTTTTGCAATGAATGAAGTGAATTTGGATTGAATGTGATTTGGAAATTCGGTGAAGCTTCAAGATGCATTCCTGAATAAGATCAATTCACCCCGGGGCATTAGCAGCCAGTTACGCAGTTAATTCACTTCGATAAACTTTTTCCATACACTGCCATCCGGTTGTCTTATAGTAACTGTAAAAGTGCCGCGCCTGTAGGGGATAACAGTGTATTCTTTGCCGGCAAGCTGCACGTCTGCATCCGGACAGAATTTCCTGTAAGCCGGATTAAAAAATCCCCAAACGGCAAGCTCAAGCCCAAGCGAATCCTGCGCCGCCTGGAAATGTGAAAATGAGTGGCAGGTATCATCACCTATCCTGCCCCAAAGCTTTATTGTAACCGGATTACCGCTTACCACAGCGTTCGGCACGAAAAAGCTGTCGATCTTAATGCGGTAGAGCTCACTCGCCGGATCAAGAAACCAGCATGAAGAAAATAACATAGCCGCCACAGCTGCGACAGGCGGCAGAAACAGATAGAGTGCACTATTTCTTCGCATTAAAACTCACTCCTATTCTGGCAAGCCATGTATTCTTTTTGACTTTGCCGTAAGAATTATTCAGTGTATATGAAATATCCGGTTCATACTGAAACTCCATAACAACTTTGAATCTTCTGGAGGCAAACTCCAAACCACCGCCGGCTGATAAGCCAAATATTGTCGCGTCAAATTTCTTATATGTGTCTGCGAAATCAATATCCACATTTTCGTTTATCTGCAGGTCCAGCCTGGGGCCGGCAAAAACATAGATGTTCATTTGATTCCATTTGATCCTTGCCTTTTCGCAAAGCATTACCGAAAGGTACCCGATCCTGTTATCGATGTATTCTTCCCCGGTAACTTCTCCGCTGCCGTTACGGGTCGGGTAACTGAATGAAACACTCTTGGGATTGTAAGACATCTCCAAAACAGTGCTCAAGTGTTTTGTGGTCAGCCCTTCGGCCACCATGCCTATGCTGAAGAGCACTCTTCTGGTTGGTTTATTTGTATAGAGTTTTTTAAGGGTTGAATCTGCGGGGTCCCACTCGGAATAACCTGTGGAAGTTACTCCTGTCTTAATACCCCAGCTGCGAATGATCTGAGCATTTACCTGCAGGGTCAGCACTAATACAAGGATCGTAAATACTGTTTTAACCATTTCGTATAACCGAATTTGATTTGCACTAAGTTAATAAAAATAAACCATATATAATACAAATTTACAGAGTTAACGTGTATACTGTATTATCAACCTGTAGGGAATGCATCTCCGCAATATTTGCAATGAATGAAAGGAATTTGAATTGAACATGATATTAGCAATCGGTCAAGCTTCAAGATGCATTCCTGAGCATAACCAAACCACCCTAACCTAAATGATCTAAATCCGCAATCAGAAATCCGCAATCCGCATTCAACTTGAAACCACCCCTACATCAGTTGACTCCCGTCAACAGATGTTTTCCCATCCTTAAACTGCTTATGCAGTTTTCAAAGGAGGGGAGCTATAAAACTGTCGGGGCAGCAAAAATGCAGATAACAATTAATCCTGTATGGATTACCCTCCCTCTCCTCTCAGGAGAGGGAGG
>JAYRXC010000047.1:0-22350 GCA_041917655.1 Ignavibacteria bacterium | reverse complement strand
TTTCATCTGGACAGGTAGCTCAGTAGGTAGAGCAATCCCGCAAGCGGGATGTGTCGCAAAGTACGAAGATTCAAAACCCCAGTTTTTCATCTGGACAGGTAGCTCAGTAGGTAGAGCAACGGCCTGAAAAGCCGTGTGTCGCCGGTTCGATTCCGGCCCTGTCCACAGTTTTTTTGCCCAAAAGTTCATAATTTCGGGATATAGCGTAGTCCGGTTATCGCGCCTGCTTTGGGAGCAGGAGGTCGCAGGTTCGAATCCTGCTATCCCGACAGAATTTGCATAGCGACCGGAGGTCGTCCCGCCAAAGCGGGACTATCCCGACAGAATTTGCATAGCGACCGGAGGTCGTCCCGCCGAAGCGGGACTATCCCGACAGAATTTGCATAGCGACCGGAGGTCGTCCCGCCAAAGCGGGACTATCCCGACAGAATTTGCATAGCGACCGGAGGTCGTCCCGTCGAAGCGGGACTATCCCGACAGAATTTAGCCACTTTTTCTCCCTTCAATCTGCTTTTAGTGACATGTTTAGTGACTAACAGTGCCGCCGAAAATGATAATGACATTAGAAAAGGAAAATCTAATGTATCTATCCAAAGGTTACAAGGGTATCTATGACCTGTATTTCGTGAACCCAAATACAGGAAAAAGAACCAAGGTCACAACCGGAAAAACAACTCTTCGGGATGCCATAAAATTCAGAAATAATTTCGGTCCCGATTTTATCCCCAAAAACCCTATTACAGAATACAAAATTTCAAACTTAGAAAATCTTCAAAAAGAAGTATTGGAATATGCCAAAAACAATATGGCTAATTCTACCTTTGATCTTTATAAAAAAGCGATAAATAACCTTATAAAATTCCTCGGCAATAAAACAATTGAGAGTATTTCATATCTTGAGCTAGAGAGGTTTAAAAACCACAGGGCAGAAACAGTGAGCAAAACTTCTGCAAATATGGAGATCAGGACAATTAAAGCAATACTAAACTTTGCCGTCAGAAGTGGTTTTATAACAAAAAATCCTGCAGCAGAGATTAAACAGTTCAAGCTTCCTGAAAAGGAAAAGCTCTCATTCTCGCAAACAGACCTCGAAAAGTTGTTTGGCGCAATAACAGATCCCTTAATAGGCAGAATAGCGCTTTTCGGATTAAACACAGGCTGCCGTCTTTCCGAAATACTGAATATTCAGATCAAAGATATAAATTATGAAGAAAGATACTTTATTATAAGGAATAAGGCCGATTTCAAAACAAAGACAGGTAAGATTAGGGTAATACCCTTTTCAGAAGGCGCAGAGCGCATTGTAATGCCCTTAAAAGGCAAGTCAGGTGATAGATACCTATTTAGCTTTAAAGGACCATTCAGGCTGAACAGGGATTTTGTTTCACAGAAGTTCAAGAAATACCACAGGGCTGCCGGATTACCTGAGAAATTTCACTTTCATTGTTTGAGGCATACGTTTATTACTAACCTGATTAAAGCAGGTGCGCCAATCAATTTTGTAAAAGAACTTGCGGGACATTCTGACATACAGACCACTATGGGATATGTGCACATTGAACTTTCTGATTTAAGGAAGCCGATGGAGTTGGTCAATGTTGCAGTCTAAATCCCTTCAATGAGGCTGCACGTTCTCCTTTTAATCCGAATAAGCAGATGTTAATAGGCCCATATTTCTTTACAAGGATATCAAATTGTCCTTTAGCGTTCGGGTAGAAGTGAATTGCGCTTTCTGCACATGGAGAAATGGATGGTAAACATGCCAAAGCAATGTAGAGATTCAGTATTAGTAATTTTACGTGCATCCTTTTATTGAGTTTAACCAAAAATATCAAGACTTTTTTATGATCTCAATAAGTACAAATACTCATTTTAGTTAAGTATCATTGAATGATACACTACAATCACTTTATTTTATTATATTTATTTTGAACAAAGAAAGAAAATGGAGGAAGATATGACCTTTAATGAAACCGATCTTAAACGAATTTTTGAGGCACTTGATTTTGCTGCCAATAAACATAGATACCAATTAAGAAAAGGCGCTGACTCAGCTCCATATATCAATCACCCTATAAAAGTAGCGCAGTTGCTGATAGAAGAGGGCGGGATCCATGATATTGATATCATCTTGGGAGCAATCCTGCACGATACAATTGAAGACACAGAAACAACGAAGGAAGAATTGCTTCAGGAATTTGGAGAAAAAGTAACTGAATACGTTTGGGAAATGACAGATGATAAAACATTAGATAAAAAAATGAGGAAATTGCTTCAAATACAGAATGCACCGCATAAAAGCTTTGGAGCAAAGCATATAAAGATCTGCGATAAAATATGCAACATAACTGATGTGATTCATAATCCTCCTACCTGGTGGGAGCTGCAAAGAAGGAAAGATTATCTTGATTGGGCTGAGAAGGTAGTGAATGCGCTTGGAGAGGTTCACTCAAGGCTTCGTGAAATGTTTTATGCAAAATTATCAGAAGGGAAGAAGTTACTAAATGAAAACTAAAGAGAGAAATACAAATCTACAGGAATTATTTTTCGCTGTGATGGAACAGGATATATTCACAAAGGCAGCCAACTCCGATAAATTTATCAGAATTCCCGGTAAAAAAGCATTGATCAACGCAAATAATAATCAGCCTATTTCCGTTGTTAGTAATGATTATGAAATTGTAAAAAATGAAGAGGCGTACAATTATGGCGATGAATGTCTTAGGCTTCTTTTTAAATTGGGTAAAGAAGACAAAGTGGAACTCTTCAATATAGTAAGACCGGATACATTATCATATTGCCATATGGACTTGATCTGCACGGATAAGAAATTTAAGCACAAAAAAGATGAGTATATGCCCTTTGTTAGAGTGACAAACAGCTACAATAAACTATACAAGCTCTATTTCAGGTTGGGAGTATGCAGATGGATTTGCGAGAACGGCATGATTTTCAATGAGGATTCAATAAAATTCAGCATCAATCATGTAAAAGGTAGCAGAGATAAGATAGATTTTCAAATTCTCGAAAAGGGGTTGGAAGAAATTCTAAAGAAATTTAAGAGCAGCCTTGACATCTTAATGGATGCTGAATTCGATTTCAACTATACATTCCCGATGCTGTACAAATACCTTCGCATAAGCCATGATTATGAACCTAAAAACGAGAAGCAGCTTAGATATATAGAAAATCTGAATGCCTGTATTAGTAAACTTTCAGCTGAATATAAAGAGGAATTGGGCGATACATTTTATACTTTGTACAATATAATCACAGATATCAGCACAACAGGTATTGAAGATGAGCAGCTTTTAGTTAGCAAGATTCATAACCGACAGTCAAGGGCTAGTGTATGGCTTGATGAAGTTTCGAAACTGTTGAAATCAGGTAGGTTCAGTTATGAAAAATATCTGGAGGATTACCTGGAAAGAAGCAGGAATTGAAATCGGGAACAATCAGACTTTTGTAGATGTAATTCAAAAAGTAAATCAGAAAACTAAATCCAAAATATAATGCTGGTAAGTATTTTATGTCTAGTTTACGCGCTGAATTTTTCATCGGATGTTGCCACTCGTCAAAACAAGCCGGCTTTTGCTGCAATAGACATGGTGAAGCTGAAAACCAAGTATCCCTCTCTTTTTGCTGATTATCATCCGGCAAAATTTGCTTATCCTGACCCAAGTTTTATCTACTACTACGAGTATCAAGATACTATGGGCGAAATCAAAAGAATTGGAATGATGAAAAAAATAGAGAAGGTTGGCTATGAGTTCATTGGGAAAGAGAAGATCAATCCATTGCCGTATATAGAACTAGAGTTAAGCAAAGGCCTCAATACAAGAATATATACATCATGCGGGAGGAAAAGATCAAAGCCGGTGTATACTGCTGATGGAATTCCAATCAACCATTAATTTCTAACAAAAAAATACAATGAATAAGACGATGACAAAACACACATTTTTATTCCTGAAAGTTTTTGTAATATCCTCTTTGTCAATATTTGCATTTATCTACATAATATACTTATTTGTTGCGTCAATTTTTGTCCCGCGTGAGATCTCATATTCTGATTATCTTCCTTGTTCTGCAAATGAAATAAATGAAAAAACTGAGTATATACAATCATTGCCGGATGAAGAATACCGCTATTACTTGAAAGCCAAAGTCAGCGAACAGGAATTCATGGAGTTTGTTGATGAAACAAAGCTCGAATGGGCTTCACCAGTTCTCAGAAGCGGAATACCATTGAGAATTCCGGGTGCATCATGGTGGGATCCGCCAAGTTCATCATTTCTATATGCAAATGGGAATGGAGCTGACTACAGTATCCAGGCGGATTATGAAAATACAACAGGGTATATGTATTTGTATATTGAGCAGAATTAATACGTGCAGTTACCGTTTAACAAATACTGCTATAAGTATTTTGTTGGAAAATGGCATGAATTCCAGATAGTGGTAATTTTAACTCAATTCTTAATTGTAATTACCAACTTATATCCTTAATTTTACCCGTCAAATATATAATTATTAACAATCTGCTATATATGAAAAAAATTACCTCATTGTTCATCTTCATTCCTGTTTTATTTTTTGTTACAGCAAGCAGTACCCTTTCACAATGGAATTACGGTACACCATTTTCAACAAGTCCTCAGCAATCTACCTGGCAGCAGGTTGTAAGCAAGGTAAGCACAGCGGGCAACTTTGTCATCGATAGCCTAACTGCCCCTTATCCAACTAATGCATGGTTTAATCACTTTTTTTTATATAGCGGGGCTTATCCTAATCTATCGGACAGCCTTGGTAATAACTTCACTTGGGTATATCCGTACAACGTAGGGCTTGGTTATCAATACATAAATTTTCCAAATCATAGGGCTTTACTCGGGGTGAATTATAAGCCATATGCAGTATCAACTGCAGGCGGAAGCTTCCCGACAGTTGACTGGGATAATGGCTCAAGCCTTTTCTTTGGCACTACCAACGCGGCAAACTTTACACCTATACTCAGAAATGACTATACAGATATATCAGTGTCGGTCAAATTCTATAATACCACTAACACAAATAACTACTATTACGCTCCAATTGTAAGAGGTATGCCTTATGTTACAATGTTCTATAACAATGTAACACCTGCAGTATATTTTCCGTCACCTGCTGTTTATAAAGTAAATGATATTATCGCAGCGCCTAACCAGCAATTTACGGGAACATCTTTCAAAGTGCAGACTGCAATAGGCAATCCCGGTGTAACAAGATCAACAACATGGATGTTATACAGCTCACAGCCAATCACTTTGCAATTCAGCACGGCAACTCAGACATTGGGCTTAATTGGTAACGCGCCGTTCACCGGTTACATAAGAGCTGCGAACTTAACTTATGCCAACGATCCTAATGCCGCTGATACTACATCGCGCAAGGCAATGCTTGATGCGTATGCAAAGTTTGTTCCGATACGCGGGGATGTCAGCGCAAGCACTCCCAATGGCAGCGGCACTTCGACTTTAACGTTCAATTTCACCCGCTATAACGAAGGCTCTTTGGGCAGCGATTCGCTGCTGATGATGGCGCTGCCGCATCACGTTGATATTCTGCCCGGCGGCTCTACATCGAATGTACTGAAGTACCAGGTTCTTAAAGGAACAATGAGCGAAATGAAAACCAAAACATGGAACATGACCGAGCAGCTCCCCGGTTATACGTGGAGCCCAAGATCCGGCGGTCTCACAAATGTGCCCCTTCAGTGGTGCGATACCCTGAAGAATTACGTTAATGCTGATTACATCTACTTCAACAGGCAGTACCAGTGGACCGATATCTATAGCTCCGGCAAAACACTTGCAAGGCTTGCGAGGATCATCAACATTGCCGATGAGCTTTATGACCGTGACCAAACCCGCTATGCAGCTATGCTGCCACTCGCTTCCGGTATGCGGGATTCTCTCCAGATATATCTCGGCAAATGGCTCAACGGCAACAGCTCTGCTCTGCCAAATGTTGCGCCTGCTATCAGGGATTCGCTGCTTTACGATACTAAGTTCCGTGGCATCATCTCCAGCCGCTCGCATGATTCGCTCAATGTCAACAACGGCGTAGATTTCGGCAGCGCGCTTTATAACGATCATCACTTCCACTACGGCTACCTGCTTTATGCAGCCGCAGTTCTTGCAAAGAAGAATCCCGGTTACTTTACCGCTAACAGCAATTATTATTTCAACCGGACGGTAGATCTCGCCCGGGAAATCGCAAATCCCAGCAGGGGAGACGGCTACTTCGCAATGCAGAGATATAAGGATTGGTTCGACGGCAATTCGTGGGCAAACGGACTCGTTCCTTACGGCTCCGGAAAGAACCAGGAAAGCTCTTCCGAAGCGGCTAATGCATGGTACGGACTCTACCTCTTCGGGCTTGCCATGAACACGGGCGGCACGGCTCCTGTTGCATCCAACATGATGAACCAGGGAGCGCTTATGCTTTCCACCGAAGCGCGCGCTATCAACAAGTATTATTACGCTAACCAAACCAACCCTGTTTATCCTACGACTTACACAGATCAGTTCAAAACCGTTACCAATCTTTACCAGGGAAGGCTTGATGCATCCACATTCTTCGGTGCGGTGAATTATTACGCTACCGGTATTCAGGTCGTACCTGTAACCCCGGTTACCGAACAGCTCTGGAACAACATAAACTTTGCGCGGCAGATATACGATTACAGCCCTAACGGTCTGAAGTTCACACCATGCTTTGACTCCACCAACACCAACACTACCGTGTGGAACTGGACAACCATCAATGTTGGAATTCAGGCAACTGCATACCCGCAGACCGCATTGAACTTCTGGAAGTTTTACGGGTATGACCTCAACAAATTCGATAACGGCTCCAGCAGGTCGAATGTTATGTACTGGATCCTTACGCGCATGTATAACCCAATCGGCATAACGCCAATTTCCGGCGAAGTGCCTGCGGGATTCAGACTGGAGCAGAATTATCCTAATCCGTTTAACCCTGTTACTTCCATCAGGTTTGACGTACCTATAGCAGGCAATGTTAAGCTTTCGGTGTTTGATATGCTTGGCAGGGAAACCGCAGTGCTTGTGAACGGCGCTCTTAATGCCGGGGTTTATAAAGCCGAGTGGAACGCTTCGCAGTTTGCAAGCGGTGTGTATTTTTACAGGCTTGAAGGCAGCGGGTTTACAAAGACTATGAAGATGGTTCTTGTGAAGTAAGGATCTTTCAGATAGATCGAATTTTAGCGGAGCTTGCCGGCATCTTTTTTGCCGGCATGCTTTTTTTATTGCCGGCAGACCTGTTTCGCTATGAAGGTGTTTGTTTGCTGTTTGTTTCATCTGATTTTATAAGGCCGTTCTTGCAGAAGTACGTTCCGGATTTCTGCGCCACTTCGTGGAAGTGTTCCCAGTTACTGTTGTTTTCTACTGTGAGGGGATGATATACATGATACAATACCGCCAGGTTGCGCACGGAGCGCAGTTCAGCTCCTGCCAGCCGGAGCCTGAACTCCAGGTCTGAATCTTCGCCTATGCCCGGACCCGTATAATCCTCATCAAACCCGTTAATTTTTTCCATGAGCTTTTTTTCGAGCGAGAAGTTACATCCCGAAAGCGTGATCTTTGTGCCGCGAATTCCGCGCAGCAGCTTTGACTTGATGTAAATCCCTTCTTCACTGTGGTAACCCGGGTTTGGCTTAGAGAACATATCACCCAGCAGGCTGAGATATGATATACTGCCGCGCCCCATTACCGAGGGATCCTCCTTTAACCTTGCCGAAAGCTTTTCACCCAGCATTACCCGCCTTCCGCATAAAACAGTGTTCGCATCACGCGCGCGCAAGTGTCCTTCTATAAATGCGCGGTGGAGGATACAGTCGCCATCTATAAATACCAGGTAATCCGTGCGTGCGCTCATAATAGCGCGGTTCAGAATGATATTCTTCCCGAAGCCCGTGAAGCTATGTGTAACGGTGCGCGCATCAAGCCCGTATTTGCCCTTAAGCTCTTCAACATGCGCGGGCATATCGTTGCCTGAATCATCATCTGCAACTATCACCTCAAACCCTTTGAAGGATTGCTGCATCAAAGCGCGAAAGATAAGCTCAAGCTCCTCTTTTTTGCGGAATACCGATATTATGAGCGTAGCCTTTGGCATAAAAGCTGATTAATGGATAATTTACAAATATATGTTTTAATGCCAAATTTCAAAATCCAAATGACAAAGTTCAATTAGCAAATAGCAACTTTCCTTCCTGCGCTGTGTTTCGGCAGGCGGGCAAACTTTCCAAAAATCGAAAGTCAGGAAAGCGGAAGTCAGGTGTGAGGTGGAAAAGCGGAAGGGGGGTACCGAAGCAGAGCTTCGGGTGAAGGCGGCGTTCCCAAGCAGGAGCTTAGGAACGAGAACAAAAAAGGTCATGATGTGCTCTTCTGAATGTCTGTGCTGCTACTTGACATCCTCCCGGCTAATTCCTTCGTTACACTCCGGTAGTCAAGCCGCCGTACTCCCCCTTAGTAACTGCTGGCGCAGTCAAGAAGGGAGAGCTTTGTGTTCCAATCCTGCAACTGCCGAGGCAGTTCTGCGACCTTCGCCATGCGGAGCTTGGCAAGCGGGGATGATGCAAATTCTACCCCCTCTTGCTCCCCCTGCTCCCGCTATGATAAAGTTGTGCGGGACTGCAAAGAGCGCAGTAGGGGGAGATGTATCAATCCCGCGAGCGGGATTTCACTCATCCTGCTTGCCTGCAATCAGCAGGCTGGCGCAGGCCGAGTTCAAAAATCAGCGCCGATCGAAATGTAATACTTCGGTTTAGAGAAGTGCTGCATATCGTACTGCCATGCCACGTCGAACTTCAGCGGGAAGTAGAGGAAGAATAGCCTCGTTCCAACGCCCATGCCGATGAGAAGATCCTTGGTGGCAAGGCTGCCGTTGGTCTTCTGGAACAGCTGCAGGTCTTTGTTCTTGTTCCACACCGTGCCGATATCTGTGAAGAGCACGCCCTGTATGTTCTGGAATCCGAACGGGAGCAGCCCAAGTATCAGGTAGCGGAATAGCGGGAAGCGGAACTCGGCATTCATCAGCGCGAACTTTGAGCCGGAGCGGTAGTTATAGTTGTAACCGCGCAGCGGCATTACCGGGCTCGAAAACGCGAAGTCCTGTATATCTTCAATTGGGAGAATATCGTTCTGTATCTCGTAGTTGATCCAGCTCTCTGTGCCGCCGATGTAGAAACGCTGCGGGTTCTTTCCGAAGCTTGCTCCCGCGTTCAGGCGCAGCACGAAGTTGTAATCTTCGGCAAGGTACATGTACGTGCGGTAATCGGCCATCGCGCTGATAAAGCTTACGCCGCCGGTGCCGATCTTCGGCGTTCCCATAAGCGTTAAGTTATACCTTGTGCCTCTTATAGGCGCAGTATAGCCGAAGAGCGTGTTATCGTGCACGTAGCTCAAAACCGGCATAACGAAATCGAGCTTCTGTGTGGGCTCAAGCGGATTATCAAGGTTCTCTTTAGAGAGCCTGTTGTACGATACTGCGCCCTCGATGCGGTTGAACTTGCTGATTGGGTACGAGATACTGAGATCCGCGCCGTAAGTGCGGTACCTGTAAAGCTGCGACTGTGAGTAGTTAGGGCCTATCAGCAAAAAGCGCGCCGAGTGGTAAGCCGAAATACCGTAATCGATACGCTTGGGCAAGTAATAATACGCGAACGCGTAATCGCTGTTCTTGAGGTCAAGCACGAGGCTTGTTGCCACATAGATGCGGTGGTTGCCAAGCACATCGCTGAACGCCATCTGCGCGATACCCTGCACTCCGTAAAAGCTGCTGTAGTTGGCATTGCTGTAGATGAGATCGGGCGAGAATTTTATTTTGTAATCATTTACCTTATAGCTTCCGTCCATGTTCCTGTTATCGCTAAGCTGGAACTTAGTGCGGTCTTTTTCCTTCAACTTCAATCTTGCGGAAGGGGAGTCCTTAACTGAATCGCGTTTATCAGGATTAAGGTTCAGAGAAATATCGTTTCCGTAGAGCGGGTTTCCGAGTGAATCGGTAACTGCTGCCGTGGTTGTATCTTTTACGAGCATCGAGTCGATCACCGCAAGCATTGAATCAGTGTTAACACGCTTCATGGAATCCAGCAGTGTCAAACCCGCAGAGTCAAGCCCGGCGATCTTGCGGCGTTCATCTATCTGCCGCTGGACAAATACGGTATTGGGAAGCTCTGTCATGTTGATATCCACCTCGAACGGATTTTCGAGATAGAATATATCATATCCGCCCTTGTTGAGCGAAGAGAACGCTACGCGCCTGCCATCGGCCGAAAGCGAAAGGTGGCCTATGGGATCAATTGAATTTGTAATAGGCCGCTCTGCGCCTGTTTCGAGGTCACGCAGCCAGATATTATTAATACCGTTACGGTCGGAGATGTATAAAGTTTTTTTGCCGTCCGGCGATGTAACAACGCTGAACTCATTGGCATGTTTATCATCAGTGAAGCGTTTGAGAGTTTTCGCGTCAATGTCATACTCGTACAGATCCATGTTCATGAAATCATAATCAGTCATGGTGAAATCTGACGGAATTGCGGAGAGGTCGGTGTAATCGCCCCTGTCTGACGAAAAGTAGATTTTCTTTCCGTCGGAAGACCATTTAGGGTCGGTATCGGTGAAGAGGTCATTTGTAACGTGTGTGAGCGTTTTCGTCTTAATGTTGTATATATGAATATCGCTTTGCTTTGAGTTATCGCCGCGCAGTACGAGCGAGCCGTTGTTGGGATTCCAGTCAAGTGAGAAAATTCCATCAAACTCAATAGGCAGCGCCTGTTCATCACCGTCTTCCACATCGATTATGTAGATGACATCCTTCGCTCCGCTCTTTGCGGAGATTGCAACTTTTTTGCCGTTGGGAGACCAGCACAGGCCGGGGGTTAACAGGTGCAGCTCTTCGAAGTCGGCGGTTTGATTGCCGTCGATAAGCGTTTTTATAACTTTTCCTGTCTTAACATCAGCTATCAGTACATCAAAAAAGTCATCCCTGTTTGATATGAACAGAACTTTATCGCCTTTGGGCGATATTGCCGGCGCGGTGTTGTAGAAGCCGTCGCCTTTGCGTGAATCTGTTAGCCGCACTGCGAAATCGTTAAGCTCCTGGCGAGTGTTTATATCGGGCCAGTACATTTGTTTCATGGCCTTGTGCCATTTTTCAGAAAGCTTTTCGAGATCGAGGTTATACACATCCATGAAGCCTTCGTCAACATCGCCGAGTGCTTTTATCTGCACCATCAGGTCGCCGATCTTTTCGGCGCCGTATTCATCGGCAAGCCATGCGAAGAAACTTTGCCCGCCGCGGTACGATATGTAGCCCTGGATGTAATCCAATGGCGGCAGGTAATCATAAATTATGGCGTCGCGGATGAACATATCGTTGGCCTTATCATTGCCGCCGAGCGATTGATACTCCGCCATTCCTTCGGAGAACCAGCCCGGGAACTGCAGCGCGATATTCTGCGAGATGATATTCTGTATTGAGCCGCCGTAGTACATGTCATTCATATACGCGTGAAGCAGCTCGTGGTGAATTACATGGCGGAACTTATCGTAGTCTCCTTCGAACGGAACAAGTATCCTGTTCTTAAAAAGCTCGGTTACGCCTCCAATACCTTCGGACATGTATTCATCGATTGCGTTGTTCTGCTGGAACTCGTTATGCGAGTTGAATACGAGTATCGGTATCCTGTTCTTGATGCCATAGCCGATATTATTCTGCAGGCTCACAAGCGAGCTCTCGGCGGCAACAGCTGTGAAGCGCGCGATGTACTCGCCGCCCTGGTTGAAGTAAATATCAAAATGCTCGGACTGAATGTACTTCCAGTCGAATACTTTGTACTGGACCTTATTCTGCCCGAACTGCGCAAAACCTGTTTGCCCGGCCAAAAACAAAGCGGCAGCCGCAAGCAAAATCCTTAAACTTAATACAGGGCTGGATAGCTTTTTGAATACCATTAATTTCCCGTTAATTTGCTTAATATTATAAAATTATTATGTAAAAAAACACAACCTATTTAAGATACAACCTAACCGCCAATACGAGGACATTTCAAGCCTTGCGGCTGCGGCGCAGTAGATCGCCGCGAATGGCTTCCGGTTTCAGAAGCGCGCAGTAACGCCGATCGTAGGCAATATCGGGAACTGCCCGATAGGCTTTAACCTGACCTTCAGGTCGTTATCAATGTAGAAATCATACCCAACAATATTTTGCCTGTTGTAAACATTAACCACATCGAGATAAAAAGCCCAATCCACATTCCAGAATTTGGTGTATGCGGTTGCGCGAACATCGAGCCTGTGGTAATCCGGTTTCTTTGTTGCGAAGCGGTTCGACTCATCGCCGAAATCAAAATCGAACTGCACCAGGTTTAATATGGGCAGCACGGCAAGTGAATCGCCCACAACCCTCGGCTTGATGCCTGTTGGCAAAGTGACCGGGAAATTGGACGCGAAGTTAAACCTCGCTCCGAGCTCGAGCCAGCTTAGGATTTTATAGTTGGCCACAAGATTAATGCTGTGGCGCTGGTCATACCTGAACGGAGTTGTGAGCCCGTCACGCTGGCGCTTGGCGAATGAAAGCGAGTAGCTTAACCACCCCGAAAACTTCTGGCTGGGGTTAACCGCTTTCTTTTCGAGGAAGAGCTCGAATCCGTACGCGTAACCCTTTGCGCCGTTAACCGGTGTTGCGGTAACCGAGTCATACGGCAGCTTTGTATCGCTGCGGTACCAGTTATCCGGATCCCGCAGGTAATTTGGGTCGGTATTGTTCGGGTCCAATGGATAGTACTCATACCTGTAGCCCGTCAATTTCTCCTGCACTATCAGATTGCTGAACTGCTTATAGTAAGTTTCGAATCGTACGATCATGTCGTTGCTTAGCCAGCGCTCTGCGCCGAGAATGTAATGTATAGAGCGCTCCGCATCGAGACGGGAGGCTTTCTCTTCCGTGAGGTCGTAAAATACCTGCGCATCTATCAGCTTTTCGTAGCCGGGTGATTGGTAATACACACCGGTCCCTGCGCGCAGCGTTGTGACTTTATCTATCGCATATGATAAGTTCAGCCGCGGCGAAAGGTACGCCTTCTTGTTTATCGCGAAGTACTCGAACCTTAGCCCATACTGCGCGTAAAATTTCTTCGAGAGCTTGGTTCTATCCTGTGCGTAGATATTCGCTCGGTAATAATCCTTCCCGTCTATTGAACCGCTGGAGATGGCGTTAAAATTTGGATTGCTCTGAACGATCGCTTCGAGGCGGTCATCCAGATCGAGCTTAAACGCAAGGTCTGTGCGCATGATATCAATCCCGGCTCCTATTTCGGTACGGTGATTTTTGCTGAGGAAAATCGTGTTATTCTGCACAGAATATTTGCGGAAGGTATATTGCGATTCGAATCCAATGCCCAGAAATAATCCCAGTGCGCGAAGGCTATCACGTACTTCAGGCGAATAAGTCTCCCTATCCAGCACCGGATCCAAAAGCTCGCCGCCGAACTGCGCATCGCCTTTATTCCTGTACCAGGAAAATGTTGTTTTGGTTAGGAATTTTTTATTTGGCGCATAGTGCCACGCGAAGCCAAGCACATCGTTTGATGACTGGTCGCGCACTGAAACGCTGTCTTCAAGCTCACGCGAGCTGCCGGGAATAATATCTACAGCATCCTTTGAGTAAATTCCGTTCAGCACAAACTTATGGTCATTGAACGGTCCGAATGTGATCTTGCCCTGCACATCCTGGAAAGAAGGGAATGAAGCCGATTCATCAATAAGTCCGGCGTTCTTAGCGAACGGCGCGAGGATGAGATCGTAATAGCTCCGGCGGGTAGATACTATCCACGAGCCGGGTACATTTTTAAATGGCAGCATGCCGCTGAACACAAGGTTCGCGTTCGCGATATTGATATTGGTTTGTCCTGTGATATATTTAGTCTTGCTTCCTTCGCGGTTGGATACATCAAGCACCGCGGAAAGACGGTCGCCGTACTTTGACGGAAAGCCGCCCGTGATGAGATTGATATCATCAAGCGTTTCGGGATTGAACATACTGAACACGCCGTAGAGCCTGTATGGATTGAATATCTCGATGTTATCCATGATGATCAGGTTCTGATCCGGGCCGCTGCCGCGAATTACAAGCTGGCTTGAAAAATCATTTGGCGCGCTTACGCCGGGCAGTGTTTGCAGCGAGCGCAAAACATCCTCGCCTACTCCGGGTATTACGCGTGTGGTTTTGGGTGAGAGATTCAGCAGGCTTGTGCGCATATCGTTTTGCGCCTGCCGGAAACGGTCTGACACTACATCGATATCTTCGGTGGAGTAACTTTCATCATCCATTATTATATCTTCGGTGAGAGTATCGCCGGCATAAATGAATAGGTTCTTCCGTTCGGCGGATTTGAGGCCAACCATTTCAGCCTTCAGGCTGTACTTACCGGGCGCGAGTCCGGAAATAGAGTAAAAACCAGAGCTATCGGTTTCGGTGCCGGATTCTCTTTCACCCTCGGAGGTAAGTACGATAACCGCGCCTTCAATAGGCGAGCTATCCGGACGGGTAACCTTGCCATTGATAACCCCGCCGGATTGTGAATAAACAAAATAGGGCAGGAGGGCAAGCAGCATCAGTAATTTCAGGAAACGATTGGGCATTAAGTATTGAGTTTATTAAGCTTCCGCAATTTATAGTATGTATAGTTTAAAATACCGGCCCGCGGGTTTTAGTTCCTTTTTGCTCTATATTATACGAAATTAATCAATAATTGGGATTAAATCAGTAAATTATTGTTAACACAGGGGGGTAGATGTGGGTTGAGTGTGTAGAGTGAGTTGAGTGAGTAGAGTGTGTTGAGTGAATAGAGTGTATAGAGCATATAGTGTGCAGTATGAAGTTGAGCGATATTCCTCGTGCCGCGAATCCATGAGGGCGATTGTTTGACAATGCAATTGCCTTCAAAAAGCTATTAACCTGCACCGTCTCATTTCGTGGAACGAGTAGCTTTGGAAAACAGCAAAAGCCAGCCGCGAATTTAACGAATGGCACGAAATAAAAATTCCGTACTTCTTAGATCGCTGCAAAATGATTAATTGCAAGAGTTTAACCTTGATTTAGTAAATATTTATAAGGAAATTTGGATGCTAGATAGGGTGTTCCGTTAATTTCTTCCATTTTTTAATGATAGGAAATTATCGGCTCGCCCTTTTTTTGTCAAAAAAAATGCCTCTGGAAGAACCGGAGGCAAGGCTTAACGCCTGTAGAATCATCTTTATTGTGATAAGCTTACAATACAAATATAGAGAAATAATTAACAAATCAAAATATATTAAAGGGGTAAAATATGAGTACGACACTTGGCTTGGATATAGGTACAAATTCCGTTGGCTGGTGCCTTATGGAAGATGGCAAAAAAATTAAAGATATTGGTGTAAGGATTTTTCCTGTTGGAGTAAAAGAAGATGATTATGCAAAAACTGGTTCCGAAGTGTCGAAGAATTCGGCCCGAAGAACTTCAAGGGGTATTAGACGACTTTATGACAGGTATAAATTGAGAAGAAAACAGCTTAAGAAATGCCTGTTGGATCTTGGTATGATGCCTACTGAAGCAGATATATTAACTATTGCACCTGTGAAACTATACGGGTTGCGTAAACTTGGACTCGATCAAAAAATATCTTTAAAGGAACTTGGCAGGATATTGTTACTGCTAAACCAGAGGCGGGGATTCAAGAGTAATAAGAAAGACGCAAGAACGGAAGAAGCGAAGAAAGAGAAGAGCGAGATGAAGATAAAGATGAATGAGCTGGCACAGAAAGTGACCGATAGTAAATGCAGAACTATTGGTGAATATTTCTATAGTTTGTTTGAGATGAATAAGGATGTTGAAAATTGGCATAATCCTTATGAACCAATTGAAAAGATCAGGACAAGGTTTGTTTATAGGAAGCTGTATGAAAATGAGTTTGATTTGCTTTGGGATAAACAAAAACAATATTATCCGGAGGTTTTGACTAATGAGAATAAAAAGAAGCTGAAAGACAACTGTATATTCTACCAGAGGCCTCTCAAATCACAAAAACACTTGGTTGGCAAATGTAGATTTGAGCCAAATAAGAGAGTGGCGCCAAAAAGTTCTTACCCGTTTCAGGAATTCAGGATATGGCAGACAATAAGTAATTTAAGAGTTTCGTATGATGATAAGACCAGAACCCTTTTAAGCCCTGAAGAAAAGCAGATACTTTTTGAGTATTTAAACAGAAATAAAGATATTACACAAGAAAAAATAAAAAGACTGCTTGGTTTTCCCAAAGGGAAACAAACTGTGTTCAATGAAATGCCTGAAAAAATAACAGGCAATACGACTAACTTTAAACTGAGCAAAGCACTAGGGGAGGAGTACTTTTGCACACTGGGAGCAAACTTAAAATACATACTTTGGCATACTTTATTTTTTGCAAATGACGAAGAGTGGCTGCACAATTATGCATTAGAGAAACTACAATTAACAAGAGAACAAGCGGATAGCTATGTGGAGATAGACCTGGAACCCGATTATTCTAACATAAGCGTGAAAGCTATCAACAACATATTGCCATATTTGAAATCTGGCAACGACTATGCAAAAGCTTGTGAGCTTGCAGGGTATCATCATTCATACAATGAAGAAACCGACAGTAAGGATAGAATACTCAACGATAGAATTGAAAGAAAAAGAAATGATGAATTACGAAATCCGCTGGTACAGCAGGCCCTGAGCGAAACTTATAGACTTGTTAATGCAGTTATTGCCGAACACGGCAAGCCCGATAAAATAAGAGTGGAACTAGCACGTGAGATGAAGAAGCCTAAAAATGTACGGGAAAAATTGAAAAGAACCCAAGATGAAAAAAGAGCAAGGCGCGATGTTTACATTGAATTCCTGAAAGACAGGCTTATGCTGAATAGTGTCAGCAGGAATGATATATTGAAGTTCGAGCTTTGGCTGGAATTGCAATTCAGCGAAAAGGATCTTAAAAGAATTGAAGATACAATAGATGTTGAGGAATTCAGGCAGTTTGCTAAAAACTCTAAAACAACAGATAGTGTAAAATACCAGCTATATTTGGAATGCGGCAGAATATCACCTTACACCGGGAATGTAATAAGTTTGAATAAATTATTCAGCCCTGATATTGAGATAGAACATATTATTCCATACAGCAAAAGTATGGACGATTCTTTTTTGAATAAAACACTATGCGAAAGAGAATTTAATGGCATAGTTGGGAAAGAATTGAAGGCAGTTTGGTTTAAAGCCAGGCCGGATAAAGCCAGTGAATTTTTCCAGAGAGTAAAGAACTTTTCCGATGCGAAACAGGAACGGTTTCTGATGGAAATGGTCCCCGACGATTTCTTAAACAGCCAGTTAACAAACAATGCGTATATTGCACGGGAAGCAAGAAAAAAACTAAAAACTGTTTGCAGAGATGTCCATATTACTAATGGGCAGGTAACTGGTGTTTTGAGGCGTCTATGGGAACTGAACAAGATACTGAATCCGGACGGTGAAAACGAAAAAAGCAGGGATGACCACAGGCATCATGCAATAGACGCGTTAGTTATTGCAAATACAAGTTATGATACAATACGATTACTAAGTACCGCCAGCCATTTTGATTTTATGGGAAGGCTTAAGGCAGAACGATTTGCTGTACCTTATGAAAGTTTCAAAGATGAGGCGGCCATCAGAATAAATGAAATCCTCGTTTCTCATAGAAATAAGAAGAGGTTAGTATCAATTAAGAAAAATAAATACATCCATTCCAAGGCACAAGTTGAACAAAAATCACATACCATACGCGGACCTTTGCATGAAGACACACTTTATGGACGAATACTGCACCCTGAAACCCGGAAGCCTGTTTTTGTAATTAGAAAGAAAATTGCCGATTTAACTACTTATAAACAAATAGCAAAAATAGTAGATAAAGCGGTAAGAGAGCGGATCATACAACATGTAGAAGCAAATGGCGGCGAAAAAAAAATTAAGGAAGCGCTGAAACTGCCGGTTTATCTTACAAGCAAAGACGGAAAGAAAAAAATACCTATAGTCAGTGTACGTATGATTGACCCGGCGGAAAACATGATACAGTTAAGACCAAAAGAGAATCCAAAATTGTATGTTTCATCCGGTAATAACTACTGTTTCGCTATTTATGAAGACACAGTAACATCAAAGAGGACCTATGAAACTGTAACATTTTTCGAAGCGGCTAAACGAAAACTGGGAAATACAAATTTAGTAAAACAATCAGCTGCTAATAGAAAATTATTGCTGACAATCGCTCAAAATGATCTTGTCATTGTATATGAAAACCATCCGGACGAAATCAATTGGAGCAGTAATTCTGAACTTGCAGGCAGACTGTACAGATTGATAAAGTTTGATGTAAATGGCAATTTAACATTCGGATTGCACAACTATAGCAACATTAAAGCCAATAAAGACAAAAAGCCTGTTGTTATAAGGTGGACGTATAATACTTTTAGAGCTGTTAAAGTTAAAATCACAACAACAGGTAAAATATTGAAAGTTGATTAAGAAAACTCTCTATTTAGGGTCACCCGCATATCTAACTTGCAAACAGGGGCAGTTAGTTATTGATCTTAGGCCGGAGCAGATGGAAATAAATTTTGTTGATTATGACGCACCCGATACAAGATATGACTCCCGTAAGGATCTCAATAAAACTATTCCAATTGAAGATATCGGGGTCATTATTGTTGACCATTATGCGGTAGTTCTATCGCAGTACCTGCTTTCAGAGCTTCTGGAAAATAACGTAGCAGTGGTGCTCTGCAATAAAACTCATCACCCTGCCGGAATGTTACTGAACCTTGAAGGACACACATTACAGTCTGAAAAATTTAGGGCGCAGATAACAGCCCCGCTTCCGCTGAAAAAGCAGCTTTGGCAGCAAACTGTGCAGGCTAAGATCCAAAACCAGGCCAAGCTGCTGGAGCAAAAACATGTGCCTGTTGATAACATGCTTAAATGGGTGAAGGATGTTAGATCCGGTGACATTGGCAACCATGAAGCAAGAGCAGCAGCGTTTTACTGGAAGACTATATTCCCTGATAACCTTGAGTTCTACAGGTCAAGAACAGGCCCGCAGCCAAACAACCTGCTCAATTATGGTTATGCTGTACTAAGGGCAATTACCGCGAGGGCTTTGACGGCAAGTGGACTGCTTCCTACTCTGGGTATCCATCACAGGAATAAATATAATGCCTACTGCCTTGCAGATGATATTATGGAGCCGTACAGGCCATTTGTTGATAAGATAGTATGCGAAATTACGGATAATGGAAACGAGTCCGCAGAACTGACGCTGGCAACGAAAAAACGCTTGCTGGAAATCGCAGCCTCGGACATTTTAATAAATAAAGAAAAAAGCCCTTTAATGGTGGGAATGCAGCGAACAACATCCTCGCTTGCAAAGTGCTTCGAAGGCAAATCAAAAAAGATTTCATATCCTGAATTTATTTAATTCAGAAGAATATCTTATGCAGAAATTAGACGAATACAGAATAATGTGGGTACTTGTATTTTTTGATCTTCCGACCGATACAAAGCGGGATAGAAAGAACTATGCCCGCTTCCGAAAGTCTATCATGAAGGATGGCTTCGATATGTTCCAGTTTTCTATTTACGTGAGGCACAGTATGAGCCGTGAAAACAGCGAAGTTCATGTAAAACGGGTAAAATCTGTGCTTCCTCCTAAGGGGCATGTAGGTATTCTTCGCATTACCGACAAACAATTTGGCGAAATTGAAATATTTTATGGAAAGAAGAAGGAGCCGGTAAAAGCCCCGCCCCAGCAGCTTGAGCTGTTTTGACCCCTTACACCAGATTCAGCAATAAAAAACCGGCCTGATACGTTAAGACCGGTTAAATTCTTAGACGATTTTTTTTCGCGGGTAATCCCGCTAAGCGTGTTGTTTATATAGACGATACTGGAACTAAGTTGTTTCAAATATCGTCAAAGAACAATTTGTAAGCAAATCACAACCTTATAGCTACAGCAAGCTCACCGGCGGATGTTGTTTCAAATATCGTCAAAGAACAATTTGTAAGCAAATCACAACCAGCTGCTCTATGAGAGTGGGATTCTGGCTGTTGTTTCAAATATCGTCAAAGAACAATTTGTAAGCAAATCACAACTACCTGGACAGACTTTGTTCCCATGTCAGCGTTGTTTCAAATATCGTCAAAGAACAATTTGTAAGCAAATCACAACTTTGGCAAATCAACAGTGTGGAAAAGGGCGGTTGTTTCAAATATCGTCAAAGAACAATTTGTAAGCAAATCACAACACTGGCCTAGTATCATGCCTTCTTATCATGTTGTTTCAAATATCGTCAAAGAACAATTTGTAAGCAAATCACAACATTTGCGCTATTAAGGTCTGTGCCGGTTCAGTTGTTTCAAATATCGTCAAAGAACAATTTGTAAGCAAATCACAACTTGCACAGTACAATTCCGGCAGTGATATGAGTTGTTTCAAATATCGTCAAAGAACAATTTGTAAGCAAATCACAACTTTCAGGGAATTCAAACAAACCGTTAAGGGTTGTTTCAAATATCGTCAAAGAACAATTTGTAAGCAAATCACAACAACCTTAACTCCGGCAACATCAAATTTATGGTTGTTTCAAATATCGTCAAAGAACAATTTGTAAGCAAATCACAACATATTCCGGTACAGCCCTGCTTAGTAGTGAGTTGTTTCAAATATCGTCAAAGAACAATTTGTAAGCAAATCACAACGTATAGCCTATAGTAACTTCATTCCTGTTCGTTGTTTCAAATATCGTCAAAGAACAATTTGTAAGCAAATCACAACAGGACGTTTGGATTCACGAAGTTTTTAGGTTGTTTCAAATATCGTCAAAGAACAATTTGTAAGCAAATCACAACTAAACGATAAGTATGATGCCGGGGGAGCAAGTTGTTTCAAATATCGTCAAAGAACAATTTGTAAGCAAATCACAACCATGGGTGATTAATGATGCTTTGCATAGTAGTTGTTTCAAATATCGTCAAAGAACAATTTGTAAGCAAATCACAACCAACTGGTGCAGGGATATTGCCTGGGCATAGTTGTTTCAAATATCGTCAAAGAACAATTTGTAAGCAAATCACAACTGGTCATAACTTCGTATGGAGATGATGGAAGTTGTTTCAAATATCGTCAAAGAACAATTTGTAAGCAAATCACAACATGTGGTTATCAAATCACCGATTGCAAGTTGTTGTTTCAAATATCGTCAAAGAACAATTTGTAAGCAAATCACAACCTGTTCATCCTCATTTTCACAAATAATAATGTTGTTTCAAATATCGTCAAAGAACAATTTGTAAGCAAATCACAACTGTTGATTGTGATTCCAACAGCAACCTTGGTTGTTTCAAATATCGTCAAAGAACAATTTGTAAGCAAATCACAACACATCAACCCATATAGTGTCATATTCATCAGTTGTTTCAAATATCGTCAAAGAACAATTTGTAAGCAAATCACAACTGAGTATTCTGGACATATTGTATCTTTGCGTTGTTTCAAATATCGTCAAAGAACAATTTGTAAGCAAATCACAACTCATTCAGGTATAAGGCTTTATTGATCTTCGTTGTTTCAAATATCGTCAAAGAACAATTTGTAAGCAAATCACAACATTGGTTCGGATGGCACATATCGCCTGATTGTTGTTTCAAATATCGTCAAAGAACAATTTGTAAGCAAATCACAACTAGTGAACAGCAGCACTTTCAAAGCCCCATGTTGTTTCAAATATCGTCAAAGAACAATTTGTAAGCAAATCACAACTCAATGCTGTGTGAAACGATTCTCCCAAAGTTGTTTCAAATATCGTCAAAGAACAATTTGTAAGCAAATCACAACTAATTCAATGATATTGTCTTGTGCCATTTGGTTGTTTCAAATATCGTCAAAGAACAATTTGTAAGCAAATCACAACCACATAGTTACACTTACGGCACAATGTTTGGTTGTTTCAAATATCGTCAAAGAACAATTTGTAAGCAAATCACAACTGGATAAGGCCGCTAATAAGCGGACATTTAGTTGTTTCAAATATCGTCAAAGAACAATTTGTAAGCAAATCACAACTCCCAATTGGAGGCAGGCATACCGCAGGCAGTTGTTTCAAATATCGTCAAAGAACAATTTGTAAGCAAATCACAACAGGACGACTTCTGTTATCAGCCGGTTGCTGGTTGTTTCAAATATC
>JAYRXC010000046.1:0-11437 GCA_041917655.1 Ignavibacteria bacterium | reverse complement strand
TAAACCTCACCCCCCTAACCCCCTCTCCTGACAGGAGAGGGGGAACTGAGAAATTTTTGAGTTTTTTCTCCCCTCTCCCTTTGGGAGAGGGGCTGGGGGTGAGGGTCGAAAGCAAAATTACTGAGTATTTGTTTCACTGTCGTGTACTATGCTGTATATGTGTAATTGCTGTTTTCCCTTTAAATTAATATAAATCTCTCTATATTTGCAGAATATTAATGAAAAAGCTTAACTATATATACGGGATTGCTGCTGCTGTAATTGCTTTTGCTATATACATGCTAACGCTTGCGCCTACGGTCTGGTTTATCGATAGCGGCGAGCTTGCTGCAGTCGCTTCAACCCTGGGAATTGCGCACCCAACCGGATATCCCCTATTTACAATTGTTGGCCATTTATTCACCTTGCTTCCTTTCGGCCCCGAAGAGATCTACAGGCTGAATGTTATGAGCGCGTTTTTCTGCGCAGCGGGCATATTTCTCTTCTACCTGCTGATGCGCTTCATGCTCAATTCAGGCGGATTGGAACCATCGCCTGCAGCGAAAACCACAGGCATCAAATCTGCTAAAAGCTCGCAATCTCATACCGCGGCGGTCAAAGCAAAGATTACTGCACTGCCTGAATCAGTTATTACAGGCACAGCAATGGCGGCATCGCTTGTACTGGCGTTTTCGAAGACATATTGGGGCGCGGCAAACTCGGTCGAAGTTTACCCGATCCATGTTTTTTTCCTTTCAGCATTAATGCTGGTGTTTCTGAAAGCAATTTTTTCAACTCCGGATAAGAAGTCACAATCTGCACCCGCAGGTTCATTCATAAACGAAAACAGGTACTACCTGATCTTCGCATTCCTGCTCGGGCTTTCATTCACTAATCATTTAACAACAATACTCCTTGCGCCTGCATGCTTGACTTTATTTTTCTATACAAACCTGTATGATAAGCAGAGGCTCTATAAGCTGCTCGGATTCATGGCAGTATGCTTCATAGTAGGATTTTCAGTTTACCTGTACCTGCCAATTCGCGCCAATATGGATCCGACTTTCATCTGGGGAAATCCGCACAACTTCGAAAGATTTTACTGGCACATAACGGGCAAGCAGTTCTCTGTTTGGATCTTCAGCGCGCAAGGCTCAATTCCTGCATTCCTGCTGCTCATGGGAACAACCGTCGGACTCAGCGTTTACGGATTGGTAAAACAAAAGACTATCAACAGCAGCATGCATTTCATCTTCTTCGCTGTAATATGTATATTGGGTTACCTGCTGATATCAGGCTCAACCGAGATAGTATTGGGACAGTTCAAAAAGTTCAGCGCTTCGCTTTGGGGCGAGTTCGGTTCGGCGGTTGTTCTGCTTGCGATACCCGGTCTATATATGCTTTCAAGGTTTAACACAAACCTGTTTTACTTTACACTGCTTACATTTTTCGGCTGTCTGTTCTATTCGATCAACTATGATATCAACGATATTTACTCATACTTCCTGCTTTCATACATCACAATTGCGGTATGGGCCGGATTCGGCATTATCTTCATATACAGCCAGCTTACTGCAGTTCTGAAAACCCCGGTACAGAAAACAGTATTTTCGGCGGCAGTTGTGCTGCTTGGGCTTGTATCGATAAATACCAACTATGCATTGAATGATGAAAGCAAAAATCGCTACGTAGAAGAGTTCACAATGAATGTCTTCAGGAACGCCGAACCCAACAGCATAATCATTTCTTCGCAATGGGATTTCTGGGTATCTGCAAGCTGGTATTTCCATTTTGTAAAGAACATCCGGCCGGACATAGTAGTTATTGATAAGGAGCTGCTTCGCAGAAGCTGGTACTTTAAGTTCCTGGAAAAGAACTATCCCGAGGTTTACAATAACTCACGCGCTGAGATCGAAAGATTCCTGCCGGAGCTTTACAAGTTCGAGCATAATATTCCATATGATACCAAGCAGATAATGCGGCTTTTTGAAGACATGATGACAAGCTTCGTTAAGAACAATCCGAACCGCAGGGTTTACAGCACCTGGGAAATTGAGCAGAATAAGAACGAGCCATATGCGCAGAATTTCCTGCGCCTTCCGGACGGGCTGTTGTTCAGGCTTGTTCCGAAAGAACAGTTAAGCGGCGGACAGGTACCTGACTATAAGACCTATGATTTTGCTTTCACCCCGCTTGTTTCAAAAGATTATTACCATGAAACCCTCATGCGTTCTTACGCAATGATGCTTACTTCATCTGCCGCATACCTTATACAGGCCGGCAGGCAGCAGGAAGCGAAAAAATATATCGAGCTGGCACTGCTGGCAATGCCTAACTATCCACAGGCAATAGAGCTGAAAAACAAACATAACTTCTAACAGGTAAAGAACAATTTGAAAATAAAACTCCGCGTAATTCTGGCTGCAGCTATGGTGCTGGTCCTCGCAAATTTTGAGATCGCTGCGCAGCAGGATACACTTGAAGAGAATTTCGTGGAAGAAGCGCAGAAAATTGATTCACTTGACCTTGTTGTAAGCGATATCATTGTAACCGGCAACAATATCACCGATAAAGATATCATAACCCGTGAAATGAGCCTTAAGAAAGGCTCGAAATTCACCCTTAAGAAATATTCTGATGACCTGCTTAATATTTACAATCTCGCATTGTTCACCAAAGTTGACCTTATCCCTGCTCCATCGGGAGGCAAAGAGATCGCTATCAACGTTGATGTAAAAGAAAGATGGTACATCCTTCCCCTTCCATCGGGCGGCATCGAAGATGGTGAGTGGAAGAAGATCTGGGGCGGGTTGAACCTGCGGTGGGATAACTTCCGCGGAAGGAATGAAAGCCTTAATTTCGGATTCAGGGTATTTTATAATCCATCGGTGAGCTTGAAATATTTTGTTCCATGGATCGGCAAAAAGCTGCATCTTTTCGCAGGCATCGGCGGCTCGTGGCTAAGGAACAGGAACCAAAGCCTGAACGCTGTTGGCAAAACAAGCGGATCGAATACTATCAGATTCGGGGATATAAATTACGATAACATTCAGTATAAGGCGGAGCTTACAGTTGGAAGGTTTTTCGGCAGGCATTTTTCTGTTTATACCGACTACAAGTTCCACCACCTGCGTGTAACCGAATACGCACCAGGCAGAACACTTTCCGAAAACGGCGTTGATAGATACCTTGTTCTAGGCGGCGGGATTTCATACGATACCCGCGATATTTATGAGTATGCCACAAAAGGAGTTTACTTAAGGACAAACTACTACAGGTACGGATTCATCGATAAAGCTATAAACTTCGGCAGGTTTAACTTCGAAAATCAAAGCTTCATTCCAATACCGGTAAAGAATCAATATTACCTTACTTTTGCTTCAAGGATATTCACCAGTCTGGCAGTTGGTGCAATTATCCCGGTTTACAATCATGAATATCTTGGATATAGTGAAGATTACATTCGCGGCTGGAAGGGGCAGGCTTTTGAAGGAGATGACCAGTTTTCGATGTATAACGAGCTGAGGATTCCCCTTTTAACCCCGCGCTATATTAAGGGCAGGCAAATGCCTATAGTAAAGGATATACCGATAATCAAGAATCTTGACATACGTCACGGTTTATATCTCACATTGATCTACGATATAGGCACTGTGTGGTATAAGAATGAAAGGTTAAGTGATAAAAAATTCATTTCCGGCGCTGGGATTGGATTGAATGTGATCGCGCCGTTTGGTTATGTACTGCGCGCAGACTGGGTATTCAGGCTCGGGAAACCTACAGTGGGTCAAATTGGTCTGGCGTTAAGCGCAAAATTCTAGCAGAAAGATATTCCGCTGCAAAAAAATTTCTTGCCTCATCAGAATGGAATACTACTACACTCCAAAAGAATACATATCGTCCGGTTCATTAACTATAGTTGATGATGAAGCCAAACACCTTGGCAAGGTGCTGCGCAAAAACGCAGGTGATGAGCTTTATGTAACCGATGGAATTGGTAATCTATACAGGGCGAAAATAGTTTCTGCAAATAAACAGCTGATAGAGTGCACTATACTTGAAAAGATGACGGGTATAAACGAACCGGGAACAAAAGTTACTCTGTACCAGTCACTTATTAAGAATCCCGACCGTTTTAGGTTTTCGATCGAGAAATCCGTTGAGCTTGGCGTTAACGAAATTTTTCCGCTCATTACTGAACATACAATAAACAAAACCACGAATAAAGTTGATAGATGGCAATCCATTGCGCTTTCTGCCATGAAGCAGTCACAGCGCTGCATTCTGCCTAAGGTGAATACTCCCCTTTCATTTGCTGACGCAGTTGTTTCCTGCAGCGCAGCTGTAAAGCTGATTGCCGATGAAACTGCAGAAAATGATCAATCTAACAATACTCTCGGATTCCGCAGGTTCACCGGTAAAGATAGCATCGCTGTATTTGTCGGCCCCGAAGGCGGGTTTTCTCCCGATGAAGTTAAACAAGCCGTTGAAAATGGTTTCAAGCGGCTTTCGCTTGGCCCGCGGAAATTCCGAAGCGAAACAGCATCAATCCTTGCGCTTGGCCTCATCCTGTGCAGTTAATCAATTCCTGTCCGTTCTGAAACTGCTAAAATTTCCGTATTTTGCTGAAACTGTTATGACATATTTTTTGATTATTAATAGTTAAAAATCCAATTCTATGACAAATATCTTCAAAGGTATCACTGAATCACGTGCATTCCAGTCTTTTATTGTTTTCGTTATTCTTTCTGCAGGTGTGATAGTCGGACTTGAAACATACCCAAGCCTGATGGCGGTACACGGCGACCTGCTCCATCTTTTAGACCATATAGTATTGTACATCTTTGTTGTAGAGATAATTCTCAAAATGCTCGCCAAGGGCAATAAGCCCTGGGAGTATTTTTACGACGGTTGGAATGTATTTGATTTTATAATTGTAGGCGTTTGCTTCCTGCCGATAGGCGGCGCTTACATTGCGGTGCTCAGGCTCGCAAGAATACTCAGGGTATTCCGCCTGGTAAGCGCAATGCCTAAGCTGCAGATACTTGTAGGCGCATTGCTTAAGAGTATCCCGTCAATGAGTTATGTTGGCATACTGCTCTTCCTGCTATTCTACATTTATGCTGTCATTGGAACATTCATGTTCGGGCAGAATGACCCGATACATTTCGGCAGCCTGCAGGCATCCATGATGACACTGTTCAAAACCATTACTCTTGAAGGATGGATCGATTTTATGAACATCCAGTATTACGGTTCAAATCTCTACGGCTATGAAGCTTTTCCTGACACTGTCAGGACTCCATCTGCGCATCCAATAGCCGCGCCCGTTTATTTCATCAGTTTTATTCTGCTGGGTACTATGATTATGCTCAACTTGTTTATTGGTGTAATCATAAACGGAATGGAAGAAACGAATAAGGAGGAAGAGATCAAAGAACTGGCTAAGCTCAGGGAACAGGTAAAGAACATAAGCATGGAAGAAGAGATAAACATGATATCAGAAGACCTGAATAAGATAAACGAAAATCTTAAATTGCTCAAAAACAGGATGAATACCGTTAAGGGCTCCGGGTAAAATTGTTAAAATAACATTGAAAATATTCAAGATTAAGTATATATTTGGTTTTTACGCAATAGAAAACGGATAAAATATGTCAGAAATCCTGCTGGATGTTCAAAACCTCAAGAAATATTTCCCTATAAAACGAGGGCTGCTTTCGAAAATAGTTGGCAATGTAAAAGCCGTTGATGACGTTTCTTTCCAGATCAAAAAGGGCGAAACCCTCGGTTTGGTGGGCGAATCAGGCTGCGGAAAAACAACCATCGGCAGAACACTGCTGAGGCTCATAGAGCCTACTGGCGGCGTTGTAAAGTTTGAGGGACAGGATATTACAGCATTTGGCCCGCAGGAGCTGAAAAGGATCAGGAAAGATATGCAGATCATTTTCCAGGACCCCTACTCCTCGCTTAATCCGCGTATGACCGTTGGCGGAATGATCACTGAAATTCTGAAGTATCACGAAATTGCCGAAGGTGCTGCTGCTGAAAAGCGTGTTATGGACCTTCTTGAAAAAGTCGGGCTTTCACGACTGCATGCACGCCGTTACCCGCATGAATTTTCCGGCGGACAGAGGCAGAGGATCGGCATAGCGCGCGCGCTTTCTGTTGAGCCCAAATTCATTGTATGCGATGAACCCGTTTCAGCGCTTGATGTTTCCATCCAATCGCAGATCATAAACCTGCTGCAGGACCTGCAGAAGGAGCTTGGCTTAACTTACCTGTTCATTTCTCATGACCTTTCTGTTGTTGAGCATATCAGTGACAGGGTTGCCGTAATGTACCTTGGGCAAATAGTCGAGATATCAGACTGCAAAGAGCTTTACGCAAACACAAAGCATCCGTATTCAGAAGCGCTGCTTTCTGCGGTACCGATCCCTGATCCAAAGAAAAAACGCAGCAGGATCATTTTGACAGGCGATGTACCCTCACCTGCAAATGTGCCGACCGGATGTTATTTCCACCCGCGCTGCCCTAAAATCATTAAGGGTGAGTGCGAGCACGTAAGGCCGCTGTTAGCAAAACTGAATCAATCCACACACGAAGTGAAATGCCTTCTCTACCCCGAAAGCTGGCCAACAAAAGACGTACAGGCTGCATAAGGTATTTTTAGCTTCGGTAGAGTGTTATAATATTGTAACCGGATCAAAAATGATCCGGTTTTTTTTATTTGGAATTCTCCCCCTTATAAGCGCAACGGATAATTATGATCTCACAATTCTTTGTCCCGTAGGGACAACATACGGGTAGAACACCGCAGCCCGCCCTAGCCCGTCCCGTACGGGACGGAATAACTCGGGGAAACCCGGCATCTACCCATATCCGTGCCTAACGGCTTCTACCCATATCTCATGCCTACGGCATTGGATAATATGTAATCCCAAGAACACATGTAAACATCCATATTTTTTTTCATGCAGGGAATAAATATTTTTTGCATACATCAATCGTTTTCATACTCGCCGATTTTTGTCCCGTAGGGACAACATACGGGTAGAACACCGCAGCCCGCCCTAGCCCGTCCCGTACGGGACGGAATAACTCGGGGAAACCCGGCATCTACCCATATTCCGTGCCTACGGCACTACGTTAGTTCAATACCATATTCCACCGGTTTAAAAACATACTGCTCGTCATAATCAACCTCAAACTTTTTTAATAACTCCGTATACTCTTCAATAAATGTCTTCTTATGATGATGCTCTTCCTGGTTTCTTATATAATCAATAACTTTGTTCACATGTGATTTGCTGTACGAGAAGGCTCCATAACCTTCCTGCCACGAAAACTTTCCCCGCACAAATCCTCTTTCATTTATCCACTTTGATGAATCTGCCTTAACATCCTTCATCAAGCCCGATAGGGATTGAGACGGCCGCATCCCAAAAAACACATGTAAATGATCCGGCATTCCGTTGATAGCAAGCACTTTATGACCATTGGATTGAATAATTGAGGTAATGTATTTATACAATTCATCTCTCCACTTTTTACGAATAACGCAATTCCGGTTTTGAACTGTAAAAACACTTTGAATATGAATTTGAGTGTAAGTATTTCCCATAACTGACTATAATGGATTCTGGGTTGATAAGTTAACTCAAAATTACACACTTCATCCTGTATTATCAATCCATTATATTTGAATAATTTGCTTAGGACGCACGTTTTTTAAGAAATATTAAATTGATACTACAAACAGTTCATGTCCCTAAGACGCTTTAATTGCTGAATTGCAATCGAAAATTTGTTACTGCACCGAAATTGTATCAGTATCTATCTTTTCACCTTTAAACACAGTTAGCAATCCGAGGGCGATTGCGAGAATTATAGGTCCCATGAACAGCCCAAGTATCCCGAAAAGCTGCAAACCGCCAACTACGCTGAAAAAAACGAACAGCTCGTTCATTTTTGCCCGCTGCTTTATCATACGCGGAAGCAGGAAATTATCTATCATACCTATCACCAGCGCTGCATAAGCCGCAAGTATAGCCGCCTTCCAGTATTGACCTGTTACGGCAAGAACTATTATTACCGGCACAGTTACGAAAGCTGTTCCGCCCGTAGGTATCAGTGCGAATATCATTGTGATCACTCCAAGCAGAATATACGATGGTATCCCAAGCAGCCAGAACATAATACCGGCCAATGTTCCCTGCACAACTGCAACGAAAAGCGAACCGCGTATTGTTGCGTTGATCAGGTCAGAAGTTTCCCTGATCAGTTCTTTTGCCTGCCCGTTATCCATCGGCAGGATGCCCGGCAGGTCGGCAACGATCTTTTCACCGTCGCGGAACAGGTAGTACATAGAAAAAATCGCGAACAGTATCCCTATAAATGTACCGAACACACCTTCTATCACATACCATGATGCCGATAGCATCATCTGGCTGATATTTGCTGCCAGCGATTTGATATCCTCGGGTTTTACAACCTCTTCCAGGTTGATAAATCCGTTAACATAATTATAAAGGTAGCCAAGCTGGCTGTGCTGCGGGTCTGCGATCACCTGCTGAATATGTTCTATAGTGGTGCCGGCAAATCCGGCCAGCTCATTTATCGCGGCGGCTGATACCAGCATAACGGGCAGGATAAAAGTGAGCAGCGAGATAGCAATTGTCAAGATCGCGCTCAGCGCATGGTTCTTTACTTTAGCGCGAATCTTCCTGTAGAAGGGGTGAAAGATGATCACAAGAATCACCGACCATAGTATTATAGAAATAAACGGCAATACCATCTGCCAGCATAGATACAGCATCAAACCTGTAATGAACATTAATAGGATGAATTGAGCAAGCTTTTTTCTGTCATTCATATGTGTGGATAGAATTTTTTAGCAACTGTATAATAATAAACAATTTCGGGCTTTAAAAGGGTTCAAAAAAGGATAATTATATTCACTTCGTAAAAAACAGCTGCCCCCGCTTTTTCTATATTTATGGCAATAGTGAACTTCTATATTTTACAATTACAAAACTGGAGTTTAGGAAAGAATGGGCAGGAGGGAGACTGTCCCCCTTTTTGCTTCTGAAAAGGGGGGAGAAATTTCCACAGTGTTCTGGTACGCGGTGTTTATTCAATGATTATATTCATGCCACAATCCCCGTCGGGGGTTTAACTCATTTACTCATACGAACAATCAAGTCATCTGATGAATGTATGTTGATTCGAACTGTTTGTTATTTGTTCTTTGCTATTTGGTATTTGCTCTTTGGTATTTGCTATTTGGTTTTTGTTATTTGATCTGTGATTTTTTCCGCCACAAAATCCGCTCGCTCCTGTATCGCAGCAAACGGAACACTGATTGTTTCATATCCCAGCCGCCTGTAGATAGCCCCGGCATTTTCACCAAACTCTTTCGCCATTTGATAGCTCATTTTGCGCTCATCATCTGTGCAATAAACATCTTCCCATCCAATGAAAAGGAAAACGCAAGGATTGTATCTGAACTCACTTGCCGCGGTTTCATACTTCATTTTGTCAATATTAAGAAGCTCTGCATACCCTATCAAATCCGGTAAGCCGCGGTCAAATATCACCGGTGATTCTGAATTCAGATTGTGTTCATAATTGTGGAGCATTTTATCCAGCATTAACATATTGAACAATGCGGGGTCTTTTTCCGGGACGCCCGTGCCTTTTATCTTCCTTTGCTGTTTCAGAACAATTCGCGCCGGCTCTGCGATGCATCGGAAGTTCATTGCCGCAAGCGCTTCAAGCACGGCTGATTTCCCCGCTCCCATCGCGCCTGTCAACACAAAATAATTAGTATTTATCATTTCTCATTCGATGAATGCACTTCTGACGAAAACCATACCCATCCGATAACTGAATTCCTCACATCCTGCCAATCAGGTCATCGGAAGAGTTCTTAATCATTGTTATTTGGTATTTGGTATTTGCTCTTTGGTATTTGCTATTTGCTCTTTGGTATTTGCTATTTGCTATTTGGTATTCGCTATTTGGTATTTGTTTACGGATTCATTCTTCCAAAAGCAGCATTAAGCTCTGCCGGACCTGCATTTATCATAGCTTCACTAAAGCCGAATGTTACGGTATCCTTACCTTCCTTTAGCTGCTCAAAAGCTGACTTGATGAAATCCCCTACCGGCGGCGCCGCGTCATGCAGACCTTTGCCGCCAAGATCTGTATTCAGCGCAGGCGGAACAAGCTCGATCACCTCGATACCATCAGGCTTAAGCAGGTAACGCAGCGAGAGAGTCCATGAATGGAAAAATGCCTTGGTTGCGGAATAAACCGGCACCTTTGCCAGCGGTACGAATGAGAGTCCGGATGTAACATTTAAAACCGCAGCCGCGTTTTTCATTTTCAGGAAGAGTGAAGTAAGCCTGAGCGGTACTTCTATGTTTATGGTGATCTCATCTTTTGCGCGAAGCATGAAGTTCTCATCCCTAACGCTCATCCATTGCTGAATTCCTGCATTGTTGACAAGCACGTTCAGATCGCTGTGTTCTTTTTCCAGCCACTCGAAGAGCTTTTCGCAATCGGCGGATTCAGAGAGATCGCACATTTTGGTAGTTGCACCGGGATACTTAGCCTGTACGGCATCCAGCATAGCCTGCCTCCTGCCGCAGATAATGACGGTGTTTCCTTCCTGCATGAATCTTTCAGCCAGCCCGAGTCCAATACCCGACGCCCCGCCCGTTATTAAAATTTTATTTCCTGTTAATTTCATTTTCTGGTTGTACGTTAATTTGATTGGAATTATTCAATTCAATATGTGCAGAAAAGTACAATGAATCAACGCCCCAACCATCCCCGCGGCTCCTGCAACCCTGAGATATTTGAAACAACTCCAGATCGGCTATCTGCCTGGTGACCTCTGTTGTGATTTGCTTACAAATTGTTCTTTGACGATATTTGAAACAACTAACTGATTTTGTAAACCTAATGTACTGTAGTTGTGATTTGCTTACAAATTGTTCTTTGACGATATTTGAAACAACCGCAAAAACATATATGGAAATGGATATTGGTTGTGATTTGCTTACAAATTGTTCTTTGACGATATTTGAAACAACGTTCAAAGTTGCTGTTAATATAGGCAAGGTGTTGTGATTTGCTTACAAATTGTTCTTTGACGATATTTGAAACAACGCTTGATCATATCAGGTACCGGCGCGGCTATGTTGTGATTTGCTTACAAATTGTTCTTTGACGATATTTGAAACAACGTTCTCAGGAAAGAATGTTACAACCGGGGATGTTGTGATTTGCTTACAAATTGTTCTTTGACGATATTTGAAACAACGTAAGTGGATTTCACTTGACATTCTTAGAGGTTGTGATTTGCTTACAAATTGTTCTTTGACGATATTTGAAACAACCCCCGGGAGAAGCTAAGTTGTATGTCCAGGGTTGTGATTTGCTTACAAAT
>JAYRXC010000045.1:0-212874 GCA_041917655.1 Ignavibacteria bacterium | reverse complement strand
TATTGAATGCAAAAGCGGGTACGAATTACACTAATGTCACGAGTTAGTTTCAGGGTTTCCTAGACCGAATGCTTTTTTTGGAGTGCACTGACTGTGTCAGTGCTTAATGAGGTATTGATTAAGCATTCACACAGTGAATGCACTCCAAGAGAAGCGATTATTGAATGCAAAAGCGGGTACGAATTACACTAATGGTCACTAGTTAGTTTCGGGGTTTCCTAGACCGAATGCTTTTTTTGGAGTGCGCTGACTGTGTCAGTGCTTAATGATGTATTGATTCAGCATTCACACAGTGAATGCACTCCAAGAGAAGCGATAAGCATTACATTTCGATCTTGATGTCGTATTTGTTTAGTAAACCTACTACTTGCGGAACTGAGAATTTCGCTTTTTTGATGTGGTTGGTATCGGGGTCAATAATGTAATTGAATGAGCTGCGGAAATCCGCCTTTTCGAGATTGGTGCTTTTGAAAATTGCGCCCGTCAGATCGCATTTTTCGAATACCGAGCCGGTGAAATCTGATTCAGAGAAGTCAGTGTTTATTAGCCTGCACTCTTTAAACTCAGTTTTCTTTAAAATGGTTTTATAAAATGAAGAATCATTCAATATACACTTATCAAATGATACAGCAAGGCCGAAATCATGGCATTCTTCGAATTTGAGTCCAAGCATTTTGCATTCGGTGAACACTACGTCTCTCAGCGAGGTATTATCCAGCTTCACCAGGCTCAGGTCGCATGACACGAAACTGCACTCTACGAACTTATAATCGTTCAGGCGGAACTTACTGAAATTACAGTTTGTGAATTCGCATTTTTCGTACTCGCCAAACTGAAGTGGAGTGCCGGTGTAATCAGTATCTTCAAATTTCAGATCGTAAAAATAATCCTGAGTTTTTTTCATTTCTATTTATCCTGTAGTTCCTTTATGAAGCAGACACTGTTTTCAATTCCAATGTACTGGCCGTAATTCGGGATGCGTAAATATCCGTTCTTTTTATAAAGCGCTATAGCCTCCGGCTGGCGTTTGCCTGTTTCAAGGATGCATTTTTTATAACCCAGCTCTGTAGCCCATTTCTCAAGCTCATTCAATACCGAGGAGGCGATCCCTTTACCGCGGAGCTCTAATGGTACAAACATACGCTTTACTTCCATAGTATCGGCTGAAAAATGTTTGATCGCGCCGCATCCTACAGGTTTATCATTATCGTTAGCAACTATCACTTGTTTTATGGTATCAAGCTTATTGTATTGATTGTAGAACTCCCGGTCCTTGCCATCACGCACAGCCAGATCTGCATCAAGCTCTTTCACCAGTGCCAGAAAAACTGTGTCTTCTGAATTCGTTCTTCTAAAAGTGATCATTTATGTGGAAATATTCTGTTTAAGTCAGCAATCTGTATGAAAAGATCAGAATAGCAATCACAACAATTATGCTGTAAATCAGCTGGTTGTGCTTTGCCAGCCAGTGCGGCAGGTAGATATCAAAGTTCGCCCTGTCGGAATCAGAATACCGCTTTGCAAGCAAAGTTACAGGGCAAACTCTTTTGAATATAAGAAGGATCAATGTTTCAATTCCGATCAGACCAAAGCAGATCCACACCCAGGTATCGATTTTATCTGCTATAAGGGCATACAGCAGGTAAAATATCACAACATTAAAGAAAACCCAAATAGCGGTGTGGAGCAGCTTAACCCAAACTAGTTTTATTGAAGCAGCATTATTTGTGCCAGTGCAGTTCAATTACTTTTCTTCTGCGCTATAACCAGCATTTCGTAATCCTCAGTGGATAACTTATCATTGCGGCTGAAGGCGCCAAGCTTTGCACCGAAGATCTCAACATTTGTAAATCCAAGAGAGCAAAGAAGCCATGTGATCTCGGAAGGTACGTAATATCTTTCATTGCAGTTCAATACAGACTCTTTTCCGTTGTCATCAGTGAACGTTGTGGTGCTTTTATCGCGGAATGTCATCAGGTCAAAAGTGAAATCATCATATTCCGCATTGCCGGGCTCTTTACCGGCAGCGAGGAAATCTTTGACAGAATGAAAAAGAGGGAAGAGTCCGTTCAATGTAGTGAATATGAACTTTCCGTCCGGTTTGAGCGACCTGTATGCTCCCTGCAGGATGCTGAAATTCATTTCATCGGTTTCCATGAGCGGGAAGCCGCCTTCGCAAAGCATGATAGCCAGGTCGAACTCATTTTCAAACTGCAGCTGCCGGGCATCGTGTTTAAGGAAATCGATATTCAGGTTCTCCATGTTTGCTTTTTCGGCAGCGCGTTTAAGCTGTGATTCTGACAGATCAATTCCCGTAACATTGTAACCGCGTTTGCTAAGCTCGATCGTATGCCTGCCGGTTCCGCATCCAATATCAAGTATCTTAGTGCCTTTATTATGGCCAATTTCTGATTCAATGAAGTCACATTCGCCTGATGTACCTTTTGTGAAGCTTTCGCCATCGTATTTTACCGCGTAATTTTGGAACAATTCTTCATACCACTGTTTCATAAAAAGATTCTGTAAGTTTTGTTTCTTAAACTCTCACTATTACAAAATTACTCAAATAGGGTTCAATTTACTATGAATTACTATGATGTCTGATTTGCAAAAAGGAAAATCAGCGCATTGTATTTAACGATGCTAAAACAATTCTTCCTGACCGTGTTTAAGGCGGCGGAAAAGATCGGTGCGCAACGGACTGTGGGATTTATTCAATCCATATTTTTTGCACATAGTTTTAAACAACTGGTGCACATGCTCTGCGTATTTTCCTTCACCTTTGAATCTGGTGCCGAACTCATGGCTTGAAAGCTCGCCGCCGCGAATATCTTTAATACGATTGATTATCTTCGATGCCTTTTCAGGATATACACGTGTTAGCCACTCGTTAAAAAGGTCTTTGATGGAATATGGCAGGCGCAGCATGACCATTCCCGCCGATACTGCGCCGCTTTCTGATGCAGCTTTAAGAATTGCGGGAATCTCTTCATCATTCAACCCCGGGATAATTGGAGCAGTATTAACACCCACGGGAATTCCGGCCGCAGCAAGCTTTTCAATGGTTTCAAACCGCTTTGAGGGAACCGAAGTGCGGGGCTCCATTCGCCTTGATAGTTCACGGTTAAGTGTTGTGATAGATATTACAGTCTTGACGAGCTGCATTGATGCCATTTCTTTAAGCAGGTCAATATCACGCTGAATGAGTGCATTTTTTGTTATCATGCCTATTGGATTTCTGAACTTGAGAAATACTTCAAGGCAACTTCGGGTTATTTTGAGCTTGCGTTCGATTGGCTGGTAACAATCAGTATTGCCGGAAAACATCACTACCTGCGGCTGCCATGACTTTTTGCCAAGAGCTACTTCAAGCAGGCGGGGAGCGTTTTTTTTGACCATAATTTTGGTTTCGAAATCAAGTCCGGCAGAAAATCCAAGATATTCATGCGTTGGCCTGGCATAGCAATAGATGCAGCCATGCTCGCAGCCGCGGTATGGATTAATGCTGTAGTCAAATCCAAGGTCCGGCGAGTCATTCTTAGCCAGTATGGATTTAGTATCATCATTGTAGAATTTCGTCTCTATTTTCCGCGGCTCTTCATCGGGATCAATGTAATCATCGGCGTAATCACCGGTATAATCTATACTAATGGGCACAAACCTATTTTGAGTATTTATGCCTGCGCCTCGCGATTTTAGGTCAATATTCTTCATGTGGATAATTTACAACAAAAAATTTTAAGTTGTGTATCATTGCATGATACCTATTCATAAGTCTATGTTTCACAGATTGTAATGTTCTTTTTCTTAAAAAGCCGAGTTTGGTAGTTTCAATAACGGAATAATGGAAGTAATTTAGAAATAGAATTCAGCAAAAAATGTATGCTGTTATTGTAATACTCATCTCATTTGTGGCTTAGGTAGAAAAAATAATTTCCCGCAAAGCCGATAAGACGCAAAGGAAAAACTTGACTCAATATTTTAAAGAGAAAAAATATCATTATGGTTTCAAAGCTCATGTTCCCGTTTTATATGGATCTGACCCGTCCCTGCTTAACGTGCCAGCATTACTGCAGGCATCAGAGCATGGGTGACTCTGCCCTTGTGGCCCAAAAGCGAAAGCAGGAGGGTGATAACGTGGAATACGAGCCCGGCATGAAATACTGCCTGAAGAATAAACAGTTTGTGTACTTCAATTGGAACTGCGGTAACCATAAGGTGTGGAAGTAGGTAATAAAGTAAAAAACATTTGACGCAGAATAACGCAGATAATTATGATTTTGATCTACTGTCATTTCGAAATCATATATTGTTTCAAATTCATATCGTGAAATCATATTTCATAACTATCATTTTTTATCTGCGTCATAAATAGTTATAATTTTGTTGAAATTTCACCCATTTTGGATTGATTAATATTCATTTTTCTGCCATATTTGTGGGCATCCTTAGCTCAGTTGGTAGAGCAAATGACTCTTAATCATTAGGCCTGGGGTTCGAGCCCCCAAGGATGCACTAAAAATCGCTTTTTTAAGCAATTAAACCATAGGAATTATTAAAACACAATATTCCGTAAAGAAGGTTTTGATAGCGGGAAGTTCAATTCCCGCTATTTTTTTATTGCTTATATTGGCATTTTTTTCTGCCGGATGCGGCAAAAAGGACTCCACCGAAAAAACTTTCCGCTATAATGAACCCAACGGCATCGAAAGCCTGGATCCCATAACATGCAATAACTATCCTGCCCTGCATGTGCTGATAAATACATGCGAAGGACTGGTTGAATACGACAAGGAAGCAAAGCTTCAGCCGCTGCTGGCTAAGTATTATACCGTCTCAGATGACGGCAAAACATATACCTTCAATTTAAGGACTGATGTTTATTTCCATGATGACAAGTGTTTTCCAGACGGTAAGGGAAGGAAAGTAACTGCTAAGGATTTCAAATACTGCTATGAAAGGGTTTGCGATACGCGCGGTAAAACATACGGACTATGGGTATTCCGCGATAAGGTTGCAGGCGCGGTAGAGTTCGCAGCGGCTCCCGGCAAAGTTAGAGAGATCACCGGATTCAACGCCGTGAATGATTCGACCTTTGTAATAACGCTTGTTCAGCCGTTCGCGCCGTTTCTAAGCATCCTCACCATGCCTTACGGCTATGTTTATCCCAAAGAAGCGGTGGAGATGTATAAGGAAGATTTTGGATTCAGGATAGTCGGTACAGGTCCTTACCGTTTTGTAAAATGGGATGTAGATAAAGAGCTTATTTGCGCTAAGAACGAAAAGTACTGGGGCAGGGATAAGGCGGGGAATGTACTGCCGAAGATCGATGGCTTCAGGGTTACATTCACGCGCAGCCCGGAATCTGAGTTCCTCGATTTCCAGGCTGGCAAGCTGGATTTTGTAAAGCCTTCGATAGATGTGTTCGGGATGATCACAAATGAAAACGGCAGGCTTAAACCTGAGTATGATTTTGAGCTGGTGAAGCAGCCATATCTTAACACTGTGTATCTCGGCATAATGCTGAACACAAAAATGGAAGGCGGTAAAGATAACCAGCTATCCGAAAATAAGAAGCTGCGGCAGGCTCTGAACTACGCAATTGACAGGGAAAAGATAGTTAAGTATGTTCTGAAGAATAAAGGAACGCCGGGAGTTAACGGTCCGCTGCCTGAAGGTATGCCCGGATTCAGCAAGGATGTGAAGGGCTATACATATGACAGGGAGAATGCCGTTCAGCTTTTGAAGGAAGCAGGCTATCCCGATGGCAAAGGACTTAATCTTAAGCTGGTTTACCATAATGATGAATCGCAGCGCGAGCTATCGGAAGCGATACAGGCGCAGCTTAAAGAGATTGGAGTGAACCTGCAGATCGAAGAGATGCTTGGAGCAACGCACCGCACTGCGCAGAACGAAGGCAAGCTTGGCATATGGCGAGCGAACTGGGGAGCGGATTACTATGACCCAGAAAACTATTACGCGCTGTTCTACAGCAAGAATGAAACGCCGACCGGGCCCAATACTTCGCATTATAAAAATGCAAAAGTGGATTCATTGTATGAGCTTGGACTTAAGCTTACGAACTTCGAAAGCAGAATGAATGTCTATAGGGAAATCGATAAGATAGTTTTTGAGGATTCACCGTGGATAATTGTTTATTATAACCAGTATGTTTATCTGAAGCAAAAGCGTGTTTCAGGTATGTATGTTGACGGCCTTGGGATTATGAATCTGATGTACTGCGAGATAAATTAGGGGAGTGCAGGATTGAATTGCTCCCGCGAAGACGCAAAGGCGCAGAGAGAAGCAGTGTTCATTGAAGGGCATTCCCAAACTGGAGTTTGGGAATGAGAAAGCAATGCATGATTGCAGACTCTGCTTGTCAGACCTTCTGTTAGGGCAGACAGGACGAAAGCAGGTTTCCAGAGGTGGATTGAAGATTCATCTATGATTTTGAGCACAATGAGAAGTATAAGGGAACGTTTTGTGAAGTGCATTCCCAAACTGGAGTTTGGGAATGAGGATGGAAGATTGCAGACTCTGCTTGTAAGACCTTCTGCCAGGGCAGACAGGACGAAAGCAGGTATCCAAAAGTAAATTGTAGATGCAATATCTAAATCATAATCTTATATTTGAGTCTAGATTCCCGCCTGCGCGGGAATGTAAAAAAAAGATCATATGGCAATAGCAGATATATTATCATTTGCGGGGGTTGCGTTCAGCGTGCTGTTCCCGCTGATAAATCCAATAGGCGGTGTCCCCGCATTTTCGGGTCTGACCGCACATGACACCCCGGATTTCCGAAAAAGCCAGGCCCGGAAAATTTCGTTTAATGTGTTCCTTATCCTGATCACTTTCCTCTTGATAGGCAAGCTGCTGCTTGAGCTCTTCGGCATTTCGCTTGGTGTGCTTGAAATTGCCGGGGGACTCATCGTAGCGAACACGGGCTGGCAGATGGTTAACTCCAAGCCTGATAATGCGAAGGATGACTCAACCAAAATGCAGAACATGGATATATCATTCATGCCAATGGCAATGCCCATATTAAGTGGACCGGGAGCTATCGGAGCGGTTATAGGGCTATCAACGAACGCGAAACATTTTGAGGATTACATTGGATTCGTTATCGGGATCTTCGGTATCGGCGTTGTGACTTATCTATTCCTGATACTTTCCATACCGCTTATGAAAAAGCTGGGCTCAAACGGTATCAATGTGCTTACTAGAATGATGGGATTTTTTATTCTGGCTATTGCTGTGAATCTGGTTTACAGGGGAATATTGGATTTGATAAAGCAATAAACTTTTTCTGTATGCAATTAGAAAATGATACCATACAAATAATAGGCACTTCAGTTTCTATGGTTGCGCTTTTTTTTATATTCTGGCAAATTAGAATGACAAAAAATATCGCAAAGATTGAATTTGAAGACTCAATGAATAGTGAATATCGAAACATCATTGAAAAACTCCCCATTGAAATGATGTTAGGGAAGGAGGTTAGTCCACTAATAAAGGATTTGTGTATGAATAGATTTTTTGAAGAAACAAATCCATCAAAGAAAAGAGAAGAAGAAAATATCTTATCCGGTTTCTATAGATATTTCGATTTAACAAATGAGCAACTTTTTCTCATACTAAAAGGAAGAATATCAATAAGAACAGGTAATGATTGGATGGAAGGAATGCAGCATAATTTAAGAAATCCAAATTTTGAAAAGGCTTATGAGTTGATTGTAAAAAGTAATGAGAGTTTTAGGGAACTTAAATATATAAATTGTAAAATATTCCAAAAAAGCAGTCTTCCGAAAATGAATGTCATCACAAGAAAAGTACATTACTTAAGATTAAATTCTCAGAAAACTAAACAGAAAAATAGTTAACAATTACATTCATTGCTTTAATCATTAACTTTATAGGCTGTTTTTTTTACATCCCTTAAAAATACCCCGTACCTCAGACCCTTTGTGCTTATTGTTACCTTATCAAAACTGAATTTTTCCATAAAGCATTTCAGTATCAGTATTCCGGGAATTACAATATCGGCTCTTCCGGTCATGTAGTCGCCCATTTCATACAGTTTCTCAATAGGCAGGGGAATCAGCCGTTCGAGAATCTCATTTATTTCGCCGATTGTAACTTCCAAGCCATCCACTTGCTCTGAATCAAAGCTGGTTAGAGCCAGCTTTATGGCTCCCAGAGTTGTAACTGTGCCTGCCACGCCTATCAGGTTCGTGCCGCTGATATCAAAATCCAAGTACTCCAGGTGTTCGTTTATGAATCTCTCTGCTTCAACAAGCCTTGCGGGAGCGGGGGGATGCTCTTTCAAAAACTTCTCGTTCAATCTTACTGAACCGATATCAAGGCTTTTGCCGGTGAGGGAAATATTTTTTAATGACATATCATTGATAATTCCTGTTGTCACTTCCGTGCTGCCGCCGCCAATATCAATTGTGGTTAAACGGGAGCCAGCTTCGTGTACCTTATCATAAACACCGCCTATGAATGTATTGCGTGCTTCATCATCACCTGAAAGAATTTCTATCTCTATCCCTGTTTTTCTGCGGATAGTATCAATGAACTCGGTTTTGTTGGCTGAATCCCTTATAAAGCTTGTAGCTGTGGCTGTAATACCCTCTGAGCCGTGTTCGTCGCTGAGTTTTTTGTATTCTGTTAATATCTCAACCGCTTTGGCTATTGATTCAGGCAGGATGTTACGGTTTGCATCAACACCTTTGCCCAGACGCGGAACGCGCTGGATATCTAAAATAGGATTAATACTTCCGTTTTTATACTCGGCAATGAGTAACAGTATAGTGTTTGTACCGATATCTATTGTTGATCTGATCATGGTAGTTTTATTGCAAAAAAAGCGGCCCATTCGGCGCGCTGTTTGAGCTCACGCATCTGGAAATTGTTTTTGGTCAGCTCGTTAAGCAGGGTTTCGGTTTCTTCGCGAAGGATACCCGTTATAAATATCCTGCCTCCATGCTTGAGCTTAGCATTCATCAAAGGCAGATTGGGTATTATGACATTGCTCGTAATGTTTGCTGCTATAACATCGAATCCGTACTCAGCAACCTTGGTGATATCGCACTGGTAAAGGGTAACATTATCTGTAACATTGTTGAGGGCGAAGTAGTCAACAGCATTTGCTATTGAATCATCATCAATTTCATTGGCTATTACTTTCTCAACACCAAGCTTAACAGCGGCAATAGCGAGTATTCCCGTACCGCTTCCGAAATCTAGCATATACCTGTCCTTTTTGGGGTCAATCCACGTGCTCATCTGTTCAAGAATAAGCTGGGTGGTTTCGTTATGCCCCGTACCGAAAGACATTTTAGGGTCTATTTCGATGGGAATATTGCCACGCGAGAGATCGAGCTCGTCTTTTTTCCATGAGGGATATACTACAAGCTTATCCAGAATATAAACCGGCTCGATGGTTTTCTCCCACTCGCTGTTCCAGTCTTTATTATCAAACACACCGATAGAAATACTTCCTTCGGGAACACCATCTTCCGAAATCAACTCATTTTTAATTCTTTCTGCAAGTGTATTATCAGCTGCAGGCAAATATACTTTTAAAGTTCCGTTTTCTTCCAGAATCGTATTTAGCCCGTTAAGGTAAAGCTTGTTATATATAAGGTCATAAGTGGATTCGTTGAATGCAATTTCAAGCTCGATGTAGTTCTTTTCCAAGTCTGAGTATTTACTGAATATATTTTACAGGTTGCCTGTTTGTACTAACTATAGATTCTTTTCAGAGCAGAGTCCAGCGTGTTTTTTAACAGCATAGCTATTGTCATTGGTCCGACCCCGCCCGGTACAGGTGTGATAAGTGAAGATTTGGGATAACATGAATCATAATCAACATCACCCACAACCTTGTATCCTTTTTTGGCTGTTGGATCATCAATTCTGTTTATTCCCACATCAATTATCACAACACCATCTTTGATCATATCGCCGGTTAAGAAGTTAGCCTTGCCAATGGCTGCTACGATAATATCTGCCTGGCGGGTGAAAGATGCAATATCCTTAGTAGCGCTGTGCGTAACTGTAACGGTACAATTTGCCCCTTTTGCTTTCTGCAGCAGGATATTGGCTATCGGCTTGCCGACGATATTGCTTCTGCCGATAACAACGGCATGTTTGCCGGAAGTATCGACATTATACCTCTTCAAAAGCTCATATATTCCGGCTGGAGTGCAGGGGAGATAGCATTTTTCCCCGATCATCAGCCTGCCAGCGTTAACCGGATGAAAACCATCAACATCCTTCCTGTAATCAACTGCCTCAAGTACATTCATTTCATTGATATGAGAGGGCAGAGGAAGCTGTATCAATATACCGTGTATTTTTGGGTCATTGTTGTAACCTGAAATAATTGAAAGCAGTTCAGGCTCGGAAATGCTCTCCGGCTGGCGGTTCACAACAGAGTGAAATCCAAGCTCGGCGCATTTTTTTTCCTTCATCTTGACGTATATCTCAGATGCGGGATTATTGCCAACAAGCACAAGTGCGAGTCCCGGAGTTACATTGCTTCCCGGGAGCTCCGCCCTGATTTCTGAAATTATTTCTTCTGATATAGACTTACCGTCTATTATTTTGCTGTCCATTTTAATTTAAGTTTGCTTCAGTATTAACAGCAGGCTTCATATGTTTATCCAAAAAGTCGCAGATCAAACCCCAAACTTTGATCTGGTTTGAAACTTTTGAAAAGCCATGGCCTTCGTCCTGAAGCACGAGGTAATCAACTTCCTTGTTTTGCTGTTTCATTACTTCCACCATCTGGTCAGACTCAGCCTGTACGACTCTTGGGTCATTTTTACCCTGGATAACGAGCATCGGACAGCTAATGTTTGAAACGTGATTTATTGGTGAGCGCTCTTCGAGGAATTCTTTATCCTTTACTGCATCTCCGACCAGAACAGCAACGCCGGGTTTCCAATGCTCAGGTACTGAATTGCAGAAAGTAATCAGGTTAGAGGGTCCGAAAATATCCACAGCGCATTTCCAGCGTTCAGGCGCGCGCGTAGCGCAGGTTAAGGTCATGAACCCGCCGAAGCTTCCGCCTACTACTGCAATGTTATCTTTATTTATATAGCCCGAGTCAACCGCATAGTCATAAGCTGCCAGTACATCTTTGAACTCGTTTCCGCCCCAATCTTTGTATATAAGCTTCTGGAATGATTTGCCGTAGCCGGTACTGCCGCGGAAGTTGGGGGCAATAACAATATAGCCGCGGTTACAGAGTATCTGGAAATATTTATTGAAAAGATTCTTCTCCTGCCATTCGGGTCCGCCATGCGGCCATATTATTGCCGGATTTGTACCATCCTTTTTCATCCATTTAGGAACATACATAAAACCGCTTATCTCAAGTCCGTCAAAGCTTTTGTATTTTATTTCCTGAGGAACGACAAAATCACTTTTGGGGATGCCTCCAATCATAGAAAAGGTAATCTGTTTGAATTTATCCTTCTTAAGGTCATATACATAAATGTCATTTGGATTCTGCGGAGAGTCGTAAATAAAAACAACCTTCTTGTCATCCCTGGTAAATGAAAATGTGAGGCAATGGCCCTTTGGTACTTTCAGTGTCTTGGTTTTCCCGTTTGTAATGTTCTTCAGCTTAAGCCTTGAAGTACCATTCTCATTCGTACTGTAGAGCAGAAAGTTTTCGTTGTGCGAAAAAGTGTAGCTTGAAATATCCCACTTTTCTTCCTGCATCCAGCTGAACTGCCCTGTCTTGATGTTGTAACATGCGAGGGCATTGAACTCACGGTTGTAATCACTGATGAAATAGTATTTGTCATTTTTCTTGTTGAACATTCCGCTCGAGTTCTTCATATTACCTTCATGTTTTGTAATATTCAGCATCTCTTTAGTTTCGGTATCGTACAGGAATATATCGCTATCGGAATTGTTATAATGTTTATGGTAAACAATTTTCTTTTCATCTTTGCTCCAGTCTGCAGCTATGAAAGGATGTATATCGTCAAAAGAAGCGATACAATCTTCTGTGCCTGTTTTCAGGTCAACTACGTAAGTATCAAAAAATCTTCTATCTCTCTTGTTGGATGAAAAGAGGATCTTTGTTCCTTTTTTATTAAATGCGCAAAAAATCGTTTGGGCACCCGCATGCGATAGCGTTAAATTCCTGACTTCGCCTCCTTTATCACTTACAAGGTATATCTGGAAATTCTCATCACCATTGTTATCTGATTGGAAGAGGATTTCATTGTTCTTTGGTGAGTATACTATGCTTGATACGGCATTATCTTCAAGGGTGATCTGGGAAGTCCATCCGCCGTCAATTGGGATTGTCCACAAATTGGGTGAACCGTTTGTATTGGTAATATAGGCTGTTGTTTTTCCGTTTGGTGAAAGTGCCAGGCCGGATATTGACCTTATGGCATAGAACTGGCTTATTTTATAAACTTTAGGTTTTGAAGCAGAGGTTTTGGATTTCCGGATTTCAGAAGACATTATTTATATGAATTATTATTGGATTATCAACAAAGATAGTATTTTGAAGAACAAATTTTAATCCCTAAAATTCTGAATATCCCGTAATATAACTTTGTATACTTACTTTGCAGGTTATTTTTGTTATTTCGTTTTAATTGTGTAAATATATAGTTAAATTACTCAAATATATGAATATGAATCTCGAATTAAGAAATCTGGACTCATTTTATTTTGCAGTGGATGAAACAGGCGCGAAAGAGCGCGCTGCATCAATAGCCGGAAGAAGCATAAAGAAGCAAAGCAAAGTTGCGGCTATTAAGCTTGCAATATCGATGATAGACTTGACTACCCTTGAAGGAAAAGATTCCGATGGTAAAGTGTACGCAATGTGCCAAAAAGCGAAATTTCCGCTTGAGGGCGCGCCTGAACTGCCGCATGTTGCCGCAGTATGTGTTTACCCGAACCTTATCAGGACAGCGAAAAATGCTCTTGAAGGCAGCGGGGTAAAGGTCGCATCGGTTGCAACTTCATTTCCCTCGGGGCAATCACCCATGAAGCTTAAAATTGATGAAGTGAAAAAAGTTGTGCAGATGGGTGCGGATGAAGTTGATATGGTCATCAGCAGGGGAGAGTTCCTTGAAGGCAATTATGACTATACATTCAAAGAAGTACGGTCTATTAAAGAAGCTTGCGGCGAAGCGCACCTGAAGGTTATACTGGAGACAGGCGAACTTGAAACATTTGATAATGTTCGCCGTGCGAGTATGATCTCTATGCTTGCCGGGGCTGATTTCATAAAGACCTCCACGGGAAAAGTGCAGCCTGCTGCTACTTTGCCTGTTACTTTGGTAATGCTTGAGGCAATTAGAGATTTTTACAATGAAACGGGAAAGATAGTCGGCATGAAGCCGGCAGGCGGCATCAAAACAACCAAAGATGCAATTGCATATCTTTGCCTTGTAAAAGAAACGCTTGGCGATTTGTGGCTTACGCCGGACCTGTTCAGAATGGGAGCATCGTCACTGCTCAACGACCTTTTGATGCAGTACAGGAAAGAACAAACCGGGGTTTACCAGTCTGCTGAATATTTTACGAATGACTGAAATAAAATTAAAAACCTTGTTAGCCTGTTTAATTTTCCTGACCGGCAGCCTGTTCTCACAGGATGACTCGATCAAGAACACATCTTTTTCATATTCTGATTATTTGTTTAACATTACCAGCAACAGCAACCATTTTTATACCGGAAGACTTGATGTAACACGTAATGGAAAGATCGAGTTCAGTATGGACAGCGTTTTTACCGACTATGTTGAGCATAATATAATTGATATGGATGATGACGGCAGAAAAGAACTGCTTCTTTCGGTGAGTGAAGGCGCATCTCCATATGTATTTAGCTGTATGTATATCTTTGATGGGGTCAATGGTCCGAAACCACAGTTCTTCATTACTAATGCTTCGCTGGATACTTCATTAAAAGAACAACCGGCAATAAACACATTTGTCAGAATGTCGCTCGCGGTGATGGGCCTAAGTTACCGCTGGCAATTGAAATATGATAATGGTAGTTTGAGGTTTAAATCACCTGGTAAGAACCTGTTCTTTTACGGGCCTGACTATGAAGAAGTCAGTGCTTCATTGAAAGAGATCTGGCCCGGAAAGGTGGATTGTGAAGACTATACATATGCTGCTTTCTTCGATTACGTTTTTATTAATTCATACATTTCCGGGAAAACAGCCGAAGCTGAGAATTTTTTTAATAGTGAATATAAATGTCCGGATAAAGTGAGCAGTTTAATTCGCTTCAAAAAAACAGCAAACGAAACTTTGAGTTGGCTCAAAGACGAAAAGAGCTATTTGTATACAGAATATTAACTAACTAAATATATAAAACCATGCCAGAAATATCAGAATACAAAGGAAACAAGCTTATCTGCCTTAATCCCGGTGCGAAATTCACTTTTTCATTCGGCCTAGGCAAAGCTAAAATGATACTGGAAAACCTTGATGCAATAAAAACTTTTGTTGAAACCAACGGCGAAAGCTGCGGCGAGCAGGGCGCTCCTGCAGGAGGCGAAGGTTCATCAGCGGAACCTTTCTAAAATATTTAATCAAAGGTCATTATGACATTCAGGGAAAAATCAGCTTCCGCAGGCGGGCGCTCTACAGCAAATACTGAAAGCCGCAGCAACGGTTCGGCAAAAAAAAGTGTGTGGGAATATGCGCCATCAACGGAATCAACCGACCATATCCTGCTAAAGGATAAATACGATCTATTCATAAACGGTAAATGGGTTAAGACCCGGAAGTATTTTGCGACAATTAATCCGGCCACAGAAGAAAAGATATCCGAAGCTGCCTGGGCATCTAAGGATGATGTTAACAGGGCAGTACTTGCCGCTGAAAAAGCTTACAACAATGTGTGGAGCAAGACTTCACCAAAAGAACGCGCCAAGTACATATTTCGCATTGCCAGAATTATGCAGGAGAAGGCAAGGGAATTTGCTGTCATAGAAACTATGGATGGCGGCAAGCCAATCAAGGAATCAAAATCCGTTGATGTACCGCTTGCTCTCGCTCATTTTTTCTATTATGCAGGCTGGGCTGATAAGCTGAAGTATGCATTTCCAAATCAGGATTTTTCGCCAATCGGGGTTGTTGGACAGATAATACCGTGGAACTTCCCGCTGCTTATGGCCGCATGGAAGATCGCGCCGGCTCTAGCCTGCGGAAACACTGTAGTTATTAAATCCGCGGAAACGACACCGCTTACTTTGTATAAGCTTGCTGAAGTTATACAGGAAGCGGGATTACCCGACGGTGTGGTTAACATTCTAAGCGGCGCAGGGGATACCGGCGCGGCTATAGTAAATCACCCGAAAGTTAAAAAGATAGCATTTACAGGTTCAACTGAGGTTGGAAAGCTTATTATGCGCTCTGCGGCAGGAACTTCGAAGAAGCTGACTATGGAGCTTGGAGGCAAAGCCGCAAATATTATTATGGAAGATGCGCCTATCGATCAGGCTATCGAAGGCATAATTAACGGAATTTATTTTAACCAGGGCCATGTTTGCTGCGCAGGTTCAAGGCTGTTTGTACAGGAAAGCATCAAAAATACTGTAATAAAGAAACTAAAACACAGGCTTAAGAGTTTAAGAGTTGGTGACCCGCTGGATAAAAATACAGATGTGGGAGCAATAAACTCTAAAATGCAGTTGAATAAAATAACCGAGCTGGTTAACTCGGGGGTTGAAGAAGGATGCACGCTTTTCCAGCCGGAGTGTTCGCTTCCCTCAAAGGGATATTGGTTCAGGCCTTCGTTCTTCACGAACGTAGCCCAGTCAAACAGAATTGCTCAGGAAGAAATATTCGGGCCGGTGCTTTCAGTTTTAACATTCAGAACGCCAAAAGAAGCCATTGAAAAAGCTAATAATACCCAGTATGGCCTCTCTGCGGGTATATGGACAGATAAAGGTTCAAAGATCTTCAAAATGGTTGGTGCAGTTAAAGCAGGTGTAGTTTGGTCAAATACCTATAATAAATTCAATCCTGCTTCACCTTTCGGCGGATTCAAAGAGAGCGGATTCGGAAGGGAAGGCGGTTTACAGGGGCTGAAGGAGTATCTAAATTTTTAGAAATCAATTTCATAAATGAAAATTAGACTATTAGCGGTTTTTTTTCTATTGTTTCTTGTTGTTCAGATCAGTTATTCGCTTGATTCAACCAGGGTTACTTTTGACGATGCTATGGATGCCCTTGATGCCGAAAATTATGAAGAAGCTGTCATGCTTTTTGACAGCTACCTAAAGGTAGCTACAGGACATGATGAAGGATATTACCAGAGAGGTAATGCTTATTTCGCACTTGAACAGTATGATAAGGCGTTAACCGATTATACTCGGGCGTTCGAGATGGGATACAAGAAAGATGAAGTGATGTTCTTCAGGATGGGCAGAATTTACGAAGAGAACAAAGACTACCTTACGGCTATAAATTACTTCAGTGAGGCAATTAACATCGATAAGAAATACGCCCAGGCATATGTTGAACTTGGGAATCTTTATATGCTTTCCGGCGAGTTTGCCAAAGCTAAAGAAAATTTTGACGCTGCCCTGAAAATAGACCCTGCTTACGCAGATGCCAATTTTGCTATCGGAAAGATGGCTAACATTTCGGGAAACTACGCAGACGCTATATCATACCTTGAAAAAGCGGTGAAGCTGGATTCAGCCAATACATTGTACTATTATGAACTTGGCCTTTCTTATAGCGGAATAAGTGATTCAGCAAGCACTATCAAGAATTTTGAGAAGGCACTGAAAGTAGACCCTTCATTCGGCCTTGCATATTATGGTCTTGCAATGCTTTACAAGAATAACAGGAATTATCCCAAAGCTATCGAAAATTATACCAAGGCAATAAACACAAAAGGTACAGGCATAATGCCTTATTTCCTATATACTGAAAGAGGTATAACTTACCGTGATGCCGGCGATAATGAAATGGCTTTAAAGGATTTTGATCTTGCGATCAAACTGAACGCCAATGATACAGATTCTTATCTTGAACGCGGCAAAATTCTGCTTGCAGGCGGGAAGGACACAGCAGCTTTTGAAGATTTCAGCAAAGTGATACAACTGGATGAAAAAAACGGCCAGGCTTACAGCTACCGCGGCAGCATTTACATGAATCGACTGCTATACGACCTTGCTGAAAGTGACCTTCGCAAAGCGGTGACTTTTGTTCCTGATGATACTCTCGCACTATTTACGTTAGGTAACATCCTGTACCAGAAAGATGATTTCCAAAATGCCCTGGCATTTTACGATAAAGCTCTCAAGATCAATCCAAAATACAGCGCAGTTTTTGAAAACCGGGGTATCTGCTATTATAACCTGGGATTCTATAAAATGGCCGCGGCAGATTTTGAAACTGCTATGAAGTACAATCCGGCATTAACCGAAAAGCTTAAGCCCCTCTATTATGATGCAAAATCAAGGTAAATTCTGACTAAATGCGCCTTATCTAGATATTACAGCATATCTCCGATAACGGGAATATGCTGTTTTTGATTATTTCCCTGTATATTATTCTAATATAAATTTGTGCATATTGTAATATGAAGATAAACATATCTTCATGTTCTTATTCATTTTGAATTGACAGTTCAAAAAATCATAAGTTCAGTTGTCATTCTGAATTCAAAAGCATGAAGCGAGCATTAGGGAAAAAATACCTGAATACCGGTTTTGTGGTTGGCCTGCTGATACTGGTATCAGTGAATGTCGTCATTTATCTGAATATAAGCTTTCATTTTGAAGACGAAAAAGTCATCACAAAGTCGCTCAGAATAATACAGGCTTCGGAAGAGCTTTACTCTAACATAATAGAAGCCGAAACAAACAGGCGCGGATATCTTATCACAAGTAATGATGAGTTCCTGAAGTCATACTATCCCTCAATGAACTCTATCGACTCATCTTTCACGATATTAAATTCTCTTTTAACATCAGCATCGGAAAAAAGAAATATTGATTCACTTCAAATGCTGATCTTCAACAGGAAAGACCTGCTCGAAGAATCGCTGGAGCTCCAGGAGAGAAGATCCCGTGATATAAAGTCTCAGATTGAATTCACAGAAAAAGGCAAGGAAACAATTGACCGGATCAAAGTTTATATCAGAAAGATACAGCAGGAAGAGACCGGTATCCTTAACAATCGTCTTCTGGAAGCAAGCAAGAGCTCGGCCTATACACTTACCAGTCTTGTTGCCGGAAATATCATAGCTTTTTCGCTTATGATCATAGCCATAGTGCTTCTTAACCGCAGCGTCAACAAGAGGCTTGAAACTGAGCGTGTACTGGAAGAAAGCAGAAACTGGCTGGCTACAACACTTGAAAGCATAGGAGATGCGGTGATAGTAACCAGCAAGATCGGAGAGGTCCTGTTCATGAACAGGGTCGCAGAACGGCTTACAGGCTGGAAAAGCGCGGATTCATCCGGTCTCCTGATTGACCATGTTTTCAGGGTTTATAACGAGGATACAGGGCAAAAGATCGCCGACCCGCTTCACAGGATTTTGCAGACAGGTGAAATACCCAAACCTGAATTACATACTATCCTTTACACAAAAGAAGGTGGAAAGATACCAATAGACGAAAGCGCAGCCCCAATAGTAAATGAGAAGGGCGAGATAATCGGTGTTGTTCTCGTCTTCAGGAATATTTCTGACAGGCGCATGGCGGAAAAAGAGCTGCTTGGAAGCAAACGATTCATTCAAAGAATAGCTGACTCAACACCCAGCATACTTTACATCTATGATCTTACAGGTCCCCGGATTACGTATACCAATTACAAGATAGAAAGCATACTCGGCTATTCTCCTGCACACGTAATGGATAAAGGCCGGAACTTCTTTGAAGATTATATTCACCCTGATGACCTTCAGAAGCTGCGCAAAACATACCAGAGATATGCAGATGCGAAAGACGAAGAGATACTAAACTCTGAATACAGGATCAGGAATTCCTCCGGCCAGTGGAGGTGGTTCAGAAGCCATGATGTGATATTTGCGCGTGACGATAAAAACAGGGTGACAGAAGTACTGGGGTCAGCCTTCGATATCACGGACAGGAAGCTGCTGGAAGAAGAACTGAAGAAATACAGCGGCCACCTTGAAGAGCTTGTAGATATGAGGACAACCGAGCTTCAGAGAACTAACCTGAAGCTGAAAAGCGAGATCAATGAAAGAGCGAGAGCTGAAAGGAGTATCATAGACGCAGAAGAGAAATTCCGAAGCCTTGTAGAAAATGCTCTGATAGGAATATACATTCTGCAGGATGGACAATACAGGTATGTGAATCCGCGTTACGAGGAGATATTCGGATATGAACGCGGGGAGATGTCAAATATCGATATATGGAGCGTTGTTTCCCCGGAGGATCTGGTTATGGTTCGGGAGAATATCCGCAAACGAATTGATAATGAAGTCGCAAGCATCCAGTATACCTACAAGGCTATCAGGAAAGATGGAGGCCTGATAAATGTTGAGGTCTGCGGTTCTAAAATGATGTATGACGGAAAGGTAGCTATAATCGGCACACTCCAGGATATCACCGAAAGGCTTAAAGCGGAAGAAGAGCTTCGTAAATCCCGGCAGAAGCTGCTTATTCATGTTGAGCGTACACCCCTTGCAGTTATAGAATGGGACCTAAATTTCTGCGTAAGAGAATGGAATGCATCAGCACAGAGGATATTTGGCTACAGCAGGCAAGAAATACTCGGAAAGAGCGCTAACACCCTTGTTCCTGAAACCCTGCATGATGAGGTGGCCAAATTATGGATGGACTTGAAGAACAAAACCGGCGGTGAACGCAGCTCAAATGAAAATGTTACCAAAGACGGCAGAAAGATACTTTGCGAATGGTACAATACACCGCTGATAGATGAATCAGGCAGGGTAATAGGTGTGGCATCGCTTGTTGAAGATATTACGGAAAGAGTGAAGGCTGAAAGAGAGCTAAGTGATCAGAAGGAATTCCTGAGGGCTGTGATAGATACGGATCCAAACTTTGTTTTTGCCAAAGACTGGGATGGTAGGTTCACCCTGGTAAATAAAGCAGTGGCTGAAAACTATAATACTACAAAAGAAAACCTGATAGGCAAAACCGACGCTGATTTTAATCCAAACATAACTGAGATAGAACACTTTCTGGTTGACGATAGGGAAGTGATCTCTACCGGCAAAACAAAGTTTATACCTGAAGAGATGGTTACAAACTCCGTAACGGGCGAAACAAGGTGGTACCAGACTATCAAAGTGCCCCTGAAATCTATAACCGGCGATTTCCAGGTGCTGGGCGTAGCCGCAGATATAACTGCGAGGAAGCTGGCAGAAGAGATTACGAAAAAATCACTACAGGAAAAAGAGCTTCTGCTTAAAGAAATACATCACAGGGTGAAAAATAACCTGCAGATAATTGTGAGCCTGCTTAAGCTCCAATCGCGTTTTGTTTATGATAAGCGCGACCTTGATATATTTAACAAAAGCAGGTCCAGAGTTGAAACCATGTCCCTTATCCATGAGAAGCTGTATAAATCCAAAGACATATCTCAGATCGATATTGGCAATTACCTTAAGGACCTCGTAAGCCATTTGCTGAAAGCTTATAGTGTAAACACAGGTGAAGTAGAATTCACAATTACCGCTGAAAATATTCTGCTTACTATAGATACTTCAATACCATGCGGTCTGATAGTAAATGAGCTTATAAACAATATCCTTAAACACGCATTTCCTTATGGACATAAAGGAAAGATCTCGGTCGATGTTAAGAAATGCCGTGAAAAGATCCATTTGACCGTCTCGGATAATGGTGTTGGAATTCCAATTGGTTCTGAACCGGAAAAAAGTGATTCACTGGGAATGCAGCTTATAGAAACGCTGGTCAAGCAGCTGGAAGGTACAGTTACAGTAGATAATACTAATGGTACTGCATTTAATATAGAATTTGAAGAAATTAGGTATAAAGAAAGGATTTGATAGTTTTTATGTGGATTAAATTACTCTCGGTTTTTGCAGTTATTACAGTGTTTACCTTTGTTTCTTATTCACAGGGATCATACCTTCAGGTTTCGTTATATGATGACGGGGATTTCCTTGTTACGCTGGATAATACAACTCTTGGTGCGGGAAACTATGCCGAGTTCGATAATTTGCCCGCCGGTGAGCATAGTTTAAAAATTGTGAGACTGGTGGATAACAGCGCCGGTGAAACCGCATTCGACGGGAAGATAAAAATCCCTTCCGGTTCAGACGTGTATGCTGTAATCGACGAATACAATGCTTTCACAATTTACAAAAAGAAAAAATACGGATACAACAGGTATGTGCCTACAGGCGATCAAAGCAGAAGATGCGGCGATGACGGAACAAAGATCAGCGATACGAAGGATAATCAGTCAACATCAAACAGCAGTGAGTGCAAGTTCAAGGTCATGAAGAAGGATGACTACAGTGATCTTAAGAAGAGCATTAATAACCGTAATTTTGAATCAACTAATTCCGCTACCCTTAAGACAGCTATTGATAACAATTATTTCACATCAGATCAGGTAATTGAATTGCTGCGGTACTTTACTTTTGAAGATACGAAGCTGGAGATTGCTAAATATATTTACAAAAAAGTTTGTGACCCGGGTAATTTTTTCAAAGTTTATGAAGTGTTTGATTATGATTCCAGTGTGCAGGAATTAAAGAATTACATTTCTGGAAAATAATTATTAAATTGCGTCATGAATAACGAAAATGATGTAAACTATCCAAGCACCGGGGCAAGTACGGGATTTGCCGTGGGATTCCTGATATTCTATATAACTGTTGTTTTCATAGTATTGGGTATCTTTTTCAAGATTCCTTTCTAATAAGGTGCTAAATTATTATTAATTCAGAGGTTTAGTTAGCTCAACTAAACCTTTATTTTTATATGAAGATGAATTGGATCAAATTAGATTCACTTGAAAAGCTGGATGAAATGAAGACAGCTTCTGAAAACGAAAAGGTGCTGGTTTTGAAATTCAGTCCGAAATGCGCAATTAATTACGTTGTCAGGAACCTGCTTGAAAGAGAGTGGGCTGCGGGCGAAATGCGCATGAAAACTTTCCTGGTTGATGTGATATCAGGCAAATCGCTCTCCGAACAGCTTGAAAAAGAGTATGGAGTTGAGCATGAATCTCCCCAGGCGTTGATAATTCAAAAAGGTAAGGTATTATTCCATGCCTCACATGGAAGAGTTATTTATTCTGAACTTAGAAAATTCGCGAACTAATAATTAGTGTCATGGCAACTCGAATCCAGGTTCCTAAAATGTATAAGCTTTATATCGGCGGAAAGTTCACCAGAACCGAATCCGAGCGCTATATGGCTGCCGTAAACCCAAAAACAGGCGAAAAGATCTGTAATGTATCAAAAGCATCACGCAAGGATGCGAGAAACGCAGTAGTGGCGGCGAGGGCGGGATTTAACTCATGGTCAGGCAAAACAGGCTACGAGAGGGGACAGATCCTATATCGTTTAGCTGAAATGCTGGAGGGTAGAAAAGATCAGTTAGCAAGTGAGATTTTTCTTTCAACAAAAGTTACTAAGAGTCAGGCTTTAAAAGAAGTTATGAAGTCCATTGACAGAATAATCTGGTATGCAGGGCTGGCAGATAAGTACAGCCAGTTAATTGGAACTGTCAATTCTGTTCAGTCAGGATACTTCAATTTCTCAATGCCGGAGCCTACGGGAGTTGTCTCAATTTTACTGCCTGAAGAACAGCCAATGCTGGCGCTTGTGAGCAGGATATGCCCCGTGATCGTGAGCGGGAATTCAAGTATTATCATTACTTCAGAATCCGCCCCTTTGCCGGCATTAACTTTCTCTGAGATTGCAGCTACCAGCGATGTGCCTGCGGGTGTAATAAACATACTCACCGGCAGCAAAAAAGAGCTTATTCCGCATCTTGCCGGACACATGGATGTAAATTCATTCGATTACGCAGATGCAAACTTGAGTTATAAAAAAGATGTACAGACTGCCTGCGCAAATAATGTTAAGCGTTTCGTCTTTTCCGCACGTTATAAAGCAGCGGACTATTATAACGATGATATAAACGAAAATATAATGCAGGTGCAGGAATTTGTTGAGATAAAAACAGTCTGGCATACAATGGGGCTTTAGAGAGAAATGTAAAATTCAAAATGACAAATGTCAAATATCCATGAAGGCTTCCTGATTAATGATGTAAAAGGATATACACCGCATATCAGCAGGCTTGTATCTATGATGAACTATGCCAGGGATGTAACGTATTCTTTAGTTAAAGACCTTACAACTTACCAATTGGATCATTTAGTATTTAAAGAGGGCAACACGATTGGTGCACTGCTTATGCATGTTGCAGCGGTTGATCATTATTATCACATATTCACATTTGAAAAGCGTGAACCAACTGCTGAGGACCTTGAATATTGGCTGCCGGCACTTCAACTGGGTGATGCGGGCAGGGAAAAGATCAAAGGACATGACATAAAATTCTATTTGGACTTGCTAAAGGATACAAGACAAAAGACCCTTGAAAGATTCCGTTCAGTTGACGATGATTGGCTTCATGAAGAGATGCCGTTCTGGAACAATGAGCCCGCAAATCATTATTTCATGTGGTTCCATGTTTTTGAGGATGAGATAAACCATAGGGGACAGATTAATTTGCTTAGAAAGCAAATACCTTCAAAGCCGTCACTGAAATAATACAGAACCGCACGGCTAAAGAGTATGTTTAAATATTATAAGATACTGTATAACATATTTTTTTTGTTATGAGAAATCTACTGAAGCTTATTGTTTGTATTGGGGTTTGCCAGCTTGCTGGAGTAATTGGCTCTGTATTCACCATGGAGAATATTCCAACATGGTACGCCTCATTGAATAAGCCGCCATTGCAGCCGCCAAACTGGTTGTTCGGCCCTGTTTGGATAACATTATACACTCTTATGGGTGTCTCAATATTTTTAGTTATCAAAAATGGACTCAATAAGCCGGGAGTTAAATCTGCCGCCGGATTATTTGCCGTACAGCTTGTGCTGAACACATTATGGTCGATAGTATTTTTCGGCATGCACGAGCTGCTGATGTCGGTCTTTATCATCGCAGCTTTATGGATAATGATCCTGCTAACCATGCTCAAATTCAAACCTATATCATTTACAGCTGCTGTTTTGCTTCTGCCATACCTGTTATGGGTAAGCTTTGCATCATATCTCAACAGCGCAATTTTAGTGCTGAATAAATGATTATATGCCAGACCCCTTTGGTAAGGGGAAATTGGTACAGAGCGGATTCAGTCCCCCTTAGAAGCGGGATTTAGATTTGGCTTTGACTCCGTAGGAGTCTCACACTTATAGAGAATGTAGACAAAAGCAACCGACCCTAGCGGGGTCGCACATGATGTTTTGATTAATTTAACAGATGCCAAAAAGATCATTTTTTGTTTACTTACCGATGCACAAAGTTTTTGATTTCTACTTAGATTTACGTCTAGATTCCTGCTTTCGCAGGAATGACAAGCGGATTCAGTCCCCCTTAGATGGGGATTTTGATTTGGCTTTGACTCCGTAGGAGTCACACATTAATAGAGAATGTAAACAAAAGCAACCGACCCCAGATGGGTCGCACATGATGTTGAGATTGTTATGAAAAGTAAGTATTACAACAATCCAATAAGAATTATTAAAAATCTTTAATTATGAAACTTATTTGGGTATATTGCGGTATATAAGTATAGCAAAAACAAAGAAATTCAAGGAGATACCATAAAATAATGCAAAAACGCAAATATCTGATTCCGATTTTCCTGATGTTGGTCTCGATCGGTGTGCTTGTGGGAATGAAAGTGAACACGGCAGCATCCGGCGACGATGTATTCGATAACGTCAAGAAATTCAACGAAGCTCTCACTTTGGTTCAGAAAAACTACGTGGATGATGTTAGCACGGATAAGCTGACCGAGGCAGCCATCAAAGGCATGCTTGCGCAGCTTGATCCGCACTCAACATACATCACTCAGGACCAGTTAAAACGAATTAACGAAGATTTCCAGGGAAGCTTTGAAGGTATCGGCGTTGAGTTTGATATTGTTAATGATACCATAACCATTGTTACACCTATTTCAGGCGGACCTTCAGAAGCGCTTGGAATACTTGCAGGGGATAAGATCGTCAAGATCGACGGCGTGAACGCTGTTGGCATGACCCGCGAAGACGTTCCTAAAAAGCTCAGGGGACCAAAAGGCACCAAGGTTGTTGTTTCGATATCACGCGGCGGCAGCTCAAATCTGATCGATTTTGAGATAACCCGCGATAAAATTCCCCTATACAGCGTCGACGCTTCATTTATGATAAATGATGAGGTTGGCTACGCTAGGGTTACCAGGTTTTCCGCAACTACATACGACGAGCTGAGCAAATCACTTGCAGATATGAAAAAGCAGGGTATGAAGAAGCTTGTGCTTGATCTCAGGAATAACCCGGGCGGTTACCTTGACCAGGCTTTCAAGATATCAAGCATGTTCATTGACCGCGGCAAGAAGATAGTTTATACAAAGAGCAGGATTCCTGCTTACAATGATGAATATGTATCAGAAGGCGGCGAGTACACAAAGATGCCGCTTATAGTCCTGGTTAACGACGGCTCTGCAAGCGCAAGCGAGATCGTTTCAGGCGCAATTCAGGATTGGGACAGGGGTCTGATAGTCGGGGAAAACACCTTCGGTAAAGGGCTGGTGCAGAGACAGTATGATCTCTCTGACGGCTCTGCCATGAGAGTAACAACTTCACGCTACTATACACCTTCAGGCAGGCTGATACAGAAGCCCTATGACGGCGGCGAGTATAAAAAGATGCTGCTTAACCAGGATGAAGGAGATAACCTCTATCATAATAATGATACAAAGGATACTTCAAGGCCTGAGTTTAAAACCATGGGAGGCAGAACAGTATTCGGCGGCGGCGGCGTAACCCCCGATTTCATAGTGAAGCTTGATACATTAACCGATTATTCAGTTCAGCTCAGAAGAGTTAACCTCTTCCTTGAATACGCAAACGCGTATTTTGACCAGAACAGGGATAAGATCAAATCCAGCTATTCAGATTATATCAAGTTCAGGGATAACTTCGAAATTACCCCGAGCATGCTTGAAGATTTCAAATCGCTTGCTGCTTCCAAGAACATACCGTTCAACGATGAGCAGTACAGCAGGGATCTTGATTTCATTAAGACGAGCATTAAGTCAATTCTCGCAAGGGATATTTGGGGCAATAACGGAAGCATGGCTGTTTGGCTGGCTACCGACAGGCAGTTCGAAAAAGCATTAACGCTTTTCCCCGAAGCTGAGAAGCTGGCACAGCTTAGATAGGTTTTGAATATGTTTTTTTACAGGAAGCAATTTTTGCTTCCTGTAATCTGATTCTTACAATAAACAACGGATGTATTTAAGATCCATTTTAACGATTTTCACTTTAGTCTTGCTGTTATTAATTAACAGCAGGACTTTTTCACAATCAGAAGTTCTTTATGATGGTGAAGAGCTGTATTACGAAGTGGATTTTTCATTTATCAACATAGGCTGGGCCAAGTTCAACACGGATAAAACGCCGGGTAAGGAGAATTTTTATATTACAAGTGCAAAGCTGAAATCGAATAGCTCACTTCCGTTCGTTGATGTGGATTATGATTTCATCAGCGAGATTGAGCTTAAAAACGGTCAGATAATTCCGCACAAGTTTACTGCTTATCAATACAAGGACGGGAAAAAAAGTACACTGGTCACGATCTTTAATTATGATTCGACTTTTGTTAGTCTGCACAAAACAGGCTATGATGGCAATATAGAAGTTGACACTAAGTTTTCTACCTCAACTTTATTCCAGGATGGGCTTTCAATTTTTTACTACGCAAGATATAATTCTGCTCAAACACGTAGCGAATACGTGCCTGTAATAATGCACACTGATACATCGCTGATGAAGATTGATTTCAGCAATGCAAAGAAGGACATTGAGATTTCTGAAGCTGATTATGACATAGCATCTGCATACTTAGAAGGTTTCTCATATTTCAAGGCGGTGTTTGGGCTGACTGGTGATTTCTCAGGTTCGTTTTCTTATGACGAGGCCAGGATTCCGCTCAAAGCAAAGCTGCAGGTGGAAATAGGCAGCATAACGCTAGAGCTGAAATCATGGAAACATGCCTCATGGCAGCCGCCAAGGTATTAGCGATTTGTTGATCTGAAATTTTATTTCTTCTTGTCACCCTGAACTTGTTTCAGGGTCTGTTTGTGGGTAGCGGCAGACTTCGTATATAAGGTTGTGGGTCTTTAAGATGCATTTATTAACCACAGACAGAAATGTCTGTGCTACCGGATTTCAGAGTAAGAGAGCAGATGCTGAACCAAGTTCAGCATGACAGAAAACTTCTTGTCACCCTGAACTTGTTTCAGGGTCTGTTTGTGGGAAACGTGGATTTTGTGTCCAAGGTTGTAGGTTTTGTAAGATGCATTTATTTTTCACAGACAGAAATGTCTATGCTACTTGATTTCAGAGTAAGAGAGCAGACGCCGAACCAAGTTCAGCATGACATAAAACTTCTTGTCACCCTGAACTTGTTTCAGGGTCTTTTAAATGTCTGTGCTACCGGATTTCAGAGTAAGAAAGCAGATGCTGAACCAAGTTCTGCATGACATAAAACTTCTTGTCACCCTGAACTTGTTTCAGGGTCTTTTAAATGTCTGTGCTACCGGATTTCAGAGTAAGAAAGCAGATGCTGAACCAAGTTCAGCATGACATAAAACTTCTTGTCACCCTGAACTTGTTTCAGGGTCTTTGAAATGTCTGTGCTACTTGATTACAGAGTAAGAGAGCAGATGCTGAACCAAGTTCAGCATGACAAGTTTAATACATAAGTAATTCTAAATAAATATTTATTCCTATTTCGTAATTCTTAATTATTTTATACTAATGCTTCATTGTTAATTGTCCATTGATAATTGTTTATTGAAAAATGATACTTCCATACCAAAACAAGCTTCCTAAGATAGATCCGACAGTATTAATAGCCGAAGGCGCGCATGTGATTGGTGATGTTGAGATCGGCAAAAACTCCAGCATATGGTTCAACACCGTTATTCGCGGTGATGTAAATTATATCAGGATAGGTGAGCGGACCAATATCCAGGATCTGACCATGGTACATGTTACCTACAAAAAATTCCCGACATTTATTGGAAATGATATTTCCATCGGTCACAGCGCCGTGATCCACGGCTGTAAAATCGACGATTTTGTATTGGTTGGCATCGGGGCGAAATTGCTTGATAATTGCCACGTGAATTCATACTCGCTGGTTGCCGCCGGCTCGGTAGTGAAAGAGGGATTTGAGGTACCAAGCGGTACACTGGTAGCCGGAGTACCGGCTAAGATCATCCGTGATCTGAAGCCTGAAGAGATAGAAAAGATAAAGCAAAACGCAAAAAATTACCTGTTTTACTGCGAGCAGTATAAAGAGTTCAATAAAGGGCTCGGTTTTCAAGATTTTTTGACACTTGACAAATAGGAAATTTCTGTATATTTTTAAGTGTTGTAAAATAAGAAGTTTTGGCGGTATGTTAATGTTACACTTTAATTTTACTTAACTTAGGTCAAAGTTTAGTTGCCAAAGGCAAAGCGCAAAGTCGATTTTTCAACAAAAAATAACATATTGATCAATAATCTCCACCCCGGGTACAGGCTCCCTCTAACTCATGGAAATGTTAAGGAGTTGGTATCTAAAGTAATGGATGGGGAGGATTGCCGTATCGATGAAATTATATTAAATTTCGTAAGTGATAAGTCGATAAGGCGAATAAACAGGCAGTTCCTTGATCACGATTTTTTTACTGATATCATTACGTTTCCTTACAGTGATAAAAGAAAAAATATAGAAGGAGAGATCTTCATTTCTTTGGATACCGTCAAAAAAAACGGCAAATTCTACCGTTCGGGATACAAAGGGGAACTCAAAAGAGTTATAATACACGGAGCCCTGCATCTTGCAGGCTACCTTGACGCCACAAAGAAGCAAAAGGAACTTATTAGAAACAAAGAAAATTGCTATTTGAGCTAAGTTTGTGGCAGACAAAGTGGGAAAAGAACAAAAGCGGCCCGTTTTTGGAGGGGCCTTCTAAAAATAACGATGTTATACGAGAAAATAATTGAAATTATAGTTTACCTGTTAAGCGAGATGAAGAATAATAAACAGCTCGCTGATGTTGATATGGATAAGCTGGAAAATCTTGGTTATACTCAAAACGAAATAAACACAGCATTCAGCTGGGTTTATACTAAAATATACGCCGGTGAAAAAATATTCATAGATAAAAACAGCGATACACGCTCCCAGCGTTTTTTGCATGATGTTGAGCAGAATGTTATCTCCGCTGAAGCTTACGGCTACCTGGTGCAGCTTAAGGAGCTCGGACTTATCAACAATATGGATATCGACCTTATTATAGATAAGATCATGGTTTCAAGCTATAACAGCGTATCACAGGAAGATATGAAGGCGATAATCGCTTCATACCTGCTTGATCTTGATGAAATGAACGATACAAACAGCAGGATGATGATAAATATTAATGATACTATTCATTAGCAAATAGCAAAGATCAAATAACAAATACCAAAAAGCAAATTGCAAAATTAGTTCGTAATTAAGAGATAAGAAGAAGCAGTAAAAATTTTAAAATTAAAGCAAATGCGAAACGGTTCAGGCCGTATAAAAAGATAGATGGCAAAATCACTTGTAATAGTAGAATCACCTTCCAAAGCGAAAACGATAAATAAATACCTGGGCAAAAACTACAAGGTTATTGCTTCGGTGGGGCATATAAAGAACCTGCCGAAAAGCAAGATCAGCGTGGATTTTGAGAATGGCTATGAACTGACATACGAAACTATCCCCGGCAAGGAAAAAGTCATCGATGAAATGAAGGCGCTTTCTGCGGAATCCGATAAAATATACATAGCAACAGATCCGGACCGTGAAGGCGAAGCTATCGCATTTGATATTGCTGAAGAAGTTAAAGGCAAGAACTCCAACATATACCGCGTTCTCTTTAACGAGATAACTAAAAAGGGAGTTGAAGAGGGCATAAACAATCCGCTGCAGATAGATGAGAAGCTTGTAAGTTCACAGCAGGCAAGGCGCGCACTCGATAGGATAGTGGGTTACAAGGTAAGTCCATTTTTATGGAAGGTTGTATATTATGGACTCTCCGCAGGCAGGGTGCAGTCAGTTGCCTTAAGGCTTATCTGCGAACGCGAAGATGAAATTAAAAATTTCGTACCAACGGAATACTGGAGCATACTCGCTAATTTTAAGGATAGAGATAAGAATAAGATATTTGAATCAAAGCTCATTTCACGCAACGATGTTTCATTCAAATTCAACGGCGATGACCCGAGAATAGAAAATGAAAAGGATGCCTCTGAAATGCTGGATGATATTAACAGCAAGCTGTTCAGGGTTTCGGACATAATCAAAAAGGAAGTTAAGCGTAATCCATACCCGCCGTTCACAACATCATCGCTTCAGCAGGATGCATCGGTTAGGCTTCGCTTCGCGCCTAAGAAGACAATGATGCTTGCCCAGAAGCTCTACGAAGGTATTGATATAGGCGAAGAAGGATTGACCGGTCTGATAACATATATGCGTACCGATTCAACCCGATTGAGCGAGGATGCCGTGGCAGAGGCAAGAGGGTATATCAAAGAAACTTTCGGTAAGGAATACCTGCCGAAAGAAGCAAAAGTATATAGCAAGAAAAAAGAAAATACACAGGACGCACATGAGGCTATCAGGCCCACATCCGTTTGGCGTACGCCTGAGAGTCTAAAGAAGGATCTATCACCGGACCTTTACAGGCTCTACGAGCTTGTGTGGAAAAGATTTGTAGCCTGCCAGATGCAGAATTCTGTTTCAGACCAGATTACATTGCTTATAGATTCATTTACTGAATCATCAAACGGTAAAGAGCACAATATTTACCAGTTCCGCACCACAGATTCAACAATCAAATTTAAAGGTTTCCTTGCACTGTATGACGATGTGTTCGAAGAAGAGGAAGAAGACACGGAAGATAAGTATTCAATTCCCGCAGAGATTGAAATTGGCGACTTGCTGGATCTGAACGACCTGTTCAAGAAGCAGCATTTTACCAATCCGCCGCCGCGCTATACGGAGAGCAGCCTGATTAAACAGCTTGATTTTCTCGGTATCGGAAGGCCTTCGACTTACGCTATGATAGTATCCACAATCATTAACCGTACTTACTGCGACCTGAAAGAGCGTAAGCTGTACGCAACTGAGCTTGGGCAGACCGTCAACAGGCTGCTTGCGGCGCACTTTTCGGATGTGATAAACGCGAAGTTCACTGCGCAGATGGAATCAGAGCTTGATAAGATTGCTGAAGGCGACTTGACTTATGAAAAGGTATTAAATGACTTTTACCTGCCGTTCAATCTTGACCTTGAGTTCTTAAACAAGAAGACAAAAGAGATCAAGGAATCATTAATAGAGCATACTGATATTGTATGCGATAAATGCGGCGGAGCTATGCTGATAAAATGGGGACGCAACGGGCGTTTTCTTTCATGCAGCAAATATCCGAAATGCAAAAACGCGCAGCCGCTTCCGGGCGAACAGGAAGAACACCAGGAGCTTGCAGAAGGCAAGATATGCCAGCTTTGCAATGCGCCGATGGTGGTTAAATCCAGCAAGTACGGTAAATTTCTCGGCTGCTCAAATTATCCTGATTGCAGGAATATCCAACCCATAACTTTAGGCATTAAATGCCCCAAATGCGGAGAGGGAGAAGTGCTTGAACGCAAGGCTCTTAAATCCAAAAAGGCATTTTACGGATGCACCAGGTATCCGGACTGCGATTTTATTTCAAACAGCAAACCAAGAATGACAAAATGCGAAATGTGCGGAAACAGCTATATGCTGGAAAAATACAGCAAGAAAAAGGGGCAGTATCTTGAGTGTCCCGAGTGCAAGCACAAAGTTGAAATAGAATCCAACGAATCAGTTGAATCTGCCTGAAAAAAATAATTAAATGAGAAGAAGAAATTTTATTAAATGCTGCTCCATGGCTCTGCCGGGAGCAGTTTTTGCTAATTCTATAGGGAGTACGGTTTTGGGTGAAACAGGTACAATAAAGGTGCCAAGGCACAGAATGTATGAAGATGATTTCATCAAACGCGCAGCAGATATGGCTATTCAAACAGCCGCAGGCGAAGGCGCGTCATACAGTGATTTCAGGCTGAGCAATTTCCGCTCGCAGAATGTATCCACAAGGGAACAGGTTATACAAAGTATTCGCGAAAACGAAAATTTCGGGTTTGCGATAAGGGTAATTGTAGATGGCGCATGGGGATTTGCCGCAAGCAGCACTTTCAGCGAACAGGAAGTAATCAGGATAGCGAAAATTGCCTGCAGTATCGCGCGCGCCAATAAAAGTATCCAGCGAAACAGGGTTGAGCTGGTGCCCACACCTGTTTATAATGAAACATGGAATACCCCTATAAAGAAAAGTGCATTTGATGTTTCAATAGATGACAAGGTGAACAAGCTTTTCGGAATAAACGAAAAGGCTAAATCACTTGGCGCTGATTTCTGTGAATCTTTCATATGGGCTGTAAATGAATGGAAATATTTCGCCTCATCTGAAGGCTCATACATTAAGCAGGACCTTCACAGAATGTGGAGCGCGTTCGATATAACGGTTGTGGATAAAGAATCAGGCAGCTTTGAAACCAGGGACTCATTTACCGCTCCTATAGGCAAGGGTTACGAATATGTTGAAGAATATGATTACATGAAAGACCTGGAAGAAGCCGTTGAGCATACCAAGATGAAGCTCAAGGCGCCTTCAGTTGAGCCGGCAAAGAGGGATATAATTCTTGACTCAAATCACCTATGGCTTACTATACATGAATCATGCGGCCATCCAACAGAGCTTGACCGCGCGCTTGGTTATGAAGCAAACTACGCGGGTACAAGCTTTATGACTCCCGATAAGCTCGGAAAGCTGCAATACGGCAGCAGCCTGATAAATATGAAGGGCGACCGTACACAAACAGACGGACTTGCTACACGTGGGTTCGATGATGACGGCGTTAAGACAACAGAGTGGGATATAATCAAAGACGGCAAGTTTGTGGGCTACCAGACAACCCGCGAAATGGCAAAGTTTATCGGCGAAAGCGCTTCGAATGGCTGCGCATATGCTGATAGCTGGGACCATTTCCCGATTCAAAGAATGCCCAATGTTTCGCTGATGCCGGGCGAAAAGAAGCTCTCGCTTAATGATCTAATCTCTGATACCGAAGACGGTATTTTCATCAAGGGTAGCGGAAGCTGGTCAATAGATATGCAAAGGTATAACTTCCAGTTCACCGGCCAGGAGTTCTGGGAAATTAAAAACGGTAAAATAACCGGAATGCTGAGAGATGTTGCATACCAGGGTAATACAGTTGACCTGTGGAACTCATGCGATGCAATTTGCGATAAAACCGAGTATAAGCTAGGCGGTTCATTTTTCTGCGGAAAAGGCGAGCCCGGACAGGTTTCGCCTGTAAGCCACGGTTCATCGCCGGCAAGGTTCAGAAAAGTGAATATACTCAACACGTCTAAGGAGGCAGGCAAATGAAACTGAGTGAACAGGAAGCAAGGAATCTGCTTGAGAAAATTTTAGGTTTTTCAACTGCTGATTCAGCCATAGTAAGGTTAAACGGCAGCGATACATACAATCTCCGTTTCGCACGAAATTCAATTTCAACTAATGGGTATTCGGATGAACTGACCGTAAATGTGACAAGTAATATTGGCAGGAAGTCTGGCAGTACATCTACAAACAAGTTTGATGAAGAATCATTAAGGGCAGCGGTCAAAAAATCTGAAGAGATCGCGCGTTTTTCGCCGGAGAACAAGGAATTCATGCCTCCGCTTGGACCGCAGCAATACCTCCCGTCAGCAAATTACTCCTCTCAGACTGAAAATCTTAGTGCAGCCGAAAGGTCAGCAATAGTATCCAACGTAATAAACAGCTCTGTGAACAGCAATGTTGTTTGCGCGGGATACATGGAAGACCTCACAAATTTTGAAGCTGTCATGAACTCCAACGGACTTTTTGCTTATAACAAGGGTACAAATTCAAAGCTATCTTCAACAATCAGAACTGCAGACGGAACAGGTTCCGGCCGCTTTGAAAAGAGCTATGTGAACATCGGTGATATTAGATCGGCGCAGCTTACTGATTGGGTTATAAACAGGGCAAAGCTTTCTGTTGAGCCTGCTGAGCTTAAACCGGGACGTTATACGGTCATTTTAGAGCATTCAGCGGCTTCAGATATGCTATCTCTTTGCGTTAATTTTATGGGGGCCAGGGGAGCAGATGAAGGCCGCAGCTACTTTTCAAAAGCTGGCGGAGGTACGCTGATAGGCGAGCAGCTTGCCGATAGCAGAGTTAATATTTATTCAGATCCTTCGGATCCCAAGGCGCCATCGAGTCCGTTTTCTTGGGATGGTGAGCCCAAAAGCAGGGTAGTATGGTTCGAAAACGGTGAGCTTAAGAATCTGCACCGCGGCAGGTACTGGGCTGAAAAGACCGCTCAGCCGCTCACTCCGCGTCCCTCCAATATCATCATGCAGGGCAGCACGAAGTCAGTGGATGAGCTTATCGCATCATCTGAATACGCCGTGCTTGTTACCAGGTTCTGGTATATCCGCACTGTGGATCCGAAAACAATGCTCCTCACAGGCTTAACGCGTGATGGAGTGTTTGAAGTGAAAGACGGTAAGATAACACGCCCGGTAAAGAACTTCAGGTTTAATGAAAGTCCGATGAACATACTGAAGAACATTAGCGAGCTTGGCGCGGCTGAAAAAGCAGTTGGCAGCGAAACGGATGATTTCCCGATACACGTACCGGCTATGAAAGTAAATAACTTCAACTTCTCAAGCTTATCAGATGCTATTTAAAGCATAATAAATTAACAGGGCATTAAAAGGAATTTCTGAATGAACCTGATCTCGGCTATCGATAAATTCTCAGCGTACCTTATAAACGAAAAGAACTATTCGAAAAATACGCTGATGAATTATATTAAAGACCTGAACGACCTGTACAGGTTTTTAGCCGGCACGCTTGAAGAGTCCAATCCAAAAATAGAACTTCAGTACATCGATGAAGCGACTCTGAAAAGCTTCATTGCTGCTTTCGTGAGGGATAAAGAGAGCAACTACAGCAAGCGTACAATTTCACGTAAAATATCTACCCTTAAGTCATTTTATAAATTTCTGAACAGGAAGAAGCTTTTCGGAGAGAATCCATCGCGGAAGCTTGTATTCCCCAAGCTTGGTAAGAATCTGCCCGTAGTGCTGGAAGAGTCATCGCTTGGCGGCATGCTGGATTCACGCATATTCACCGGTGATGTATGGGGCGAGCGTGACAGGGCAATAATGGAGCTGCTCTACAGCTCCGGCATCAGGCTGAATGAGCTTATAAACCTTTCAACTGATATGATCGATATAGACAACATGACTATCAGGGTGAAAGGTAAGGGCAGGAAAGAGCGGATAATTCCGGTTGGCGCGGTATCCATTGGCGCCATTTCTTCATATCTCGAAAAGCGGGATGTGTATTTTGCAGAAAAGGGGAGAGAGTTCAATAACGGTGTGGTGTTTAACGCAAAGAACGGGAAGAAGCTTTATCCGGCTTTGGTGAACCGTATAACGAATAAGTATATTTCCGGTATATCAGAGCAAAAGAAGAAATCACCCCACGTATTGCGGCATTCATTTGCTACACATTTGCTTGATCACGGCGCCGATATCCGCGCTGTAAAAGACCTGCTGGGGCACTCAAGCCTCAGCACTACCCAGGTTTATACGCATGTATCGGTAGAGCGATTGAAGAAGGTGTACCAGAAGTCCCACCCGAAGGGGTAAAGTGAATGAAATGCTGGAAATCGAACAATACCAAATTGATGTTTCGGAGGACAAAATTAAGAATTATCTTTTGAACGAAAATCATATTGATGGCTTGCATAAAGCTAAATTTTTCAAAAGTTTTGGCTTTACTGGTGACAACTGGGGGGATCTTAAAGATAAGATATGCAAACATTATAGCCAGAATTACAAGAATCATGAGTTAGTTTACAGTCCATTTGGTAAGAAATACATAATTACAGGAATACTGGAGGGCATTGACGGAAGAAAACCAATAATAAAATCAGTTTGGTTTGTGGAAAATGATAAAAAAATTCTTAAATTTGTAACAGCTTATCCATCAAAGAAATGATTAAAGAACTAGATAGAGTCGTTTTAACGAGAGACTTTCCCGAATATCACTTGAAAAAGGGTGACTTGGGGACAATTGTACTTGTCCATGAAGGCAATTCCGGTTATGAAATTGAATTTATGACTCTCGATGGCGATACTTTGAACGTGATTTCTCTTGGAAAAGAGGATGTGCGCGAGATAAGAAAACGCGAAATTGCAAACGCCAGAGTATTGTAGTACGCAGCATAGTCTAACCCCGCAGGGTAAGATTTTGTAGATTTTAGATTGTATTCAGAAATAGCTCCCGTACACCTCAAGTTGATTTCCTTTTTACTCCTCATTATTTAGTACTAAATCCATCAAGCATTCACACAGTGAATGCACTCCAAAAGAAGCAATATAGCTTTTGACGTTTTTGGAGTGAACTGACTGTGTCAGTGCTGCATTGGGAATTTGAATTGTTGAATTGAAGAAAAACACTGTTAAAATTGAACACAAAACATCAAGCATTCACACAGTGAATGCACTCCAAAGAAAAGCACAATTGTTTTCTCCGAAAAGCATTAAGTTATCTCCTACTGCTCTAATTTGCTCATTTTAACCCCGTAGGGGTGACATGTTTGTAGCTTTTTGTTAGCCATTAGGCAGAGCTCCGTAGGAGCGGCATGTGTATCTCCTTTATATATCCAATTCTCTGATCTTAAGGTTGGGAAAAATGAAGAAATAGAAGTTATATCAATAGAGATTCCCGCCTTCGCGGGAATGGTCAGAACCTTTCATTAATCCCTTTTTTTGCGTAAATTTGTAAAATTCGTTAAATTTTTAATGGAGATTCCCAATATTTGCGGGAATGATTATAGTATATGCCGAAAATTCAGCTAAAAGAGATTTGCCACGGCCGCTCCGGTGATAAGGGCGATGCCGCTAATGTGGGTCTGATTGCCTACAAAAAGGAAGATTACGAGCTTATCAAAAGCAAAGTAACCGCTGAAGCGGTTAAAAAGCACTTTGAAGGCATTTGTCTGGGCGGCGTTGACAGGTACGAGCTTCCCAATATCAATGCGCTGAATTTTATTCTGCACAATACCCTCGGCGGCGGAGGAACGGTATCATTAAAGAATGATGCCCAGGGTAAGACTCTGGCATCAGCGCTGCTGATGATGGAGATCGACAAGCCCTGAGCGGAGCGAAGGGTCTCATCAGGAGAACTAAAGTTATAGATTCAGATGTATTATTCTTTAAAATAAAGCAGTTAATTCCTTTTTCTAAAATTAAAATATAGCGTATTGGCGAAGTTGAATAGACCCTTCGCTGCGCTCAGGGTTTAAAAAATGTTTGACTACAGTAAATCAGAACTTAAAAAGCTAAAGACCAGGATCGATGATCTAAGGAGGTACCTTTGATATCGATAACAGGCAGCAGCAAGTTGATACCCTCCAGTTAAAAACCTCAGAACCCGGTTTCTGGGACGATAACACCGAGGCCCAGAAAGTACACCAGGAAATCACAAAAATCAGCGAATGGCTGGACCTTTGGAAGGGTCTGGACAAAAAGTACAATGACCTTGAAGCATTGATCACAATGGCAGAAGAGGAATCTGACACCACGCTTGAAGATATATTCGAGAAGGATGTTGAGAATCTGGCCAGCGATGTGGATAATGCCGAGTTCAAGAACATGCTCAAAGATGCCGACGATGAGCGCGACGCGATATTGAACATCAATTCCGGCGCAGGCGGCACCGAGGCGCAGGACTGGGCGCAGATGCTCATGCGTATGTATCTGAGATACTGCGAGCGGCAGGGATTCAAAGCCGAAATAGTTGACCTGCTTGAAGGCGACGGCGCAGGCATTAAAAGCGCAACCATTGAGGTAAGCGGCAAGTTCGCCTATGGCTATCTGAAGGCAGAAAACGGCGTTCACAGGCTTGTCAGGATATCGCCGTTTGATTCAAACAAAAAGCGCCATACATCTTTTGCCGCCGTGTTTGTTTATCCTGTGGTTGATGATAACATAGAAATTGAGATTAATCCCGCCGAAATACGCGTTGATACTTTCCGCAGCGGCGGCGCTGGCGGACAGAATGTGAACAAGGTGGAGACTGCCATCAGGATCACCCATATCCCAACCGGCATTGTTGTGCAGTGCCAGAACGAGCGCTCACAGCATCAGAACCGCGCCAATGCCATGAAGATGCTGAAATCAAAGCTCTACCAGCAGGAAAAAGAGCGCGAGCAGGCCAAGCTGGATAAGATCGAAGGCTCTAAAAAGAAGATAGAGTGGGGCAGCCAGATCCGCAGTTATGTATTCCACCCATACAATATGGTGAAAGATCACCGCACAGACCATGAGACCAGCAATACGCAGGGCGTAATGGATGGCAATATCGATGAGTTCATTAAGAGTTATTTGATGGCGAATTGATATTGACCTCACCCCCTTAAGTATAGAATTAGTGTGGGCAAAGTGTTCATTGACCTCACCCCCCGGCCCCCTCTCCGAAGGAGAGGGGGAGAAAAACTTCCGGAACACACTCAACGAAATTGTTCGGGGAGGATAAGTGAAGAGTCTAAATATTTTTCCCTCTCCTTGAGGAGAGGGGGAGAGGTGAGGTAAAAAAGCTTCAAGTTTCATTTAAATTTAATCTTCGATAAATTGATAAATTTTTATCTCGCGAAGCGATTTTTACGGTCTAAAAAGGAATCAAGCTTTGTTTCCTTTATCACCTTTATATCGATTGCGGGTATTGCAATAGGCGTAGCTGCGCTCATCATTGCCGTCTCGGTTCTGAGCGGATTCGAAAAAGAGATCACCGAAAAAACCATATCCCTTTCATCGCATATCCAGGTAACATCATTTAAAAAAGAGGGGATACCGGATTATAACCGCGTCATAACACAGCTCAATGACCCGGAATACGGCATGGATATTAAGGCAGCGCATCCATTCGTGCAGAAAGAAGCGGTTATAAAGTATAAGGACAGAACCGAAGGCATTATACTAAAGGGGATTCGCGATGAGGACAGTGTTTTCAGCAAGCAGAGGAAGATTGTGATGGGAACCGGCGCGCTTACTGACAGGGATTCAACCTTACCAAGGATTATTGTTGGCAATAAGCTTGCGTCAAAGCTGGGGATTGAGCCCGGAAGCAATATATTTATTATTGCGACAATTGGCATTCCATCAGCAACTAATACACCTACAGTTAAGGGATTTAAAGTGAGCGGGATATATGAATCCGGCCTAAAGGAATACGACGATGTGCTTTTATATGTTTCATTAAAAGATGCTCAAAAGCTATATAGTATGGGTCCTTACGTTACCGGACTTGAACTGTTTTTAAACGATATCTCGAAAATTAAGAAGACAACCAACGAGATAAAAGCAAGGGTTGACTATCCAAACAATAACGCGCGGAACGTGTTTCAGATATATAAGGGACTCTTTACATGGGTTGAGCTGCAGAAAGAGCCTATTCCGATTGTACTTGGACTAATAATAATAGTTGCGGCTATTAATATTATCGGATTTCTGCTGATGCTGGTGCTTGAGAAAACCGAAACTATCGGCATACTGAAATCACTTGGCGCAAAGAATGGCGATATAATAATGATCTTCTTCTTGCAGGGAATGTTTATTTCGATTGCCGGGATAATTCTGGGAAATGTTATAGGTTACGGGTTATGCCTGCTGCAATTGAAATACAACCTGATCACAATACCTGATATTTACTACATGTCAACGGTCCCCCTGCAGATTGATGCCGGAACAGGAGTATTCATAACCGTAATCGCTGTACTGCTGAGCATTGTTGTAACCGTTGTGCCTTCATACATGGCTTCAAGACTGAATCCGATAACTTCACTCAGGTTCAAATAGCAGTTAACTAATGAAATATACCAAGGATAAGAAGTTCATAGGCGCGATGTTCGATGAGATTTCACCGACTTATGACAGGCTGAACCATTTATTAAGCGGTTACCAGGATAACCGCTGGCGCAAAAGCGCCGTAAAACACCTGGCCTCGATTGGAAAATATGAAAATGTGCTTGATCTCGCCTGCGGCTCGGGAGATCTTGGCCTGGAATTCCTGAAGCTGAATCCCAAAAAGCTCTACTCGGCGGACCTTTCATTCGAAATGCTCAAAATAGACAAGCAGAAGCTACCGCAGCTTATTAATATTCCGGTTAAAGCTGAAGCGGAGAGGCTGCCTTTTACAAATGAAATGTTCGATCTATGCGGCATTGGATTTGGAGTCAGAAATTTTGAACGGCTTGCTATATGCGCCGCAGAGATAAACCGGGTACTTAAGCCCGGCGGCAGATTCCTTACTATCGAGATGTTCAAGCCTGAAAAGCCAACCCTGGTTAACAGGGGATTCAGGCTATACTTCGAAAAAGTTCTGCCCAAAATAGGGAACAGGCTCTCGAAGAGCAAATACGCTTACAGCTACCTTTTCGAATCAGTTGATAATTTCCTGCCTGTATCAGAATACTCCCGTTTATTGGAACAAAACGGCTTCAAAGTGACTAAGATCAAAAACAACTTCATCGGCATTGTGCACACTGTATTTGCCGAGAGGATATAGTTTGGATGTCTGGTTGATTGGTTGAAAGTCATTTGATGTGAGAATTTGGATTTTTTTTGATAAAGATTCCTGCCTCCGCAGGAATGAGAAAGATGAGCAGGAATGACAAACGAAAATTAATAATTTTTTACAAATAATTATTGTGATTTAATGTTTCAATAAGTATATTTAAATCAAATAAATTAATATTTTTATGAAAAATAAGTACAAAACACTTTCTTTGCGGGTAATTACAGGTTTGATGCTCTTTTCACTGCCATTTCTAGGGAGTGATTGCGAAGAGATATTAAACCCACAACCTGTTTCAGGAACCCTCCAGGGTGACTGGACACTGGTTTACAATGCCGGCAGCACTCTGGATGTTTGCCCGGGTGAAACAGCGAATTTCCCCAGCAATACAAACGGAACTGCAACTTTGCAGTGTCCGAACCAATCGGCAATTACAAGAGATTATTCCGTAAACGGTTCAACTTTAACTTATACTGCGTCAGGAATTCAGTATGAAATATCGTTCACACAGAACAATGAGCTAGTGTTGAGCGGGGTAAACACCAACAGGATACTCTATTACAGCACCCAGGTACCTTCCAGGCCAGGCAATGTGGGCAATTCAAAGCAGGGCGATTCCCATAACTCATCAGAAAGCAGATAGGTAAAAATTATATGAAAAGATCATACATATTAAATTTCCTTGTGATTCCCGCCGTTGTATGCGCGCTGGTTTTTGCCTTCAGCGCATTCAGTGTGGATCAAAAGGTAACGGAAACAAAACAGGTTGTTAAATCGCAGCATAAAAACATAGCCTCAGAGCTTGTATCAAATAAGAAGAGCACTGAAAGCTTCAGGGATATCAGCCTGTTTTCGGTGAAGTCAGGCGATAACACCGGTGCAAACCAGTTTGCAGCAAATGTATCGAGTCTGAAGATCAGCAGCCATGAACTAAGCTCGCTTAATTCCGCAAGACCGGAAAGCATGACGCTGAAGGTTCCAGCAGCAGACGGCAGGATAGTTGAAGTTGAGCTTGTTAAAACAGATTATCTGCCAGGAGACTTCAAGATTAAAAACGTTAGCGCAAACGGCACTAAATATGAGACGTATGAGTCCGGTACATATTATACAGGCATCATAAAAGGCGATAACACGTCAATAGCAACATTTAGTGTGTTCAGGAACAGCGTTATGGGTATTTTTTCAACCAATGAAGGCAACTATGTGCTTGGTTCGGTTAAAGATGCCAACAAGAAGCTGACAGAAGATTACATTTTTTATAATGATAATGATGCCATAAACAAACCTGCTTTTGACTGCGGTTCAGGCGATACATACGATAAATTTTACAAAGATCCGGTTAAATTCACTCAGTCAACGGGAGATAATTCAGGCAGGACAACTTCACCTGTTGATATATACTTTGTTTGTGATTACCAGATGTATCTTGATAACGGCAGTAGCACTACAGCCGTTGGTAATTTTGTAAGCGGCGCGTTCGCACATGTCCGCACAATGTACCTGAATGAAGGTCTTACTGTTGCTTTATCATCTGATATTACAGTGTACACAAGCCCGGATCCTTACAGGAATCTAGGCACTTCTACTGAAATACTTGAGTTGTTTGGAGATAATACCCGAAACGGATTTAACGGCGACCTTGCGCATTTGCTTTCCACAGGCCACGGCCAGGGACTCGGCGGTATTGCCTGGATCAACGTGCTGTGCCAGTCATATGAGCCGGTAAGCCATTCCGGAAAATATGCTTTCAGCAATATTGAAGGCAATTATTCACCATATCCCACATATTCATGGACAGTAATGGTGATCACACACGAAACCGGACACAATTTCGGTTCAATGCACACTCATGCATGTGTTTGGCCCACAGTAAGCGGCCAGATCGATTCATGTCACCTATCTGAAGGCGGATGTGTATCAGTAACCAGGCCTAAAAATAATGGAACAGTGATGAGTTATTGCCATCTAACAGGTGCTATCAATTTAACCCTAGGTTTTGGCCCGCTTCCGCACGATACCATAGTAGAAAGATACAACCAGGCGTTATGTCTGGATAATCCGATAAATTCTTCTGAAACGCCTGTAGCGTTCAAGCTTTCGCAGAATTATCCCAACCCGTTCAATCCGGCAACCAACATCCGCTTTGCGCTTCCGCAGGATGGCATTGTAACTTTGAGGATATTTGATGTAACAGGCAGGGAAATTGCCAAGCTGGTGAACGGCCAGTATTATGCCATCGGATTCTATTCGGTTACACTGGATGCATCGGCACTGAATCTTGCTTCGGGGGTTTACATGTATAAGCTTGATGTGACTAGGGATAACAATTCGGTATATTCAGAAATCAAAAAAATGGTACTAATAAAATGATGAAATACTTATTGGCTTTGACTATTGTTTTTGGCGTTGCTTTTTCATCTTGTTCGGGGAGCGATACTGATAACGGTCCCGCGCTGAAAAAAAAGAGCTATGTATATTCCTTAACCGATAGCTCAGGCGGTGTGCTGGCTGAAGGAACAATAGATATTACATCCATAGTCAAATCGACTGTTACCGGTATGCGCAACACGTATGATGTAAAGGGATCTTATACTGTTGGCAATGTGACTACAGATACAAATTACACTGCATTTTCAACTATGACAGGCGGCGAAATGACCGGAATGTATAATGACTCTCTTAAAACGATCTGGATAAATACAAATCCAAGCATCGCTGATGCAAATGTTTTCATTAACGCGAATGTAACTTCAAGCACATTGAAAGGGGACTGGTACTTTTCCACTTTCAGGGGCAAGGATAAACAGGGTGGATTTTTCACTGCAAATGCAATAGCGAAGAAGAAGAATTAGAAGTATTTAAATATATTTTACGCAAAAGGGCTGGAAATTAACTTTCAGCCCTTTTTATTTTATATCTAGTCACCCTGAACTTGTTTCAGGGTCTTAATTGGGTATGAAAGAAGATGCCGAAGCGAGTTCAGCATGACATAATATCCTCTTCTCTTTCCCAAACTCCAGTTTAGGAAAGGACATGTAACTCAAAAGGAGACGACCCACCGGGTCGTCTCTACATGATAAACTTCAGTGTTTGATTTGGGATATACACCGGTTAGGGAAAGAAAACATGAAACTGCTTTAGCCGATCCTTTGGAGGGGTTGGGAAGGTCGTTTGCAAATGTCAAATTTCAAAATCCAAATGTCAAACATATTGCTCTTATTGATAAACGCCGTTGTGAAGAGTGATAAAGTATCCCAAGACAGGTCACGAAGTGCTCTTTTTAATGTCAGTGCTTCTTGTTGTCTCTTTCTCTTTCCCAAACTCCAGTTTGGGAAAAGAAATGTAATCACAGACATGTCACGAAGTGCTCTTTTGAATATTCACTGACAGGAATGTCTGTGCTAATATTTATTGGGTATGAAAGAAGATGCTGAACCAAGTTCAGCATGACAGAGGGGTACTTGTCACCCTGAACTTGTTTCAGGGTCTTAATTGTGGAGGTCAGGAAATTATACACAGACAAAAATGTCTGTGCTACTAAAACGAGTTCAGAATGACCGAGGGGTATTTGTCACCCTGAACTTGTTTCAGGGTCTATATGTGTATGAAAGCAGATGCTGAACCAAGTTCAGCCTGATGAAGACCTTACATCTTCACATTTGCGTTTCTATCTGCACCTACGGAGACAAATTTGATCTTTACTGCAAGGAATTTGCTGATAAACTCAAGGTAATTGCGGCATTCTTTAGGAAGATCTTTATACTTCCTAACTGCCACCACATCTTCCATCCACCCCGGGAAAGTTTTGTAAACGGGCTTAACTTTGGCAAGCTCCTTATATCCGCACTCGGAATAATGTACTTTTTTGCCGTTCAGTGTATAACCGGTACATACTTTAATTTCCAGCAAACCGCTTAGAATATCAAGCTTTGTGATTACGATCTCATCAACATTATTGATCTTACACGAGAACCTGACGGCCTCTAGATCAAGCCAGCCGATGCGCCTTGGGCGGCCTGTGGTTGTACCGTACTCCCCGCCGCGCTCGCGTATAGCGTCTGCAAGCCTGCCATGAAGCTCGGTTGGCAAAGGACCTTCGCCGACACGCGATGTAAAAGCCTTTACAATGCCGATAACTCGGTTAAGCGATCTGGTTGGGAGTCCGGAACCGGTATTAACAGATCCAACAACAGTATTGGATGCAGTAGCGTATGGGTAGGGTGACCAGTCAAGGTCAAGCATAATGCCGTGCGCGCCTTCAAAAAGTATCTTTTTATTCGCGGCTGCTGCATTGTTTAATATTTCAAATACATCTTTAACAAAGGGAAGGATCCGCGTTCTTTGTTTTTTCAGCTCCGTTAAAGAGCTTTCTATATTTACCGGTTTAACGCCAAATGTCTTTAAGATTTTATTTTTGATCTTAGCCTGGAAGCGGAATTTTTCGCAGAATTCCTTCCAGTCAATAAGGTCATACACCCTGAGCCCGTTATAGCTTACTTTATCAGAATATGAAGGGCCGATGCCGCGTTTGGTGGTGCCGAGTTTCTTTTTGCCCCTTGCGTTCTCATAGGCAGCGTCAAGCGCTTTATGGTAGGGGAGTATAAGGTGACAGCGCGGTGAGATCATGAGCTTATTTGTAACTTTGATACCCTCTTTTTTCAAAGTGTCGATCTCATTGATCAGCACGCCGAGATCAAGAATCACGCCGTTTGAGATTATCGCTTTAGTATTTTCATGAAAGATCCCTGAAGGAATAAGGTGAAAGAAGTGCTTTTTGTTTCCGGCTACTACGGTATGCCCGGCATTGTTTCCTCCGTGATACCTTACAACAAAATCTGCGTTTTGGGCAAGCAGGTCGGTAATTTTCCCTTTGCCTTCGTCGCCCCATTGAAGGCCAAGTACGGATTCAGCAGGCATATGTTAAAGTATTATGTGGTTTTTATCAATAGAGAAGTAGTGAAACTAAAAGAGCCATTGAAAAACAATGGCTCTTAAGAAAACTTATGCTTTGTTGACAGCAACTTTTCCAGGCAGAGTGGCTTTATTCTTTTTCTGCCTGTTTTTCACGTCAACTACGAATGCGCTTGCAATGTAGATCGATGAATAAGTACCGGTAAGCACACCCACGGTAAATGTGAAAGCGAACGTACGGTTAACTTCGCCGCCGAACAACAAAAGTATAAATACTGTGAGGAATACTGTTCCGCTTGTAATTACAGTTCTGCTAAGCGTAGTGTTGATGCTTCGGTTCATAACATGAGTGATATCTTCATTCCTGTAGAGCTTAATATTCTCACGGATCCTGTCAAACACGATAACCGTATCATTTACGGAGAAGCCGATAAGCGTTAAGAATGCCGCTACCATACCCTGATTAAGCTCGAGGTTGAGGTTGGGGAATATTACATGGAAAATAGCGATCATTCCAAGGGTAATAAGTACGTCATGGAACAAACCCGCAACTGCTCCGAGAGCGTACACAAACTCGAACCTGAAAGCGAGGTAAACCAGGATCGCTATCAGCGAGAATATTGTAGCATAAATTGCTGAAACTCTCAGTTCTTTACCAATTTTCGGGCCAACTTTATCGATCTTCAGTACTTCATAAGAATTTCCGGTGATGTTGGAAGTGAGTGTTTCCTTAATCTTGTCACTTACGGCTGTGCCTTCACCCTGCTCAGAGGTCCTGATAAGGATATCGCGTTCGTTACCGAGTGTTTTGATCTCTGCCCCGACAATTCCTGATTTATCCATAGCTGAACGTACCTGGTCGATCTGTACATCATTCTGAAACCTGACCAGTACTTCTGTACCGCCGGCAAAATCAATACCCAATGTAATTCCTTTGGTAAAAAACACACCCAGGCCAACAACAATGAGGATGGCGGAAACTATGTAAAACGTTTTCCTTTTGCCTAAAAAATCAATATGTAGATTATGAAAAAATTGCATTATATGTGATTGTTTTAATTATCCAAAGTTAATTTGAGTTTTGCCCTTATCTGTCATAATATCAAATATGATCCTGGTAATGACGATTGCAGTAAAAAGGTTAGCAATAAGACCGATAATAAGCGTTAAAGCAAAACCCTGAATAGGACCTGTTCCGAACTGGTACAGAATAACAGCGGTAATAAGAGACGTTACATGAGAATCCATAATTGCCGAAAATGCCTTTTTATAGCCTATCTCAATCGCAGTTCTAAGCGGCTTACCGCCCGTAATTTCCTCTCTTATTCGCTCATAAATAAGCACGTTTGAATCCACAGACATACCGATAGTAAGTATCAGAGCCGCGATGCCTGGCAATGTTAGAGTTGCATGGAAGCTTGCCATAATCCCCATAACAAATACAAGGTTGAAAATAAGAGCAAGGTCAGCAACTGCGCCTGCGAAATGATAATATATCATCATAAACAAAGCTACAAGAACAAGCGCTATGATAGATGAATACAAACCTTTCTGGATAGAATCTTCTCCCAAAGATGGTCCGACTGTTCTTTCTTCTATAATTGTAAGCGGGGCGGGTAGAGCGCCGGCTTTGAGCACGATCTCAAGAAGCTTAGCTTCCTGGATGTTCGCCATACCTTCGATCTGTGAGCTTCCTCCTGTAATTTTGCTTCTTACAACTGGTGCAGAGTAAACAACGTTATCGAGAACGATAGCGATATTTTTGTTTATGTTCGCTCCGGTAATCCTTGCCCAGTCTGCAGCGCCGTCACTGCTCATTTCCATGTAAACCACGGCCTGGTTACTTGTTGGATCAATGTTAGACCTTGCATTTACAACAACTCCGCCTGTAAGCTCGGGGTCTTTTTTCAGTATATAGAACTGGTATATCTTTTCGCCGTTATCAACAAATTCTGAACGGTTGCTGAATGCGAAGCTTACATCTGTTGGTATAATATCCTGTACTTCTTTTCTTTCAAGGATCTTTAACACTTTTGCTTTGTCTGTTTCCCTTACAAACCATGCAAGCGAGCCATCCTTGAACTGCTGCGGACGGACAAGGTAAAACCATGGGTTTTTCTGCTTGAACTCTTCTTCAGACATCTGCTGGTTTGTATCAACGGGGTTACCGTTACTATCGGTAAGGCCGGTCAAATTTGTATCTTTAGGCTTTATTGAATCTTTGCCTGAAAGGTTCTTCTTTGAAGTATCTTTTTTGTTTTTCCCGGTAGTATCTGTTTTTACGATATCCTTTTTTGTTGAGTCTTTTTTCTGTGTTATAGAAGTTGAATCCTTCTTTATCTTACCGGTCAATCCGGTAGTATCCTTCTTGGTAGTATCCGTTTTTATAACTTTGCTTAATGAATCTGATTTCACGAGAGAATCAAGATTGCCACCGATCAGTAAAGTGTTTACTTTTTCCATCACTTTAACTGCGATCTGCGGATCGATCAACAGCTTGAACTCAAGCAGAGCGGTGCCCTGCAGCAGCTTTCTTACTTCCTGAACATTACTAACGCCGGGAAGCTCAACAACAAGCCTGCTCGAACCTTTTTTCTGGATAACAGGTTCTGATACACCGTACTGGTCAATTCTGTTCCTTACAACCTGTATAGCGCGGTCTATCGCATTTTCAACTTCAGTTTTAAGGGTGCTTTTTATCTGAGAATCATCATCTCTTATTTCGCCGTAATAAGCTTTTAGAGAGAGTCCTTTTTCCTTTAGTTTAATGTCAACCAGGTCAACGAAGTCATCATCGGAGTTCTTAGTCTGCTCTGCTACCTGTGCAAGCACCTGTTTCAGCACGTCATCCTGCTTTTTGGCAAGATCAGTTAGAAGCTTGGCAATATCAACTTCCATAATAACATACATACCGCCCTGAAGGTCAAGGCCGAGCTTGATCCTGTTTTCACGTGCTTTCAGTACATCAGTGCTGTATTTTTCAAAAAATGCAGCGCTATCCTGTGCATTTGTGAGATTCTTAATATCTTTATTGAATTGGTAATCCTTATATGTAGGATATAGAAAGTATAGAGAAAGACCTATAAATAGGAGTGTTAAAATAATTCTGAACCTGTTTTTTCTCAAGCTGATCCTCTGTAATTTTGGAAAATTCTAAAAAAAACTAAGAAACAAATATAAATTTAATGTCTTTAATAAGCAATGAAAAATAGCAGTTAGCGTAGGGGTTCAAGTCTTTTCTGCCATAAAAAGACTGCCTGCAGCATTTGTATATTGTTTTATTGGGGTGAACGAGGGGATTCGAACCCCCGACCCTCAGAGCCACAATCTGATGTTCTAACCAACTGAACTACGTTCACCATGAAGCCTGTATACCCTTAAGGAATCAAACCTGCTAGTCTGCCGGAGGCAGAAAACCTATCCCGCAAGCGGGATCGCTCTATCCGAAAGTGTGCAAAACTTGTACGCCCATCAGGAATCGAACCTGAAACCTACAGCTTAGAAGGCTGTCGCTCTATCCGATTGAGCTATGGGCGCATTTTAAAAAAACACTGGAAAACAAAGAACTTATACCAAATTCGAACCTGCAACCTATCCCGCTTCGCGGGATAGCTCTATACAGACCAGAGCTAAGGGCGCAAAACTAAATTATGTGAAAAAAGAACAAAAAACTTATCAATAAATTGAACCTGCTTGTCTGCCGGAGGCAGAAAACCTATCCCGCTTCGCGGGATCGCTCTATCCGATTGAGCTATGGGCGCAAAAATATCGATTTCAGACTACAAATATAAAAATTCTGTAATACAAAAGAAATATATTTAATTATTCGCTATTTATATTTGATCTTAAGGAAGAGGATTATCGACATAAAGACAATAGAAACAGTATTGGCAGCAATAATTGGAAGGCTGTTAATCAGAATTCCATAGATTAGCCAGGTAATGAGCCCGAATTCAAGCATCAACAGGGTGGGGAAAGAGAGGTCTTTGGTGTGCTTGGTCCGGATGGCCTTTATGGACTGCGGAAGGTAGGCAAAAGTAGTTAACCCGGCCGCCAACAGTCCCAAAACCAAAGTGAATGTTTCCAATTATTGTATTTGCAGTCTAATGTTCAGCCCTGCTTCGTTGGAAGTCCTGGTAGTAATAAGCAAATTGTCTCCGGTTGGTTCTATCTTGGTATACTTATAGAAGAGCTGCATAGTAACGCTTCTTGAAAGATTATACTGGATAGATGGATTAATTGTTGTTGATGTCGAGCCATTCTGTGTATTGGAAACCCAGCCTTCAACAACAGTATATGAATAAACCAAAGGATCATTTTTAGTACGCGTGTAAGAGAATGACATTGTCAGGTTATTATCCAGTGAAAGTCCGAACAGCGGCAGGCTGAAGCCGGATTTAGTATAGCTTGCGTTGATGGAAATATCATTTGTAGCATTGTTCGTCAGCTTGGCATTGTTGGGCTCCATTATATAATTATTCGTCTTGCTGAGCTTGAATGATGCAGTCAGGTTTCCGCCGGAAATTTCCTTAAAAGTAAAATTAACGCCAAGCAGGGGAGTGAACCCTGAGGTGATCGCCTGCGAGCTGATGTACTCAGGCTTCCTTCCGTCAAAGCTAAGAACTTTTCTGTACTCCGAAGAATATCCGCTTTCCAGTGTTATTGACTGGGCAAAATTAGAGAACATCTCAAATTTCTCAATGCCGTTCAGCGTCAGGTTCCAGCTGGGGAAGGGGAATGAAACCATGTTCTTCTCGAAAGCTTCGGCTATTTCTGCTGCCTGCCTGTTTGGGTCAGGAAAGCTCGGGAGCATATCCCGCACGTCACCGCCCGGAAGGAAGAAGCTTGGTCGTGAAATAGTCTTCGATTCATTTACGTTGGTGGGCGAGCCCATGAATCCGCTTGAATCGGTATTATACGTTAATGATGTATTTGTACCTGTCGAAGTTTTATACGTGAACGAGATCTTCAGGTTATTTGGGAAGATCGGGTTTATGAATGTATTGAACGTATAGCTGGTATTAAGCGCAGTAACATCAGAAAATGAAACTAACGGGACACGCGGCCCTGGATCTGTGATCCATCCCATTTGATAAAGCCTTGAGGGCCCAAGATTATCTTTGGCGCCGAACTGCATCCAGAAGTTACCGAATCCTGGTCTGCCGCTTATGGCCGGATTCTGCAACTGCTTGGTTTGCGCATATGTAACTGAAACCTGGTCGGGTATGAATGTACCGAGCAGCTTCAGCAGGTCTTTCGGGTCTTCGTTCTGGAATCCTTTAAGCGAGCCGCCCATAATTTTATTTGTTGGCTTAAAGAGGTTAAATATCTGGTTCAGCTTTAGGAATGCAGTTGCCTGGAGATCATTATTGTAACCAACATTGCTTCCCTGCGAGTTATTGAACTGCGACGCGCGCCAGCCGTAAATTACGCGGTACGAACTGGTGAGGTCGACAAAATCACGCAGACCGGGAATATTGAATTTTGGATTAATTGAAACGGTCTGGGAATAATCAAGATCTTTACCCCAGTTAATAAGGCCGTTGTTAAAGAAGATGTCATCAAATATCTGAGCTTCAGTTCTTTCCTGTCTTAAAGAATCATTTGTGGTTTCCAGTGCAGTCAGATCGCTTCCTGATCGGAATGAATAATCGCCCTGCACATCAACTATCCAGTTCTCGATGAACTTCCAGTTCATGTTGAATCCCCTGGAAGCATCAAACTGCCTTGTTACCGGACTTTGATTGAACTGGTTGCGCAGCTTTTCATCGCCGCGCCTGCGGTTGAAGCTTCCCTGCAGCGCTATATTGCTTGTGAAAAGCGGTGCAAGAGGCATGAACGGGAAGAAGAAATACATCTTCGCATCTTTGAATTCTTCACCGAATGGCAGGAATTTGCCAATACTCAGGTTAAGAGAGTTCATTAGGTCCAGATCAGAGCTAAGGCCAACGCTGCCATTCATTTCCCATGCGTACTTGCTTTCAAGGGTTGGAGTTCTTTCTGTGTATGAATTTCTCACAAAGTTCACTTCCAGTCTGTTCAAAAGCTGTTTTACAAAGAAATTCTCACCGGGGAATGTGAATTTCATTCCGGTTACGGAGAACCTGTTGGCGATTCTGAGTGTCTGTGAAGCAATTCTTATCTGGTTAGAGTAATAATCTGCCAGATTCGCGTCTCCCGTCTGGGCCAAAATCTGGTTATACTTGTTGTTAGCAGCTGTTTCAAGATCAATATCAGTAGCAGGCAGATACTTGGGCTTGTCCAGAATTTCCTGGTGTGAAAATGATACCGGGATAGTAAAGAAATCCTTAAACTTTACGGATACATACTTGCTTAGCAGCGCGTTTATTACTTTATGCGCGTTTATCTGACCCGAAAACTCCCAGCTGTTAGCAGTCGTCAAGCTTCCAAAGCTTGTTTCCAGATTATGGAAATTAGGGTCGGTTTTGTTGTATGAAAAATTAAGCGTACCAAGATCGCCGATCTTCAATCCAGCGCTCAAAGTAAATGCATAACCGCTCGCGTCATTTGTTTTTATAACACGAAGCTCATCGAACCATACAGAACCATTGAGCTCTCTTGTTACAATGGGGTCATTATTATTATTATAGACACCAAGAGTAATTTGTTTGATGTCTCTGATAGATGGACTTCCAATTACTCCGTAAAATGCACCGGGCGGCCCGTTTTGAACAGGCTCATATACTTTTGTACCGAGGCTATCCGCCTTTTGTTTAACTGCAGTAAGATCACTTAAGATGATTTTTACCTCATTCAATGCTTCCCAAGGCGAACCCGGGCGTCTATCGGGCCTTATCGGAGCGCGGTATTCGTAATAATTCGAGGTATCGCTGCCCATTCTGACAACAACCGCGGCATCATATTTGTTTGGATTCGTGTACGTGAAAGATGTATCTCCATTCACGAATAGCTTAACGATCTTATAATTGATAAGATCATACGGCTTGGTATTGAACGATTTAAAAATTGTTTTTTCCTGGCCGGGGAGCAAGTCTGTGATATCAAGTGAAACTGACTGTTCATTCGAAAGCACATTCTGGTCAACTTGTGACTGGTCTTTCTGCCTCAGTACATCGCCGGGAACGGGAGGCTGGTAAATGTTGGAATTATCTTCGATGTTGACAACTGAAACCGTGTATGTTGAATCATCTTTATCTGATTTTACCCACTGGTTGCCAACGAGATTGAAATCAACGATCTTGATCTGTGTATTAGCTTCAAATCCTTTGAACCATACTCTTGCGTACTGAATGTTTGTTAAGGTGGCGTTACCAATAGCGCGTTTCCACTGGTCAAGCGGTATAATATACTGGTACCATCCTGCGTTTCCTCCGCCTGCGATGAACGGATTGCCGCTGGTGGAGTTGCTGTCAAGGTTCAATGGTATAACATACTCAAAATAATTATTCGCTGTTTCAAGGTTACCGTTATTATTCAGGTCTTCCGTGTCTATTCTTTTAGCTTCGGTGAGGTTTGTTGCATTTCCCTGCGTACCGTTAAATGATGTATAATCATTGCTGCCCTGTACCCAGGAATAATTGTCACGGCTTGGATCGCCGCCGAGGTTTGGGAAATAAAACTGCTCTGCTTCATCATCCTGGCCGTCAATACCGAGATCTTCACCGAGATCAAGAGTACCGCTGTTATTACGGTCTTCAGTATGGTAGTTTACATTCGGATCAGTTGAGTTTATCGGCATCTTGCGTGTGGTGATGATCCTTTCAGACATAGTTCCGAGGTCAATCAGCATTTTTGCAGAATCGCCAACAACGGGGCTGCCATTATTGACCTTCATCCATATCTCGATGTAGTTTATATTTTCATCAAGCAGATTTGTTTGCGAAGTATTAAGGTATTTAAAAACACCGCTCCAGTTATCACGGTTGGGTCCGCCCGCTGTAAATTCGGATTGAGTGATATAGTTATATGAACCGACTGTATCCGGTTTGATATCAAACACAAACGGGGTTAATGACTGGTTCTGATTGCTTGCAACGCTGCGGTTTGGGTAAACTTCCTGAATCGGAACATTATTAAGCAGGTTGTACCAGTTCAGCCTTGCGCGCTTCCTGCTCATCAGACTGTCTCTTTCGAGATCATTTGCAAAAACGGGGACAATCTGGGCATCAACAGGAATTGAAGACAACGTCCACGAAAGGGGATTCAATCCAAGCGGAACTACTTTTTTCACGCCTTCAAAGTCATCGATATACGCAACGGCTTCGCCGTTATCACTTGGTATCCTGCTTTTCAGAGTATTCGGGTCAGGAAGCATGAAAGCTACTTCACCTTTAAGATTCAGTACCGATTCTTCCTTGGTGTTATAACCAGGGATCTTATTAAGAAGCTTGGTTAGGAAATTAGTTTTAATATCTGTTGAAGCGTCAAAACCGATAATTGTATTGTTTGTTGGCTCTTCACCAATCCTGATCTTGTCATTCAGAGTCTGCTGTTTGAGATTGATAAGCGTAAAACCAAGATAGCTTGTTTTGTTAATCTGTAATTCAGCCCTCGTACCCAATAGCGTTTTTGAAGCAAGCTGGAAGAGGTCATTAGTTTCATAAGTGATCTTCAAGTTTGCACCCGCGACCAATGCGCCCGCATTCATAATGACGAGCTCACCGAGTGCGTAATCGATTGAGTAATCAATTCCGGCAGCAAGCTCTACCGAACCGTTGAATACCTTAACACTTCCCTCAACAAGGTTGAAACCAAGCTGATATCTTGAAGAAGCATCGCCTCTTGCTTTACCGGTCAAAAAGAACTTAAGGTTACCAAAATTCTGTGCTGTGGTTTTGGATGCAGTATAAATTGTATCGTTCTTTCCGATAAATGTTTCTTCAACGCCTTTATCCCTTAATGCTTTTGAAAACGGATACAGGTATGGGAAAATGATATTTCCGTTTTGAAGATCGATTGTATTGTTTACAAAAAAGTCGAAAGCGTTATCACCATTGGGAATACTGTCATTAGTCTGACCATTTACGCGGTAATCCAAACCTGTTAAGTTCAGCCATGAACGGGTCTGGATGGTTTGATTTTGTCCGTTATACAATGGACTTGGCGTCTGACCGGGTTCCTGGTAATAAATATTAAAATCGAGGCTTGCCGGATCATTTTTAACATTCCTTACGCCCAGATTATAAATATTTTTCAGCATTCTATCCCACAGCTTTTTAAATGCGGGATCCTGGTCAGGGGATATTTGATTTGCAATCCTCAGCAATCTTAGTTTCAGCTTTGCATTTGAACCAACATCATTCACAAAATCACCAACCTGGATACCCTGCTGTGTTGCGGTGTTATATGTATATGCAACCGCAATAGCATCTTTGCCGTACCCCTGGAGATTACCGGTTAATGTAATATAGCCGGCCTTTGCGTTAAATGTAAATTCTGAATCCTGCAGTTTAACAAAATTGCCCTGCATTGAGTGGCCGTTTTCAGCAACAAACAAGGAGTCATTATAAACATATCCGCCAACAGGTCTGGTACCCAATGAATCAAATCCAAGAACAGACCGTTTATTTGGATTATTAGGCTCAGCATAAACCCAAACTTCCACTTTAGTAACTTCAATTGGGGAGGAGCCTGTAGTGTAATAAGTTGTAAAAAACTCACCATAAGATTCATCAAACAGGTAATTGTTCTCTGAATAATCATATATGTTAATATTGAAAGGTGTTTCAACTGAGCCGCCGGTAATATTTACTTCTTTCTTTTCACTCTTCTTTTGTGAAGCGATAGTTGTGAGTGTTAACGGTCCCAGCTTGAACTGCGCTTTTACACCGAACAGCGCCTGTGTGCTTGAAATAAGGTTACTGCGGGTCTCAAGCGATACGTTACCTGCTTCAATACTTTGTATCACCTCATCAGGGTAGCCTGTGTATTTCAGCTTAAGCTGGTTCTCAAACTCAAATGTTCGCTGGGAGTTCCAGTCTGCGTCAACTGTAAGCTTATCACCAACCGTACCTTTAGTAGTAACCTGCACTTCCTGCTTGAAGTTAATATTGTTCTGGTCCTGCGTTTCGGATGTTATGGTCTGCAGGTCATTGGAGCTTCGCTGGTACGAGGCTGTAATATCAATAATACCGTTGATCTTCAGGTTAATAGTTGGCGGACCAAAAATAGTTTCGCTCGCAAAAGGCAGCGGAATAGTGATCTCTGTGATATTTTTGAAGAGCTTTTCCAGGTCATCCTGTGTTTCTATCTGGTAGAAGTCTGCGACAGTTTTATAGAACTGTTCCTGCTGCTGCAGCCGGCTTCGTATCTCTATATACTTTTCAAGCGGAATAACCCGCGGCGCTTTGTATTGTTCGCCGTCAAAAGATTCTGTAATGATTACGTTATTGAGCGAATCAAACTTTACATTGAACTCGGTGTATTGCGAATTGTAAAGCAGCAGGGGAGACCGCATTTCTCCGTAATCGGGAATTGGGTCATCGGTACGCTGGTATTTAAAATTATTCACCCTTGCTGTTGAATCAACAGGACCGCGGATGTTTGTAGTATCGCTAATTAGAGATGTGTCGAGGTATGAGCCGGAAGTATCATAAATTCCTGACTGGAATTTACTCCTGTCTCTTCCCTGAGAAAGGGATTGTTGTGTTGAACAAAAAAGCACAACCAGCATGGCTGCACCAAGTAAGACTCTGACGTAATTGGTTCTGTTAATAAACAATAATTTAGCTGGAAAGATTAATAGACAGTATTTATCGTTCCATAGGCACTTTTTAGTTGAAATTTATGTAATTTTAAAGCACAGCATCAAATAATGCAATACCAAAATTTTTAATTGAAAAATTTTGCCATTTCTTGTCAATTATTCACTGACCTTGTTTATTTTTCCATAATATGCTATTTTTAAAGATACTTTTTAAAATCATTCTTAATTTGCAAGGAGTTACAACTTCGAACCCGGCACGGAAGAAGACATATTTGAATTTGAGGATAAGCCCCGCAAGAACGGCAAGCTAAGCGGCAAGGTACTGGTTCTGAACCAGAACTACGAAGCTATGAGCATTTGCAATGTCCAGCGGGCGGTAGTGCTTCTGTTTTTGGGAAAGGCAGAGCTCATATCTGAAAAAGAGAGCCAGAAGGTTTTCTCAGTCAGGGCAGCCCTTCCATTCCCGACAATTGTAAGGCTAAGGGTATATATAAAGGTTCCGTATAAAAAGATCGTTCTTTCAAGAAAAAATATTCTAAGGCGTGATAACCATAAATGTGTTTACTGCAGCAGGTCTGATCTTCCCTTAACTATAGATCACGTTGTGCCAAAATCAAAGGGAGGTGATGATTCATGGGAGAACCTGGTGACTGCCTGTGTGAAATGCAACAACCGCAAAGGCGACCGCTCACCTGAAGAAGCAAAAATGCCTCTTGCCAGAAAACCATCGAAGCCTTCTCATATAACATTCATGAAACACTTTGTGGGAAGGGTTGACGATGCATGGAAACCATACTTGTATATGAACTGAATTTTGTCATGCTGAGCGATGTTATGTCATGCTGAGCGATGTTATGTCATGCTGAGTGTAGTTATGTCATACTGAGTGTAGTTATGTCATGCTGAGCGATGTTATGTCATGCTGAGCAAAGTCGAAGCATGATGATAAAATGTAAACGCCCTTCGACTCCGCTCAGGGCGACAAGGTGATGCGATTTTTTATTTTTTAATTCATCATTGCATAAAATGTCATCATATTTCGTTTACATTCTTCTCTGTAACGATAGCAGCTATTACACTGGAGTTACAAATGATCCGGTCAAAAGAGTTTGGCAACATAATTCCGGAATTCTAAAAAATTCATACACGCATAGCAGAAGGCCAGTAAAATTAATTTATTCAGCGGAATTCAAGAATGTTTATGATGAAATCTCTGCCGAAAAACAGATCAAAGGGTGGAGCAGAAAGAAAAAAGAAGCACTAATTAATAATGATTTTGAACTGCTTCACGAGTTAGCTAAATGTAGTAACTTGACATCATTCAGTAACAAGGGAAGCGTGCCCTTCGACTCCGCTCAGGTCGACGGATCAATGTCATGTTGAATAAAGTTTGTCATGCTGAGCGAAGTCGAAGCATGAAGATTAACGTAGTACGCCCTTCGACTCCGCTCAGGGCGACAGATCGATGTCATGCTGAGCAAAGTCGAAGCATGAAGATTAACGTAGTATGCCCTTCGACTCCGCTCAGGGCGACAGATCGATGTCATGCTGAGCAAAGTCGAAGCATGAAGATTAACGTAGTACGCCCTTCGACTCCGCTCAGGGCGACAGATCAATGTCATGCTGAGCGAAGTCGAAGCATGGAAATTAACGTAGTATGCCCTTCGACTCCGCTCAGGGCGACAATACAAAAAGAGAATATTTTTTAATAAACCATAATACAATCAATGTTAGAGTACAAGATATATATTAACGGAGAGTTCCGTGATGCTTCAGATTCGGGAACAATGGATGCAGTTAACCCTTTCGATAGAAGCGTATTTGCAAAGCTCGCTAAATCTACAGTAAGCGATACCCGTGACACGATCAAAGCGGCTAGGAACGCATTTGATTCAGGCGTATGGAGCGGGAAATCGCGGGAAGAAAGAAGCGCATCGCTGAAACAGCTTGCCGATAAGATAAAAGAGAATTCAGCATTGCTGCAGGAGCTTGAAATAAAGGAATCCGGTTCAACCTTCAAGAAATCAAAGGATGACATGTTCCTCACATACCGCGCAGCAAGTACATTTGCAAAGCTCGCTTTGAGCGATATGGACGAAGAGCTTGATATATCCAAGCCCGGCGTAAGTAAGAATTTAATGGTTAGGGAGCCAGTCGGCGTGGTGGCTGCTATTATTCCGTGGAACTTCCCGCTGCAGATGGCATTGTGGAAGATCGCGCCAGCATTAGCCGCAGGCTGCACGATAGTGCTGAAACCCGCACCTGAAACTTCAGTAAGCGCGCTTGAGCTTGCCAAGATCATTGATTCTACTGATATTCCCAAAGGTGTTGTGAACATCATAACCGGCGACGCTGAAGTTGGCGAAGAGATGGTTACTAATCCGATGGTTGATAAGGTCGCCTTCACTGGCTCAACAGAGATCGGCAAAAAAGTAATGTCGCTTGCTTCGGCAACCATGAAGAAAGTTACGCTTGAGCTTGGAGGAAAATCGGCAAGCATAATACTTGATGACGCAGATCTCGACCTCGCTATCGACGGCTCTGCTTACGCGTGTTATTTCCATAACGGGCAATGCTGCGTTGCAGGCTCAAGGTTAATACTTACAAATAAAACTTATGATGAAGTTGTTGAGAGATTAAAAAACAAGCTCGCTAAAATGAAAATTGGCGATCCAATGGATAAGACAACTGATATTGGTCCCATGGTAAGCGAAAAGCAGCAGAAGCGCGTTTTGGAATATATTGAGATAGGTAAGAAGGAAGGCGCCAGATTGGTTTATGGCGGCGGCATACCGAAAGGATTTGAATCAGGCTGCTATGTTGAGCCGACTTTGTTTGCAGATGTAACCAACGATATGCGCATCGCACAGGAAGAGATATTTGGTCCGGTGCTTGCAGTAATAAAAGCAAAAGATGAAGATGAAGCTATTCGTATTGCGAATGCATCGCATTTCGGACTGGCAGGGGGAGTTTGGTCGAAAGATAATGACCGCGCTTTAGCCGCAGCAAAGAAGCTACGCGCCGGCACTGTGTGGGTGAATGAGTGGCATTTACTGAACGATAAGGCTCCGTTTGGCGGATATAAAGAAAGCGGTGTTGGCAGAGAGTTAGGTCTGGAAGGGCTGAAAGCATATACAGAGGTTAAGCATATTCATATTGATGAGGTTCTTGACCGCAAGAAGAAGTTCTGGTATGATGTGACAGTGCCGCAGGACTGAAACGCAGATTAAGCTGATTAAAAGATTTCACAGATTAACAATAAACGACCGGATAACGGTCGTTTTTTTATGAGGCAAGTCATTGTATTGGCTTAAATGATGTATTCTTTTAGAATGTCTTTACAATAGAAAATGTATCCCATCATGAAAAAGCACACTTATTATTATTTCTTCTCTTAGTTTACTTCGCATTCGATACTGATACGCGGGATTGCTTCTCTCAATCTTAATTCCTGATTGGGGCGGTGATTCTTCAGATATAGGAGAAGCACTATGTATTATACAAACATCCGATGGTGGGTACATTGCAGCAGGTGAGAATGATACTTTCGGCGACATGTACATTTAAATTCAGCGGCAACGGTCAAGTATCAGGAAACAAAGCGGATGTTATTGATAAAATAAAAAGAGATAAGTTTTAGATATAGAAATTATCCAATAGATAGTTAATCCTAAATTCTCATTTCAGGGCTAAAGCCCAACTTAACTTGTAAGCATAGCCCCACCCAAAAGGGTGGGGTTAAGTTCAATAATCACGATCTGAAAAGCGTAACAAATTTACTTTCTAAACTCCCGTGCTAAATCCCGAATTCTCTTTCCCAAACGCCGGTTTTGGGAAAGGTAGGTGCCGATTGATTACGCCCTTTCGGGGCTGTGATGTTAGGATCCCTCAGTCGATGGACTGCGCCCATCGCTAATAGATACCACCCCTTCAGGGCTTTGATTTCCCATCACCATTTACTTCAATAGTATCACACTTCGGAGTTGTTATATTCTCATATCCAAACAGAGCAGTGCGAATTGATGTAATGGATTTCTTTAATTATTGAATAAAACCCATTTTTTGAGTAAGTTTGTTAATAAATAATTCCCTAAATACAAAAAATATAGCGTCTATACCAGACATAAAGTGAAAGAAGTACTCGAAAATAATCTGTTACAAACTTCGTCAGATATACGGATTAATACTCCTATAGACTATAATATAGTTAAACAGATAATCGCAGAATCAAAACTACCAAAGGTAGGCAAAGCTTCGATCAGAGAGATCAGGACCCTTATTAATTCAATAGAAAAAGCATCAGGTAAAAAATTTGTTAGAATGGAGATGGGCGTTCCCGGACTGCCTGCATCTGAGATCGGCGTCAATGCTGAGATTGAAGCGCTCAAAAGGGGAGTGGCATGCTCTTATCCCGAAATTGAGGGTATTCCCGAACTCAAGCATGAGATATCACGCTTCATAAAGCTTTTCCTTGATGTAGATGTAGAAGAAAAATCATGCATACCGTGCACGGGCTCAACAAGCGGCAGCTTTGTGAGCTTTATGACGCTCGGCAGGATAAACGAAAAGAAAGATACCGTCCTTTTCCTCGATCCGGGTTTCCCGGTTCATAAAATGCAGCTTCGCGTGCTGGGAATAAAACAGGATAACATCGATGTTTATAAATTCCGCGGCGAAAAGCTGATGGATAAGCTTGAAGAAAAGCTGAAGGCCGGCAATATTTCCTGCCTGCTGTATTCAAACCCAAACAATCCTTCATGGATATGCTTTACTGAAAAAGAGCTTAAGATAATTGGTGAGCTTTGCACGAAGTATGATGTGATCCCTATTGAAGACCTGGCATACTTTAATATGGATTTCAGGAAAGACTATTCACATCCGGGCAAAGAACCGCACCAGCCCACTGTTGCCAGATACTGTAAAGATTATATGATACTGGTTTCAGGCTCAAAAATTTTTTCATACGCAGGGCAGAGGATCGGCTGCATGATAATTTCAGACAGCCTGTTCAAAAGAGATTACCCTGATCTGAAGCGCTTTTATGCAAGCTCGGGTTTCGGCCACACTATGATCTACGGCTCGGCATATTCAGTTTCAGCAGGTGTTACACACAGCACTCAATATGCTTTTGCGGCACTGCTGAAAGCAGTGAACGACGGCGACCATGACTTCATTGAAGAAGTTAAGGTTTACGGCAGGCGCGCAAAGGTCATGAAAAAAATGTTCCTCGATAACGGCTTCAGGATAGTTTATGACCATGATGACGGCGACCCGATAGCGGATGGATTTTACTTCACGGTTGCTTATGATGATTATTCCGGCGAAGACCTTGTTGAAGAATTGCTTTTTTACGGCATCAGCGCAATATCGCTTTCAAATACAGGAAGCCTGAGGCTGGAAGGCATTAGGGCATGTGTTTCGCTCGTTGCAGATAGCCAGCTGCCTGAGCTTGAGGAAAGGCTTAAACAATTTCATCTGAATCACAGCAGTAATTGATACTGCGGTCAATTTTTAGATTCAGCTTTTTCATAATATCACAGAAAATTAAATCTAAATTTCTTAATAGGTGAATAATATACTTTCTATACTGATCTTTGCGCCAATTGTGCTTGCGATCCCTATACTTTTTTTCAGGGATAAAGATAAGCTGATAAAGATATATGCGCTCACTGTCAGCACGGGTGTGTTTGCGCTTGCAATGTACCTGTTCTCAATGTATAATGCATCCGTTCCGGATTACCAGTTCATTGAAAGGCATCAATGGGTTAAGGATTTTAATATCTTCTACCTGCTTGGTGTTGACGGTATATCGATACTTATGGTCATGCTCACGGCTTTCATATTCCCTGTAACAATACTCGGCGTATGGAACTCGGTTACAACGCGTGTTAAGGAATTTTATTTCCTGCTTCTGCTTTTAATGGGAAGCCTTTTCGGTGTATTCTTATCGCTTGACCTGATACTGTTTTATGTATTCTGGGAGCTGATACTAATTCCGATGTACTTCATTATCGGGTTCTGGGGCGGAAAGAACAAATATTACGCAAACCTGAAGTTCTTTTTATATACAATGTTTGGCAGCTTGCTGATGCTGGTAGCAATAATCTGGCTCTCCCAGTATTCAACTCCGCAGCTTGCCAAATTCACAACAGATTATCTTGAGCTGAAAAAGGTTTCGCCCTTCATCCCCGAAAATATTCAGCTTTGGCTGTTTCTGTTTTTCGGCATCAGCTTTGTCATAAAAGTGCCTATGTTCCCGTTCCACACTTGGCTGCCGGATGCGCATACCGAAGCTCCGACTGCGGGTTCAATTGTGCTTGCTGCAGTGCTGCTTAAAATGGGTACTTACGGACTCCTCAGATTTTCGATGGAGCTCTTTCCGCTTATGTTCGTTAAATACGCATGGCTGCTTGCTATACTTGGTGTGATAGGTATCGTTTACGGAGCGCTGGTTTGTATAGCGCAGAAGGATATTAAAAAGCTCGTGGCTTATTCATCAGTAAGCCATATGGGTTTTATATTGCTGGGTATATCAGCCATGACAATTGAGTCAATACAGGGCGGTATATTGCAGATGGTTAACCATGGACTTTCCACCGGCGCGCTCTTCATGTTTGTCGGCTTTCTTTATGACCGCAGGCATACCCGCGAGATCGCAGATTATGGCGGAATTCTGAAAACGATTCCGATATACGGGTCACTGTTCCTTGTGATCTGTTTATCCTCAATTGGTTTGCCCGGATTGAACGGTTTTGTTGGTGAATTTATGATCCTTATCGGCTCATTCAATTCACCGCTGCTTCACAATCATACTTACACCATAGTAGCAACAACGGGTGTTGTGCTTTCAGCAGTATATATTTTATGGATGTACCAGAGAGTTCTGCTCGGTCCTATTACTAAGGAAGAGAACAAAACAATTCCCGACCTCAATTTCAGGGAAATATTCGCATCTGCACTGCTGCTTATATTCATTGTCTGGATAGGTGTTTATCCGAATACCTTCCTCAGCAAATCAGAAGCATCAGTCAAAAAGCTGATTGAGAATGTTGAGACTTCAAAGAAAAGCCTGCTGAAATAATTGCCGCAGGAGTGTTAAGTTTTTTAAAAAGGCATCGTAAGTACGTGCCGTAACCCGGAAGCCTGAATGGAACCACACATACTAAGCGTATTGCCTTTTGTTTTGCTTTTGCTGGCTATTGCAGTAATGCCCTTTATTGCGCCAAAGTTCTGGCACAAAAATTTCCCGTTTGTTTCAGTTGCCCTTGCGCTTTCAACCACGGTTTATTATTTCATTAATTCCAGCGCCGGCAGCCTGCTTCATGCGGTTGAAGAGTATATTATGTTCATATCGCTGCTTGTGGGGCTCTTTGTTGTATCCGGCGGCATAGTGATAGAGATCAGGGGACTCGCAACACCGATAAGGAACACAATTCTATTGGCAATTGGCGGAGTGATCTCCAATATTATAGGCACCACGGGGGCTTCGATGCTTCTGATCAGGCCTTTCATTAAGACCAATAAGCTCAGGATTACGAATTTCCATATCGTATTTTTTATATTCATTGTTTCAAATGTCGGCGGTTCATTAACTCCAATTGGCGATCCGCCATTGTTCCTTGGATTCCTGAAAGGCGTGCCGTTCTTCTGGATAACAGACAAAGTATTCTTCAAATGGCTGCTGGCGCTTTCGATGCTGCTGATATTGTTCTATATAGCTGATTATATCAATTTCAAAAAGGCGCCGCAGGAAATCGAAGACAGGGAAAGCCAGGCAAAAGAGAAGATCAAGATCAAAGGCGGAATGAACTTCATATTCCTTGCCGTTGTGGTTGGCTCGATCTTCATTACTGAACCGCTGTTCCTCAGGGAAGGTATTATGCTGCTTACTGCATTCGTTTCATACAAGTTTACCAAAAAAGAGCTGCATAAACAAAATCATTTTTCATTTTTTCCTATTAAAGAAGTGGCATGGCTATTTATTGGTATATTTATTACAATGACCCCGGCGCTTGAGCTGCTGAGGCTGCATTCATCCGGATTGGGGATAACTACACCGACACAGTACTTCTGGCTAACAGGGGGACTCTCAGGCTTTCTTGATAATGCGCCAACTTATTTAACATTTCTAACGGCTTCGATGGGTCTTTATGGCCTTGATGTGAACAAAGTTTCCGATGTGCTGCAATTCATAGCGTCACATGAGGCTCATGTTGTGGCAATATCTATCTCCGCAGTATTTTTCGGTGCGTTAACTTACATCGGCAACGGTCCGAATTTTATGGTGAAATCTATAGCCGATAGTCAGAATGTGGAAACCCCGAGCTTCTTTGGATATATGGGCAGGTTTTCAATTCCCATCCTTGTCCCTTTATATGCGCTGATTTGGTGGCTGTTTATAGCTTGAGTTTAAGTACTAAAGCTTAATTTAACTTAATTCCTTGTTAAGGGTATCACTAAAAATTATATTTGAACATGACTAAAGATAAACCGGAAAAGACCTGCAAATGCGGTTTCAAAATGGGTGACCCTATGATCGTTCCAAAAACACGTTATAACAAAAAAGGCTATTTCTGGCTTTCGATGGGTTACAGCGCAAAGCCCACAGAAGTTGTATTTCAATGCCAGAACTGCGGTGAGATTCTTGATTCATCAACAGATGAAGAAGTAATAGAGAAATACCGGTACAATTCTGATATATCGCAATAAAACTCAAATTAATATGAAAACACTTATCTTTTTAGCCCTCGTAACAATTTTATCAACAAATCAGCTTTTCACACAGTCAACTTCTCGTGAACGTCTCAAGTACCCGCTTGCAATTGATATGAAAGGGCAAACTTTCAGCGAGCCGGGTTCAGTAAACACCAGCCCAAACCCGCTTGTATTCTTCAACATAAATATCTCGCAGAATTCCGCACCGCAGAATGAGCCTTCTGTGAAGATCAGCCGGAAGGATACCAATCGCGTGGTGGCTGCATGGCGTGATTTCAGGTATGGAATTGACCCAACTGCAAACCGGAGAGTGGGCTACAGCTATTCAACCAATGGCGGCCTTACATGGGCGGTTTCGCAGATACTTGACTCAATGCTTCTGCCGGGCGGATTAACACGCAACAGTGATCCTGTGGTTACGGTTGATACAGCAGGAAATTTTTATATTGCAGTAATTGCGATTGCGGGCTTATCAGGCGGCAACCTGACACTTGCTGTTTATAAATCAACCAACGGGGGCATTACTTTCCCCCAGGCGTTCATCTGTTCGCAAACAGGCACCGAAGATAAGGAATGGCTGACCACTGATCTAAGCAGCGCGAGCCCGTTTTTAAACTCGCTTTATATCAGCTGGACCAGCTTTTCGCTTGGAGGCATTAAGCTGACAAAGTCAACCAATTCAGGTGTGAATTGGTCAACACCTTCAAATGTCAGCGATCAGACCAACAGCGTGCAGGGCTCAGACATATGCATTAGTAAAAATGGACAGATAAATGTTGTTTGGCTTGGATTCAGCACAAATGCAGACGTAACTTTTGACAGGTCCACCAACGGAGGCACATCATTTCAAACTGATATTGTTGTCTCTTCAGGCACCTTCCCCGAAGGTTTGCCAAATGATGTCAATACATTCCCAACCATAGCTGTTGATAACAGCTCCGGCCCCAGAAGCGGCTGGCTGTATATCGCATTCGCTGATAACAGGAACGGCGATTGCGATGTTTTTCTAACAAGAAGTACCGATAATGGTACTAGCTGGTCGGCTCCGCTCAGAGTTAATAATGATCCTATAGGCAACGGAAAGCTGCAATATTGGCCAAGCATAGCTGTTAACGAAACAGGAAACCTTGCTATACTTTTTATGGATACAAGAAATACCTCATCCAACACCATGATAGAGGCGTATATTGCACGCTCGTATGACGGCGGTTTCAGCTTCACAAATGAAGTAATCAGTACAGAACCCTCGCCAACTGCAATACCGGGTTCAAATGTAAGGTTTGGTGATTATATTGATCTTGATTACAAAGGTGTGAGGCTTGTGCCGGTATGGACTGATGAAAGAGCAGGCGGATTCAACACTGATATATTCACTTCTGAAATTGATGAGCTGCTTGCATCCGGAGAAGTTACAGGCAATCTGCCTATAGAATACAGCCTGGGGCAGAACTATCCAAATCCATTCAATCCCTCAACCAGGATATTTTTCAGCCTTCCGGCAGCGTCGGAAATAAAGCTTGAGGTGTACAATTCATTGGGCTCACTAGTAAAGACGATTGCATCAGGCAGTTTCCCGGCCGGGAATCACTCGCTTAACTTTAACTCAGGCTCAATGCCAAGCGGAGTATATTTTTACAGGCTAAGTACAGGTACTTTTACAGAAACTAAAAAAATGATACTGATAAAATAAAATGTTTAAAGATTATAACTTCACCTGCTCAGAAAGATTTCTGAAATACGTTAAGGTCGATACACAGTCAGACCCTGATTCGAAAACATATCCTTCAACCGAAAAACAGAAGGACCTGGGGCGGATTCTCGCCGCCGAACTGCTGGAAATGGGCATCAAGGATGCCCATATGGATGATTTTGGATACGTGTACGGTACACTGGACTCTAACACAGATAAAAATGTGCCCGTTGTCTGCTTCTGTTCGCATATGGATACATCGCCGGATTGCAGCGGCAAGGATGTCAAGCCGATTGTGCATAAGAATTACCAGGGCGGTAATATTCAGCTTCCGGGAGATAAGAATGAAGTCCTTACTCCCGAAGTACATGCCGCGCTGAAAAACCAGATCGGGAACGACATAATTACATCAGACGGCACCACATTGCTTGGGGCTGATAACAAAGCCGGCGTTGCGGAAATAATGGATGCGGTGAATTACCTGATAAATCACCCTGAAATAAAACACGGAACTGTGAAGATACTTTTCACCCCCGATGAAGAGGTTGGCAGGGGAGTTGATAAGGTTGATATGAAAAAGCTTGGGGCACTGTATGGATACACTATGGATGGCGATGTTGCGGGATGTATCGAAGATGAGACGTTTTCGGCTGATTCGGTTTTGGTTAGAATTAACGGCGTTATTACGCATCCGGGCTCGGCTTACGGTAAGATGGAAAACGCTATCAAGATAGCTGGCGAGATCCTTTCAAATCTGCCCAAAGAGGGTATGTCACCTGAAACCACAAATGATAAGGAAGGCTTCATTCATCCGGTTGCTGTATCGGGCGGGGCTGAAAAGACGGAGATAAGATTCATTATTAGGGATTTTATAACATCCGGTTTAGCCGACAAGGAAAACGCTCTAAAACATATCATAGAGAAAGTTTTATCTTCTTATAGAAATAGCAGTTATGATTTCATAGTTGAAGAATCATACCGCAATATGAAGGAGGTTTTGGACACTGTTCCATTTGTCACAGAATTCGCCATCGAAGCGATCAAACGCGCCGGATTAACACCTGTGCATAAACGCGTGCGGGGCGGTACGGATGGTTCGAGGCTTTCGTTCATGGGATTGCCGAGTCCGAATGTATTTGCCGGTGAGCATGGCATTCACAGTAAGCAGGAATGGGTTTCGGTGCAGGATATGCAGAAGGCGGTCGAAACGATCGTGCATTTATGCATGATTTGGGAAGAGAAGGGGTAAAAGACAAAAGTAACGTTTCCCCCTGAAAGGGGGAATACAAGGGGGTAGTAAAAGGAATTCAATAAGCACAAGGGATAGAAAATTGTTTATGGAAAGCCAATGTTTTCCCGAAAAATTCTAGAGTATGGCGGCAACCCCTTATAATCCCCCTTTTAGGGGGATATTGAAAACTCTATGGGTTATCCGGGAATGCGCCATCTTCCCAAACATGGAAATTCATTCCATACGGATCGCTGAACATGGCGCTGTGCTCGTTGTACTCTTGCGTAACCACGCAGCCCGCGGCTTCAAGCTCAGCCCTGGCTGCGGCAAGATCATCGGTCTTAAACTCAAAAAATACCGAACCTCTTCCTTCCGTATTATCTTCAAAAACGAAGTTAATGCCGTCCTTGTTCAGGTACGCATCAGTGCCCTTTGCGTCAACGAACTCCATGCCGAGAGTGTTTTTGTAAAATTCCACTGCCTTGGCGTGATCGCTTACCTGGATCGCAACATATGGTGAAAACTCAAGCTTCATTGTCTTTGCCTCCTTTACAGAACCCGTGAGGGATTCTATTGGTTGTATTTCTAACGGATTAATCACTAAATTTACAGAATATTTAAATAAAAAAATATGTCAGTGAAGAATTTTCTGAAGCTGTACCTTGTTCTAACCCTATTTTTTTGCGGAAACATCTTTCCCCAGTACGAGTTCCTGCTTCAGGAAGGAACTGTTGTGGTGCCTGTTGACGGGAATACTGCCAAAGACCTGCTTATGACAGAAGATGAATATACAAATACTCTTAGCAAGTTTGACCTGATGAGCAAAACACTGAAGCAGAGTGAAGATGTCACTAAGCTGAGTTACCTTAACGATGCCTCGCTATCAGTTGTTAAATGGACAGATGAAGAGAAAAAAGAGCTTGGCAAGATCGTCGAAAAGACAAGACAAAGTATCGATTCTCTTGGTTTGAAGCTTAAAATGCCGGGAAGAATAGTGGTGATAAAATCCACAATGAACAACGAAGGTGGCGCGGATGGGTACACAAGAGGAAATTACATAGTTATGAAGCAAAGCAGGGTCAATAAATACTCCGAAAGCTACCTTGCTCTGTTTACTCATGAGCTGTTTCATGTGTTATCGAGGTTTGACCGGGAAATGAGCGAAAAAGTATATAATACCATTGGATTCAAAAAATGCGGCGAAGTCCCTTATCCGCCTGAAATAGCGGATCTGAGGATATCTAATCCCGATGCACCTTTTAACAATTTTTATATTAATGTTGAGTATAAGGGTAAACCGGTTGACGCTATGCTGATATTATATGCTTCTAAACCTTACGAAGGCGGCAGCTTCTTTTTCTACATGCAAACAGGACTAATGGTTGTTGAGGGAGATAGCTTATCAAAGAAGCCGGTTTATAAGGATGGCAAGCCTGTGATACTGCCCATAAAAGACGTAACCGGATTTTATGAAAAGACCGGCAAAAATACTCCGTACAACATACATGCCGAGGAGATCTGTGCCGATCATTTCGAAATGCTATTAACGGGAGCGAAGGCGATACCGAATCCCGAGCTGATAGAAGCTATGAAACTTATTATGCAGTCAAATTAAAACCCGTATGTGAATCCAGCATTGATAATTGTTAGCCTTATTAATCCCATTGAAACATGGCTATCCATCAATGATGCTGAAATATCAAAATCCTTTACCTTATAAGTTACTCCGCATGTAACGAAGTATTGCGTAAAATCACCTGCCTTGCCCGGGAAGCTTGTTGTTTTGTCATCAAAATCCCTGATATCAAAAATCGTGAAGAAGCCTGCCCTGAGTGTTGTTGACTTATTCAATTTATACTCTCCGCCAATATTGAAATCATGTTTATCTTTGTACCCTCTTAACACAGAAGTCTGCTGAAAATTATAATCAGCGCTCAGCCTGAATTTCTTCTTTGCTCCTGTGAATTGGAGACCGGCTGATACACGGAACGGCGAAGTTGTAACCGGTTTTGAACTTGCAGGAAAAAGATCATCTTTGGTCTTCACTTCCGCTGTATATGCAGGTGTAAAAGTTAGTCCGAAAGAGAGTCCGTTGCCCGGAACGACTTTTAATCCGAGCTGCACATTGAAACGGTTGTAGTGAGAGGTAACTTCACCGCTCCCGTCTGGCTGAATAATGGTTGTTACGCCCTTGAAAACAGCGTGGGTATAGCAGTAGTTTGGATTTACCCCCAGCTTGATTTGACCTAAATCATATACTATGGGAATGCTAACACAATGCATAACTACTGATTCACTCGTCTCAACGTCTGTCTGTGAGGAGCCAAAATCTTTAAACAGAAACTTCAGGCTGCTTGAATTGGAGTACACAATACCGGCATTCAGATTCTTCATTACCTTCATTCCAAATCCGCCCTGGAGAGCCGGTAGAATGTGCTTAAGGTCATAACGAAATGTAGGTCCCATTACATAAGAATAAGATACCTCGTTGGTGGTCTTGTATGTGTACTGCAGGTTTAATGAATATTTTTTGTTTAAGGTAAAAGCAGCCGGATTCATAAGCGCGCCGGATAGATCGTTTTCACCGGCAACTCCGGTATTGCCCCTGCCGGCATTTGGCCCGTTGAGGTAATTGCTGCCGTAAAAATCCTGTGTGGGACCCAGCAGGTAATTTTCTATTTCGTCTGTTTGTGAATACGAAAGAGAAGCAGTGAAGATCAAGGTTAAGATCAGAGCTTTCATATCGGATTGTTATTTGATTAAGAGAATTAGTTATTTGATCTATAGCTATTCAAAAATAAAAGAAAACGGCCGTCATAAAAAATGACAGCCGTTATACGTAAATATGATAATTATCGCTTCATAAGCTACTTCTTATAACTTATCTTTCGCGGCACTGTGAACTGCCTGATGCCGTCAATAGAGCCGATGTAACCATATCCGCTTTGCTTCACGCCAACCCACGGTGTGCCGCTGACGGAGCCGATTCCCTGGTTAACGCCTATCATTCCTGATTCAATTTTGCGCGCTATATCCAATCCTTTTCTCTTATTCTTAGTCCACACGGTTGCGCCGAGTCCGAAGGGTGAATCATTCGCCAGCTTAACAGCTTCATCTTCGCTCTTAACTTTTTGTATCGCTACCACCGGGCCGAATGTTTCTTCGTTCATAATGCGGTGCTTGTGTGTCAGGTTTGTGATAAGCGTAGGCTCCATAAAGTAACCTTTTTTATCTTTCGGCACTCCGCCGCCTGAAACCAGTTTGGCGCCTTTTTTAACTGCATCCTTAACCTGTGAAAGCACATTTTCGCGCTGCCTTGCGCTTACCAACGGACCCATATGAGCAGTCTCGTCATAGCCGCTTCCGTACTTAAAGTTCTTTACGCCTTCAGCAACTAGCTTAGTGAATTTATCCGCAGCTTTTTCCTGAACATAGATTCTCTCAACTGAAACGCATACCTGTCCTGTATTCCTTAAAGATCCATTTACGGCAAAGTTAGCGGCTTTTTGGAGGTCAGCATCGTTCAGTACTATCATCGGATCCTTGCCGCCAAGCTCAAGCACAATGCGCTTCAGCTTATCGCCGGCAACCTTCATAATGTGTTTTCCAACCGCCTGTGAGCCTACAAACGCGATCATATCGATATCGCTGTGAATGAGGTAATTGCCAACTTCATCAGCTCCCTGCACAAGGTTTATCACTCCTTTAGGCAGATGTTTGTTGAAAATATCAAAAATAGCTTTGCCTGTGAGCGGCACCATTTCAGAGGGCTTGAATACAACCGTATTACCTGCCAATAGGGCGGGGGAGAGAAGTGATTCCGGCATGCTTACCGGGAAATTCCACGGTGTTATGATAGCGCAAACACCTATCGGTGTCCTGTGCAGCTCAGTAACCAAGTTCTCTTCCTGCAATACCTCGGTTTTGAGAGCGATCTTGGATTGTTCGATACTTTCCCTGATACCGTAAGCCACTGCGTGGGTTTCTCCAACTGCAGATTTATAGAGCTTACCCATTTCATCGGTGATGATCCGCCCAATTTTTTCTTTGTTCTTAATGAAATCCTTTGCACAGGCTTCCATCATTCTGCTGCGCTGGGCCAGAGTAAGCGCGCTCCATTTTTTCTGCGCTTTGCGCGCATTGGATACGGCCCTATCTATATCCTTTTCAGAAGAGCACAGAACTTTTTTAATGGTTTTGCCTGTTGCGGGATTTATATCATCGATGAATTTTAATTTCATATTTTCCTTTGTTTGCTTACGGTTTATTATTCTAAAATATGTGTTCCTTGAATTTTTCTTTGCCTTCCGCTTTGTTTTTAACAATATGCTCAACGGAGCTTTCCTTCTGTGCCTTTATCTCTTCGGGCGGCAGACCTAATATCTCGCGGGAGCGGTTAAGGGCATCATCGATATTGCCGCAAATATTGTCATCGCCTATCTTGTCCAGCAATCCTGCGCGCTCTGAAGCGAACATTGGCTGGGCATGAATGCCCGATAGAAGCAGAATAGTGTTATTCTTCTTACAATCATAATAAAAATCTTCCAGTGTTGCAATCCCGGTCGAGTCTATTGCCGGCACGTAACGCAATCTTAATATTAACACACGCGCCTTCTTACCGATAAAACGTGTCGCTTCCTTGAATTTGCTTGCGGCACCGAAGAAAAACGGGCCTTCGATCTCGTATATCAGTACTCCATCAGGTATATTCTTTTCCTGGATTGAATTTCCGCCTTCAGATTCAGGTTCAACACCTTCTTCGAACTGTTTGTTCAGCAGGTCAACATTGGTAACCTCCGCCATTCTGCGCATGAAGAGAATCGCCGCAAGAAGCATTCCGACTTCGATGGCTATGGTGAGATCTAAAAAGATGGTGAGGAAAAATGTTATCAACAGCACGCCAACATCACTTTTGGGCATTTTAAGCTGTGAAACAAATTCGCGCCATTCGCTCATGTTATATGAAACCACTACAAGTATCGAAGCAAGTACGCACATTGGTATCATACCTGCATATTGTCCGAAAAAGAGCATTATCAGAAGCAGTACTACTGCATGTGTAATTCCTGCAATTGGAGTTTTGCCGCCGTTGCGGATATTGGTAACAGTTCTAGCAATTGCCCCTGTAGCGGGTATTCCGCCAAAAAACGGACTGGCTATATTTGCAACGCCGTTTGCGACAAGCTCTGTATTAGACCTGTGTTTACCGCCTATCATACCATCAGCAACTACGGCCGAGAGCAGTGATTCTACCGCTCCAAGCATTGCAATTGTAAATGCGGGGCCGGCAAGCTCATATATCCTTGAATAGGACAGCTCAGGGATACTTGGTGCAGGTAAGGAGCTGCTGAGTACGCCAAACCTGGATGAAATGGTTTCAACATTGAGTCCAAGTATATGCACCGCAGCCGTGCCGAAGATCAGCGCAATGAAAGTGGATGGAATGCGCTTCATGTATTTCCCCAGCACAACTATGATAATGATACATAAAGCGGAGACTATTAATGTTTCTATATTTGCGGTACTTATATTATTTACATAAACCGGTATCTTCGCAAGAAACTCTGCCGGCATTTCTTTAATATCCAAACCTAAAAGGTCTTTTATCTGTGTTGTGAAGATGATCAGCGCAATTCCGGAAGTAAAGCCGGTGATTATAGGCAGCGGAATAAATTTTATGAGGGTTCCGAATTTAAGAAGACCCATGATTATCAGCATAATTCCCGCCATAAAGGTCGCGATCATGAGGCCATCCATGCCGTATTTGGTAACGATGCCGTAGACGATAATCACAAATGCGCCGGTTGGACCCCCGATCTGCACTTTGCTGCCGCCAAGAGCTGAGATAAGAAATCCCGCAATTACGGCTGTAATTATGCCATTTGTGGGTGAAACGCCGGAGGCAATACCGAAGGCTATCGCCAGTGGGAGCGCTACAATTCCCACAATTATTCCGGATGAAATGTCACTAATGAAAAGCTGTTTGTTGTATTTTTTCAGGGTTACGAGTAGTTCAGGGTAGATCATCTTATTAGTTTACCTCGCCGCACAGCGGTTTGGACCTATCTCGAGATCTTCTGCATAGTCTAAAGGTATCATCACTCCCGCCTTGTTAAATTTCTTAATAGTTTCGTAATTTGGCGGAGTCATAGGTATGCTGGATGTGATGTAATCAATAAATTCATCTTTATCTGTCATAGTAAGTGGTTTGGATTCCGTCTTTAGCTCACCAACGGTCATTGTTACAGGCCTAATCAGTGTTTTTGTAAAATGTGAAGGGAATATCCGGGTATCATCTTTTAGGCTTGGCAAGAGGCCTGTTATGGTATCAAACAGGATGCCTGCGCCTTTTACGGTTTCATTTTCAGTTCTGGCCAGATCGGGTCTGCCCGGGCTTTCCAGCAGCAGAAGATCACCGCACAAGAGAGCAGTATCATTAACGTTTAATGACATGCTGCCATCTGTATGTCCGGGTGTGCTGATAAGCTTTATTTTGGTTTCGCCGAGGCACAGAACTTCTATATCTTTAAGGGATTTAAAACTGAACACTTTATCAACTTCTACATCGTTCACATAGTAGGTGAGATTCAGTTTTTTAGCAAGCTCCATACCGCCTGAAAAATGGTCGGCATGTGCATGGGTATCGATTATATACTCTGCATGCAATCCGTTAGCGCGCAGATAATCTTCGTATTCATCAATAAAAATTGCAGGCTCAATTATGGCAGCCTTTGAGGTACTTTTATCGCAAATTATATAAGAAAGGCATCCTTTGCCGATCCTTACGAACTGGACGATATAGAATCCATCGAAATCTATTTTATAAATATCGAAATTCTCGTTCCAGCCTTTCATGCCTTTTTCCATGCTGAGCGCGTCATATCCTTCTTCGCGAAGAATGGATGCGGCAACCTGAGAATTGATGCCTCGTGCGCAGATTGTAATAATGAGCTTGTCTTTTGGAAGGGTGGTTAGTTTTTCTTTTATTGCGGTATAATTCCCTTCGGAAATAAGGGTGTTTATGGGAATATTGGTGCTTCCCTTGATATTCCAGTCCGCAAACTCGTTTTCTTCCCTGATATCAGCCAGCAAATAGCCGTTTTCTGCGGAATAAATGCGTTCTTTTACTTCTTTTGGGGATATCAGAAAGTTTTCCATAAGTCGATTTACTAAAGCAAAAATAAAGTTTTAAAACCACAAAAAAAATACAATAATAAAGAAGAGTAAGTTCAAATGTCAAAGCCAAAATGTCAAACTTTCAATTAACGAAAGTCATGAACCAAAATGCCAAATAAAGAGAGTCATAGGAATTATTTGGCCTCTGGGCTGTAAAAGTAGATAAAATATCCAACTGTATATAAAAACTGTTTTTATGTATTATATTTGTAGTAATAAGGAGACCTAAATATGAAAATCCTATACACAACTCTACTTGCGTTACTGCTTTCATCGCTTACAACATTTAATATTTATTCACAGGCAGGGAATTACTCAGACTTCCTTCCGCTGCAAACCGGAAATGTATGGGTTTACCAGTGCAGCACAAACGGAATGATGTGCGGCGGCTGCTCGGGTAACTATCCAAGTGGGGTGTACTATCATGAGCTTTAGGCTGGTGATTTTACGGAAACAAAAAAGATGGTGATGATATGAGATGAGTAGTAATAAAAGCACGGATCGAATAAGACGCAGTTTTTCTAAACAAAAAAATCCAATTTTCTTAACCTTAATTTCATAAAAATGAAAATAATTATTTTTTACTTCTTTATAGTATTTACCATTTGTCAATCCAATAGCTCTTCACAATGTGTTTATAATATATCTCCACACAACAATGATACTATTAGCAATTCAATACTCAATTTTAGTTGGTTTCGCGGATGTAATTCATGCCCTACAGTTAATTGTCAATGTTTTGGAGGGTATGGACCGCCTGAAGTTCAGCTAAGAATAGCCACGGATTCTATTATGAATAATATTGTATATACAAAAGGCGGATTATTGGGGTCTAATAACTTCACAGTACCTGGAAATGTATTACAGGACAACATGGTTTATTGGTGGAATATGAAGGTCAATGTAATGTGGTTATGTACTTATTCTTGGCCAAATTGCATCAGCGGAGCAAGTGGATCTTGCGATTATTACAGTGTTCCGTTTCGGCTTTACACAAGATTCAATCCAACGTCAGTAAACAATATTTCGGAAAATGTACCAGAACAATTTTCTTTGTTGCAAAATTATCCGAACCCGTTCAATCCGATTACAAGTATTAAGTTCGAAATTCCCAGGAGTCAGTTCGTAACAATTACCATAAGTGATGCGCTTGGCCGCGAGGTTGAAACGATTGTCAATATTCAGTTAAATCCGGGCACTTATCAGGTTGATTGGGACGCAGCAGACTATCCAAGCGGAGTTTATTATTACAAGATTACCGCAGACGAATATACCGAAACCAAAAAGATGGTATTGATTAAGTAGCCTGGTAAATAGAGTCACGGATCAATATTGGCCAAAGCCGGTACAGAATATGCCGGCTTTTTTTCTTTGTGACCTCACCTGACCCCTCTCCCAAGGAGAGGGGGATATCGAAATACTGTGTATTATCGCACTGTCATAAATGCTGTAATTAATTCTACGTTTATTGTTAGAAATGTATATGTTATTTTTAAATATAATATTGTCATGCTGAACTTGTTTCAGCATCTAAAATAAAGTACTTAAAGACCCTGAAACAAGTTCAGGGTGCCTGGTTTGAAAGATCATGAAAATAAAATTTTGCGGCGCGGCACGTACAGTTACTGGTTCACAGCATCTGCTTGAGATCTCGGGTAAAAAAATACTGCTTGATTGCGGTTTGTACCAGGGCAAGCGCGAAGAAGCATATAATATCAATAAGCAGTACCCGTTCGATCCAAAAGAGCTTGATGCGGTAGTACTTTCGCATGCGCACATAGATCACTCAGGCAATCTGCCCGGCCTGTGGAAAAAAGGGTTCCGGGGTGATATATACGCAACCCCCGCAACCCGTGACCTTTGCGCGATCATGCTGCAGGACAGCGCACATATCCAAACTAAGGATATTGAGTTTGTAAACAGGCGGCGTATGAAAAACGGCGAGCAGCTTTTTAAGCCGCTGTACGGATTCGAAGAGGTGCGCGGTATTATGACACTTTTTAAATGTATGCCGTATGACCGTAAATTTTCGGTTAACGGATTCGGAGGAAATGTTCAGGTCACTTATTACGATGCAGGGCATATACTCGGCTCAGCGCAGGTGGCGTTGGATATAAATGAGAACGGGAAAAAAATGAGGCTCGGCTTCACAGGTGATATCGGCAGGCCGCATTTGCCAATACTAAGGGACCCGGCGCATATGGGTGACGTTAATGTTATGATTTCTGAATCAACCTATGGCGGCAGGGTGCATGATAAAGCAATTGATATGGATTCACAGCTTCAGATGGTTTTGACCGAAGCACTTTCCCGCGGCGGGAAGATCATAATTCCCGCATTCAGCGTCGGCAGAACGCAGGAAATAGTGTTCTCGCTTTCAAAGCTCTTCGCGAAGAATTTATTGCCTAAGATACCGATCTTTGTTGATAGTCCCTTAAGCACAAATGTATCCGACATCTTCAAGCTGCATCATGAGTGCTTCGACAACGAAACTTCTGAACTGATATCGAGGGGAGTGGATGTTTTTGGCTTTTCGAATCTGACCTACATAAAGGATGTTGAAGATTCAAAGCAGCTGAACTACTTCAAAGGTCCGTGTGTGATAATCAGCGCAAGCGGAATGTGCGAGTCCGGCAGAATTGTACATCACCTTCGCAACAATATAAGCAATGAGAAGAACACGATACTTATTGTCGGATTCCAGGCGCCGCACACGCTGGGCAGGCGTATTGTAGAGGCCGAAGGCAAGCAGGGAATGTTCGTGCGCATATTCGGCGAAGAGCATCCGGTTAAGGCAAGGGTATATGTGCTGAATTCATTTTCGGCGCATGCTGATAGGGATGAGCTGAGGGAGTATTTTGGTAAATTCTCCAAAGGCGCGATTGAGCAAATTTACCTTGTGCATGGCGATTACGACCAGCAGCAGGCGTTACAGGGTATGCTGAATACAATGGATTACAAACAAGTCGGAATTCCTGAAAGAGGCGATGAGGTACAGTTGTAGAAATGGATTACACTAAACTAAATATTGTAACTTTAATTCAAAGCGACAGAGAAACCGCCTCACACTATCATTTTGCAGTTGGCAGAATGTGGAGATTAATAGGAATACAGAATAATCTACATGTACCTTTGAGTTATGCTGCATTTGAGTTTAGGCTTTCGATTGAAAGATACCTTTTTGAATACTTTTACTTGATTAGACATAGAAGAGGTTTTTCAAAGTCTGAAGAACGAGAATGTAGCTCTATAGCTAGACTAATCAAAGCAATTTATCAACATGAAGGAGGCAAGGCAAGATTTCTTAAAAGACTGAGGTTTAATCTCATTTGTATACAAAGTGAAGCCAAATTCGTTAATAACGTAAGAGATTTTCCAAATGGTTTACCGATTGAAATCTCACTCGATTATTTGCATAAGCTTTGGATTAAATTAAGTGAGTTTTGTCACAGGCAGTTAGAGCCGAATGAAACTTGGAAATCAAAAGGAGAGCGGTGGGTTAAGAATGGCTATGATATTCTTATTGAAACAGAGGAACATTTAACACTTTTGTTTAGAACGAATTCTCATTGTTGGTTGTCAATTGATGGAATGATGGACGAATATAAGACTTTAAATGATGAATTTTGTGCAAGTTTAATTACTGAAGAAGAAATGAAAAGTAGGCTGTTAGGTCTTTCCAAAAAATACAATACAAAATGAGACATTTAGTTTGTATTATTAATTTATTATATTTCCATAGATTAAGCAATTTTTGGGAGGTTAAATGGAGAACATAATTATTCTCCTCCAAACTTTTGTAATTTTAATTTTATCAATTAGATTAAAAAACAAAAGGGTTCAAAAATTACTCAAAAAGATCAAATAGTCAGAATCCCGAGCAAAACTCGGGATTTTTATTGACCATACATACAAATGTCCACTATAAAGTTAATAACTGCTTTTATTTTTAATTTAACATTCTTGTTTGCTCAATCGCCTGATACATTATATCCCGTCAGAATCTATACGCCTGATGGCTACAAATTGGGCTATATTAATAATGCCGGGGTTGTGAGCATAAAACCCCTATATGCCTTTGCAAGAGATTTCAACAGCGGACGCGCATTTGTAAAAGTTGATATCAACTCGGATATCTGGCTATGTTTAAACACTACAGGAAAGACTGAATTTGAGCTTGAAGCGAAATACGCTTATGATTACAAGAATGATCATGCCAAAGTTTTGAGTTTAGATGACAGTGTTTATTACATTGATCTGTACGGAAAATCGATTGAGCTTGTTTTGATGACCTCCACCGTAAAGCATGATGATCTTTTTCCCTTTTTGGAAAATGGCAAATGCGGTTACAAAGGAAAGGCTGACGAATTGATATTGCCGGCAATATATGAAAAGGCAGCTGAGTTTTCTGAAGGATTAGCCCCGGTATTTATTATGTTCAATGAATCAGATTTACCAGCAGATAACTGCTACAATGCTTTCATTAATGAAAAAGGTGAGGTTTTAATAAAGGCTGAATTGAAGTATGATGATAGGGGATTCTTGGAATCAGGTTACTTTTATTCACCTGAGCGATGGAAGAATGGCGTTTGCAGGTATTATACATCTAATGATCCCTTAACGAGAATTGAAAAGTATATAAGAAGTGACGGTAAAGTGATTTGGTGATTACAAGCAATCGTTGCTTTTTTTCGTGTCTGTTTTTACTTTGGAGTCAAAACCTAAGATAGACACAAAGTCTCAAAGCCACGAAGAAAAGCAGAAGCATTAATACATTAACAAAAAATGAAACTTTGAGCCTTAGAGTCTTGGTGTCTGTTTTTTTTGTTTTAGAGTCAAAACCTAAGATAGACACAAAGTCTCAAAGCCACGAAGAAAAGTAGAGGTATTAGTTTAGTTCAAAAGAAGTAACTTTGAGCCTTAGTGCCTTTGTGTCTGCTTTTTGTTTAGAGTCAAAACCGAAGATAGACACAAAGTCTCAAAGCCACAAAGAAAAGCAGAGATATTAGTTTAGTTTAAAAGAAGTAAATTTGAGCCTTAGAGACTTCGTGTCTGCTTTTGTTTTAAATCAAAACCGAAGATAGACACAAAGCCACAAAGAAAAGCAGAGTCATTAGTTTAGTTAAAAAGATGAAACTTTGAGCCTTTGAGACTTGGTGTCTGCTTTTTGTTTGCATTTTAGATTCAGTTGCTTGTGAAAGTTGAATTGAAATAGTTAATAAATTTTGCTATTTTTGAGGGTTATATACGAAAAAATTGCGAAAATCGTATCTCATATTTCTTCTGATCTTATCTTCTTTGCTGTTTAGCTGCAAGCGTGATAAGATCGACTGGACGCCTGTTCCAGACAGCATTAAGAATAAGTCCACCCAAATGGGCGCCGGATGGGATAACGCGCCGGTAAGCAAGTATGTTGATGAGGTCATATTCACAACAGAAGATAAGAAACAGCTTAGAGGAAAGTATTTTTACAGTTTCAACAATAAAGATTCAATTCAGCCTGTTGTAATTCTCATACACCAGTTCAATAGTAACTGGGATGAGTGGAGCATGGATATCGTGGATTCGCTCATTCAAATGAGATATAAAGTTTTCGTTTTCAACATCCGCGGCCATGGCGGCTCGGATAAGCAGAACGGTAAGCTGGAATCATTGCTTACTGATCCGGACCAGGCTCCTTTAGATCTCAAAGCCGCGGTAAAATGGCTTAAAGAACAAAAGGGTGCAGATACGAACAGGCTCGCTGCAATTGGTACTTCAGTTGGCGGAAACATGGCATTATACGGCGCACTGAATCTGAATATCAAAGTACCAATAGCTATATCAAACGGCAAAAGCACATTTGAAGCATTTACCGGGTACAATGAACTGATGATGGGAAGGCCGTCGTTTCCGAAGATAAAAAATGCATTGCTTATCTGCGGAAGCAAAGACGGCGATCACGAGGCAGGGCAGAAATGGATAATCGAGAACTTCTGCAGCGAACCGCGGGAGATGAAGGTATATGACTCCGATAAGCACGGAAAATTTCTATTGGCTCAGTTTCCCGAAATCAAAACAATTTTTTTTAACTGGTTAAAAAAATATCTATAATTTCTAAAAGTTTACTAAATTGATAAATTATCTTGATTTTGCTAACAGTGTTCCGCTGCTGATTGTAGCGGCGGCCGGATTGATAATTATGCTGCTTGAAACCATCTTTCCGAAGGGAAAGAAAAATGCAAGCGAGACGGCAATATTTTATTTCTCTATAGCCGCACTTGCAGGTACGGTCGCTTATTCATTTATGGATATTACCAAGAACCTTATACTCTATAACCAGTTCATACGCGTTAACACGCTTACAACGGTCATAAACATTGTGCTTGTTGCCGGAATATTTATCACTGTGCTTTCATCAAAAAGCTACCTTGAGAATGAAAAGATCAACCACGGCGAGTATTATTCACTGCTGTTCTTTTCGCTTCTCGGCATGATGCTGATGAACCAGGCAAACGATCTTATCATAGTGTTCGTAGGGCTGGAATTAATGTCAATTTGTTTCTACGTTCTGGCGGGATTTATGAGAACCAGGATCGAATCCAACGAAAGCGCGATAAAATATTTCCTGCTTGGTGCGTTCGTAACAGGATTCCTGCTTATGGGAATAGCGTTTATTTACGGATACACGGGCTCAACAAATTATACAGCTATCGCTAACGCGCATCCGCAGAAAGATACATTTTACCTTATCGGCTTAACGCTGGTATTCATAGCTTTCATATTTAAGACAGGCGCTTTCCCGCTGCAGATGTGGATACCTGATGTTTACCAGGGCGCTCCCACAGTTGTAACCGGAATGATGTCATCGGTTGGTAAGACCGCTGCATTCGCGGCTATGATCTCATTCTTCTCCATCTTCGCGCTGAACAATATCCCCATCATCGTGGCAATTGTTGCCATACTTACCATGCTATACGGCAATGTTGTTGCGCTGGTGCAGACCAATATCAAGAGGCTGCTGGCATATTCAAGCATAGCGCATGCGGGTTATATAATGGTCGGTTTCCTCGGCATTAACTCATTCAGCATACACGCAGTAATTTTCTACCTCGTTTCATACATCTTGATGCAGCTTGGCGCATTCGTAATCATAGCAATGGTTGAAGAAAAGACCAAAGACGCCAAAGAGCGCAATACTCTTGAAAGTTTCAAAGGGCTGGGCAAATCAAGCCCGGGCCTCGCAGTGCTGCTGACTGCATTTTTATTCTCGCTTGCGGGAATTCCGCCTTTCGCGGGATTCTGGGGCAAGTATTACATTTTCCTTTCAGCCATCCAGCTTAACTTTATCTGGGTTGCAATAGTCGGAATCTTATTAAGCCTTGTTGGAGTTTACTACTACATAAAGGTAATACTTTATATGTGGTTCTACGAGCCGGCAGGCGAACAGAACGAAGGCTTGAGGGCAGATTTCTCATACACAGCAGCGGTGATTTCGGTTATCGGACTTTTCGCATTCGGTGTGTATCCTGAGCTTGTTCTCAAGTACGTCAGAACCATACTTTAAACCTGCCTAATTTCGGCGTGCTGATCTTACTAATAAGTACCGGGAAAGGTAAATGAAGTATATATATTCCAAATGGAATGAAGAGTCATTAACTGACGAACAGCGTCTGGAAAAACTGTTTTCCCTTTTCAGCTATATTCTACTCCAAACAAACGGCGATGTGAATGAAGCTCTCGACTGGCTTAGCCAGCTTGACGAGCAGTATAATTTCTTCGATGAAAGCCTCTCGCTCAGCGATTTCATAAACAAGCTGAAGGAAAAGGGCCTGATTGATGAAACCGACGGCATGTTCACTTTATCACCGAAAGGGGAGATGAAGATCAGGCAGGATTCATTCAAAGAGATCTTCGGCAATATGAAAAAATCGCCGGAGGGACTGCATGAATCACCCCTTAGCGGAAAAGGCATCGAGCGCAACAATACCACCAAAAAATACCAGTTTGGCGATCAGCCGCAGAATATCGATACAACTCAAACCCTCTCAAACGCATTCCGCCGTGAAGGCATAGATAGCTTCAGTCTGCATGAAGATGATATTGAAATGTATGAAACTGAAATGCAGACAAGCGCCGCAACTGTGCTGCTGGTTGATATTAGCCACAGCATGATACTCTATGGTGAGGACAGGATCACACCTGCGAAGCAGGTCGCGCTGGGACTCTCGGAGCTGATACTCTCGAAATACCGCAAGGATTCACTTAACATAGTCTTATTTGGTGATGAAGCGCGCGAGGTATCGGTGAGTGAGCTTCCGTTCGTTAGTGTGGGTCCATACCACACCAACACCAAGGCAGGGCTTGAGCTTGCACGCCATATCTTAAGGCGGAAGAAAAATGCCAACAAGCAGATTTTCATGATAACCGACGGAAAACCCTCGGCTATATATGAGCCGGGATCGAACTCAAGAAGGATATATAAAAACTCCTGGGGACTCGATCCGAAGATCATAAACAAAACACTTGACGAAGCCGTTGCCTGCAGAAGGGAAAAAATAAAGATCACAACTTTTATGATAGCGCAGGATCAATACCTTGTGCAGTTCATACAGGAATTCACAGCAGCAAACGGCGGCAAGGCGTATTATTCATCACTGAACGAGCTGGGTGAACAGGTATTTGTGGATTACTTAAAGAACAAAAAGAGATTCGAAGATTGAAACAGCTAAGCAGATATATTGCGGCCATATTCCTTCTAACAGCTTCGCTGTTCGCGCAGGCTGATTCAACAAAGCCCAATGAGCTTAAAGATCCGGTAACATTCGGTAAATTCCAGAACGCAGTATCAATAAGCACTGCGCGTGAAGAGTTTATTTTTGTATCAGACCTGCAGACGAACAAAATTTACAAGCTTGATAAAAACGGCGCAGAGCTGGCATCATTCGGCGGCTCCGGACTCGGCGAGAACGAACTTAACCAGCCTTACAGCATAGATGCCTCAAACGGACTTGATGTATTGGTGGCAGATTACCAGAACAATAAGATCAAGAGGCTTGATATAAACCTGAATTACCTGCTTGCATTCGATTTCAACTCATACAACCTGACCGCAGAATCAACCCGCAAGATATACGATCCAAAAGGAATATTAACTATCAGCTCGGGCGAGGTTTTTGTACTCTGCGATGCAAGCAATTACCGCGTGGCTAAGATCAATGACTACAGCGAAGTAAGTATTGTGTTCGGCTCCAACAGTCTGGGCCAAGAGAAAATGGACGACCCGGTAAAAATGGTTAGGGGAAACCAGCTTGATATGTGGATACTCGACCGAAAGACGAATTCAATTCTAAATTTCAATAACTTCGGGCTTTTTGTCAGAAAGATTGAAATGATCTCGCCCGGTGCCATAATAAGTATTGCCTATTTTAATGATATTTTATATATATTGCAGAAGTCGGGGCTGGTATTGTACGACTTAAAAAAAGGGCAGTATGTAAATTTCTACACATTCCCTGATATTAAGAATTTAACCGATGTTGCTGTACTTGATAAAAATACCGTCTTATTTTTGACAAGAGACTCGGTTCATAAATACCCGTTAAATTATCCCGCAACCAAATAACTAAAATATCTAATTAATCTATTAGCTGATATTAAGAACTGCCCAGGCAGTTTGTTGACGGTTAGTATCAAAGGCTGGTTTTCGTAAGGAGAAAACAAAAATGGCAAAAGATCTAAACAAAGCAATGCTTATCGGACGTTTGGGGCAGGATCCTGAACTTAAATACACTCAGTCAGGTGTAGCTGTCGTAAGCTTTTCGGTAGCAACCGGTATGAAATGGAAAGACCAGGAAGGTAATTGGCAGGAACGTACAGAATGGCACAATGTGAAAGCATGGCGCGGTCTGGCGGAGACCTGTTCAAATTACCTTAAAAAAGGAAGCAAGGTTTACATCGAAGGACGCCTTGAGACCTCGAACTGGGAAGATGAGAACAAGAAAAAACATTATAAGACCGAGATAGTTATAGACGAAATGATCATGCTCGATAGCAAAGGCTCCGGTGAAGGTAACGGCTCACAGGGCGGTTACACAACAACCAAGCCTGCAGCGGGTAAATCCACAGCAACGGATGATGATCTGCCGTTTTAGTTTCCGGCAAAACAATCTTCAAAAGGCTGCCTGTTGGCAGCCTTTTTTTGTAAATCTAAAAGAGTGAATGAACTAAACGCATTTTGAGAACAAAGTGCAGGAACGGGGATGTATTATAATGAAAAGTATATATAGAAATACTCTATCAATTACATGCGTGGTTATACTATTCATGATTTTTGGAAATCATAACATAGGTTTCAGTCAGATTAACAATAATCGGTATTCCCCAAAATTAATATTTGAGAGAAAGTTTAATTCGGGTGAAGATTTTTTTGCCTTACAGCAAAATTCAAATGGCAATTCTGTTTTTAAAATACATGCAGGAGCTCCATTTAGATTATCCTATAATATACCTGCATTAATACATGTAGACGATCAGAATAACTATTTTTTGATATATGATTCAGTCATAAGGATATATGATAAAGATAAAAGGAATATCATGAGTTTTGAAATACCTAAAGACTATAACTTAGATTTTATAAAGTCAGATAAGCAAAATATTTATTTTTATTATGGCAATTATGCATTAAGTAAAAAAACTGCATATAAATTAAATATTACTGGCTCTGAATATGTTGAAATGAATCAGGAAGCCATAGAGAATTTAGCACCTTCCCTCAAACCTCCAGCAGATGAAAAAGAAAGCGCAATTCAGAGAAAAAATTCTCTTATCTTGGATGGAAGATTTTATGGTATTAGCTTAGGGAATGCCAAATCTTCTATTTTCAAAAATGAAAATGGTTTTTATTATAATCCTAGTAGTATATATATTAATAGATATGATGCTTCTTTTGATGTTGCATTTGCGTCCGCAGTTTATGAAGAAGAAGTAAAATTAAGAATACCTTCCGAGTATAGATATGATTCATTAAGTATAAGTTCTCTGTTTACAGATAAAATAGTTTATTTAAATGGATGGTACACAAATCAAAAAGGAGATATTTATTTTACTGGTATAAAGTCAAACGAGACTAGCAATAGAGTTAAGGGTTCAAATGATAATGTTCTGTCAATAGATATAATTGACCCAACTTTTGTATTTTATAAATTAGAAAATATTAGTGAAAATGAAAAATAATATAAAATATTTCTTATTTTTAAAATTATTTTTATTCTGTTTCTCCATTTCTCTGTTCGTCCAAGAAACTGATAAAAATTATCTTAATGATATTTTGTCGCTACATAGAATTTCCCCAGCCACAGATGACGAGATGATTTATGCAGAAGTTAATAATCTTCTTAATTATTATGATGCATTTAAATATAGTGACGATTTATTGAAAAATAATTATGAAATAGAAATCTCGGAAGATGGATTTATTGTAAACATTCTAAATGAGAACTCAAATAATTCAAAGAAACGATTTAAAGCAAGTATTAAATTTAAAAAAATATATTATAGAACTCAAATTCCAAAATTTGATCTTTCGACAAAATATTACCCACAATCATCTCAATATACTTATGAATTGCAAGATGTCAATTCTTGTATAGATTTTAAAAAATTAGATATTAGGATAAAAGAAGCATCCATGAATGCGGGTTATACTTTATCGGCAGATTATATCCCCACCGTAAATCCTATTTTAAGGTCAAAAATATTATGGGATATGAAAATATTCCCCGTTGTTGGTGTTATCACCAACAACAACTTCTTTAATCCTCCAAACTCGCATCATTTAAATGAGTTATAAAATCCCAGGTTTTCCCATCCTTATAATAATAAGCCGCAGTAGAATATTTGTAATCTGTTATTTCCTTACATAAATTCCACTTCCCCCGGATTGGGTTTGCATGAATGTAATTCAGCTTTTGTATTATCAACTCCATACTTGGCAGCCGCGAAGTTAAAGGATTTCTTTCCCAAAATTGATATTTCCTGTCTTTTGCACCAACATAAAACATCTTTAGTTTTTCCGGATCATTCTTTAATAATTCAAACTTCATTTGCTGAGCTGTATATTTCAGGAAATCCCTTTGAAGGTCATCCTTTTTAATATCATTATGGATTTTCCAAAGGGTATGTATATGATTTGGCATAATGACGAAACCATATACTTTTAAGCGGTTATCATTCACCAGGTATCTCATACTGGAGATGATTATGTCTTTGTATGAATCAGCTTCCAGCAGTTGTTTCCATTCCAGGATTGTGGCAGTAAAGAAACTAATGTAATGCATTATTTAATTAATGTTGTTGGTGATAACACCAACAACTGGGATAATCCCGGATTAACTTAGCACTTCGACTACGCTCAGTGCGACAAATTATATACTCAAAAAGCCTCTAAGACTAGAGGCTTTTTGCTTTAAAATTAATGCGGTTAGCTACTTGTAGTTCAGAATATACCCATCTTCTTTGAATACGTGGGCTATGATCGCAGCGCGCATCCATAATCCGTTCACTTCCTGTTTCCAGTACCATGCGCGGGGATCGCTATCAACCTCAGGCGGAATCTCATTCCGGCGGGGAAGGGGATGGAGGATAATAGCATCCTTCTTCATAAGGTCAAGGTATTCCTTTTTAAGCCAGAATCTGCTGTAATCGATGGTTTTTGACTCATGGTGCTTGTCATATTCATCCTGTATGCGGGTATAATAAAATACATCTGCCTTCTTTAAGAATCTCTCCAGGTTATCGCTTTCTTCAAAAGGAATGCTGTTTTTGTTCAAATATTGCTTCAAATCATCGGGAAGTGAAAGCTCGGCGGGTGAAAGGAAAACAAACCTGATGCCTTCGAAGTTTGAGAGCATATAAATTAACGATCTGACGGCCCGGCCGCGTTTGATATCGCCAATCACTGCAATAGTCTTGTTCCGTACTTTGCCCTTGAATGCCCTGTAAAGCGTGTACGCGTCCAATAGCGCCTGGGTTGGATGCTCATGCGGGCCCGAGCCGGCATTTATGACCGGGATAGGCTTTTCGGATTCATTAAACATCCAAGCAGCCTTTTCAGCGATGTTTTCCTCAACATGGCGCATGATGATCATATCAGTGTAAGAGTGCATTGTTTCCAAAGTATCTTCGAGTGATTCACCCTTTACTTCGGATGAATAACCCGATGAGCGCATGTCGCTTGTTTGAATGCCAAGGATCTGGCATGCATTGTTAAATGAAAGGTATGTTCTCGTAGAGGGCTGCGCGAAATACAGCACAGCCCGCTTATGAGATAGGATTGTCTGAAGAAAATCCAGCCCGTCTTTGCTTTTTGCGATCTTACGGATCTTATCTGCAAGCTCAAACAACCTGCCAAGCTCCGGCTGCTGGAACTGGAGCGCGGAAAGAACATGAAACGTCCGGCTGCCATTGAGGTATTTGAGCCTCTTTTTAACCGGTAAAGCGGAAACTTCCTTCCAGCTCTTTATTTTCTTTTCGTTTTTGATAGTCTTAAATATTAATTTTTATCAGCGTTTGTAAATAAAATCGGTCAGAATATGTGTTAAGTCCGGTTTTCCTATTTCCTGCAGATCGTATGAAACTCTAACTGCCGGCTTTTTGATCTTAATAACCCTTCTGAGGTCAATTGGCGTTCCGATTATTACTGCATCACACGGTGTCTTTGCTATGGTAGCTTCAAGATCCTTCATTTGCTGCTTGCCGTAACCCATTGCCGGAAGTAGTACTCCGATACCCGGATATTTAGCGTATGTTTCTTTGATGCTCTTTACAGCATATGGCCGCGGGTCAACAATCTCGGCAGATTCAAATTTCTGTGCGGCAATTGTGCCGGCGCCGTATTTCATTTCACCGTGGGTTAATGTAGGACCATCTTCAACTACCAGCACGCGTTTCCCGCGAAGGAGCTTAAGCTCGGCTTCATGATCAAGCGAAATAGGGGAGGCAGCTTCTACCAACTTAGCCTTTGGATTTACCTTTAGAACATTCTCCCTAATATCATTAACTGATTGGAGGTTAGCTGAATCTACTTTATTAATTACTACTACATCTGCCAGCAGTACGTTTGTTCTGCCGGGGTAGTAATTCATCTCATGTCCGGCACGATGCGGATCAACAACTGTGATTGTCAGGTCTGATTTATAGAACGACATATCGTTATTTCCGCCATCCCAAATAATTACATCAGCTTCTTTTTCGGCTTCTCTTAATATAGCTTCGTAATCAACCCCTGCGTAAATCACATTGCCGCGTGCAATATGTGGTTCGTATTCTTCCATCTCTTCGATGGTACAATCATGTTTTTTTAGATCAGAAATTGCTGCAAAACGCTGTACTTTTTGTTTTGCCAGATTTCCGTATGGCATTGGATGCCTTATAGATACGGTTTTCTGTCCTAATGCCTGTAGAATTTCAACAACCCTGCGTGAGGTCTGGCTTTTGCCTGCGCCTGTACGGCTTGCTACGACTGATACAACGGGTTTTTTCGACTTAACCATGGTCTCTTCGGCGCCTAAGGTAATGAATGAAGCCCCGGCGGCGTTAACCATGGCGCCTTTTGCCATTACATAACTAAACGGAACATCAGAGTAGGAGAATACTACCTGTTTGACCGAGTGTTTTTTGATCAGTTTCAGAAGGTCATCTTCAGGAAATATCGGAATTCCTTTCGGGTAGTATTTTCCGGCCAAAACTGCCGGGTATTTGCGTCCTTCGATGTTGGGGATCTGTGTTGCTGTGAAGGCAACAACGTTATATAGAGGGTTATTCCTGTACACAACGTTGAAATTATGGAAATCCCTGCCTGCAGCGCCCATTATGATCACATTAATTTTAGTCATGTCTGTAAAATTTGATTTTTAACATATACAAATATACCTTTTTACAGAAATGACTCCAATGACTTAAGTCATTTATTTGGTGCTATTTAAGTAACTTAAAGAGCAAATCCGATGAAACTGCATGCAGATGTATTCAATATTTGATTAGCGGAGTGTAATCTTTAAGTTTCAGCTCGTCTATTTGTGATACTTTGAACTGCAGCGATTCATTCTTAAGCTTCTTCTGCAGAATGTTGTTGTTTACCTGGGTTTGCATCCTGCATTGCTCAAAATATTCCTTAACACCGGCTATTTTCAGGCGGAAAGTTTCGGCGCCGTTCTGGCCGTCCGGCGTATTCGGGAATTCAAATGCATTGCACATATCAATAGCGGCGTTTACAACGGGTACAAAAACGTTCAGTGAATCGATACCGGCAAGGATCAATGACTCATCGGATTCGTTCTGGTGCGACTGCATTAAGCGGAACTGCGCCTGTTCACGGCGGAAAAGCGAATCCAGAACCGAAAGCTTTTCCGACCAGGCAGTTTTCCATTCATCCTGCGCCAGGAGATTTTGAGAGATCAATATAACAAAGAAGCTGAGTACAATATAGAATTTATTCATTGATATAGTTACATGGTTGATTTATGAAACACTTCAAAAGTAACACTTGGAAAAATGAAATGCAAACACGGAAATCATTATACAAAGGGAATTACCAAACAGGCTAAAATGGCGTATTTTAACATAATGTTCAGAAAAAGAGAAATAATATATATTATGTAAAGTTGAATGTTATGTGAGAATGGGGTTATTAACATTTGGTTTCGGATGCTGTCTCTTTTACTCCCCTGTTTTAATGCGGGTGCTTTGAATGGTTCTGCATGCAATTTGGGATGTATGTTTTAAGGATAAATAAATTTGGAATTATTGTGGATATGAATTTCTGTTTGCTGTTCTAATTTCTATTGCGCCTAAAGCCGCTTATATTTGAGGTTTATAGCCACGGCCCAAAAGGCCGTGGCTACGCAATCAATAAATGGCCTTAAATCGCCAGTAAATGTTTTAATCAATGCATGCCTGTTAAAAGATTTTGTAAATCGAGATTCTGTAGAGACGACCCGGTGGGTCGTCTTAACAAATTTTTTTGGAGTGCATATATTCAGGGCTAAAGCCCGGACATGTTAATATCATTTAGTCCCCAGCCTGAAGGCTGGGGTTAAAAGAATTGGATATTCAATATAATGGCTATTAAAACAATTGCGGCTAAAGCCAGTGTGTCTATTGGATTTTTCCCACGACCTGAAGGCCGTGGCTACTCAATGGATTGAAGGGATCGCCGAAAGATGTTTGAACCAATATATGCCTTTCCAAAGCTTATGGTAAATCGAGATTCTGTAGAGACGACCCGGTGGGTCGTCTTAATAAATTTTTTTGGAGTGCATATATTCAGGGCTAAAGCCCGGGTATGTTAATATCATTTAGTCCCCAGCCTGAAGGCTGGATCTAATGAGAATTGGATATTCAATAAAATGGCTATTAATACAATTGCGGCTAAAGCCGCTAACGTACAAGGCTTTCCTCCACGGCCTGAGGGCCGTGGCTACTCAGGAACCAGCAACATGAAGGTTTTTGGGAAAAAGATTCCTGCCTTCACAGGAATGACAAGCAAATTCAGGAATGAAAAACCTTCGCCATGCGGAGCTTGGCAGGCAGGAATGACAAGCAAGTACAGGTACGTCTGCAGGTACAGTAATGATAAGGCTGTAAAGGATTGGCAAACCTGCGCGGGGCTGACAAACGCCAGGTGATAACTCAATTTTTTTGAAGAAATAATCATTAATAAATTGATAAAATGCTGAAATTCTCTTATTTTTGTAAATGGACATAAATTTCTACTTAATTCTCGCACTTCTGTTATTTTCAATCGGGGTTGTTGGTGTTTTAACAAGGCGCAATGCCATAGTTGTATTCATGTGCATTGAAATGATGCTTAACTCCGTGAACCTGGTCTTCGTAACGTTTTCATCGTTCTTAGGCAACCTTAACGGCCAGATTTTCGTATTTTTTATTATGACCGTTGCGGCTGCTGAAGCTGCGATCGGACTGGCTATTATCATAGCCCTTTACAGGAACAAATCAACAATTAACCTGGATGAAATTAATATTTTAAAATGGTAAAATACTTCTATCTGATTACAGTTTTACCTTTAGTCGGGTTCCTGATAAACGGGCTGTTTGGCGTTAAGATCAGGAATGAAAAAGTTTCCGGCATCATCGGTTCTCTGATGGTGCTTGGCTCGTTTGTAATGTCGATACTCGCCTACATGGAGCTCACAGCGCTTCCTGAAGAAGCAAGAAGCATCACCATTCCCCTATTCAACTGGATAACTTCCGGTTCGCTGAATATTTCCGCTGCTTATCTTGTGGACCCGCTTTCGGTTACGATGTGTCTTATAATAACCGGGGTTGGATTCCTAATCCACGTATATGCAATAGGCTACATGCACGGCGATAAAGGCTTTGCGAGGTTCTTCGCATTCCTTAACCTGTTCATATTCGCGATGCTGAATCTTGTGCTTGGCGATAACATGCTATTAATGTTCTTAGGCTGGGAAGGCGTTGGTTTATGTTCATACCTGCTAATAGGATTTTTCTATGAAAAGAAATTTGCAGGCGATGCGGCAAACAAGGCTTTCTGGGTAAACCGTATCGGTGACTTTGGCTTCATGCTTGCGATGTTTTTCATATTTATGAACTTTGGTACACTCAATTTCCAGGGAATAATCGCAGCGATACCCGCTTCTGCTGTGCCGGTTTCAATGTTTACAATTATTACGCTTCTGCTTTTTGTAGGAGCTACGGGTAAATCAGCACAGATACCGCTTTATGTTTGGCTGCCTGATGCTATGGCTGGTCCGACACCTGTATCTGCGCTAATCCACGCAGCAACAATGGTCACAGCCGGCGTTTACATGATCGGCAGAACTTCGCTGCTGTTCTCCATGGCGCCTATAACCATGGAAGTGGTTATGATAATCGGCTGTTTAACGGCGTTCATGGCGGCAACAATTGCAGTCGCGCAAAACGATATCAAAAAGATACTCGCTTACTCAACTGTAAGCCAGCTTGGATTCATGTTCATGGCGATGGGAGCCGGCGCGTTTTCAACGGGTATATTCCACGTCACAACTCATGCGTTCTTCAAAGCGCTCATGTTCCTTGGGGCGGGCTCTGTAATTCATGGAATGCATGAAGAGCAGGATGTAACCAAAATGGGCGGTCTGAAAAACAAGATGAAGATCACATTCCTTACATTTTTAATGGGAGGTATCTCGATTTCAGGTATTCCGCCTTTCTCCGGATTTTTCAGCAAGGATGAGATTCTTTCCAAGCTTTTCTTTGGCGGCCACTATCCGGTATTTGGATTGGCAGTACTCACAGCTTTTATCACGGCGTTTTACATGTGGAGGCTTATCAGCCTCACATTCTACGGCAAGCCGAGATATGATGAAGCGCATGTTCATCCGCATGAATCACCGGCAACAATGACAGTACCTCTGATAATTCTCGCAGTGCTTTCAGTTGTAGGCGGATTCATTGGCATTCCGCATATCATTGGCCCGAACCTCATCGAGCATTGGCTGGAGCCTGTATTCGCACCGGCGCTGGCAATTCTGCCTGAGCATCATGTGGTTGCATCAACAGAGATCGGTCTGATAGTATTTTCAGTTCTTGTGGCTGTAATAGCTATCATTGTTTCGCTTAAGATGTTCAAATCCGGTGAGAAGCTTTATGCATTCTCAGGCGGATTCTACAACCTGCTTAAAGATAAGTACAGGGTTGACGAGCTTTATGATAAAATAATAGTTTCGCCGCTCAGATGGTTAACTGAGATTTTCTATAAGATACTTGATGTCAAAATAATCGACGGTGCTATAAACGGAACCGCAAGCTTCTTCAATAATCTATCTGTTGACTGGAGAAAGATCCAAACCGGTATAGTTCAGGATTACGCGGTATTTTCAGTGGCAGGTATTGTTGCGATACTGCTGTACATACTGCTCAGGTAATTTAAGAATATATTATGCTTTGGATATTGCCATAAGTGTATATCTGAAGGAGGAGAAAAGGACAGATAACTCTGTCCTTTTTTATTTTCAGCCGAAGATAATGTTTTTTAATTCATCTGAATTTGCAGCAATATGATCGGGATTTTCAGCTTCGATCTCTGCCCTGCTGCCGAATCCAAATGTTACCGCAATTGAATCGATGCCGTTTGTTTTCGCGCCGCGTATATCGTGATACCTGTCGCCAATCATAACACTTTCTTCTTTAGCAAGTCCGTTCATTATTATAGCGTCGGATATCAGCTTATCTTTTGGCTTATTATCCACAGACATATCAGAGCCGTGTATGCTGGTGAAATATTCTTTAACTTTAAAGTGGTTCAGAATCCTGAGTGCAAACTCAAGCGGCTTTGAAGTGGCGATAAACAGTCTGTTCCCATTATTATGAAGCTCCCCTATCAGCTCGTCCATCTTTTCATACAGGTTATTTTCGAAAATACCTTTATCAGTATAATACTCCCTGAAGAATTTCACAGCAGATTCGGAATCGGAAGCGCCAAGCTTCTTTTCTTCGGAGTAATATGATCTTAGCGGAGAGCCAATATAGCTTTTTATCAGTTCAGGATCGTCTTGAGGGAACCCCATCTTATTGAGCGAATACTGGTATGCGTTGATTATTCCCGGACTGGAATCAGATATGGTGCCGTCGAGATCGAAAAGGATATTTTTGTATTTCATAGTTTAGATTCCGTTTTCAGCTCAGCTGAGCGTTTCTTTTCAGCTTTGGTCAAAAATGCGACTGCTATCAAAATGAAACCTAATGTTATCCAGTCTTCCGCATCCGGATATTTCCCGCCCCATATGAGGGCAAAAAGCAATGTTGCAGCAGTTCCGGCAATTAGTGATGTAAGGCGGTTAACCAATCCCGCAAATGTGGCTGTACGCCCCCTAAACATAAAGATAAAGACCGAAAAGAAGGCTAATAGGCCAAATGCGAAGCCGGAAACTCCTGCCCAGAACCAGAATGAATGCGGCATTATGAATGATCCCCTGAACTGCTGTATCTGCGGTGCGCTCCACCCCGCTATTGAAGGCGAATTATAGATGAATAAGCCTATAAGCAGCATTGTGAACGTCGCCGCAATTTGCTCAACAGCAAAGAAAGCCTTGTTATCCTGCTTCACTCCTTTTGCGCGGGTGTTTTTGTAATAGTTCATAATGTAAATCCGTATGGAATATGCAGTTAAATAACTAATCAGGATAGTCATTGCGGCCGGAGAGCCTACGAAATCAAAGCTGCCCGGTTTGACATTTACCAAATTTGCCAGGACCGCGAATACAGCGAATACTACAGCTGCATTCTCTTCCCAATAAACTCGCTTTTTCAGAATACCCTGCCAGATCTGAACCGCATCTATTAGCCTGCTGATAACAATAATACTTCCGCGCATAATGACCATAGCTACCATCACAGATATTGGCAGCGTATACATGAGGGTGGTGGTTGGAATGACTATTGCAGTACATATACCTGACGGAACGATATAAAGGAATTCAGACGGTACTTTAAATCCGATTAAGCTGATATAGTTATTCGTCTGCAATTTATACCACTTAAATGCAAGTACTATAACCAATGCAATCAAGTTTCCGCCAATTGTATTGTAAACCAGATACTGGATATCACTCATACCCGGATAGCCGGATGTGGTATCACCGGTAAAGTATTTTACAGTAAGGCCCGTAATTGTGTATAGAAGGAAATAGCCGGAACAGAACTCAATAAGCTGCCGGGTGGAACCTTCTTCAGATTTAAAGAACATTTGTCATGATCAAATTAATGACCGCCTCTTGACGGTCTGGCATTCCACAGTTTTAGCATTAAAATGGCGCCAATTACAGCAAAACCTACCATGCTCGGTCCCCATGAGCCCCAACCATAAGTTTCAATGAGCCAGCCTGCGCCAACACCCATAACTGAGCCGCCCACATACTGCATCCCGTCAAACATTCCCGCTGCAGTAGCTGCAGCTCGTTTGCCGCCAAAATCCATAGAGGCAGTTCCGGAGAGCATTGAGTGTACCATCGAAATAGCCAGAGAATTGACTGTGAATGCAATAACTATTGCTTCAAGGCTTGGAGCTATTGCTACTATTGTTAAAGAGATGATCTGCAGCACATAACCCAGAAAAGCTACTGGCGGCCTTCGGCTGCCGAAGACTTTATCAGAGAGAAATCCTGCAATAAACGCGCCTGCAATACCTGCAATTACCACCGCAAATGCATTTCGCTGAAATACCGGATTATCGAGCGCCAGCTTGTGCACTTCCTGCATATAGCGCGGAAACCATTCTTCAAATCCCTTTCTTACAAGCCCCGTACAGAACTCGGCAGCTGCTATGGTAATTGCTATCGGATTAGTAAACACTTTCCTGGCAACATAAGCCAGGGTAATCTTCTCAGTATCGCCACTGGTGGCGTCCTGAGGATCAAAATCGCCTAATCCGGCATCTTTTGGGGTATCTTTTACAAAAAGGAATGTTAAAAAGGTAAATACACCAACTATCATGGCAGGCAGGAAGAATTTCCACTGCCAAGGAAGGAACGCTACGAAAGCTGTAGTCATAAGGGCATAGACTGCAAAGCGGCCGCTTTGTATCATAGAACCAAAAATTGCTGAAAATACGCCGCGTTCTGAAACATGGAACCATCCGGCATTCACTTTGATCAGCGCTAGAGCGCTGTATGACTGGAAATATTGGTTCAGCGTCCACATTGAAGCAAGATATATCAGCATAAAAGTCCCGGTTCCAAGGAACCCAAAATAAGCAGCCATACCAAAGGCAAGATTGAAAATTGCTGCGCCTGTGGCGCCAGTTATCATAGCTCTTCTTCCGCCCCATCTATCCGCAATAGGGCCGTTAAATATTGCGGAGAGTCCGTATATTAGCGTACTGATAGTAATTATTGTACCGATCTCGGTTTTAGAGAACCCGAAGGTATCCGAAAGCTGTTTATTGGCAAACCCGAAGTTGTATCTTGCCATATACATAGCTGCATATGTCAATCCAAGTGTCATCCAGTTTATTCCCCTGCGCTTCTTGAACGCGGGCGAATGAACAGGTTTTTCCAGCATCTTTTCCATTATCTATATATTCAGATTAATTTTGAGATTGAGTTAAACGTCCGTGAATAGTATTATTATTAAATCAGATTTGTATATCTTCAAATATAAACAAAAACATAACTAAAATTAATGCTAGTAATTGGAAGAAACCCTGTAACAGAAACATTAAAATTCGACCCTGCTTCGATATTAAAAATAGTTTTACTTGATTCGGTAAATGATAATAAAATAAAAGAAATAGAAAGACATGCTAAATCGAAAAATATTGATGTTGTGAAACTAAGCAAAGCTGCATTCGAGCAGATACTTGATAAAAAGGATAAGTCAGAAGGGATATCACAGGGAATAATTGCCGAGGTCAAAGATTTTGAGTACACAAAAACAACGGAAATACTAAAATCACTCAACGATAAGCCCAATGCTACCCTCATAATACTTGATGAGATACAGGATCCCCATAATTTTGGCGCAATAATAAGAACGGCAGTATCTGCCGGAGCTGACGGGATAATAATTTCAGATAAGAACTCTGTGAAAGTTAACCATACAGTGGTAAAGACATCTTCCGGAGCCACTAATTACATTAAAATTTCCAAAGAACCGAACATATACAAAACAATTGAAGTTTTGCAGGAAAATAACTACAAAATTATCGGTACTGTGTTAAATACTGATGAGAATTTGTATAAATTTCAGATACCTGATAAATGCGCGGTAGTTTTCGGCAGCGAAGGCGAAGGATTGAGGAAAAATATTATAAATTTGTGCGACCATTTGGTACGGATACCAATGATGGGAAAGATACATTCACTGAATGTCTCGGTATCTGCAGGAGTGGTTTTGTATGAGATACTTAGACAAAGAAATTTCAGCAGGTAACATAACTGCCATATTTATTTAACAAGTATCATCTTCCTCGTTAAGCTGGTTTTACCGGCTTCAAGTCTGTAAAAATACACGCCGCTTGATAAACCTGATGCATCATAATTTATAGAATGGCTGCCGGTTCTTTGGAAACCATCAGTGAGTACACCAACTACCCGCCCTGTTATATCAAAAACTTTCAGAGTAACATGACCTGCTTCCGGAAGCCGGTATTCAATTTTGGTAACGGGATTAAACGGGTTTGGGAAATTTTGCCTCAATTCATATTGGTTCGGAATTTCGCTGCTGCTTCCATTCACTCCAATGGTGCTGACAATCGATTTCAGCACATACAAACCGGTTTGCCTGTCAGAAGCCACTATTTTACCCGATGGGAATGCATATACGCCCCAACAGCCATCATAATTATGCTCATTATTCAGCGGATATGTGTCATACCATGCTACCTCAATAGGCTGAGCGGGATTAGTCACATCAACAAGCCGTACTCCAGCTGAATAATGCGCTATCAGGGCATAATTGCCGTAAACTTCGACGTTATGCACCACAGAAAAGTTGATTCCTGTGGGCTGCCATGTTGAGATCAATACCGGATTAAACAGGTTTTCAATGTTCCATATTTTAAGCATACGCATGTTGCCGCCAATCTCGTCGGTAACAAGCAGGTGTTTGCGGTCACGGCTCAGGTCGCAGTTATGCGGACCAGGGTCAGGGTTATTCAGCCAGCTTGTGATAGTTCTGAGGCTATCTTTATTTACCGCATCGATAACATAGTTTTTACCGCCGAAGATCCCTGATGCCCATATTGTATCGTTGTATATTCTGCAATCATGTATATATTCCGTTTCCCACTGTCCTCTTTTTACAGGAGCAACCGGATTTGAGCTAAGATCAAGTACAAATATCCCGCTTGCCGAATAGTTGCCGCCATTCATATAAAGGTATGGGCCTGATTGAGATATGGTATGAGTTTTGGAATATCCTTCGAAAAGGAATGTGTTAACAAGGTGAACTGAATCAGGCAGGTACTGCAGATCTACTATCTGAAGCCCGCTTCCATCGGCCTCGGAAACAATATAGGCGTAGTGGCTGAAAGTCTTAAACTCTCTCCAATAGGAGCTTAAGCCGGGTACAAATCCGCTTTCACTTACATTGCTGGTATCGGTGATATCATAGAAAGCAGTACCATCGGGACAACCCAGAATGGCGTATTCCCTTCCGTTTGGCGCGACATATCCCCATACAGCGGAATACAGCAGGTTAGTGAGGTGGTCGTTCTTGTTGGCAATCAGGTACATGTTATTGTTTGGCGCCTGAGGATAAACAACAGAAGCACATGAGAGCAGCAATACAGTAAGTAATACAGCGGAATTTATAGACTTTTTCATATACTGCAATTTATTCAACTCTGCCCAAATATTCAATAGAAAACAAAAAAGCCCGTGCAGTTACGCAACGGGCTTATGGTAAAATCTAACTGGTATTACTTCACCAGCATCATCTTTTTAGTTTGGGTGAATCCGCTGCCTGTAGTAAGCTTATAGAAATATACTCCGCTCGGCAGGTTTCCTGCATCATAGTTCATTTTATATGAACCGGCAATCCTGTACTCATCTGCAAGCACTGCTACTTCTTTGCCAACAGTGTTGTAAACCTTGAGGTTAACGTAAGATGATGACGGAATATCAAACTCTATTTGTGTATTCGGATTAAACGGGTTTGGATAGTTTTGCTTCAGCGAAAACTCAGAAGGTATAATGCTGTTTCCGGTTACTCCAACGGGTGTAGAGCCTATTTTTATTACAAACAATCCCCCGCTCATGTCAGATCCAATAATTTTTCCTGATGAAGGAAACATAAAAACACCCCAGCAGCCGGCAAATTGAGCAGCATTGCTTGAAGGATACGTATCGTACCAGGCAATTTCTGTCGGAGTAGTTGGATTTGTGATATCAAGTATTCTAATACCTGCAGTGTAATGAGCAATTACTGCAAGATTATTATATATCTCTACGTTATGAACAATTGCAGTTGTAATGCCGGTTGGCTGCCATGATGTAACAAACAGCATGTTTGAAGGATTCTGTTTATCCCAAACCTTCAGCTTGCCGTTTGGTGAGGAAGTTTCGTCGGTAGTATATATGTACCGCCTGTTATTTGGCAATGCGCAATTGTGCGGAAACGGGTTCGGATTGTTTAGCCATGAGCTTACTGTTACCGGGTTGTTTTTGTTTGTTGCATTAATTATGCTCACAAAGCCATCTTCAATATTGCAGGCGTAGATAGTGTCATTGATTATCCTGCTATCGTGAACATACATATTTGTCCATTGGCCGCGTTTTACAGGCGCCTGTGGATTGGTAATATCCAAAATTGTCAAGCCGCCCTGGTCTAAACCGCCCATAGTATTATCACCGCCATGCAGGTAGAGATATGGGCCGGATTGCGAAATTGAATGAGTTTTAGTATAGTTTGTATAGTTATACGTAGCTACCAGGCTAACTGAATCAGGCAGGTATTGCAATGCGATGATCTGCAGCCTGCTGTTAGTACCTTCTGAAACTACGTAGGCATAACTTGAAAACACTTTCATTTCGCGCCAGTTTGAAGTAACTCCGGGAACGAAATCTACTTCATGAATATTTGCTGTGTCTGTTATATCGATAAATGCAGTTCCGGTATTGCATCCTAAAATAGCATACTCTCTGCCATTTGGAGCGGCATAACCCCATAAAGCAGAGTAACCATTACCGTGTTCATCTTTTTGTCCAAGCAAAATAGTGTTCTGGTTCGGCAACTGCGAGAAAGCAATTCCACTTAAAGCGAATAAGAATAGAAATGCAAAATATAAATTTTTCAATATTCTCTCCGGGAATGTTATTTGGTTAATACCATCTTTTTGGTTTCGGAAAATCCGTCGTTTGTAGATAAAGTATAATAATACACACCGCTGGAAAGCCTGCCTGCATCATAACTAATTGAATAACTGCCTGCATTCCTGAACTCATCTGCAAGCAATCCAACCTGCCTTCCTAATGCGTCATATACTTTCAGCGTAACAAATGATGCTTTCTTTATGGAAAACTCAATTGTTGTGGAAGGATTGAACGGATTCGGATAATTCTGTTTCAGCTCGAATGAATTGGGTACATTTGGCGCAGGCTCTGTGATCCCTGTAAGCGGTATAGTTGTTTTCAGTACATAGAGCCCTGTTGACATGTCAGATCCTATGATCTTTCCAGAAGGAAACATATATACACCCCAGCAGCCGTTATATGTATGCCTGTTGTTTGATGGATATGTATCGTACCAAGCTACTTCAACCGGAGCTGCGGGATTCGTTATATTAACAAGTCTGATACCGCATGTATAATGCGCAATCAACGCGTAATTTCCGTAAATTTCGACGTTGTGTACAATTGATGAATCACCAACACCAGTCGGACGCCATGTAGCAGCCTGTGTAACGTTGCTTAGATTCTGAATATTCCAGATCTTGAGCTGCCTTGGGAGAGAACCCTGCGGAATTTCATCCGTCGTCAACGCGAATCTTCTATCTCCAGTAATTGCAATATTGTGAGGTCCGGGTGTGGGATTGTTAACCCACGAATTGATCGTAACCGGATTATCTTTATTCGCAGCATTGATTATGTATATACTTCCGGTTCCTCCGTTACCCGCATCGTAAATGTTTGCGCCCCAAATTGTATCACGCAATACCCTGCAATCATGTATATATTCTGTTATCCACTGTCCTCTCAGAACCGGCATTTCGGGATTAGATGTAAGATCTAATATCCTGACTCCCCCGCCAGTGCTTGCGTTTCCGCCGTTTATATAAAGATAAGGCCCTTCCTGGGAAATCGTATGTCCCAATGTGAATCCGGAAAAAGTCCAGTTTCTTACAAAATGAATTGAGTCAGGCAGGTACTGCAGATCTATGATAGTCAAACCAACACCAGCGCTTACATCCGTTACAATGTACGCATAATGCGAATAGGTTTTCATTTCTCTCCAGCCGGTAGTTCCGCCTGGATGGAAATCAGCCTCATAAATATTCGCAGAATCAGTGACGTCGTAAAAGGCAACGCCGTTATAGCAGCCAACAATCGCGTATTCCCTGTTATTGGGTGCTGTGTAACCCCATAAAGCGGAATACCTGTTGCCGCTGGTTGGAGCATGATTGTTCCTGTTTGCAAGCAGCGTCATATTGCTATTAGGAAGCTGGGCGAATATTGATTCAACATTAGTGCCGGTGAATCCAGCGGCCAAAACAAGCAGCAGAAGGAAATTGCGTAATTTCATTAATTTTTGGTAAAATTTAGATTAAAGTCCCGTGATTATATGAAAATAAGTTCATATAAACAACAATCAGAAAAGTGCCTACATTAGTCATATTTACTAATGACTTTTATCTCACTTTTCGGGATTTTCTATGTTAAATTGCTTAATTTTAGTATAAAGGTGACTGCGCTGAATATCCAGCGCTTCGGCAGTTTTTGATATGTTCCAGTTGTTTTCGGCAAGCTTTTTTTCGATGAAGATCTTTTCAGAAATATCCTGAAAATCTCTCAAAGTTGAATCTGAATTAATGAGCTTATCCAGCTCAGAAGAATACGATTCATTTTGATTATCGATATTCTTTTTATCTATCACATCAGAATCAGAAAGAATAATAAGTCTCTCTACGGTATTTTTAAGCTCTCTAACATTACCCGGCCATTTTAAGGAGCTGAGATACTCAAGCGCTTTCGGAGTAAAGCTCTTTTGGGGAAGATCATTTTTCTTACATATTTCAGAAGTAAACACTTTTACCAGCTCGGGAATATCTTCGCTGCGGCTCCTGAGCGGCGGAACGTTTATCACCAAAACATTAAGTCTGTGGAACAGATCTTCGCGGAACTTGCCTTCGGCTATTAGCTCCTGCAGGTTACGGTTTGTTGATGTAATTACACGAACATTAACCGGAATCTCGCTTGAGCTTCCCAGCGGTTCTATCCTGTTTTCGCTAAGTACATTCAGCAGCTTGGCCTGTGAATCCATACTAAGATCAGCGATCTCGTCAAGGAACAAAGTGCCTCCATCAGCAAGCTCAAACTTGCCGACCCTCTTTCCGGGTGAATATGACAGGTACCCTTCAACACATCCGAAGAGCTCGACTTCGATGAGGTCTTTGGGGATGATGGCGCAGTTAACATGAATGAAGGGTTTATCGTTTCTGTCGCTTAATTTCTGGATCTGCTGGGCGGCAAGTTCTTTTCCTGTACCGTTCTCGCCTGTTATCAGCACACGGCTGGATGTTGAAGCTACTTTTCCGATCTGGTCGCGAAGTTTTTTCATTTCATCACTTGTGCCAAGTAGCTCTCGCGAGGCAGAATCATAAAGCATTTTCATGCTTTCGTTTTCGGCCAGCAGGTTGCGGTAATTCAATCCGTTTTGAATTGTGAGCTTCAGCCTTTCTACATCAAATGGCTTAGAAATGAAATCATAAGCGCCAAGCTTAGTTGTTTGAACCGCGGTTTCTATGTTGCCGTGTCCCGAGATCATTATGATTACTGATTTGCTGTCAATTTTGCGGATCTCCTGCAGAACTTCTATGCCATCCATTTTGGGCATACGTATATCAAGCAGTACAACATCAGGCTTCACTTCGCTGAATTTTTCAATTCCGGTGGGACCGTTGTAGGCATGCTCTATCCTGAAACCATCGTGTTCGAGTATCATTCTCAGAACATCAACAATCGCCTTATCATCTTCTATAATCAGTACTGTGTTCAATTTCTAAGCTATTTTTTATCCTGCTTTTTGGTGTCTGTCCCTTTGGGAGCAGATTCCGTTGGCGAAGTTTCCTTTTTATCATCACCCTGAAGCTTCATAATAGGGCTTTTATATTCTTCATAAAGCTGTTTGAGTCCCGGGAAAAGCTCTAATACTTTATCGAACGCTGTCGGCGCTATCCTGTAAACTGTACCGTAGAGCATGCTGCTTTCCCTGGTTTGTTTTGAAGGAATGTCAGCAAGCGACAGGTTGAAGAGCAAAACGCTTGCTACTAATAGTCCCTGAAGGAATCCAACGATAGTTCCCAGTATCTTATCGATCAATGTTGTGCCGGAATTCATGTTTGCTATGAATCTTGCCAGCCAGATAGATGCCCCGTACAGAACGCCGATTATGAGCAGGAAGCTGAGTACCTTGACGAACATCGGGTTTTCTTTGATAACTGAAGATAGTATGCCGGCCACGGGTTCATAAAACCTGATGGCAAGTATAAAGCCTGCGATGATTCCAGCAATACCCAGCAGCTTCCTCAGGAAGCCCTTTCGGTAGCCAAAAAATGTTGGCAGTGTTACCAGCAGAGCTATTAATATATCGATCCAGTTCAAAATTTCACTGTTAATTGACTAAAAAAAAACACAAAGCCTTATAATAAGGATGCTTTGTGTTCTTGCTAAAACTATTTATTAATATCAGTTCTTGAATTCTGATTCGAACCTTTTGGCTTCATTTAAGTACTTGCTCTTTGGATACTGTTCTTTCAGTGATGCAAATATCCTCCTGGCACTATCTTTATCGCCCGCATTTGTATAAGCGCGGATTGCATAAAAAAGGTTTTCCTGGTTAATCACCACGCCTTTGTTCACATTGGCAGCCTTTTCATAATACTCGCCGGCTTTCTTAAGATCGCCCTTTGCTTCATAAACCGCACCGATACCTGAAATGCATGATGACTTCACGATATCATTATTGCCGGAGTATGAGTCGAACTGCTTGAGCGCATTGTCATAATCCTTAAGGTTGAAGAAACAGTTACCAAGGTACAGCTTGGCAGTTTCGCCGCTGTTTGTGCTGCCGTACTCATTGACTATTGCGTTGAGCCCCACTATGCCGGCTGCAGGGTCACCGTTCATCGCCTCGGGATACTTGCCCTGCTCATAAAGGCTAATAACCGCAGAAAGCTTTGTCTCGGCTTCTTCATTCTTAGCTTTCCTGTTATTTACATATAAAAATATTCCCGCAACTATCACAACTACAGCTGCAATGCCAATATAAACTTTTCTCTTGTTCTCTTCACTATCAAGCCAGTTCCTGGCCTCAAAGTAGCCGGTAACAAGTTTATCCTTCTTTATCTCTTTATGAGTTATCTTTTTACGCGCTTTTAACGATGACATCAAAAACCTTTCTTAAAAATGTAGTATTCTTGTGTTTACAAACAATAAATATACGCAAAATTGTTAAAATATTCAAAGAAATTATTTAATAAAACTGATTACTCTGAGTACACGACAGTAAATAAATGACACTCTAAAACTATGTTAAAAGAAGTTTCTATACCCTGGATTTCAATATACTTAACCTCACCCCCTTAACCCCCTCTCCTGACAGGAGAGGGGAACTGAGAAATTTTTGAGTTTTTTCTCCCCTCTCCCTTTGGGAGAGGGGCTGGGGGTGAGGGTCGAATGCAAAATTACTGAGTATTTATTTCACTTTCGTGTACTAAGCTGTTTGCTGCCATACCATGCGGCAGCAGCTGTTTTACCTGAAGAACGTCCGTGCAACGTCATAAAAATCATCGCCAACCAGCTTAAGATTTTTAACAGCGTCCTCAATCGGAACTTCAACAATCTCGGTTCCTTTTAATGCCGCCATGTACCCAAATTTTTCGTTTTTAACCATTTCAACGGCATGTACGCCGAACCTTGTTCCAAGCACCCTATCGTATGCTGTTGGGGAGCCGCCTCGCTGTATATGACCAAGTATGGTTGCCCGTGTTTCAACACCTGTCTTTTTTTCTATGATCTCGGCCAACACATTGGCTATTCCTCCAAGCCTTACATGTCCAAATGCGTCAAGCTTCTGGTCCTGCAGCACCATTTCTGCATCCTTCTGGTCTGTTTCGCTAATCTTAGCGCCTTCGGCTACGACTATGATGGAAAATGTTCTTCCCCGTTCTTTTCTATCGGTCATAACTTTAATAATGTCCTTCAGATTTATCTCTTTTTCGGGGATCAGAATAAGGTCTGCCCCGCCAGCCATTCCCGCGTGCATAGCTATCCACCCGGCGTGCCTGCCCATTACTTCGATTATCATAGCGCGGTGATGTGATTCTGCTGTTGTGTGTATACGGTCAATCGCATCCATAGCTATATTCACTGCCGTATCGAATCCAAAAGTATAATCAGTGCCATTGAGATCATTATCGATCGTTTTAGGTACACCTACTACTTTGAATCCGGTTTTGGCAAGCTTGTTCGCAACACCCAGGGTATCTTCTCCGCCTATAGCAATGAGAGCATCCAGCCCGATTTTCTTTGCGTTCTCAATTACTTTTTGTTCGCCGCCTTCCAGCTTGTAAGGATTAGTTCTCGAAGTTCCGAGAATTGTTCCGCCTTTTTGAAGTATTCCTGAAACCGAGTTAATATCAAGCGGACGTGTGTATATATCAACAAGGCCTTTCCATCCATTCTCTATTCCAACGCACTCCCAGCCATATGTCAATGATTTCCGTACTATAGCCCTTATGACAGCATTCAAGCCGGGGCAATCTCCGCCGCCGGTCAGCATTCCAATTTTCATTTTTGTTTAATTCTCCTGTGTTTGCAATATGTTCAAAAATAATTCAGGTTTCAGTGCTTTTCTGATCTGCATATAAACTTCATCTGCAGTGATCTCTGCCATACATGTAGGCAGGTTGCAGCCGTATTCGTGTCCCAAATAAAGGCACGGACTGCAGTATTTTGTACTTTGTATCGTAATTGCACGTTTGTTGTATGCGCCCCATTTCACCGGGTTTGTTGGTCCGTGCAGCCCTATAGTTCTTGTGCCTACGCATGTTGAAACATGCAGTATGCCGGTGTTGCTGCATAGCATCAGGTCAGCTCTTTCAACCAGCGCAGCGGATTGTTCAAGTGTGAATTTTCCCGCCGTGTTTATAGAAAAATCCTTCAATGCTTCATGCAGAGGGTCACACAAATATCTTTCAAACTTTGTTCCGGTAATGAGAATTACGATATTTTTATCGTATTCATGAAGACGTTTGCCCACATATATATAGTTTTCAAGTGCCCATTCCCGCGGTGCGCCATTTTCGCCGCAGCCCGGATGGAAACAGATCACAGTCTTGCCCTCGAGCGCGTTATCCCTCCAGAATTGATCCCTGAACTGCCTGTCTTCAAGCTGCAGGAAATACTCAAGCTGCAGGTCGTCATATTTATACTCACCGGTAATCGGCACAATTCCAAGAGGAATCAGCAGATCCATGAAATTTTCGACTTCATGTTTAGTACGGCTGTGAGCAACCACGGCATCATTAACAACATGCTTCCACTGGCCTTTTGTACGGAATCCAATGGAATAATCTCGCCGGGTGAACAATGTGATAATAGAATTTATCCTCTCCCATTGCCCGGCATCAACAACAACTTCATACTTCGTCTTTCTCAGCTCCTTAACAAACCTGTAAAAGTTCAGTGGGTTTTTAAGGAAATCATATACCCTGCAGTTGATTATTTTATCAACATATGGTATTTTTTCAATTACTGAAATATTTATATCCGAGCACATAAAGGTGATCCTGGCATTCGGAAACGAGTTTTTAAGCTTGCGTAATGCTGGAATAAGTAAAATAGCATCCCCGATAGCAGCAAGCTTGATAAAAAGAATATTCTGGATGTCTTCTATGGGTAAACGTCTTTTCCGGCGGGTGAATAAAGCCAAAAACAATACCAAAGGAATACCAAAATACCTATCGAAAAACCTAAAAATCTTTTTTCTTCGCATCAGGAACCGAAAGATAATTAAATATCTATATTATTACAATTCAGCTATCTATATTTACGTTCCATAACAGGAAAATATCATTTCAGCAACTTTTGACCAGTTCAATGACTAAGTCCACGGAAACCAGGCTCATCAAAACGGCATTAAAAGCGCTTAAGAACTCATATTCCAGGCATTCCGGCTTCAAGGTAGGCTCTGCCCTGCTTTCAAAAGCCGGGAAGGTTTTTGCCGGAACAAATGTGGAATTCGACGCTTTCAGTCTCACGGTTTGTGCCGAGCGCTCTGCGCTTTTTGCAGCCATAACACACGGAGCAAGGAAGTTTCAGGCAATCGCAGTTGCAACAAGCTCTGATGAGTTTGTCTATCCATGCGGCCTTTGCAGGCAGGCTTTAGTTGAGTTTAACCCGGATATGGAAGTGATATTGATCAATAATAAAAAGAAGGTTAAGAGAATTATTTTAAAAGAAATTATACCAAATTACTTTAAGTTATAAATACCAATGCAGGATATTGAAAACAAGAAGATGTCCGGTCAAATTGAAGTCATTTGCGGCTCAATGTTCAGCGGAAAAACTGAAGAACTAATAAGGCGTTTAAGGCGCGCACAGATCGCGAAGCAGAAAGTCGAGATATTCAAACCAAAGATAGATAACAGGTACAGCGAAAACGAAATAGTATCTCACAGTGATCAGAAAATCCCTTCGACCGTTGTGGAAACTGCCGAGCAAATACTGCTTTTTTCATCAGAAGCTGATGTAATTGGAGTTGACGAAGCCCAGTTTTTTGATTCATACCTGGTTGAGGTATGCCAGACCCTTGCCTCACAGGGCAAAAGGGTGATTGTGGCAGGTCTGGATACAGATTACAGGGCTATTCCTTTCGAACCTATGCCGCAACTGCTTGCAATAGCTGAATATATTACGAAAACTCTTGCTATTTGTGTAAAATGCGGAGCGCCCGCAAACCGCACGCAGCGTATATCAAACACCGGTGACAGGGTTCTGGTGGGAGCTACTGATATATATGAAGCCCGCTGCCGCAGCTGCTACGAAGAGCCGGTAGATTGAAGGGAGCTATCCTGGAATGCTGAACATGTTTCAGCATCTGCTTTCATACCCATAGATCATTGAGTTTAGCATATGAATTGAAATCTGATTTTGGAATCATCCTTTTCCAAGCTGATGTTGGGGAAGGACACAATTCCGGGTAAAAGAAAGTAAAGACCCTGAAACAGGTTCAGGGTGACAATTTTTACTTTCCCAAACCGGAGTATGGGAAAGAGGAATCATCCAACAAATACATTGAATAAAGTCATAACATCATTCGGTACTGCATTTCTGAAGGCGGATGAGCCGCTATACGGCGAGATTGAGTCGATTGGCAGGTACATCGCCGGGGCCGGAATGGATGTCTGCTCCGGCGGATACGGCGGCTCTATGGAAGCAATTTCCAGAGGCGCCAAACAGGCGGGCGGATTTGTGACCGGAATTACAGTTAAAGGAAGGAACACTGAACCAAATCCATACGTAGATAAAAATATTGCCGCCAATAACCTTATGGAGCGTATTCTAAAGCTGATTGATATCGCTGATGCCTACATTGTTTTCAAAGGCGGAACAGGTACTTTGCTTGAAATATCTGCAGCGCTGGAGCTTATGAATAAAAAAGCTATGGCGGAGAAAATGATGATATTTTACGGTGAGCACTGGAAAGGAGCAATAAATTCACTGAATTCCGATAGTGAAAACCTGGCCGGCTTACTTAGAAGAAATGTGCGCTTTATAAAAAAGGCTGAGGAAATATCAGACATACTTATGATTATTCAATCAAAAATCCATTTATAATTTCACTTTTATACCTTATTTTCACTCTAACCAAACGAATACAATTATGGAAAGAGTACTTACACTTTTCTTTGTGCTTCTGCTGCCCTTCAATACTTTGCTTTCTCAAACCCCGTGGGTTGAACTCAATACAGGAGTGACCAAAAGGCTTAACTCCATTAGCTCTGTGAAAGACGTTTCTACATGGGCATGCGGAATTGAGGGTACGGTGATACGCAGCACCAATATGGGCGATAACTGGGCCAATGCTAATCCGAATAATGATATTCCCGCAAACATAACACTTAACCATATATATTGTGTAAATCAACTTACAGCATTTGCTGCAGGCTATGATAATACAAACGCTTATATTTTCAAAACTGATAATGGCGGAGTCAGCTGGATCGTTTCATTAACTCAACTGAGTGGTAAGTTCAACGGGATACATATGCCAATTGATAATTCCTTTATAGTTATCGGTGATCCGGTTGGCGGCAGATGGTCGATATGGAAGACAGCAAATGGCGGAAGTACATGGGATTCCACAGGATGCTATCTCCCCTCTTCCGGAAATGAGAAGGGTTTTGCTAATTCACTTTGGGCAACTGGCAGCAGAATTTCCTTTGGGACAGATAATTACAGAATATATACATCCACAAATTTTTCGGATAGCTGGACTTTCAATTTAACCAGCACAGAACAAAACTCTTCAACTTTGTGGTATGATTACGATTACAATATTGGCTATTCCGGCAAAGGTCAGATGATAAAGACAAGCAACACCGGCCAGCTTTGGGTTCCGGAATCTGTTCTCGGAAGCGGTGATATAGCAAGCGTTACCGGCAGCGCGCACTCGCGCTTTAACTGGTTTGTGAGAAATGATAATAAGGTGTATGTGAATCCGCACAATGCAAACAACTGGCAGCTTGACTACACTACACCATCCGGCAGCTATACATATATTACGATCGAACGCAATGGCTATTTCAGCGGCGCTGTATTTGCAACCAAGGATAACGGCGGGATATCAAGAACATTTTTCCTATCGCTCGGGATAAGCCAAATATCATCGGTAGTCCCGTTCAGATTTACTTTGAAGCAGAATTATCCTAATCCGTTTAACCCTGAAACGAAGATCAGGTTTGGTATTCCCCCAAGCAACTCAAACAGTAAGATTTACCTTGGAGTGTATGATATAACGGGAAGGCTTGTTAAGCAATTGGTGAATGAAAAAATGTCTGCGGGCGTTTACGAGGCAGATTTCAACGCTTCTGAGTATTCAAGCGGTGTTTATTTTTACAGGCTAACGGCAGGAAATTTTTCTGAAACGAGGAAGATGGTCTTACTGAAGTAAGATAAAATTTCTTTGACTTTCTTCGAGTGCATTCACATTGTGAATGATGCATGTCTTTAATATTGCCCGCTTGTGTGCAAACATTTGATTAAGCACTGACACAGTCAGTGCACTCCAAGAGAATCAAAGGCAATAACAGCCTTTTTTTGGAGTGCATTCACTGCGTGAATGCTGTATTTCTTTAATATTGCCCGCTTGTGTGCAAACATTTGATTAAGCACTGACACAGTCAGTGCACTCCAAGAGAATCAAAGGCAATAACACCTTTTTTTGGAGTGCATTCACTGTGTGAATGCTGCATGTCTTCCCTAAACCAGAGTTTTGGAAAGAGGAAACAAGAGTAATAAGATCAGATTCTGGTCCCCCTTCGGCTTCTTTGAAGGGGGTAGATCGCTTTAAAAGCCGATAGCGAAGTTTGAGACTTTCATCCCCAGAAACGAAAATCTACGATGGGGGTTTGTTTCTAGTTCGTTTACATCTTCTTCATAATGGCTTCCACAATTGCTTTTTCACTGCCGTCAGCCATCTTGAAAATTACCTGCATGGTTACGGTATTATCAACCGAAAGATCGTAAACAAACTTATATTCCTGCTGCTTGCCTGATTTACCTGAAGGATCAAGAGTGATTCCGCTTATAGTTAGGATCTTCTTCGCGGCATCATAATCTCCTTCGCCGGTTACACCGTAGGTTCCTAGTTCATCAATTCCATAAATTGTATATTTACCAATCCTGCGATCAAAGCCAAGAATGTTCATTGCGGCAAATTTGAATCCGGATGCATCAGACTGCTGATCCCATTGCAGAAACCTTCCACCCAATATCAGTCTGCAATCAGCTGTAGCATTGCCATCAATTGTGTTCTCAAAATTGAGCTTGAACTTCACATCCCATTTACCATCGAATTTTTTCAAAAGCTCATGTTCAGGGCCGGGAGCCATCATAGCCATTTCTTCCTCCGTTTGCGCAATAACTGCTGAATCAATGAATATCGTTAGCAGCATAATACCAAAAAGTAATTTGATAGTTTTCATTTTTGTGACCTTCTTCAGTTAGTTAATAATATATTTCTAAAAAACTCTTATACTCTTTCATAGGTTATTTCAGTTGCTTTGGCTTCTTCGCCTTCGGGAGTAACATTGTACGCCGTCAATACAAGCTTATCCCCTTCCATTGAGATTTCGCTTCTCCAGCCCCAGGGATCCGTACCTGCTTCATTGATGTTATAATAGCCCATCATATCCGCTTTCTGTGACCCCATTTTGCTTTCTGAAAACATGATTGCAGTTCCCATGTGGAAGCTATCAATCCATGCTGACTGGTAGCGTCCGGTCAAACAATCATATCCGTATATAGCGATACCTTCAAGCGGTTTGCCATCGATGGAGCCAGTGTATTCATGCACTATAAATCTGCCTCCTAAAACTGACCTGATAGTACCTTCGCAGGGTGATTCATCTGCCAGCTTCCCCGGCTCGAACCAGGTTTTTGCTGTACCTTTCCACTTGCCTTCAAGCTCTTTGTACCATTTGTGTACCCCGCCGGAGAGTGAATCACTAAACTTCACTTTTGCCATAATGTCCTTTGTTTACTCGGTTTAATTGTTATATACTGGTTGTATTATACCTGTACTTTTTTGCGTTTTAGAATTGCAGCTGAGATCAAGCTAATCAGAATACCTATCATTAACACTGTTAGAACCATAACAAATGACTGAAGCAGCGTATTATTCCACAATACGGCTTCGGTTTCGAATTTCGCCAATTGTTCAGCAATTACCTGCTGAGTTTCGCCGCTGGTTTGTATCTTTTGGCGGTAGATCTCTATCATTTTACCGCTCAGGCCGGGTGATATCACTTCATAGAGAAGGTAAATATAGATTCCAAATATCAATGATGCAACTCCCGATATGCCAAGTCCAAGAGTAAATGCCTTTCCAAAAGAGATTTGACCACCCAAGACCTTATCCCTGTAGCCTTTTATACCGAAGAAAATGGCGGTTAAGGCCAGCAGCATGCTGCTATAGCCTATTACTTCGCCGATTTCCCACATTTTGGCGTTAAAATCCTTCATAAAAAGGACATGAAACAAAAAGAACAGTACAACCATGATGCCGCCGGATAATAATCCGGATTTGAGAAACCATTTTCCCATAAAGAATAGTTAGTTAAGTTTATCCACAAAAATATGCCTGTAAGGGGTAAAAATCCTTCACCCGAAAGTATGAAAGTAGGTGAACTATTGAATTATTTTCAGTTTTCTGGCCATTTCAATGGCCTGTGTCCGCCTTTTTACATTCAGCTTTGAATAGATATTGTTCGTATGGCTCTTGACCGTGTTTAAAGAAACGAATAGCTTATCAGCAATTTCCTGGTTGGAATAACCTTTGGCAATATTCTCCAGTACTTCCCTCTCCCTTGAGCTAAGCTCAATACCTTCAGGCAGCGTAACGGGCGCTAATGCCTCATTAGGAGGTGCAGGATTTGTTTTGCTCTTTCTGCCAAACTTTATTCCAAGATATACACCTAAACCAAGAAAAATAACTGAAATAATTCCAATGTACACATCGGCGGATATTCTGTAGGCAAAGTAATAATATTCAAGCGATTTCAATGCTGCGATACCCAACGCAAGAAGGAGTCCCATAAATATGACATATTTATAAAACTCCTTTCTGTTTCTTTCGGAACTGCTATTAGTAACTTTGTTCTTCTTAGCTAACTCCATTATTTCCAACTAAGATAATATTTAGAACCTTATCTTATTCATATTTTCAACCAGGAAATCAAATCCAAACAGCATTGTGAAATAGAATCGCCATTCTTTACCGTATGTTACCGTTTTCTGCTCGCCCGTAGTGCTCGGGAAGATACGGCTGAATTCATCAAGTCCATACGAAGCATTAAAGGTGAACGCGGTCGGATAGACATAATATGAGTATGTAAGCAGCCTTAGCTCAAGCCCGATATCTTTTTTGGCATCTTTAAGCTTGGTGGCCTTGCCATACCAAGCATTCCCTATATCTCCGTAAACGGAGAGATAAAGCTTATCAAAGTAGAACTGAAGGAATTTGAAATCCAGATTTGTGGCTAATGGGAATCTATACGTTAGATTAGCTGTAGCATATCTGTTACCACCAATAGCGTAGAAAGGATAACCTTTCATATTTGGGAAACCGCTGGCGTAAAAATCAAAGAAATTATCCTGCTGAGGGCCAAAAATCGTGCCTCCTCGCAGCCTAAGGCTCAAGGAATGGGAGTTATTGAACAGACCGAATCCCTGAAGCAGATCCCCTTCCAGCCTGTGGAATTTCGCTTTTTCGAAAGCTTCGGTAACGTTGCCCTGGTCATCTATCACAAGCTCCGGATTAAGGTCGTTGATCTCGTAATCATACTTCAGTCTGAAATATCTGCCAATGGGATTGATATCATCGTTCTTATTAGGCAGGAATTCACTGTATGTATATGCAAGGCTCAAATCACGGCCGGTGAAATAATTTGTTGATGACGCTGAAACCTGCCGGTTGATGGATGGAATTACAAAAGTGCTTAGCTTGGATGAATATTTCGAGAATGTGAATCCTGCACGCATATTATGCGCGGCATTTATCACTTTGAATGCCATGCCAAACTCAAACTGAAGCAGGTCATAAGTAACATCGACGCCTATGGTATCGAGTCCCGCAACTAAATCAGCGTCAGTCTTTCGGGTAACATTGTATCCAGCAAGCGAGAATGATGGTGAGAATCCGAGTTTCCTGATGAAAAATCTTTTTGCTATCGGGAATCCGTTATTGTAATCAAACTGGAGGAACAGGTCCCGTTCAAACTTCCTGTTGACCGAAGCCCCGCCGAAAATTCCCATTCTGCCTAAAACATCCTGTGAATAGAAGTACAGACCGGGTTTGATAATATCAAGGAACTTGCCATCTTTGGTATAGTTATCAAATCTTAATACGGGAATAATGAACAGAGGCGTAGCAACATTATTATAGGTTGTCACTTTGCCAATTTTAACACTGTCATCGTTGTAGTCTTTTAGCTTTGGCCAGTCAAACTTATCTTTGCTTAGTGTTGATTGTGAAGTGTTTTCAATTGAATATTTGCTAAGCAGTTTTTCGGGCCTGTCATAATTTGCTCCGTTTTCAGAGATCATGGAATCAAGCACTACAAAGTCCTTTATTTCGTTTATCTTATAGCCGGTGCTTGTCCAGCAGGCAAAAGCGAGGTCTTTATTTGCATCAACTGCAGGCATAAATGCACCGCCCAATACGTTAGTAAGCTGCTGCATATAAACCGTATTGCTCTCCTTGGTCATGCGGGCGCTGTTAATAAGGTCATACTTATAAATGTTATATATCCCGGTCCTGTCTGACGCAAAATAAATCGATTCTCCGTCTTTGGAGTAAACGGGATTCCTGAAATCTATAGTTGGGTCGCTGAAGATGAAAGTCATATTGCCGTTTTCAACTTCCATCTCGGCGATCTGCCTCAGGTCTTCTTTGGAGTAATCAAATACAATACGCTTGCCGTCAGGTGACCACTTAGGAGCGTAGATCTGCTCTCCGTGTGTAAAAGTGCTGACCTGTTTTATATCTTTTCCGCTTAGCTTTCTGCCATTGGGAGCGGGGGCAACATACAGATTCTGAGTACCATCATTATTGCGGACGAAGCAAATCCACTGACCGTCTGCAGAGTATGCCGGGGCATGCGCCCTTAGCTGGCTTGTGATCTGGGTTTCTTCTTCCTTTGCGACATCATACTCAAAGAGATCGAACACAACCGCATCGTGAATGTTCGGCTTATTCCTGCGTGAGAAGATTATCTTTTTGCCATCAGGACTCCATCCGTAGCTTCCGCTGACGCCTGCAATGAGCATTTCATCATCTTTGGAGCCGCCGGTATGATGAACAAACAAAGAAGTTGATCCGTAATCGTAATCCTTGTTCGATAGATATGTCAGCTTTTTGCCGTCCGGAGAGAACTGCGGATAGTAGTTTGCGAATCCAACATCAGCGATAGTTTTTCCTTCTACCTGGTACTTTTTGATGTTCGCTACCCTGTTCTTATAATCCTCCTTCATGAATGCTTTCCATTCGTTGTAGAGTTCTTTGCCGTCTTTACCCGTTGCCTTTTCGAACGCTCCTTCCGAGCTCAAGCGGGTTAAGTCGCCAAGATTCTCTGATACTTCCCTGAGCTTATCCTCGCCATATTTATTGGCAATGTACCTTACGAAGCCAAATCCCTGGTTATAGATCGATTCCGCTTTATAGGTTGTTACCGATGCGAACTGTCCCATGTCTTCCCATGAAAGCATGTTATCGCCCAGCACACGCATCCTGAGGATCATATCACGGTGAGCATCCCAGTAGTCATATCCAAGCTGCTGCCTCTGGTACTGTGCGGTTCCTTCTGCAAACCAAGCGGGCACACCAACACCAGAGATCGGGTAAGAAATTATTGTATTCGGATAGCCGTAAAGTACATCAGGCCTCCTTTCTTTTTCATAATTCAGGAACTGAAGATATATCGAGGGAAATTTGGAAGAGAACTTCATGGATGCCGGCACCTGGATAACATGTGCAAACTCGTGCGTAATAACATTACGCAGCCAGTTATGTGTGCCGCGAAGGTCGAAATCAAGGGAAGCAGAAGCTATTTCGATCCTGTTTCCGTAGTAATCAGTAGCACCGTTTGATATATCAGATTCATCGTTGATTATCCAGGAGGTTTTTTCAGCGGGCTTATAGTTGTACAATGAAGTAATGGGACCATAGACCTCTTCAGCAATTTTAGCGACTATGTTGGCGGTGCGTTCAGTTCCTTTATGGTAATGAACGTAAAAGTGCTCAGTTTCTATTGTGTACCAATCAAGCTCGGGATTTGGCTCAAATTGTGAATAACTGAAAGCTGTAAAGACGGCAATAATTAACAGGATCCTGAATATCATATATTGAATTGTAATTTACTTTCTGAAAACACTAAAAGGCCTTGAAAATTCCGTTGGCAGGAAAGTTCTGGGCTCAAACAATTATAAACAGCAAGATTAACTGAATTTTCCAGTTATATCAATGATAAAAACTTTAAAATATTGTTGAAATATGAAAAAACGGGTAGAAGTGATTGGCTATATACGAAGTAATTTTGTTGAGCAAATTTAACGGTAATTATGAAAAAAGTAAAGGGGCGGAATTTATCCGCTAACTCAGAATCTAATTGTTCACATGTAAAATAATTCCCTAACAAGTGTGGGTATCAATCATGTATTTTTGTATATATGTCAGAGTTTACAGACGAAATTAAAGATATCTTTTCCCATACAGGCTTGCTTGCAGAAACCGAAGGATTTGAATTCCGCCCGCAGCAGCAGCAAATGGCCGTTGATGTAGCCGATTCACTTGAAAACGGTAAGCACTTTATTGTTGAGGGCCCGACCGGGGTTGGCAAGTCACTTGCATACCTTATTCCTTCTATACTTTACGCAGTTCGCAATGAACGGAAAGCGATAATTTCAACCTGCACTATAAACCTGCAGGAACAACTTATCAATAAGGATATTCCCGAACTGGCTAAACTTCTGGGAGTTGACTTCAAGTACGAAATACTCAAAGGCAGGAACAATTATATCTGCACAAAGCGGCTGAACAAAGCAATGATCGAGAAATCTTCTTTGTTCATGACATCTGAACAGCAGACGCTGCAGAAGATATATGACTTTGTGAACCGTGACGGCAAAGGAACACGGCAGGATATGCCATTCCCCGTGGATGACAATGTTTGGAGCGAAATATTTGCGGAAGAAGGCGTTTGCACCCAGAAATTATGCGGCGGCGAAGATACAAACTGCTTCTACCAGCAGGCAAAGCAGCGGATGAAGGATGCGGATCTGCTTGTTCTGAATCACCATTTATTCTTCACCCTGTTCGGGTTTTATGAAAGGGAATCCGAAGGCTACCTGTATTTTAATGATTTTGTGATATTCGACGAGGCGCATACAGTGGAGCAGATAGCAGCAGAGAGAGTTTCTCCAACGGTTTCGAAGGAGCAGATCCGGTTCTGGCTAAATAAGATGCACAATCCGAAGACAGGCAAAGGATTTTTCAGCTTAAAACAGGCGGATAGGCTTAGACATGCGGTAGAAGTATGTTACCATGATAATGAATCATTTTTTAAGACACTGCATTCACATATAAATGATAAGTATTCCGCGCAGTCACATAAGAGCACAATCCGCATCAGGGAACCGCTTCACCAGGGACATGACCTCATGGCTTCGCTGCTTGACCTTACTATTGAGATCAAAAAGGCAGCCGGACTCGCCAAAAACGATATCGAAGAAGCGGAGATAAAAAACTATTTCACAAAGTTCACGCGGATTCGTAACAACCTGATATTTTTCCTTGAGCAAAAAGATGACGAATATGTTTACTGGGTTGAGTACACCGGCAGGGCAAGGCATAACATAAATTTATGTATCTCCCCTATCGATATGGCGGAGTATTTCAGGCAGAATGTATTTGCAAACAACAGGTTGTGCGCAATGACATCGGCTACCCTTTCAACCAACAACAACCTGGAATTCTTTAAGAAGTCGATAGGAGCAGAAGAAGTGAAAGGATCGATAATCGAAACACCGTTCGATTACGGCCGCCAGATGAAAATTCACATTCACAGCGATATACCCGAGCCGAAAAAAGGCAGAAGGCAGAACATTTCGGACATTATGAATGAAAGTGATTTTGAAAAGGTCATAACTGATAAGATCGATGAGTGTATTAATCTAACGAGTGGCGGAGCGCTTGTGTTATTCACAAGCACAAAGCTGCTTAAGCTTGTTTACAATAAGCTTATTGAACGATTTATCAGCAACGGGATCAAGCTGTTTGCGCAGCATAACGGTATGCCAAATAACCGCATACTGCAGGAGTTCCGCGATGATGAGAATTCCGTTTTATTCGGAGTTGACAGCTTCTGGATGGGTGTTGATATACCCGGACACAGCTTAAGGAACGTGATAGTAACAAAGCTGCCATTTGAAGTGCCAGATCATCCGGTTATCGAAGCGAAGCTTGAATTCATCCAGGAAAATGGCGGCAATCCGTTTATGGATTATTCATTGCCTACTGCTATACTGAAATTTAAACAGGGTGTTGGCAGACTCATCCGCAGTAAAAATGATGAGGGAATAATCTGCATACTTGATAGCAGGATAGTGAAGAAGTTTTACGGCAAGTTTTTTATTCATTCGCTCCCCGAGTGCGAGATAATAATTGAAGGCAGTGAGTGAATAATCACTTAATCAAAACCATTCTCTTGGTTAAACTGAATTCCCCTGCGTTTAATTTATAGAAGTAAACTCCGCTTGGATATGATGATGCGTCCCAATCAACTTCATAAACTCCGGGTTTTAGTTTTTGATTTACAAATACGGCTACTTCATTGCCCAATACATCAAACACAGACAGGAATGTCTGTGCTGTTGATTGGCCGCTAATGGAAAATCTGATTTTTGTAACCGGATTGAACGGATTTGGATAGTTTTGTGAAAGGGAAAATTCCGAAGGTAATGTTGATGATATTGGATTTAATGAAGATATTCCTCCATTAGTTGTCTTGATTATAGTACCCATGTCGCCAACTGCCCAACCCGTTGAAGAATTAACAAAAAAGATATCTTTCAAGTTTAATCCGGAGACTCCAGAGTTTTGCTGAATCCAATTTGTACCTGCATCACTAGTATAAATTATAGTTGCATTATTACCGCAAGCCCATCCGCTGGTTGAAGTTGGGAAATGGACAGCATTCAACCCCATACCTCCGGTCACATTTATAGCATACCAGTTATCACCTGAATTAGATGATCTGAGAATTGTGCAGATTGGTGAACCGCTACCAACAGCAATACCGATCAAAGGTGTAGGGAAATTAATGTCTTTTAATTCATACAGTTGATTTGAATTTGTAACAATCCAATTCACACCTCCATTAGTGGTTTTTGTAATTTCTCCATTTGTGCCACTTGTCAAAATTGTGTTTGTTGTGATAGGGAATATGGAATAATTGATATTGTTACCAAAGAACTGTCTTGTCCAGTTAAGTCCTCCGTTTGTAGTCTTTACAATCGTATTGAAATATCCTGTTGCCCATCCTGTTAAAGAATTAGCAAACCTGATCTTATACAATGAAGAAACAGTAAAAGATTCCTGCAAAACCCAGTTAACACCACCATTGGTTGTTTTGAATATAACACCTAAATCTCCTGATGCAAATCCTGTTGTATTATTAATAAAGTATAGTGATCGTATAGGAGCAAATTCTCCTGTAAAATAGCCCGTCCAGTTTAATCCGCCGTTAGTGGTTTTAAGAACATCTCCAACAAGAGTGCCAGCCCAGCCCGTTGAAGTATCAGCAAAACATACTGATAGCAATTGAGTCGAAACTCCGCTTGTTTGTGGTACCCAAGTTTGTGAAGTTAACATTGCAGAGTTAAATAAAATCAGGGAAACAATTCAAATCAATCTAAATCGAATCATATATGATACTTACTTTCTTCAAATATAATAGTTTCACATTTAGTAGGTCAACTTTTTTTCAGGCAGTTGAATATCTTAATGCTTGCAAAATGAACTTCCCTGTAAACAAAGTACAAAAAAAAAGCAGAGTTGTAAGTAATTTCATGAATATGCATTAAAGATTACTTTAACAATATCATCTTTTTCGTTTGACTGAATTCCCCTGCGTTTAATTTATAAAAGTACACTCCGCTTGGATATGATGATGCATCCCAATCTGCTTCATATCTTCCGGGTTTGAGATTTTGATCTACGATAACAGCAACCTCATTGCCCAACACATCATACACAGACAGGAATGTCTGTGCTGTTAATTGGCCGCTAATGGAAAATCTGATTCTTGTAATCGGATTGAACGGGTTTGGATAGTTTTGTGAAAGGGAAAATTCAGCCGGAATATTTACTGATGAATTGCTGAGTCCAGTTATTCCCCCATTGGTAGATTTGAGTATTGTCCCATTGGCTCCGCAAGTCCAACCGGTTTCATTGTTTGCAAAGTAAATTGAATTCAGCACAGCAGTTACCGGAGTTTGTTCTGAGGCCCATGAGGTTCCCGTATTCAAAGTCTTCATTATAACACCTGAATATCCGCAAGTCCAGCCGGTCTGATTATTCAAAAAGAAAATATTTTTCTGCCCGTTAGTTACTGTGGTCGATGACCAGTTTGCACCTGCGTTAGAGGTTTTAATGATCTTTGAGGTTGATTCTGATGCAACTGCAAATCCGGTTAGTGAGTTTATGAAAAGTATGTCAAAAATAGCACCATTACCATTAAGCAAAACTCCCGAATACTGTGAAACCCAGTTAAGACCCGTATTTGTAGTGGCATCCAGATGCTGGGATGAGAATCCACCCGCAGCCGGGGCTTTCGCGCCTAACCAGCCTGCTGCTGTTCCCGTAAAAAATATGGACATTTGAAAAAAGTCTGTTGATGGTATATTTATCCAATTCGAGCCGTTGTTGGAAGTATATTTATTCGAGTGCGGAAAATTGGATGATACATAATATTTAGTACTGTCAAAGAAACAAATGTCTGTACAGTATGCGGTATCGTAAAATAAAAACCAATTCAATCCGCTATTGGTAGTTTTTATTATCTTGTCTCCGGCTGCTATACCCAAATTGCCGTAGAACTTTATGCTGATTATATTGAAGCTATAGCCGGTGTAAATTTGAGTCCAGTTGATTCCCCCGTTTGTAGTTTTAAGTACCCTGCCGGAATCACAACCTATGTACCCGGTACTTGAACTCATGAAACAAACTGAATTTAGATTAAGCGTTGTACCGCTGGATTGCTGAACCCAGGATTGAGAATAAACTGAACCAAATAGTAATAAAAATGTAAGAAAAAATTGTAGTTTGAGGTATTGCATGGGAAAATCTCTCCTTCACGTTTAATATACTCACATTTCAAGAATTTTGAACTGCATAAATCTGAGGTTCTCAATTCTCACGCTGCCAGGTAAGATACATTGGTCCCGCAGAGAGTGTCATTTCACCATGTTCGAAGCGGTATTTTCGTACTTCTTTTCCGCCAACCAGACTTTGTACTATAGCGCCTTCCACATGGTGTATGATATGTTTCTTCTCTTCATCAATCTCATATTTGCCAAAGTAACCCATATACCCCAGATTCTTGAGCGCCCATGCGAGGTCTTTCAGCTTGATCTTTTTTTCAGGCATATGCTCTAAGGGCAGGTCGTGCGGCATCATTATCTGAACTGACATGTACAGATCATCATAAAATAATATCGCGCGAATATCTTTTCCGAAGGGATAAATCACGGTGTCACCGTGCTTAACAATTACTTCTTTAAGCTTCCATCTGCCTTTGAACTTGTTTCTCATGTGTTACGAATATTAATATTGAGAATGATTTATACAAAGATAGTGGATTGTGATTTAATCTGCATTGTACTTTCCCAAACCGGAGTTTGGGAAAGAGGAGTGGACGAATGTTTTTGACTCAGTCCCCCCTTCAGCTTTTGAAAAGGGGGGACAATTTTTTCAGGAGCCGATTGTGGTAATTGAAACCAAAGATACGGGCTTTAATTAATTATGAATGGGGGTTGCCTTTAAAGTTGTTTGAACGCTCTTAAACAGAGATTCCTGCCTGCGCAGGAATGACAAAAACAAAAACAGAGATTCCTGCCTGTGCAGGAATGACAAAGTGAAGTCCTTTCGCAAACTGGAGTTTGGGAAAGAGGAGTGGACGAATGTTTAGACTCTGCCCCCCCCCCCTTCAGCTTCCCTGACTGCTTCAACAGTTTAAAAAGGAGGGAAAGATCTCTTTAAAAGCCGATAATGGAAATTGAACAAAAGATAATGGGAATAGTAAATCTACGACGGGGGTTTGCCTTTTAATATCAAAATCGACAGTATGTATTAAATCTTAATGGGAGACGACCCACCGGGTCGTCTCTACAGGATAAACTCCAAAAATTGAAAAGATCTTATTTAGCATTTATATCTAAATTTTTATGAGACAAACTCGGGTCTTTAAGGAAGATTTGATCTAATCTTGGCATTTAGGCTTTGACATTTGTCATTGCTTCACCACTATCCTGTATATCTTATCATCGCCGTCCTGTTCATTTCCGCGGCCATCTTTATTGCTTGATGAAAAATAAATATTCCCGTCCGGACCTTCAGCAATATCCCTTATCCTGCCGTACTTTGTAGCGATCTTTTTAAACGAAATCTGTTTAGTTGGGTCATTAGGATCAACAGTTACAACCATAATACCCTGGCCCTTCAGGCAGCCGAATAAAAATGTATTTTTGAAATCAGAAATTTTGCCGGATTTGTAAAACATCCCGGATGCGGGCGCTTCGGCCGGTGTAAAGACAAGTATCGGAGATATCATTCCTTCCTTACTTTCGGTATGTGATACTTCAGGCCAGCCGTAATTCTGCCCTTTAACTATTACATTCACTTCATCGCCGCCTCCGGGACCGTCGAAGCCGCTGGGGCCGTGTTCTGTTGACCACATAACCTCTGTGCCGGGAAACCAGTCGATTCCCTGCGGATTGCGGTGACCGTAAGACCATATTGGGGAATTCGGGAAAGGATTATCTGACGGAATTGTGCCGTCTCCATTGATCCTGAGTATCTTGCCATGCAGCTTACTCAGATCCTGCGCAAGCTTCCGCTCCCCTGCATCACCAGTGGTAATGTAGAGCTTTTTATCAGGGCCAAATCTCAATCTGCATCCTGCATGATATTTCTCTGCCGGCATTCCGTCAAAAATTATAGTTTCTTCAGCAAGTGAAGTCCCGTTATCAACAAAGCGGACAACCTTAACCCATAGTGCGTCATCTCTTTCGTATGCATAGCTAATATAAATCAGTTTATTTGCATTATAGTCGGGATCCAGCGCCAGACCCATGAGTCCTTCTTCAGAACCGTTGGAAATGTCATTAAACTCCCTAAGTGGCTCTTTTTTCAGCACTCCATTTTCTATCACTCTAAGCCTGCCCGGACGTTCGTTTACAAGGATTCGTGTGTCACTGGTGAACACTATAGACCATGGAACGTCAAGATCCCTCACGAAAGGCTCGATAGAATACTCTGCCTTTTTATCTGTTTCAAAATTTTTTGAAGAGTTTTCTTGTTGTTTATTTTGTATTTCAGATTGCCTGCAGCCCAAAGAAAGCAGGAACAACACACCGAGGATCAATATTAAATTTTTGCTCATAACTGTAATAATATTTCAAGTTAACAGACTAATGTTATAAATTAAATACATTAATGCACAAAAAGGTTGCCGGGAATGAAGATATTAAATCCGGGCATATGTAACACATTTTTACATTTAAAGTGTTGTATTTGACTTATATTTTGAAACTTTAGCGGTTATTTTGCCGTCAAACATATTAAATAAGCTACAATCATCACAAGTAAACTATGAAGATCAGAAAATATCCGTTTTTGATAGCGCTTTTTGTGTTTTCTTCAGCCATTTTTGGACAAGAGATACAGCTATCTTTAAGAGAGGCTATTAACCACTCTTTCAAAAATGACCCCAATATAGTAAAAACAGAAAATTCTATTGAACTTCAGGAAAGTAATATAAGGGCTAATTACGGTAATTTATTCCCGGATCTAAAATTTTCCACCGGTTGGCAGCGTACAAATCAGGTAATAAAAGCCGGCGACAGGTTCATCAATGGGATCATTCAGCCTTTTCCGGGAAGCAATGAAACTTCGGATAACTTCTCGCTTAACCTAAGATCTGATGTAACCATATTCGATGGAATGACAAGCTTTGATAAGATCGACCTTGCAAAGCTCTCCAAAACACAGCTTCAGATTCAATTGAGGCAGCAAAAAGACAACCTGGCGATCAAGATAATATCAGACTATATTACAATTCTTAAAAATCAACAGATCCAGGCTATCAATGAATCTACCCTGGCTGATTCACGGGCACAGCTTGAAAAGATAAAAATATTCGTTGAAGTAGGCAGGAGAACCTTATCTGATATTTACCAGCAGGATGTAATTGTTGCTCAAAATGAGCTGGCAGTAGAACAGGCAAAAAATAATGTCAATAAGTCGATTTCTGACCTGGCATTTGATGCCAGCCTTCCGCTTGAAAGATTTTATGCTGTTAACCGTAACGAATTCAATACCGAGCTTAGCTATGAAACGCTCGATCTTTATGTTCAGCAGAATTCAAATACTGATAACCTTGTAGCTGCGGCACTGAGGAACAGGTATGATTATAAGTCAACAGTTCAGAACCTCGATATACTGGAAACTAATATTGATATTGCCAAAGGAAATCAATACTTCCCTACTTTGACGGGATTCGGCCAGTATTCACTTAACGGCACATCGGTTGGTGAGATTACAAACCAGAGAGTGTTTACGGTTGGACTCACATTCAGCTATCCAATATTCCAGGGCTTCCAACTGGATTACCAGAGGCAGGCCGCATTGATAAACTACAAAAGCGCCAAAGAGGATATCCGCCTGCTGGAAAATCAAATCAGCCTGCAGATAAAAAAAGCTATACTTGACCTCAGGTCACTGCTGAAGCAGATCGAAATTACAGACCGCAGCCTCAAAAATGCGGAGCAGAACAAGCTGCTTGCGGAAGAATCATACCGCGTCGGAATCGGCACAATACTTGATGTAAATACAGCAGCAACAAATTTGAACAATATACTGATCAGCAAATCGAACGTTATTTATGATTTTATCCTTGCCCAGAAACAGCTTGAGTATTTCCAGGGCATGCTGAAGTATTAATATTTTGAATCGGAGAGAACTTAAAACATATTTATATGGCAGATATAAAACCCACAGTTAAGAAAAAAAAGAAAAGTAAAAAAGTCCTGTTATTCTCAATACTGGGAGCAGTAGTGCTTTTAATAATAATAGCCGTTGTGGTTTCCGGCAAAAAAGATAAACTGGTAACCGTTCAGACTGAAAAAGTCTCTAAGCGAAATATTACCCAGGTTGTTTCCGGAACCGGTACGATCAATCCTGAAACTAAAGTGGATATCAGCGCAGAGATCAGCGGCGAAATAGTTCAGCTTCCGTTTAAAGAGGGAGACCAGGTTAAAAAGGGTGACCTTCTTGTGAAGATAAAAGCTGAAACTTACGGCGCCAGGATCAACCAGCAGCAGGCAGGCGTGCAGTATTCACGAACCCAGGTTGAAGTTGCTGAAAACAACCTCAAGAAAGCTGAGCTGGAGCTTCAGCGCACAGAACAGCTTTTCCAGAGCGGACTTGTATCACAGTCTGACCTTGATAACGCCCGCATACAATTCCAGGTTGCACAGTCGAACGTTAAAAGCTCAAATGCGAATGTCAGGCAGAATCTCGCATTGCTGCAGCAAAGCTCACAGGATCTTTCGAAGGCAACAATACGATCCAATATGGATGGTATCGTTACCAAGCTTAATAATGAGATTGGTGAAAAAGTCGTAGGTACACAGCAGATGGCTGGAAGCGTTATTATGACAGTTTCAGATCTTTCAGTTATGGACGCGGAGATTGAAGTAAGCGAAACAGATATTACATATGTTAAGCTGGGCGATACCGCTGATGTTGAAGTGGATGCGTTCCCCGAACGAGTTATCAAAGGATATGTTTACGAAATTTCCAATTCAGCTAAATCAAAAGGCACTGGCACACAGGAACAGGTTATCAATTTTATCGTTAAGATAAGGATTATTGATACTGATATTCAGCTTAAGCCGGGAATGTCATGCAATGCGGATATTAAGGTTAACTCTAAAGCTGATGTAATTACTATTCCAATCCAAAGCGTTACAGCGCGTGAAGATGAAAAGAAAGATGAAACCAACAGCGAGGACGTTAAGAGAAAATCCGATGAGAACCTCAAGAAAAAAGAAAAACCAAAAGAAGTTGTATTTATAGTCGAATCTGGCACCCCATCAAAAGTTAAGATGGTACAGGTTAAAACAGGGATAAGCGATGATAAATTCATTGAGGTGCTTGAAGGCCTCTCCCCTGACCAGGAAATCGTTAAGGGTCCATATAAATCCATCAGCAAAGAGCTTGAAGAAGGCTCGGTAGTTAAGGTAGATAACGAAGTTAAGAAAAAGACGGATAAGGACGAGTAGCCTTGGAAGAGATAATCAAAACCAAAGATATCGTCAAGCTATATGTAATGGGTGTTGAAGAGCTGTATGCACTCAAGGGTGTATCTATGACCATTCATAAGAACGAATATGTCGCCATCATGGGTCCTTCGGGCTCGGGAAAATCGACATTTATGAATATCATCGGGTGCCTTGATACGCCTACTTCAGGCTACTTTGAACTAAATGGACAGAACGTGAGCGAAATGGTTGATAACGAGCTTGCAACTGTACGCAATAAAGAAATTGGATTTGTGTTCCAGACGTTCAATTTGTTAGCGCGCTCAAATGCATTGCATAATGTTGAACTTCCCTTAATTTACGCGGGAATGTCAAAATCTGCGCGTATGGAGCTTGCCGAAGAAGCGCTTGTAAAGGTGGGGCTGCAAGACAGGATGAAACATAAGCCAAATGAGCTATCGGGCGGCCAAAGGCAGCGTGTTGCGATAGCCCGCGCGCTCGTGAATAAGCCATCGATTATACTTGCTGATGAGCCAACCGGTAATCTTGATTCAAAGACCGGTGATGAGATCATGGAGCTTTTCGATAACCTGCATTCACAAGGCAATACTATAATACTTGTAACTCATGAGGATTTTATCGCTGAGCATGCACACAGAACAGTAAGGCTTCGTGACGGGCTTATTGAATCGGATAAAGAAACTGAAAAAGGCTTAAAATATAAACAAGAACATCCGCATTTTGCTGCGGCACAGAACATATAATAAAGAGCGGAATACATTAATGTTAAAAGAGGTAAATAGATATAAAGGGGTAAAAGTTTTGCGAAAAATCTTGTTAGTGATCTTGATGCTGGCATCATACCAAACAGTTTTATTTACGCAGGATTTTGCAAAGGTACATTCACTCATTTCAGAGGGTATCGACGCAGAGTATAACATGGATTTCCCTTTGGCGCTATCAAAATTCCAGGAAGCGAAAACTCTCTCGCCAAATGATCTTAGGGGCCCTTTCTTTGAACAGACCATATACTACTGGAAGGCGCTTTTGACGAGGAATAAATCTGATTACGAAACATTCATGAATCTTTCGGATAAGATGGTTGAGAGATGCGAGAATATTGTTGATAAAAATGAGAACGATCTGGATGCAAGGCTTTATCTGGGGTGGACTTACACCATCCGCGCTTTCGCAGTTGGTATGTTGGGTGAAAATTACCTTAAGGCAGCATCAGAAATAAAAGACGGCAGCGAGAACCTGAAATTCGTGCTTGAGAAAAATCCGGATTACAATGATGCTGCTCTTGGACTGGGCGTTTATAACTATCTGACAAGTTTTATACCCCGCAAACTGCAGTGGCTTACGGATATACTAGGCTTTTCCGGCAACCGTGATGAAGGACAGCGTTTGCTGAAGCAGGCTTCAGAAAAAGGGACTTACACATCGAGCGAGGCAAAGTTTTACCTTACCCTTCTATCATGGAGAGAAGAAAAATATCCTGAAGCTGAAACATATGCACAGCAGCTTAAGAGCAGGTACCCGCAGAGTCCGGCTGTTTGGATGCTTACAGGCGGCTTGCTTTCACAGCAGGATAAAATGAATGAAGCCATTGAGGCTTATGAGAAGTCTCTGGAGTATAACAAAGGCAAGGATTCAGAGATAATTTTCCGTACGGCATATGGCGCTCTCAGCACTGCATACTTTAGAATGAACATTTATGATAAAGCTTCAGATTACGGGAAGCGTTACATAACTTATCTTACAAAGGATGAGAATCTGAATAACAGGCTGTACAGTATTGGCGTATCGCTTGAATTTTCAGGTGACCGCAGTGGAGCGATGGAATATTACAATAAAGCCAGAACTGATTTTAAGGAAGACAACGAATGGGAAAAATACTGGCTTAGAAAGCTTAAGGAACGCCAGTCTGCCCCCTTAACTAAGACAGATTCACTGCTTATAGTTGCCGATAATAATCGAGCTGTTGGAAGGCTTACTGAATCCGCCAATGATTATAAAACGCTTCTGGCAGCAGGCCAGACCTATAACGATGATATAAAAGCGCAGATAAACCAGGGACTGGGACAGCTTTATTCAAAGCAAAAGGATTATAACAAGGCTATTGAGCAGTTTAAGATGAATTTGCAGCTTAACCCACAAAATGAGAAATGGCTGGTGCCCGAAGCGTATTTCCAGATCGGAAGGGCTTACCTGAAGCTTGGCAACAAGTCTGAAGCACAGAAGAATTTTGATAAGGCGCTGGATATTGATTATGATTATGACTTTAAGGAAGCAATGGACGGAAAAATTAAGAATGAGCTTTCTAAGTACAAATAAAAATTGACTATCTTCACTGAAATAAAAGAAGGCGTCGTTATTTCCCTCAACTCCATCAGGGCAAATAAGGTGCGGTCTTTTCTGGCAACTCTGGGAATTGTAATTGGTATTACAACCGTGACAATACTTCAAACAGCAATAGAAGGCATAAACCGCGCATTTGAAAAGAGCATTTCTGCTGTTGGAGCAGATGTTCTTTATATCCAGAAATTCGAATGGTTTGGCAAAGATGACTGGGATACATACCGCAACAGGCGTGATATCAACATGCAGGATTATAATTACTTCGCCGAAAACATGAATAATGCCGAATCCATTTGCCCTACCGTTGGCACTGCAGGATTAGTAACCTACCAGGATTTTACCAGCGAAAATATTCCAATATTTGGAACAACTGAAGAGTATCAGCGCACATTGGGCCTGGAAGTAGATGATGGCAGATTCTTCACAAAACGTGAATCAGACGGCGGCTGGGCAGTCGCAGTTATTGGTTACGATATCAAGGAATCTTTCTTTGCAGGGGTTGACCCTATCGGAAAAGTTATACAGATCAACGGCCACAATTTTAAGATAATCGGTACATATGCAAAAATGGGAAGCATGCTTGGGCTGTTTAGTCTGGATAACCGGATTATCATCCCAATAAACAAGTTCTTTAAGCTGTTCGGTACAAGGAGATCGCTTACGATAAACGTAAAAGCGCCGAGTGTTGACGCTATGGAAGACACCAAGGAGGAAGTACGCGCTGTTATGAAACGCGCAAGGAGGATTCCCGTAGGCGGTAAAGATGATTTTGGAGTTAACCAGCAGGAAGCGTTTAAGCAGACGTATGAATCGCTTACCGGACTTATTAAAACGATTGGTACGGCAATCACGCTGCTTTCATTAATTGTCGGCTCTATTGGTATAGCAAACATAATGTTCGTTTCGGTAAAGGAGCGAACAAAGGAGATTGGCATCCGCAAAGCAATTGGAGCGAAGAGAGTTACCATTATGCTGCAATTCCTGATCGAAGCAATGACAATTTGTATCGTTGGCGGTGTCATCGGGCTTGGTATTGCGTTCCCGATCAGCTTGATAATTGACGCATTCCTATTGCCAACGGTTATGCCTCTTTGGGTAATAGCGCTTGCGTTGATAATTTCAGCATTTGCAGGTGTTGTGGCAGGCTTCTTCCCTGCTCTTTCTGCCTCAAAGCTTGACCCGGTTGATGCATTGAGGTATGAGTAACGGCATTTTCTCACCCTGAGCCTGTCGAAGGGTGAGATTAAATATCCCTCGACAAGCTCGGGATGAGAGTTTTCTTGAATTTAAAAACTGTTTCTCACCCTGAGCCTGTCGAAGGGTAATCTTAATGAGGTGTGAAGAAAACCATCCCTCGACAAGCTCGGGATGAGAATTTTCCTGAAACAAAAAGGTTCTCTCACCCTGAGCCTGTCGAAGGGTGAGATTAAAGATCCCTCGACAAGCTCGGGATGAGAGTTTTCTTAGGTACAAACTCCTCTGGAAGCAAAAAAAGGAATAGAATGGTTAAAATACATCTTTATATTCTGTTATGCGCCGACAATTCATATTATACGGGCACGAGCAAAAATCTTGAAGGAAGAATTATCGAGCACAACAATGGATTAGGGGGCAGTTACACGCGACAAAGAATGCCGGTCAAGCTTGTCTATTCAGAAGGTTTCGAAAACTATTATGATGCGTTTTGTGCAGAAAGAAGGATCAAGAAATGGTCAAGGAAAAAGAAGGAAGCTTTGATTAACAGAGATTTTGAAGAGCTTGTAAGGCTTTCAAATCATAATAAATTTTCAAAACAAGATGAGTCTGCAATGTCTATACTAACAGACAGATAATGATATGCATGATTCGGATCGTAGATTGCGGATGTTATATATACATAAAAGTTGTTTGAAAATTCTGATACTAATTGTTTTTTTGTTCTTTGATGTTTGCGTGAATTCGCAGATAATCGATAAAGATACCAGCGATGTTGTTATCCGCAGGACGAAAAAGGATGTACCCACGGAGTACAACATATCGGATGTAATTATCAAGCTGGATAAGTTCCAGACGAAAAATGTGATAAGGGTTGATCTTGATATTCCCGCAAAGACAACCTTGAGTCTTTCGGTTTCTGATACAAGCGGGAATACGATAATATACCTGATAAACGATCAGACCTTGAAGCCGGGTGTTTACAGGGTGAAATGGGAAATGGTTTTTTGCAGAACTGGTGACTGTGACTATCCCCCGGGCAGATACCTGTGCGCATTTGAAACAGACCAGTTTGTATTTACACGCGATTTTTATTTGAAGTAGAAATAGAATAGTAGCACAGACATTCCTGTCTGTGGAATATTAATAGCACAGCCATTCCAGTCTGTGGAGTAAAGGACACAGATCACTTTGATTTTGTTCACTAAACAAAAATTTATCATGGCAGTATTTAAATCAACGGCAACGGCGCAGCTTCTTATTCGCAGGAAAAAAGCTAAGAAGAAGGCAGATACTGCAGATACCAAAGAATCAGAAAAGACACGAATTAAAAGCATTAAAAAGAGCCTGCGCGGCAAAGTAAAAAGTACATAACAATGAATCTCAAGGAAGCGCTCATTTCGGCCCTCAATTCGATACGCGGCAACAAGCTTCGCGCTTCGTTAACGCTGCTTGGCATTGTCATTGGTGTATTTTCCATTATTGGAGTAATGACACTTCTAGACGCATTGCAGAAAGGTATAGATAGCGGCTTAAGCCAGCTTGGTACATCAACTTTCCAGGTGCAGAAATGGCCGGCAACATTTGTTTCAGGTCCGGGCAAATGGCGCAAGTATGAAAAGCGCAAACCCATAACTATCGAAGAAGGCTACAGGCTTAAAGAGCTTGCTGTACAGCCAAAGCTTGTCGGACTCGAAGACTGGTCCGGTGGAAAGACTGTTAAATACGGCGCGGGACAAACGAATCCCAACTTCCAGCTTGGAGGCGTTACAACGGAGTTTTTGCCGGCCAATAATCACACTTTAAGCGAAGGCAGATTCTTTACCGAAGAAGAAGTTAAGTCAACACGCAACATCGCAGTTGTTGGAATGGAAGTAGTCGATAAGCTTTTCCCCTTCACTTCCCCGCTGGATAAAGAAATTGAAATAGACGGCAACCGCTTCACAATCATTGGCGTACTTACGGCTAAGGGAGAAAATCTGGGTCAAAGCCAGGATAACATTGTGCTTATCCCATTATATACAATGGATAAGATCTACGGAGTACGCAAAGACCGTTCCATAAATATAACAGTGAGCGCATACAGCAAGGCACAGCTCGATGAGACTACAGAAGAAGTCATAGGGCTCATGAGGCAAATAAGAAAAGTCCCGCCGGGTGAAGAAAATGATTTTGAGATATGGTCGAATGAATCACTCGTTCGCGAAGCGAACAATTTTACGGTATATTTCAAATACGGTGCGGGTGTGATTTCGTTTATCTCTCTCATTGCCGCAGGCATAGGCATTATGAATATTATGCTTGTTACGGTTACAGAACGTACCAAGGAAATTGGTATCCGCATGGCAATTGGGGCTAAGCGGAGCAATATATTGACGCAGTTCCTTTTCGAAGCTATTTTGCTTTGTGAGCTTGGCGGATTGATCGGTATCGCAGTTGGTATAGGGGTTGGCAACCTGCTTGGCGCAATTTTCAATTTCCCTGTAAGCATACCGTATGATTGGGTGATGATCGGACTTATTGTCTGCTCTCTTATAGGAATTTTATTCGGCACCTACCCTGCTTTCAAGGCTGCAAAGCTGAATCCAATTGATGCATTAAGATACGAGTAGTTGAAAAGACAAAAGACTCGACACGAATTTCACGAATAATCACGAATTGTGCTTAACGAATCTATATGAACTAAGAGTATCTTTGCAAATCCTCATAGTTTCCTTAGATTGGATCCGTTATTTCTTATGATTATGATTTGAAAAATTGGAGAATACTAATCAATTAATTTGTGAAATTAGTGCAATTCGTGTCTGCATTTCTATAAACTTCCTCACTTAAATTACCTCATGCACAAAGTTAATCTGAAAGAAAAGTTATCGTTGTTCAATGAACACTGGAAGCCTAAGATCGTTGGTGAGCTGAACGGTCAGCATGTTAAGCTGGTTAAGTTTAAGGGAGAGTTTGACTGGCATCATCATGAAAATGAGGATGAGATGTTCCTTGTAATTTCAGGCAGATTTGATCTTGAGTTCCGTGACCGTATTGTATCGCTTGCTGAAGGTGAATTCTGCATCGTACCCAGGGGTGTTGAACACCGCCCTTTCGCTCGCGAGGAAGTTGAAGTTATGCTGTTCGAACCTGCCGGTACAAGGAACACCGGCAATATTGAATCAGATAAAACTCATACTAATCTTGAAAAAATATGATTTTTATCTTTTCTAAACACTCAGCAGTAATTTGTAATTTTCATCTGTACACTTTAGTATAGATTAAATTTTTGATTTAATTGACATTTCAAACATATATCCTTAACTTTACGTATAAAATCGACAAAAATTTGAACTACTATCTTCAAATAAAGCTGTTTCTTAAAAGCAGGTTCCTCACGAATCTTGTTTGGATTCTCAACAATTTTCTGACCATGGAATTCTACCGTAAGATTTGCAATCAGCTTTACTGGAAGAAGCTTTCTCCTCACACGGCATCTTACAATACACGTTTCTGGATGATAATTCTGACCGCTGTTTCAATGATATGGCTGGCATTTTTTTACAACCCGAACGATCCCGCCAATTCAAATTCATCCGGATTCATAATACTTCTTTTTGCCCTGATCTATAAAAGGTCGGGAATTTCATTCCACTCACTGATTAAGTACTTGTCAAGGTCTGTTAACTCAAAGATCGATTTTATGACATACAGTATCCTTGATTCAGCAAATATTTCACTTTGGCGCTCTAAAAATACTTATCTCAGGACGTCAACACTTCTAATATAAATCAATAAAAAGTACAGTTACCTGCCTTCCTGCCGTATGACCTATACCCGGCACGGGCGGCATAAGTTACATTAATGATTTTATGTTGACACATAGAATTCAAATGTTATAACACATGCGGGATACTCTGATAGACAGTTCTTTTAAATACTGCGAACAGATCGCAAAAGGGCATTATGAAAACTTTCCGGTTGCCTCCCTCCTGCTTCCAAAGGAGAAACGGAAATATGTATATGCCATATACGCATTCGCAAGAGCGGCTGATGACTTTGCCGACGAAGAAGGCATAGAAGGCGGGGCAGCTAAAAGACTGGCACTTTTAGACGAATGGAACGGAAAGCTCAAGGATTGTTACGGCGGTAAGGCTTATGACCCCATTTTTATAGCGCTCGCAAAAACAGTTGAAGATAACCGCATCCCGATAGAGCCGCTGGAGAACCTGCTGAATGCATTCAGACAGGATGTAATGAAGCAGCGATACAAAAGGTTCGATGAGCTTCTGGAATACTGCAAAAACTCAGCGAACCCGGTTGGCAGGCTTGTTTTGATGATATTCGGCTGCCATGATGAAGAGTTCTTTAAATATTCAGATAAGATATGCACAGCTTTGCAGCTTACGAACTTTTGGCAGGATGTTGAGGTTGACCTGAGAAAACAAAGGATATACCTCCCCGAAGACGATATGATACAGTTTGACTACAGCTATACAGAGCTCGAAATGAAACAGGAAAATGAAAACTTCCGCCAACTGATAAAATTTGAAGTTGAACGCACAAAGAAGATATTTGATGAAGGAAAGAAACTGATCCAATTGACAGCAGCAGCAGATAAAGAGCTTAAGAAGCTATCTAAGGAGTTGAAGCTGACATGGAGCAGCGGCACAACGATCTTAAAAAAGATTGAAGAAATTAACTACAACGTATTAAATCAACGACCCAGGATTTCAGGGTTTGATAAAATAAAGATTTTTTTAGGTTCAAGAATCTAGGTAAAGCGTGAGAACCTCACCCCCAATCCCCTCTCCTGCGAGGAGAGGGGTGCCGATAGGCGGGGTGAGGTGAAAATAAGCAGAGTAAATTTAAAGCAAGACTATATCTAACATCACTGGAACATTTGTCAAACGAACACATAGACATAACGCAAAAAAGCAAAACGAATTTTTTGTATTCCTTCTCCCTGCTTCCTAAGGAGAAGTACGAGGCAATAAATACAGTATATGCGTTTTGCAGGCAGACCGATGACATTGTGGATAATGAACAGGAATCCGTTGAGCTGAAGTTCAGAAAGATCCGTGAGTGGAAGAACCAGTTCGAAAAGGCGCTGGCGGGAAGCTCAGACTATGCTTTGCTTAACCAGGTAAACAGGATAATCAGGAAATTCAATATTCCCGTTGAGCCTTTCTTTGAGCTCATAAAAGGAATGGAAGCTGATCTGCAGGTTTCCAGGTACAAAGATTTCAACACCCTTTACCAGTATTGCTTCCGCGCGGCTGCGACTGTTGGATTGATGTGCATTGAGATATTCGGCTACAAAACAGAAAACGCAAAGCAATACGCGGTGAATTTAGGAATAGCGCTGCAGCTCACAAATATACTCCGCGATATTAAATTCGACGCGCTAAACGGAAGGATATACCTTCCGGAGGAAGACCTGAAAAGATTCGGCTACTCAGAAGCGGACCTTATGAGCTTTAAGTATAATGATTCATTTGTGGAACTGATGAAGTTTGAATGCAAGCGTGCCAGGGAGTATTTCGAGAAAGCAAACCAGTCGTTTGTAAAGGAAGACAGGAAGTCGCTCTTCCCAGCCCGCATCATGCAGAAGATATATTTTAATATCTTAGAGAAAATAGAAAAGATGAATTACAACGTATTTTCGAAAAAGGCCAAGGTATCAAAGCTTAAAAAGCTGTATTATACATTTGGCGTATTTGTTAAATACAGGCTGGCTTAATAGTTTTTTGGTATCACCATTGCTGAATATACTGAAATATGGCTGAAAGCGGAAAAGGAAAAAGTGTTTGTGTTATTGGCGGCGGAATTGCCGGACTTTCAGCAGCGGTTTTTTTGGCAGAAAAAGGATTTGAAGTAACACTTGTTGAAGCCTCACCGAAGCTGGGAGGCAGAACATACTCGTTCTTTGATAAACAATTTGGCGGAGTTATAGATAACGGTCAGCATATTCTCGCAAGCTGGTACAAAGAAACGTTTGCGCTGCTCAAAACCATTGGCTCATACGATAAGCTCAGCTTCCAGAAACAGCTTAATGTTGAATTTGCTGATTCCACAGGCAGCAGGTACTCGCTTAAAGCTTCAAGCCTCCCTCCCCCGCTGCATCTTGCCGGCGGAATAATGGGATATAAGGCTATCGGCTTGAAGGATAAGCTCGCTCTGATTAGGCTGGTAAACGGGATTAAAAAGTCGAAATGGCCCGAAAAAGAGCTTGCTGGTATTAATACTGACAGGTTTTTTGAGCTCACGGGTCAGACGAAGGGCGTTATCGAAATGTTCTGGAAACCGTTCATAATCGCGGTCTTCAACGCAGAACCGCAGAACACATCTGCCCTGCTCTTTGCGCAGATGATCATGCGCGGCTTCATAGAAAAAGGCGGCTCGGAACTGGTTCTGCCAATCGGATTTCTGAATGAAGTATTTTCAGAACCGGCGCGGGAATACCTGAACAATAAAAAGGGTACCGTTCACGTAAGCAAAGCTGCAAGTGAATTCAGCATTAAAGATAACAAAGTAACTTCCGTAATATTTGAAGATAGCACGGAGCTTAAAAGTGACTACTTCGTATGTACAGCACCGTTCTTCGAAGTGCCAAGATTGTTTGCTGATAACTTTGATGAAGTATTTGAAAGCAAGCTTAACCTCAAATATTCACCAATCGTGAATATACACATAAAGTTCGACCGGGCTATAACAGATGTAATTAATGGCCGGTTTTTAGGTCTGCTTGGGACAAACTCCCAGTGGGTTTTCAGGGTGAAGGAAGACCAGGTTTGTGTGGTTATCAGCGCAGCCGCTAAGACCGCAGAAAAGCCAAAAGAAGAAATAGCAGAGCTTGCTATAAGAGAGCTAAAAGAGTGTATTCCCCTGTATGGCGGAGTAAAAGTAGTTTCAACCCGGGTACTTAAAGAAATGCGGGCCACGATAGTACCTGATACAGATTCGCTTAATAACAGGCCGCAAAACCGCACAAAGATAAAAAACCTGCTTGTGGCAGGCGACTGGACAGATACAGGGCTTCCTTCAACGATAGAAGGCGCTGTAAAAAGCGGCAAAAGATGTGCTGAAATAATAGAAAAAGACAAATTATAAGTTTAAATAATCAATAATACCTAATCAGTAAAACCTAAAGGAAGGGTAAAGCTATGGGATATCAAAAAGAAAACGAAGATACCAACACGGTAAGTGCACCTGTTGGCATCAGCCTGAAGAAAACTGAGAGCAAGGAAGCTGAAATCCAGCGCCTCCTGCTTGAAGAAAGGATGCGCCTTGAAAAGGAATACGGCGTTGAGGCTAAACGCATCGACCATTTCAAAAAACCGCTTGAAAACACTTTCACAAAAGACCAGCGCGCAAATACAACAATACTGTTCGGCGGTCTAACCTGGAAGCATGAGAAACTTGTGAAAGGTGTTCTTCAGGGTTTAGGCTACAAAGCCAGTGAGATCCCAACACCAAATAAGAAGGCCTTCCAGCTTGGCAAAGAGTATGGCAACAACGGGCAATGCAATCCCACTTATTTCACCGTAGGTAACCTAGTGCAGTACCTGCAGGAGCTTGAAAAAGGCGGAAAGACAAAAGAAGAGATCATTAACGAATATGTATTCTTCACAGCAGGCGCATGCGGTCCGTGCCGCTTCGGTATGTATGAAGCCGAGTACAGGCTGGCGCTCAGGAATTCAGGCTTTGACGGCTTCAGAGTGCTGATATTCCAGCAGACAGGCGGTTTGGAACAGGATGAAATGGAAGCAGGATTAGAAATGAACCTCGACTTCTTCCTTGGGATCTTAAACGCTATGAACATTGGCGATATCATTAATGATGTTGCATACCAGATCAGGCCGTTTGAGGTTGTTCCCGGCCAGACTGATAAAGTTCTTGAAGAGTGCATGGATATGATGTATGAAAGAATGAAAACGAAGAAGTACTTCGATTTCAATTCGAAGATGGGGTCATTTCTCAGCAAAGTACCCGGCTCGAACTATATACAGAGGTTTGTTGACCAGGTAATGAGCGACTATTACATCGAAACACTTACTGATATCCGCAATAAGTTCAATGAAGTTAAAGTTGACAGGACCCGTGTAAAACCGATCTGCAAAGTAACCGGTGAATTCTGGGCACAGACGACCGAGGGCGACGGAAACTTCAACATGTTCCCCTTCCTCGAACGCGAAGGCGCGCAGCTTTTAGTTGAGCCTATAGCAACATGGATTCTTTACATGCTTCACCAGGCTAAAAACATGTACCATGACAGGAAAGGCATCAAGGAAGGCGAAGAAGCTCCGAAATCTTTCCAGGTATTAAAGAAACTGAAGAACTTAACAGACTATAAAAAAACGGTTACAATTCTTTCAATTGCTGAAAGCGTTTTTGACCGCGAGTATAACAGGATCAGGAAAGTATTCAACGGCATGCCGCATGAGCTTGCAAGCCAGCTTGAAATGCAGAGGCTGGGCCACCCGTTCTACAATTCAAGGGTTGAAGGCGGCGAAGGTCATCTTGAGATCGCGAAGAACATTTATTATGTGAACAAAGATCTTTGCCACATGGTGCTTTCATTAAAACCTTTCGGTTGTATGCCATCAACACAGTCAGATGGCGTTCAGTCGGCGGTTACATCAATGTTCAAAGATATGATATTCATACCTATCGAAACTTCAGGCGAAGGCGATGTAAACGCTCACTCAAGGGTACAGATGGCTCTTGGTGAAGCAAAAGCTAAAGCCAAGCTTGAGTTCAAGAAATGCCTTGATGAAACAGGCTACACTATCGAAGAGATCAAAGCATATGTTGAAGCAAATGATGAGCTTCAAAGGCCTTTCTACCAGGTAGCGCATAAAAAAGGAGTGATTGGCGTTGCTGCTAATTTCGTTCTTGATGTGGCGGCTAAAATGAAGAAAGACGGTATTAAGCCGGTAGTAAAAACAGAAGCAGCAAAGGCTTAAACTTAAAGTTGAAATAAATCTGATTATCACAAAAATATGACAAACCAACCAAATAATACGGGCAAATCACCTCTTTATATCGGTTTTGATGTCGGTTCAACAACAGTTAAAGCCGTTGTGATGGATATCGATAACGATAAAATATTGTGGTCTGATTACCAGAGGCATGATACCAAGCAGCCTGAGAAATCGCTCGAACTGCTGAAGAATATTCATGAAACTCTCGGCAATGATGCTATGCAGGGAGCCAGAATATTCATAACCGGTTCAGGCGGAAGCAATATCGGCAGGTTCCTTGGCGCAAAATTCGTGCAGGAAGTAAATGCTGTATCACTTGCCGTTGAGAAGTTCTACCCGAAGACACTTTCAGTAATAGAGCTTGGCGGACAGGATGCGAAGATCATTGTGTTCAAGGAAGATCCTGAAACAGGCAAGAAGAAAAAAATCCCATCGATGAACGACAAATGTGCCGGAGGCACAGGTGCGGTTATCGACAAGATAAATGCCAAGCTCAAGATTCCCGCGGAAGAGCTTTGCAATATGGGCTATTACGGCCTGAAGCTCCACCCTGTTGCAGGTAAATGCGGTGTATTTGCAGAAACTGATATTAACGGATTGCAGAAATCCGGTGTACCCGCCGATGAGCTTATGGCAAGCCTTTTTGAATCGATCATCCAGCAGAATCTTTCGGTGTTAACGCGAGGGCATACGCTCAGGCCGGAAGTACTGCTGCTTGGCGGACCAAACTGCTACATTAAGGGAATGATGGATTGCTGGAGAGCAAACATTCCCAAGATGTGGGATGAAAGGAATGTTCCATATGATAAAAACGAGCCTATTGAGAACCTGATAAGGGTACCTGATAACGCTCAGTACTTCGCAGCTATTGGCGCAATAGAGTACGGCAAGGAAGAAGAGCCCGAAATCGGTTTATACAAAGGCTTTGCAGACCTTGAGTATTACATCAATGTTGGCAGGGCTGAAGAAAAGAAGAAGTTAATGAAGCTTTCAGGCGGCGGCGGATTGTATAAAGATGCCGACGAATTAGACAGCTTTAAAGACAAATATAAGATACCAAAATTCACTCCGGCGCAGTTCACACCGGGTGAAGTTGTAAAAGGATTTATCGGGCTTGACGGCGGTTCTACTTCCACCAAGGCTGCGCTAATTTCGCTTGATAAGCAGGTGCTTGTTAAAGCTTACCAGCTTTCCAAGGGAAATCCAATAGAAGATACCATTGAGATTCTGCAGAAACTGCGCGACCAGGTAGAAGCACAGGGCGCAACTCTCGAAGTACTCGGGATAGGCACAACAGGCTATGCGAAAGACATTTTGAAAGATGTATTGCATGGCGATGTTGCGCTGGTTGAAACTGTCGCGCATACACAGGCCGCAGTTCACTTCTACCCCGATACTGATGTGATCGTAGATGTAGGCGGACAGGATATTAAGTTAATCATCCTTGACCAGGGCCGCGTAACTGATTTCAAGCTGAACACACAGTGCTCAGCAGGTAACGGTTACTTCCTGCAGTCAACGGCACAGGGATTCGGCTATGCAGTCGAGGACTTTGCGGATATAGCTTTTTCGGCAAAACAGTATCCCACCTTCGGTTACGGCTGTGCCGTATTCATGCAAAGCGATATTGTTGATTTCCAGCGGCAGGGATGGAAGCCGGAAGAGATCATGGCGGGACTTGCAAATGTGCTGCCAAAAAATATCTGGCTGTATGTATCGCAGATCCCCAACCTCGCTAAACTTGGAGAAAATTTTGTACTCCAGGGCGGTACTCAGCATAATATGGCTGCTGTTAAGACCCAGGTGGATTTCATCACCGACAGGTTCAAGGGCAGCGGAATTGAGCCTAATGTGTTTGTTCACAAACACACCGGCGAGGCCGGAGCTATTGGCTGCGGAATTGAAGCTGCAAGACTGTATGAAAACGGCATGAGAACCAATTTCATAGGTCTGGATAAGGTTTCAAAGATCGTTTTCAAAACAACAAGGGATGAAAAGACTAGATGTTACTTCTGTAAAAATAAATGCCTCAGAACATTTATCGATGTGGCGACCGACGAAAAGGCTATTCCATACGTAAAAGATCTTTCAATTGAATTCCCGAAAGATAAAATAGTGAACCCTGATTCAAAGATACCAATTGTTGACGGAACTCAGAGGCTTATCATTGCGACTTGCGAAAAAGGAACAGTTGAAGACCTTAGCTCGATGAAGGATATTAAAAAGGGACTGGATGCTATAAAAGATATAACTCCAAACCTTGTTGAATTTGCCGCAGTTGAGGTATGGAAATCACAGATGCCGAAAAAAGTAACCCATCAGGTTCCTGAGCTTTCAAAAATAGAGCAGCTAAAGCTGAACTTCAATAAGAAGGCTAAAGAAGAATATGAAAAACGCAAAGAGCTGACAAACAAGCGCAACAAGGTTGTTATTGCGATCCCAAGAGTGCTTAATATGTATGCTCATACCCCGTTTTTCACAGGTTACTTTGAAGCCGTTGGTATCAACCCCGGCAACATCGTATATTCAGAATACACCAGTGAAGAATTGTATAAAGAAGGCGCAAAACGCGGCGCAATTGACCCGTGTTTCCCTTCGAAGATAGGTATACCGCATATTCACAACCTGATCTATAAGATCCACAAGAAGAAGAAAATTGATTATATCTTCCTCCCTATCGTGGATACTATTCCGTCAGACTTCATTTATGCGCAGCAGCATCATGCGTGCCCGACAGTTACAGCAACTTCTGAATCTGCAAAAGCCGCGTTCATAAAAGAAAGCGATATGTTCAAAGAAGCTGGCATCGAGTACGTTAACACGTACCTATATATGACAGAGCCAAAGCTCTGCGCTAAGCAGATGTTCGATGAATGGGGACCGAAGCTGGGCTTGACCCGTGAAGAAAATGATCTCGCAGTTGAAGAAGCATATAAAGCACTGGAGAAATTCACCGTGAATATGCGCAAAAAAGCACGCGAGGCATTGGAACAACTTGAAAAAGATAACAAGATCGGTATCGTAGTGCTTGCTAGGCCTTATCACAATGATCCGGGCCTTAACCATGAAATACTCGAGGAATTCCAGAAGCTCGGCTATCCAATATTTAACCAGGATGCCCTTCCAACGGATGATGATATCCTTGAAAAGCTGTTCGGCGATGAGGTGAAGGCGGGTATCATAAAGGGCGGAATGGATGTTAGGGATGTTTGGAAAAACTCATACAGTGAAAACACAACACGCAAGGTATGGGCAGCCAAATATACCGCAAGGCATCCAAACCTTGTTGCACTTGAGCTTTCATCATTCAAATGCGGACACGATGCGCCGATATATACTGTGATCGAAGAGATAGTATCCGATAGCGGTACGCCTTATTTCTCATTTAAAGATATCGATGAAAATAAGCCTACCGGCTCGATCAAAATACGTGTTGAGACCATCCATTACTTCCTGAAACGTTACAGGGAAGATATGGTAGCGAAGGAAAAGAAGATATTGACAATCGAAGAAAAGATGAAAGAATTCGAACAGAAGATCAGAAAGCAATATGAACTGCAGGAAAGGCTTGATGTTATCCATAAGAACCAGGGCACAGGCAAGTATCACAACGGCAGCCTGAACTCTAACGCAGTTGAGATCGATCTTAGCAAAGTTAAGCCGGCTGAGAAATCAAACCAGCCGCTGAACCAAAACGGTAATTCAAATGCGGAAAAAATGAATAAGGAAGCCGTAGAAGCTTAAAATCTTAACTCATGATCAATAAAGCCGGTTAAGAAATTAACCGGCTTTTTTATGTTAATTTGTAAACCTATACAGCTCAACTTTTGCGGGGAACAAATGGAATGTATTTTTGTAAACTTCTTTAAACCGGGAATTCAATTCGCTGCGGTAAGTTGAATATTTTGATGTATCTACTGCGCTGTAATCAAGAACAACCCAGAAGCTTACAGGCTTTTGTACATTGATCGAATCCATAATCTCTCCCCATCCGTATCTAACAAAAGCGGGACCCGGCAGCTTCAGATGTTCCTGTTTTTTGTAATAGTCTATAACCCAGCCGTTGTAATGCGGCTCAACATATATACGTTCACCGGGCGTGAATTTTGCTTCGATATCAGATATCAGTGCACGGTAATCATCATTTTTGAAATTGAAATTGAAATGCGTCTTTATGCCGTAGATATTTATCACCATAAAAATTATCAGAATTGCGATTCCCGCCGGCCTGTAAACCGAATTCATCAATCCATACACAACCAAAATTGAAATATACGGTACAAGTATGCTGAGGTATCTGTAAAACTCTATCTTTTGATTAAAGGAGAGCAATCCAGCCAGTAACAGCGGCACAAAAACCGCAAGTAAGACCAGGTTAAGGTATTTGTTTGCAAACGGTCTGCGTTTTATAAATACAGATGCCACAGACACTGTGAAAATGAAGTAAATGATATATTTGAGGTATTCAACCACCCTGTAGTCGGCATAGTAGTAATACAGGCCCATGCTTAGATCTTTACAGTAGTTCAGATATTCATCAAATACTGCAGGAAGGACCTGCGGGCTGCGCCATGACTGTCCCCTTGTCATATGCGTAAGCAGATCCGGTACCCAAACAAGGTACAATACTGCAATGGCAGCAAGTATGTATATGAATGTTCTGAGCTCACGCGGTGAACGTATGTAGGAGTAAAGAATAAATACCAGCTCCGCAATTAATATGAAGAACGAGAAGTAGTGCGTATATATTGCCGCAGCGGTGAAAATAATGTAAAATATGGCTATGCGGTCTTTGTAAAACTTTCCTGAGGTCGGGATGTTATCTGTAAGCTTCAAAAGAAAGTAAATTGAACCGAGATTCAGGAACAGGTTCATCGCAGACATACGGACTTCCTGGGAATAATACAGATTGAGAGGTGAAAGCGAATACAGGAGAATCACGAGCAATGACTGGAATGGATCCATAAATCGTCTGCAAACCGGGTACAAAAAGAATATCGCACCAGAAGTAAACAAAGCTGAAAGAAGCCTCATCGATGCTACTGAATCACCAAACAGAAAATTCCATATCTTAAGAGTGAAATAGTACAGAGGCGGATGAATATCATTAGCAGTACGGACAATGATATCATAAAAAGAAGCTAAGCTGAGATGCCATGAAAAAACTTCATCAAACCAAAGGTTCTTTTGTGCTATAAAAGCCAGCCTTATAGCGATGCAGAAGATAAACAACGAAAAAAGAAGTATTTTCTCCTTCTTTGATGTCATTCACCAATAAACTGAAATATAACTTTACGATTTCTTGGCCTTTCATCGAAATCGATAAGTATTACCTGCTGCCATGTGCCAAGCAGAAGCTCACCATTTGCAATGGGTATTGTTTGCGAGCAGCCAAATAAGGTAGAGCGCAGATGCGCATGTCCGTTATGGTCGCCCCAGGTTGCATTATGATGGTACTTTTTGCCGGTGGGGATGAATTTCTCGAGTATTTCAGGGAGATCTTTCATCAGACCCGGCTCGTATTCAATCGTGCTAACAGAGGCCGTTGAGCCAACTACGAACACTGTAACATTTCCATTCTTGATCGCAGTTTTAGCAAGGGATTCCAACAGTATATCAGTAACGTTAACTATATCACAATCCCCTTTCGTATTAAAAAAATGGTTTTCAGTGAGTATTTTCATAAACTGTTGTGGTTAATTATCATATTTATGCCTTCAAGTACTGTATTTTGTACAAGCTTATGCTCAAAATTGACTTTTTTAGCAATCAATGGGGCACTTCCGCCAGTCAAAAAAACCTCAAAATTTCGACCGTATTGGTTCTTTACCGCTGTCACGATGCCTTCAGTGGCGAACAGCATATAATTCAAGAGTCCTGATGATATCGCCTCCCTGGTGTTTTTGCCTATAAGCGGAACCCGCACTCGGGAGCCTTCAATACTTATAAACGGCAGCTTGGCAGTATTTTTATTAAGCGCCAAAGCGCTTGTGAATAATCCGGGAGCAATAATTCCACCCACAAAGTTACCGTTTTTAAGCACCAGATCGTATGTATTAGCAGTTCCCAGATCGATAATCAAGGAGCTTTTTCCGACGGCTTTCAGATGTCCATATACCGCGTTACAGATACGATCAGCTCCAAGCGTTCCGCTATTCTTTACTTTAATAGTTATCGGTAATTTACTTTTATTATTGATGGTTACTGCGTGTTTCCTAAAATGCGTTGGAATATTTTTCTTAATTATAGTTTCTGATTTAGGATTAACACTCGCAATACCAATTTGTGCCAAATCATGCTTAGCTATAAGGCGCCTCAAAGTCCCTTTGAGCGCAGGAATGGACTTACCTGATACAGTTTTGCATTCCAGTAGCAGTTTACCCCTGAAAACTCCAAAATGGACAAAACTATTGCCAATATCTATTGCAAGATTCATTATTACAGGTTAGTGTTCATAACAAAAATGCCTGTATTGTCACAGGCATTTTCAGTGTTAATTTCCAGTTTAATTATCTGCTTAATTCAAGTCTTTTGATCTCATCCCTGATAGAAGCGGCTTTTTCGTAATCTTCGCTTTCTATTGCGGATTTTAAGTCACCCTGCAGCTTATTCATCTTGCGGGTGTGCGGGTCCTTCACATTTTCAGCCGGTTCGGTGGTTTCTGTCTGTTTAAACAGGTCATCTTCAACGCCTGGGTCTTCTACACCATCTTTATCAGGCACGAACGCAACTTCATTCATAACCTCATCTGAAACAAATATGGGTACAGCGAACTTGAGTGCGAGAGCAATAGCGTCAGATGGACGGGAATCAACTTCATCAACGCTGCCAACATCCATTTTGATCTTCGCAAAAAAAGTGCCGTCTCTCAGCTCGTTTATATACACGTAAGAGACCGAAAAACCCATTTGTTCGATGATATTCTTGATCAGGTCATGTGTAAGCGGCCTCGGAGGCTTGATTCCTTCAAGCTCAAGGGCTATATGCTGTGCTTCAAAGCTGCCAATTATAATAGGTAACCGCCTGTCTCCACCTACTTCTTTTAATATAAGTGCGTATCCTCCGCCACCCGGTGCCGGGGTTGGAGATAATCCAAGTATATCGACCTGAACTTTATCGTTATCCATTCAAAATTCCTTTGTTTTGCTTCAATATAAGAAATAAAATCTAATTTGATAATACCTTTTTAAATTCTTCTGTTAAAACAGGCATTATTTCAACTGCATCGCCAATGATTCCGTAATCTGCGATCTGAAAAATGGGCGCGTCTTTATCTTTATTAATAGCCACTATACATTTTGAAGAAGACATTCCAGCAAGATGCTGGATTGCACCGCTGATACCTACTGCGATGTAAAGAGATGGTGCAACAGTTTTACCGGTCTGCCCAACCTGCTCAGAGTGCGGTCTCCAGCCTGCATCAACAATCGCCCTGGACGCGCCTGCTGCGCCGCCGAGAACCTTAGCGAGATCTTCAACAAGGTGGAAGTTTTCGGGGGCCTTTAATCCCCTGCCGCCGGAAACAACCACATTCGCTTCAGTAACATCAAGCTTTTCGTTACTTACCACAACTTCTTTAACCTTCACAGCGAAGTCAGAGTCACTTAACTGTACATTCATAGCTTCGGTTTCCGCGGTGACACCATCGGCTTTAACAGGTTTAAATACGTTTGGTCTTAGGGTAAATATCTTAACTGGTGAATTCACCTTCATTTCAATATATGCTTTACCCGCATAAACAGGTCTTGTAGCTATAACATTCCCGCCCTCGGTTTTGATCTCAGTACAGTCTACTATCAGTCCTGCTTCAAGCTTTGCAGCGAGGCGCGGAGAGATATCCTTACCCATTGCGGTTGCGGATAGAAGCACAATATCAGCGCCTCTTTCCTTAACTGCGTCAGCAACTATCTTTGTATATGCAGTGGTTGAGTACTTTTCGAGCTCTGCATTTTCAGCAGTAACAACTTTTTTTATCCCATAAGCGCCTAATTCCGGAGCAAGTGCGCTTATTGAGCTGCCAATTAGCAATGCTTCAACTTCGGCGCCAAGCTCAGCGCCCAGTTTTACTGCCGTTGAAGCAGTTTCAAATCCGTTATTTTTGATCTTATTATCGCGTGATTCGATAAATGCAAGAATTTTGCTCATTATATTACCTTTGCTTCCTCTCTTAATAATCTTACCAGTTCTGCTGCTGCTGAAGAGTCTTCACCTACGATCTTGCCTTTGGGCTTGGGTTTCGGAAGAGTCATTGTAATTACTTCAGTTTTATTTTCAGTATATGTCGGCTGTTTTTCTTCGATAGCCTTTGATTTTGCCTGCATGATACCCTTAAGATTGGGGTAACGCGGATTGTTCAATCCCCTTTGGCAGCATATGGCTGCCGGCAGTGATGTTTCAACTACTTCCTTACCGCCTTCTATTTCGCGCTCACAAACGGCTTTATTGCCATTGATATTCAATGAAACCACAACACTTACCGAAGGGATCCCGAGCATTTCCGCAACGAGTCCGCCAACCTGTGAATCATCGTAATCTATTGATTGCTTGCCGAAAAGAACAATGTCCGCTCCAAAATCTTTCAGAACATCTGCAATATTCCTTGCAACAGCATATGAATCCATTTCAACATCGGTCTTCACCAGGATGCCTTTTTCAATACCCATTGCATACGCCTTTTTTATAGCTTCCTTGTTTGAATCTTTGCCTACTGAAACAACGAGTGTTTCTCCGCCATTTTTTTCTTTAAGCTGAAGCGCGGCCTCAACTGCAAATTCATCGTATGGATTTATAATATAAGTTACTCCTGACGGGTCAATTGACTTTCCGTCCGGCCCAACTTTTACTTTTGTAGTGGTATCCGGAACCTGCGATACGCAAACTGCGATCTTCATTAGCTTTCCTTTCTTGTTCATTAAGCCCGAAGGCTGTAATTTCTCTATTTTTAGCTTTTATAAACAAAAATAACCATTTTTTGAGATATTTTCAATTCATAAAAAAGCCAATTTGCGGCAAATTTTTGAGGCAACTAAACAAAAAAGGGAATGGTTTTTATAGCCATTCCCTTTAAAATACAATATTACAAGATATTATTTTACAAGAACCATTCTCTTTACCTGGAACACATTATCGGATTCCAATGCGTAGAAGTATATTCCGCTTGCAAGATTCGATGCGTTAAAATCAACGCTGTATTTGCCCGGCGAAAAATACTGGTCAGCAATAACACTCACCTGCTCACCCAAAGAATTGTATATCTTGATCTTAACGTTCTGTGCCTTTGCAACATCAAAATTGATGATGGTATTCGGATTGAACGGATTGGGGTAATTGTTATACAGATTGAATGAGCCCGGGATAGTATTGCTGATCTGTGTGATACCGATTGTAGTGTGTTTGAGTGTAACAACAAACGAACCGGCAGTGTGAAGTGTATCAAGACCATTAGTAGCCGCTACTCTCCAGGCACATCTGACTGAATCACCAACATAGCCAAAAGTTGTACCAAGACTATCTAGGAAGCTTTTACGGAGACTTATAACTGTGTCAAGGCCTCCATTATTTGATGTATATGTATATTCAGTTTGTGTAGCCAGCTTTTTGATCCTGAACAGGTATTTAATTGTATTACCTGAAGCGGACTTTCCCCAGGAAAAATCAGTAGTACCGGGATCCTGTTGTGAAACCGTTAAGGATGAAAATGTAGGTGGAGATACCTGGGTAAAGGAGTTCAATGGTACGCCTGCTACTTTTATATAATTCAATACTGTGTAGGTGTTTGAACCGTAAGTATTGCTAGTAGTTAAGCTGACTGTGTATGCGCCTGTGCCGCTATAACTGATATTTGTTGGATTCTTTACGTTTGAGGTAGAAGGCGTAGCGCCGGGAAAGCTCCAGCTCCATGTTGTTGGATTGTTTGTTGACATGTCAAAGAAATTCACAGTTCCACCGCTTATTGGAACAAACTGCGTATCTGAAGTGAAATTAGATTTTGGCGCAATTCCGGTAACCGCATCAATACCATCAAGGGTTTGTATACCTGAATTATTAGGATCAAGCCAATCTTTTAGCTGAGTGCCTGCACTCCCGCCGTAATCCCATGAACGTGAAAGCTTACCGAATACTTTTGTAACAACCTGAGGATTTGAACACTGTGATGTTACACCGCCAAGATTCTGGCCAACAACTCTTTTGTTCTGATCATACAGCGGGCATCCGGAAGAACCGCCTTCAGTCATTCCGAGATCCCATATAACCTGCCAGAAACCGCTTGGCAATCTTCCGCCGAATCCGTTGGAGTTTGTTGCAGGATTATTGTCAAATGATATCTTTTTGTTTGCTCCACCGGGGTGGTGAATTGCAACTTCACTTGTTGGGTTATTACCTGAACGGTCCCAACCGTTAAAATATGCATTATATGATGCAGGCAAAGTTCCGTTAAGCTGAACGAGCCTGAAATCAGTCGCATAGTTAGAAGCTTTTAAAGTAGCCCCGGACATTGTTTGGCCTAAACTACCGCCATTTCCATAACATGTAGGGTTTTCATAGTTAAAATAAAAAGTCATGCTTGCATGATCATCCGGAGAGCAATGTTCAGCAGTCAGGTAAAGCAAACTTCTATCCTGAAGTGAATTGTTTATCAATGAACCTGTACAAAGGTATCCGCTTCCTCCCTGGTTAAAAGTTATCCTGGTAACAGATCTCTTCTGTTCAACCCATGGTGCACCAACCGGGCAGTTTATATTAATATTGCATTCAAGCTCATCCATTGTCAAGACGCCAAAAATATCCTTGTATGCATGTACAACCTGTGAAATTTTCAGCTTGCCTTTTCCTTTTGAGTAAACAGGTTCATAGTATTCAAGAATAGTCTTGCTTCCAAGAGTAGGTGCAATTGCAAGTTTGTTACATTCATTGTTATTCAACTCAGTAAACGCTCCGAGCAAATTGCTCTTATCGCTGTTATAAACATAAAGCATTGCACCTTTTGGCATAAAAAACTCACCTAGGAAAAGATTTATGGAAAGAGCGTTTTCAGAATTTACGGCAAGTCGCCAAACCCTGCTGCCATCGGGAAGTGTTTCCCAGGTGCCTGAATTCTTTAGGCTGTAATCTACATCAAAAACCTTTCCAAATCTATAGGGTGTGCCGGGCTTGGATAAATTATCGTAGTCCTCAGCCAGGAACTGATTAACATCAAATAGAGGCATATTCACGGAAGCAAAATCTGAATTGAGTGCAGTTAGCGAACTTATCGGCAAGCCGCCGGAATTTGCCTGTGAGAACAGTACTCCGGGAAAAAGGATTAAAGCAAAAATCAGGCTTTTAAATAGAATAAATCTTTTCTTCATAATAAAGTTGATTTAATTTAAAAAATGGTTGTATTCTAAAAAGCAAAAAAACCTGAATAACCGGCTAGACCTGAACAGGTATTTCGCAAAAAAGTTGAATAATATATGATAAAATCTATATTAAGTAAACCCATTTTTACATAAAATTTATTCAAAAAGCCGCTTACCCGGAAGCAAGCGGCTTTATCAGTAACGATATTTTCTGAAATTACTTCTTATAGTTTTTCATAATTTCTTCCATTTCCTTTGTCTTATCTTTCAGCTCTTCCATATTCTTTTTACCATCCTTGTTATCCCCCATTTTTTTCATATCTTCAAGCATATTTGTCATATCCATATACTTAACGCCTTCGGGAGCCTTGAACATATCATCTGTCACTTTCACATCTTTCTCAAACTTGGTTGCCTTCATATAAGTTTTGCCGTCGGCAGAGCCCATTCTGAGCGGAACGGTCTTTTCGTACAGGCTAACTGTGAAATTCTTTTCTTTATGCTTATATATCTCGCATTTGTAACCTAGTATCTCTTCATCGCCAATTTTTTCCATCTGGTCAATGTAATCCCTGAATGAGTTTACATCAACATTATCCTTTGTGTCAGAGAATTTTTTCTTATCAAATTTCATTCCCATTTTTACGCCTGCAATTTCTGATACTGTATAAACTACATCACCGCCGTCAAAATACGCAGTCGCAGAGAACTTCTTACCGTCGGCATCGAATGTGCTGGTCGAGCGGCATTTATTGCCGTCATAAATGGCGCTTACAGTGCCGTTTCCTTTTTCCCTGCCTGTAACTTCAAATTCAACCATAAACGGCTTGCCTTTATCGAATGAAGACTTGTCGTTAGACTCTTTAGTTTCGGTTGTTTTCTCATCCTTGCCTGTTGATTTGGAATCCTCTTTCTTTCCGCAGCCCGCAACAATTAATGCAGAAAGCACAAATGTAAAAATGAAGCTCAATACTGAAAATGCTTTTATTGTTTTCATATAATTTATTGGTTTATGGTTCATTTATTATATAATGGCCGGAATACATAATCAATTGGATCAACCAGTCCGGCCTGCTGGAATCCTTTAAGCCTTAATGCGCATGAGTCACACTCTCCGCACGCCTTATCCTCATTTTTATAACATGACCATGAAAGCCTGAATGGGGCATCAAGCGCTGCCCCCTTTTTGATGATCTCACTTTTTTTCATGTTGATAATTGGCGTTACTATTTCGATACCGCTTCCCGGCTTTGTGCCAAGTTCTATGGCTTTGTTGAATGCGTCATAAAACACCTGCCTGCAATCCGGGTACCCGCTGGAGTCTTCTTCTACGGCTCCGATATAAATTTTCTTTGCAATCAGCACTTCAGCCCAGCTAACGGCAATTGAAAGGATATTCGCATTCCTGAACGGTACATAAGAAGTAGGAATTTCCTTGCTTGCAAGATCAGCCTTTGAAACTTCGATGCTGTTGTCTGTCAATGATGAGCCGCCAATTTTAGCAAGGTAGCTGATATCAACTACCAGTCTCTCCCGGACATTATAAAAATCAGCAATGTCATTGAAAGCTTTCAATTCGCGTGTTTGCGTGCGCTGGCCGTAATTGACATGCAGGAAGGCAAGCTGATGCTCTTTGGCTGCAATCGCAGCAGTAACCAGTGAATCCATTCCCCCGCTTACGAGGATGATAGCAACATCATCCCCGCGAAAGCGGGGATCTCTATTTTCAATCATTGCCATCATGGAATAACTTTTCCAAAAACTCCAAATCCGAAATCTTTTTAGTGAATCCTACTGAAAGATCTTTCCATTCAGGGTTTTGTTTGTTTATCAGCATTTCCTTCCACTTCCTGTTCCATTTCTTAAGCTGCTTTTCTCTTACCATAGCTTCTTCAGCAGTATCATGTTTTTCAAAATAGACTAATCTATTTACATCATAAAATTTTGTGAATCCGTCGAATTTCTTTTCTTTATGCTCCTGTGTTCTTCTGACTATGTCATTAGTAAATCCAACATACAAAACTTGCTTGCCAACATTAGTTAAGATATAAACAAAGTACGTATTCATAATTGAGTTACCCGCTTTCGCGGGTAAAACAGAGCCATTCCCGCGAAGGCGGGTATCTCTATTTTCAATTGACGCCATTTTCAAACTTATTTCATTATGCAGAAGCAAATTGAGTTACCTGTATTCGAGGGTAAACAGAGCCGTCCATGCGAAAGTGGGGATCTCTATTTACAATTGATTCCATTTTTCAAACTTTTATCATTTTTCAGAAGCAAATTGAGTTACCCGCCTTCGCGGGTAATCAATTTTAAACTCCTCTCTCCTCAGGATGCCAGATATACTTATGCATCTGAAGCTGGAAGCGGACATTCAGTTTATCTTCAAGTATCCAGTTTGCAAGCTCAATATTCTCTACTTTATCGAACACAGGCGAGAACAATACCTGTTCGACCTTATTTAAAAGATCATACTTATTCAGAATATCTTTCGCCCAATCATAATCTTCCCTGCTGCCGATCACGAACTTCACTTCATCAATAGGTTTGAGGTGCTTAATATTTTCATACCTGTTCTTTTTGTCCATTCTGCTGTAAGGAGTTTTTAGGTCCATAATAACCTTAACTCTTTTATCTACATTTTCTATTGGCAACGAGCCACCTGTTTCAAGCATAACCTCGTATCCCAGATCGCTCAGCCGGCTCATCAGCACATGTACATTTTCCTGCACCAGTGGCTCGCCGCCGGTGACCTCAACCAGCTTGCAATCATAAGATTTGACTTTGGCAATTATGTCATCTATCGGTTTATCGACTCCTTCATAGAATGCATACTCTGTATCGCAGTAAACACAGCGAATGTTGCAATAGGTTAATCGCACAAAAACGCATGGAAGCCCCGCCTTCGTTGATTCACCCTGGATAGAGTGGAAAATTTCGTTGATCTTAAGTTCCAATGATTTACTTATATCCTTATCTTAATTCCGATTTTAACTGGAAAGTAACCACGTTCAGCGCCGAATCCCTGGCAGTACTGACCCTCGGTAAAAAGCCTGAATTTTTCGCTCAGAGGCACAACAAAGCCGGTGCCTGCACCGAAAAATGCCTCGAAATTAGATTCCAGAACTCCCGCTGTCGCCTTATGAAAACCTATTTTTCCCAAAACATAAACTCCCGGACTCTTCGGTGTATAGAAATTAGTACCGAATAATACATCTGCAGAAAATGAATATATTTCCATTTCCGGATTTTTAAACTGGTTAAAATCAAATGAAGGCCGCAGATTGATATTGTCGTTCAGCCTGATATTAAGGCCAATGCCGGCATTAATACTTGCAGTTGCAGCATTAGTAAATGTTGAACCGCTGCTTAACGATATATCGAATTTACTGTTTTGTGAAAACAAAATGTTTGTATGGATAGTCAGTATACTCAGGATTCCAAAAACATAGAGTAGTTTTCTATTCATTTTTAATTGGGTTATTTATAAGATTGTTCCTTTGTTCATCAACCTCGACTTCTCAGCATAGCTGTTGGGACTTTCATAAATCTTAACCGTAAGCTCTTCGAACTTATGGTTCTTAATATCCAGCAGCTTATTGGTCAGATTATCCAAAAAATCGCTGCAGATGTTTTCAACGGTTGAGTGATAATCAACAACCACTTTCTTCATTTTGTTCTTAGTAAGGAAGTTGAGCACTTTCTTATCGCCTTTCCAGCACAGGAAAGCATGATCGTACTTTTCGATTATCGGCTTGACGATCTTATTGAGGTCAAAAAAATCGATAATCATTCCGTTTTTGTCGAGCCTGCCAGTGATCTCAACAAACATTGTGTATGAATGTCCGTGAATATTTTTACACAGTCCTTTATGGAATGGCAGGCGGTGCCCCATTTCCCAGCGGTATTGCTTTGAGATTTTCATATTTGAGCAAAGTTAACTAAATTTGAAAGTAATTTAAAGGAAAGAAAGTTTTGTACGAAATAATACCTGCTGATAATGCTGAATTACTGGATGAAGTCCGGCAGTTGTTCCTTGAGTATGAGAAATGGCTGAATGTTGACCTGTGTTTCCAGGGATTTGAAAAGGAGGTCAATTCCCTGCCGGGCAAATATTCACCGCCTGAAGGCAGATTGTATATTGTTAAAAAGGATTACAAATACATAGGCTGCATTGCTCTCAGAAAGATCGAAGATGGTATTTGCGAAATGAAACGGCTGTATCTGACCGAAGCAGCCCGCGGTAAAGGCATTGGTAACAAGCTGATAGAGCTGATAATACAGGATGCGAAAGATATTGGCTATAAAGCAATGAGGCTGGACACTATCAAAGAAAAGATGCCGAAAGCGGTGAGGCTGTATGAATCACATGGATTCCGCGAGATTAAGCCTTATTATAACAATCCTAACCCGCATACGCTGTTTATGGAGTTAGTGTTGGATAAGATGTGATTTCTAGCTGAAATTTTGCTGATGACCCCACCCCTGTTCACTATCTAGCGAACAAATTCCACTTGGCTTTTTCGACTTCCCATAGAAGAGATAATATCTAAATTTGGACAATCCCCATTCTGAATGAATACCATAAATTAGAATATTTGATGTGGTAGTTTGCCTAAGACCCTCATCCCCAGCCCCTCTGACTGCCTTGGCAGTTCTTCTAAAGGTAGAGTCGAGACGTCAATTTTAACTCCCATAATCCAACAAAATGAGTAATAAGCAGTATTGGTTAATTTTGTCTTAGTACACGACAGTGAAACAAATACTCAGTATTTTTGCATTCGACCCTCACCCCCAGCCCCTCTCCCAAAGGGAGAGGGGAGAAAAAACTCAAAAATTTCTCAGTTCCCCCTCTCCTTTCAGGAGGGGGTTAGGGGGGTGAGGTTAAGTATATTGAAATCCAGGGTGAAGAAACTTCTTTTAACATAGTTTTAGAGTGTTATTTATTTACTGTCGTGTACTTAGTAATTTTGTTCAATTATGCATTTGGAATTGTTTACGACCTGAAATTGTTATATTTTTGCAGGCAGTATACAGTTCTTTGAGATTTTGGGGATGAATTTGGTTTCGACGGAAATTTAGATGTTTAAGACAGCATTCCGTGTTCTCAGCAAAAAACGTTAAAAAAGCTGAAAAGTCAAAATAAACGACAACTATAATTACGCTTTAGCTGCTTAATAAATAAGCCGCTCGTCTTTTACCGCCTCCACCGCTCATTTGGAAGGTAAAAAGACGCCAAACTTTTGAGCTGGCCGCAAGGTTTACTTGAGCCAAACGGTGAGATAATATCAAGTGTAGGTTCTGTGCCGCTAAGTTTGCGACGCTGTACAGGGCTGAATTCCAAACGCAGACTATGAATGTAGGCGTCTTAATGGTCTGGTTTTCGGACCCGGGTTCGACTCCCGGCATCTCCACAAGCTTCAATAAAAAAACCGGCTCTCTTTAAAGCCGGCTTTTTTACATCCTTTTCTAAATTTCTAATCATGGTCATATGAAATTTGAACTAAGTAGATCACTTGAAATACTGGCAAACACTCCGTCTGTACTGGAATCACTATTGGGTGGATTGAGCAATGAATGGCTGTATTCAAACGAGGGTCCGGATTCGTGGAGTCCCTTTGACATTTTGGGCCACCTGGTTCACTGCGAACGAAACGACTGGATGGAAAGAACTTTGATCATTTTGAATGTCAGTGATAAGAACTTCAAACCGGTTGACCGTTTTGCACAGCTTACAGAGAGCAAAGGTAAATCGATTTCTGATCTGCTTGAAGAGTTCAAATCATTGCGTGAAAAGAACATCGCCCGGCTCAAAAAACTTGAAATCTCCGAAGCGGAACTCGATCAAAAAGGGATACATCCCGCGTTCGGTGAAGTTACGCTCAGGCAGATGCTTTCGACATGGGTTGTGCATGATTTGAATCATTTAGCTCAGATTTCACGGGTTATGGCAAAGCAGTACAAGGATGAAACTGGTCCATGGGTTGAGTACCTGCCGATTTTAGGTAAGCAGAAATGATTTTTGAGATATAAGATAAATAATAAAAAGGGCTCCAAATGGAGCCCTTTTTTCTTACTCAAAACAATTTGATTATTGCTTCTTGCCCTTATTCTTTAACACCTGCGTTTGTTTAACTATCACAGCTTCTTCTTCGCCTTCCTTCTTCCCTTTTTTCTGAACGAAGTACTGCTCAATTATAGAAAGCAGGTTGAACATGAAGTAGTACAGGTTAAGTCCAGCCGGCAGTGTAGTGAACAGGAACGTAAGCATGATTGGCATTATATAAACCATCGCCATTTGCTTTGGATCTTTCACAGTCATTTTCTGCTGAATAAACATAGTTACACCCATAAGTAAGGCCAAACCCGAGAGGTAGTCAACCCCAAACAAAGGAATTTTGAACGGCAGGTGGAGTATAACATCGGGAACCGACAAGTCATGTATCCATAGACCGAAATATGCCTGCCTAAGCTCTATAGTGGAGCTGAATACACCAAACAGCGCATAGAGTATCGGAAGCTGAAGCAGCATCGGCAAACAACCGCCGGCGGGATTGATCTTTTCATCCCTGTAAAGCTTCATCAACATTTGCTGCTGTTTCTGCGGATCATCCTTGTACTTTTCTTTAAGCGCGTTCATCTTAGGCTGCAGCTCACCCATTTTTTTCATGGATTTCATCTGGTAGCGTGTGAACGGCGTAAGAACAATCTTCATCACAATTGAAAAGATGATTATCACAATCCCCCAATTAGAAATGAACTTATGAAGGAATAAAAAGAACGGTAAAATTGCATACTGGGCAATTGGTCTTACTATAAAATCAAGCGAGAACCTCATTGTTGACTGGAGGTTCATATTGTAGCCTTTTAGTATTTCGTAATCAACAGGTCCCAGGTATATATTAAACTTGTTTCTCTCAGACTTCTCATTCTTAACTGCCATTTTAAGGGCAATGGAGTAATCTTTTTCATGACCATGGTCCGGCAAGTCGCGGTAGTTACCTGTTATAAATGAACCATCGGCTTTTTTGCCATCGGGAATAAGGAATACTGTAAAGTATTTTATTCTCGAAGCGACCCAGTTTGTTTGCCCGTTAAGATCGCTCTTTATCGGCTCATCTTTTGATGTTACATCAAGGACTTCAAGCTCATCGCCCATTTCGGCAAAAGCATGCGCGTGGCCGCCTTCTCCGTCGCTTCTGAACTCGGTTAGCTTAAGGGAATTTTCCCATGCAAGCTGGTACTCAAAATTGGAAATATACTTGTTTGAGTTTTCCAGGCCCACTTCAACGCCGAACATATACGAATCATTCTTAAACGTGAAGGTCTTGGTTATTTTTGCGCCGTTAGAATCAATAGGCAGCTCGTAAACTATCTTATACTCTTCGTTACCTCGTACTTCGATCTTATCCCATGCTTTATATCCTGAACTAAAATAAAGGTTTTTGGTGTTGATTAGCTTTCCTTCAGTTGAATTGAACAGGATGTTAAGCTCGCCCCCCTTTTGAAGCTGGAGCAGTTGTACCGGGTAGCCGTCCCATGTTTTAAAGCCCTTCACTTCGAACTTTATCAGCGAACCCCCTTTGGTAGAAAACTCGGCATGGTATTTATCTGTTTCAACCATGATGACTTTATCCTCGCCTGTTTCGAACTTACCAAACAATGCGCCGTTCGTTTCAGATACCGGTACATTTTTCGTCGTAGTATCCTGTACAGTCTGTTTCTTTACCGTATCAACAGGCGGCTGCTCTGTTTTTTTGAGGGTATCCTTTGGGAGCTGCTGTTCTGTCTTTTTCTCATCCTGTTTAGGCGGCGTATTCTTGTTCTGGAAATACAGCCAGCCCATCAGTATTATTCCAATGAGTACAAAGCCAATAATTGTGTTTCTATCCATTATGTATTTACAATTTTCTTTTTCATTTTCTTTTCCGGTACCGGGTCGAACCCGCCGGGGAAGAATGGATTGCATTTAAGTATTCTGACGGATGAGAGGTAAAAACCTTTGAACAACCCGTGTTTTTCAAGCGCTTCTATCGCGTACTGTGAACATGTAGGGTAATACCTGCAGGATGGCGGAAAAAGCGGCGAGATAAATAGCTTGTAGAGCTTCACCAGGCCTATCAAAAGATATTTTGGATTTAGATACTTCATCTATCCGTCATCTTTTGATCTCTGAGCCGGATCTTTTCAGTTACCCGATCAAGCATAACCGGCATCGCCTTATTCAGGCTTTTGAAGTCAATTTCAGTATGCTTCCTGTAAGCGCCTGCTGAAAGGGAGAACAAAATCCTTATATTCAGCCCCTTTGTTCTTGCTTCTTCGAGAAGTGTAAGCTTATGGAGCCTGTAAGCTTCCTTCATCAGCCGCCTTAAACGGTTGCGTGAAGTGGATTTTTTAATTTTTTTTTTGATAATAAAAAACCGACTTTAACAGGAAAGTCGGTTTTAAAATCGGAATAATTCAAAAAAGCGTTGAGGATACCTGATTCTATCCTTAAAGAGTCATTAAGCACTTCATCAAATACACCAAATCCCCTAACAATTTCATCACGGCCTAATGTATAAATCTTATTCACAGCTTTAAGAATTTATCTTGTAAACTTCGTTTCATCGCTGACAGTGAGCTTTTTTCTGCCTTTTGCTCTGCGCCTTGAAAGAACAGCCCTACCGTTCTTGGTAGCCATTCTTTCCCTGAAACCGTGTTTATTCTTCCTTTTTGTATTACTTGGCTGGAAAGTTCTTTTCACAAATACTCCTGCGTGCCGTAAATGGCCTTATTTTTCTTGATTTCTAAATTTCGTTAATAATAAAACGCTAAAATAACCAAAAAAATCAATAGTTTCAAGGTATCAAAAGGCGCATTTTGTTCAAATTTTAAAGGTTTGGAAGAAACCAAAAAGCAAAGGCAGACACGAATAGCACAAATTTCACGAAACTGCTACAAACTTGAATTGATAAATTTACGGGAAATATCGGGGTTCACGGTACTCTAATTTACAGCGCAATTTTAGTTCAAAGCAGTACCTACAATTTTGGTCACAAAGTTCATTCATAATATGTATATTTTTCCAATGATCTCAATTTCGTTTCATAATTTGTGTTACAAAATATAAGTTAATAAGTTTTTTTATATGTTAAAATCGTTTTTGAATATAACGCTCTAAAAATATCTGTACTGGAAATGTTAGTAAAAGACAAATAGGGTAATTGCGATAGAGTCTAGAAAATGCTAGAAAGCAGTAGAAATCAATAACTCGACTAAAAATATGGTTAGAATAACAAATTAACAAGGATTAATTGTTGGATCATTATAAAAATGTTCAATCCCTAATCTGAAATTCAAAAATCTAATCGGCTTTGTGTTTGCAGCTAGCAATGCATCAATTTTAGTTCCCTTATTAAATTTGCTAATTTTTCCGCTTCTTTGTTTATAGGGATCTGTTACAAAATACAACTTCACCTGCTTGAATTCATAATTTTTTTCAAGAAAGTATTGTCGAAATCTACCTGAAATGAAATCATTAATACAGGTCTCAAATTTATCTCTAATATTTTGTTTATCGAAATATTTGGAAGATTTAATATCTTTTAATTCGACAATAAACATATGAAAAGTATCATTACATTTAATAATTATCAAACAATCAGGCGATGGTGGTTTAATAAGTTGACTCAATGAGTTGTAAAACTTATCAACTTTAATGATAGCATAATTTACTTTATCGATATTGGGATCAAGTTTAGCTGCAAATCCATTTTCACAGCAAGTATCTTCAATAAAGCTATTTATTGTACTATCATTTTTTAAATCATCAATCAGCATTTTCTGATAATTGTCCATAAATTTTTAGTCTTTCATTATAAAGGTTTTCAGCGACATCAGAAAAATTGTAATCTTCAATTCCTTCTTTCTCTGCTTTCATTTTGTATTCATCTAAGACACTTCCTCTTTCCTTCATTTCCATCAAATAAGAGCCAACAGAATTGTAATTGATTTTATTTTCTAAGACTAAATTACTTAGTTTATTAAACATATAATTGCTATGGGATGTCATTACAAGCTTTATGTTATTTTTTACAATCAAAGCAAATATCTCCATCATTAGCACTTGAATCTCTGGATGCAAATGAGCTTCTGGTTCTTCAATGAATATTAAATCATATGAATTCTTTTTTTTGTAACCTGATGAAAATAGCTTTAGCTGTTCACCTTCTGTATTATCCTTAATTATGTATTTTAGAAATGCCACAATGGGAGCAATCTCTGACACCATCGATGAAGTTACAGATAAGTCTAATTCTGATTCAAATTTATTAGGAAGAAAAACAATTTTCTTTGAATCTTGATTAAAGTGAACTTTTCCTTTCAGTATATCTTTTTCTATTTTCTTAGCAATTTCTATGTTCTTTATTACAAATTGTTTTTTACCAATATTAGACAGATATAAAAAGTAGTCAGATACTGGTTCTGAAATATTAGGCAATTCAATTTTATTCTGAAGAAAGTTTCTACTTTTTGATAGTTCAGCGATAACAGCGCTAAAAGTACTAAGAGCTTGATACAGCCCTGAACGAGAAGCCGGTAAGAAATATATTCCGCTGATATGATTATTAAACTCGTACTTAAAATCTGCATAAGTTTTCATTATAAACTTCAATATTCCTTCTGAGGCATAAATGTCTTCATCTCTTTCGTTTTTCGTATTAATATAAATTGTTATTTCATTTCTACTAATATTATAACTTCTATTTCGTACCGATTTTTTTACAAATACTTTATTAAAACTATTTACAGATTTGACTATTAATTTGTGATCATCGTCTATACTAATTTCAAATTCGAAATTTTTAAAAGTTAATTTTACGGATAGCTTATTATTTGAAAACTTGTTTGACAATTCTTTAATTGAGGCAAAACTATTATTTAACGATTTTTCAAATCCAATAAGAAAAGAGTGTTTTAAAACCTTAGCAAAAATGTTTTCTATTTCCTTTGTGACATCTATGTCCTTATCATTATTCTTGAACTTATTTCGCACTATACGCTCTAGTTTCGCAACTTCGTTAACACTATTTTTACCTATTATAAACTCGTTCATTGCAAAATATCTAAAATCAATAATATTCCATCCATAGTTATCTTGACTTAAATTTTTTAAAACTAAGTACAAGACAGTAATTGCGTATGATTTTCCAATATTATTTTTGCCAAATATTATATTTAAATCCCTTTTGAAATCAAATTCAAATTTGTTTATTGGTCCTAGATTGTTTATTTCAACTTTCATATCATTCGTCTATTTGTTCAAAATTACCAAATACTTTATGCAAAGTAAACACCTACAAAAATAATGAAAACATCATACACAAAAGAACTGAGTATAACCCATCAGTATCTACATGTCTCCACGACTATAATAAACTTATTGAGTTTTACAGTACATAATTCTTGACATTCAGATATTGACAGACTCACAATGTATTATGGTACGAGCAAAAAAATTATTATGAACTTTGACTGTTTTAGTAAAGAAGGTAGCAAGCAACAAATCAAGGCCGCAGATAATTTGAGTGACATTTGTCCAAAGAGATGGATTTCTATTACTTTTTCGATATTTTGCCGTCGGGAAAAATTTCTATGGGTGTTTCGGGGAAGTCGGATTCGGTCATGCGTTTCATCAGCTCAACTGCGCCAAAGCTATCATCGTAAACGGGAAAGCCTCTTCTGACCTGTTTGAACGGGAAAATCCTGCCCTTCTTAAAGTTACCCTTTTTATCGATGTAGAGCTTAAGTATCGGAGCCAATCCAAGATTACCGCTCAAGCCAAACTTGCCGTATGTGCAGAAATTGCCAAGACTGTAGGCGATGAATTTATCTTTATACAGCTCAACTCCGCGCGGTACATGAGGACCGTGGCCGAAAACAATATCAGCGCCGGCATCGATAACCGCATGTGAAAACTCATACACATCTCCCCTGTTCTCACCGAGATAAAGCTCATTCCGGCGCGGTACCCTGGTTGCGCCTGAACCTTCAGCGCCGCCATGAAATGCAATGACGACAATGTTGCATTGCTGCTTCAGCTCTTTAACAATTCTTGCGGCATTTTTGAGATCGTGAATACTGACGGTACCGTTATTGGGCGCGAATCCGGCCAGACCAAACTTAATGCCGTCCTTCTCAAACACCGCTGTTGAACATGTTAAGTGTCCCGCAAATTTCAAACCATGTTCTTTGAGTGTGCTTTGAGTTGACTTCCTGCCGATATCGCCCATATCGCCGCTGTGGTTATTGGCAAGGTTCATCATGTCGAATCCGGCAGACTTTATGTAACCGGCATAATGCTCCGGCATACGAAATGCAACACAATTAGATGGGTCGCCGCATTGTTTTGGCGTACCGCCTTTATCAAGCAGCGTACCTTCGAGGTTGCCTATAGTTACATCACCCGAGCTTAAGATCTCAGCCGGATCGCTTAATATATCCTTACCGTCATTTGGAGGAAGAGAAGATTCCGAGGGATAATTTGTACCAAGCATCATATCGCCCACCATTACAACAGAGTAAAGGCTGTCGGGATCTACAGCATCATCCTTCTTATTTTCAAAGGATTGTTTTTCATTCTTAACGGATTTCTTTTCATCGGTCTTGCTGCCGTTTTTACCGCAGCCGGAAAAATAAAAGGCAATTGCAAACAGTGCTGCAATTGCCGTGAACTTTTTTAGCGGTGAAGAGGTCATTCAGCTTTTTGCTTTCTTCGTATTTTTCGCCTGCGCTTTTTCCTTTTCCTGGAATGTTGTAGGCGTGCGGTAGTACAGGAAGAATCCCAGCCCGATGAGAACTATCGAGATAAGCTGCGCCTCTGAGAGTCCCAATACATAACGCGGATTCAGCCTGATGAACTCAACAAGCAGCCTTGCTGCCCCGGCCAGAATAAGATATAAACCAAAAAGCTTACCATCACCTTTGAACAGAGTTCTTTTTTTCCAGAGAAACCAGAATATCAGCGCGCCGAACACAAGCTCATACATTGGTGTGGGGTGGCATAAAGTGTTATCGGGAACAACACCGCCGAATTTTGCGGCGAGATCTGTGCCGCGGAAGGCGATAGATGGCGGCAGCGTACCTTTGGAATAATCGGTACCCCATGGAACCCATGACATAAATTCCGATACAGGAAGTCCGTAATCACCATCGCCGGATAAATGACAGCCAATACGGGCGATACCGTATCCAATAGCCAGTGAAGGCGCGGCCGCGTCGCATACTCTTAAAAAAGGAATTTTCTTTGCGCGGGTGTAGAGAAAGATCATTCCGGTTGCAAGTATCAATCCGCCATAAAAAGTGAGGCCTGCCGGTGAAAAGAGTCCGTCAGTCGAGAACATCTTCGAAGCCGGCATGGAGGAAATCGATTTCCATTCTTCTATCACATACAGCAGCTTAGAGCCTATGACTCCGCCGACAAGCGCAATGAAAGTAACGTTGATAGCAGCGTTTTCATCCAGCTTTTTTCTTTTGAACTCTCTCTGCATCAGCCAGCTAGCTACAATAAAACATATACCAAGCATCAGTCCGTAGCTGTAAACTGGTACCGGACCTATATCAAATAGTTTAGGAATCATTTTGGCTCTTAATTTCTATAAAACTTTTTTTGGAAACGTGGGAAATTTTGATCGGTTCAGATTTTGAGCGCTGAACAAACAACTTAAACTTGCTCTTATCGGAATCTTTTTTATCAACAATGATGCAATACTCGGTATTCTTGAAATCATACAGCCTGTACTCCGTACCGGCTGTGCCGGAGCTGGATAGATCGCCTAACGGCGCTGAAAAACCCAGTATATTGAAGAACAGGTTATGATCTTCCTGGCGGAATTCCATTTTCAGTATATACTGGAATGTCAGGAATTCCTTAGTAGTTTCAAACCTGAAAGAGATATAGTCCTTTTTCTTCAGCTCGTCATGCTCTTTCGTGATGTAAAGAATATACTCAAACTTCTTCGGCGGAGCTTTTACTTTTTTGGTCCTCATCTACACTGCTCTTTCCTTGATCTTATCAAAAGTTACTTCTTCCTGCGAGCTATCTGACATGTTTTTAAGCATAACCACACCTTTTTTCAGCTCGTCTTCACCGAGGATACAGACATATTTAACTCCAAGCCTGTTTGCTTCGCGCATTTGCGCCTTGAAGCTTCTATCCATCAGGTCACACTCACATGCAATGTTTGCTTTCCTTAAAGCAGTCATAAGCTCATACGCCTTAGCACGGGCTTCATCGCCAAAAGAAGCGAAGAAAACTACAGGTTTTACCTGTTCACCGAAAGTAAACCCGTTTGCCTCGGCTACCATTATTACTCTTTCTATTCCGCTTCCAAAGCCGATACCGGGTGTCGGCTTTCCTCCAAGCTGTTCAATAAGCCCGTCATATCTGCCGCCGCCGCCGATTGCATCCTGAGCGCCAAGCGATTCTGACAGGAATTCAAATGTAGTATCAGAGTAGTAGTCCAATCCCCTTACAACGCGGTAATCAACCTCAAAATTTACTCCCAGCCTTGTTAGTTCGTTCAGAACATTATCAAACCTCGATCTTGATTCAGTAGTAAGGCTATCTAAAATCCGGGGTGCATCTTCAGTAATCGCTTTATCGGCCGGATTTTTTGAATCCAGAACTCTTAGAGTATTGGTGTCTATCCTCTTTTTGCTCTCTTCGGAAAGTCCCTCTATATGTTTATTAAGGTACTCCTTAAGTGTATTGATGTAATTCCTTCTTTCTTCAGGTTTGCCGATCGAGTTGATCTTCAGCCTGAAGTTCAGAATTCCAAGTCTGTTAAATACCTCTTTAGCAAGAAGAATAACCTCAACATCTGCAAGGTAGCCCGGGCTGCCGACAATTTCTGCGCCAAACTGGGTATGTTCCCTGTACCTGCCTGCCTGAGGCTTTTCATAGCGGAACATGCTGGTGATATAGTACATCTTGTGTACGGGGTTCACCCCGCCAAGCCCATTTTCGAGGTATGAGCGCATCACCGAAGCAGTGCCTTCCGGCCGCAGAGTAAGCGAGTCGCCGTTCTTATCGAGGAAGGTGTACATTTCCTTGCCAACAATATCAGTTTCTGTTCCAACTCCCCTTTTAAAAAGCTCTGTGTATTCAAATGTCGGCACGCGTATCTCGCCGAAATTATAAAGTGACATTACCTCGCGGATGGTATTTTCCACATAATGCCACTTCCAGGTATCTTTGGGAAGTATATCCTTAGTGCCTTTAGGCTTCTGAAATTTCATCAATTAACTTAAATATTCCCGCAATATAAATTTCATAAAGGGCAAAATCTATGAAAATATGAATATGGCAGGGTAAATCTAAGTACACAACAGTAAATAAACAACACTCTAAAACTATGTTAAAAGAAGTTTCTTTACCCTGGATTTCAATATACTTAACCTCACCCCCCTAACCTCCTCTCCTGACAGGATAGGGGGAACTGAGAAATTTTTGAGTTTTTTCTCCCCTCTCCCTTTGGGAGAGGGGCTGGGGGTGAGGGTCGAATGCAAAATTACTGAGTATTTGTTTCACTGTCGTGTACTAAGAGGGTAAAACTGTTTATGTTTAATATTAATATTAAAACCCTAAATTTGTAATAATAAAAACATTATTATGATAAAAGCAGTAGTTTTTGACCTTGATAATACATTAATAGACTTCATGCGGATGAAGAATACCGCAGTAGAGGCAGCAACTAAAGCTATGATTGATGCCGGGCTGGATTTTCCCTACAATGAAATTCGCAGCAAAATTGACGAAATATATAAGGAAAAAGGCATTGAGTACCAGCAGGTGTTTGACCAATTGCTGAATCACTTCATAGGCAGAATGGATTACAAGATTCTTTCAGCCGGGGTTGTAGCGTACCGAACAGCAAGAGAAGCGGAGCTGAACACATATCCCCAGGTTATACCAACTCTCATCAAGTTGATAAAAATGGGTATCAGGCTTGGCGTGGTATCAGATGCGCCGAGCAAAGAGGCATGGCTAAGGCTCACATATATTGGACTTCACCATATGTTCGATGGCATTGTGACATATGATGACTCGCGCGAACGCAAGCCCTCCCCTGTGCCGTTCAACCTGATACTGGATAAGCTTGATGTGAAGGCAGAGTTCGCGCTGATGGTTGGCGATTGGGCAGAGCGCGATGTGGTGGGAGCTAAGAGCGTTGGAATGAAGACAGCCTTCGCGCGATACGGTGATACGTTTGATACAAAGATCCACGGGGCAGATTATGAGATTAACTCCGTAGCCGAGCTGGTTGATATAGTGAAGAAAGAGAATGGGGTAAATTCGAACTGAATATGAAGCACTATTCCCGCGCTAAAGCAAGGGGTTAACTGGTAAATGTTTATTTGATTTTAGCATGTTGCCACAAGAGATCAACAGTCAATTTCAACTGTAATCAACACTGACATTGGGTAATTATAAATAAACCTCTTATTCTCAAGAGTGGAGAGATTAGGAAAGACTCAAACGGACATCTGCCTTGAAGAATTTGTATTAGTTGAGAATTGTATTCAGTTTAAAATTTATTTTCTGATTAACCCCACCCTTTAGGGTGGGGATTTAGCAAAAAATTAATGGGCTTTAGCCCTGACTTCGAAAATGTCATTCGTAAAGGTTTGGATACATGCAGTCTGGAGAACCAAAAATAGCTCCAAAGTATTAACCAAGGAAATCAGGAATGTGCTATTCGGACACATAAAGCAAAACGCAAAAGAAAAAGGGATTTTCATAGACAGCCTGGACGGATACACGGATCATGTTCACTGTCTGTACAATCTGAATGCAGATATGAGTATAGCTAAATCCCTACAGCTTCTGAAAGGTGAAGCATCATTTTGGGCAAATGGTAATAATTTGATTAAACCAAAGTTGATTTGGGCTGATGAGTACTTTGCAGTATCAGTAAGTGAATCTATTGTGCCTAAGGTAAGAAAGTATATTCAGAATCAGGAAGAACATCATAGAACGATGACATTTCAGGAAGAATACGATGATTTTATTAAAAAGTTTATTCAAAAAGCTCAGGGCTAAAGCCCATCTATTTTTAAGGCTTATCACCCACGCTAAAGCGTGGGGTTAATAAATATGTCTGCGCAATACATTCATTCGAGGATTACTAAAAAGCGTAGGGCTAAAGTATATGCGGCTGCCACCCCACGATGAAGCGTGGGGTTAATAAATATATCTGCGCAATACATTCATTCGAGGATTACTAAAAAGCGTAGGGCTAAAGCCCATTTGTATAAGCAGCTGTCACCCCACGCTGAAGCGTGGGGTTAGTAAGTGATTTCTGTTTCTGCACTATTTGGAGATTGAACTGATAAAAACTTGAAGGCTAAAACCCGTCTGAAATGGCGCTAATCTCCATGCTAAAGCTTGGGGTTAGAATTAATTTATAAATTACTAATAGAGTTTCCCGCCTTCGCATGCATGCTGGAGGCAAGCGGGAATTAAGAAAAATGATAAAAGGCGTAGGAATTGATATAATCGAAGTAGCGCGAATTAAGGGCATTATGGAAAAGTACGGCGATAAGTTCTTTCAGCGCATACTTACTGATAATGAAATAGCATACTGCAAGAAGTTCAGTGATTCAGAGCTGCATTTTGCAGGCAGATTCGCAAGCAAGGAAGCATACAGCAAAGCAATAGGCACGGGTATATCAAAGGACTTCGGGTGGAAAGATATTGAGATTTTAAATGATGAAAGGGGCAAACCTTACATTAATCACGTTAAGGAAAGCGTGTACTCAAGGCTTAAATTTCATATCAGCATTTCGCATACTAAGGAGTATGGCAGCGCGGTTGTGGTGTGCGAAGAGTAGTTTTTTTCCCCGCGAAGGCGGGGAACTCTGCCTTAGTAATTCCGTAAACTTTATTTTAAATAAAGATAACTCTCTTACCTAAAACTCCGTAGTCATCAAATGAAGGTTCATTCTATAACTGAGCTACCCGCTTTCGCGGGTAAATTTGTGGCTACACTTCCAGCGGGCGGGCAACCATAATCCCGGTCTTTTTGCTGTCGCTTGCCACATAATCCTGTAGCTCCTCGGGAGAAATTATCACTTTTTTGCTTTTGCTGGATGCATGCATGAAGTATGTTCCGCCGCCTTCTTTATAGACATAGCCGGTGTGCGTTACATCGAGTCCGCCGATGCTTGTTGTAGTGGCAATTATATCGCCGCTTTGCATCAGGTCATATGAAGCGGATATTTTGTTGGTGGGAATGTAGTAATAATACCTTGAATTGATAGCTTCTTCAGCGGCTTTTACGCCGTCAAGCTCTGCGCTGCTGGAAAGCTGTTTGTATGACTTTGTATGGGTTGACATAAAATCTATCTTCTTGTTATACTCAACCCCGCCTATATCAGCGGTAATGTTCTTAACTATGCCCTTATTCTCGTTATCCGTTATCCAGTCACAGAAATAATGCAGACGGCTTGAGTAACCGTCCAAAACGCCATCCCTGTACCTAATCTTCTTAAGTTCAGCCTTATAGTCGTCAAATGAGGTCTTTCCCATCTTCACACAGCGGGCAAAGGTCAGGCAATTTTCGACAAATGTCACGCAGTCAAGTCCGGTTAAGTTGATAACAAGGCTTTCGCTCATACTTTTATCAAGAGTACCGGCTACATAATCGGTATCCAGAAACGATTTCCCCACTTCAACGCAGGCATCGCCAATGCTCATTGACTTAGTGCCCTCATCAACAAGCAGCTTGAACTTCTTTTTACAAAGCACCTCGTCATAGTCATCGAACAGGCTCATAGAACCTGATTTAATGACCGAAGGCACTGCACTTAAAAATATAGCGCTTAGAGCTGAAGTCTTAATGAAATTTCTGCGTGATATTTTAGACATACTCAATTTTTCGGTTTAGTTAAAACGGTGAATCAGTCGGCGCGTAATATGACGGTTCCATATCTTTTGCGCGGTTCTCAAACTTTGCGTAGTTATGAATGAACGTCAGTTTTGCTTCGCCTATCGGGCCGTTACGCTGCTTGCCTACTATGACTTCAGCAAGCCCTGCAACTTCGTGGAATTTGGGATCATCCTTACTGATGAACACCTCGGGACGATTAATGAACAGCACAACGTCAGCATCCTGCTCAATAGCACCGGATTCCCTGAGATCTGAAAGCTGCGGACGTTTTTCTTTGCCCGCGCGCTCTTCCACCTTACGGCTTAATTGGGATAACGCAACTACCGGTATATCCAGTTCCTTAGCCAATTGTTTCAATCCGCGCGTTATATAAGCTATTTCAAGGTGTCTATCCAGATTGCCCTTGTTAGATACTTCCATTAGCTGGAGATAATCGACCATTACCATATCGATATTCTGCAATGCCTTCATTCTTCGCGCTTTGGAGCGCAATTCAAGCAGACTAAGCGGTGATGAATCGTCAATTATGATATTGATCTTGCTTCCCATAAGCCTGGGTGTCTGTTTAGCGATCTTTGCCCAGTCAGATTCCGGCAGCCTGCCCGTTTTTAGCTTTGAGATATCCACCCTGGATTCAAGGCAGATAAACCTCAATGCAAGTTCACGGTTGCTCATTTCAATTGAGAATATGCCAATGTTTTTATCATGATCAACAGCAGCATTGCGTGCGAAATTGAGAGCAAGAGCGGTCTTGCCGTGTGAAGGACGGCCTGCAATAATTATAAGCTCTGATTTCTGGAATCCACCTGTCAGCGCATCAAGCTCATCGTATCCGGTTGGTACGCCAAATACCGAAGCCCCTTTTTCATGGCGCTCATGGATAGATTCGACATATTCCATTGTGAGGCGAACCTCGTCCTTAATATGCGTATAGTTCTTTTTCTGAAGATAATTAGTTACTTCCAGAATTTCCTGCTGAGCTTTATCCAGCAGGCTTTCCGTATTTATTGTGGGGTCATAACACTGCTCATTGAGTGAATACGTGAGCAATATCATATCTCTTTTGATCCAGTTTTCTAGAATCTTGTTTGCTGAGAAGATAATACTTTCCTGTGAAGAGAAAGCAGTTGAGAGCTCTGCAAGGTACAACGGACCGCCGACTGCTTCAAGCTCACCGCTTGATTTCAGCTCTTCGGTCAGCGTAATGAGGTCAACGGGCTCGTTTCTATCCCTTAGATCGCTGATAGCCCTGAAGATTAATCCGTTAGCCGCAACATAAAAGTGCTTAGGTTTCAGGATGGTTGTGACGGCATCTATCAGCGAGTTATCGATGATCATACCGCCGATAATGTTCATTTCAAGCTCTCTGCTATGCGGCGGCAGCTTGCCGCCGTAAAGGACTTCATCCGAAACAGCCGGCTGATCTGAATAATTATTTTTCTTTTGTCTTGCCAATTTTCTGAATGAATACTATAATTTTAAACTAAATGTCATTTTGCAATGCTTCCAGCTTTTTACCGGTTATATCTTCATACATGGCTTTGAACTGCAGCATATCTTCCCATGTTGGACGCTTCCAGTTTGGATTGCGGAGCAGCGCTGCCGGGTGGAATGTAACCCTTACCTTCCAGCCCTTGTAATCATGTGTTTTGCCGCGCAGCTTGTTGAGCGGGTCGCGGGTTTTGAGCAGGGATTCCGCAGCAACTTTCCCAACCAGCAAAATAAGCTTAGGGTTTATCAATTTCAACTGCTTGTCAAGGTACGGCCTGCAGGCATCAACTTCTTCAGGCAAGGGATTCCGGTTGCCGGGCGGGCGGCTTTTGAGGATATTGAGAATATAAACTTCCTCCCTTTTGAAGCCGGTCGCAGCAAGTATTTTGTTCAGAAGCTGCCCCGCACGGCCTACAAACGGCTCGCCCTGGATATCCTCGTCCGCTCCCGGAGCTTCGCCAACAACCACAACTTCAGCTTTTGGATTTCCAACGCCAAACACAAAATTAGTGCGGGTTTTCCAAAGTTCGCATTTTTTGCAATCTTTGATCTTGCTGTTCAGCTCTTCAAGCGATTCGGAAAACTCCCAGTCTTCGCGCTGTACTTCGATATTGCCGAAGAAATCTTCTGCGGCTACAGAGCCATTATCTTTTTTCTTCGGTTCAGGCTTTTTAACGCTCTTGGGTTTTGTTTCTTCAATCACTTCGGCTGCGGGGATTTCAGTTTCAGGCTCCGCAGTTTGAATTTGTGGTACATCCGGTATAAAATCATTATCGATATAGAGTCTGCCGCCATAGAATTTATCAAAATTCTTAACGAAGGATTCGGTCTGGGTAATTACATCTTTTATCTTGTCGTTATTCATTTGCCCAGCATCTTATCTAAAATTGCATTTGCAGCGTCAAACTTTGACATTTTTTCGAACGATGAAATATTCATTGAGCTATCAATGATCTTAATTACATTTGTGTCTGTACCGAATCCAGCGCCCTCGGTACGGGGATTATTGACAACGATCAGATCGAGGTTTTTCCTTTGTAATTTATCTTTAGCGTATTCAATTTCGTTAGCTGATTCCAGGGCGAATCCAACAAGCTTATAACCCTTTTTATTCTTACCCAGGTATTCCAGGATGTCGATGGTACGCTCGGTTTCAATAGTTAAGTCATCGGATGATGATTTCTTTATTTTGCCATCATAGACTGATTTCGGGCGATAATCAGCAACTGCAGCAGACATGATTATATAATCCTGCCCGGCAGCATTGGTTTTTACCGCCTCAAACATTTCGTTAGCTGTCTGAACATCAATTCGGGAGACATTTCTGGGAGTTTTAAGAGAAACCGGGCCGGAAACTAGCGTAACATCTGCACCCCTTAAAGCAGCGGCATGTGCAAGGCTGAATCCCATTTTCCCGCTGGAATAATTACCGATAAATCGTACTTCATCGATTGGTTCATAAGTTGGACCCGCAGTAACCAGAACTTTTTTTCCTTCAAGATCGCGCTTGTGTCCATTGAGAAACTCAACAGCATAGTTGAATATCGTCAACGGTTCCGGCATTCTGCCAATACCGTGCAGTCCGCTTGCAAGCTCGCCTGTTTCGGGTTCAATTACCCAATAGCCGTACTCCTTCAGCTTTGATACGTTTGAAGCAGTCACTTCATTCAGATACATGTCTTCATCCATAGCGGGCGAAACCACTACCGGGCAGCGCGCAGAGAGTACTGTAGCAGTAAGGAAGTTATCGCTGATGCCGTTCACCATCTTTGCAATGGTATTTGCAGTTGCGGGCGCAATAATAAAAATGTCAGCCCACAAGCCTGTATAAACATGCCATGTTTTGGTTTCAACGGTTGAAGATCTCTCCGGGTCAACTTCGGGAAAGATGTTAACCATTACTTCGTTTCCTGATAATGCGGAAAGGGTTACCGGTGATACAAAATTTAAGGCAGAAGGAGTCATAATCACTCTCACTTCTGCCTCATTTCTTTTGAATAATCTTACAAGCTCACAGCATTTGTAAGCAGCTATGCCGCCGGATATACCAAGTAATATTTTCTTCCCTTTTAATGACATAACTGGCAATAAGATAACGCGCTATACCGGCTTAAAACATTCTGCTTTACCGGGCGGGATCAGTCCTCCGGGTTTTCATTCCTTACGCGGAACTCAAGCTGGTCATCAAGAAGCTCTTCAAGGCCTCTTTCAGTGGGTTTTGTTCTTACTTCGAACTCAACGCTTATATTCATTTTATCTTTGCTTACAACAGAGTCATCGCTGTCATCATCAACTTTAATAAGCGGTTCAACACGGGTGTTGTATTCAAGCTTCTGCTCATCGTTGATCTGCCTTGCGCGTTTAGCGGCAACTACAACAGCTTCGTAGATATTGCCTGCTTTGGATTCAACTTCTTCTATTTCAAGCGGTGATATTGACATTTTAACTTCCTTTTATTCTGCCGGGGCAGATTATTGTTTATATTTTTCTATTATTTCTTCAGCCTGTTTAACAGCGTGATCAAGTCCTTTGCTGTTATCTACAAAATGCTCGAAAGCGGATTTCTGGCCTACTTCAAGCTTGATCCTGGAAGCGCGTTTTTCTATCTCTGCATCCGTTTCAGTGTTCCTGTTCTTCAGCCGTTTCAGAAGCTCTTCTTCCGGAACATCGATGAATATCATTACTGCTTCGGGATACATTTTTTTGATGCTGAGCGCACCCTTAACATCTACATCAAAAACCAAATGTTTGCTGCCTGTAAGATACGGATCTATTTCCTTTTTCAAGGTACCGTAGTAATTGCCGTGCACTTCTTCAAACTCTACGAATTCGCCGTTTGATTTCAGCTTTTCGAACTCTTCGGTCGATATGTAATGATAGTCTTTTCCTTCGGTTTCCGCCGGTCGCTTTTTGCGCGTAGTTGCTGAAACTGAAAAAGCAAGCTCAGGGTGAGTTTTGAATAATTCCCTGATTATTGTTGTTTTACCTGCGCCGCTTGGGGCACTTATTACAAAAAGCATATCGGCCTAATTTGGAATATCGCTATTTTTTTGGTTTTTTAAAAGGTTAAAAATTACACTGAACTTTTTTACACATGGTATATGTCAGTATTATCTCTATTTTTCAAACTTGCTTTACCCCTCACCCCCTGCCCCTCTCCCAAGAGGAGAGGGGAGAAAAACCCGAAGAATTTCGTTATCTCCCCTCTCCTTTCAGGAGAGCAGGTTAGGGGGTGAGGTCATTTATGCTGAAATATCATGCAAAAAATCTCCTGAAACAGAGCCTTTACAAATTACTCAATGTTCTGTAGCTGTTCCTTGATCTTTTCGAGCTCTTCCTTCATTTCCACAACGTATTGTGATATGCTTGAGCTGTTTGACTTGGACGCAATTGTGTTGATCTCGCGGTTAATTTCCTGGACGAGGAAATTAAGCCTGCGGCCGGAAAGCTCTTTCTGTTTCACATTGTTCCTGAAGTAATCAAGGTGCGAATTTGCACGCGTGATCTCTTCGGTGATATCGAGCCTGTCGCTAATCATAATGAGCTCATACTCAAGCCTGTTGTTATCAGCCTGAATGTTCGCATCTTTAAGCAGGTTATTAACTTTTTCAAGCATACGAGCCTTAGTTTCACCCACATTTTTTGATGAGAATTTCTCAACTGCTGAAAGCTTCTTTTCGATTGATGACAGTCTGGCGAGGATATCTTTTTCAAGTACCTTTCCTTCTTTCGCTTTCATCACTACCAGATCAGCAACCGCGGCAATGAATGTCTTTTTTACTTCCGGCCAAAATTCCGTAAGCTCCTCTGAAGTATCGCCTTTGAATATCTCAGAGAATTTCAGGATATGGTCCAGCCCGATCTCTTCCTTTATACCGGTAGTTTTTTTAATCCCGGTAAGAAGTTTATAATAGTCTTTAACCACCTCAGGTTTAACCTGCAGTGTGACCTCGGAGCCGTTATTTCTTTCGATAATTAGCTGGGCGGAAATTTTCCCGCGGCTTACCTTCTGGGCCATCAGCTCTTTTATTTCGGATTCCTTATCGCTGAATGCCATCGGCATTCTGCATGATACTTCAAGGAACTTGCTGTTCACGCTTCTCAGTTCAACGCTGAACTTCATTTTTTTCAGGCTTTTGGATGCTTTTCCAAAACCTGTCATGCTTATTATCATACTTTTATATTTAAGATTCTTTCTTAGCTAACTTTTTCTTTTCCTTAGGTGTAACTTTTGCCTTCTGGTTAAATAGGCTTACAGGCTTCTGCATATAGTGCTTTTGCAGGTCATTCTTAACATAATGGAATGCCTCTTCAACTGATTCAGCTATACGGAAAAGTTTCAGGTCCTCCTTATCGATAAGCCTTTTGTTTGCAAGCTCTTCAAAGTTTATAACCCTATCCCAGAAATGTTTATCATAAACAACGATGGGCATTTTTTTGCGGATCTTTTTGGTCTGTATCAGCGTAAGCAGCTCAAAGAGCTCATCCATAGTACCATAGCCGCCGGGCATTATGATAAGCGCCTTTGCGAGGTAAGCGAACCAGAACTTGCGCATGAAGAAGTAATGGAACTCAAAATTCAATGCGGGTGTGATATACGGATTTGGGTTCTGCTCGAACGGAAGGCTGATGTTGAGTCCGATTGACTTGCCGCCTGCCTTCCTGGCCCCCCTGTTTGATGCCTCCATGATGCCGGGTCCGCCGCCTGAACAAACCACAAACCTGTTGCCGGGCTCCTGTTTCATTGACCATTCTGTTATCATTCGTGAAAGCTCAACGGTATCCTCATAATAACGTGACATTTCAAGGTCAATCTGCGCATCCAATAATCGGTCATTGGAAGGGTTCTTCATTTTTTTCAGCTCGCGCAGCTTCTTATTTGCTGCTGCCTTCGGAAGGAGTCTGGCTGAACCGTAGAATACAACTGTATCCCTGACATTTTCTTTGCGGAACCTGTACTGCGGTTCCATATACTCTGCTACAATTCTAAGTGATCTTGCCGCCGGACTCTTCAGGAACTTCTCATCGCTGTATGCCTTAGGCGCTTTTTGTAATGCCATAAAAATTCTTTTCTAATTAATTAATAATCTTCCGCCGTCAATTGGTATAACATGCCCGGTTAGATATTTGCATTCAAGAATGAACTCAACTGCAGATATGATATCAGCGGGCGAACCGTATTTTTTAAGCGGAATTTTCTTGATGTCGATCTTTTGCGGTGTTCCCTTTTCTTCGCCTTCAATGATAATCGTTCCCGGCGCAATTGCGTTTACGCGCACCTTTGGTGCAAGGCTTCGAGCCAGAAGATATGTGAGCTTAACCAGTCCCGTTTTAGATACGCTGTAAGGAATGTAACCGCTCCAGTTCTGCAATCCGCCCAGCGAAGCTATATTTATCACCACAGGCTCTTTTGCTTTTTTGAGATATTTGACTGAAGCCTGCGTAACAAACAAAGGCGCCTTTAGATTAACTGCAATTGTGTTATCAAAAAGCTCCGGTGTTATTGATTGCAGATCAACTTTTTTTATAACGCCAGAATTATTAACCAGCAGATCGAACTTTTTGAAATCCCTGCCAGCTTTGTTAATAGCAGCTGTGATCTTTTTTGTATCTTTGAGGTCGCATTTATAGAATCTGCAGTTAACGCCGAATGCAGAAAGTATTGAGGAGGTTTTTTTGAGCTCTGAAGCCGGGCTTGAGTTGTAAATAATCGCCAGGTCATATCCGCGTGAAGCGAGATATATGGCGACTTGTCTGCCTAATCTTCTTACTCCCCCGGTAACCAAAGCAACTTTATTCATTTACAGCCGATAATTATGGTTGAATCATTAATTTTAAAGCCAAACATTCCGCACTGATACAGCAGAACTTTGGCTTAGAAATTTTTTTAAACAGAAAACTTTAAACTAACAGCATGCTGGGCTTTCGCATTTGTCTCTATCCTCGACGTACAATCCTCTTAAGATTCCTGCCTACGCAGGAATGACAAAGACTAAATTGTGATTTGGATTTTGTCCCCGCAAGCGGGATTTCTCGTTCGGCTCAACATTTGACGTTATCCATTGCCATTTTCACATTGATGACTTCTTGCCTTAAGCAAGGATGGCGATGGAATGACAAAAATCAATTTGGCATTTGGATTTTGATCCCGCAAGCGGGATTTCGCCTTCGGCTCAATATTTGAGCTTTGATCCCGCAAGCGGGATTTCGCCTTCGGCTCAACATTTGAGCTTTGTTCCCGCAAGCGGGATTTCGCCTTCGGCTCAACATTTGAGCTTTGTAATGAACTCTCGATCCCGCTTCGCGGGATGGCCTGCGCAATTGTCAACTTAGTTAATTTAATCAACTTTTTGACATTTGAGCTTTGACATTTGTCATTGTGTTGTACCCTCGATCCCGCTTCGCGGGATGGCCTGCGCAATTGTCAACTTAGTTAATTTAATCAACTTTTTGACATTTGAGCTTTGACATTTGTCATTGTGTTGTACCCTCGATCCCGCTTCGCGGGATGGCCTTACGTACTTATTGTACCCTCGACAGGAGTCGAACCTGTGGCCTGCGGTTTAGGAAACCGACGCTCTATCCTACTGAGCTACGAGGGCAGACCTTAATGCAGTAAAAATGCAATAATTAACAAATATAGTAAAAAATGGGAATAGAATAAACCGAAAAATTCAGTTACTTTAATACACAAACTGATAACTAAAAAACTCACTTTGAATAAAGAACTTAGCAATGAAATCTGGCGGCAGTTCGGCGCATCGCTGGATATGTTCGAAAATGCCATTAAGAAATGTCCGGAACACCTGTGGAATTACAACTATTCAACGGACAAAGATACTTCTGAGGCAAAGAATATCGATGATATTCGAAGCACATTCTGGTATATAGCATTCCACACCTTGTTCTTTACGGATTATTACATGGATATGGATCCGGACAACTTCAGGATGCCCGATGTTTTCGGTATCAGCCAGGAGGATATAGACGAGGTTATGCCGAAAAAGATACATACAAAAGAAGAGCTGCTTGATTATTACGAGCATTGCCGCGGGAAGCTCCGCGAACTGCTGAAAGATATGGATGAGATAAAAGCTTCATTCAGATGGAAAAATCCATGGAAGGATTACAGCATGCTTGAGATCACATTGTACAACATGCGTCATGTTATGCATCACACGGGTCAGTTGAACATGATATTGGGCAAAGAGGATCACAGCCTGCCAATATGGGTTTCACAGACTAAACATGTGTTGTAAAAGATAAATTGATAACGGATTACTGCTGCAGAAAACAAAAAAGGTCAAAGTTAATAGCTTTGACCTTTTTGAATTTTATGTCCGTTCTAATTAGAAACTGAATTCGTCGTCCTTTTTCGGGTTCTTTGATTTCTCAACAGCATCGAGGAATGTAATGATCCGGTGATTGAGGCTATCAAGCAGCTCTATCACGATGCCAAAGCTGAGGTAAAGCATTCCCGATACTATAGAAGAAAGTATAATGGCAGCCCCGGCAACAATTTTTATCAGGTATATCTGTTCCATGTACGGATTAGGAGCGCCTTTAAAGCTTGCATAAAGGCTTAAAGCGTCTGAAATAACATATATACCGGCAATAATGCCGATAAAAATTGTTACAAAGCCAAGTATCTTAAGTAATGTCTGCATTTAGTGTTATGCTTTTGGTTTCAACTATACAAAGATAATAAAAAACAGTTATAAATGTTTATCGCAGCTTTAGTTTCATTGAATGAGATCCTTAGCAAAAAAAGCTGCTCAGGATTGGATCAATACCTGTAAAAGCCCTGTTTGGTTTTTCTGCCAAGCAAGCCGGAATCTACCATCTTCTGCTGGATAGGACTTGGCTTATACTTCTGGTCATAAAAAAAAGCTTCATAAACCGATTTTGTTACAGATAGATTTATATCTATTCCTATAAGATCCATTAGCTCAAACGGACCCATTGCGAATCCGCCTTCCTCCTTCATTATCTCATCAATAAACCTAGCATCTTTGTTTTCTTCGCCCATTATTTTGAGCGATTCACCGTAAAATGCGCGCGCTACCCTGTTAACTATGAACGCGGGCGTATCAGCGCAAAGTACCGGTACTTTACCCAGTTTTTTGCACAGGTCACTTACCGCATCTGCAGTTTCAGCAGATGTGAAGCTACCTTTGATAACTTCGACAAGCTTCATAATATTTGCAGGATTGAAAAAGTGCATCCCGATAACACGGCCGGGATTGTTCTTAACCGCGGTGGAAATGGAGGTTATAGAAAATGACGAGGTATTGGTAGCTAATACAGCATCGGGTTTTGAGATTTCGTCAAGCTTTGTATACAGCTCTTTTTTTAACTCAATATCTTCAATTGCGGCTTCGATTATGATATCACTATCGGCAAGCTCTTCCAGGCTGTGAACAATTAACAGGTTTTCGGCAGCGGCTTTATGTTTTGCAGAATCGAACTTCCCTTTTTCAAGCAGCTTATCGAATCCTTTCAAAATCGATCCCTTTGCTTTATCCAAAGCCTGGGGATAAATATCAAACAGCAGGGTTTTGAATCCGCTTGCGGCGGAAGCGGCAGCTATGCCGCTTCCCATTGTTCCTGCACCGATAACTCCGATAGTTTTGATACCTGTCATATTAAAACAGAACTTCTTTCCCGGTCCGCGCAGATTCATACACAGCGTCAACGATCTTCATCCTGTCAAGCGCCTCAGAACCATCTGAAAGTGAGGGCTTACCGGAAATAACCGAGTTTATAAAATGGCTTATCTCATATTCATATGAACGCTTGAAAATGTTAGCCGGTTTTTCCATCTTGATTGGCGTAACATTAACCAGGGTTTCATGCATCTGTTTGTATATCCTGAGCGGATTAATGCTTGAGCTTCCTTCTTTGCCGTAAACGTTGCAGTAGAAGATATCGTTTTCCCGGTTCAGTGTCCAGCTTGTTTCAATAGAAACCGTTGACCCGTTCTCGAATTTTATGAATACAAAGGAAGAATCCTCAACATCCTTGAACGAATGATAATAATTCACCGCCGAAACACTTTTTACTTTGGGGAACTTCAGTATCCAAAGAGCGATATCAAGAACAACTATGCCGAGATCGATAAAAACTCCGCCTCCTGCTTCATTTTTATTGACCGACCATTTTTCATCGGTACTTCTCTTTTTAAGAAAACCGGTTTTCACATAAAATACTTCGCCGATCTCTTTAGCAGATACAAAGCTTTCCTGCATCATAATATCAGGCCTGAAACGGTTATTCATGCCAACCATCAGGCGCTTTTTCGATTTCTTTGCTGCTTCAACTATTTTTGCAGCCTCTTCATAGTTGCGGGCAAGGGGTTTTTCAACTAATACATTGAGCCCTTTTTCAAATCCAAGTATTGCCTGTTCCATGTGCATACTGGTTGGTGAAGTTACCATGAGGCAATCAGCAGGGACCGCCGAAAGCACTTCCTCAAGGCTGGTATAGAAATTTTTGACATTGAATTTCTGGGCAACTGTCCGTGATTTTGATTTATCAATATCGCAAACACCGGCGATCTCAACATTTTCCATTTTTGAAAGGATCGGGAGGTGCGCTACCTGCGCTATGCCGCCCAGTCCCGTGATCAATACCTTTGCTTTTTCCATTTTGATAGTAAGTATAAATTATCCCGGCACACCGGCCGGTAAAATAAAAAAGTCAAGTTACCCGGATCACACAATTCTTCGCTTACCGTTGCTTTCTTTCGAACCTGGCGGGATTAGGCTAAAATTGTTGCCCGGGACTTGACTTAAAACTCTTAAATTGGTTTAACTTTGAACAATCGTTTCAGATTTATACTGTCCCTGAATACTAAATAAACGCCTGCTAAACCTAACAAAATATTTGCAACCCACATGCTCAAGAAGGGACTTAACAGCTCCCTATCGGCGAGCTTTTCTCCGCCTATGAGGCATGCCCAATATAATAAAAAAAATCCTAAACTCATACCTGCTGCCACACCGAATCCTCCCTTTCGGGTTATCATTCCAAGTGGTGCGCCAATCAGAACAAAAACAACACATGCAAAAGGAATACTGTACTTTTTATATATCTCAACCAGGTAACTATCGGCCTGCCTGGAATTAGCTTTGATAGTCTGAGTTTGTGACTGGTATTTGTTCTTTAGACCTTTAAACCTGTTGGTTAAAGTACCCGCCAGAAGCTCTCTTTGCTTAGAAGCATTTGAATCAGCAAGTACAGAATCATATTTGAACCGGCTGTAATCAATTGCAAGCTGCTGAAGCTGCAGGATAGAATTATTCCTATCGGTGTTATAGCTCTTTTCGATGCTGTTTACAATGCTCCGCATTGAATCTGCGCTCAGCTCGCGGTCTCCGCGTGAAAATGCATTTTCATCAGAACTGCTGAAACCGAAGCCAGATGCATCGATAGTAACTATATGCTTGGTGAACTCTATTTTCCTGTATCCCCCGCCGGGGTTTTTCTTATCTATCTGGTGAATTTCACCGTGATAGAGATCGAGTATGACTTTGCTGTAATCCCTCGAGAAATTTATCTGCCCGCTATCGGCGGTAAGTGTATTTGAATACACCGGGTTCGAGTTATCGATGATAAAAACTCCTTCAAGCTTGTTAGAGCCTTCGAATGTTTTCCTTACCAGCAGGTTATACCCGCTGATATCATCGGTAAACCTGCCCGCTTCTATCACGAAGGTTGGGCGTGTGCGCTGAATATCGGTCATTAAAACCCTTGTGCGGTGATTTGCTTCCGGAAGGACCTTGTTGTTAAACAATATCAATCCATAGCAAAGCACGCCGGAAAGCAGAAGAACAGGAAGAATGAGCCTGAACGGGCTTAAGCCCGAAGCTCTCATAACTGTTGTTTCGTTCGATGATGACAAAGAACCGAAAGCCATTAACGTGGCTATCAAAACTGCCATGGGACCCGCAAGAGTCACCATCCACGCCAGATTCAGGGTAATAAGCTGTGAAATAACCCACCAGCTTAAGCCCTTACCTACCAGGTTATCTATGTACTTATAGATGAACTGGAACGTAAAAACAAAAATAACAATAAAAAAAGATATTAGAAATGGGGCAAAATGTGCCTTTAATATGTAGCGGTAGATCAACAAATATTCTTAATTTCTATTAAATTTTGTACACTGTTAAAACAAAGATATGTAATTATAAGTTTTAACTGAATGCCAAAATGAAGCGGGAACATTGATATGAACTACATAATTATTTGAAAAGTGCTGCACACAATAATAAAAACAGACGACCCGCCGGGTCGTCTCTACAGGTAATTGATTGATAAAGATAAATTCAAACACAAATTGGAGCGATTGAGTAACTCACTCAAATCACTTTCAACTCTTTGCCAATCTTTGCAAATGCTGCAATTGCTTTATCCAAATGCTCGCGGGTATGGGCAGCGGAAACCTGTACGCGTATGCGTGCCTGGCCTTGGGGCACTACGGGATAGTAGAAGCCGATAACATAGATACCTTCATCAAGCAGTTTTGCTGAAAAGTCCTGTGAGAGCTTCGCATCATACAGCATTACGGGTACGATTGGGTGAGTGCCTTCTTTTATATCAAATCCAAGCTTGCCCATCTCGGAGCGGAAATACTTCGTGTTTTCTTCAAGCCTGTCCCGCAGCTCCGTTGTAGACGAAAGCATATCGAACACTGCAATCGATGCACCAACAATAGCCGGGGCAAGCGAATTTGAGAAAAGGTATGGACGTGACCGCTGGCGGAGCATTTCGATTATCTCTTTTCTGCCGGTTGTGTAGCCGCCCATTGCGCCGCCCAGTGCTTTACCAAGAGTTCCGGTAATTATATCAACTTTGCCCAGTACACCGCAATGTTCAGTTGAACCCCTGCCCTGTTTGCCGAGGAATCCCGCAGCGTGGCATTCGTCAACCATTGTAAGCGCATCATACTCCTGCGCAATCTTAACAATTTCATCAAGCTTCGCGATGTAACCATCCATTGAAAATACTCCATCTGTAACAATGAGTATATTTTTCGCGCCTTCTCTCTTTGATTCATCAAGCTTTCTTTTCAGGTCATCCATGTCGCTGTTCTTATACCGGTGGCGGGTAGCTTTACAGAGTCTAATGCCATCGATAATGCTGGCATGGTTAAGCTCATCAGAAATTATTACATCAGTATCATGCAGAATTGGCTCGAACACTCCCCCGTTCGCATCAAAGCATGCGGCGTAAAGAATTGTATCTTCGGTCTCGTGGAAATCGGCGATCTTAGCCTCCAGCTCCTTGTGTATATCCTGCGTACCGCAGATGAAGCGGACTGATGACATTCCGAACCCATGGGTATCAAGAGTTTTCTTGGCTGCTTCAACAACTTTGGGATGTGATGAGAGTCCCAGGTAATTATTAGCGCAGAAATTAATGACTTCCTTGCCGGAATCCAGCTTAATAGCCGCATCCTGCACACTTGTTATAACGCGCTCATGTTTATAGAGCCCGTCAACCTTCATGTTATCAAGCTCTACTCTTAACTTCCCTAAAAAATTAGACATATATCGTTAAAATTATTGAACACAGACAGGAATGTCTGTGCTACTTGTTAATTTAGAATCTACAAAGATAAAGAATTTGTAGTTATTTGGTGATACCAAAAGGAAGATATTTCATTGTTATAATTGAATGTATTTTGTATTTTGTCAAATGAGAATCTATGTTGATACTTCTGTTTTCGGTGGATGCTTTGACCCTGAATTTGAGCTTTGGTCAAACCAGCTAATTGACCTATTTATGATCGGTAAACATAAAGCTGTTATATCCGAAGTCACAGAATCTGAACTTAAGTTTGCTCCTGGTCATGTAAGCAAGGTGCTTTCGAACATTCCCGGCAAGAATCTAGAAATAGTAAAATTCAGCAAAGAAGCAGCCATTCTTTCAGAACATTACATCAGAGAAAAAATAGTTTCTAAAAAATCACTTCCTGATACTCAGCACATAGCCGCTGCCACAATTGAAAAAGTTGACTTACTGGTCAGCTGGAATTTCAAACACATTGTGAATTATGATAAGATACGTTTGTACAATTCTGTGAACCTTAAATTCGGTTACAGTGTTTTAGAAATAAGAAATCCGAGGGACTTAATTCATGAAGAATAAAGAAAGCAAGATATTTGATTCAGTCAAAATGGTGAGAGAAATCAGGGATGCTATGTACAAGAAAGTAACCGATCCAAATTTTGACAAAAACGAGTTCACTCGTATAAAAGTGAAATGGACCAAACTGCTGAAACTCCAGGAAAATACAAATAAGCTGTCTAAAGTTAGCAAACGGACTAAGAGCAAACAGGTTGTTTGAAGTAATAAGTACTATTGCAAACTGAACTAATAATCTTCTGACTAAACAATTTATTAATCACTAATAATTTAAATGCAGAGAGAAAAAATCACGGTCGAAGCGGCAATTAAGGCAGATATAAATAAAGTGTGGGAAATGTGGAATCAGCCTGAACATATCACAAAATGGAACCAGGCATCCGAAGACTGGCACTCCCCTTCTTCGGAAAATGACCTCCGGACCGGCGGCAAATTCAAAACACGGATGGAAGCAAAAGACGGCAGCATGGGATTCGATTTCGGGGGGACCTATGATGAGGTCGTTACAAACGACACGATACGCTATACAATGGATGACGGCCGGACGGTATCGGTTAAATTTACCCAAGATGGCGATACAACCAGGGTTACCGAAACATTCGAAGCTGAAGAAACAAACTCGGTTGAGATGCAGCGCACAGGCTGGCAGGCAATTCTGGATAACTTCAAAAAATATGTTGAATCAAACTAAAGCAAATCAACTCAGTAGACTATCTTTCATACCAGACTACAAAAAAAAGCTCCCAATATAGGAATTGGGAGCTTCTTAGTTTTATTCAATTAACTATTTTTTTCGGCTCGTAAGAGAATGGGGTTCAACTCTTTTGTTGTACGCAATTACATCCCGTACATATCAATAATTTCCTGTTTCGTTTTTCCAAGAATGCCGAACTTCTCGCCTGCTTTTTTAAAAGCATCGAGCGCTTTTTCAAGGTGATGGATCTCATGCGCAGCCGAGAGCTGTGTACGAATTCTTGCCTGCCCTTTTGGTACGACCGGGAAGAAGAACCCGACTGCATATATACCGTTCTCATACAGATTCTTAGCAAAATCCTGTGAGAGCTTTGCGTTGAACAGCATTACGGGCACTATTGGAGTTTCACCGGGCTTTATGATGAGTCCGGCTTCTGTCAATCCTTTGCGCCAGAATTCAGTATTCCTTTCAAGCTTGTCGCGGCGTTCGGTTGTTTTTGAGATAAGGTCAAGCACGGTAAGCGCGCCTGCAACAACAACCGGGGCGACCGTATTGCTGAAAAGGTAAGGACGTGCTTTTTGCCTGCACATCTCCACTATTTCTTTTCTGCCTGATACGCAGCCGCCGGATGCGCCGCCGAGAGCTTTGCCGAGGGTTGTGGTGATAATATCGATCTTACCAACAACGCCGCAGTGTTCATGTGTTCCCCTGCCTGTTTTGCCGATGAAGCCGCTTGCATGGCTGTCATCAACAAATACCATTGCATTGTACTGTTCGGCCAGCTCAACAATTTTATCAAGCTTGGCAAGGTCGCCATCCATACTGAAAGAGCCGTCTGTAATAATCAGCCTCACTCGTTTATCCTGGTGCAGCTTCAGCTTTTCTTCGAGGTGCGCCATATCGCTGTGTTTATAGGTATCGTTCTGCGCTTTGCAGAGCCTCATACCATCAACTATAGAAGCATGCACAAGCCTGTCGGCTATCATAACATCTTTATCTGTAAGCACTGCCTCAAACACGCCGGCATTCGCATCCATACATGAGGGGAAAAGTATAGTATCTTCGGTTCCAAGGAATTCCGTTAAGCGGTCTTCCAGTTCCTTGTGTATATCCTGCGTTCCGCAGATGAAACGCACTGATGACATTCCGTACCCGCGTGAATCGAGTCCGGCATGCGCTGCCTTGATAACATCCGGGTGTGAAGAAAGCCCCAGGTAATTATTAGCGCACATGTTAATAACTTTTTTATGAGCTGAGCCTATGGGAAACTCAACTTCAATATCACTGTTCTGGGGACTGAAGATTGCACGCTCTTCTTTAAATATCCCCATATTCCTCAGCTCGTCAAGCTGCGAGCCGTATATATCTCTTATTCCCTGTGGATAAGCCATTATATTTCACCTTCCTTTAGGCTAAATGTTCTTTTTTTGAAACTTGTGATACTTTCTTTGCTGTACAAAGAATTTTGAACCCGGTTTAGTTAACGCCGAATCCCTTTAACAGCTCTACGATATTGTTAACGCTGTCAAATGCTTCCGGTGTTGCCTTGTCATCGGGGATCGAAATATTATACTTGGTTTCGAGGAATACCTTAAGCGATACCATTGAGAATGAATCAACAAATCCGCCGGTAATGAGCGCGGTATCATACTTTATTTCCCTGTCATCGCCATCTTCGAGGTACTCTTTTTTTACATAATCAAGAACTATATCTTTAACGTTTTCCATTGTTGTTTTATATTTTAAATTTTTACCCTCACCCCCAATCCCCTCTCCCGAAGGGAGAGGGGGGAGAATATTTCAGAATTTTATTTTATCCTCTGCCCCCGGCCTGCATCAGTAAACAACACAGCAAGTTAGCCGGCCGGGGTGAGGGTCAGATTTTACATATCGTTTTCAAGTGTTGAAAGATCGCCAATTTCTTCGCCCCATTCCTTAGCTCTAAGCACGCGGCGCATAATCTTTCCGCTGCGTGTTTTGGGCAATGAATCCACAAACTCAACTTCCTGCGGCATTGCCAGCGGAGAAAGTTTCTTGCGTATGAAGTTCATTATCTCAAGCTCAAGCATTTTCGAAGGTTCGAAACCGGGTTTAAGCGCAACGAAAGCTTTAACTACTTCCATATTGATCTGGTCGGGTTTGCCTACGGCTGCTGATTCAGCAACTGCAGGATGCTCAAGCAATGCTGACTCGATCTCGAACGGACCTACAAGGTGTCCGGCGGTATTAATAACATCATCATCCCTTCCAACGAACCAGAAGTAACCGTCTTCATCTATGCTGGCACGGTCGCCGCATAAATACCAGCCGTCAACAAACTTCTCGTTGTACTTTTCCGGATTGTTCCAATAAGCACGAAACATAGCCGGCCACCCCGGGCGAACTGCAATAACACCAACAACGCCCTTTTTATCAAAGAATTTATGTGTTTTGATATCAACCAATCCTACTTCCATTCCGGGGAACGGCTTGCCCATCGACCCGGGCTTAACCTTCATGCAGGGATAATTGCTTACAACCATACTGCCGGTTTCGGTCTGCCAATACGTGTCGTGGAATTTCATACCGAAAACTTTTTCTGACCAGATAACAGCTTCAGCATTCAGCGGTTCACCAATGCTTGCAAGATACCTGAGTGAAGAGAGGTCGTGCCTTTTAATTGCTGCTTCGCCTTCTTTCATCAATGCGCGGATAGCAGTTGGCGCGGAATACCAGACAGAAACCCGGTGGCGCTCGATAAACGAATACCAATTCTCCGCCGTGAAGCCTGCATCCATTACACACTGCGTAACGCCGTTAGCCCATGGGCCTATTATTCCGTATGATGTACCTGTAACCCAACCGGGATCAGCAGTACACCAGTAAATATCCTGCTCTTTGAGATCTAGGCTGTATTTAGTAGTTATGTACTGCGAAATAATTGAGTAGTGAACATGCTGCGCGCCTTTAGGCTTTCCGGTAGTGCCTGAAGTATAATGAAGCACTGAAGGAGTTTCAGCGGTTGAAGGGTATATATCAAACTTATCGAGCATTTCCATTTTCTCGATATCAAGTATGAATTCGCGTTCTTTAAGGTGTGAAGGATCAGTTTCATCCACTATGATAACATACTTCATGTAGGGCATGTCTTTCATGATATTGCGAACCTTCGGCAGGTGCTTCTTCTGGGTTATTATTGCGCTTGTCTTCGCGTCTTCAAGGCGGGTTATCAATGATTCCGAACCGAATGCGGAAAACAGCGGCTGAACAATTGCTCCAAGCTTAAGCCCGGCAAGGAAACCGAGATAAAGCTCGGGCACTTTATCCATAAACAGGCAAACACGTTCACCCGGTGTTATTCCCAGGTTCTTCATGTAGCCAGCTATTGAATTGGTAAGGATACGCATATCATTAAACGTATATTTTTTTACTTCGCCTTTGTGGCCCTGCCAAATCAGTGCAAGCTTATAAGCTTTTCCGTTCCTGCAAATCCTATCTGTGCAATATTCACCAATATTAATTACTTCACCGGGTTTATATCCCAGCTCTTCTTCAGCAATTTTCCAGCTAAAATTCTTTACTGTATCTTCGTAAGAGCTGATGTTGTGCATAAAGTTAAACATTTTTTTACCTCCGGTATAGTTGTTAGGTCAAAATGAATCTACTCACTATACAAAAATACCTTCATCGGATGTTCAAATGGTATGATTTAGGTCAGTTTTTGAAGAAAAACACGGAATCGGGATGTTAAGGGAACCGGAAGTTTAACGCTTTAAACCCCTTTGGCAGGAGGAACCAAAGGGGTATTTAGAATGAATTTATTGCGAAATTACGCCTTTAAATGAAGTTTCGTGCTGAATTGCAGCATCCAATATCACCGCATCATCTTTATATCTTTCCTTCAGCATGTCAAATGCTTCCTGGCCGCGCGGATCTGCAAGCGCTGTTATAAGCAGTATATTATTGAAGATCCCCTGTACATCATTTTCAGCCATGGACTTTTTGAACCGCTCAAAGACAAGCGGGAAAGCGCCTTCACTTTTGCCCAGCGAAGCGATAGTCTGTGCGGCAACTATGCGGTAGTCCCATACCGGCGGAGTAGGCAGCCTCCATCTTTTAAGCTTTAGATCGGCGAGTGAATTATACGCAATCTCATATGCCCGCGGATCGCCAAGCTCTTTCAATCCGTTCAATGCGCTCATCAGGCTTTGACTTTTCATTGAGGGACGGTTAACCAAATTTGCGAGCGCATCAAATGCTTTCGGACTTTTGGTTTTGCCAAGCGCCGCTGCCGCAGAAGCAACAACTCTATCGCTTTGATCATTTAGATAAGATATATAGAGATCTGTGTATTGCGGGTCGCGTGTCATTCCAAGAAATCTGATTGCAGCGGCCTGAAACCATGACTTTTCATTTTTGATCAGCGTAAGCAGCATTTCCCTGGTAGGCTTATCCAGATCGACAGGCTTGGTTTCCCAAAATGGAGCGACCAATCCCTGCAGCTGATTCAGAGCATTAAACTTCATTCTCCAATACGAATCGCTCAGGCAGATCTTTCTAAGTGAGGCGTATATTTTTTCTTTATCCTTTTCTGTTGTCTTTTCATCAGCTGCAATATTTACAAGCTCACCTATAGCCCAGTTTCTGCCGGAAACATCTTTACTTTCCACAGCCTGGCTGAGCAGTTCGTTCAGTGATTTTTTCAATACAAGCTCTTTGATCCATGTACCTTCGTAATCAAAGTTTACATACCCGGGTTTGGCCGGCATATCAAAGGAATATAAGCTGGTTTCCTTTGGTTCAATGTTAATTATTCTGATCTTTCCGTCTATTTCAATTTCCATTTTACCCCTGAAATATTCTGCCTGGGGATATTCATAAGCAGGGTCGGGCTTTTGAGTCTGCCTGACCTTTAGAATTAATCTGCTTTGATCTTCATCGTATGATTGAGTGACATCGAAAACAGGGTGACCCATTTTATATACCCACTGGTCAAAGAACCAATCCATGTTCTCCCCTGCAGCATCGTTAACAGCTTTTTGAAAATCGGCAGTAGTAACCATTTTGCCGCCGAATTCACTCAGGTAATTGCGGATCGCAGCCCGGAATTTATCGTCTCCAATCTGTTTTCTAAGCATGTGCAATACCATTGAGCCGCGGACAAAAGAATAGTTATCTCTTGTCATTACATCCGGGTTATCAAAATTCTGAGTAACGATAGGCCTGCGTATGCCGGAATTCCAGTCAGCAAGATAAGTTGTTATCTCAAACGGCCTGTTCCATAACAGAAATTCATCGTGACCGTTCTTATACTCGCTGTAGAGCCCATCAAAATACCGCGCAAATGACTCATTAAGCCAGCTATCGCTCCACGTGCGCGGCACAACATAACTGCCAAACCACTGCCCTGCCAGTACATGCGCTTCCTGTCCATCCCACAGGTAGATGAAATCTGCGTGGGTGCCAAAATCATCAATCATATTTTCCGTAATTGTGGATACACTTGTATTCTCGATACCGCCGGGTAATTCCTGCACAAAAACCTGTGAATATGTTCCGAAAGGATATTTAACGCCGGTATATTCCGAAAAGAACTTGACCATATCCGGCAGCCTGGCAACACTTGCTTCGATATCTGCCTTCTCATCAGGGTAGCCGTAGTTGTGCAGCTCAATATCTTCGAAGTTCTGCTGTACATCAGTGAAATTGCCTACAACAAGCGAAGTGTAATAATTGGGAAAGGGCGTATCCATTTTCCAATGGAAAGTTTTTGTGCCATCGCTGTTGCTAACGGTTTCAACAAGCCTGCCATTTGAGATCACCATCAATCCGGCTTCAACAGTCGCTCGGAGCTCGCCTGTTCTCATATAATTAGGCGCATCTGTGCAGGGAAACCAATACCGGGCGGCTTCGGGTTCGCTCATTGACCATATCTCGCGCGGCCGCAGCGGATCATTTGATGTCGGCTCCGAAAATCTCAGACCTTTTCCATTGCTTCCCCACAGGTTGCTGGGGTCTGTTTTATTCACCCAGTTTGTACGGTAATTGATAACCACTTCAAATAATTCTCCGCTTTCATAAACCCTGTTGAGATAAATTTTGAGGTTATCATTTAGTTCACCGCCGGAATAATCGAACTTCAGCTCCTCTCCTGTTACAAGGCGGATAGAGTTGATTGACATCATTGCGGCATCAAGAGTGAAATTGTCTATTGCAGATACAGGCCGCAGAGAAAGAGCTGCGGAGCCGTAAACCTGTTTGTTCTGCCAGTCAATTTTAAGATCAAGGGATATGTGTTTAGTTAGGACTTTCATTTCCCTTTCATTATACAGCTTCGGTAGTTTATTCACTTCCTGCTGTGAGTCTGCTGAATTTACCATAAGTAAAACGAGTATAATTAAGATATTTTTGAGATTTCTCATGTTGATATTAGTTAAGATGAAGATCATATTCCATATAACCGGCAGTATCTATTGCCGTTTCCCTGCCAAGAAGTGTTTCAACAATAAAAAATGAAAGGTCAATCCCTGCTGATATTCCTCCTGATGTGTAGATCTTTTCATCAGTGCGAATGAAACGTTTTTCTTTTTTAGGAATTGCAGTGGGTTCCAGTTGTGATATTCCCGCGTAGACTTCCTTATGTGTGCAAAAAGGCTTTCCCGCTAGCAAACCCAGCTTTGCCAGCGTCAATGAGCCGGAACATATACAAAGCGTTAAACTGCTTGTTTCTATTGTACTTTTAATCCAATCCAAAGTTTCCGGGTCATCTATGACCTGCCTTATTCCCCAGCCGCCTGAAATTATTAGTATATCGATGGGTGGATGGTTATGAAATGAGTATTTAGCCTTTACTTCAAGCCCGTTAACAGCGCTAATAATATTGTCATTTTTAGCCACGCAGAAAACCTCAAATGGCTTAACATTATCAGGCAGCAATGTCACTGAAAACACTTCAAACGGACCGGCAAAATCCAGTACTTCCGCATTATCAAATATCAGTATTCCAACGTTTCTTTTCAATTTTGTATCAGATTTATTTCATTAATTCTGATACAAAATTATCCAATTTAACGCAGAAAGGCGGGACAAATTAGTGACAGATCAAGCCAAAGGTATTTTGTGATTATGTTGTTTTGAAGGATGAGAAATGGTTAAACGGGATGAAACCAACCAGCGGTAAGTTTCATACAAATTCAAATGTAAAACAGCAGCTGCATTAAGCCACCAATAAATGTGAAAACGGGAAAAGCTTTTAGTTATTCGCGCGTTTTTCTTTAAAGCCTGCCATGCGGATAAGCATGAACATCTGACCCCTGGTATGGGCTTCATGTTCTATTAAATGATACAAAATCCATTTAGGAGTAAACTCCTTCGATTTTTCTTCGCCGTTATGGGTCCACCGCATATAGACCGGCTTTTCGAGGTCACTTTCGGAAATGGAATCAATATACTCTACGACCTTAGCCCGGCATTTTGCAAGTGTATCGATATATTCTTCCGGTTCAATAGCTTCTGTTGGCGGATAGTAAGAATCACCCGCATCAAACCATTTATCAGCATACGAGCGGCGCTTCAGTTCCGGATCGATCGGTTTGCCGTCCATAACGCTTAGCCAAAACAAGTCAACTTCAGCAAGATGCATCAAATATGCGCCTATTGAGAATTCACCCTTAACAGGTTCAGCAAACAATTGTTCTTTTGTTAATCCGCTGACGCCTTTTAAAGTAATCTTGCGGATGTCATCAAGCATGTATTTAATGAGTTCTGTATTGGTCATTTGGTATTTGTGATATTAAAGATTTATAACCTGCGACATGAGTCCCGGGAACAATGGTGAGAAGTTCTAAATTAACCGATTTAACGGTTTGACTCAAAACCATTCAACAAGGATTAAGTGAAATCTAAGTACACGACAGTAAATAAATAACACTCTAAAACTATGTTAAAAGAAGTTTCTTTAACCTGGATTTCAATTTACTAAACCTCACCCCCCTACCCCCCTCTCCTGAGAGGAGAGGGAGAACTGAGAAATTTTTGAGTTTTTTCTCCCCTCTCCCTTTGGGAGAGGGGCTGGGGGAGAGGGTCGAATGCAAAATTACTGAGTATTTATTTCACTGTCGTGTACCAAGAAGTGAAATACTCCAAAAGAAAGGTTCTCGTATTCATGTTAGCTGAGATTCATGTTAGCTGAGATTCCCGCCTTCGGGGGAATGGAACTAGCAAGCATCCACACAGTGGATGCACTCCAAAAAAGGCAGGCAGAAAAAAAAAAGCCGCCAATAAATAAAGTCTACCCGGCGGCTTATAAAAAATTAACTTCCTTTTGCGAATCAGTTAACAGCGGATTTTATCTTGATCGTGCTGCTGCTTTCATCGGTGTTCAGTTCTGTAACGTTGCTGGCTTCAGTTTTCATAATACATTTGCCGTTGAATATGCAGCCCTGCTCGGTTACAAGGTTGTTCACGGTAATATCGCCGTTCACTTTGGAGCCTTTCTTGAGCTCAAGCCTGTTGGTTTCGATGTTGCCTTCAACATTGCCGTAAACCACAACTTCAGACGCACAAACACTGCCAACTATTCTGCCCATGTGACCGATAACGATGCCGCTATCGCCGGTCAGATCGCCCTTTATTGTGCCGTCAATCCTTGTTGCTGTTGGAATGAAAAAATTTCCTTCAACTTTACAGCCTTCACCTATCAGCGTTTTGATATCCTTAGATGATGCCGATTTATTCGCTGCAGGGATCATACTTTCTGTTTCTTTAGCTTTATCTTTGCTGCCAAACATAGTTACCTCCTTTTGAAGGAATTATTTATGAATTATACTTTTTAGTCTGTTAGAAAACTTTCAAGAACGGTTCGGGTGAAATATCATCGCCATTTTTGCGTATCTCGTAATGAAGATGCGGACCGGTTGAACGGCCTGTTGAGCCAATGTAACCGATCAGGTCGCCAGCCTTTACTTCCTGCCCCTGTGTAACATTCACCTTTGAAAGATGGCCGAAAAGTGATTGATATCCGCTTTTGTGGTCAATTACCACTGCGTTGCCGTAACCATTATACCAATCACACCTGTTTATCACGCCATCTCCGGTTGCGTAAACGGGATCACCCATAGGGCCCTTGAAATCAATACCCGGATGAAATTCACCGCTCATACCGCCAAAAGGATTGCGCCTGTAGCCGTAATCAGAGCTGCGCGGTCCTCCATAGGGCAAGCCAATCGGAATATCCCTGAGCGTATTATAAAACACCAGTGACTGCTTTTCGAAGTACTCGATCTTATCGGCATTAGTGATCTTCTTATCAGCGCCGGGCTCACCGCCAGCATTATCGGTCTCCAATATTCCCCTATCCTGCAGGTAGCTATCGATCATTGAGAGATTGTTATCTATCTTGCTAAGCTTGCTTGCCAACTGCAGACTATCGTAAACCTGAAGCCTGGAATTGACAATTGAGAGCTCGCTTGAAAGGCTGTTTTTATCCAGACTAACCTTGAGCGAGTATGCAAATACAGATAGAAACACCACCAGCAATAGTGCCAGAGCTGAACCTGCATAGACCGCGTATTTCTTGTAATTTGTTATAAGGTTGTGGCTGATCTTGAACGATTTTACTTCATCATCATCGCTGCCAACAATGATAACTGTTACCTTTTTTGTATCCATAGGAAAACCTGAAATGAAAATTAAATTAGTAAATCAGGCTCACAGGAGATTTATTATGTGTAAAGAATTTCCTAAAAGCCCCCTAACCTCTTCCCCAAAAGGCCTCTCAAATTTTGTAACTATGTTGTTGGAATGAGCTACAAATATAACGAATAATCTAAAGTAAATCAACAATTTACGGTAGAAAAATTCAGTTTAGGCATGCGAAATTAACTGCTTTTAAATATAAGCGTTAGGCGAGTCGGATAAAGTTATTCTTAATATATAAACGGCAGGAATCGCTTGGAGGATGATGAGTAAGATGAATATTCCCGGAATTTCTTTCTGAGGAATTTCTCTTCGGCAGAGGTTTTGAATACAAAGAAAATAAACAATACCAGTACGAGCCCGATGGTATAGTACGCCTGAAAGTAAAGAGCTATTCCCAGGAACACCACCAGCGCTGAAGTGTACATGGGATGCCTGATATACTTGTAGATGCCCGTAGTCCTTAGGACCGCTTTATCACGCGGTACGGGATTGGGGGTTATCATCTGCCCGAAGTTAAGCACAACAACCATGAAAAACATCACTCCAAGCAGGATCAGTGTAACTCCAATATAATGTATAACGGGAACGAGAGGGCGATTCATTACTTTGAACTCATAAGCCGAAACAAGCATTATCAAAGCCATCAGCGCAAACTGAATAAATGCAAGGATCCATCCTTTGGCTTTATCGCTCATTGCCTGCTTTTGTTATGCATGGGCTTCATACCAGTTAATACCTTCACCCATTTCGACTTCAATTGGGACATTCAGCTTCAGGGCGTTCTTCATCTTATTCTGTACTATCTTCTTGACAGTTTCAAGCTCATTTTTTTCGCAGTCAAATACCAGTTCATCATGCACCTGAAGTATCATTTTTGACTTCAGCTTTTTCTTGTTAAACTCATTATATATATTTATCATAGCTATCTTTATCATATCCGCTGCTGTGCCCTGTACAGGCATGTTGATCGCAATACGTTCGTCGCGCTGCCTCACTACAGAATTACTGTTGTTGATATTGGGCAGGTATCTCCTTCTGCCGGCAAGGGTTTCGGTATATCCTTTCCTGCGCGCGAAATCCTTGGTCTTTTCAAGCCATGCGTTTATGGTTGGGAAATTTGCAAAGTATGACTGGATTATATCCCTTGCCTCACGCTGGTCTATATTGAGCCTTGAAGCCAGCCCGAATGCCTGTATGCCGTATATAAGCCCGAAATTCACTTCTTTAGCCTTGCGGCGCATATTGGGATCAACTTTATCCTGTTTTACCTTGAATACCTTTGCTGCCGTTTCGGTGTGAATATCGTGTTTCTTCTCAAATGCCTTTATCATGTTCTCATCGCCCGAAAGGTGCGCCATAATTCTAAGCTCAATTTGTGAATAATCCGCGGAAAGTATGATATTGCCCTTCTTTTCGGGCACGAATGCCTTTCTGAGGCTGCGTCCCACTTCCGTCCTGATTGGTATGTTCTGCAGGTTCGGATTTGCGCTGGATAGCCTTCCAGTAGCTGCTACGGTTTGATTGTATGAAGTATGTATTTTCCCTGTCCGCGGATTTATGATATCAAGAAGTCCCTCTGTATAGGTTGAGCGCAGCTTGGTAACCGTACGATAATCAAGCAGTTTAAGGGCAATTGGATGTTCATTTCTTAGCTCCTCCAGCACCTTGGTATCGGTAGAGAATCCGGTTTTAATCTTGCGCTTTGCGGCCAGTTGCAGCTTATTAAAAAGCACATCTGCAAGCTGCTTGGTGGAGTTAATGTTGAACTTTACCTCTGCCAGTTTGTATATCTCAGCCTCCAGGCGTTTTTCAGCCTTCTTCAAATCCTCGTTGATATCGCCAAGTATCTGAGTATCAACTCGTACTCCGGTGAATTCCATATCTGCCAAAACCTCTATAAGCGGGAATTCGATCTCCGAACAGAGAGTATCAAGACTGATCTTCTTAAGCTCATATTCCAGTCTGTGATAAAGCCGCAGTGTGACATCTGCATCCTCTGCCGCATAATCGGATGCTGCCTGGTACGGCACCGCATCCATTGTTATCTGTGTATTGCTCTTGCCTGCGCCGATCAGATCTGTAATAGGCACACATTTATAGTTAAGGTACAATTCAGAAAGGCTGTCCATCTTGTAGCTAGATTCCGGCTTCAGCACATATGCGGCGATCATGGTGTCGAATCCTACAGTCTTAAGCTCTATGCCGTGGTTTTTCATCACAAGCATATCATACTTTATATTTTGCCCAACCTTTCGGGTCTTTTTATCTTCCAGAACGGTTTTAAGCTCCTTCAATACAACTTCTGTGGTAAGCTCGGGCAGTTTTTCATCGGCTTTGCCCTTTTGAGTTACCGGCTTGCCAAAGAGGTCTGAATCACCCTGCTCTGCGAACATCAGCGGGGCATAGAAGGCCTCGCCTTCATCGTAGCAGAATGAGAGTCCGACCAGCTTAGCGTTCATCGGATTTTCTGATGTGGTCTCGGTATCAAAAGCGAACTCATCGGTTGACTTAAGCTTTTTGCAGAGCCTTTTAAACTCAGCATCAGTTCGGATGGTATAATATTTATGCGGATATGTATTAATATCCTGAATTGGCGATGTGAATGCTGGCGCCTGCTCCGCCTGCGGTGTTTCCTCGACTGAAACAGCCTGAATACTGACGCTTTGCTCGGTGGAGCCAAGCAGTTTTTTGAGCAATGATTTGAATTCAAACTCCGTGAACAGCTTTTCAAGCAGCGAAACATTCTTTTCGCTGTATGTAAGGGTATGGAAATCAATTTTCAGAGGCATATCGCAGTGTATCGTTGCGAGTTTCTTGGAAAGCAAAGCGTCTTCTTTATGTGTAACGAGATTTTCTTTAAGCTTGGGCTTTGTGATCTTATCTATATTGTTGTACAGGTTTTCTATCGACCCATACTCCTGGATAAGGGCAGATGCGGTTTTTTCGCCTATCCCTTTCACACCGGGTATATTATCAACTTTATCACCCATTAGACCAAGAATATCGATCACACAATCAGGCCCAACGCCAAATTTCTCCTTTACGCCTTCAGGGCCAATGATCTCGACATCACTTACTTTTTGCCCCATAACGCTTCGGGCCGGTTTATACAACTTTATGTTTTTGTTAACCAGCTGCATGTAATCTTTATCAGAAGTAACCATAAAGCTGATGGCGCCTTCTTTTTCAGCGCGTTTGACCAGTGTACCGATAATGTCATCGGCTTCGAATCCGTGCTGCTCTATCATTGGGATATTATAGGCTGAGATGACTTCCTTGATCTTATCGATCTGCGGCCTGAGGTCGTCCGGCATAGCTTCGCGGGTGGCTTTGTAATCGGCGAACTGCTCATGACGGAAAGTAGGCTCTGATGTATCGAAAGCTACGGCGATATAGTCCGGTTTTTCGTCATCAATAAGCTTGTTGAGCGTATTTACGAATCCGAATATAGCCGATGTATTGACGCCCTTTGAATTGATCAAAGGCGTACGGATCATCGAAAAATATGCCCTGTATGCGAGGGCCATGCCGTCAAGCAGAAATAGTCTTTTAGCCATAAGTGCTACAAAAGTAACAAATTCAGCAGGATATTGCAATGATAGCCCTAAACCCTTAAAATCATAAGCACAGACACGAATTGCACGAATTAACACGAATATTAATTTATTCAGTTTCCAATCTACTGTGACATCAGGAGTTACCTCCTGACGGGCAAAATTATACGATTGTTGTTGGTGATAACACCAACAACGGGGTTAGAATCCCGTTAGGGATGAGATATGGGTAGTGCAGGTATCCCCTTTTTATATTCCGTCCCGTACGGGACGGGATATTTTTTTGATAGCTAATTCTACCCATATGTCATTGCCTACGGCACTAGTAAATTGTAGTAAGAGATTATTCGCTACAAGTTGTGTCTATGGGTAAGCATTTCATCAGCATTCCCAAACTGGAGTTTGGGAGTGAGGAAAAAATTCATGTGCGACTCCTACGGAGTCGAAAGAACTACGTCAAATTTTTCTATAAACGTATGACCCCGTTGGGGTCAAAACAAAATCTCTGTGTTTCTATGCCTCCGTGTTAGAAAACATTCAGGTCAGGCGACCGGATTTACAAGGGCTAAGTCATAAGATCAGAGGAAACGGCACAAAGAATATTTTATCATTTTTCAGTTGAAATATCCTAACGTGCTGTTTATATTGCGCACTGCGGTGCCCTCCGGATAATTTTATGATCAATTAAATTCAAAAAGTTATGAAAATTCTAAAATGGATACTTATTGTTATTGTTATCATAGTTGCTATTCCTTTGATCGCTGCCCTTTTTATCAAAAAGGACTACGAGGTTGAACGCGAAGTTGTTATCAATAGGCCTAAGCAGCAGGTATATGATTATGTGAAATACCTGAAGAACCAAAATGATTACAGCAAATGGGCGCTTCTCGATCCGCACATGAAGAAGACATTCACGGGCACAGACGGCACGCCGGGATTCATATCCGCGTGGGAAAGCGACAGCAGTAATGTGGGCAAGGGTGAGCAGGAAATCAAAGCCATAAAGGATGGTGAACGTATTGATTACGAGATTCGGTTCATAAAGCCGTTTGAATCAACCTCAAGCGCGTATATGACGACGGAATCCGCCGGTACAGATCAAACCAAAGTGAAATGGGTGTTTTACGGCACTATGCCGTATCCAATGAATTTAATGACGGTCATGATGAATATGGATGAGACAGTTGGCGATGATCTGAATACGGGATTGAAGAATCTGAAGAATATTGTTGAGAAGAAATAGAGATTTGCAGTTGCATTCTATACCATAAGCATGAGCTTGACTTGACGGATTCCAGACAAAACCCCCCATTGCAGAAACAGTATTTTTAGTTTCCCGTTTAATTTTCAACAAAAGAACATTGAACAAATAGTCCCCCCTTCGGCGAAGGGGGGATAACTATTCTGAAGAGCAAACGAGCTTTGATTAAATGTTAATCCTGCATTACTAAAAACAACAATGGGGGGTTGTCATATATAAAATTAACATCAATATTCCCTCCCGTACGCGACGGCATGAGTCATTCGTATATAAGTTCTACCCATATGTCGTGCCTACGGCACAGAAAAGTTTCTCAATCAAACAGCAATTATTCTCACGCGAGATGCAAAGGCGCAAAGATGAGATTCGTAATTCCCAAACTGGAGTTTGAGAATGAGGGCCGGCTGGATTTTTTTGGAATGAGGACTGGCTGAATTTTTTGGGAATGAGGGCTGGCTGGAGTTAGAGAATGAGGGGGCAACTCTCGTTCCCAATTTCGGCTTGGAATGATTTTTCTTATATTGTATTATTGAAGAATAATTTATAGATTTACCTGAATGAAAAAAGCATTCCTGATACTAACACTTCTTATCGCTTTTAACTTCGGTTCTCCGAATCCGAATGTGCTGAGCTTGCTAGCAAGGCACAACATTGAATTCCGCCAGGAAGATAAATCGCGTGACCTTTCTAACAATGAGCTGCTTAAGAACAAAGTTGTGAGGTATTTGAAACAGGAAATGCTGATGAATTTGGTTATAAGAGTTGATAAGAATTTGGCGATAAACTCCAGCTGATAATTGTGAAACGTCAAACGTGAAACGTCAAACGTGAAACTAGCTTTTCACTCCGCAATCTACAATCAGAAATCCGCAATCATGTAAAGAGCTCCCTTTCGACACTTTCGCACACAATATGACCGACCGTAATATGACCTTCCTGGATGCGCTGTGTATTTGAAGACGGGATAATTATCTCACAATCAGCCAAGCCTTTTATCTTGCCTCCTGTACCGCCAAGGAATGCTATCGTTTTTACATCTTTGCTCTTTGCCATCTCGAAAGCTTTTATTATGCTTGCAGAATTTCCGCTTGTTGATATTCCGATGAGTACATCGCCTTCCCTGCCAAGTCCTTCGACTTGTCTTGCGAACACGTTATCATAGCCGATATCGTTTGCTCCGGCAGTGAGAAGCGAGGTATCAGTAGTCAATGCTATTGACGCGATCGCGGGGCGTTTGATATCGTGTGAAAGCCTGATGATAAACTCGGTAGCGAGGTGCTGGGAATCCGCGGCGGAGCCGCCATTGCCGCAGAACAAGATCTTTCCGCCTGATGAGATTGCAGCCTTCATAATGTCTATCGCCTTATAAACATCTTCGCGGCAATGAGCCATTATAGCCTGCTTGGTTTCAGCGCTTTCAATAAGTGATTCATCGAAAAATTTTGTGCGGTCAAACATATTATATTATTTTTGTTAACACAGAAAATAATATCTGTGCCGGCGGATGATTCTATATCCTTTTTTTGATTATCTCTGCTATTTTCTTCGAAGCTTCGTTCTTGCTGTCGAATACTGAAAGCGACATGCTGCCTACTTTATTCCTTACATCATCCTTACGGAAGAGGTTCACGAGGTTTTTGAAAAGATCCTTGGAATCCTCAACGGCTATTCCCCCGCCGTTCTTAATAAGATGCTCGGCATCTTCAGAGAGCTTTTCATTTCCGAAGAGAACCGGAATTCCATATCCTGCGGGCTCAAGTACATTGTGCATACCGGATTTGTATCCGCCCCCAACAAAAGCCACCTGCGCGTACTTGTAGAGACCCATTAATATCCCGATACAATCAATTATAATCAGATTCTCGCCATTATATTTATTCAGCTCAGAGTATCTTATGCTTTTTATGTGCGGAAATTTCTCGTGGATATCATACTCAATATGTTCAAGGTTATCTTCGGTCGGTTCATGAGGCGCAAGAATTGTTACAAGCGATAGCTCCTCGGAGAGTCCGTTTGAGCTTATTTTATCAATAACCGGGAATATGACATCGTCATCTTTATCCCATGAGCTGCCAACAACGAAAACATTTTTATCGGTAAGAACATTTCCGTTTATCAGCGCTTTATCGCTGGAAATTTCCTTGGCTTTGCTGATACGCTCATATTTAGTATCACCAAACACTATCACATCTGTGCCTTCTTCAGCAAGCGGCAGGAATCGCTCTTTATCTTCCTCGTCAGTAACGCCTATTACATCTATAAAGCTGTAGATCGCCTTTTTATACGATAGTGAAACCGGGAAACGCCATTTGAACCTGCGGATATCAAAAGCGGAATTTACAACCATTGTATATATCCCCCTGTTTTTCATTTCGCTAAGCAGGTTCATCCAAAGGTCATACTTTATAAAAATTGCGGCAGCGGGAGTTGTTACATCCAGGAACTTCTTCGCCATAGGCGGCGTATCGTAAGGCAGGTATGTTTTGATGATCTTGGAACGCAGGGGTGAATCTATTTTCGAGTGATTGAATCCCGAAGGCGAAAAAAATGACACAATGAAATTGTACTTTCCCTGCTTATCAAGCTCATCGATTATAGGCTTTGCCTGTTCGAATTCGCCAAGTGAAGCGCAGTGAATAAGTATATTCTTTTTGCCTGGGTCAAGGGTCTGGATTTTGGAGCGCAAATGTTTGAACAGCTCCTTGCGCGCCTTGAAGCTCATTTTCAGCTTGTTATTGAAAATGGATAGTACTCTCGCAGTCACCCAAAAGAGCGGCAGGAAAATAAAGTTATAAACTATAGACCAAAGGTATTTCATCTATAAGCGGAAATGAACCCTCAAAGGGGTTAGACTTCCATTATTTCTTTTTCTTTTTGCTGAACTATGAGGTCTATTTCTTTTATATGCTTATCGGTTAGTTTTTGTATCTCTACTTCCGCGTGTTTTCTTTCGTCTTCGGAGAAGTGTTCATCTTTCTCGGCCTTTTTCAGCCTTTCAATTTCATCGCGGCGTACATTGCGAACTGCGATCTTGCCGTCTTCAGCGTACTTCTTCACAAGCTTTACAAGCTCTTTTCTTCTCTCTTCATTAAGTGCGGGAATAGGTATCCTGATGAGATTTCCGTCATTGATAGGATTAAGCCCAAGGTTTGAATTGATAATCGCTCGCTCAACCAGCGGCAGTGTGCCTTTATCCCAAACTTGTACTGTGATGGTGTGTATATCAGGGGTGCTGAGATTGCCTACCTGGCTAATTGGTGTGAGTGTACCGTAGTAATCTACCTTTATTCCGTCAAGCAGGTTTGTAGTTGCTTTGCCTGTACGGATCCTAATGAGCTCGTTACGCACATGCTCTGAGGCCTTGTGCATTTTATTATCGGTTTCTTTGATTATATCTTTGATCATATATATCAGTTAAAAATTTGTTATTACTGCCTGTTAAGATAAAGCTAATTGTGAAAAATAAAAATATTAAAATAACGAATTATTAATTCCGTTAACTTTAGAAATGCTTAGTTATGAACGAATGTTCCAACCTTGCCGCCGTGAACAATATCTTCAAGGTTGCCGGGCTTGTTCATATTAAATACAATTATCGGGATATTATTTTCCCTGCATAACGCAAATGCGGTCATATCCATAACTTTTAGGTTCTTATTCAGCGCTTCGCCGAAGGTTATGTTCTGGTACATCACTGCATCCTTGTTCTTCTCGGGGTCAGAGTCATATACGCCGTCAACCCGTGTACCTTTGAGTATCACATCCGCGCATATTTCAAGCGCGCGCAGCGCGCCGGCTGTATCTGTGGTAAAATATGGATTGCCAGTACCCGCGCCGAAAATAACGATACGTCTTTTTTCAAAATGGCGCATAGCTCTTCTTCGTAGAAAAGGCTCAGCGATCTTGTTCATATCGATAGCCGAAAGAAGCCTCGTAGGCATACCGGCTTTTTCGAGCGAGTTCTGCAAAGCAAGCGAGTTAATAATAGTTGCAAGCATTCCCATATAATCGCCGGTAACGGCGTCTATCCCCTGCGCCTGCGCAGAGAGACCGCGGTAAATATTGCCGCCGCCTATGACTATGCCTACATCTACACCTAAATCATAAACTTTTTTGATCTCGCCGGTAAGGTAATTCAGAATGTTTACATCTATTCCTGAATGCGAATCTCCGCTGAGCGATTCACCGCTAAGCTTGAGAAGCACTCTTTTGTATTTAAGCTCTTTTTTTGCCGCCATTTATATATGGTATAAAAAAACAGCCTTAAACCGGGTGGTTTAAGGCTGTAAAAAAATGTTTATGCAGAAATGGTTTCGCCTAACTGGAAGCGGACCATTGTTGTTACTTTGTATTCACTTCCTGAAAGTCCGGAAACTGTTTTGATAATATCACCAACAGTCTTGCCGGGTTCTTTAACGAATTCCTGCTCAATAAGGCAGTTCTCTTCGTAGAACTTCTCTACCTTGTTCGAAGCGATCTTATCGGCAATATTCTCGGGCTTTCCTTCGTTGATAGCCTGTATCTTGTAGATCTCTTTTTCTTTTGCTATCATATCGTCGCTAACGCCGCTTCTATCGATTGTAAGCGGCTTCATAGCAACAATCTGCATTGCCAGGTCATTTCCAAGCGATACACCTTCATCGGTTACCTTGCCTGTAAGGCCGATAAGCGAGGCAACTTTGTTGCCGAGGTGATTGTAATCGCAGAAGAAGCCGTCTGAAGTTGAATAATACGCAGCTCTCTTAACTTCCACTTTTTCGCCAACAGATGCTGTAGTTTCATCAACAACCTGCTGAATTGTGCTGCCCGAAGCCGACTTTACGCCAAGCAAAGATGCCACATCGCCGTTCTTTGATGCAAAAACCGCATCGATCACAGCGTTGGCAAGATTGGTGAACGCATCGCTTCTTGCTACGAAATCAGTTTCACAGTTAACTTCAACAATCGCTGCTTCATTCCTATCCTTGTTTACCCTGGCGAATATTAATCCCTCTTTGGCTACCCTATCACTTCTTTTCTGTGAAGTTGCAGCGCCTTTTTTTCTGAGGTAATCTATTGCTTTTTCGAAATCACCATCTGACTCAACAAGCGCTTTTTTACAGTCAGCAATACCGGCGCCGGTTTTTTCTCTCAATTTTTTTACTAAATCTAAGGAAACGTCCAATATATATACTCCTTTAACGAATAATTCTTAACTTATTAATAAATATAACAACTACAGGCGTGAATCAAATCCGGGTTTCAGGTATCTTAGGATACTCCGGCGCCTTCTGACTCTTCAGCTGCGGCTATTGTTTTCTTGTTAGCTTCAGCTTCTTCTTCGCGCTGCATTCTTTTTACTTCAACGGTCTGCTTAGTATCAACAATTGTATCAGCTATTGAGCTGGTTATAAGCTCAATTGATTTCACAGCATCATCGTTCGCCGGGATCGGGAAGTCAACCAAATCAGGATCGCAGTTTGTATCAACGATAGCGTAGATGGGAATTCCGAGCTTCCTGGCTTCATCAACTGCAATGTGCTCTTTTTTAACATCAATCAGGAATATTGCACCCGGGAGCTTATTCATTGATACTATACCACCCAGAACTTTTTCGAGCTTATCTTTCTCTCTTGAAAGCATCAGCCTTTCTTTTTTCTGGTAATTATTGATAGTGCCGTCGTTTTCCATCTTAACGATGTTGTTGTATCTTTTGATGCTCTTGCGGATGGTAACAAAGTTTGTGAGCATACCGCCAAGCCATCTTTCGGTAACGTACGGCATACCGCAGCGTGCAGCTTCAGCTTTCACAACTTCTTTTGCCTGTTTTTTAGTGCCAACGAACATAATTGTTCTGCCTTCACTTATAACGCGGGCAAGTGAATTCTGAGCTTCCTGCAGCAGTTCATGTGTTTTTTTAAGATCGATGATGTGGATCCCGTTACGTTCCATGAAGATGTATCTCTTCATTTTGGGATTCCAGCGGCGGGTTAAATGCCCGAAATGGGCGCCTGATAACAACAGGTCTTCTATTGAAACATTTCTCATGATTTTCTCCTTTTGTTTTTGCCCATTAGCCGGGCACTTCTGCCTTCTTCATCTCTTACCATAACATCCTGTTTTAAAGGACACGAGTCGGGTAAGATCCGAAAGCATGATTGGTTATTAAAAATATGAAGAACAGGTCTTTTAGGGACCTGTTCAAAATCAAAATTGCTTTTTTATCTCTTCGAGAACTGGAAGCGTTTTCTTGCTTTAGGCTGGCCGGGTTTCTTTCTTTCAACCATTCGTGAATCCCTGGTTAGGAGCCCGTCTTTTTTGAGTGCAGGCCTTACGCTTGCATCATATTTCAGTATTGCCCTTGCAACGCCGAGCCTGATAGCACCTATCTGCCCGGAAACACCGCCGCCGTTCACATTTATCTTTACATCAAACCTGCCAACGAGATCAGCAGTATAAAGAGGTTCGAGAGCTTCTTTAAGCAGTGAATCCTTGCCGAAGAAATCTTTGCCGGTTTTTGTATTAATGGAAACGTTGCCTGAGCCTTCTGTCAAGAACACGCGGGCAGTTGAACACTTTCTTCTTCCTGTAGCTAAATGATAATTTGCTGCCATTTATATAGTTTAGATATTTTTTACAATCGGATTTTGTGCTGCATGCGGATGAGTTTCACCTGCATAAACCTTAAGCTTAGTAATAAGCTTGCTGCCGAGCTTCGTTTTGGGAAGCATACCTTTTACGGCATATGTGATTACCCTGTCAGGATGAGTTGCAATAAGCTCCTTGAAGGACTTAATTTTCTGTCCGCCCGGGTATAATGAATGATGTTTGTAATCTTTGAGGCTTTCCCTCTTACCGGTCAAACGGACTTTTTCGGCATTAACCACTATTACAAAATCGCCCGTATCAACGTTTGGAGTAAAACGGGGGTTGTTTTTGCCCCAGATGATCTTTGCAACTTCTGATGCAAACCTGCCCAAAGTTTTGCCATTGGCGTCAACAACATACCACTTCTTATTTACCTCATCATTATGGGTAAAATGAGTGGTTTTTAAAGATTTTTCTATCGCTTTTTTCATTGTATTTTCCTAAAAAGAATACAAAAATAGCACTTTTTACAATCAATGTCAATGTAAGGAGTGATGTATAAGCATTAATCCGGAACAATTTAAGATTGAATGGATTAATTCAATATAATTCGCTAAGTTTATAAACAACATACTCAAATATATGAGAACACTACTATTTATACTTCTATTTCCTGCACTGCTTATGGCACAACCAGCCGAAAAAACAATAAACCAGCTGGATAAATTTGCAGAGCAAACCGATAGCCTGATAGCAAACTCATCAGGTGCACCGGGAGAAATTTATGAGATGTCGATCAATGTTCAAAGGAACGTCCGTGCAATAGGTATGCAAAACACTAAGATCACCTTCTACTATTATCAGAAAGAAGACTCGGTTTACGAGATCGACGGTGCGGTATATTTTGCTCCCCGTTACAACCAGCCGCTTAAAATAACCGCTGAATATAATATAGCAGCCAGCCAGAGTGTTGTATCAAGTTACTATATTAACGGTGATAAATACTTAAACCGCTTCATATCAACCGGTGCTTATGGAAATACGTATAGAAATTTCTGGATATCAGGCGGAGAGCTGCTGAAATATACATCAAAAGATTCAAACGAAGGCCAAAAAGAGACAATTGAAGCAGGTAAATTTTCGAAGGAAGTTTACAGCGACGGACTTATCGTAATGGATAATATCAGGGATTATCTGAAGCTGTACTATGACATATTCAGTATCGAATACAAAGACAAATAGCAAATATTATTTCCAGTAATCCTTAATAAGTTCACTGGCCCATTTTGGCTGTTTGACTTCTTCCCGGGGAAGGAACTCCTTAAGCACTGGTTTGATATCAAGTACAGGTGTACCGTCAATTGCATCAAGTCCTTTTACGGTTAGGATCCTGCCTGAAGAGCTTAAGATTTTTACAATCGTAAGCCCAATGTGATTTGGCCTGTCCTTAACATGCTGTGCGAATACGCCGCTCAGTGGCCATTCCGGATTGCCCCGCGGATGCCGCGCGCCTTTAACAACTTTGCTTTCATCTGACTTATGGAAATGGAATACAACTTCTGCATGGGAATACTCTGTAATACCTTTTAATGAATCTTCTGAAAATTCTTCAGTAAGCTCAATCTCAGAAATAACCTCACCCCAATAATCATCAGAAATTTCTTTTCGTGAGTTTTTAACGTACCCAATCGGTGTGAGTTCAACTTTCATACTTCTTTACAGTGTTGAGTGAGTTGAGTGTGTAGTGTGTGTAGTGTGTGCAGAGTGTGTAGAGTGTTTTGAGATTAAATGTAACTGAACGGTTAAATTAATCATTGTCAAAATTGAATTAGATACAGATTTTCGCACTAGAGCCACTTCGCACTTTATTCACTTCGCACTTTATTCACTTCGCACTCGATAGACTCGATTCACTTCGCACACTACACTCTTCGCTCTTATTTGTACTGAGCGTGATCTTTCATTATGTATTTAATTTCCTTTGCCTTCACAAATGAATTGAGCTTGGATAGCTCATATACATCTATATTCTTGAAGGCCATACCTATAAGGCCGCCTATGACTGCGCATGGTATGGTAAATAGACCCATTACACCCAGCGTAGCATCTTTAGGGAGAAATTTAATTTTCTTCTTTCCCCATATCTGGTAAACGAGGAATCCGCCTACGAACCCAATACCTGCCCCGAATGCTGCGCCGGTTTTCCAGTACTTTCCGTTATCGAACTTTATCCTTGCGATCTTATCGGTATTTACGATCTTATAGCTGCCTGTATCTGAAACAAGCAGCAGGTTTTCGTGAATACCCATCAGCCTTGTGCGGGGAATCCCCGAGCCGTTCTTATATACGATACTGCACGGGTCAGTCTGCGCAAAAGATGCGGCAGTAACCAGGATAAACCCAAAGAAAAAAAGCAGGTATTTTCTCAATATAATCTCAGTTTTTGATTATTGTACTGTGTAATATACATAATATATACATGCATTAGCAATACTTACAATAATTCAAAAGCGGTAATTTAAAATCAATTTACAAATTTATGCAGTAAAGTATTCAGTGTTCTGAGGGATTTACAAGCTGGAACCAGTTTCCGTCGGGGTCCGTAAATGTCAAACATCTTTCCGATCCATCGGTGCCTTGAAATAATAGTCCCTTGCTTTCAAGATCATTCTTTGCTGATTCAAGGTCATCGGTATAGATTACAAACCCTTTTTCAGCTGCACTGTATTCCTTTCCCCTGTCAGCAGGGTTACCGGAGCCACCTTCTGGAGTGGGACGAAGCAAAATGGTGTATTCACCTGATCTGAGCCATACAAACTTATCCTGCTGAATAGTATCAAGCTCAAACCCTAGCACACCGCAGTAAAATTCTTTTGATGCCATTGGATCTTTAACAAATACTTCTATGTGACCCATTTTGATTTTCATATTTTAATCACTTTCCATTTTAGCGAGAGCTTGTTCTTCAATACGAATCCTTCTATTAAGCACAAACAGGTTCAGCACAGTAAAAAGCCCGGCAGTAATGTAGCATGAAAACATCATGGGCAGTACAAGAAGCTCGGTAATCACCGCAGCATAATTCGGATGCTTCATAATCCTGAAAGGTCCCTTTGTAACAAGCTTGCTGCCCGGTACAACAATAATCCTGGTATTCCATTTTGTGCCGAGTGAAAAAATCGTCCAGTATCTCAGCACCTGAGCTGCAATAAATAAAACAAAATAAATAAACCAGTATTTATTGAGACCGTGACTAAAATATAAATATTCCGCTGTCAATGTAATGAAAAAACATGTGTGCATAAGGACGATGTATTTATAACCGCCTCGGTCAAATTCAACTCCGCCTGCGGTCATAGCCAGGTTCTCATTGCGTTTAGCCCTGATCAGTTCGGCAATTCTCTGCAGAATAACAAAGCCCAGTATTACATAAAAAAATAGCATCAGACCGTCCTGAACAAAACAAGCTCTGAGCTGAATCCGGGTCCGAGTGCAGAAAGCAATCCATACTTGCCGCCAGCAGAATTGGTTTTCAAAAATTCATCCAGCACGTACAATACGCTTGGTGATGACATATTGCCATGCTCTCTTAGTACTTTTCGCGAGAGGTCCAGTTTACCGTTCTCTAAACCCAAAGATTCCTCGTATGAGTTTATGACTTTTAATCCGCCCGGGTGAGTAACATAATATTCAATATCATTTACAGACATATTATGAATTGAAAGGAATTCCCTTATATTAGGTTTAACAAAATCCTTGACTATCGCAGGGATATCCCTGCTGAAAATTACGCGGAAGCCGCTATCAACGATATCCCAGCCCATTACATCGAGTGAGTTATCATATATTGTAGAAAATGAATCCAAAAGTTCAAGCCTGTTTTTGGAGTTCAAAGAGCTCTCACTTCCGCAAACAACAGCGCATGCCGCTCCATCGCTGAAAAGCGATGCTGCAACAATATTACTTTTGGTAAGGTCATTACGCTGAAAAGTAAGGCTGCACAGCTCAACAGCTATAAGTAGAGCATTTTCTTTGGGATAAGCCCTTGTATAATCCATTGCCCTGCTTATGCCTGCTGCACCGCCTGCGCAGCCTAATCCCCAAAGAGGGGTACGTTTGACATGTTTGCTTAAGCCAAGCTCGTTGAACAATACAGCGTCTAAGGTTGGGGTCATAACTCCGGTACTGGTAACATAGATTATATTATGAATATCGGAAGGCACTGCGCCGGCTTTATGCAGAGCTTCGATCACTGCCTGTTTGGCAAGTCCAACTGCGGTCTCCCTGAACAGTTCGCTTCGTTCTTTGAAAGTATGTTCTGATGTCAGCCATTCCGGCGATACCGAGATATGCCGGTCTGAAATCTCAGAATTATCGAACACACTAATGAGCCTGTGTACATCAAGTTCTGAATCAGAAAAGAGATTGAGAATAAATGATTTTAGCTCTGACTGAGATATTTTGAACGGAGCATCTGCCCTGCCTGTTGATACTACTGAAGCCATAATGATCCCTGGAAAAGTAATAAATAAAAACTATGAGTTACAGATTAAACACTCAGAAACGCGTATACGTTCTATTTGAGCTGCCATTATTTAAGTTTAGCTGTTTATGCTCAATATATATAGTAAAGACACGCCGAAAAAGACGTGTCTTTAAAAAGTGAGTCAAAATGAATTCTTAGAAATAAAATTTGATAGTCGTCTGGAATTCATCATCTTTGAAATCGGTCGCATTTGTCGGTTCCGGATCGCCTTTGCCGTTTTTAACAATGCGGAAAATGCTTTCCACTTCGAGTCCGTGCAGCGGGTAAAATACGGCACCAAAGCTGTAGCGCTGGCGTTCAGTTTCGTTGTTTTTCAAGCCAAGCGCATTATCATAATTCTCATACTGAGCTTTCAGCTCAAGGCCTTTTGATATCCTAATATCCACTTCGCCGAAAATGGTCCTGAAATCAGACCGTGTTGCTGCAGAATCACGTATATCGAGCCTGTTATAAGCAAGCTCGCCAAGTATCGCCACCCTTTCAAACAGTCCGATCGAGATGAATCCGGCTCCCATTTGCCTTAGTGCGTTGATGTTGTTTGATGCATCATATTTAAACGGATTACTTAAGAATGAACCGCCGATGCCGAAAGTATATTTACTTTTTTTGCTTGCCCAGCGGAAATCGCCTGAAACTGTAACCTGTTTCTGGTTATCGAAATCAAAGCTGTTATTGCGCTGGTTATCTTTGTTTACACTGGAGCCGTTTGAAAATCCGGCAGAAAGCGTGAAGAAGCTCGGCGCTATTCCGACTTCGATACCGGCATCAGATGCATATGGTGTGTACATATCGTTAAATATCCTGTTATATGCCCTGTGCTCGGGAATTTTAATGCCGAAGTTCGGGATGAATCTGCCTGCCTTAAAATATAATCCGGCCGGAAGATTTGAAACCATGCCGTAAATTTCGTATTTGGTAGGCAGCGGGTTAGGTCCGTATGTATTTGGAATGTAAAGCCCGGGTGCGATCATCAGATTAATGTACTTATTCAGCTTTGCATTAACATAAAGATCGCCCTGCATCTGGAAAAATGTATTGAAGTTAGGATTACCTTCACCTGTCTGGTCATCAATGAATATCATGCGCATATCAGCGCCCATTGAAATACTTTTTGTTATCTGTGGGTCTATCTCAGTGGTCTTATTGGCTTTTTCCCAGAATTTAAAATAGAGATTATCTTTGCCATACTTAACGCCGTATGGATTTCTCATTCCACCGCCGGTTGGATTAACATGGCAGCTCTGGCATTTTTCTCCTGTATAAGCTGCAAACTTTGGATATGAATACAGGGCAGCAGAACACATCAGGGAGAAAACCAAAACACCAAAAGCATATCGTAATTTTATTTTCATTTTGTTATGATTTAGTTAATAAAATAGAATTCAAATTTGTATAATATCCAAATATTTTTTGAAAAATACAAAGAAGATAATTACATGAATGTGTGTAATTACAGGTAATGTGAAATAAGGTTTGCAATATATAAAGCGAAGCACCTTAGTTAATATTTGGCTGCTTGCTGAGACTATTGTGCTGACAGGAGTGGTCTTGCTTCGATAAAATAGACACTTAGAAAGTAGTGTTTTTTGATTTTTCAAAATTAAAAGGCGACAAGTATCCTAATTTAGAATGTCTCCTTTTCCTGTTATAAAATATTTCTATGTATTTGTAAATCTGATT
>JAYRXC010000044.1:0-69113 GCA_041917655.1 Ignavibacteria bacterium | reverse complement strand
GTTTAATAGAAAAATCATAATATTGCCCGTTAAGAACAAATTCATTTCAACTAACTACAAAATACGGCCGCTATAGAGATAGTTTATACCATTCTATTGTAAAACTAACAATTCGTTATTGTCATTTCGTTTAACTAATAAACAGTTAGCGTTCAACAGCCTTGTGCTGCTTGTTTTCGTTGCCTTGATAGGCAGCGTGAGCCTTGCGTATCCGTTTGGAAGGGATCAGGGCATATATGCCTATGCGGGCAAGCTGCTGCTTGAAGGCAAGATGAACTATAAGGAAGTGTTCGACCTTAAGCCGCCAGGTATCCATTTTTTCTTTTCATTCATTCAGCTTGTATCAGGCGAATCAATGCTTAATGCAAGGGTGTTTGATATCCTGTGGCAATTCCTTACTGCTGTTATTGTGATGATCATTTCATCCAGGTTAACACGCAGCATTTACCTTCCCATACTATCAGCATTCCTGTATATGTTTCTTTACTACCGGCTTGATTACTGGCACACTCTTCAGGCTGATGGTGCGCTGAATTTATTTTTTGCACTTACCGTGCTGCTGGTAGTTTCAAGCTTTTACTCGCATTCATTCATTAAGATATTCGCAGCAGGACTTGTATTCGGTACAGCGCTGCTTTTCAAATACACGATAATTTCATTTCTTCCTTTGCTGCTGGTTTGCTTTCTGCTCTCAAAAAGTGAGCTTCGATCGCTGCGCATAAAAAATGTGATTGTGTTTTTAGCCGGTTTGATATTTGCAGCAGTAAGTGTAGTTTTGTTATATCAATTCACAGGTGCGCTGCCTGAGCTAATTAATGTACAGTTCGTTCAGACCCCCCTCTATACATCTATCGCATACGAAACTGAATCCGGTGGTTATATCTTTTCCCAGTTAGTTAAGCTTTTTGTTTATTCAGTTTATGCTCCGCTGATATGGCTATCTGCGGCGGCTCTGTTTTTGCTTGCGAGGGCAAAGAAACTGGATTTCCCGTCGCTTGTGATCTACGCCTGGGTGGCAGCGTCACTTTTCAGCCTGATCATACAATGGAAGTTCTATTATTATCATTTCCTGGTTATCTTAGCTCCGCTGGCAGTTTCTTCGGTTTACGCTATAGCTTTGCTGCTTGAAAAGCTTCCGGAAAAAAGAAAGAACACCGCAAGATTGGCATTGGCTTTCTTATTTATTGCTTTTGCCGGATATGCATTCAAACCTTATCTTACTTCGTACCCGGTATTACTTTCTGTTGTGAATAATGACCGAACTTTGAAAGAAGCATATGAATACAACGGTTTCACAACTGACTCCGTTTTTATGATATCAAAAACTCTCAGGGCAGTTGATAAAGTTGAAAAGGAAACAGAAATTACAGATAACATATTTGTATGGGGATTCGATCCGCTGGTTTACTATCTTTCCGGCAGAAAATGTACGTCAAGGTTCATTTACAACTTTCCCTTGCTGTGGAAAGGGGAGAACAGTTCCCTTAAAAGCGAATTTATGAACAAGGTAAACACAGATCCGCCCAAGATGATACTAGTAGCTAAAAACGACCCATTATTGTTTATCTCAGGATATGACGAAGATTCTAAAAAGCTGTTAGATAGATTTACGGAATTCAAATCTGTTATAGATAGCAAATATACCTTCGAAACAACCATCGACGATTTTGATTATTATAAACTGAGGAATTGGTGAAAAAGAGGACAAATGCACGGATAATTCTGGCATCAGCTTCTCCCAGAAGAAAACTGCTGTTGAGGGGCCTATTAAACAATTTTGGATTGAAGTTTGTAGTTAAACCAGCTAATATTGTTGAACATATCCCTGAAAAAATCAATGATTTTGGCATGTTTGCATCAAATCTTGCTTACGAAAAAGGTATAGCAGTTGCCAAAAAGGAGAAGGGAATCATAATTGCAGCTGATACTATAGTGGTCAGCGATAAGAAAGTGCTGGGTAAGCCTGCAAACCGCGAAGAAGCTTACGGTATGCTGAAAATGTTGAGTGGCAGGGTACATGAAGTTTATACGGGATTGGTGATTCTTGATACAAAGAGCCGTAAGTACTATAAGGTATTTGAAGTTACCAAGGTTAAGTTCAGGAAAATTCTCGATAGAGAAATTGTCTATTACACTGGTACCAAGTCGCCGTATGACAAGGCGGGAGCGTATGGGATCCAGGATGATTTCGGCAGCACATTTGTTGAATGCCTCAAAGGAGATTATTTTAATGTAGTGGGGCTTCCAATTGTGAAAACATATATTGGCCTCAGGAAATTTATGAAACTCATCTGATTTGTACCAAAAATATAAGAAGAAAATAATCTTTTCCGTGGTTCTGGGTGCTCTCGTGTTCCTGGGATTGAGCATCTATGCAAATCTAAATGAGCTGATAGAAGCTTTTAGCATATATAATTGGATATTATTCCCTGTAATTTTACTGCTTTCACTATGTAATTACATGTTCAGGTTTTTCAGATGGGAATATTATACCAAAACACTCGGAATTAAAGTTGAAAGAAAGATGAGCTTTTTGATCTTTTTGTCGTCTTTTATCATGTCTGTTACTCCCGGCAAAATAGGTGAGGTATTTAAATCTTACCTGCTGAAAGAACAGATAGGTACGCCGGTTTCAAAGAGTGCGCCAATAGTATTTGCAGAAAGGATAACTGATTTTTTATCACTGGTGATGCTTAGCATTGCGGGTGCCCTGGTTTTTGGATATGGGACAGAGATCATAATAAGCTTTGGCGCGGCATTTATATTGATGGTATTTATTATCAGCAATAAAAAGCTTTCTTATGCAATAATCGGAATGCTGGAAAGGTTCAAGTTCATTGCAAAAGTATCCCATAAGCTCCATACCGCATATGACAGCATTTACCAGATGGTACGATTTAAGGAATTAATTATAACTATTATTTTGAGTATTTTTGCATGGTCTTTTGAGTGTTTCAGCTTTTATCTGGTTGTAAATGGATTTGGGTTGGGCAGCGCTGTGCATATTGACCTGCTGATTGCAACATTTGTGTATGGGTTTGCTACTATTGCCGGGGCTGCTACTATGCTTCCGGGCGGATTAGGAGCAACAGACGCAAGTATCACGGGCTTGCTGGTTTTGCTTGCATTGCCAAAGAGTGTTGCCGTAGCATCAACTCTCATCATAAGAGCTGCCACATTGTGGTTTGCAGTTGTGGTTGGAATAGTTGCGGTAATGTTTTATCAAAAAATTTCACACAAGAGCATTAATCAAATTGTTCTGGAATCTTAATTTTACATAATCATGGAAAGAAAAATACGCGTTATTATAGCTAAAGCCGGACTTGACGGCCACGACAGGGGCGCGAAAGTTATTGCCGCTGCATTCAGAGATGCAGGTATAGAAGTGATCTATCTCGGGCTCAGACAGACTCCCGAAATGATAGTTGAAGCTGCTTTGCAGGAAGACGCCGACGCGATCGGTATCAGCATACTGAGCGGAGCCCATATGACCGTTTTCAGGAAGATCAGCGAGCAGATGAAGGCAAAAAATGTTGATAATGTACTGTTGTTCGGCGGCGGAATAATTCCCAAAGAAGATATTGATAAGCTTAAGGCTATTGGGGTTGGAGAGCTTTTTACTCCGGGTACCCCCACCCATGAAACAATTGAATATGTAAAAAAATGGGTGAATGAACACAGAAAGCTCGAAGTTTAGCTTTTTCTGTATTCAAAAATTATAAATAATTAATATTTAAACATACATGGCTATTAAATTCGGTACTGATGGCTGGCGGGCAGTCATTGCAGATGAATTCACTTTTGAAAATCTGAAGAAGATATCCAAAGCAACCGCGATTGCTTTTGAAAAACACCCAAAGCTGGGTAACGGAATTGTTATCGGATACGATACCAGGTTTCTTTCAAAAGAGTTTGCAGAATGCGCTGCTGAAGTATTTGCAAACCACGGAATAAAAGTTCATTTAACCGATTCATTCGTAACTACACCAACTGTATCGCTGCTTAGCAGAGATAAAAATCTTGCGTATGGTGTAATGATAACCTCATCACACAATCCCGCAAAATATAACGGATTCAAGCTCAAAGATGAGTTTGGCGGCTCTATGGGACCAAAGCATCTATCGGTTATAGAAAAGGAGCTTGAAAACTCGGCATCATTTAATTATGGCAGCAAAACTTTTAGCGAACTCATTGAATCAGGCAGTATTGAATATATCAAGGGCCGAGATTATTATATTAATACGCTCAAAGAGAAAATAGAAACTGGCAAGATCAAAGATTCTGGACTTAGGATCATCTATGATGCAATGTTTGGTTCAGGTCAGGGGATGATGGATGGATTGATAAACATAACTGCTCTTAGAAGCGAAGTGAATCCTTCTTTCGGTGGTTCAAGTCCCGAGCCCGTTGCTAAGAATCTGTCGCTCATTTCTTCTGAGATGAAAAACGGGAAGTACGATATCGGCATAGTAACCGATGGCGATGCTGACCGAATTGCAGTATTCGAAGAGAATGGCGAATTTGTTGATGCTCAGAAAACTTTTGCGCTGCTTCTAACCTATATGCTGGAAGAAAAGAAAATGACCGGCGGTGTTGTAAGGGGATTTTCGTCCAGCGAGCTGATCAAAAAGATATGCGACAACTACGGGATAAAGCTATATACCGTGCCAATTGGTTTCAAGTACATTTCAGAGCTGATGATCAAGGAAGATATTCTAATCGGCGCTGAAGAGAGCGGCGGTATTGGTCTGAAACATCACTTACCTGAAAGAGACGGAATTTTTAATGGTATGATGTTCGCTGAAATGCTTGCTGCAAAAAAGAAAAAAATGAGCGCGTTGATCGCTGAAATAGAAGAGAAATACGGCAAGTTTTATTACAAAAGGATTGACCAGCATTTATCAAGCAATGACCAGAAATCGGAACTGATTGAGCTGGCATCGAAGTTAAAAGAAGTTGCGGGGTTAAAGGTGACCGGGATTGATAACCTGGACGGCTGCAAGTTGCTTTTTGATGAGGGCTGGCTGCTCGTAAGGGCTTCCGGAACCGAGCCTCTTCTGAGAATATATACTGAAACTTTCGGGGTCAATAAAACCGAAGATATCCTGAAAGATATATTGCAAAAGTTTAAAATATAAAAAATGAGAATTAATCGGATCACGCTTTTTCTGTTTTTGTTGTTTTCTGTTATTTCTATCTATTCGCAGATACCCGGGAATGACAAGAATCCAACTACACAAAACCCGTTGAAAAGTTTTGACCTGAATGTTAATACTTCAAGAATTGATCTGCAGAATTTTGATATTCTTAAACAGATCGAACCGGGTTCGGGTACAGGTACTATTTACAATGATCAGCTTCTTGAAGGCGCTATCGATGCTAACAATTATATCGTGGGTCCCAACGACATCTTTTCTTTGGGGGTATGGGGAATTGTAAATACACCAATACCAGTAGCGGTCAGTCCGGAAGGCTCTCTGATAATACCTTCAGTTGGAGAAATTGCAGTATCGGGATTAACACTCAACGAAGCAAAGTCAAGAGTGATAGCTGCAGTAAAGAAACGTTACATCTCTGCTGAAATTTCACTTACGCTTATTTCTCCGCGAAGATTCCTGGTAAATGTTAGCGGTGTTGGACAGGGCAGCTACCCCACCAGCGCAATAATGCGTGCAAGTACTCTTATATCGTTCATTTTAACTGACAGTCTTTCGCTAATGAAATCTGGCACAATGCCATCGGAAAGATATAATTTCAGCATGAGAAACATCAAGCTGAAAAGGAAAAATGGTGAGATCAGAAGGGTTGACCTGTATGAATATTTTGCAACTCAGGATGAGAAGTATAATCCCTTTCTGAGAGAAGGCGATGTTATTGTACTTCAGAAATATGATTGGGAAGGAAAGTTCATAGCTGTACAGGGTGCGGTTCAGTTTCCTGGCGTATTTGAATATATTGAAGGGGATGACCTTGAAACCGCGATCAACCTGACACGCGGTTTCACTAGTGTCGCTAATTTGGATAGTATTGTCATATCGAGACTCGATCCTACAGCAACGAAAATGGAGAAGAGAATAATAAGTTATGAAGACAATAAGAGGATGAAGCTCGAGGTTAATGACAGGGTATATGTAAATGCATATGCGGAAACTAGAAGAGATTTTAAGGTACTGGTGCTGGGCGAAGTTGTGCGTCCGGGTAATTATCCTATCACGCTGAATACAACAAAGCTTTCGGATGTGATAAACGAAGCGGGCGGCTTGCTTCCTAATTCTTACCTGCCGAATTCAGAAGTTTACAGAAGGCTCGATACATTCTTTATTCAGACAAAAAACCGTGATTCAATAGAAAATGTTTATACCCGCAGGCTTAACGATATCGTATCCAACACCGCTGAAAAAGAGAGTTTTGACCAGGATCTGTTGAATAAGATCGGAAGGGTAAACGTAGATTTTGTTAAGCTATCGGAAGGAAACAAGTCTGAAGATATTACTCTTCAGAACGGAGATATAATTTACATAGCTGATAATAAAAAGACGGTTTATGTTTATGGCCAGGTGAATCAGCCGGGCTTTGTGCCTTATAAGGAAGGCGCCGACGCGCAGTATTACATTGATGCAGCAGGTGGATTCGGTGAACGGGCCAACGAAGATGAGGTGCGAGTCATCAAGTTCAAAACGCGTGAATGGCTTGAGCCGGACGAAGCGAAGATACAGTCAAGCGATTTCGTTTACGTGCCGCGGCAGATCAAACGCGACTTTGCATATGACATAGACCTCATATCAAAGGTAGCATCAGTTATTGTAAGCGTCATAACATTAACATTATTAGTAATCCAAACACAGAAATAAAGGAATCTAGAAGGAGCATTTTGGAAAAAGATAAAAATCTTGGATCTTCCGACTCTGCCAGACAGGATAATAGTTTGTCATTGATGGATATTGTATATGTATTCTTGAAATACAAGATGTTCATTATTTACACAACTATTTTTGGACTAGTAGTATCTGTAGTTTTGTATTTTTTTGTATTTGACTTAATATATTATTCCGGAGCATCCATAAAAAGCAGCGCAAAGAGCGGCTCGTTGTTGTCATCTATCGCAGATTTTTCTGATTTGGAAGATTTGGATCCATTTTCTGTAGGGGGTAAATCTGCAAAAGAATTGGCAGCATATGAAGATATTCTTAAAAGCAGAAGATGCCTGGAGCCTTTGATCGATAAATTCGGATTGATGAATGACGACAAATACAGATTTAAAGAAGATGCAATCAAAGATTTTTCCGAAAACAAACTAGTAACTGAAAAGGCGAAGCTTTCGGGAATAATGGAAATTGGTGTATTGTATAAGGATCCTGTTATAGCAAAAGATATGGTGGAATTTCTGCTCCAGCAACTTGATAAGATAAATATTGAAATGAATGTTCAAAATGCCAAAAATAATAGATTATTTATTGAAAACAGGTATCTGCAGGCAAGAGAAGATTTAACCAAAGCTGAAGATTCCATCAAGAACTACCAATTGATTTATGGAGTTGCTCCGGATTTGCAGATCAAAGCATCTGCGCAATCTGTTTTTACATTAGAGGCTGAATTAAAAGCCGAAGAAGTCAAGCTGGATGTTATCAAGAAAATTCTAAGTTCCGACCAACCTGAAGTAAGAATGCAGGAGGCAAAAGTTAACTCGCTAAGAGAAAAAATCTCATCCATTAGCACTTCTACCGATCTTAATGATTTTATTCGCTTAGGTAATTCACCGCAAATTGCTATGTCTTATTTAAGGCTTCAAAGAGAATTGGAGATCCAACAGAAGATTGTGACTTTTTTACTACCTCTTTACGAACAAGCAAAAATTGAGGAAAAAAGAGAAACCCCTACCATAATTATTCTAGATAATCCATATATAGCTGAAAGAAAAACGAAACCAAAACGCTTAACTATGGTAGTATTCTTTACGTTTTTCAGCTTCGGGGCTTCCTTTGTTCTGGCGGGTATATATTACCGTTGGAAGATTTTTAAGAAATCTGATTTCTACAATAGTATTAAAACAAAGTAATTTGGTACTTAAAAATAGGCTAATTCTTCTTCTGCCATTAATCAGTTATTTTGTTACTTTCTACAAAAGCACTTGGCTTCCCGGGAATAAAATGTTTATCAATACTTCTTTCTATGTGATGGAAATATTGACAGTTGTCACTTTCTTGTTGTTTGTCGATTTCTCTGTGCTGAACTCAGGAATCAGGTTGTTTTATAAGGAAAACAAAATATTGACCATTTCGGCTTTCTTTTTGCTTATATCTTCAGTTTTTTTCAATATGAGTGAGTTCAAAAGCCCTTATTATACTTCTTTTTATTTGGCTTACCTTTTTAATTTTGGAATTTATTTTGTTATGTTACCCTTATTCATAATCAATAATAAAGAGTATTTTTACAAGTTTGTGAATTTTGTTTCTGTATTTAGTTTAGTGTTTTGTTTTTTGGGATTGTGTTTTCTTTTCCTGGGTATATCTACAGAAGTGAGGTTTCAAGGTAAAGTAACTTCAATAATGGTACACCCGAATTTTGTTCCATCTGTGGCTTTGGTTGGACTTTTTTCCACCTTGATCTTACTGCACACTTGCGATAAGGCTCAATTAAACAAAAAATTGCTTTTTGCCATTTCATTTTTCATCCAGTTTATTGCTCTTGCTTTCAGTTTCACCAGAGATGGGATGATAGCTTTTGTCGTCGGTATTGCGGTTTTTTATTTTATTACTTTTAGAAGGATCTTTTTCTATTCCCTTCCGGTTTCAATTGTACTCGTGCCTTTATTTATTGTTGAGTTCATAAAATATAAAGGATTCATGTCGTTTGTATCAAGGTTCTTGCTTCTTATTCCTGCTTACTATTTGATGATTTCTGATAAAACTAGATTATTATGGGGATATGGAGCATCAAATGCAACTGATATGTATGTGAAATACAAAGTGCTGTACAATGTTTTGGAAGATGTAAACAGTCCACATAACTCATATATTTCTTATATTTTGATGTATGGTTTGATATTTACAGCTGTTTTCTCATTTTTTGTTTTGTATTTACTTTACAAGGGATTTCGTTTCTCAAACAGATTGAAAGATCATAATAGCAAAGTAGTAGTTGCTGCTTTTATCAGCATCTGCATAGCATACCTCGTTATCAATTTGTTTGAATCACACTTGGCTATGGCACACTTAACAATGATGCACCCATTTCTCATTTTTCTTGGATTGCTTTTTTATGTTTTGAGGAATCAAACCTTTCTCGATGATATTAAGAAGAGCAGAGAATCTGTATTTTAAGAGTTATTCTAAACTAGATGAAGAAAAAGTTTGGTGACCCGTTAATCAGTGTGATTGTTCCGACTTTCAACCGCTCGTTACTGCTGAAACGAACTGTCGATAGCATTCTTTCACAATCTTTTCATGATTTTGAATTGATCGTTGTTGATGATGGTTCAACTGATGCTACCCCGCAAATCTGCATGGCAATTGAAGATGAAAGGGTCAAATACTTGAGAATTGAAAACTCCAGGGATATTGCCAAAGTTCGAAATACAGGTTTGCGTAATTCTATAGGAAAGTATATTGCTTTTTGTGATGATGATGATTTGTGGAATCAATCTAAGCTTGAAAAGCAAGTTGGCTTTGCAAAGAACTATAATTTTGTATGTACTGGTTCCAAAACTATAGATCATAATGACAACATAATAGAAGACTACTGTAATGTCGAACCTGGAGATCCTTCTCATTTCGGTCTCTGCGACTTGTTTATGGGTAACTTTGTTATTACGTCTTCCGTTTTGGTACTTAAGAGTGAGCTAGGGAGCGGATTTAATGAAACCGGTTCGACTAATTCTGCAGAAGATTACGAAATGTGGTTGAAAGTGGCATCAAAGAATAGTATCGTGAAGATTGAGGAACCTCTTGTTCTTTTCAGAAAGCACATGAATACAAGTACATTTGATAAGGGTGAAGTATATGCCGGGCTCTTGAATTCTGTGTTGAATATTTTGTCTGATTATGCAAAGTCAGCAGATCCGGAAGTTCAATACTATGCTAAACTGGGAATGATCAAGAGGAGAAAGGAATTGATTAATGTTTATATTGATTTGAGGAATTACTTTAAGGCTGCTTGTTGCTATTTTTCATTTCTTTTATCAGTAATGAACTTCACGTTTCTGATAAGTTCTTTTAGCAAGAAATGGCGGCGGCATTAACCTTGTTTAAAAACATTTTTTTGAAAATAAAAGGAGATAAAAAATTAAAGACCTGATATTATCCACGTCCAGACTGTCAATATCGGCTATTGTGAATCTGATATTATCTGTTGTTCGTACTAAGATACTTGCAATTGTATTGGGAACATTAGGTTTTGGAATTTTATCACAATTTTACAATATTTCGGGCCTTTTGTTTGCTATTATTCCAATAGGAACAATGGGGCTTCTCAAATATTTCTCCGAGTTTGCTTCAAAAGATGAATATGGTAAAATTTCTTATCTTTTGAAGTATTTTGCTTTGTTAAATACACCATTTGTATTATTGATTTCCTCATTATTGCTTATTTTTCCCAATGATTTTTCAAGTTTCCTCTTTTCAGATACTTCATATAGAAATTGTTTCATATTCTATGCATTTGCCGTTCCATTGGGTATGCTTGCTAGTTTGACTGATACATATTTCAGAGGATTGAGGAATGTGAAGTTATATGTAATTTATTCAGTGATTAATTCAGTTTCCGGCTTTGTCATCTTCATAACTCTTATACTATTGTATGACTATATAGGCGCGATTATAAGTATTTCGTTAAGTTGTTTGATAGGTATCTCTTTGGGTTATTTTTTTCTGCGAAAAGAGAACAAAACATTTAAGGGGGTTAAAACTGTAAGAGTCAACAGCGAGATTGTGAAGGATATTCTTAAGCTTGGTCTTGCCATGATGATATTGGTTGCCATACAGCAGATTACTTTCTTGTATATAAGGGCCACAATTGCATCAAATCTTGGACTTCACGAAGTTGGAATATTCCAAAGTGTTTATGGCATATCAAACAACTATTTTATGTTGTTTCTTGGGGTATTGGGTACTTACAGCATACCATTAATTTCTACTCACAAAAACTCGAATGAGACTGTTATTGAGATAAATAGAACACTTCGGTTGCTTCTGCTGGTTTATACCCCGTTAGTTACTTTCTTCTTTGTGTTCAGATTTGTATTCATAAAAGTATTTTATACCAGCGCATTTCTACAAGCAGGTGATCTTCTCTTTTTTCAGTTACTTGGAGATTTTACAAAGGCTATTAGTTGGGTTTTTGGATTGTGGTTGATTCCGTATTTGAAAATTTCACTTTTGATGATCTTTGAAATTATTAATAATTTGATTTTTGCTCTATTTTTCAGTTATTTACTGAAATATAGCAGCATGGGAGTAGAGTCTGTCTCTTTAGCATATCTAGTTGCGTTTATTGTACATTTAGTTCTTAATTTGATCTATTTAAGGATAGGACTTGATTTCAAATTTATGAATAGAAACGCTTTATCGTTGACCATTTCTGTAAGTTGCATTTTGCTTGTATTTGGTGCCTCAAGATTCAATGTTGAAGCAGGGTACATATTCTTTGCGGTTATTATAATAGTATGGGGAATTTTGCTCGTTCGTAAAAATGACATATTGCAGATAAAAGAAATGTTTTACAAGTTTGTCAAAAAGTCATAAACAAATTGGAATGCAAAAGTCAATTATAGAAATAAACATTCGTACAAATGAAGACACTTATCAGAAAAAGCATAGGTAATCGCAACTACGACAAACTCATAAAATTGAAAAAGCGCAAAAATGCTTTACTCTTTAAGGGCTCAGAGTATGAGTGCCCTGTTTGCGGATCTAAACTCAGAACATTTTTACCTGGGGGGTTAGATGTAGAAATTATAAGAAAACTGAAAATTGTTGGTGCAGGAAGATTTGAAAACCAAATGTGCCCCGTTTGTAAAGCATTTAACAGAGAGAGGCTTTTCATGCTATATCTTCTTAGAATGACTGATATTTTTAGCAAAAAACTTAAAGTGCTTCATATTGCGCCGGAAAAAGAAATACAGAACATTCTAAAAAACTCCGGAAATTTGGAACACATCAGTTCTGATCTTGATTCACCACTGGCAGATATCAAAATGGATATTACAAGTATTCAGTTTCCGGATGATAGTTTCGATGTGATTTTGTGTAACCATGTCCTGGAGCATGTTCCGCAAGATGTGAAAGCAATCTCTGAATTTTCGAGAGTTCTAAAGAAGAATGGATGGGCAGTTTTGCAGGTACCAATATCATATGAACTGGAAAGTACATACGAAGATTTTTCTGTTGTGGATCAAGAAGGCAGGGAAAAGCATTTTGGGCAAAATGATCATGTAAGAGTTTATGGGGTAGATTATTTCGACAGGCTTTCTAAAGGCGGATTGAAAGTGAAACCGATTGAAACAACAAAGTTTCTTACAGTTGAAGAAATTCATAGATTTGGAGTCATAAGAGAGGAAAAAATTTTCTATTGTGAAAATGGAAAGCCAGAGTGATATTCCTGAAAATTGCTAAAAAAGAAAAAAATATTGTTTGTTACCCATAGCTTTGCAATGACAGGCGGTGCTGAAGATGAATTCGAAAGACTCCTCAAACACTTTTCTTCTAAACCAGATTTATATGAAGTTCACGGGTTGTTCCCAAAAGGAGAAAGATCTAAAATTTATGCTTCTTATTGTTCTAAAATTGGCTATTACAGATATGGTCATTTGCCTGTGATCAATGAAGGTATTCTTCCCTATATTAAATACATCTTGAAGTTTCCAATACAGCTTTTCCAGACAATCAAATTTGCATGGAGACAAAAATATGATATTACAGCCATAAATGTTGTTGTTCTGCTATGGCCGGTCATTGCAATGAAAATTCTTGGAAGCAGGATTATAGTTTTTGTACGGGAAGACATCCACCCTGTTTTTTTGAGAACGATGACTTACAGATTCTATTCGTATTTGTGCTCATTTATGATCCCGAATTCAGATACCAAGGCTAATGAGATAAAAAAAGTAACCAAGTTTGAGAAAGTGAAAAGAATCTATCCAGCGATTGATGAGATTTCGGGACCCGGAGAAATGTCGCTCATCGAAAAACTTGGAAGCGAACAGTACTCCTTGCTTACAGAAAAGATAAAATTCCGTTTTCTCAATCCTGCGAGAATTCTTCATAAAAAGAATCAATTACTTATACTGGAAGCATTAAAGGAAATAAAAAATTCCGGCTATGAAATGCCGCAAGTAGTTTTTTTAGGCTATTTTGATCCTAATGAGCCTTATATGCAAGAACTTCTTCGGTTCATCAAAAATAATGCGCTTCAGGCTGACTGCTTATTCTTAGGGGAATTGGATAGGAAATATCTTTATGAAATTTATCCATTGATAGATTCTGTGATTCTTACATCCTTCAGTGAAGGAATGCCAATAGTTATGGTAGAATCATTTAGATTTGGTAAACCATTCATTTCGACAAAAGTAGGAGGAATCCCTGAGATTATTCAGAATGGTAAGACAGGTTTACTTGTTGAATTTGAGGCAAGCGATGTTGCTAAAGCAATGACAGATCTAATGCAAAATACAAACCTATATTCGTTAATAGTTAAGAATTCTTCTTCTGTATATAGAGATAGCTTTGAACTTGAAAAAATATTGAATGATACGGAAAGAATTTTCAATGAGGTATATCTTTGAAGTTAGTATTTTGCAGCAGGATCTTAGTCTCTATATCCAAAAGTTAATCATTGTTAGTGTAGTTTGAATGAATATTGTGAAAAGAAAATTGAATAGAATACTGGACAAGTTACTGGCTAAAGTAATGAAACGGGATTTCTATTTCTACCAAGAAGGTTTTTGTCTATGCTGTGACCAAAAAGTTGTATTTTATTCTGATGATAACTGGCTCAGAGATAATTTTTTCTGTTCAAATTGCTCATCCATACCGAGAGAAAGGGCACTGATTTACTTTTTGAATCAGGAAATTCCTAATTGGAAAGATTTAACAATGCATGAATCATCGCCGGAAAATCGGGGCGCAAGTCTGAAGTTTAAGAGAGATTGCAGGAAATATTCAGCTTCACAGTATTTTCCAGGGCACTCATTAGGTGAATCCATTAATGGATTTTTAAACCAAAACCTGGAGAGTTTAACTTTTGAGTCTAATAGTTTTGATATTTTTGTAACTCAGGATGTTTTGGAACATGTTTTTGAACCTGCAAAAGCGTTCAATGAAATTGCTCGTGTGCTTAAACCGGGTGGAGTGCACATTTTTACTGTTCCATTAGTAAATAAGCATGAGAGATCAGAAAAATGGTCGATTTTGACTAAAGAAGGGAAGGTTCAGTTTTTAAAGAAACCTGAGTATCATGGAAATCCAGTCGACGAAGCAGGTTCCCCGGTAACAATGCACTGGGGTTATGATATTGCGGAGTTTATTGATAAACATAGTGATGTATTGACCCAAATAAAGTACATAGATGATATAGAGTACGGTATAAGGGCAGAGTTCAATGAAGTAGTTGTCAGTATAAAAAAGCAAGATAAACAGTCAGGATTGATAACATGAAAACCAAAATTATAACTTTCTATTTGCCCCAATATTATCCTACGATAGAGAATGATTTGTGGTGGGGCAAGGGTTTTACAGATTGGCGTAATGTTGCAAAATCCAGACCAAGATATTTTGGACACTACCAGCCTCAATTGCCTTCAGATTTAGGCTTTTATGATCTTAGAAATGAAGAAACAAGAATTGCACAAGCCGATCTTGCGAGAGATTACGGGGTAGCAGGTTTTTGTTATTATCATTATTGGTTTAATGGCAGAATGCTGCTTGAAAGACCATTCAATGAAGTGTTGAAAAGTAAAAAACCCGATTTTCCATTTTGTCTATGCTGGGCAAATGAGAATTGGACAAGAAGATGGGATGGTCTTGAGACCGATATTCTGGTTGAACAAAGCTATTCGGAATATGACTCTATGAAGCATATTGAATGGCTTGCTGCAGCGTTTAAAGATGAAAGATATATCAAGGTCAACGGCAAACCGCTTTTCTTAGTTTACAATGCAAGTGGAATTCCCGAACTCAGTAAAAGAATTCAGCAATGGAGAGAAAATGTAAAAATATTGGGATTTGATGATATTTATCTATGTTCCGTGAAAAGCATACATAATAGATTGGAAGACGCCGAGGCACTTGCTAATGGCTTTGATGCGATTGTTGAGTTTATTCCCAGTTCAGATATGGTTATTCCAAGAAAATTAACTGGTTTGCCTAGGTATTATTTATTCAAGATCTTTAATCGATTAATAGATATGTTTGGATTAAATAAAATTGTCCCCAAATTGCCCATAACAATAATACAGGACTATAATAAATTTGCCGAAATGCGAATGAACAAAGCGCCGAAAGTCAAAACGTTCCCGTGTGTAATTCCGAGCTGGGATAATAGCGCAAGAAAGAAATTGTCCGCTTCAATTCAAAACAATGATCCAGAGTTGTTTAAGAAGTGGTTGATTCGATCCATAGAAAAAGTAAAAGATAATCTGGATGATGAAAGAATTGTATTTGTAAATGCATGGAATGAATGGGCAGAAGGTTGTCATTTGGAACCTGATTTGAGAAATGACAAAATGTTTCTTGAAGCATTAAGAAGTGCATTAAAAGAAACAGATGAAGGAAGTGAATAAAGTCCGAATCTTCAGTTTTACTAAAAATTAGCATTAATTTTATGAAACAGAAGTTTCTAGATGTAATCTATGTAAATTATAACTCTTCAGAGCTTGTCGAAAATAGTCTGAACTCACTGTTTAAGGTGCGTACTGGCTTAGGCCTTAACGCTTTTATAATTGATAACTCCGGCAATTATGTCAGAGATTACGAAGATAATTGCGGGCTAAATATAAAGGTATTGCAGCCTGGATCCAACCAGGGATTTTCAAAAGCAAATAATCTGGCGGTTTCAAAATGTGAGTCTGAATATTTCTGTTTCCTCAATCCTGATACTATTGTGGTTCAGGATTTTTTTTCACCAATAATCAGGTTCATAGAGTCTAATCCCCAGGCAGGAGCATGTGCTCCAAAGCTCGTTTACTCAGATGGTTCATACCAGAACTCTTCCGGAAGCAAAATGGGTTTATGGTATGAATTCTTTGAAGCTACTATGCTGATTGCTTTGGTTCGCAGAGTTCAGCGCAAAAGAATTGAATCCCTGGCTGAATCCGGTGAACCCCTTAAGGTTGGATGGGTGAGTGCTGCGTGCATGATAGTCAGAAGAACCGTTTTTGAAAAGGCAGGAGGATTTAGTGAAGAGTTCTTCCTTAATTATGAAGATATAGATTTGTGCCGCAAGCTAGAAGATTCCGGATTCCAGAACTACCTCTTTACAAATCTGCAATGTGTTCACTTAGACCACAAAAGCTTTGACAGCAATTTCGAACTACTTGTTTATTCGCGGTATGAAAGCAGGCTTATCTACGCCAAAAGGCATTATAGTGATCTTTCTTCGTTGTTTGTAAGGCTGATACACATAATTGGTATATTTGCCAGGATCATTCCGACTTTGATAGTTTACCGTGCAAATGAAAGAAATGGGAGACTGAAGGGATACCTTAAATCAATAAACCTCTATTTAGGACTGAAAAACCGCAATTGACGTCTAAATTTTATATTTATTTTTTCACTGTATTTGTGAAAATTTACTCACATTTTGCGGATTAATATGGATTTAAGCATAATTATTGTCAATTTTAATGTATATGAAGATGTTCTCAAATGCATTCAGAGTATATACAAATACTTTGAAGGTGCTGAGTTTGAGATCATTGTTGTAGATAATAACTCGACTGATAGATCCATTGAAAAGCTCAACAGTGTATTTAGTGAAGTAAAGTTGTTAAAGCTGGATGCAAATCTGGGTTTTGGGGCTGCTAATAATGCGGCAATGAAATTAGCTTCGGGTAAAAACTTTTTTCTGGTCAACCCGGATATCATTTTTCAGGATGGAACTGTACTGGAAATGATGAAATTTTTGGAAGAGAATAGCAGGATAGGAGCCGTAGGGCCTGTTCAAATCAAACCTGGTGCCGGTACTGAATATTACTATACTTTTTTTCCCGGGCTGTATTCGAGGTTTTCACAGGAGTTTGGTCTTTATATGACCGCTCCTGTTATGAAACAAAGGTTCTTTGATTTTTGGGATAGAGGTATTAAGCTTAATATTCCATTCAAAGTTGATTGGGTGATGGGTTCAACTCTTATGCTAAGAAGAGAGATCTTTGATAGGCTGGGTGGATTTAATGAAGCATTCTTTCTTTATGAAGAAGAAACAGAATGGCAATACAGGATGAACAGGGCAGGATGGGAAGCTTGGATATTCCCGAAATCCAGGGTATTGCATAACCATCACTCTTCATCAGGTAAATTGGGCCAATTGTTTGTTCACTACCATGAGTTCAGGAGCAGGATTATTTTTTCGAATTTGCATGACACTTTTTTAAAGAGATTCATACGAACATTAACAGTATCAATAGCTTTAGTATTGAGAATTTGTGTTAATGCTTTGAAATACATTTTCAGCGGAAAAGTTCAGTTTAAGAACAAGATAAGGGTCTTTGGCAAATTATTTTCTTTCAACTGGTCATCCAAAACTTCGATATTGAATAGCAGATTCACGATGACGGAATATCAAACACTGATTACAAGTTAATGGATCTCATATTTTCTCAGAACGAATCATCGGTTTTATTAACAAACTTAGGAACATAAGAAAATCAAAAAGTTTTTTAAATCAATCAGGAATGCCTTCATTTCTATTTTTAAGATTCTTGAAAGAAGGCTCCTTTTTGTCAAAAGAAGAGAGATAGAGAGGAAAAAAGTAAGAAAGATTCTGGTTAATTCTCTTTATTTTATTGGTGATACGATCTTTCATACACCGTTCTTTGAATTGCTAAGATTAATTTTTCCGGATGCACAAATTGATATCTGGACAAAGTCGCGTAACCTGGGAATTGTTAAAAATAATCCTGTCTTTAATGAGATATTGGTTTTTGATAATATTAAGACAGCCGACTATAATGAGGTCAATAAGATTGATTTTTGGCCAAAGCTCTCTTTCCTAAAAAGGATAAGGAAACAGAAATATGATCTTTACATTGATTTAACCGGAAAATATTCTACGGCGCTGATTGCTGCTTTAGGTAATTTCAGGTATAGTGCCGGTATAAATTATCATGGATTCGGATTTTGTTACAATAAGTTCTATGAACTCGATACAGCCACTGCTGCTGGCCATCTTATCGATAAATATATGAGCATTGCCCGGAACATATTTTCTATAGGTGATTCTGAGTGGCGGGGTCTGCTTACACAAGTCAGGAATCGGCCATATTTGTATACAGATAACAGATCAGTTGATCTTGCCGAAGAGGAACGCAGGAGATTACAGATAAAAAAGCCCCTTGTTTGTGTACACTTGACCGCGGGCTGGAAGGCAAAAGAGCTGCCATCCCGGATTTTTGCCACGTTGTTTGAAGAGCTTTTGTCGGAAGATAGAATTGATTTATTGATAATAGGAACTGAAAGTGATAAGCAGAAGCTGGCGGAGATTCAATCTAACATGAGAAACAGTTTCGACCTGGAAAAAAGATTTGTTGTTTTGCCTATCAAGGCTACGATCGAGCTTATTCGCTCAGCAGACTTGCTAATTGGTTCTGATTCTGCTCCCCTGCATATTGCAGGGGCAGTTGATACCCCTTCTATTGCATTATTCGGGCCAACTAACCCGGAGTTTTCCAGGCCAAGGGGCGAAAAACATATGGTTGTTTATCACCGGTTGTATTGTTCAGCTTCGGATTCTGAACAATTTTGTACAAGGAATGCCGGTAAGTCTTGTCCGACAATTGATTGTATGAATAATATACAGACTTCTGAAATCATGGATAAAGTCTATATTCTGCTTAATATTCCGAAGAGCCGGGAAACCGGTGGGGAGTCTGATAGGAATTGATTTGAAAAAAATTAGAGTTTTACATATTTCTCCTGATGGAGTCCTCTTTGGCACTGAGCGTCATATACTGTCAATTGTCAAGAATTCGAACCGGGACGAATTTGAACATTCGGTTTCAGTTCCCCGCCAGGGTTCTTTTACCGAAGAATTGGATAAAATCGGGATTCCATATCACATGGGCAGTAGGATGCCTGCTAAATCCAGCATTTGGGGCGGATTTTTTGAAAACAAAGGAATCATTAAATTTCTGAAGTTGGTTCAAAAAGGAAATTATGATATCATTCATACCCATCTCAATTCATATGGCGGTATTCTAGCAAAAGCCGCAGGCAATAGAAAGATTGTGCATACAAGGCATGGAATATTCTGGACGGAAGACGAGCTCAGAAGCATTTCAGGTGCTAAAAAAGGTTTTCAAAAAATTAAATCCCGCCTTTTCAGCAAAACAATAGCGCTGAGCGAGATAGAAAAAAAGATAATGGTGGAGAGCTTTGGATATGACCCCTCCGGTATAGAGATAATTTATAATGGGGTAACCATTGATGATATACGTGCAAAAATTAATCCGGCTATAAGCAAGAAAGAACTGTTTGGTACTGATGATTTTATTGTTGGAAGTATAGGCAGGTTTGAAAGACAAAAAGGATATCACTTTTTTATACAGGCGGCACAGATTGCTGCCGGGAAAATACCCGGGATCAGGTTTGTTCTGATCGGAAGAGGGAGCCTAAGAAACTCATTGCAAGATCAGGTTCGGGATGCAGGCTTGGAAGGTGTTTTCAGTATTATGGATTACCAGCAAAATGTATTTGATTATCTGGATAAATTTGATATTATGGTCTCAAGTTCATTATGGGAGGGCGTACCTTATGCAATCCTTGAAGCTTTGGCTTTGGGAAAGCCCACCATAGCGTTCACTTCAAAATTATCCGGAGTAACCGAGATCTTTGATTCCGGTGTAAATGGATTTCTTGTGGAGGAAGATTACGTAAACAGGCTTGCTGAATTGATTGTTTTGCTTCATAATGATAAGGCATTGTATGCAGAAATCAGCAATAATGCTCTTGAACAGATCAAAAAGAAGTTTTCGGAATCTGTAATGATCAACAAAACCGAAAATTTATACAAGGGCTTGTTGGCTCGCGGAACATCTGTAAAATGAGCTTAGATAACAGGAAAGATGGATTTTGTTTGGTCTTTACGCTTTCGATGCCTTGGGAAAACTATCACAGGGAACAGTTTATAAGGAACATTGCTGCTTCAATTGAAAAAGATGGCGGAATTGTAATATGTCTTGAGCCAACTGTACTATCGTTCTTTAACATTTTAAATTACCCCGAAAGAATTCTTGACTGGATAAAAGGGAAATACAGGTTGAGAAAGAGCGGGAGTAATATATTTGTCACTCATGCCAAAACTTTTGAGCACATCTTGCTTTCCAGCAGGTCGAAAGCTCTCGCGTTTGTAAACCGAAAGCTGCTCAAAAGTCAGTTATGGAAGATAATAAGGAAGGCTTCACCCGGGATTAAGGATATGGTTCTGGTACTACACAGGCCTGAACTTCATTTCCTTATTGGTCACCTTGGTGAATCAGGTTCTGTTTATGATTGCTGTGATGACCACAGTTTGACTTCCAACATGAGCTCCTTAAAGGTCGCTGGCAATCTCGAAAGAGAAAGAATATTGGCAGAAAAGTCCAGTTTTATTATTGCCACTTGCTCTAAATTGTATAGAAGGAACGTGAAGTATAATCCAAAAACCTATGTGATCGAAAATGGATTTAACTTTGAGGGTGCTTTCAGAAATAATGAGATCGATATATATTTAAAAGGTATAATGAAGCCAATTGTTGGATATATCGGGATTATCCGCGGGTGGATTGATTTTGAGCTTCTGGAATACTTGCTCAATAAATATCATGATTATTCCTTTGTTTTCGTTGGTGAAGTCTATAAGGACTCTATTAAGATTTTCGAAGAGCTTTCAGTAAAATATAAAAATCTTTTTTTGCCCGGAAGGGTGCCTTATAAATCTTTGCCTTTTGCAATGGAGTACTTCGATGTTGGCATTATTCCGTTCCGTATGAATGAGTTTATGGAAAGTGTGAATCCAAACAAATTCTACGAAATGATAAGCTGTGGTGTATCTGTGGTTTCCACAAGTATCGGCGATCTAAAGGAAAAATACTCAGATTTATGCGCTATCGCAAATTCAAAAGAAGATTTTGGAAGGAGAATTACGGATTACATACAAATGGATAGTGTTAAGAAAAAAGAGCTGTCTAAAAAAGCGATGGAAGCAGCGAAAGAACATACATGGATAAAGAAAGCAGAATATTTTCACTTGCTGCTGAAAAAAAATATTCTGAACTCTAAATAAGGAATGTGAATAGTATTTAATGAAACTTTCTATAATAATACTTACCTGGAACACCAAGGGATACCTGAAGAACTGCCTTGAAACAGTTTACAGGCATACGAAAAATATTGAATTTGAAGTTATCATTGTTGATAACGGCTCTACCGATGGAACTATCGAAATGCTTAATGAGCATTTTAAGGATGTCGTGATCCTGAGAAGCGAAGTTAACCACGGCATCTGGTACCGCAACGTGGGAATGAAAGCAGCAAAAGGCGAATATCTTTCATTCATTGATTCCGATATCGAGCTCCTCGAAGATAATACTTTCGAAAAGCTGGTGGAGTATATCGAAGATAAACCCGATATTGGTATGGTCTGCCCGCAGTTAATTCTCAGGAATGGTGAGGTACAGAACAGCTGCAAGGAATTCATTACTTTTTATACACCTATACTAAGAAGACTTGATTCTTTCAAGTTTGTTCAGAACATGAAAGTCTACAAGAAGCAGCTTATGGCTGAGTGGGACCATGCCTCGAAAATGGAAGTCGATTACACCGTAGCAGCATTCTGGGTTTTCCGCAGGGAAATGCTTGATAAAGTAGGCTACCTGGATGAGAACTTCTTTGCCGGACCTGAAGATATTGACTACTGCCTGAGGATCTGGCAGGCAGGATATAAAATAGTCTATTATCCGTTTGTTAGAGCTAAACATATTTACCAGAGAATGTCCAGGAATATGTTCACCAAAACAACATTCGAACATATTAAAGGATTGTTCTACTATTTCAAAAAACACAAATACCTGTTGAAACCAAAAATCAAATAATTTAATGTTTTTAGATAAATACTACTATCCTCCTGTTAATTTTCACTCTGTCTGGTTTTCTGAGATGGTACTTCGTTTCTTAAAGAAGAACGGAAAGAGTGTCGGCAAAGATGACACGATCCTGGATATTGGCTGCGGACTGGGCAATCATTGCTTTAGCTTGCTTGATTATTCGCCGAAAGAGCTTTATGGATTTGATATTTCAAAGGAGACTATCGACCTGCTGAATACTTTCGGCAAAAGAGTCGTGTTCAGGAATGTTGATATCTGCAAGGATGATATAACCGAACTGAAGAATAAATTCAGTATAATATTTTCATCGGATGTGTATGAACATGTCGATGACCCGCAGGTTATGCTGGATAATGTTTATGCAATGCTTAAGCCGGGGGGAGTGGTAAGTATTACTTTCCCGAATCTGGATGACCACGGCCACAACCAGTTGTCAAGCATTAAAGAGTTTACAGACAAGCTTGATAAAACCGGGTTCAAGGACTACCAAATCACAATAGTAGAAGGACTTTCATTTCCGTATAAGATATTTACTGAGTTATACAAAGTATTCCAGAACATATCTGATAAGATGTACGGAATAAAGCGTAATGCGAACCGTATGCCGGAGTCAGATGAATTCCACGAGATGTACGCGTTCAAAAAGATAAACAAGATCAAGAATAAGACACTTCTAGTCCGGTATATCAATCTCAATTATGATATAATGAAGAGAATTTGCCGGCTGTCTTCTATTTACACAACAGTTCCGGAAGGTCAGGGGATCAAGAATAAAAGATTCCTCTTTTTTGCCAGAAAATAAAAGTTAAGTAAATTGTCCACATTCAAAGAAAGAATAATTCTCATTATTTCTGATTTCTTGACAATTAACATTGCGTGGACTGTTTACTATATAATACGTATCGAATCAGGCTGGATACCATATACAACTCCAACTTCGTTCCTCATCCCGCTCGGAGCAGTATATGTTTACTGGTTTCTGATCTTCCTTTTTTCGGGAATGTATCAACACTGGTTCGTGCGCTCAAGGTTTGACGAATTTTCCCAAGTCGTAAAAACAGTTTCTCTTGGGTGTTTCATTCTGTTCTTTGTTATATTTCTTGATGATGCATTAAGCGATACAAAAGCTATTTCAAGATACCTGATCCTGATCTATTGGGGCCTAATGCTCCTATCGGTTGGATTTGGACGAATACTTATCAGAAGCTTTCAGATGAATATGCTGGAAAAGGGAATGGGGCTTCGGAAATCACTTATTATTGGTGATGGTCCCCGCGGCACCGAGCTTGAAGCCCTGATCGGAAAATTTCCACAGCTTGGCTACAATAATGTAGGATTTGTGCCTGTTAGTTCAAAAGCTAAGAAAGGGCAATTGGGCCAGCTCAAAGATCTCGACAGGATAGTTAAGACTGAGGGAGTTTCAGAAATTCTCATTGCACTTGAGCCAAATGAAAGGGATAAGCTGATAGAGATCATAAGATACTGCCCCCAGGGAAGTGTTAATCTGAAAATACTGCCTGATACCTATGAGATCATCAGCGGCATGGCGAAAACAAACCAGCTTTATGGCGTTCCTCTGATTGAGGTAATGCCTGAGATCATGTCTTACGGCTCGAAACTGTTCAAGAGAGTGCTGGATATTATTCTTTCGCTGGTTATACTTGGATTAACTTTGCCGCTCAGCCTGATATTTTCGCTGCTCATAAAGCTCACCAGCAAGGGACCGGTATTTTATACTCAGGAACGTGTTGGAAGGAATAACCGGCATTTTAATATGATCAAGTTCAGATCTATGAAAATGGATGCAGAAGAATACGGACCTGAATGGGCAGGCGAAAAAGATCCGCGAATCACATGGGTTGGCAGAATAATCCGTAAGATTTATTTTGATGAAGTTCCGCAGCTTTTGAATGTGCTCAAAAATGAAATGAGCATAGTGGGCCCAAGGCCTGAAAGGCCGTTTTTCGTAGAAATGCTGAAGAGGGAAATTCCGTATTACTATAAGAGATTAAGTGTTAAACCCGGCATTACAGGCTGGGCGCAGATTAAACACAAGTATGATTCAAGTCTCGATGATGTACGGGAAAAGCTTAAATATGATTTTTATTACATCGAAAACATGTCTTTGAAGCTTGATTTCAAGATCATGGTAAACACATTTTTGGTAATTGTATTTATGAAAGGTCATTAAATTATATGGGAACAAGCAGTATCCAGATGGTTGATACAAAGAACCAGTATCTTAAAATAAAAAAAGAAGTTGATGAAGCAATTGCCGCTGTAATTGATTCGTCCCAGTTCATCCAAGGGCCGGCAGTTAAAGCATTTGAAAAAAATTCCGAAGAATACCTGTGCGCAAAACATGCAATTGGCTGTGCTTCCGGCACAGATGCCTTGCAAATAGCTATGATGGCGCTTGGTATCAAGCCCGGCGATGAGATCATTACAACACCGTTTACTTTTGTTGCAACTACGGAAACTATCGCACTGCTTGGCGCTGTTCCTGTGTATGTTGATATAGACCCGAAGACGTATAATATTGATCCCGAAAAGATTGAAGCTAAGATAACCCCTGGAACCAGGGCTATAATGCCTGTACATCTTTACGGTCAGCCTGCTGAGATGGACAGGATCATGGAAATTGCAAAAAAGCATAACCTGTATGTGATAGAGGATGCGGCTCAAGCTATGGGGGCAAAGTACCATGATAAAAAGATATGCACCATCGGCGATATCGGATGTATCAGCTTCTACCCCAGCAAGAACCTTGGGGCATTTGGTGATGCGGGTATGCTTACGACCGAAAGCGATGAGCTAGCCGAAAAAATTAGAATGATCATTTCGCATGGCTCTAAGAAAAAGTACTACCACGAAACGCTTGGTGTTAACAGCAGGCTGGATTCGATCCAGGCTGCAATTCTTGATGTAAAGCTGAAGCACCTTGATGAATATTGCGACGCAAGAAATGAAGCTGCGCGAAAGTATAATGAAAGGCTGAAAGATCATGTCGAAGTTCCCTACGTCATGCCGGGAGTTAAGCACATATATCACCAGTATTCTATCAGGGTCAGGAATCGGGACGGAATGCAGGAGTTTTTGAAGGAGAACGGAATACCTTCTATGATATATTATCCCGTTCCGCTTCACTTACAGGAAGCATATAAATACAGCTACTCAAAAGGCGACTATCCCGTTTCTGAAGAGATAGCTGCTGATATTATTTCTCTACCAATGCATACTGAGCTTGATGACGCACAGATCGATTTCATATCCGAAAAAGTAATTGAATTTCTTAAAAATAACTAAAGCTGTAACGCCGGCAGGAATATTCATTTGAAAAGAGCGCTGATAATAATACCAACATTTAACGAAGCCGAAAACATCGTTAATATAATTAATGAGCTCGTAGCCATTAATTATGATGGAGTGGTTATCGAAATACTTGTAGTTGACGATAACTCCAGCGATGGCACCGCAACGTTGGTAAAAAACCTCAACTATAAAAGGGTTCATATTGTTGAACGGCCTTCAAAGCTTGGACTTGGTACTGCGTATATCAGGGGATTCAAATTCGCGATCGAAAACAACTATGATTACGTTTTCGAAATGGATGCTGATTTCTCGCATGACCCGAAAGCGATTCCCGCCTTTCTGGATAAGCTTAAGGATTACGATCTTGTTATCGGCTCCAGGTATATTCAGGGCATAGCAGTTGTGAACTGGCCGCTAAGCAGGCTCATGATCAGCATAGGCGCAAGCTACTATTCAAGGATGATCACTTTCCTCCCGGTAAAAGATGTTACCGCTGGATTTATGAGTTACCGGGTTGAATCACTTAAACATATCGATCTTGATAAGGTTAAATCCAATGGGTATTCTTTCCAGATCGAGATGAAGTTCAGAATGTGGAAAAAAGGGTTCAGCCTCGTTGAAATTCCCATATTGTTTGTTGATCGAAGAGCGGGTGTTTCTAAAATGTCCCGCAAAATAGTTTATGAAGCAATGTTTATGGTTTGGAAGCTGAAGCTCATGTCTATTTTTAACAAACTTTAATACCCCCGGTGTGGATATATCTGTAATAATAGTTAACTATAACGTAAAGGAACTGTTAGGACAGTGTATAAACTCAATTGTCTCTGCTTCCGCCGGGCTAAAAGTTGAGATCATCGTTGTAGATAATAACAGCTTCGATGGCAGCGTTGAGTATCTTAAAGAGAAATTCAGCGGACTCAAGCAGCTTAAAGTTATCGATAGCCCGGTTAACCTGGGCTTCGCCAAAGCAAATAATCTGGGTGCTAAGGAAGCTTCTGGTGAATACCTTCTCGTATTGAATCCGGATACCATTCTTCAGGAAGATACATTAGTAAAATCCCTTGAATTCTATAAAAACACAGCACAGATTGGCGCGCTGACATGTAAGCTGATACTACCCAACGGCAAGCTTGATTTGGCGTGCAGAAGAAGCTTCCCAACACCGTCTGTAGCAGTATATAGGATACTTGGGTTGAGCAAAATATTCCCGAAAAGCAAACTTTTCGGCAAGTACAATCTCACTTACCTTGATGAAAATGATACCTACGAAGTTGACGCCATTGTTGGCGCATATATGCTCATCAAAAAAAATGTTTATGAAGAAGTAAAAGGTTTCGATGAAGATTACTTCATGTATGGCGAAGATCTTGATTTGTGTTTCAGGATCAAAAAAGCCGGTTACAAAATATACTACTACCCGGGCACTTCAATTATTCATTACAAGGGAGAGAGCACCAAGAAGAGCAGTATCTCGTATGTGAATAATTTCTATGGTGCAATGCAGGTATTTGTTAAGAAGAACCTGAATACCAGCTTTTGGCTTATGAATTTCCTTATCAGGTTATCCATTATATACAGGGCTTCTGTTTCATACATCACCCGTTTCCTGGCGGGGAATTATCCTATGCTGCTGGATCTTGGGTTGATAACAATAGCTATGGTCATAGCTATCTACCAGAGATTCGATTTCCTGCCGCTTCATGCTTATACTCTGGTAATATTTGTATATGCATTTGTATGGATGGTTACTCTAGTAATTAGCGGTACTTATAACCGGAAAGACAGGCTTTCGCTTGTGAAGCCGCTCAACGGAATACTCATCGGATTTTTCGTGAACTCATCGTTCACTTATTTCTTCAATGAGTACGCCTTCTCAAGGGTAGTGGTTCTTCGTACAGTTATTAATGCGTACTTATTCCTTGCATTGTGGAGAGTAATTGCTAAAGTCATTAGATACTCTAAAGGCAAGAGCATTTTCAGGGCTGCCCGAACAGTCATTGTAGGCAGAAATGAAGAGTCTGAGAGATTCATATCTAAGCTGAATACCCGTATTGATAGTGAATATTCCTTCATCGGATACATCTCATCAGATGTAAGCCATGATGACGGTTACATAGGAAACTTGAACAACCTGAAAGATATTGTTATATCAAGAAAGGTCAGAAATATTATATTCGCCAAAAATGCGCTCAGCAATCAGGTAATACTTGATATGATGTGGGAGCTGAAAGAGTATAACCTCAGTTTTAAGATACTAACAGGGGATAGCGATATAATTCTCGGCAAGTCTGCTTTGGATAAGATAGATGATATTTATCTAATGCAGATTGAATATAATATCAATAAGAAATTCAATATATTTGTAAAACGTACATTTGATATATTTGCTGGGCTTTTATGCTTATTCACAATCTACCCGGTCGCCATGCTTTTCTCATTTGGCGCAGGCAAAAAAGGTGAAACAGCGAAGTTCCTTGCTAAGATAAAGCTCATTCCATCTGTGCTGAGCGGCAAATATAGCTTTGTTGGCAGGGCAGTATGGGATACAACTTCCACAGGTAAAGAGTACCTTGGGAAAAACGGACTAACCGGACTGGTGCAGATAAATTACTTCCGGAACCTGAGCCGTGATGAATTTGAGTATTACAATTTTTACTATGCAAAGAACCAGTCACTAACACTTGACCTGGAGATATTATTGAAAACAGCTTCACTATTCCTTTTTAGAAAGAACGTACCAAAGTTATGAACAGAAGCGTACTTGAATTTGAAAAACCGATAATTGAGCTTGAACAGAAGATCGAAGAAATGCGCGGGCTTTCAGATAGCCTCGATATTTCAAACGAGATCGGCAAGCTTGAAAAGAAAGTGAACGAGCTCCGCGCATCCGTTTACAGGAATCTGACAAGGTGGCAGGTTGTACAGATCGCGCGCCATCCGGAAAGACCTTACAGCCTTGATTACATTTACCTCATGGCCGAGAATTTCATCGAAATGCACGGAGACAGGGCATTTGGCGATGATAAGGCTGTTGTTGGGGGATTCGCCACTATGGATGGCAAGCCCGTTATGATAATTGGACAGCAAAAGGGCAGGGATACAAAGTCAAATATATACCGCAACTTCGGAATGATGAATCCCGAAGGATACCGCAAGGCAATGAGACTGATGAAGCTTGCCGAAAAATTCAACCGTCCCGTAATTACACTTATCGATACTCCGGGCGCTAATCCGGGTATGGATGCCGAAGAACGCGGACAGGCCGAAGCTATCGCCAGGAACATTCTGGAAATGAGCAGGCTCAAAGTCCCGATAATTGTTTGCATTATTGGTGAAGGAGCATCTGGCGGAGCATTTGGTATCGGGGTCGGCGATAGAGTGCTGATGCTTGAATACTGCTGGTATTCTGTAATTTCACCTGAATCATGTTCATCTATCCTGTTCAGAAGCTGGGAATACAAAGAACAGGCTGCTGAAGCGCTTCAGCTTACAGCGAATGACCTTATCAAACATAAAATCATAGACCGCATTGTTCCAGAACCTAAAGGCGGTGCTCACAGGAATCACAAAGAAGCGGCTGAATTTCTTAAAGCCGCCATTTTAGAAGAGCTCAAACCTCTTGAAAAGATAGATCCGGATAAGTTCCTCGACCTGCGCACAAAGAAATACAGCGCAATGGGTTACTGGGAAGGATAATTAACCCGCAAAGTATAAATGTCTAAGCCTATTGTTGATAAAAATGCGAGGTTCCTCGTTAAAGGAGGAAAGCCTCTGCATGGTACTATACGTATCAGCGGCGCTAAAAATGCCGCGTCAAAGCTCATTATTGCTTCTCTTCTTACTGATGAGCCCGTCACAATTACCAATTGCCCAGTAAGTATTGGCGAGATACTAGTTACACGGAAGATCCTCGAAGCTTTGGGGGCTAAGTTTAAGAAGTTCAGGGATAACGAAGTTATCGTTCAGACTAAGAAAATACATGATATCTCATTTTCTTCTTCGCTTGGATTAATTAACCGAATTGGAGTGCTTACTGCAGGTCCGTTGCTGCTTAGGGTTGGCGAAGCGCGCATACCAAAGCCGGGCGGCGACCAGATCGGCGCAAGGCCCATCAACTTCCATCTGGACGCCCTTATCAAGCTCGGAGCTACCGTTAAGGAACATAAGGATTTCTATTCACTAAAGGCTAAAAGGTTAATCGGAACTGATATTACATTGCCGTTCCCTTCAGTAGGAGCAACAGAGAACATCATCATCACTGCGTCTCTTGCGATCGGTAAGACAACTATCCAAAATGCGGCAATTGAGCCCGAAATTATGGATATGATCATGCTGCTGCAGAAAATGGGAGCTATCATTGACGTAAAGACGGATAGAACTATTGTTATAACCGGTGTAGAGAAGCTCTGTGAGGCTGAGCACAGCGTCATACCCGATAGGCTTGAAGCTGCTTCGTTTGCCTGCGCGGCAATAGCATCTAAAGGCGATATTACCATCCTTGACGCTAGACATTCAGATATGATAACTTTCCTCAATACCATAAGGCTCATTGGTGCAGAGTACGAAGTTCTAAAGAATGGCATTAGATTTTACTATAAAGGAGAGCTTAAACCCATTAATATTGAAACAGATGTGCATCCCGGCTTCATGACAGACTGGCAGCCGCCGATGACCATATTGCTTACTCAAACAAACGGAATATCAACAATCCACGAAACGGTTTACGAAAACCGTTTTGGTTATATAAAAGAACTCAACAAAATGGGCGCCAGTATTGAGCTTACCAACGATTGTCTAGGTTCGCCATGCAGGTTTCACGGTTCAAGCTACTATCACAGCGCCATTATTAAAGGTAAAACACAGCTTCGCCCGGCTGAGATCATAGTTCCCGATATCAGGGCCGGATTTTCATACCTGGTGGCTGCAATTTTGGCTAAAGGGGAGACTCTTGTTCATGGTATTCACTATATAGATAGGGGATACGAGAGGATAGACTCAAAAATGCGTAAATTAGGTGTAAATATACGCAGGGTTTAGACCATTAAGCAAAAAACCTTCATTCCACGCTCATTTCAAATATATGCAGTGAATGCACTATATATAGTGTAGTATAGAAGCGAATTGCAAAAATGCCGATTCAGGGATGTTTTTGCACTTTTTTGATTTTCACGAGTCAATTCTAACAGTCATTTAGTTTATCTAACGCTTTTATATTAAATAAATTAACTTACAGGTTTGTGCATAGTTCCCTGCGTTGACATTTATTTAAAAAACCGCTATATTTGTCTTCTGTACCAATAAAATTTCAATCGTTTTTTGCAAATTTCAGAATTATAATAAAAAATAGACTACAATCTGATTAGGATTATATTGCAATGGCATTAAAAAAATTAAAACCGATAACACCAGCAACAAGGTACTACACCATTTCTTCTTTTGAAGAGATCACGAAAAGTACACCCGAGAAGTCACTTCTTAAACCTCTGAAGAAATCCGGCGGAAGAAACAATACCGGAAGGATCACTTCAAGGCGCAGGGGCGGCGGACATAAAAGGATGTACAGGATCGTTGACTTCAAGCGCGATAAAGTAGGTGTAGAAGGCAAAGTTGAAGCGATTGAATACGATCCGAACCGTTCGGCACGAATTGCTTTGGTTAAATACGCCGATGGCGATATTACTTATATTATTTGCCCGGATAATCTTAAAGTGGGCAGCTCGATCTTTTCGGGTATTGATGCCGACATAGTTGTAGGAAATACATTACCCCTTGCTAACATACCTCTCGGAACATTCATTCATAATTTGGAACTTAAGCCCGGTAAGGGCGGACAGCTTGCAAGAAGCGCGGGAAGCTCTTGTATAGTAGTTGCAAAAGATGAAAAGTACACACAGATAAAGCTTCCTTCAGGCGAGGTTAGAATGATCCTCAACACCTGCAGGGCTACTATCGGTGTAGTAAGCAACCTCGAGCATGAGAACATCAGCCTTGGTAAGGCAGGCCGTTCAAGATGGCTTGGCAGAAGGCCTAAAGTTAGAGGTGTTGCGATGAACCCTGTTGATCACCCGATGGGCGGCGGTGAAGGTAAAACTTCGGGCGGCGGACATCCGGTAAGCCCGTGGGGACTTCCTGCTAAAGGTTACAAAACCAGAAAGAAAAAGAATCTATCAAACAAATTCATAGTTAAGAGAAGAAAGTAATAAATTAGTCAATGCCAAGATCACTAAAAAAAGGACCGTTTATTGACCCTAAGCTTCTGAAAAAAGTTGAGGAGCTTAATAAGGCAAACCAGAAAAAAGTATTGAAGACCTGGTCAAGATCGACCACTATAACACCGGATTTCGTTGGGCACACTTTCGCGGTGCATAACGGCAATAAGTTTGTGCCGGTATTCGTTTCGGAAAACATGGTGGGTCATAAGCTTGGTGAGTTTTCCCCGACAAGAATCTTCAGGTCGCATTCCGGTAACAGGAAAGACTGATAAGGTTATCGCCCGAAGTTTAAAGGCTGAAGTTTATTTCTAATTAAGAGTATAGAAAATTTTATTTAAAGATGGAAGCAAGAGCAATTAAAAGATATATTCAGAGTTCACCCAGGAAAATGAGGCTGGTTGTGGATCTTATCAGGGGCAAAGCTGTAAGTGAAGCTTTGAACATCCTGCATTTTTCACCTAAGCATGGCTCAAAAGTTGTTGAGATGACCTTAAGGTCCGCAGTATCTAATCTTTCGAACAAGCTTGATGCCGGCAGGGTGGAGGAAAAAGATATCTACGTTAAGACAGTTTATGTGAATGGCGGCCCCGTACTAAAGAGAATGCTTCCTGCTCCCCAGGGAAGAGCCTACAGGGTAAGAAAACGCTCTAATCACCTCACAATTGTAGTTGCAGAAAAAGAAACCAAAAACTAATAGCATGAAGATTACTGTAAAGATCGCTATCCTTTTTATTCTGTTTGCTGCATCGTACAGCTCATTTGCCTCACAGGCAGATGATAAGTACGGTTACAAGTTTGTTGAGTCAAAAGTGTATTCAGGTAAAACTGATATTTGGGTTTATGATGTGATAAAAAACGACCAGGTGCTGAGGAAAATGAACGTTTACGTAAATACCGGATTCGATGGCAGCAGGATCCTTGTTGATTTCGATTTTAATACATCATGGAATATGTATTATATCAGCAACAAAAGGCCGGTGGATAATTTCTGGGATTCATTCCGCTTGAGAGAGTTTACCGTTAATTCGCTGCAGGAAGCTGTAGACATGGCTGTAGATCACTACATCCAGGACCAGGTAATAAACAAGTAAATTAAAATTATTTTCTTTATATAAAGGGAGATTCATTTGGGACAAAAGACACATCCGACAGGTTTCAGAGTTGGGGTCATCAATGGCTGGGATTCCAGCTGGTATGACGATAAGAGTTTTGCTGCAAAGCTGATGGAAGATAACATGATACGCGGCTATATCCGCAAGCGTTTTGATAACGCGGGTATTTCCAAGATCGAAGTTGAAAGAACTCCCAAGAAGATAACTTTAACCATCCATACATCAAGGCCGGGTTACGTTATCGGCAAAAGCGGCAAAGAAATTACGCACCTCGAAGGTGAGCTTAAAAAAGTAACAAACAAAGATATTAAGGTACTGGTAACCGAGATCAAAAAACCTGAGCTCGATGCCTACCTTGTTGCGGAAACTATCGCTAACCAGATATCGAACAGGGTTTCATACAGGAGAGCTATAAAGACGGCTATCGCATCAAGCATGAGAATGGGCGCAGAAGGTATTAAGATTTATGTTGGCGGCAGGTTGAATGGCGCGGAAATTGCAAGGGCAGAACAGTTCAAAGAGGGAAGAATTCCTCTGCAGACTATCAGGGCTAACATTGATTATGCAAGCCTTGCTGCTTCTACAATTTACGGCAAGATCGGTGTTAAGGTTTGGATATGTATTGGCGATAAGCTGATTAGAAAATAGTTCCAGTAAAGGGTATTTAAGAATTATTCTGATTTAGGAGAGTGTTTTTATGGCTTTAATGCCAAAAAGAGTTAAGTTCAGAAAAGCGCACAGAGGCAGAAGAGCCGGTAAGGCCACGCGCGGATTTACAGTATCATTCGGAAATTTCGGATTGAAGGCTATGGAGCCTGCCTGGATAACACAGAGGCAGATCGAAGCTGCGAGGGTTGCTATTACAAGAGAGATGAAAAGGGACGGAAAAGTTTGGATCAGGATTTTCCCGGATAAACCGTTCACCAAAAAGCCTTTGGAAACCCGAATGGGTAAAGGTAAGGGAGCTCCCGAGTACTGGGTTGCTGTTGTTAAGCCGGGTACTATCATGTTCGAAGTCGGCGGCGTAACAAAAAAGATAGCTGAAGAAGCTATCAGGCTCGCTGCTCATAAGCTTCCTATCAAAACAAAGTTTGTTATGAGGCACGACTACCAGGAGTGATCTCCGGCAGTTAAAGGCTGAACCATTTAAAGGCAATAACTACATTATTTAGAATGAAATACTACGAAATAAAAACATTATCTACTGAAGATTTAAGGAATAGGCTGAAGGAAGAGAGCGAAGGACTTGAAAACCTGCGTTTCCAGAAATCGATCGGACAGCTTGAGAATTTTAAAGGAATACAGAATACCAGGAAGTTAATTGCCAGGATTCAGACCATCCTTAAAGAAAGAGAATTATCAGATAAAAAGGATAACTAATTTAACTAATGAGCGAAAATTTAGAACAAGTTAATAATTCACCGGATACTTCTGCTATTGATGTTGCAGCAGCATCTTCTAATGACGCAGCTGCCAGCGGTTCTGCCGTTAAAAGAGGCAGGAGAAAGACCCGTATTGGCAAGGTTGTAAGCAATAAGATGGATAAGAGCATCATTGTTGCTATCGAAAGAAGGATCATTCATCCTATCTACAAGAAATACTTCAAAAAGACAACCAAGTTCATGGCGCATGATCAGAATAACGTTGCCAATATCGGCGATATTGTGAAGATCATGGAAACCAGGCCGCTTAGCGCCAGGAAAAGATGGAGACTTGTAGAAGTAATTGAAAAAGTAAAATAATATATATCTAGGATTATAAAATGGTTCAGGAAGAAACAAATCTAGTTGTTGCTGATAATTCCGGCGCGAAAAGGGTAAGATGTATAAGGGTCCTTGGGGGTTCCGACAGAAGGTATGCCGGTGTTGGCGATCTTATCGTAGTTTCCGTTAAGTCTGCTATCCCTGGCGGAAATGTGAAGAAAGGGGAAGTTTCAAAAGCGGTTATCGTCAGGACAAAAAAAGAAACAAGAAGAAAAGACGGTTCTTATATCAGGTTTGATGAAAATGCTGCTGTGCTTATTAACGCTGAAAACGAGCCGCGCGGTACCCGTATATTCGGGCCTGTTGCAAGAGAGCTCAGGGAAAAGCAATTCATGAAAATTATTTCATTAGCACCGGAGGTTTTATAAATTGACAAGACTAAGAAAAAACGATAAAGTAAAAGTAATATCCGGAAACAATAAAGGCAAAGAAGGAAAGATCCTCAAGATATATCCTGCTAAAGACCGCGTTATTGTTGAAGGCGTAAATATCATAAAGCGTCATACAAGGCCCAATCAGAAGAATCCGCAAGGCGGCATAACACAGAAGGAAGCGCCTATTCATGTTTCTAATGTGATGCTTATTGACCCTAAAGCCGGTGAGCCTACAAGGCTTGGTGTAAGAGTGATTGAAGAGGAAAACGGCAAGAAAAAAAGAATGAGATACGGTGTTAAAAGCGGCGAAATAATTGTAAGTTAAAGTTTAAATTTATTTAGTTAGATGGCTAACGAGAAAAAAGAAAAGAAAACAGCTAAGACTGATAAACAGGAAGAGACCAAGGGAAAAAAATCTTCAAAAAAATCTGAGGAAAAAGAAGTTTTTGTTGAAGAAAAGATCCCGGTTCGTTTGTTCGATGTTTACAGGAGCGAAATAATAAAAGGTTTATCTGATAAGTTCGGCTACAAGAACCCGTTACAGGTTCCCAAGCTCGAAAAAATTTCCATAAATGTCGGCGTCGGAGCTGCTACTCAGGACCCCAAGATGGTTGATGTTATTGTAAAAGAACTTGAGAACATTGCGGGTCAGAAGCCGGTTATCACTATCGCTAAAAAATCAGTTTCAAATTTTAAGCTCAGGGAAGGCATGAAGATCGGCTGCAAAGTCACTCTTCGCAAAGCCAGGATGTACGAGTTCCTTGATAAGCTGATAAACATTGCGATCCCGCGTATCAGGGATTTCAGGGGAGTGCCCGATAAAGCTTTTGACGGCAACGGTAACTACACACTCGGCTTAAAAGAGCATGTTATTTTCCCTGAAATAAATATTGATAACGTGACCAAGCATTTCGGTATGGATATCACGTTCGTTACAAGCGCTAAAACAGATGACGAGGCAAAAGAGCTGTTAAGATCTTTCGGAATGCCATTCGTTAAAAGAGAAGTATCACTAAACTAAAATCAGGTTTAACTAATTTTACAGGAGTTAATATTGGCAAAAACATCCCAGGTAGCCAGGAACAATAAAAGGATCAAATTAGCGGCAAAGTACGCTGAGAAGAGAAAAGAGCTTAAAGCTAAAGGCGATTATGATGCTCTTACTGAGCTTCCGCGCAACAGCAACCCTATCAGGCTGCATAACAGGTGCGCTATTACAGGCAGAGCAAGGGGATTCTACAGGAAGTTCGGCATTTCAAGGCTTACTTTCAGAAAGATGGCCCTTGAAGGAAAGATCCCCGGCGTTAAGAAAGCAAGTTGGTAATTAAAACTAAAGTAAACTAAAGTATATAATGTACACCGATCCAATATCAGATTATTTAACCAGAATAAGAAACGCGCAGAAAGCTAAAAAGAAATCTGTTGAAATTCCGGCTTCAAAGCTGAAGCTCAAGATCACGGAAATTCTGAACAAAAACGGCTTTGTAGGCGATTTCAATGTTGTTGAAACCGAAAATAAGCAGGGGAGCCTTGTTATAAAGCTAAAGTATAACAACGGCGACGGAGTTATCTTAGGCCTCGAAAGAGCCAGCCGCCCCGGTATCAGGAAATATGTTGAAAGTGCTGCTATTCCAAAGGTTCTTAACGGCCTCGGAATTGCTGTCGTATCAACTTCAAAAGGATTGATGACAGATAAAGAAGCAAGGAAACTTGGTGTTGGCGGTGAAGTTGTTTGCAACATTTGGTAATTAATAAAGTTTAAGTATATACAACAGAATAAATGTCCAGAATAGGTAAAAAACCGGTTAAAATATTAAAAGGCGTTAAAGTTGAAAAATCAGGCGATAACATTACGATTAACGGGCCAAAAGGTTCCTTAAGCATGTATGTGAATCCCGTAATCAAATCCGAGATCAGGGATGATGAGATCGAGTTCACGCGCGGGTCTGATCTTAAGAGGGAAAAAGCACTCCACGGACTTTATGCGATTCTTGCCAAGAATATGATCACCGGTGTATCCGAAGGATTCAGCCGCAAACTTGAGCTTGTTGGTATTGGTTACAGGGCTGAAATAAAACAGGGTATGCTTTATCTAAACCTTGGATTCTCCCACCCGATCATTTTCATTCCCCCGGATGGTATCAAAGTTGAAGCGGTTAATGATACCACTATTTTGATCTCCGGTATCGATAAGCAGCTTATTGGGCTCGTTGCCGCTAAGATCAGGTCATTCAAGAAGCCTGAGCCGTATAAAGGCAAAGGTATCAAATATGAAGGTGAGTTCATCAGGCGTAAAGCCGGTAAGGCAGCAGCAAAGTAGTTTAACGGGTAATTTTTGAAAGAAAAGAAATAAAATAAATTTTTAGATATAATGCCAAGCAAGACTAAGTTACTTCCTCGCCAGAAAATAAAATACAGGCTCAGAAAAAGAATAATAGGTACACCTGAAGTACCCAGGCTCGCGATTTTCAGAAGCCTGAGTAATGTTTACGCACAGTTGATCGATGATATTAATGGTAAAACCATATGTTCTGTTTCTTCAGTGGCGAAGGATGTAAAAACTGAAATAGCCCCAAAAACTTCCAAGACGGATAAGAGCAAGATCATTGGCAAAAAAATTGCCGAAAAAGCTGTTGGACTTAATATCAAAAAAGTTGTCTTCGATAGGAACGGCTACCTGTATCACGGTAGGGTTAAAGCTATTGCAGATGCAGCACGTGAAGCCGGGCTCGAATTCTAGCAAATTAAGGATTAGCGGCCCTAACTCTTTGTAATTTAATTCAATTAAATTCTCGGGTCGTCTAATGGCAGGACAGCGGCCTTTGGAGCCGTTAGTGGAGGTTCGAATCCTCCCCTGAGAACTCAATTCTTTGAAATATTAGCATATTGTGGATTTTTATATTTTTTTTATATATATTTGTAATTAGAATCGTTTAGAAATTAACATTTAATGGCGAAAAAAGTAAAAGCAGGCGAATTACAGTTAAAAGATAAGCTGGTCTACATCGGTAGGGTGGCAAAGGTTGTTAAAGGCGGAAGAAGATTCAGCTTTACATCAGTTATCGTAGCCGGGGACGGCAACGGTCATGTTGGCATTGGCCTTGGTAAAGCTAATGAAGTTTCTTCAGCTATTGCTAAAGGTTCTGAAGATGCCAGGAAAAACCTGGTTTATGTTCCTTTAAGGAAAGGTACACTTCCTCATGAAGTTATCGGCAAATATGGCGCCGGTAAAGTGCTTTTGAAACCCGCTACTCCCGGTACCGGACTAATAGCCGGCGGCGGAGTTAGAGCTGTTCTTGAAGCAGCAGGCATTCAGGACGTTTTGACTAAGTCCTTAGGTTCATCGAATCCGCATAACATGGTAAAAGCTACAATGAACGCCCTGAGGAATATTTTTGATGCCAAAACACTCGCTTCAAGAAGAGGCACTGATATTCAAACAATTTTCATGAATTAATTTCCGGGGAACAGACATTTAAAATGGCAAAGATAAAGGTAACGCAGATAGGAAGCACAATAGACAGGCCGAAGAACCAGAAGCGTGTAATTGAAGCTTTAGGGCTTGGAAAGATAAGTAAATCCAGAGAATTTGAAGATACTCCGCAGATCAGGGGTATGATAAATAAAGTTAAGCATTTAGTTAAAGTAACTGAATAAAGATTTACACCTGAGAACGAAATAATCATGAAAGACGTCATCGTGATTAAACTAGGGATTAGGTGATTTAACAACAATAAAAACATTATAGGAGGAAAAAAAGTAATGTTAAAACATTTTCTAGCAGTTATGTTACTGTTCGTTATGGGCGTGAGTACCTATTCACAGTCCATTCCAACAGGAACTGGTAGAGTTGCAGCTTTAGGAAATTCACCGTTCATATTAGATGCACATATGGACATTTATAACAATCCTGCATGGACAAATCTGTACAAAAATGTTGCAGTTGCAGATCTTACACCTGAAACAGGTGCTGGATTTGACGGACATGCCGGCGTTGTTTTTGCTGTTGGAAAGAAACTGAGCCTTGGTTTCATCGTTAACAAAAGAAGCGATATGTGGGAAAGCTTCAGAGATACCACAAATACTCTTCTTCCCGGTAACGTTCAGTCACCGATAGTTCCTTTCATGGGCCTTTTCGGTACTTCTGTTAGCAAAAACTTCCACATCGGTATAGCTCCTTATATTGCAATGTGGAGCAGCAAAACAACATCAACCGATACATTGGTTGGTAACAACGACGCTAGCTCAAGATCAATGGGTGCTAACTTAGGTTTCATCTACATGATCAAAAAAGGCTGGATCGAAGGTGCATTCAATTTCAGAATGAACAAATACAAAAACGAGAATACAGTTGGCAGCACAACATCAACACAGGAAAATGACGGCGGCATTCAGTTCGGTGCTAACTTCAGAGGATGGATCTATCCTACAAAAGGCAGCAAAGTTGCTGTTGTTCCTGTATTAGGTTTCAATACATTCAGCTTCCAGCCGAAGAGCACAGCAGGTTCAACCACAGTTACAGGTTTGAACTACAGCTGGATGAACATCAGCGGCGGTGTAGGCTTAAACTGGCCTATAATGGATGATATCCAGATCGCTGGCGGTGTTACAGCTTCTTACAACACAGCTAAAGCTGATTCAGGCAATATCGAAATAAAGAGCACAGATTTCATCGCTCCTAACTTCAATATGGCTGTTGAAACAAGGATCGCTGACTGGTTGACAGGCAGACTTGGTTTCTCAAAGGGTATCAACTCTGAGAGCAACAAGGTTACCGCCGGTTCAACAACTGCAGAACAGAGCGGATTAACTGTTGTTAACGCTTCTTCAATCAGCCTTGGCGCTGGCTTCCATTTCGGAAGGTTAAGCATCGATGCTACTATCTCCGAAAGATGGTTCAAGCATGGTGTTAACTTCTTAAGCGGCGGAGACCAGGAAGATATGTTCGGCGTTATCTCAGCATCATACAACTTCGCTAAGTAATTTAACTTTTAATATTAATTTAGGCCCCTCGTAGAAATACGAGGGGTCTTTATTGTAAGACTTTTGGAAAAGATAATGGACGTTTTAAGCAACTTAAAATACGCAGAAGGTTCAAAGAAAAAGAGAAAGAGGATCGGCAGAGGTGTTGGTTCCGGTCACGGAAAAACTTCAACAAGAGGTATGAATGGCCAGGGATCACGTTCTGGCAGCGGTGTCAGGGCATGGTTTGAAGGCGGACAGATGCCAATCCAAAGGAGACTTCCAAAATTCGGGTTTACTAACCCGGGCAGAATAGAGTTTCAAGTTTTAAATCTTGGAAAGCTGCAGGGCTTTTTTGATAAAGGCAAGCTGACCGACCAGAATTTAAACCCTGAAAATCTTTATAAGCTTGGTATCATCTCCAGTGGTAAGCTTCCGCTGAAAGTTTTAGGCGAAGGTGAATTTAAGCAGAAACTTGAAATTAGCGCTCACAAGTTTAGTAAAACTGCGCTCGATAAAATTGAAAAAAGCGGGGGCAAGGCAATCGTTCTATGAGCAGTTTTGTAGAAAGCTTTAGAAATATATTCAAGATTCAGGAATTAAGGCAAAGGATAATATTCACTATATTACTCCTTATTGTTGTTAGAATAGGTGCTCATATTACGCTTCCGGGTATTGATACAGGTTTACTTGCCGAAGCTACTAAGAACCAGGCTGATAACACTTTATTTGGACTTTATGACCTGTTTGTAGGCGGCGCATTTAAGAATGCTGCCATTTTTGCACTCGGCATTATGCCGTATATCAGTGCATCCATTATCATCCAGCTTTTAGGCGCTGTAGTGCCTTATTTCCAGAAATTGCAGAAAGAAGGAGAAACCGGCAGAAAGAAGATCAATCAGCTTACAAGGTACGGAACTGTTCCCGTTGCGCTCATGCAGGCATGGGGCGTTAGTGTTCAGCTTAAGAGCAGGAATGTTTCCGGCGTTAGCATTGTATCTCCTGATGTTTCTCCGGTGCTTTTCGCTATCTCCTGTATCGTACTCATGACAGCCGGCACAATATTCATGATGTGGCTAGGTGAGCAGATTACGGAACGGGGTATCGGAAATGGTATTTCGCTGATAATTTTTGTTGGTATCATCGATAGGCTTCCATATGCCTTCCTTGATGAATACCAGGTTGTTGCTTCAGGCGCAAGAAGTATCATTGTTGAATTAATAATTATTGCGGGACTCGTTCTTATCATAGCTGGTGTGGTTATGGTTACTCAGGCTATGAGGCGAATCCCTGTACAATACGCTAAAAGGGTTGTAGGGCGTAAGATATACGGAGGTGTTACGCAGTATATTCCTCTCAGGGTCAACCAGGCAGGCGTTATGCCGATCATATTTGCCCAGTCTATTATGTTCGTGCCTAATACCATTCTTACGTTTTTCCCGAATAGTCAGTTCATGCAGGATATTGCAAAATATTTTGATCATACAAGCCTTGTATATGCCTTCCTGTACGGATCGCTTATAGTGTTCTTTACATATTTCTATACGGCGATAGCGTTCAATCCGAAGGATGTTTCTGATAATATGAAGAAGCAGGGCGGATTTGTTCCGGGTGTAAGGCCGGGCAAAGCCACAAGTGATTTTATAGATAATATATTAACCAAAATTACTCTGCCGGGTTCGATCTTCCTGGCTATTATAGCTATCATGCCCGCATTCATTGCACAGGCCGGTGTTACTCAGGGCCTGGCGCAGTTCTTCGGCGGTACGAGCTTGCTTATCGTAGTTGGTGTTGCATTGGATACTCTTCAGCAGATCGAGTCTCATTTGGTAATGAGGCATTATGACGGATTCATGAAGAGCGGTAAGATCAAAGGCAGAAGAGGATAATTTTTTCCCGTGGTTAAGTCCGCCAGTGAAATAGAAGCCATCAGGGAAAGTTGTTCAATTGTTGCAGGTGTTCTTTCTTATATTGAAAAATTTCTGAATCCCGGCATTACCACCCTCGAAATTGATGAGCTTGTTGAAGACTACATCAGGGCGAGAGGCGGTGTACCGGCATTTAAAGGTTATAAAGTTCACAAAAATATCTTCCCCGCAAGTGCCTGTATCTCCATCAATGAGCAGGTTGTGCACGGGATACCCGGTTCAAGGAAATTGATCGAAGGGGATATTGTGAGCATTGATGTTGGCGTAAAGAAAAATGATTATTATGGCGACGGAGCGAAAACTTTTGCGATAGGGGATGTTGGACCGGCCAAGAAAAAGCTGCTCAAAATAGCTGAAGAAAGCCTCTACTTAGGGCTTGAAAACGCAAGGGACGGAAATTTTATAAATGATGTATCGCTGGCTATTCAGCAGCATGTTGAGTCAGCGGGTTTTTCTGTAGTACGCGATCTCGTCGGGCACGGGATCGGAAAAGAGCTTCACGAAGAGCCGCCAATTCCCAATTATTATCATAACGGTTACAGGGCTAAGTTCAAAGCAGGTATGACCGTGGCAATTGAGCCTATGGTCAATTACGGCACTTATAAGGTAAAGGTTTTAAACGATAAATGGACTTATGTAACTGCAGACGGTGAACCCAGTGCTCACTTCGAGCACTCTGTATTGATTACTAAGGGGGAGCCTGAAATTTTAACATCAGAGAGCAAGTAATATTTAATGGCAAAACAAGGCACTATCAAAGTTGACGGAATTATAACAGATACTTTGCCTAATGCAGCCTTCAAAGTTAAGCTTGAAAACGGGCATGAGATAATAGCCCATATTTCAGGCAAGATGAGAATGAATTTCATTAAGATCCTCGAAGGAGACAAGGTTTCTGTTGAGCTTTCTCCATATGACCTGACAAGGGGAAGGATCACTTACAGGTATAAGTAAAGTAGATACCTGTTCACAGTATTAATAATTAGTATCAGCAATAAAAGCATAAGAGGTAACTAAAATGAAAGTAAGAAGCTCGGTAAAGAAGATGTGTGAGCACTGCAAGATCATTAAGAGAAAAAACGTGATACGCGTAATTTGCAAGAATCCAAAGCACAAACAAAGACAGGGATAATAATTAATTTCCAGGAGTAATTTCAATTGGCAAGAATAGCAGGAATTGATCTTCCAAAAAACAAAAGAGTAGTAATAGGCTTAACTTCTATCTTCGGGATCGGGAGAACTACATCCGAAAAGATCCTCGAAAGAACCGGAATAAGCCAGGATAAAAAAGTAGCTGACTTAACCGATGACGAGGTTAACCAGATCCGTAACATTATAACTTCCGAGATCAAGGTGGAAGGCGCGCTGAAATCAGAAGTGCAGGCCAATATCAAGAGGCTCATGGATATCGGGTCTAACAGGGGCAAAAGGCACAGGAGAGGCTTACCTGTTCGCGGACAGAGAACCAAAACCAATGCAAGGACCAGAAAAGGCAAGAGGAAAACTGTTGCAGGTAAAAAGAAAGCAGCAGCTAAGAAGTAATATTTAAGCGAGTTAATAATAAAAGTTAAAAAATGACACAGCAGGTAAAAAAGACAAAAAAGAAGACTATAGTTGAGTCAACCGGTGTTGCCCATGTTAAGGCAACATTTAATAATGTGATTGTAACTCTCACCGATGTTCAGGGAAATACAATTTCATGGGCCTCATCAGGAAAGATGGGTTTTAAGGGCTCAAAGAAAAATACTCCGTTCGCCGCGCAGGTTGCCGCTGAAAGCGCTGCCAAAACTGCAATGGATGCCGGTTTAAGGAAAGTTGACGTTTTTATTAAAGGACCCGGCTCCGGACGCGAAGCTGCTGTAAGGTCATTACAGACTTCAGGCCTTGAAATTCTCAGCATAAAGGATATTACGCCTATCCCTCATAACGGCTGCAGGCCTCCAAAAAGAAGAAGAGTATAAAAGAAAATTAATTATATATATCTATAAATGGCAAGATACACAGGACCAAGCTGCAAACTTTGCAGAAGAGAAAAAACTAAATTATTCCTCAAGGGAACCAAGTGCTTCACCGAAAAATGTCCCCTTGAAAGAAAAAATTACGCTCCCGGTCAGCATGGACTCTCCAGGAGGGCTAAGGTATCAGATTATTCAATCCAGCTCAGAGAAAAGCAGAAAGTAAAAAGAACATACGGTGTTCTGGAAACACAGTTCAGGAATTACTTCGAGCTCGCTTCAAGGCAGAAGGGCAGAACAGGCGAAAACCTCGTGAAGCTTCTTGAAAGAAGACTGGATAATATCGTTTACCGTGCAGGTTTGGCTCCTTCAAGAAAATCTGCCAGGCAGCTTATCCTTCATAAACATTTCAGGATAAACGGCAAAGCTGTTAATATCCCTTCATACCTTCTTAAAGCAGGAGACACCATCCAGGTTAAGGATAACAGCAAACAGGTCAAGGTATTCCATGAGTCAATGAAGAGGGTAAAAGATGATATGCTTCCGTCATGGCTCCAGATAGACAAATCAGGCTTAAAGGGAACATTGCTGGCAATTCCTGAAAGGATAGATATACCGTTCACAGCCAATGAACAATTAATAGTTGAATTATATTCAAAATAGAAATAAAAATGACAAATCAATATATACAGTTCCCAGAGAAGTTAGAATTAGAGAAAGAAACTAACACACGCTATTTCGGGCGCTTCGTTATGCAGCCCCTTGAAAAAGGCTACGGTATTACCCTTGGTAATGCTTTAAGAAGAGTGCTGATTTCTTCTCTTCCAGGTACTGCAATAACCGGTATTAAGGTAAACAATGTGCCTCACGAGTTTACCACAATTAAGGATGTTGTGGAAGACGTTTCTGAGATCGTACTGAACCTTAAAGAAGTCAGGTTTAAACAGAATATCAAAGGCGCAAACAAAGTTGAGCTCAGGCTTAAAGGGCCAATCGAGTTTATCGCCAGGCATATCCAGGAAGCTACCGAAGATTTCGAAATATTGAATCCGAACCATCATATTGCAACACTCAATAAAAATGCTGATGTAAGCATTACTCTGAAGATCGGTTCTGGAATTGGTTATGTTCCTTCAGAAGAGAATAAGGATCCCGAACAGGATCTTCTCATGCTTCCTATCGATTCAATTTTTACCCCGATCAAAAACGTGAAATACGAAGTATTTGATACTAGGGTTGGACAGAAAACGGATTACGAGAGGCTTGTACTCGAAATAACAACAGATGGTACTATTATCCCTGTTGACGCTTTAACTCAGGCCGCATCGATACTGAACGAGCACGTTGCTATGTTCGAGAACTTTGGTAAAGTTACCGAGGAAAAGAAAGCCCCGGTAAAAGACGAAGAAACAGAGTTCGCAAGGATCAGGAAAATGCTTCTTACCAATGTTGATGAGCTAAAGCTCTCGGTAAGGGCTCAAAACTGCCTGCGCTCTGCGAATATCAAAACTCTTGGCGACCTCGTAAGGCACCAGGAAGTTGAGATGCTCCAGTTCAGGAATTTCGGAAGGAAATCACTTGCTGAGCTTGGCGAGATACTCCAGGAAAACGGGCTTTCGTTTGGCATGGATGTTGATAAGTATATTAAAGAAGAAAACTAAAATTTTAAAGCCGGACCTATATAGATGATACACAGAAATAAGGGCAGAAAATTAAAGAGAACAGCTTCACACAGGAAGGCATTAATATCAAATCTTTCCGTTTCTCTCATCATGCATAAGAAGATCAAAACTACCTTGGCTAAAGCTAAGGAATTAAGGGTTTGGATCGAGCCGATTATCACAAAATCAAGGAAAGCGCTTCAGACTAAGGATTCAAAGCCGGAGTATGGCGTTCATTTAAGAAGGGAAGTAAACGGCTTCCTCCAGGATAAAGGCGCTGTAAAAATGCTTTTTGATGAGATCGCTCCCAAAGTTATCAACCGTAACGGCGGCTATACAAGGGTTCTCAAAATGGGACGCAGGCTGGGCGATGGCGCCGAGCTCGCTCTTATTGAGCTTGTTGACTATAACCTGGAGCAGATGAAGGCTGAAAGCGACGCAGCTCAGAAAGATTCAACAGCTAAAGGCAAAACCAAGGGCAAAACTACGGCAGCGAAGACTACTAAAACCGCAGCAGGCAAAACCGCGGCAGGCAAAACAGCAGCGGGTAAAACAACCAAAACAAAAAAGACTGCTGAAAAGACTACGGAAACAAAAAAATCTACAAAGGGTAAAAAGAAGAAAGAAGCAGCTGAGTAATTCCAATAATTAACGGTAAGCAAAACTTATCAAATTAATGAAAATAACCACAGCTGAATTCGTTAACAGTGTTTCGGATCTTAACCAGCTCCCAACAGCACACCTGCCGGAAATTGTATTTATCGGCCGCTCTAACGTGGGTAAATCTTCGCTTATAAACAAGATATGCAACAAATCTAAGCTTGCCAAAACAAGCTCAGTGCCCGGCAGGACCAGGATGCTGAACTATTACCTTATCAACGAAGAATTCTATTTTGTCGATCTTCCCGGGTATGGTTATGCAAAAGTCCCTGAGCAGATAAAGACCGGCTGGAGAAAGCTTGTCGAAGAATACATTAGCACCAGGAAAAATATAAAGCTGGTGTTTGAGCTTATGGATTCTCGCCATGACCCTACTTACCTCGACCAGCTAATGGTAAACTGGCTTGAATACTACGAGATCAATTACGCGATTGTATTAACCAAAGCCGATAAAATCTCATCCAATAAAATGGAACGGCAGATCTATCGCACAAGCAAAATTGTGAGTAATGATGACCTTTGCAAGGATTATGTCCCTTTTTCTGCTATTTCAGGAGAGGGAAAAGAAACTGTCGTTAAACTTATTACTGAAAGCCTGAATTCATAAACCACTAACCCACTGATATCTTTGATAAAGAAAAAGATATTCACTCCGGGACCTACACAGGTTCATCCAGATGTCCTAAAAGCTACCATTTCATCAGATTCATATCACAGAAGCGCGGAATTTAAGGAATTCTATTTATCGCTTCATTCAAAGCTTCAGGAAATATTCCTCACAAAACAATTTCTAAATGTATTAACCACATCCGGTACCGGTGCACTCGAAACCGCAGTATTGAATTTCTGCAAACCGGGCGAAACTGTTTTGTTCATAAATCAGGGCAGATTCGGAGCAAGATGGGGCTCAATTTGTAAGGCTTACGGGTTGAATGCCATCGAACTACCTATTGAATACGGTAATGCGGCAGGCACTGAAGACTTGAAAAAAGTGAATCTGCAGGGTGTCGGCTCAGTACTTTTAACCCATACCGAAACCTCAACTGCTACCTTGACTGATATCAAAGAACTTACATCGTATATTAAGAATAATTCTGATGCATTGGTAATTGTAGATGCCGTTACTTCAGTTGGGTCCATTGAGTTCAGAATGGATGAATGGGCAATTGATGTAGCCGTATCCGCTTCACAGAAAGGATTAATGACGCAGCCCGGTGCAGCAATCATTGCCTATAGCGAAAAGGCTATGTCAAAAATGCAGGATAATCCCATGCCGAGGTTCTTTTTCGACCTTAGGAAGGAAATGGAATCGCTTAAGAAAGATTCATTAACAACATGGACTCCCGCAGTCGGTCTTTTCTATGGCATGAATAAAGCATGTGATATCATCCTTGCTGAAGGGCTTGAAAACAGGTGGAAGCGTACCGGTGAAATGGCAGTGTACTTCCGTAAAACTGCACTGGAAGGTGGTTTTGGATTATTTTCTGCATCACCGAGCGATGCCCTTACCGCGTTAACTCTGCCAGGAAACATACCTTCAGGTAAGCTGATCAGGGCTATTAAAGAGAAATATGGGGTGCAGATAGCTAACGGCCAGGCAGAAATGAAGGAGAAGATCGCAAGGTTTTCGCATATGGGTGATCTTGAGCTTGCTGATATAAAAGAGCTTTCTTTATTGTTGAAGAATGAGCTAAGCCTTTTAAAAGGAAATTGACTTATTGAAAGAAAAGATAAATATCTTCGCTGCTGATTTTGTACACCCTCACGGAATAGATTTACTCAAAAAGAAGTTTAACGTTTATGTTTTGCAGAAGCTTAACAATAATGCCCTGATAAAGAAGCTTTCCTCATTCGGCAAAACAAGAGGAACCCTTGTTGTTCGCTCGACAAGGAAAGTTGACTTGGCTTTTGTTAGGCAGCTTGCTGAAAAGTCCGGAATTGATCTTATTTGTACCGTATCTTCAGGCTATGATAACATTGACCTTAATGCCTGCAGGAAATTTAGGATCAAAGCTATGAACGTCGCCGGGGCTAACAGCACTGCCGCGGCGGAATTTACAATGGCGCTAATGCTTGCAGTTACAAAGAACATCATTCCTGCAGATAAGGATATGAAAAGCGGCATGTTCAACAGCGGTATTTTTTCAAATACTGAACTGTATGGTAAAACCATCGGAATAATCGGTGTGGGTAGAATTGGCTCTAAAGTCGCTAAGCTTTCACACGCCTTTGGAATGAATATTATTGCAAATGATATTAAACCAAGTGTGCGCGCTAAACACAAAAACATCAGGTTCGTATCTCTGAATAAACTGCTTGCTGGCAGTGATTTTATCACCATTCACACTCCGCTGGATAGATCAACTTATCATTTACTGAATTCTGCAAATTTAAGATATTTAAAGAAGGGTGCAGTTATCCTGAATTGCTCCCGCGGCGGTACTATTGATGAGCGTCCGCTAATGAAAGCTCTTAAATCAGGTAAGGCGGCGTATGCTGGAGTTGATGTATTTGAAAATGAACCTGCATTCAACAAGCAGTTTGCACGCTTAACCAATGTTATACTAACGCCTCACCTGGCCGGAAAGACAATTGAAAGCAAAGAGAGAATGGCGGTGGAAGCTGCCCGTAAGATCATTAAATTTTACGCCAAAAAGCTCACTGCGGCAGAATTAATCAATTGAAAAAATCAGGAAAAATCCGTATTTTTGATAAATTAAGCAATTTTTGGGAGGTTTAATGAAGTTCACTGTAAAGAGCAATGAGCTCATCAGCGCTATAAATAAAGTTATTTCAGTCACACCGACACGCTCCACGCTTCCTATTCTCAGTAACCTGTTCTTCAGCCTCGAAGGCAAAGAGCTTACAATTATGGGTTCTGATCTTGAAGTCTATATTGAAATAAAGATCAATGTGGATGGCAAGAGCGATGGCCAGGTTGCACTGCCTGCTAAAAAGCTTGAGTCGCTTCTGCAGAACCTTTCAGGCAAAGAGCTTAATGTTGACCTGCAAAGCGGGTTCAAGTGTATTATCAAAACCAAAGGCGGCAAATGGACACTCACCGGAGAAGACCCGAATGATTTCCCGATGCCTGCTGAAGTTGAAGAATCGAAACAGGTTGAGTTTGATGCATCGCTGCTCTCGCGCTACCTTCCAAAAGCAATTCACGCGGCAAGCACAGATGAGCTTCGCAGAAGCATGAACGGAGTATTCTTCGAGATAAGAAAGGGCGAGTTCAAGGTTGTATCAACTGACGGTCACAGGCTTGTTAAGATCGTTAAGAATGATTTTGATTACGACGGCGAAAAATCAACAATGCTTGTTCCTATTAAAACCTGCCAGCTCATTACCAAGTTGTTCAAAGGCTCCGGTAAAGCACAGGAGTCAGATGCCGGCGATGAAGCAGATGCCCCGGCAGATGGAAGCAAAATACTCATCAGCTTCAGCGCTGATTTCCTCAAATGTACATATAATAACATTACAATTTACTCAAGGCTCATAGATGATACCTTCCCGAACTATGAATCTGTTATACCTAATGATAACGAAAAGATCCTTAAAGTTGCTAAAGGCGATATAATTGGCGCTGTAAAAAGAAGCATTATTATGTCAGACCAGGTTACCAATAAGACCTCATTTAACATAGTAGAAAGCGAACTGAAAGTTAAAGCTGCCAATAATGAATACGGCACTGATGCCGATGAATCAGTTGATTGTTCATTCACCGAAAGTGATGAGTTTGAGATCGCATTCAACGGTAAATACCTGCTCGAGGCGCTCCAGCATTTTGAAGGCGACGAGCTGCTTTTCGATTTCAGCACACCGCTAAAGGCATCTATCATTCGTCCCTCTGAACAGAGAGAGAACGAAGAGCTTATGATGCTTGTAATGCCTGTTAGAAATATCTGAAATGTTTCTTGAGGAGCTTCATTTAATAAATTTCAAGAATTACAGGAACAGTTCTTTCTCATTTAATCCCGGTCTGAATTTCATTTACGGCGAAAACGGAAATGGCAAAACAAACATTCTCGAAGCAATTTCGCTTCTTTGCTATTCCAAAAGCTTCCTTATGAATTCGGATTCAGACTGTGTAATGCACGGCGAAAACCGCTACGACATATCCGGCAGCTTCGAAAATGCCTCTGGTACCAAAAGCAGGGTGAAAATTTCGTATAGCAAAGATACTTTCAACAAAGAGCTTTATTACGGAAATGAAAAAGTCAGCCGTCTCAACGAGTTTATTGGCAGCTTCCCGCTGGTTGTGCTTTCACCATACGACCTCAAGCTTACATCCGGAACACCGCAGGACAGGCGAAGGAACTTTGACCTGCTTATTTCGCAGGTTAGCCGGGTGTATCTGAGTGATCTTCGTGATTACAACAAGATAATTAAGCAGAAAAATTCACTGCTCAGGGAAAACGTGCTTACCCGCAGATACCAGCCTGATGAAGTCCGTGATATGGTAAGCCTGTGGAATTCGGAGCTTCTTGAGCTTGCAGTTAAGATCATATTTCGCCGCCTCGATTTCATTGAAGAATTCCGGAAGTATGTTGAAGAGTGTTTCAATAAAATTGTCGGCACCAGGTATATCCCGGTAATTACTTACGAATCTGATGTATTCGAAGGAAGTACCGATAGCAGGTTTGATGCAGCTGAGATACGAAGCAGACTGAAGTTGCTGCTTGAGAGCAGGCTGGATGCGGAAATAAAGCGGGGACTCTCGCTAAGCGGGCCGCACAGGGATAATTATATTTTCTCTATGAATAAAGACGGCACCCTTTTCGATATGCGCACATTCGCTTCGCAGGGAGAGCATAAAACGTTTGTTGTATCACTTAAGCTTTCAGAGTTTGGTTATATTAAAGAAAACCTGCAGCATACAAATATCGGTGATCCTGTTCTGTTATTGGATGATGTTTTTTCAGAGCTCGATAAGGCAAGGATAGCAAAAATTTCGCAGCTCATAACAGGATTTAACCAGGTGTTCATTACTACTACTGATATTGACCACCTGGACGTACTGAAGCAAAGCTTCAGGGAAACAAAGGCATTTAACATCATAAACGGAACGGCTGAAGAAAAATGATCGATCTTAAGGAGCGCACAAAAAAGGCTGCCGGGCTGGATTCCGAGATCGCAAATATACTCGGCATATTTAAGAAGGAAAAGAAGAAACGATTCGCGTTCTGGAATGATGCAGTTGGCGAAAAAATAGCTCAGATAGCATGGCCGACTTTCAAAAAACATGAGATATTATTCGTGAAAGTTCAGGATTCAACATGGAGATTCGTACTTTCACAGCAGAAGGATGAGCTCATCCAAAATATTAATAAGAATTTAAAGGAAGATAAAAAAATAAAGGATATCATATTTAAGTAATGGCAGAAAAAAAAGCAAAACCTGAATCCACGCAAAAGAAAGACGGCTATGGTGCAGAAAGTATCCAGGTCTTAAAAGGACTTGAGCACGTTAGAAAAAGGCCCGCGATGTACATCGGCGATGTATCAAGCAGGGGCTTGCACCATCTTGCTTACGAAGTTGTTGATAACAGTATCGATGAAGCATTAGGCGGCTATTGTGATAAGATCTCGCTTACCATAAACAAAGATAACTCAATCACAGTCGTTGATAACGGCCGCGGTATCCCAACCGGTATGCACCCGACCGAGAAAAAATCAGCTCTTGAAGTGGTTATGACCGTACTGAATGCCGGCGGTAAGTTCGATAGGAACACATACAAAGTTTCGGGCGGTCTCCACGGTGTGGGTGTATCAGTTGTTAACGCGCTCAGCAAATGGCTCAAAGTTGAAGTAAGACGTGAAGGTAAGATATTTACACAGGATTATAAGGCAGGCGTTCCAACCGGACCCGTTAAAGAATCAGGCAAAGTTAATATCAAAGATACAGGCACAACCACTACGTTTATGCCTGATGATACTATTTTTAATACTGTGAACTTTAAGTATGAAATTCTTGAAGAAAGATTAAGAGAGCTTGCTTACCTTAACAAGGAAGTAACCATCACGATCAAGGATGAAAGAAGCAAAAAAGAAAATGTATTCCATTTTGAAGGCGGAATCAAAGAGTTTGTAAAACATATTGATAAGTCCCGCAAATCCTTTATGAAAGAACCAATTTTCATAAAAGGTGAAAGGGATAATACTCAGGTAGAAGTCGCTTTTCAGTACAATGAGTCATATAACGATAATATCTTTACTTACGTAAATGATATTAACACACACGAAGGCGGTACACATCTTGTTGGATTCAAAACGGCACTTACCAGGACGCTGAATAATTATGGAGCAAAGGCGAATATCATTAAAACCGATAAGATCCAACTTACAGGCGATGATTTCCGAGAAGGCTTGACGTGCGTTATAAGCACTAAAGTGCCTGAACCGCAGTTTGAAGGCCAGACTAAAACCAAGCTCGGAAACAGTGAAGTAAAAAGTATTGTTGAAACCATAGTGGGCGAGCAGCTCCAGGAATTCCTCGAAAGCAATCCCGGTGTTGCGAAGAAGATCATTGAAAAATGTCTTCGCGCTGCCGAAGCAAGGGAAGCAGCCCGCAAGGCAAGAGAGCTTATCCGCAGGAAAAATGCGCTGGAATTCTCGGGACTTCCCGGAAAACTTGCAGATTGCTCAATCAGCGATCCGGAGCACTGCGAAATTTATCTTGTAGAGGGTGATTCTGCGGGCGGTTCTGCCAAGCAGGGCAGGGATAGAAGATTCCAGGCCATACTTCCGCTTAAAGGTAAGATCTTGAATGTTGAAAAAGCGAGAATGAACAAGGTGCTTGAAAATGATGAGATAAAATCCATCATCACGGCGCTTGGCGCAGGTATCGGCAACTCGGATGAGTTCGATGAGTCGAAGCTGCGTTACGGAAAGGTGATCCTCATGTGCGACGCCGACGTAGACGGTTCTCATATCCGTACACTTCTGCTCACATTTTTCTACCGCCACATGAAGGAGATCATTGAAACCGGCAGACTTTATATAGCGCAGCCGCCTCTTTATAAGATAAAGATTGCCAGAGAAGAACATTATGCTTATGACGAAAATGAAAAAGACCAGATACTTAAGCGCTTCAAAGTTAATACCAAAACTGTTAAAGAAGAACCTTCGGAAACTGAAGTTACCGATAGCGGTGAAGTAGTTACAAAAGGTAAAGGATTTGCGATCTCCAGATTTAAAGGTCTTGGTGAGATGAATCCGGAACAGCTTTGGTCAACAACTATGAATCCCGAAACACGCACTATTTTGCAGGTATCTGTCGATAGCGCGCTTGCCGCCGATAAGGTATTCGAAACACTGATGGGCGAAGAAGTAGAGCCGAGAAGGGCATTCATAGAGCAGAACGCTAAGTATGTAAAAAATCTCGATATTTAATATTTGATGACTATAATTCTGAAGTGTATAACTGCATTAATACTTATTAATGCAGTTTTGTTTTCTCAGACGAAAGTTCCGTTTAAGAAACACCTTTCATTTTACACCGGTATGGGTATTAAATACGGCATTACTCCCGATTTTAATGATTACCTCATCGCTGCAATACCATACAGCACTTCAGACAGCATTAAGTCATTTAACGCGGGAGTGGAGTTCTTCGGCGGACTCGAGGCCGATCTCTCGCGCAGCTTCTCCGGCGGCATTGAGTATTCTTACTACGTAAGAAGCCTCACTTACACATATTCGCCAGCGGTTTTTGATTATACTATAATTTCGCACCAGCCTTATGCAAAGATAAATTATGTAATCCGAGAAAATAGATATAATTTTCAAATCGGCGCGGCGATAGGCTATCATTTCCAGCAGCTTGATAACCGCATCAATGCTTCAGTAACTGAAAAATATACTTCATCGGGACCGGCGGGAAGGCTTGATCTTACTTTTACAAGGAGGCTTTCTCCAAACTTCTATGTTTATCTCAGCGGATTTGGGTTCGGCAACTTCTACGGTAAGCTGAAGGATGCAAACGGAGCTCCGCTGAAAGCTGTTAACTCAAATGTTGAAGCATCACTTGCCGGTTACGGATTGGGAGCCCGGCTTGGTGTACAATTTTATATAGCGAAATTCTGATATGATGGAAATTCTAAAAGCGATATTACTTGGCGTTGTGCAGGGATTGACAGAATTCCTTCCGGTCAGCAGTACGGCGCACCTCAGGATAATCCCCTCATTTTTTGGCTGGCAGGATATCGGGGCATCATACACAGCCGTTATGCAGGTTGGGACTATGCTCGCAATAATCATATATTTCAGAAATGACCTCATAAACATGGTCACATCTACGCTGCAAAGCTTAAAAACGCGCGATTTCAAGAGCAAAGATACAAAGCTCTTCATTATGATCATACTTGGCACAATCCCGATCGTCATTGTGGGGTTCTTGCTCAAAGATTTCATCAGGCATGAATTCAGGAATATGTACGTTGTTGCATCCAGTTTGATATTCTTCTCACTCGTATTATGGTTTGCTGATAGGTTCACCAAAAAAACAGTGAACATGGAGAAACTCGGCTATGTTGATGGCCTGATTATTGGATTTTTCCAGGCGCTGGCGCTGATACCGGGTGCATCAAGATCAGGCTCAACAATATCCGGAGCATTCTTCAGGAATATGACGCGTGAAGATGCAGCCAGATTCTCATTCCTTTTGAGCATTCCTGCTGTTCTGCTCAGCGGTACTTATGAGCTGTTCAGCCAGCGTGCTGAGCTTATGAGAGCTGATAGTGCCATATTAAGCCTTGTGATTGCTACAATCGTATCCGGAGTTGTAGGATACTGGTCAATCGGTTTTCTGCTAAATTTTATCAAAAAACATTCAATGATGCTGTTTGTGGTCTACAGGATCGCATTCGGCATACTGATCATAATTTTATTATCAACTAAAGTAATTTCTAATTAGAAAGGAATTCAAATTGATGAAACTATCTTCATTAAAAATAATGGGCTTAGCCGCATTGTTATTAAGCTTTTTCGCATTTGTTTGCGGAAGTGATAAAACTGAAACTACAGATGTGAAAAAACAGGATAACACGACCCAAACACAGAACACTCAAACACAAACTCAACAGAAGAAAACTGACAGTATGACTACCAAAACAGACTCAACTGATTCAAAAGACAAAAAAGATTCAAAAGAATCAAACACCGTGGTTATGAAGACCAGCATGGGTGATATTGAGATCGAACTTTTTGAGAAAGATGCACCCCAGCATGTTGCTAACTTCAAAAAGCTTGTTAAATCAGGTTTCTATGAAGGTACAACCTTTCACAGGGTTATCCAGGGCTTCATGATACAGGGCGGAGACCCCAATTCAAAAGATAGCGACAGGTCTAACGACGGACAGGGCGGCCCCGGCTATACAATTCCCGCAGAGATCAAAGCAAAGCACGAGCTTGGTTCTTTAGCAGGTGCAAGAATGGGCGATGCTGTTAATCCGAAAAAAGAATCCAGCGGCAGCCAGTTCTATATTGTTACAGGAGATGCTTCACATCTTGACGGCCAATATACAGTTTACGGTAAGGTTACAAAGGGCATGGATATAGCTTACAAGATCGAAAAAGTAAAAAAAGACGGTATGGATAACCCGATTGAAAAGGTTACCATCGAAAAAATTTCTTTTAAATAGTATTAATTTCCCAGCGGTTAAGGCAAAGTGAGAACATTTAATGATTTCCGAAACGAAGTAGATTCAGGAAAACTGAAAAATGTTTATTATGTTGCCGCCGGTGATAATTATTTCATTTCAAAAGCAGGCGATATTTTAAGGAAGAAGTTATTCGGTTCGGCAGCGAACAGGGATAACTTCTTTCTAAGATATGCAGATGATACTACTGTGCAGGATGTCTCTGACCTAGCCTCCAATTTTGCTTCGCTTTTTTCATCCGAAAAGGTCATTATTGTTAAGCGCTGCGAGAAGTATTCACGCAAGATGGCGGAATTTCTGGAGATAACCGAGAACATCGGCAAAAAGGATCAAAGCACTTACATGATTCTTGTTTTCGATCCAGCTTTTGTCGCCGATAAAAAGCTAGATGATAAAAGAGAGTTTTATGATTTTTCCGACCTACCGCAAAAGGAGCTTTATGAATGGGTTAGAAGTGAGTTTGAAGCGAGGGATATAGCCATTCAAAATGATGCACTGGATCTCTTTATCACTTCAATACCAAGATCTTTTGACCTGCTTAGTACAGAGATAGAAAAAGTAAGCAATTTTGAATTTGAAGGTACGGATCGCAAGCTAACCAAAGAGATCATTCTGCAGTTCATTGGCTATGACAGGGAAGCAAGCCCGGATGAGCTTGTTTTAGCAATAGCAAAAAAGGACAGAAACAGGGCTTTTTCTGTATTAGATAACTTACTAAATTCCAAAGGAATGAATGAAATTTATCTGCTTTCATTGCTTAGCGGGTTCTATATGGATATTATATCCTTCAAAACCCGCGGATTAGATAGTATGGATAGCCGGATGCTCTTCCAGAAATATAAAATGTGGGGTGAGAGGGCTAAAATCGCGAAAAGCTGTTATAAGTCAATGGATTTACATTCTTTACAAAAGTCATTTGGCAGACTTATCGATACTGATAAAAAGCTGAAAAGCAGCCAGGTTGACCCAAAAATACTTATGATTTCGCTCGTACAGGACCTCATAAATGCATAATTTTCATAAAACCGGAACAAATTTCATAATTTTTCGTTAAAATAATAGAGAACTGATGGCACCTTCGAAAGAAGGAAATGACATAAAAAAGCTGACTGATGAAGAGCTTATCTTCCGTTTCCAGGAAGGTGACATAACGTCATACAATGAAATAGTGGCCAGGTATAAGGACAGGTTAACAAACTATATTTACAGGTATGTTGGCAGCTATGATGAGTGTGATGATATTGTACAGGATACTTTTGTAAAGGTTTATACTTCAAAACACCTGTACAAAGAAATTGCCAAGTTCTCTACATGGATATACACAATTGCGATCAACCTCGCTAAGACGAAGGTTGTCAAGCAGCAGAAGTATAAGACGTTCTCTATAAGCAATGTGTATGATGATGAAAACAAGGATTTCGATCTGCCGGACGAGGCGTTTACTCCTGATGTTGATGCAAACGCAAAATTCCTGAACGCTCATATTCAGAAAGCGCTTGACCAGATAAACGAAAACTACAGGGAGCTTGTTATATTAAGGGATATAGAAGACTATTCATACGAGGAAATTGTTGATATGACCGGGCTGCCGATGGGTACTGTGAAATCCAGGATCAACAGGGGGCGCGAGAAGCTCCAGGAGCTTTTAAAAGATATTTACAAAGAAGAATGATTCTCCTATTAAGGAGGTTAACAAATGATAAACGACGACGAGAAATATAAAGCATTAAGGGATACCCTCAGGTCTATGCCGCGTGTGAAGGCTAAGGGTGATTTCGAGGCGCGTTTGATGGCTAGGATAAGGGATGCGGAAAAACAGCCGGTTCATCACGCTGCGCCTGTGGTGCATAAAACTTCCGAAGTGAAGAGCTGGTGGGCAAATCTATTCAGGCCCGCTTTCGCTCCTGCGCTGGGTCTCACCGTTGTATTGCTCATTACTGTTGTTGTTTATTTCGCGTATTTCGCGAAGTTGAATGACAGTAACCCAACAAACCAGAAGCAGTTCGTTAGCTCTACTAACCAGGGTGATCTTGTGATATATGTTAAAAACGATACTACAAACTACAGCAGCAATTATCCCAGGGAGTACAGCGCCGCAAATCCCGACGAAACACAGAACCGCAGCAGCGAGTTTTACTATTCTTCACCGCATGAAATGCCCAGCGATTTTAACGCACGGCCGGACCCTAAAACCATGTCCCCGGGCACAGAGCTGAAGCCGGATAGGGTAAGCGAAGAGCAGAGGTTTGAGATGCAGAAAGGCTATGAAAAAGACAAAGAAAAAGGCGTAGATGTTAAGGGTGAAACAAAACCGCCTCCGCCTCCGGTAATGAAAAAAGAAGGTCTCAAAAAAGAGTCAAAGGATGACTCAAAATTGAGCGATGAAAAGAAGAATATTTATATCGATGATGATGTTGAAAAAAAGGTGGATTCCAAAAGGAAAAGCATTGAAAAGCCTAAGGACAAAGAGGAAGCCAACGAAGAGATCAAGCAGCAAACAAAGGATACTAACCAGAGGATAAGCAGGGCAACAAAAAAGGATTCAACAAAAACTAAAGATTCGGATACTGAAGCGGAGCAAAAAAAATAGCGCCTCAAAAGCGCTATTTTTTTGTTCTGTTGAAAATGTTTTACTTCTTTTCTATTACCCTTTTTTCGAGAATATTATCTATCAATCCGTATGCTTTAGCCTCTTCAGCCGTCATGAAATTGTCACGGTCGCAATCCTTTTTAATAGTTTCATAGTCTTTCCCGGTGTGCCTTGCCAGTATCATATACAAAGCATCCCTTGTCTTGATCATTTCCTTTGTGTATATCTCAATATCAGTTGCCTGGCCCTGTGTGCCGCCGAGCGGCTGGTGGATCATGATCTTTGAGTGGGGAAGTGAAGTGCGCTTTCCCTTTTCGCCGCCTGCGAGCAGAACCGCGCCCATCGAGGCTGCCATGCCTGTGCAAATTGTTGCGACATTTGGCTTTATGTACTGCATAGTGTCATAAATAGCCAGTCCGGCAGATACACTTCCGCCGGGCGAGTTAATGTAAAGCATTACATCTTTATCTGCGTCCTCTGATTCGAGGAAAAGAAGCTGCGCTATTACCAGGCTTGCTGTATGGTCATCAACCGGGAAGCCAAGGAAAATGATCCTTTCCCTGAGCAGCCTCGAATAAATATCCATGCCCCTTTCGCCGCGTGCTGTTTGCTCGACAACCATCGGCACAAGCTGGTTTGTAACATTCAGGCCTCTTTCGATCTCAGATCTGTTGCCTGCAATAATTTTGTGGTAATCCATCAAACCGTCCTTTTTAATTTAGGTTATTTAAGATTTCTTTTTTCTGGTCTTTTTTGGTTTGGCTTCTTTTTCTTCTTCTTTTGAGTCTTCTGTACTATCTGTTTCTTTTTCGTCTGATTTCAATACTTCCTTAACCTTTGCATTTTCTATCAGGAAGTTCATAAGCTTATCATCAAGTATCCTGTATTTTACATCTGCATTGTTCTCGTAAACAGCTTTTATCTTGTCAACAGGCAGATTGTATTTCTTTGCGTCTGCTTCAATAACCGGTTCAAGGTCCGCATCGCTTACTTCCATCTTCTCCTGTTCAACTATCTTATCGCGGATAAGGTACCATTTAACCTGCAGGATTGCCTCTGCGCGTTTTGTGCGCCTGAATTCCTCTTCATCAAATCCCGACGGAAGCTGGCGTTTCGGGTTCTGGTTCTTAACATCCTCTACGTATGAATTCAGTATATTCTCAACAAGCGCGTCCGGAACAGGTACGTCATTTAGCTTAATCAATTCGCTGACAATATTGTTCCTTACTTCCTGCTCCCCGATATTTTTGTAAATGGCTTCAAGATCAGTCTTTACTTTTGCCCTGAAATCTTCATTTGTCTTGATTCCCGCATCTTTGTAGATCGTATTGTAGAACTCTTCATTTAGCTCAGGAAAAAGAACTTTTTCCACCTTTGTACAGTAAACTTTGTACTTTTCGGTTGTGCCTTCTTCCTGGCCGGGAAGCATCAGGACACGTTCTTCACCCGGTGCGATCTGGTCAAGCTGTTCCTTGAATTCTTTATTGATCTGCGGGTCGTTCAGGTAGAACCTTACATCTTTATCACCCTGCCCGATTAGCTCAACTCCGGTATCATCCAGCTTCTGAACATCCATTGTTATTGTGAATTCATCGCCATCAGCTTTCTCGGCCGGTTCATAAGTTACATGCTTTGACTGCATGTACTTTACTTCATCATCAATTATTTTTTCGTCTATCGGGTAAACTGTCCTGCTAACCGAAACTCCTTTGTAATCAGCCAGCTCGAAATCGGGCTTCACTTCATATTTAATCTTGAACTTGAACATCTGCCTGTTCTCGTAGTCCATATCTACCATCTGGGCTTCACCAAGCGGGTGAACGTGATTCTCATCCAGATAGTTCTTATACACTTCATTTGCCACATCCTCAAGCGATGCCTGTTCGATCATTTCGCCGTACATGCGCTTTATCATTGAAACGGGGGCCTTGCCCTTCCTAAAGCCGGGGATTTCAGCCTTTTTTTGATACTTTTTTATTGCTTTTTCAAAATGAGGAGCGAGATCTTCATACGATAGCTCAAACTCTACTTCATGTTTTACTGCGTCTGCTTTATTTACCTTAAATTCCATGTTTTAAAATTAGTTATTCTGCAAATATAACTTTTCTCAAATAACCGAACAATGTAATATTTTGAGGGTTATAATGGGTATAAGTACACGACAGTAGATAAATAAAACCATACAAACTTTGTTAGAAGAAGTTTCTTGACTCTGGATTTCAACAAACTTGACCTCACCCCCTAACCCCCTCTCCTGTCAGGAGAGGGAGAACCAAAAATTCTTGAGTTTTTTCTCCCCTCTCCCTTTGGGAGAGGGGTTGGGGGTGAGGGTCGAACGCAAAATTACTGAGTAAATGTTTCACTGTCGTGTACTAAGATAATGGTGTAAATTGTGCAGAAAAACCTGTAAGAAGCTGGTTCTTATTGAAAATTTTAGCATGTATGACCACACCCCAAACCCTTCCTGAAAGGAGTGCGGAAGTATGGATCTTTGAGTTTTTTCTCCCCTTTCCTTATGGGAGAGGGGGACGGGGGTGAGGTGAATAAGCAAATCCACTGCTTAAACATGCAATTCATTTGTGCTTAGTTTATAAAGCAATGCGTTTTAAATCTGGGTTTTGCACCTTTTTCATTAAAGCAAGACGCCTCACAAAACTGTTTATTTTATTGATTAGTATATTCCTTTTGCTTTAGATAAATTTGCAGATATGAGAACCAAATTGCAGAAATTGCTTCAAAAACGCACAAGAACCGTCATAGGGCTGCTTTCGGGTACCTCTGTTGACGGGGTTGATGCGGTTTTGATGAAGATCACTGGCAGCGGTCAATCCACCCGTATCAAAGTTATCGATTTTATCACCCACCCTATACCTGAGAACATTCGATATTCCGTATTCCGTAATTCTGATAACAAAACGGCATCAATCGAAGAGATTGCAAGGCTGAATGTTATTTTGGGAGCAGTTTTTGCTGATGCTGTTCATAAAATACTCAGGCGTAACGGTCTAAAGGCATCAAAGATTGATCTCATTGGGTCGCATGGCCAAACAATACACCACCTGCCGGGTAAGGAGAGCTTCCTGGGGTATAAGGTTAAGACTACTTTGCAGATCGGGGATCCGTCGGTTATATCTAACTTGACGGGTATTATAACGGTTGGCGATTTCCGCATAGCTGATTGCGCCGTAGATGGCGATGGGGCGCCTCTGGTGCCATATCTGGATCACCTATTGTTTTCAGACAAGAAAAAGAGCAGGGGATTATTGAATATTGGGGGAATTTCAAACATCACCATTCTTCCCAAAAATTCACCCCTAAGCAGAGTGTTTGCCTTTGATACGGGTCCCGGAAATATGCTTATTGACGGCCTTTTGTATCATCTATACCATAAAAAGTATGATAAAGATGCCAAAATAGCCAAGAAAGGCACCCTAATACCAAAATTGTTCGAATGGCTGCTGCAAGACGCTGTTTACAGACAGGAACCACCTAAATCAACCGGCAGAGAGCATTATGGCCAGCATTTTCAGAAAAAGCTGCTTAAGGCGGCTAAAGGTCTTAAACCAGCCGACATTATCCGTACCGTTACTGAATTTACCTCATATTCCATTTGGTACAACTATAAGAATTTTGTTGAGTCACACTGCAGGATTGAGGAACTTATCATAAGCGGAGGCGGCGCAGAAAATCCTTTAATAAAATCTACGCTATCTAATTATTTTAAAGGCGTTAAAGTTCTTTCTTTAAGGCAATATGGAGTAACTACTCAAAACAAAGAAGCGGTGCTTTTTGGTATTTTGGGAAATGAATGCATTGCCGGAAACTCGGCTAGCATGCGTTCGGTAACCGGCTCCCAAAAGAATGTGATATTAGGTAAGATTTGTCAGTCATGATTACAAAATGGTAGCACAGACATTGTTGTCTGTGTTGTTTTATGAATTTCCATACATTTGCAGAGAAGAATGTAAGTCCTGCTAAAAAACTAAAAATATGTATAAAAATAAGATAGCCATAGTAACCGGCGGAACCGGCGCATTGGGGCGGGTAATAGTAAACAGATTCGCTGAGGCAGGTATGAAGGTTTACGTTCCGGTCAGATCGATAAATGAATTTAACGCTTTTTTTGACGATTCCCAGAAAGATACCGGTGATTTTAAAGGTTTGCTGCGGAGATATGCCCTGGCCTGTGATGCATCAAATGAAGAGCAGGTAAAGGAATTCTGCGATAATGTGGTGAAGCAGGAAAAGACCATTGATTTCCTGGTGAATACTGTTGGGGGATACCATCCGAAACGAAATGTGCTGGATACTGATAAGGAGCTTATCGATAAACAGATTCTTATGAATTTTTACACAACGTTTTTCTTCACTAAATACACATTAAGCTATTTTAAGGCTAACAATTTCGGCAGGGTAGTATCAATTGGCGCAAAACCGGCTATTGAGACTACTGCAGGCAAGTTTGCCTATTCCTTCAGTAAAGCAGGGGTCGTAAACCTCATGCAAACTCTTGCCGAGGAGAATAAGGCCGATAATATTACATTCAATACGGTCATACCAAGCGTTATTGATACTCCCGCCAACCGCGAAAGCATGCAAAATCAGGATCTCAGCACTTGGGTCACCCCGGAAGAAATAGCCGAAACATGTTTGTATCTGATAAGTGATGGCGCAAAGTCATTTAGGGGAAATGTAGTTAAGATGTATGGCGGAGTTTAATTAATTTCGGATTCTCTTGATTTCGGATTGACGATTTCGGATTGGATTATTCCGCAATCCCCAATCCGAAGCCCGCAATCTGAACTAATCCGCAATCTACCTAGTATTTATACTCGATCTTCAGCACCTTTAGCTTCTTATCAGCCGTTGCCAGAAAGAGATACTTTCCTTCGATTACTGCTATGCGATTAATAACCTTGTCATTCTTATAATTACCGGCAAAGTAATACGCACCGCTATCTTTGTTGAAAAATCCTTCAACAGACTTATCATCTGCAACCCAGATGTAGAAATTGGAAGCTACCACCTGTTTCGAGTTTTTTCTGGCGTATAGATTAGTTACATGCTCAGGGAAAGGCAGTTTTGTGATGTTAAGAACCTGCACTCCGCCGCTGCCTTGCGGCAGGTAAGCTGTATTGCCATCAACAAACGGCTCATAGAATTTTACGCCGTTTGTATATGTACCCACTATAGGCAGCTTGCCGATATCTGCTGCATCAATGATAGATAAATGCGCATTTATTCCTGTTACATATGCCTTTTTATCTTTTATGAACAGGCCATTTGATTCAAACGGAAGCATCTGCGTATTTTTATAGATAGGGAAGTCAGGAATGTTCACATCATAAACCTGAAGTCCGGCGGATTGATTTATAACAAACATATAGCCGTTATCGATCACCAGCTTTGTGAGTTCGCCGTTTGTGATGATATTGTTTTTGAGGGCAGGCGGAGTTTTGGTAAAGTCGTAATAATTTATTCCGCTCGCTGCGCCGATAGTGTAAGCAAACCTGCCTGAAAACGACATGCTGTGAGTGCCCGCGAGATTTTTGTAATCGATACCTGTTTTATCAAAAGGTTCAGTTGTGTTGAAGCCGTACAGGTCATTTTTTGTAAGTATATATGCTATACCTTCATTTATTACTATGTCCCTGGGTTCGTATGCTAGATTGTGTTCTTTGATTAGGGTTAAGTAAACCTGGTTCGAAAAGCTTGCTGAAACAAAAAGCAGCAGTAAGAAGGAGATCTTTAACATATTTTCAGAATTAAGGTTAGTGCAAAATGCTGATTTTTATATATATTTAAAACATAGAAAGACATGCACTTTGTAAATGTTTGTAAATCCGTCCGCGTGCATAAAAAAACCCCGCATAGGCGGGGCTTTAAATGGATTCTGAAATCCTAGTTCAGTACAGCTTTGATCCGCTTGATAGCTTCGTTGATATTTTCAACGGAGTTTGCGTATGAGAACCTTATGTATCCTTCGCCGTATGAGCCGAATGAAGTACCTGATAAACATGCAACGCCGGCTTCATAAAGCAGCTTATCTGCAAGCTCCTTCGATTTATATCCTGTGCCCTTGATACTTGGGAAAGCGTAAAATGCGCCGTCGGGCATGCTGCAGTCAAACCCTTTGATTGAGTTCAATCCCTCGACTATGATCTTTCTTCTCCTGTCAAATTCCTCAACAATCCTGTCAACTGCATCCTGCGGACCTGTTAACGCCTCAATACAGCCCTTCTGAACAAACGCATTGTTGCATGAATTGCTGTTCACCATAAGCTTGGTTATCACAGGGGCAAGCTCGGTGTTCATTATTCCGTAACCTGCTCTCCATCCTGTCATAGCGTATGTCTTCGAAAATCCGTCGAGAATGATAGTTCTGTCTTTATATCCCGGGATCTTTGTTATAGAATATGATTCAGCCCCGTCATAACATATCCTTGAATAGATCTCATCTGAAAGCACCATACAATCCCTGTTTTTTAAAATTTCGGCAATTGCTTCAATATCTTTCTTGGGGATAGTCTTGCCGGTTGGATTTCCCGGCGTATTAATTATCACTAGCCTTGTTTTATCGGTAACGTTCTTTTCGAATTCCTTTAGGTCAATATTGAAGTTATTTTCCTGTGTGAGGGGGATAGGTACAGGCTTTGCACCGGTGAAATTGATCATCGATTCATAAATTGGGAAGCCTGGATTAGGATACATTGCCTCGTCACCATGCTGGAGAAGCGCAAGGATCACGAAGAACATGATGGGCTTTGCGCCGGGTGTCATGACTACGTTATCGGCGGTGAAATCAACGCCGCGTGTGCGGCTAACGTATTCTGCAATTGTTTTCCTCAGCTCGGGAGTTCCCGCAGCGCCTGTGTAGTGTGTATCACCTGCCTGTATTGATTTAACAGCGGCATCACAGATGTTTTTTGGTGTCGGGAAATCAGGCTCCCCGATCTGTAAATGAATTATGCTTTTGCCTTCGGCTTCAAGGGCTTTAGCTTTTGCAAGGACTTCAAATGCTGTTTCAGTTCCCAGTCTCGATATTCCATCAGCGAATTTCATTTTAATATGTGTTTAAGTTTGGTAACATTTAATTAGTAAAGAAACTCTTCGTTTCACACTTCTCCAAGGTATGCTTTCTTGATCTCGGCATTGTTTGCAAGGTCGGCTGCAGGACCTTCAAGTATTATGTTGCCTGTTTCAAGAACGTATCCGTAATTTGCTACGGATAGCGCAAGATTTGCATTTTGTTCAACAAGCAAAATGGTCATTCCAAGCGTCTTATTTATCTCAACAATTTTTTCAAAGATCGTTTTTGTCAGCAGGGGAGCGATACCAAGTGAAGGTTCATCAAGCAGCAGCATTTTGGGCTTGCTCATTAAGGCGCGCGAAATTGCCAGCATCTGCTGCTCGCCGCCGGAAAGTGTTCCGCCCGGCTGCTTTATCCTCTCTTTAAGCCTGGGGAAAATTGAAAATATGAAGTCGAGGTCCTCTCCGAAATTCTGCTTATCCTTCCGCAAATACGCACCCATATCAAGGTTTTCTTTGACTGTCAGATTTGCGAATATAAGCCTGCCTTCAGGTACCTGGCATAAACCTGATTCAACAATCTTATGCGCAGGCAGATTGGTAATATCTTTACCATCGTAGATTATTTTGCTGCCATCTGCTGACTTAACAATGCTTGATATTGCGCGCAGTGTTGTGGTCTTACCTGCGCCATTTGCTCCGATCAGTGTAATGATCGATTTCTCAGGAACATTTATAGATATACCCCTGATCGCATTGATTGCCCCGTAATTTACAACAAGATTTTCTACTTTTAACATTGTTTAACTCTTCTTCGCAGGTTCTCCCAAATACGCTTCTATAACCTTCGGGTCCTTCTGAATTTCCTCCGGCTTGCCTTCTGCGATCTTTTTTCCGTAATCAAGCACAAATATTCTTTCACATATTCCCATTACAACGCTCATGTCATGCTCAACAAGCAGTATGGATATCTTAAACTTATCTTTAACCGTCTGGATAAGGTGCATTAGATCCTTTTTCTCCGATGGATTCATTCCCGCAGCCGGCTCATCAAGCAAAAGCAGCTTTGGCTTCGTAGCAAGTGCGCGGACTATCTCAAGCTTGCGCTGGTCGCCGTAGGGCAAATTCTTAGCATATTCATCAGCATCAACATGCAGGTCAAACATCTCAAGCAGGCCGTGTATTTCCTCATCGATCTGCTTTTCTTCTTCATGGTATCCTTTTAACTGAAGTACGGAGCTGACCAGCCTTGATTTGCATTTATTATTGTATGAAACCCTGACATTATCTTTAACGGAAAGGCTGGGGCACAGCCTGATATTCTGGAATGTTCTCGCTATGCCTTTATGCGTAACCTGGTAAGGCTTGTATTTAACAATGCTCTCGCCGTTGAACAGCACGTCTCCATCTGTGGGATCGTAAACCCCGGTAATGATATTAAACACAGTGGTTTTTCCCGCCCCGTTCGGACCTATCATCCCCACCAGCTCATCGTTTCCCACAAAAGTAGTAAGGCTATCCACGGCTGTTAATCCGCCGAATCTTATGGTGCAGTTATTTAGCTTAAGTAATTCCAAATTGTCCTAGTCTTTTAATGTGGTTTCAGGAGCTTCTTCAGGGGTGATCCTTTTCTTTTTGCGCTCAAGTTTTATCCCAAACAGTCCCTGCGGCCTGAGCAGCATCATAATTATCAGCAGCAGCGCGTAAATGATCATCCTGTACTGCTGAACGTCACGAAGTAGTTCCGGAAGCACCGTTAATACTATTGCGGCTATAACAACGCCAAATGTGCTTCCCATTCCGCCCAGTATAACCATTGCAACGATCTCAATGGAGCGCAGGAAGTTAAAATCTTCGGGATTAATGTACTGCAGGAAGTGTGCGTACAATCCGCCTGCTACACCTGCAAAGAATGCTCCGATAACAAAAGCCGTAACTTTGAACTTGGTGGTATTTACACCCATTGCTTCTGCGGCAATTTCGTCATCTTTAACAGCTATAAAACCGCGGCCGTAAGTTGAACGCATTAGGTTAGTTATTCCAAAGATAATTATTGCTACTACAAGGAATGCCCAGAAGAAATCTGTATATTTTGGAATATCATAAAATTTATACGCCACATTGCTCAGCTCGGGTACCATTTCAAGGCTCTTAACGCCGTTATCATATACATATACTCCGCGGAATCCCTGCGATGCACCAATTGATGTAAGATTTTGTATTGTAACCCTTATGATCTCACTGAATCCAAGTGTAGTGATCGCGAGATAGTCTCCCTTTAATCTGAGCGAAGGGACTCCCACTATGATACCTGCCGCTGCAGCGCCTGCGCCTCCCATCAGGAGAACAATTATAAACCATGCGGAACGGCCAATGGTGCCATCGCCGAAATCAGAGATCAATGTCGGGGCGAGATATGTACTCAATGCAGCAGAAACATATGCGCCAATTGCCATGAATCCCGCATGACCAAGCGAGAACTGCCCGGTATAACCGTTTATGAGATTCAGGCTGGTTGCAAGAACAATGTTTATACCGCAGTAAATAATGATTTGATAGTAATAAGAGTTTATGGAACCTGAAATCAAGTTAACTCCAAAGATCACGGCTATAGAAATCAAAAACAACAGCTTTGTATTCTTCACTTAATCAGTCCGTAAATTGAAAGAAATTAACTTTTCGCGTTACATATATAACAAAATTAAGGGTTTTTACCTAATTTTCAAGGCTTTTATAAGTGTGATAAATCAGGCATAAGTACACGACAGTAGATAAATAAAACCCTACAAACTTTGTTAGAAGAAGTTTCTTGACTCTGGATTTCAACAAACTTGACCTCACCCCCTAACCCCCTCTCCTGACAGGAGAGGGGGCACCAAAAATTCTTGAGTTTTTTCTCCCCTCTCCCTTTGGGAGAGGGGTTGGGGGTGAGGGTCGAACGCAAAATTACTGAGTAAATGTTTCATTGTCGTGTACTAAGAAATCAGGCTAACAAAATAGCAGAGACGAATTTCACCAATTTGCACGAATTGCATAACAACATAAATTTTCCAGTTGTTGGTGTTATCACCAACAACATGATTGCAAGCATTCAAAAAACTTCACAGCATTTTCCCCTCTCCTGTCAGGAGAATTGCTATGCAGTCAGGTGGGTAGGGTGAGGTGAAAAATAAAAAAAGCTCAAATCTTTCGATTCAGGCTTTTGTAAGTGGGGTTGAGGGATCAAACGGGCAACGACATCTTGTCCGGCATGCTTAAACATTTGAGATATTTTCCCTCTCCTGTCAGGAGAGGAGTTAGGGGTGAGGTGATAACAGAAAAAGCTCAAATCTTTCGATTCAGGCTTTTGTAAGTGGGGTTGAGGGATCGAACGGGCCCCGACATCTTGTCCCGCAAGCGGGACGCTCTTGAACCGTTGAGCTAACCTTTTAAAATAAAAAAGACGCCTATCGGCGTCTCTTAATTGTGGGCAGTGAGGGATTCGAACCCCCGACATCTTGTCCCGCAAGCGGGACGCTCTTGAACCGCAGAGCTAACCTTGAGTAAATAAAAAGACGCCCAATCGGCGTCTTTTCTTTTCGTGGGCAGTGAGGGATTCGAACCCCC
>JAYRXC010000043.1:0-14802 GCA_041917655.1 Ignavibacteria bacterium | reverse complement strand
TTTAAGCTTTTCATCTTTGAACATATAACCGTTGGAAACATTTGAGGTGCCGTGACCGGGGATGAATGCTATTTTTTTCCATTCAGAAGTCCCCCCTTCGGGGGGATTTAGGGGGGTCGCCCTTTCAATATCAAACCCGCTATTATTAAGCTCCCACTCAGTAACCCACATTAATGTTACATTGCGCTTATCGGCGCTGTAAGTGAATGATGACAGGCTTACAGGCAGTGCGCCCTGGCAGATCGTACCCGTACCGCTCCACGTGCCGTTGATAATAATCGCGTCTGAACAGATATCTGCACCTGAACCAACATCAATCTGTGTTGATGCATCATATGTAATATTGCTTTGCGCAAAAACCGGAATAACGCTTAAAAATATTGTGAATATGAAAATAGTCTTCAGGTTTTTCATATTAAGCTTTACTTATTGTTTGTTAACCGTGTGTTTTTTTCTTCAAGCTTTTCAATCCGTTTTTTAAGCTCCTCATTTTCAGCTTTAAGCTCCTGGATAGCTTTTATCATCGGTGCAAGCAAGTCGTTATAACGGAGCTGGTATTCGCCTTCATCGGTAACGATAAGCATTCCTGTGTTTTCAGTATTTTCCAGCTTAAGGGCATCTTCAACTTCCTGTGCAATCAAACCGTATTCGGTTTTGCCTGATTCATCGTTAATCCTGATATATGAAACAGGTCTTAATTTATTTATAAAGCTTAAGCCAAGGTTAGAGCTTAGTATATTTTTTTTCAGCCGCCTGTCGCTTGTGACGGTCCACGCAACCTGTATGCCTGCGTATGTTACATTTGTGTTGCCAATTCTAACCTGGTTGTTTGCTGTACCGGATGGCACCTGTGCATTGTAACCAATTGTGGTATTATTGCTGCCGTTGTATATATTGTCACCTGCGCGATATCCAAAAGCGGAATTATAATTTCCGATATTCATAGCAAGTGAACTATATCCCAAAACAGAATTTCCAGTACCAGAGTAGCTCGCAGAAAGGCTAAAGAATCCGACCGCGGTATTATATTCCCCTGATGTATTAAACCTCATAGATCTAGAACCCAGTGCAGTATTATAACTTCCGGTTGTATTTGATATAAGGCTTTCAAATCCTACTGCGGTATTTTGGCTTCCTGTGGTATTATAATACATGCTGTAGCTTCCCATAGAAGTATTATCACCACCATCAATATTATATCTCATAACTCCATACCCAAGAGCGGAATTATCTTGCCCTGTAGTATTATTGATAAGCGATTCACTTCCAACCGCAGTATTTCGGCTGCCGGTAGTATTTAAATTCAAACTTCGATATCCAACGGATGTATTATCATTGCTTTCTGTACTATAAAGAAGTGTGAATGCCCCAAGACCTGTATTACGACTGCCTGTAGTGTTAAAGAATAATGAACCAAAACCTATACCTGTATTATTGCTTGATTGACCGGTGGTGCCGCTCATACCCTGGTTGCCAAAATAAAGCCCGACGAATGTATTATTTCCATCTGCGCCTACGGGTGCATAATTATGCAGAAATGAAACACCGTTTTTTGTAAGCATTCCGGCTGTTGAGGTTGAAGTGCCGATATTACCAAGTTCAATATTTTTAAAAAAAACCGCGTTGGACTGGCTAATGGTAAAGAGATTTGTTGATGAGCTTTTGATTGTGAACGTTCCACTTGTGCCCAGCGTGTTGGTAATATTTTGTGAGTGCAGGCTAATGGAAGCTAACAGGCAAACAGCCAGGAGTGCTTTAATTGTTTTCATTTCAGCAATAATTTCATGATTTCCGGATCAGAATAATTGTCATGTTAACCCGGTTCAAAAATATTCGAATAATAATCCTCTGTTTAATAGCCTTTAGCTTTACTCAGAGGGATAATAAAGACAATTATCCCGCAAAATGGTAATAATGCAGGAGGATACAAATGATTTACATCATGCAGTTAATTGATGTAAGGATTAAATGAATCAGCAATATTCACAAACAATAGTTAGGAAAAACGTACAGTTCCGGCTAAATGATAATTTCTGTATACAGCCGGTTATTTGCTCTTTGGTATTTGAATCAATTCTTCCCTTGTTTCAGCAGCACAACACTTATCTTTTCCCACACACATCTCCCGCCTGTATTGACTTTCGTAATGCGGCAGTTTGATGAGTATTTAATGAAAACACCGTTGAGCACACCGTTGAGATCTGGCAACACAAAGTGATTTTAAAATTGAATAGAAAAATGTGGAAATAGGGTGCAGATGTTTGATGTGAAGAAGCAGACACGAATTTCACAAATGATTATATAGAAGCAAATGCTCTTCACCCGCTAAGACGCAAAGAACGCTAAGATTCATTTTCTTTACCATTCCGGAGAAGCAGGTACAAGACACCCTCCATTCCATTTTTACTCAGGGCTAAAGCCCTTTATAATATAAAATCGCAAAATCCCCAGCTTGAAAGCTGGGGTTAATGAAGTTTTGAGACAAACTCCGAAGCTTGGAAACGGGAACATTCGCAGTAAGAAGCGATTTAACACAGACAAGTCACGAAGTGCTATTCTAAATGTCTGTGCTACTAAAAAACAAATCTTGATACACCTGTAGAGACGACCCGATGGGTCGTCTCAAAATTTTTGCGCTTTGATGGTTTGGAGACGATGCGACTGCACAGGGCAGTCGGGCCGCATCGTCTCTACAGTAAAATACAGAAGCACTGTTGCTTTTGTAGCCGTCAGGCTTGCCTGACGGTATTATGCGGCGGGCCCCAAAGGTGTAAAGCAAGCCATGCCGCCTACAGGTAAACCATTTGCATTCCCACGGGGCGAAATTATTCAATTACCTGTGTCCCAAGCTTTTGCTTGGGACTCCGCTTTTGTACGAAACTCTGTTTCGTAATATTTACTTTTATCACTGTCGCCCTGAGCGAAGTCAAAGGGCTGGTGTGTATGATTTCCGGACTTCGACTGCGCTCAGTCCGACAATTCATCATAAACAAAAAGGGCCTTCCAATTTGGAAGACCCTTTGTTTACATATAACACGAAAATCTTTGTGCTTTATTTTATCAACACCATCTTTTTTGTCTGCACAAATCCATCTGACTCAAGCTTATACAGGTACACGCCGCTTGATAATCCGGCTGCGTCAAAATCTGCATTGTATGAACCTGCTGCAAGCGATTCGTTAACCAGCACCGCAACTTCCCTGCCTGATACATCAAATATTGTCAGCTTAACTGCTCCCGTTTTGGGGATGCTGAACTTGATATTGGTTACGGGATTGAACGGATTTGGATAGTTCTGCTGAAGCACATACTGTGCAGGTACTTCGCTGCCAATTGGCGATATACCTATCGTCAAACAGTTCGCCCTTCTTACATGCGCGCGGATAGTATCACCCGGGAACGGACCAAAGCCCAGGGCAAGATTAACCGTTGCGTTAAGATGGCAATAGCTCATTATAGTGCCAACCCTTGGTATCTGCGGTCCGGCGTAACATCCGCCTTCGATCGTGAAGCATGAATCGATAGGTCCGCCCGGCCATGAGCAGTTGTGCGTATGGTTAGAGCCGAGGTTGTGCCCCATTTCGTGAACCACCACGTTAACTGTCCATGAATACTGCGGAAACGGAAGTGGGCTATCGTTAATTACGCTTACTGCGTACGGACCTGATGAATCGGGTCCGTTGAACGGGCTGCAAAGAACACCAACCCATGCAATACCGCCTGAAATATCTGTCCTGGTTGAGATATAATGCGCAAGGTCGCCGTTAACAGTGTTCTGCAGCCTGCCTCCAAGCATTTTCAGGATTCTCTCGTTATCGGTGGTTGCCAGGTAGGGATCGGCCGATGTCCACACGAATATCTGCTGGATGGAAGTATTGATGCTATCCTGCGCGTACATTGCTGCGCATGAATTAAAGAAGCCTGAAACAAAATTATTCACATTTGTTACATTGTTCCCGAAATCCTGGTACATCTTGAAATCGCATTCAAAATATTTCCTGACAAGCTGCGGCGGTGCGTTATCGCCGGTATGGCCTGCATTGCTCCAGTTGCCGCTTCTTTTATCGAACATAGCAGATTCATCATTCACACCGCAGGTGAAATCTTTGTGGTTTATAACTGCAGCGTCATTATATAGTACATAGTTATCTGAATACATTGTGTTCGCTCCCTTTACCGAAGCGAGATTCCAGTTGCCTTCGCTGTTGGATGCGACCGCCATTACAAAATCACTGAACACGCTGAGTGAAGCGAACGAGCCCTCATCACCTTTGATAATTCCGCGGTAATAAACGCCGGGTGTATAATTTGTATATGTTACGGTACCGTTTCCGCTGAGCGAACCAGATTTAAAATCATCGGTCAGTACGTTCACTCGCGTAAGCTCCAGCTCCATATAACCAGCGCCGTTCGGTATCCTGAAAACGATATTTTCGGGCCTGCGGCTGAGAAGCTGTTCTTTTGCTGCTTGATCCAGCTTAAGCGATGTGAAATTCCTAAGGTAGCCTGAAAGGAATGAGGAAGTTTCCCTTGATGCGTTCGCATTAAACAGCTCAGTTGACCGGAATAGTTTCCCCGAGCTTTTGATCGAATTGATCATCGAGGCAAGAGGTTTGGATTTGACGATCACCGGATTTTTTTCAGAAGCGAAAACTGTGTGTCCGCTGACTGCGGCAAATCCGAAAACAAACAACATCAAGCATACAGTTGATGTGATAATAAATAGCTTAGAATACAAGCTGTATCTCTGGGTTGACAATGGCTGCTCTCCTTATATAGATTTATGGAATCACGCAATTTAGTAAAAAGTTAATATAAAACAAAGCATAACACAGCAAAAATCATAGTTTTCAATTGATTTTTGGTGATTATATCCTCCCGCTTTTTTGTAATTTTGCTAATGCTTAATCAATATCTAATGGTGTTGGCGGAATCATGAATAAATGAATCTTGAAATGAATCATGAATAAATGAATCTTGAAATGTATCATGAATGATGAAGTGAATTTAACAGGCTGGGATTTTTCAGCGCTCACAAATTCAGGCAGAATGAAAGAGACTCAATTGCCGTGGGACTATGCAGAAACGGTAATGCAGCACAAGCCCGGCGTTAAGCGGATGCTGGATATGGGAACAGGCGGCGGTGAATTCCTTAAAACGCTTGCCCCGCTGCCGGCGGAAACTTATGCAACCGAGGGTTACGCGCCGAATGTTGAGATTGCGGAAGCGAACCTGAGTCCGCTTGGCGTTAAAGTTGTAAGCGGATACAAAGATGACTCTCTTCCGTTTGAAAGCGCGTACTTTGACCTGGTAATTAACAGGCATGAATATTATATGCCGAATGAAGTTTACCGCTTACTCAGGCCCGGCGGATTTTTTATCACGCAGCAGGTTGCAGGTAACTGTGACGAATCACTGCTTACCGCTTTAGGAAAGCAAGTGCCTGCAGAAACCAAAAACTGGTGCCTGCGCTCTGCTGCAAATGAACTCCATGCAGCGGGATTTGAAATTATCAAACAAGCCGAAGCACCGGGCTATACTATATTTAGTGATACAGGCGCGGTGATTTCTTACCTGAAGATCATAAACTGGCTGATAGAGGATTTCACGGTTGAAAAATATTTCCAAGGTTTAAAACACATTGGAGATATAATCGCTGTTTCAGGCTCATTTTCAAGCACTTTGGATAGATTTGTGCTTATTAGCAGGAAACTAACATAAATACATAAAAATTAATAGTATCCCAAGAAATATCACGAAATACGTTAGCTCAATGCTCTATATTATATACTATCTTTGGCGTAATAATTCGAGGTATTCATCTATAAAATAACATAATGTTGGGGGGCTACTATCATGAAGAATATTAAAAAAATTTTTGCTGCCGGGGTTTTCCTGGTTTCCCTTTTTACAATAAGTTTTGTTTTGCAGGGTTCGCTTAAAGCGGATAACATTTCCGACAGGCAGGCGTATGTTCAAAGCGGCATTATGCTAAAGGTGATCTGGCGTGAGGATGTTTACGATCCCTCGTTAAAAGGAACCGTAAATGTCATCAAACTTGATGAGTCATACTTCTCTGGCATTACTGAACCGGAAAGGGCGGTGCTTGGGTATCTTGCATCAACGATAGGCAATGAGTGTTACGCCGAAACGGGCAAACAGAATGTGAAGTGCAAAATTCTCACAGCGCTTAATATGAGTTACCAGTGCAGCGAAGAGAACAAGACTTTTCTCAAAAACTGGTTCCGCGATGATGCCTCGATAGTCAGCCAGATAGAAAACTGCAAGCCTACGGTGCCTTCGACAGTTGAAAAAACTTTTGATGAAGTAAAGATCTCGACTGCAGATAACACAATAAAAGTCGAGCTTAAAGGATTGAAGCTGAATATCAAAGAGAACACCGCGAGCAAATGGAGCGAGTCGATCAGCTTTAAGGTAGATGGCGATAAGCTGACACTGCTTGAAAGAACGAAGAAACAGAAATAGTCTAAGGCAATAGTTCAGATTTTAAGAAGGGGTTGTTTCAAAAGTAGTTTGTCATTCCTGCGCAGGCAGGAATCTTGAGAAATTCTAAGCAAGTTTTCTCACAGACACGTCTTTTGAAGCAATCCTTTTCTTTTGTGGAAAATTTAGCGAAGCAACAAACCGTTGAAACGGTTTTTTCGGCTCCCGGGCGAAATCTAAACCCACGGATGAATCCGTGGGCTAATAGAAGCCCCAACGGGGCGGTATATATCAGCGATTGGCGCAGCCCATCGGAAACAGGGTCTATATTTCAAGCTTTGAAAACGGCGTGTTTTTGCAGGTCAAGGGCATGCCTTTGACCTACAATTTTTTCCGTCAGGAGGTAACTCCTGACAGCATGGGAAATCATTTCCCCCTGGAAGGGGGAACACAAGGGGGTTGCCTGCATACTCTATGATGTATCGGGTATCTCTGAATATGATAAACACCAAAAAAATGATTCTCACATTCTGAGATTGTAAATCCTGCAGCCTTACCGGATTGCAGTCAACACACCCCGTCACTCCTTTCGGAGTGCCACCCCTCTCAAGAGGGGAATTTGTGACTTCACATTATTTCAATTTGCATGCACTCGAATCAGGCGAATCGAGTTACAGGAAACGGTCTCGAGGCAATAGAGCAGAGTCCTCCTTTGGAAAGACTCTGCTGAAACCGAATGTCTTCGCAGGTCAAAGGCATGCATTTGACATACATGGCATGGATTTCCGCGGGATTACTTTGATAATATCATTTTCCGTGTCTCACTGTAACTATCAGCAAGCAGCCTGTAGAAGTACATTCCGGAGCTTAAATTTGATCCATTGAATTTTACAGAATAAGTGCCTGCAGGTTTAAATTCATCTACAAGTACGGCGGTTTCTTTTCCCATTACATCATACACCTTCAGCGAAACAAATCCCGGTACCGCAACGGAATATGTTATTCCTGTCACCGGATTAAACGGATTGGGATAGTTTTGTTCCAGCCTGAATCCCGAAGGAATAGTGTTAATTTCATTTTCGATACCAATGGTTTTATTTCCAACCCTCACAAGATCGACACTAAGCACACTTCCTGCTATTTGATTATCAGCAACATGTTCCCTGAATGCAATGTAAATACTATCGCCGTTTGTCAGGCCGCTTACATCTCCCAGCATGTATGCTTTTCTTTTCCAGGCAGAGTCGCTGTTGGTAGGAAAAATAATATGGTCGATCTTATAAACAAACGCCTGCGTGCTATAGTTAACAGTAGTTGAAACTATGATATCCAGTTTATCAGAATAATCAGTAGCCGGGCCGTTCTTGAGCCAGAAAACCAGAGAGTCGTTAAGAGAAATATTTTCGATCCTCGGGGTAACCAGCCACATATCATTGGATGTTGCCCCGCCGAAAGTATAGGTTGCAAATGCCACGGCGCTGCCACCGCCCGGGGGCACCGAGGCAACTTCCTCGAACCAACCGGGCACAGGTGTACCTGCGGTAATCCTGCCCCAGCCGCTGCCTCCAACCGGGTTGAGCTTCACCCATCCCGGCGGGGGGAACAGGGTATCTTCAAATGACTCTGTTTCAAGGCTTGTAATGAATGGCACAGGCGTCATTCCATTTTGGCGAACATCATTCCATACAGGGACTTTTGATTCATGTATCCTGCCGCTGCCCTGGGAAAACAGCTCTGCCGGAAATAGCGATAATAACACCAGTACTGCCGGTAAAACAATGCTCAGATAAAATGTCTCAGCTTTATTTTTTTGTAACAAATCCATAGTCTTCTTATTAAATTGTTATTTGAAATACTCTGCAGAAGTTTTGTTGCTTGTTTATTTTTTATGCATTCAAAGATACATGCAGCTTGCCCTGTATTACAAAGAAATTTTTCACCATATTTCATACGCAGCGTTATTTGCAAATGAATTGTTTTTCGGCTTTTTGAAGTGGAATCAGCAATTTTAGACAATCGATTTTCATACATAAGTACATGGAAAAAAGTACATTAATAGAAATACTGCGAAAGTTTTCGGCTTTAGAACTTAATACTTTCGGCGATTTTGTTTCATCGCCTTACTTTAACAAAAGATCAAATGCTGTAAAGCTGTTTGAAAAGCTTAAAAAGCTTGCACCGGACTATCCGCCGGACAAAATATCAAAGGAAGAAGTATGGAAAAAACTATATCCCGGCAAAAAGTACAATTACGGCATAATGAAGAACCTTATATTTGACCTTAACAAGCTTGCGGTAAAATTCCTTGAGCTTGAATATTATTCAGGCATGACATTCGAACAGGAGTTCTTCCAGCTAGAAGCATTCAGGTATAAAAATCTTAAGCAGCAGTTTATAAAGAAGATGGTGGATATGCAGAAGGATCTCAAAAACAGGCCGCTCGATAACCAGTCACATTTAAAGCGCTACATGCTGTTCTCTTCCGAAATGGGTTACCTGGATTACGAACTTTTGTTTGAAAAGCGTGATACAGATTATCACAGGGGAGCAAATGAATCTCTTCTGCTTTATTACTGCACGAACCAGCTGTACCACGGTATCAACAATCTGCAGTATGCGCATAACCGTTCAGCTTCGGTTAATGCCGAATTGTATGAAAAAGCGCTGAAGATGTATGATGAATCCGGAATAACCGACCCCTATACCGAAATACTTGCGGCGGCATACCGGGCTATGAGCGGCGGCAGCAGCGGGGATTATACCAGGCTGAAGCGAACATTCTTCACCTATTACAAAGAGTGCTCGCGACTGAGGCAATATGACCTTACCGCTGCAATGATAAATTTTTCAAGGAACAACGCACAGAGGGGCGACAATCAGTTCATAAAAGATGAGTTCATATATGTAAAGCTTCTGATAGAAGAAGGACTGTATAAATTTACTGGCATTGAGTGGATGGATCAGTATGTTTATATGCAGTCGGTAATGGCTGCCTGCCGGGCGGGGGAATTCGAATGGGCCGAGGCGTTCATAAGAGATCATAAACATGAACTGATAGAAAGATTAAGAGAGCAATACTCAAATTTCGCATATGTTACGCTGAACCTGAGGCGCGGCAAGTTCGAAGAAGCCCTCCGTTACCTCTCTTTAATTAAGAATGTTGAAAAGGGAGACAAACTGAATATAAAGGTATTTGAGTTTAACGCATATTATGAGCTGAATTACTACGATGAGCTTAAAGCCCTGGCCGATACGACAAATCATTTCCTCAGAAGCGATAAGCTGTTTTCAGCGGAAGAAAAGGAACATTTCAAAGATTACATAAAGGCAATAACCCGGCTTATGGATTATAAGTGCGGCTCAGGAAAGAATAAAGGAAACCGGAAACTTTTGCAAAGCACGGAGCAATTCGTAAAAGAGAGAAAGCTTCGCAATAAACAATGGCTGCTGCAGAAGATCGAAGAGTTGAAAAAAATGTAGGTCAAAGGCATGCCTTTGACGTACAGCATTTCCTGTCAGGAGGTAACTCCTGACGGCTCGCGAAATCCACGAATGTATCCGTGGGATATGAATTTTTTAAATTCGGCAGCCCTACCGGATTGCAGTCAACACACCCCGTCACTCGTTTCGGAGTGCCACCCCTCTCAAGAGGGGAATTAGAATAATCAATGACCCTGCCCTATGATTCAATAAAAAAATTCGCCATATTCGTTTCAGGCACCCGGTTTCCAAGATCACCTGCAACAAAACCAAACAATACATAAAGGAATATAATATGGAAAAGCATATTAAAAAAATTATCTTCGGCATCATAGCTGTTATAACGCTTATCGTGTTCATGTTTTACTTTGTTGCATGCGGAAACGATATAACCTCAACCTTCGGCACGGTGAGGACAAAAAGCATTGAGCTTACCGACGAAGAAGGCGAAACGATCGCGAAAGTAAAAACCGTTAAAGATGCCTCGGGGAGAAGCATGATCAGCTTTACCGATAAAGAGGGAAATGTGATGGGGATCTTTCAGCCTAAATAGACCTTAAGGGTTCAACAGGCGCAATTATTTTAACCATGCACCGGCAGGCAATTAAGTGAGAGAGGAATCTATCAGCTTTTTTGTTGCCTGCCATGGCAACATGGATGAAGAAATCACTTTCGAACGTTCATCATCTGTATGTTTTGTGTTCCTGTAAGCAAACCTTCCGCAGAATATGTTTCCAGCGTGCAGGTGTATTCATAAACCCTGCTTCCTGCGCTGCCATCCGGGTTATCAGACTTAAAAATAATACCTTTCTCTCCTGACGAGATATCTCCTTCAACAAGCATGGTCACTTTTCCCGTCAAAATATCTGTTACATAAAGCTTCACAAAACAATCTTCTTTTACATGGAACTTAATGGTTGTTGTTTCTTCAAAAGGATTCGGTGTGTTTTGTATCAAAACGGGTTCCGGACCCTGTGAATTAACCTGCGCGTACGAGAATCCCTGCGAGCAGACCGCAACCAGGCAAAGTAAAGTTAAAATTAATATCCTGTTCATTTTTTGCTTCCTTTTTTTGATTTATGAATTCGTTTACCTTTTTCCGGAAGGCCGGGAGAAGCCAGTCAATAACCCGCATACCGGTGATGCTTTAAGGAAAAACACGTGCACATATTTTTCCGGGTTATTGTCCTGAACTAATCCACATTCAAAAATACTCTGCGGTGTGGCTGTAATACAAAGAAAATTTTCACCATATTTCACTTCGTTGATGGATAAATATCATACGTTTATTGGCGTTTTTAGCTTGGAATTGCAGCTTTTTGACATTTAACTTTCACCCCAAAGTTCTTGGAAAAAACCAATCTAGTAGAGATCTTTAAGACTTTTTCAAAGGATGAATTGTCATCTTTCGGTGATTTTGTTTCTTCGCCTTATCATAATAAAAACTCTAATGCCGCAAGATTATACAAAGTATTAAAAAAATACGCGCCTCAATATCCCCCCGGTAAGATAGAAAAGAAAAAGATATGGGCACAGATCTTCCCCTCCAGGCCGTTTAATTACGGAACGATGAAAAATCTCATATTCTGCTTAAGCGGCCTGGCAATGAAATTCCTTGAGAATGAAAACCGTGTGCAGAAACAGGATGAAAACAACATCAGCCTGCTTGAAGAGCTTAAAAAGCGAAGCTTGACCCCGCTGTATTTTAAAAAGCTCCGCGAAGCGAATGCTCAAGCCGGCAAGGCAGTGTATGAAAATCTTAGCCCGTTTTACAGCTACCTGCGTGAGCACTCCGAGCTGAACTACCTTGATTACGACTATCACTTTAAACAGAAGAATTTTGACTATACCGGGCTGAACAGGTCGCTGCTGTTGTTTTGCTTCAACAGTTATTTTTTAGATAATACCAACAACCTGCAGAATTCCCTTAGCATGAATGTACAGATCGATAAGGATCTTGATGCAGTAATGACAAAAATGTACGAAACGCTTGATATAAAGGACCCCGTTTCGGATACTTTCTATCATGCATACCTTTCGGCACGAAGCCCTGAAAGCGAAGAGAGTTATTACCGGTTCAAAAAGCTGTATTTCGAAAACTTCACGCGGTTCTCACACAGCATACAGTATAACCTTGCCTGCTGCCTGTTGAATTACTGCAAGAACAATAACTACCGCAATAAATTCAAGTTCGATAAGGAAGAGTTTATATATGTGAAGCTGATCATGGAAAAGAAGCTTTACCGCCACACGGGAATTGGGTGGCTTGACCGCTATCTATACATAGCATCATTTGTATCCGCTTGGCGCACCGGAGAACATGAGTGGGCTGAATGGTTCATTGAGAAGTTCAAAAGCGAGCTGAAAGAAGATACACGGCAGCAGTTCTATTGCTATGCGCATATAAACAAAAACATAAGGCAGGGCAGGTTTAACGAAGCGCTGAAATACTATTCCATGTGCAATGATGTGAAAGGGCGGGATAAGCTTAATTTCAGAAGCTTTGGTTTCATAATATATTATGAGCTGGGTTACTTCGAAGAATTACGCTCACTGGCAGAGACTACCTTGAGAATGATCAAGAACGACAAATCATTTTACGCAGAAGATAAAATGCTGTACCGTAATTTCATAAATGCCCTGGTGAAAATTGTGGATTTCCGGGGAGGGGCAGGAAAACATAAGAACGATCCCGGGTTCCCTGAAATGATAACCGGGTATATAGATAAAAACCCCGTTGCAATGAGGCAATGGACGCTCAGTAAGATCGAAGAGTTAAGAAAAAAAGCAAAGATCACCTAAACGCAAAAAAATTTCTTCTTATGGATTGGATTTATTCTTTAAGGAAATTTTCAACCGCTTTCTGAAAGTCCGCCAGTGCCTGCACATGCGGAATGTGCCCTACATTATCAAGCTCAACAAGCTTTGAGTTGTTTATGAATCCCGCGGCGGTTTTGCCCAGGGTTGGATACTGCCCATATACCTGCTTCGCTTCTTCGGTAAGCTGGTCTTTTCCAACAATCGTTCTGTCAAACTGTCCGATTACCAAAAGAGTTGGCACGGTGATGTTTCTCAGCTCGTAAACCACGGGCTGCTCGTATATCATCTGGAATGTAAGCGCATTTGCCCATGCGATATCTTTGAAATCAGCGCGGTTCAGATCCATCGCCTGCGTCTGCACGTACTGTTCATATTCCGGTTTCCACTCAGGGTAATATGTGGTTTGGTATCTTTTGTAGCTATCGTATGTTGCCGCAAGCTCTTTTATAAAAAGCGCTTCAGTGGGTTGATAGGGAACGAATGTGCGGTAGTCTTCGAGTCCAACCGGATTCTCAAGCACAAGCTTTTCCATCCGTTCGGGATACATTAAAGCAAAGCGCACCGCAAGCATACCGCCTGTTGAGTGTCCGATTACGCTGACCTTTTCTATTCCCAGCGTATCCAATAGCCTGCGGTTATTCAGCGCGAGCAGGTGGAAGCTGTAGTGAATGTTTGCGCGCGAAGATTTCCCCCACCCGATCTGATCGGGAACCAACACACGGTATCCGCTTGCTTTGAGGAATTCGATAACATCCTTCCAGTAATACCCGTTGAAATTTTTCCCGTGAAAAAGCAGAACGGTTCTGCCGCTGGACACATCCGGCTTAACATCCATGTATGACATAGTTAGCTGCTGCGATTCAATCTCAATAGTTATTGAATCAGACGGATATGGGTAAACAACAGATTGAGCCGTAACAAATCCGGCATTGCAGATAAGTAAAAAAAGGACAAATAATTTCATGGTTCGCAGGTAAATTTTTGGCATAATATTATAATATAAAACAAGCGTTTACAGCGGGATGTTTCACGGGGCGGAACATAAATTCTGCAATGCAGTTAATACAGTGATTGTTTGTTGTTTTTTATATATTTGTACTATAAATTAAGCATTCAGAATTGACAATGGATATAGCAATCGGCATATGTTTAGGACTTGGGCTCGCAGCAAGCTGCGGCTTCCGCGTTTTCGTTCCGCTGCTCATCAGCAATATTGCTTCGATGACGGGCATTGTGCATATAGGGGGGGGATTCGAATGGATGGGCTCATGGCCAGCTTTCGCGATATTTCTAACCGCAACCATTGCCGAGATCGGCGCGTATTATATTCCCGTTTTGGATAACGCGCTGGATACTATTTCGGTACCGCTGGCAACAATTGCGGGCACACTGCTTTCGGTTACATTTATTACCGACGTGCCCCCGATGGTGCAGTGGACGCTTGGTATTATAGTAGGCGGCGGCTCTGCCGCGGTGATAAAAAGCGGCGCAAGCATGGCAAGGCTGAAATCGACTGCATTCACAGCCGGGTGGGCGAACTGGCTTATAGCCACGTTTGAACATGTAACCTCATTTATAATGAGCGTACTTACCGTACTTCTGCCAATTGTAATGGGAGTGATGGCTTTATGTATCCTCGGGTTCTTTGGATGGAAGCTGGCTGTAAAGCGACCCCACCCCAACCCTCCCCTAAGGGGAGGGAGTTGAGGCCCGGCCGGATTGACCAGGGCAGTTGCATCGACTCATAACTTGCTCCGAATAAATACAACCTGTAGGCGGCACGGCTTATTTACCCCCTCGGTGCCTGCCGCATGATAGCGTCTGCAAGCCTGACGGCTACATAAGTAAAACAATGAAACGGGATATTGTGTATATGTAGAGTCCTTGGCAGGAGCTTGGGACTCAGCAAAGAGAAATAAACAACTGAGCGTGTTGTCGGACTGAGCGGGTTGTCGGACTGAGCGGGTTGTCGGACTGAGCGGGTTGTCGGACTGAGCGGGTTGTCGGACTGAGCGGGTTGTCGGACTGAGCGGGTTGTCGGACTGAGCGGGTTGTCGG
>JAYRXC010000042.1:0-52274 GCA_041917655.1 Ignavibacteria bacterium | reverse complement strand
CGTACCCCCTCCCCCTCGGGGAGGGGTAGGGGTGGGGTCAAGGGAGAAGATGTGCACGCCCGAGCGCAAATACAAAATGCCCTTACCCCCATTTTTTGTCACCCTGAGCGAAGGCGAAGGGCAGGGATGAGGGGTTATTCGGACTTCGACTCCGCTCAGTCCGACAATTCGGACAGGCAAAAGCAAAATGACCTCACCCCCAGCCCATTTCCGAAACTGCTAAGGCAGTCAAGGGAGAGGGGAGCAAAGTTCGAATCCTTAGTGTTTCGTACCCCCTCCCCCTCGGGGAGGGGTAGGGGTGGGGTCAAGGGAGAAGATGTGCACGCCCGAGCGCAAATACAAAATGACCTCACCCCTTTATTTGTCACCCTGAGCGAAGTTGAAAGGCATGGATGAGGGGTTATTTGGACTTCGACTCCGCTCAGTCCGACAATGCAGGAAGACAAAAGCAAAATGACCTCACTCCTTTATTTGTCACCCTGAGCGAAGTCGAAGGGCATGGATGAGGGGTTATTTGGACTTCGACTCCGCTCAGTCCGACAATGCGGGCGGGGAAATGCATAATGACCTTACCCCTTATTTGTCACCCTGAGCGAAGTCGAAGGCAGGGTTTGTGGGTTATTCGGACTTCGACTCCGCTCAGTCCGACAATGCAGGAAGGGTAAGGCAAATCCCACTGTAACATTTATTTACAGTTTAATTACATTAAAATCATAATATTTGCTGGCTCTAAGGCTATTTTTGTGATGTAATATTAATCTAATATCCTGCTAAGGCAGGTACAAACGGAGTAACACAAAAATGTCAGACATGAATACATTCAATAATCCGCCTGAAACAGCGGACCTGAATACAAAAAAATCCAGCCGAGGCAGGAAAAGAAAAGTCATCATAGGTGCAGTACTTGTACTGTTCATCATAACAGGTGTGGCAGGCTTAGGCTTTGCGCGCGGCTTTTATGATAAACACAGAGGAGACGGCCCGTGGGGATTCATGATAGGGAAGATCGCCGGCGAGCTTGATCTTAACGACCAGCAAAAAGCTGAAGTCGAAAAGATCAAAGACGAGATCAAAGCTAAGATGGAAGCGAATAAGCAGGAGAGAGAAAACGGTATGACTGAAATGGAACAGATGTTCCGCAGCGATACGTTCGATAAACAGAAAGCCCTGGACATGATGAAACAGCATGACGCAAAGCGTGATGAAATGCGCAGCTTCATGCTTGATGAAGTCGCAAAATTCCACGGTATCTTAACCCCCGAGCAGAGGAACAAAGCTGTTGATAAGATGAAGGAATTCCGTCAGAAAAAACACGATCGCCATGATAAGAAGGAAGACAGGAAACTGAAATAACCTCATTAACGCGGTATTTGAGTGAAGTGAATTTTATGTAGTTTCTGCAAATTTGTATCACTATTTTGGAAAAGTAAACGGGAGGCTGCTATCCTCCCGTTTTTTTGAATCACTAAAAGTTTTAAGCATAAAGGAATACAGTAAATTATGTCAAAATCAATTCTGATAATAGATGACGACAGCAAGCTTAACGATCTTCTGCAGGAATACCTGGGGAAGAATAATTTCATAACCACTGCGGTAGAAAATCCCAAGGATGGCCTGGTGAAGCTGAAGAATAATCACTACGACCTGATAATCCTCGATGTGATGCTGCCTGAAATGGATGGCTTTGAAACCGTTAAGCAGATCAGGAAAGATTTTGAAACTCCCGTAGTTATGCTTACCGCAAGGGGAGAGGTTACCGATAAAATTGTCGGGCTTGAGCTTGGAGCTGATGATTACATGCCCAAACCTTTCGAGCCGAGAGAGCTTTTGGCGAGGATACAATCAGTTTTAAGGCGCAGCGAGCTTAAGCTGAAGAAAAATGAAATGCTGAAGCTTAAAGGACTGGTTGTTGACCCCAACAAACGCACCGCGCAGTTCAATAACAAGGATATGGAGCTTACTTCTACCGAGTACGAGCTGCTTCTTTTGCTGGTTAAGAATAACGGTAAGGTTCTTTCGCGCGATGAGATCATGCAGAACACGCGCGGTATATCATGGATGTCGTTTGACCGCTCGGTTGATGTTATGGTATCAAGGCTCAGGAATAAATTCAAATCGCTTGGCAACAAAAAAGACCAGGTAATAAAAACAGTTCACGGCATTGGTTATATGTTCTTTCTTGACGAGGTGAAAGAGTGAAGTTCCGCCTGCCGAATCCATCGATCTTCCTTAAGCTGATATTAACGGTATTTCTGTTCGGGCTGCTGCTGAATCTGTGCGTGATATTTGTCATCAGACTTAATACCGATAACAAGCCCCGCAAATACCTTCGCGATTTTGTGAGGAAGATGGAACGCAGCCTTGTGTATGAGGTGGGAATCCCGCCGGATACAGTTAAAGCCAAACAGATTTGCGACGACCTTGGAATTGATATGCGTTTCGAAGCCGGCAGTAAGATCTGGTACACAACAGAAGAGGTGCCAGCGCTTGATGAAATTCTGCGCGACCCGGAGGACCGCAGAAGGTATGATGAGGATGAATCGATAATTGTAGATTACAAAGGCAAGCCTTATTCGGTTATAAGGTATCCGCAGGGAGTATTTATAATCAAACCGCTTGAACCGCAGGGATTCTTTAAACCCGAGCGGGCAATCCTGCTGCTCATAGCCCTTATCAGCTTAATTATTACACTGCTCTATTTCCTGATACGTAAATTGTTCCGCCCGCTAAAGGACCTAACCAAGGCCGTAGAAGAGATCGGCGATGGCAATTATGAGCCTGCTCTGCCGCTTGACAGGAAAGATGAACTTGGCGATCTGGCTATATCGATAAATGAAATGTCTTCAAAGATCAGCAGCTCAATTAAATCGAAGGAACAGTTATTGATAGATGTTTCACATGAGCTCCGTTCGCCATTGACCAGAATCAAGCTTGGGCTTGAAGTGGGTTCTTCCAAGGATAAGATTGAGGAAGATGTGATCGAAATGGAAAGGATGATAACAGGCCTGCTTGAAAGCTACAGGGCTGATGCGGGGTTCAATTCTATAAAGCCTGTCAAAACGGATTTGGCAGAACTTCTGGAGGAAACTGTGGCGGAATATGACAATCCGGATAGACTTAGATTCACTGCGCCTGAAGGGGAGATCTACGCTAATGTTGATATGGATAAGCTGCAGATAGTTTTCAGGAATCTGATAGATAATGCATTAAAATATTCCGCAGGTGAAGTAATTGTATCGCTTCGCAGGGATGGAAAATCATGGGCGGAAGTTTCGGTTAAAGATTCAGGCTCCGGGATAGAAGCTGAAGACCTGAAGTTTGTGTTTGAGCCTTTTTACAGGGCAGACCGATCGCGCTCAAGGCGTACGGGCGGATTCGGTTTGGGATTATCTATCTGCAAAAAGATAATGGATGCTCACAAGGGCGAGATATTAATCCGCAGCAAAGTGAATGAAGGCACGGAAGCTATCGTAAGGCTTAAGATAGTATAGGGAGCAATTAAAGTAAAAATAAAAAGGCGTTCAAATGAACGCCTGATGGTTTTTGGTTTATTTTAATAATGCGGGTTATCTTAGCCCGCTTTTTTCATTTCCTGTGGTTTGTGTTTCAGAAGCCTTAATGCTTTATTGAATGATTCTACACTGTTTATCTGTATTGCCTCATACGAATTTTCCCAGAATATCCTGCCGTGAGTTCCGTGGAACTGGTTCAGCAGTATGGTTGACCTGTTCTTGAACTCCGAAAGTATCTTTGGTACATACTTCGAGGGATTATCCATTGTGGAATCGTTATCGATCATAATTATTCCGCTGAATGAATCAGGCGATATTGAGTAATCACCCAGTATGCATAGCGGGAATTTTGACGGAAGCTCTTTCCATGATTTGATAACGATCTTCCCTTCGAGCTTTTCTTTGAATTCACCTGACTCCATCTTGCCGAAATAGCTCTTGGTTTCTCTCGGCTTGAAAGTAACATAACTGATGTTATACTTGCTGAATCCAACAGGCGATAACCCGCTGAGGAATTTGTAAATGAAAATATTATTTTGAACTTGTGGAATCATTTGTGTTCAAATATAATTTTTCGTTAAGAAAATACCGTAACCTTTTTAGGGTATTTTATTTGGCGAAATTTGGCTGAAATTGAAGTTTTTGGGATGATTCATAGACAAAATGTAATTTCAATTGCTTCGCTCGTTCCCAAGCTCTGCTTGGGAATGCTATGTTTCCCCCGAAGCTCTGCTTCGGAACGATTCATTCACGGCAGGCAAGCCATGCCGCCTACGTTTTCCAAATCTCTTGCTGTTCTCGTTTGCTTCGCTCGTTCCCAAGGTCTGCTTGGAATGCTATGTTTCCCCAGAAGCTCTGCTTCGGAACTATTCATTCGCGGCAGGCGAGCCATGCCGCCTGCATGTTCCAAATCTCTTGCTGTTCTCGTTTGCTTCGCTCGTTCCCAAGCTCTGCTTGGGAATGCTATGTTTCCACCGAATCTCTGCTTCGGAATTATTCATTCGCGGCAGGCGAGCGTGCAGCCTGCGGGCGTGGAATCATCTGTTCACTTCTTGTCAATCGAAGCTTGGTACATATTTTGGTCATTTCTTAATAAATTGAATAAGATTCTAATTTTAAGTAATTTTGAAATTGCTCAAAAAACGGTTTATTTGAAGAAAGTTTTAATAATTTCATACTATTTTCCGCCCATGGGTATGGGGGGAGTGCAGCGCACTGCTAAATTTGCCAAGTATCTCGGCAAGTTCGGATGGCAGCCCTATGTTCTTACTGTTACACCGAAGCTGTATCTCGCAAGTGATAACTGCCTGCTGCATGAATTGGAACAAAGCGGGGTAAAAATTTACCGTACCGGCAGCGGCGAAGTAAACGGTGATTCCGGTAAAGTTGTGAAGTTCAAAAAAGATTCCAACCGCAAGCTGCTGAGCAATATTTCCCAGACATTCCTTCTGCCTGATTCAAAGATATTCTGGAAATCATCTGCTCTAACCCTGGCAGAAAAGATCGTTAAGGATGAAGGCATCGATATGATATTCGCAACTGCGCCGCCTTATACTGATTTCCTGATCGCATGCGAGCTTAAGGAAAAAACGGGGCTTCCTGTTGTGGCAGATTACAGGGATTCATGGATTGACTGCCCGAACAACTTCTACCCAACCCCGCTGCATAAGAATATTCACCGCAAGATGGAAACACATGTTCTCGAATTCGCTGATAAGATTATTACAATTAACGACAGAATAAAAGAGCTTATTCACCTAAGGTACCCGTTTGTAAAAGATGATAAGGTAATGGTAATACCCCAGGGATTCGACCCGGAGGATTTCGATAAAACAAAGCATGTTTCGAAAAATAAAGCACCCGGTAAAATGAGAATAACTTATTCCGGAAGCTTTCTTAATTATTATACCCCAAAATATTTTTTGGACGCGCTGAAACAGGCTGTCGAGAAAGTTCCTGAAATGCGTTCACATGTCGAAGCCTGTTTTGTAGGCACCTTCCCGGAAGAATACAGGCAGTACATCAAAACTCTTGGCATAGAAGAATGTATTAATATTACCGGATACGTTGAACACTCTGTATGCACGTCGTATTTGAGAGAATCGCATGCTTTATGGATGATGATAAATAAAAGCGAACGAAGCGACCTTCACTCAACCGGCAAATTGTATGAATATTTGGGCGCAGGAAAGCCGATACTGGCTTGCGTTCCCGAAGGCGTAGCGCGCAAATCGCTGGAAGGCCACGGCGCATCAATACTAACAGAACCGGACGATACTGCAGCTATTACTGATGCGCTGATATCTCTTTATAATGATTACAAGAAAGACAGTCTTCCTGTGCCTTCGGATGAAATGACCTCGCAATACGACAGGAAGAAGCTGGCTTCTAAGCTGGCTGTAGAGTTCACTAAGCTTGCGGAAATAAATTCACATGAAACAGTTAAAGTTTAATATATCAACCGGAAAATGAAAGTCCTTGTGATCGGAAGCGGCGGAAGAGAGCATGCTATCGCGTGGAAGCTGAAGCAGAGTCCGCTTGTTGACATATTATATTGCGCTCCCGGAAATGCCGGTACCGTTGACTCCGCGGAAAATGTGCATATCAAAGCGGATGATATAGATGGATTGCTGAAGTTCGTAACAGAAAATAAAATAGATTTTACAGTTGTTGGACCCGAAGTACCGCTTGAAAAAGGAATTGTCGATATTTTCAGCTCGAAGGGGCACAAGATATTCGGTCCATCCAAAGCTGCGGCAAGGCTTGAAAACAGCAAGAGCTTTTCAAAGGATTTTATGAAGCGGCATGGTATCCCGACTGCAGCATATTATGTGTTTACTGCCGATGAAAGCAGCAAAGCAAAGGAATGCCTCGCTGAAGCATCATACCCACTGGTGATAAAAGCTGATGGACTTGCGGCAGGGAAAGGTGTAATCATTTGCTCCACGCAGGAAGAAGCATCTGCTGCGATAAGCGATATTTTGGAAAGCAAGGTTTTTGGTTCTGCGGGAAGCAGTATTGTTGTAGAGGATTTCCTTGAAGGCTCGGAAGCATCCATCTTCGCAATTTGTGATGGCAGCAGCTATGTTGTTCTGCCTTCATCGCAGGATCATAAGAAGATCTGTGAGTATGAGACCGGCAAAAATACCGGCGGCATGGGCAGCTATTCACCTGCCTCAAAAGTTGTTACACCTGATGTTCTTGAAAAAGTTAGGAATCGTATTATAGAGCCTGTGCTTGCCAATATGAAAAAAGAGGGCAGCGAATTTAAAGGATGTCTTTACTGCGGTCTTATGATCGATAAACAGGGCAACCCGTTCGTGATCGAATTTAACACAAGGTTCGGCGACCCTGAAACGCAGGCTGTATTGCCCGTCGTTAAAAGCGACTTGCTTGAAATGTTCATGGCATCTGAATCCGGTAACATAGATAAATACAGCCTTGAAGCCGGTGAAGGATACACTTGCTGCATTGTTCTTGCTTCGGGCGGCTATCCTGATAGCTATGAAACAGGCAAAAAGATAACCGGGCTGGATAGTATTGGCAAAAATTGCCTGGTGTTCCATGCAGGCACAAAGAATGAAAACGGCGCTGTAGTTTCCTCCGGCGGAAGAGTGCTGAATGTTGTAGGCTATTCGAAAAGCAGTCTAAAAGAAGCTATCAGTATAGCTTACGAAAATGCCGCGAAAATAAATTTTAAAAACAAATACTTCAGAAAAGATATAGCCCAAAAGGGGCTTTGAAAACAGGTAATATAGAAATGAATATTTTAGTAACCGGCGGTGCAGGTTTTATTGGATCAAACATTGTTGATGCATATATATCAAAGGGGCATAATGTTGTAATTATCGATAACATGTCAACCGGTGTGAAGGATTACATAAATCCAAAAGCGAAGTTTTATGAAATGGATGTTTGCGATACCGGTATTTCGAAAGTGTTTGAGGAAAACAAGATCGATCTTATTAACCATCACGCGGCGCAGATAGATCTTCGCAAATCAGTAGATGACCCCGCATTTGACATAAATGTGAATATTGCAGGTTCAGTAAACCTTCTGCAGAATGCAATAAAAAGCGGCGTTAAGAAATTTATCTTTGCTTCTACAGGCGGCGCAATTTACGGCGAACATGATTATTTCCCCGCTGATGAGGAGCATCCAACCAGGCCATATGCGCCTTACGGTATCAACAAAATGTGTGTAGAAAAATATCTCTACTATTACAACCATGTTTACGGATTGGATTACGTTGTATTGAGATATGCCAATGTGTACGGCCCTAGGCAGAATCCGCATGGCGAGTGCGGCGTGATCGCAATATTTACTGATAAGATACTTAAGGGGCAGCAGCCCGTGATAAACGGACCCGGCGACCAGACGCGCGATTATGTTTTTGTGAATGATGTGGTGAATGCAAATGTGTTGGCTTTGGATGCTAAAGGTCCGGTGATATATAACGTGGCAACCACAAAAGAAACCGATGTGAACTATATCTTCAACAGGATAAACCGGTTTGCAGGCACAAACTTTGAAGAAAAACACGGACCCGCAAAGCTTGGCGAGCAGAAGCGTTCCGTTTTAAGCTATGAAAAGATAAAAAAGGAACTGGGCTGGACTCCGAAGACTGAAATTGAAGAAGGGCTTAAGATAACAACAGAGTTTTTTAAGAAATAAGAACAGCATTAACATTACAAAATTTTGATAGACGCACTGGCAGAAAAAATTCTGCGTTCCGAAAAGGCAGCCATTGCAAGGGGTATATCTCTTGTGGAGAACGAATCACCCCAGGCAAGTGTTCTGCTGAAAAAGCTTTATAAGAACACAGGCAAAGCATACCTGGTTGGGATAACCGGACCGCCCGGCGCCGGCAAAAGTACTATTACGAACAGCTTAACAAAGCTCCTTAGGTCAAAAGGGCATACAGTTGGCGTTATTGCCGTTGACCCAACGAGCCCGTTTACAGGCGGCGCGTTATTGGGCGACCGTATCCGTATGCAGGATTCAGGCAATGATGAAGATGTATTCATTCGCTCAATGGCTACACGCGGCAGTCTCGGTGGACTTTCCCGCAAAGCCAAAGAAGCCTGCGAGATACTTGATGCCTCGGGTAAAGATTTCATTATCATAGAAACAGTGGGCGTTGGGCAATCAGAGCTTGATATTGCGCAGACAGCTGATACTACTATTGTAGTGCTGGTGCCCGAATCAGGTGACGCAGTGCAGACTATGAAGGCCGGATTAATGGAAATTGGTGATATATTTGTGATCAATAAGTCAGATAGAGAAGGCTCGGAAGCGCTGGGAATAGCTTTAAGAACAATGCTGCATCTAAAAATGACAAAAGAAAGCGACAGGGAAACCCCGGTTGTAAAGACTGTAGCATCAAGAGGCAAGGGCATTGATGAACTGCTTGAGTTCATATTTATGCACAGGGAGTATCTTTCTAAAAAAGGAAAGCTAGAAAGCAAGCGCAGGGAAAACCTGCTGAAGCAGATCAATGAGCTTGTGAATGACAGGCTTGAGCACAAATTCTGGACGGCAGAAAAGAAGAGCCTTCTGGATGATAAGATTGCCGGTATTTCCGGCCGTGAAATTACACCCTATGATTTTGTTGACGGGCTTTTTAACGGTTAAATAATTTAAAACTTAAATATATATAATAGTCATGAACTTTAATCTTTCAGAAAGTAACTTAGAGATCCAGAAGCTTGCAAGGGAGTTTGCCCAGAGCAGGATTGCGCCGAACGTTATGAAATATGACGAGACTTCGGAATTTCCCTGGGAAATTGCAAACGAGCTCGCCGAAATGGGATTTATGGGTATAATGTTCCCCGAAGAGTACGAAGGCTCAAATCTCTCTATATTAGACTACGCTATTATAGTGGAAGAGATATCCAAAGCCGACCCATCTATGGGATTAACAGTTGCTTCGCATAACGGGCTGTGCACAAACCATATCTACACTTTCTCAAATGATGAGCTCAAAAAGAAATATGTGCCGGATCTTGCTTCGGGACGCAAGCTTGGAGCATGGGGACTGACCGAGAATGTTTCAGGCAGTGATGCCGCAGGTATGGCAACAACGGCCGTTAAAGATGGTAACTATTATATATTGAACGGCAGCAAGAGCTTTATTACACAGGGCGGGGTAGGGCAGACAGCCGTTGTTACCGCAGTTACAGATAAGTCGAAGGGCTCAAAAGGCATTTCGGCATTCATAGTTGAAAAAGGCTTCGAAGGCTTTAGTGTTGGCAAGAAGGAAAACAAGCTCGGAATGAGATCAAGCGATACCTGCGAGCTGGTTTTTGATAACTGCAAAGTTCCCGCAGAAAATTTGATCGGCAAAGAAGGCGAAGGATTCAAACAGTGTATGCAGATACTTGATGGCGGCAGAATTTCTATCGCTGCGCTTTCAGTCGGTATCGCACAGGCAGCATTGGAGCATTCGGTAAAATACTCAAAACAGCGCAAGCAGTTCGGAAAAAGCCTCTCCGAGTTCCAGGGAATACAGTTCAAGATAGCTGATATGGCCACAGAAGTTGAAGCAGCAAGGCTTCTGACCTACAAGGCTGCTGTTATGAGAGATGAAGGAAAAGATTTCAAATTCGCTGCTTCACTTGCAAAATACTATGCAAGCGAAATTGCATGCAAAGCTACCAACGAAGCGATCCAGATCCATGGCGGCTACGGCTTCATTAAAGAGTTCCCCGTTGAAAAGCTTTACAGGGATGTTAAGCTTACAACGATCGGCGAAGGCACAAGTGAAGTACAAAAGATGATCATGGCAAGAACGCTCGTTGAGATGTATTAAAACGGGTCACAGTTTTTGATAATAAAAAAACCGTTTGAATTTCAAACGGTTTTTTTTATTGCGGATAATCTTTTTGTTATCCGAAGATCGTTGTCCACAGAATATAGTCAAGTACAAGAGTCATAGCTGCAGCTAAAACAAATGCGCGGATGGTTGCATTTCCCACACCCTGCGCTCCGCCCTGTGCGTTTAATCCCACGTGACATCCTAGTATAGAGGTAGATGCACCAAAGAAAAATGCTTTGATAAGTCCGCCAGCAATATCCTTTATCTCAAATACTCTTTTTGCGCTGTTGAAAAAAACCTGCGCCGAAACATCCTGGAAAAAATACGCAACACCGAACGCGCCCATAATAGCGATGAAGTTTGCTATCACTGTTAGTACGGGAAGCATGATTATACATGCAAGGAATCTGGGCATAACGAGGTAACGCACCGGGTTGATCGCCAGTGATTCAAGCGCGTCTATCTGCTCAGTAACTTTCATTGTGCCGATCTCAGCCGCCATCGATGCACCAACTCTTCCTGCTAATACTATCGCGGTCAAAACGGGCCCGAGCTCTATGAAAATAGCTTTTGTTACTGCAGAACCAAGGTAAGAAAGAGAGATAAAGCCCTGGAATTGATAAGCTGCTTGCCATGAAGAAACTGCACCGGTAAAGAATCCGATAATGATTACCAGGGGAATTGAGCCAACCCCGATATGTTCCATTTGATCAAGAATCAGCTTCCTATCCCGTAAAACTCTGGGAAAACTGAGGATTATGCCCCAAATCAGGATCGCAATTCTGCCCGTTTCAAGAAAGAAATACTCGATCTTATCAATAAACCATTCAAAAAGTTTGCCCATATTAAACAAATATGATTATTATACTATAGTTTATCAATTCAATAATGTTAACCAAAAATAAGTTCTTTTTAACAAGAACTTATTAAGAAAACTAATGATTATATCATTTATTTTGAATTTTCTTCTAATTAAAGCATTGCAAGATTGAAATTTTATTTTTACTTTATGTCTATAATTTCTAAAAAAAACAGCAAAAGTATTACCATGAAAAAGTTCTTTTTACTTCTTCTTTGTCCTATTTGTATATGTCTATTCAGCTTCACCGATAATCCTGCTGTTAAATACCAGAGGATTGAAGAAAGAGTCATCCTTAGGCTCTCTGACGGTGCAAAATATCAACCCGGCATAATAAATATTAAGTTTAAACAGCCTAACAGCAGTTATACAGCGAGAAGTACAAATGTTGAGTCTATTGATAACATAATTTCGCAGTATAATGTAAAAAGTGTTTTTCAGCCTTACCCGCTAAAGAGCAATCCTTCCTTGAGAATGAAAGGCGATGATGACCTTGCAAAATTCTTCAGGATCAAATATGAAGGCAATATCGACCCGACTGATATGGCAAAAGAAGTTTTTGAAAAGAACAAAGATATATTGGAATGGGCAGAACCTGAATTTGTTTATGATACATATTTTGTTCCAAATGATCCTGTAATCGGTTCTCAATACCATATTGGAAAGATCAACTGCTACCAGGCATGGGATATCACACAGGGTGATACAAATGTGGTTATCGGCATTGTTGACAGCGGAAGCGATTTTGATCATCCGGATTTGGCCGCAAACATAAAATATAATTATGCGGATCCGGTTGACGGATTAGATAATGACGGAAACGGTTACATAGATGATTTTAAGGGATGGGATTTCTATTATTATGATAATGATCCTAATATTATGGGCGGAAGCGATCATGGATCACATGTTTCAGGTGATGCTTCACAGGTGACGAATAACGGTGTTCATGGCGGCGGTTCAGGTTTCAAATGCAAGTTAAGGATAACAAAACATGCCCCGGACTTCGCTTCAACAAGTATATTCAATTCAAATGACGGTATAGTTTACCAGTATCAAAACGGAGTTGAGGTAATTAACTGCAGTTTCGGCAGCGGTTCATATAGCTCTGCGACTCAGAATATTATAAATAACGCGTGGGCTGCAGGTGTTGTGATCTGTGCCTCAGCAGGCAACGACGGATTGAACGTTCCAAGATATCCGGCTTCTTATGATAATGTTGTAAATGTTGCAGCTTCTACATCAGGCGACCTGAAAGCAAGCTTCTCAAATTATCATTCCACAGTTGATGTAATTGCTCCGGGACAATCGATCCTTAGCACTGTATGGGATAATGGTTACGCAGTGTTTGACGGAACATCCATGTCAACCCCGGTAACAGCCGGTGTTGTGGGTTTAATAAGATCAAAGTATCCTTCCTGGACACCAACACAAGTGGTTGACAGACTGCTGCTTGGTGTTGATAGTATCTATAATCTTAATCCAACTTACGTGGGATTAATTGGTACCGGCAGGGTTAATGCTTTCAAATGCGTGGCAGATCATCCAATAGTCTCTTTAATTTCAAACGCACCCGGTGATTCACTTTACGGCAATAATGACAAGGTATTTGATGTTAATGAAGTAATTACTTTATCGCTTACCTATAAGAACATTTGGCTTACAGGAAGTAATGTTTCTCTAAGGCTTTCCACAACTGATCCTGATGTTGAAATAGTTCAGGATTCGCTTTATGTGGGAAATTTAAGCGCGTACACCACGTACAATACTTCACCTGCTTCTACATTCAGGGTAAAAGCAAAAAGTACTTGCCCGTTTGATAAAAATGTAACATTCACGCTCAGAACAAGCAACAATGTTTATGTTGATAATGTGACCGCCAATTTTACTGTTACATTCAGACAGGGTTGGTCTACACACAATGCTAATAACATGAAGCTTTCTTTGACCAAAGATGGCGCGGTAGGAAAGAAAACCCAGGCTTACGGCAGCGGGCTGAACATTCCGGGATATACAGGAAGCCAGATCTTCGAAGGCGGACTTATGATCGGAACCAGTAATACGAAAGTTTCTGATGATTGCAGAAGAGGTACTGTACCTGCGAATGTATCGGATACTGATTTTACTGCCTTGAACTCATATATAATGCAGTCGCCCGGAGTTTATTCAAACGAGGACGGAAAAGGGTATTTCAATGATGACGGCGCCGGTGTTAACAAAGTCGGTGTCACAGTAAGGTCAGAGAGCTTTGCATGGAGCGCTCCGGCTGACGCAAACTACATTATTTTGAGATACACTATAAAGAATACAAGCGGCTCGAACATTACAAATATGTTCGCGGCAATGTATATGTATTATACACCTAACGGGGTTAACTCAAGCAACTCTACTGCGGTTGATGTTGCAAACAAGATCGGATATTCATATAACACAACAACTACAAATCCTTATCTTGGCGTATCATTATTATCGGGGCAAACGCTGAACTACAAAGCTATTAATGGTACAGAGGTTCTTACCGGATTCACCACGCAGGAAAAATGGGACGCAATGAGTAATGGAATTGTTAATACTGGTATTGGCCCTGGAATTAACTGTTATGTTGTATCGGCCGGACCAATGAATCTGAATGCTAATGATTCTGTTGTGGTTGGTTTTGCAATAGTAAAAGGTAATGACCTTGCTGATCTTGTTACAAACAGCAATGCCGCAAAGAACAGGTTCAACGTAATTGGAATAAACCAGGTTTCTTCGCTGGTTCCAGAAAAATTTAATTTATACCAGAATTACCCCAACCCGTTTAATCCTTCAACAACCATAAAGTTCGATATAGCGAAAATGGATGTTGTTAGCATTAGGGTCTATGATGTGATCGGCAGGGAAGTAGCGTATTTTAACCAGGAATTGCCAGCGGGACAGTATAAGTATGATTTCAGCGGCGCTGATCTTTCAAGCGGTATTTATTTCTACAGGCTTGAAACCAGCTACTTTACCGATGTCAAGAAAATGATTTTGTTGAAATAATGATAGATTACAGAACTATTTAAAAGTATTTTGTATTAATTTAAATATACTTGAAATATTTTGTATTTTTATTATATTGCATCAGAACTTAAGAATAATCTTAAAGAATATCTAACACAATCTAAACGAAAGGGAAACAACATGATCAAAAAGATTTCCACATCTTTTCTAATCTTAGTGGTTATTGGTCTTGCTCTGAATTTCACATTCAATAATTCCGGCAATAGGAAAACACAGATTTATCCTAAAACCGTTGTTACCGGATTTGAAGTCTCTGCAAGCAAAAACGGTTCGGTTGTTAATGCAGATGCTAACAACTTTGACCCGATAGTTTATTCTGATTCAGTTGTAAGTTACACAGATGTTCGTACCGGTCCGCAGACAATTTATGATCTGCAGAGTAACGGTGTTTGCCAGCAGATTTGGCAGGACCCAAATACTCCGGGCAACATCCATGCAGTTTACACAGTTAATTTGACACCTACATTTCCTGCTGCTGACAGAAGAGTTTATTATATGTTCAGCTCAGATTACGGTGCAACATGGACTGATTACGGTCCGAACCCCACAACCGGAACAAACGGTTTTGGATTCATCGATGGTCTATCTGACGGATCAGCAGTTATCGGCGGCCACACAGATTTTGGCGGCGCACCAACAAGACTGCAGATCTTTGCTGACGTAGCACCCGGTGCAGGTACATTTACACAGCTTAATCCCGGTGTAAACCCGTTCAATTCACTCCAGAATATCTGGGGCAGGATCAAAACAACTTCAAACGTTTCCAATACCAGAAAAGTTGTTTTAATGGGTTCTTTGAACATTTCTGCCGGTGCTGATACACTCGCTTCATATAATAAAGCAAACAGCATAACAGCTTCAAACTTCACAGGTTGGGTTAGATATCCTGATGCAAACAATGCTGAAACCTACAGCTTCGCAAGAGGAGCTGACGGCAGGATTGGTCTTGCATACGTTGCAAATGATTTCTCAGTTTTAACAAATTCAGGTGATGTTCATTATACATTTTCAACTGATGACGGTAACACATGGGCAGCTCCCCAGAAGATCTATGACGCACCGGCATATCTTGACGGCGTTTATGGATGTTTAAGGGGTGTTACACTCACATTTGTTGGAAACACACCGAAAGTTGCATTTGAACTACTTGGAATTACAGCTACCGGTTATTATCCTTCCGGCGCAGCTGGAATCGGCTTCTGGGCTCCTGACGTAAACAGCGGAAACCCCGTTCTTACACCTTTTGACTCTGCATGGAGCAATAATGGTAACGGCGGTGCTACAGACGTTATGACATCAATTTGCAGGCCTTCTATTTCAAGATCAAATGACGGCCAGGTTCTTATAATGGCGTTCGCAGTTTCACGCGCAGATACTGATGCTATTGGTTCACATTTCTATGATGTTTATCTTTCAACTTCTTCAAACGGCGGCGCTAACTGGAAATTCCCTCCAACAAGGCTTACCAATAACTCCGGTCCGTTAAGAGATTGCAGGTTCGCATCACTTTCACCGACAAATGATAAAACAGGCGGATTCTATTATGCTAACCTCGTTTACCAGTCAGATTCAATTCCTGGAAGCGTAACACAGACACCTCCTGCTGCTGAATCACTTGCAAAACAGAGATTCATCAGGGCAAAACTTGATAATGTAATTGGTATTAACCAGATCAGCAACGAAGTACCGTTCAAGTTCAATCTTGAGCAGAACTTCCCGAATCCGTTTAACCCGGTTACAAAGATCAGGTTCTCGGTACCTAAATCAGCAAACATAACATTAGAGGTATTTGACGTTACTGGAAAGCTGATAGCTACATTAGCTAAGAATGAAGCAGTAACACCGGGACTCAAAGAAGTTGAGTTCAATGCAGTGAATCTGCCAAGCGGTGTTTACTTCTATTCTATAAAATCCGGTGAGTATTCTGAAACAAAGAAAATGATCCTGATTAAGTAAGTCACTCAAATAAATTCTTTTTAAGGGCAGGTCTAAAGACCTGCCTTTTTTATTGCCAGAGCTTTCCTGTTTCAACTGAATTAATAATTTCCATAATTATACTTGATAACGCTTAATTAATATATTATATTAATCCTGTAATCAATAACTAAACAAACTATAGGAGAGTTATGTCAATCAGAACTACACTCTTTTTATCCGTCCTTCTAATTGCAGCAGTTACATTTTCTCAAAACAGAAGTGTAACACGAGCACCAAAATATACACAACAAAAGGAAGAAACAGTTAAGCAGCCTGCATTTCCTTTTTACAAAAATGGCAATATCCCGGTACCCTTCCTGCTTTCAATCCCAAGCAATGCGATCCCGGGATTGGTGAGCTTTTCGGATTATGCTACAAATGGCAATACACTGAACCAAATTACTGCTACAAATGATACACTCGTTGTTGGCATGGTTTATCTCGATTCAGCCGAAGCAATAAATGCTAATGGCGGAACAAGCGTAAGAATAGTATATAACTATAGTATTACTAAAGGAAATACGTGGGAGTCAACATCAAGATTCGAGATGACTTCCGGTAAAAGCCGCTGGCCGGACCTCTTTTATCTCTTCGGAGGTACCGGGACTACGATTGGTTCCGGAGGAAGAATTTGGAATGGTACTTTAAGAGCCGGGGGTGTTGGTATTGATGTTGTTCTGGGAGCCGGAACAGGTACTGTATACTACGTACCGGGTACCGGGCAGGCAGGCAATACCGATTATTTCGTTTCGAAAATGAACAACGGGAATGTTGCTGGCCTTTGGCAAAGGAATGATACGATCTATTCTCAAAATTTCAATACAGCGACCAGCACGTACGGAAACAGGAACATGGTTTTTGAAACACCAAGCACAGATTTTGTTGCTTCATATGATGTGTATGCAGCACCAAACAATTCACTCCATGCTTTTTATAACTTCATAAATGAATCTACGACAAATGGAGGTGAACAGTTTTCATGTTTCAGGTATCAGAAATCAACAGATAACGGGACAACATGGTCGTCTGTGCAGAAAATCATGGCAGACGGAATGATCAATGGCGATTCTGCCCAGCCATACTGGCACCAGGATGCAGCCGTGAAAACTTCCACGAACGAGCCTTACCTTGTTTTCACAACTCAGCCCGGCACCGGTTATGGTAACTGGGCTCCGGGAAGCGAAACTCTGCTTGATTCAAACAGGAAAGGGTATAATGTCTGCATATGGAGCCCTGGATTAAATGGGGGATTACCGGTAAGGATAGCTAGTTATCAGAATGTAGATGTTCTTTCAGATACAGCAAAATTCAGGCAGGTAACCAGGCTCCGTACAATTCAGAATGTCTTCAGGTTTGCTTACCAGGTTAACGCAAGTATTGTTGGTCATCCTTCGATTGGATTCTCAGATGATCAGACTGTTATCCATGTGGCATTTGAGGTTGCAAGGCCGGATACTTCCGTCGAAGGATTCAATTTCTTCGATATCTTCACAACCAAATCAACTGATGGCGGACTTACGTGGTCAAATCCGCAGAACTTAACAAACACAACAACAGAAGATGAAATGTATCCTGTTGTTTCTAAAAACGGCAATACTACAACCGGGGCTCTTATAACTTACCAGAGCACAAGTGTACCAGGTTGCCAGGGTTTTGGGGTTAGCAGTACGATTGAAAGCCAGATCATTGCGCCCGTTTACCAGTGTTTCAAATCTACAATTATCGGAATTCAGCCAATCAGCAGCGAAGTACCGAGTGGATTTGTTCTTAAACAGAACTATCCTAACCCGTTCAATCCTTCAACAACTATAAGGTTTGCGGTTCCGAAATCAAGCAATGTAACTATTGAAGTATATGACATTACAGGAAAGCTTGTTCGTACACTTGCAAACAACGAATTTGTCACACCCGGAGTAAAGGAAGTAACGTTCGATGCATCACAATTTGCAAGCGGCATATACTTCTACACTCTGAAGGCAGGAAGTTTCACCGAAACAAAGAAAATGATACTTGTAAAATAGTTTATTCTTTCAACATATTTAAAAAGGGACAGGCAATGCTTGTCCCTTTTTTGGCTTCAATTAATTGCCTTTAAAATATGATATTTATCCGCCCTGAATAATTAATAATTTCTTAATTTATACTTGACTTCATTTTTTAATTGTATTATATTTATTTCAAATTAATAGCATAAATTGAATATTTAATATGGTTAGTGCCATAAAATATAGAGATCACGAAGTGAGTTGCTTTCGGTTTTGCGGAAGTATTTATGGCGTATCTTTTGTGGCAGATCACTATATCCAATATTTTGAAAACGAATTAATGAAGTAAACAATAAATAAGAAGAGCTCTGGTCAGGAAAAATCAGGGCTCTTTTTGAATAACAAATCGGAGGTAATATAAATGAGGCTATTTAACCATTTCTTCTTAGCCCTTCTTCTAGTGTTTACAGTCGCCGCGGTAAACCTGTACTCCCAAACAACAGGCAAAATTGCCGGAGTTGTTAGGGATGATAAAGGTGAACTGCTGATCGGTGCCAGGATCGAGGTTGAGGGAACTCAGCTGAGAAGCGGCACAGATGAAAACGGACAGTATGCAATTCTCAATGTACCGGTTGGCACTTATTCAGTTAAGTGCACATACGTAGGATACGACGCCCAGGTTCAGTCCAATATTGGCGTCAGTGTCGGCATAACATCGACCGTTGATTTTTCATTGTCATCGGGCGGAGTTGTTCTTGATACTACAGTGATTATTGCTAAAAGAAAGACTATCGATAACGGTAGCGGAAAGATCATAGGATCTGAATTTATTGAGAATACCGGTATCAGAGGTATCGAGAATATCGTGGCTAAAACCAGTGGTGTTGTTCAGGATGAAAAAGGACAGAACATCAACATCAGGGGCGGTAGAAACGGTGAAACTCAGATCATTATTGATGGTGTCGTTACTAACAATCCGCTTGACAGAACTTCTACGGCAAGTGTTTCAAACGGCGCGCTTCAGGAGCTATCGGTTCTAACGGGTGGTTTTAGCGCTGAATACGGAAACGTTCTTAGCGGTGTTATTAACGTTACTACCCGTTCCGCGCAGTCAAATTACAGCGGTTCAGTAGAGCTCGTTTCTGATGTTATCGCAGGTGATTATATTAATACCAAATCGCAGGGCTACAATGTATACAGCGTAAGCCTTGGCGGTCCCGTTATACCTACTAAGAAATTAAGCAAGTATTGGTCATTGTATGGCAGCTACGAGAAGACGTTTAGTCTTGTTGACCAGCCAATTACAACCAGTGTTGCCGAGCTTTGGTCAGAGGATGGAATCCTTCCAAACTTTTCAAGAAGCGGCCAGGCTTATACAGGCAAGAGTATTATCAGCATAGACGAAATGACAAAGGGCAAGTTGAAGCTGACTTTGACTGCCGGATTTTTCGGAAATGAAGAAACTTCCAGGTTGTGGACCGGTTCTTTCGGAAAATACAATTCATATCATAACCCGCTTGTTAAAGATAAGAACTTGCAGGGATATGTTAAACTGAATCAACTTTTCGGTTCAAAGACTTTTTATGATCTGCAGGCTTCATATCTTGAAAGTTCATACAAGAGAGGTGACGGCCAGTTCTTTATTGGAGAAAACATCCCAAGCCTTCCAGGAGAAGACGGATATCTTTATCCTTCAATTCTTGCGTATGGTGATACAAACACAGTGCCCGGCATTTCCAGTATGGGCGGTACAGTATCCTCAAGCGCTAATTTCAGGGTTTTCAGAAATCCGGGAACAGTTAGCGGCCTGGTTACGCTTAAGAACACACAGGCTATGTCGTTTAATCTTAATGTAACACACCAGATACTAACCAAGAAACTTGGTAACCATGAGTTAAAATTTGGTGGAGAGTATAAACAGTTCAAAGTAAGGAATTATACTGCAAATGTGATCGGGTTCGGTTCAATTGCTAATCCGAATAAATATGTTAATGTGGCACCGGGAGGCGTTATAAATTATCCTGTAATTACAGAACTTGATGCAAACGCTAACTTTATGGATGCTTACGGTTACGATGTTTTTGGAAATGAAATTGAAGAAGACTATTATGTTGATGGCTTGAATGTTACAGAAGGTCCTAAAAAACCAAGAATTGGAGCATTCTATCTTCAGGATAAAATGGAGTTCAATTACTTTAACACAAACATCGGTGTAAGGGTTGACTATATGGATCCTAATACAATAGTACCGATCGATTACAGAGATCTCAAAGGTGCAGATGGACAGTTAAATGAAGCTGATTATACTAAGGTTGAAAAGACATTTGAAGTCAGCCCCAGGCTTGGTTTCTCTTTCCCGATCACTGATAAGACAGTCTTCCATGCACAGTATGGTAAATTTATCCAGCTGCCAGCTCTCGAGAACCTCTATACAAACCAAAGAGTTCTGAGGGACCTTGCGAATGGTGGAGTAGGATACTTTACTGTGTTCAACAATCCGCTTCTTAAACCCGAAAAAACAACTGCATATGAATTGGGTATCAAGCACACAGCGGGTGATTATGTAACAGTAGGCGTTACTGCATATTACAAGGAAACATCGGACCTGGTACAGGCAAAGAACATTAAAGCTTATGATAACTCATACAGCTTTGCTATCTATGATAATGGTGATTTTGGTATAGTAAGAGGTGTTGATTTCAGTTTAGATCTCAGAAGGATCAACAGACTCAGAGCAACAATTTCTTATGGATTGTCATTTGCATCAGGAACGGGTTCGGATGTAAATTCACAAAGCAACATCGCTTATAACGGTGATGAAACTCCTAAGATACCCTCAGCACTTGACTATGATCAGAGGCATACCGGCTCTGTAGAGTTAGATTACAGGTGGGGAGTATCTGATGTACCCAAAGGATTCTGGGGCGGAGTGCTTTCCAAGCTTGGCATCAACGCTTTGTTTAGTTTTAACTCAGGCAGGCCTTACACTCCATCTGATAATTCAAGAGATCCATTGGCAGTCGTAACTTCTGTTGGTGGTAATAGGCCAATTGCGCCTTTAAATTCAGCATACTCGCCATGGAATATCAGGCTTGACTTGAAGGTTGACAAAACATTCAAGATATTCAACAAATTGAATGCAAATCTATATCTGCTTGCTATAAACGTACTAGATCAGGAGCTTGTAAACGATGTATTCGCAACCTCCGGAGAACCTGGTAATACAGGCTGGTTAGATAGCTATCCCGGAAAGCTCTGGGCACAGCAGAATGGCTCTAAAGCTGTTGAGCTTTATAAGATCAGATCGCACTCAATTAATAACTACGGTCCTCCAAGGCAGGTAAGGCTCGGATTCAGATTATTCTTTAACTAAACATCGGAGTGTTAACTAATATGAAAAAAATATTAAATATAATGCTTTTTGTATTGATTACAGGGGTGGTGTGTTTCGCCCCTGTAAATCAAACGCTTTCAAAAGAGCGAAAAGGGCATATCCCAAGGCTAAATGCTTCAGTGCAGAATAACTTCCTGCAGGTAAATAACATCAATACTGTATTCAGGAGTGATGGTCTATTTAATTACGATAAGATCACTTTTCCAAGTACTGCGCCAGGTATGATTTGGCCGGTAGCCTCAAATCAGAGGTTGACAATTGACTATTCATCCGGAATTTGGGTTGGAGGAAAAGTAAATGGTGAATTGAGATTAGCAGCTTCATTCTTTGATTCACACTTCTCACCGGGAAACATACCTGTCGTTGGACAGGTTCCGGGTTCGTCTGTTTGCAATGACCCCAGGCTCAAGATATATCAAGTAAGCCTGGTAGATGAGAACCTTGCCAATTTGGGAGGTACAAGAACAAAGACTGCTGGTAACAGAGTCTATACAATGAACTATGACACTTGGGCTTCTTGGCCGGTAGATTTAGGCGCCCCATATGTTGAAGTGAACGGAATTCCCGGGTATCAGCCCGGATTTAACGGGGGAGATAGACCCGGTATCGGAAACAGCGAAGCAAAACCGGACGAAATAATCTGGACAGTTTTTATGGATTATACAAACTGTACAAATAGCGTTCATGCTTCAACACTTTCGTTGCCAGGCGGCACAGTTCCTCTTGGTGTAGAAATCCAGATGACAGCATTTGCTTTTCTTTCACCGGGTTTGACGGATATGTATTTTGTAAAATGGAAGCTAATTAACAAGAGCAGCAATACCTGGGATAGTGTTTATACAGCTATTGGAAATGACGCTGATATTGGAAATGTATCTGATGATGACGCAGCGGGCTGCGATTCAGTAAATAATGTTGGCTATATTTATAACTTTGATAACCAGGATGATGGCGGATATGGTTCAGCGCCTCCTGCTATTGGTTTCAAATATCTCCAAAGTCCTTACGTTTTCACAGGGAATCCGAGTGACTCTACTTTCCTGCCATATGATACACTGGTAGGCTATAGATCACTTGGGCTAACTAGCTATAATACTTTTTTGAATGGTGGTAATGAGTGCTTAGGTGATCCCGATGAAGCTTTTAGAGCATATTATTTTATGCAGGGTAAAGATGGATGCGGTAATCAGTTAGTTAACTGGGCTGCTACACCTCCGGGACCATCCAAATACAGATATAATGGTAATGTTTGTCAATCTCCTCCTACAGGCTGGTATGATTCAACTGCCGGTGATAAACGATTCCTGCAGTGCAGCGGACCATTTACAATGAATTCTCTTGATACACAGGTAATAGTGGTTGGTGCATTTGTAGGCCGCGGTTCTGATAACTTCAAAAGCGTATGTGTATTGCTTGATAACGCAAAAAGGGTTCAGACATTTTACAACTCTAACTTTGCTGCTATTCCTCTCCCTCCTCCCCCGCAGGTTTCTGCTGTGGCTGATGGCGATGGAAAAGTAACACTGTATTGGGGAAATATCTCTGAGTCATATAATGTCTTCGATAATCTTGGACAGACTGGCTACTGGAAGTTCCAGGGTTATAACTTATATCAGGTAAAAGAAGGAACAGCAGGTGAAAACCTTTCTGACAGGGTATTGCTGGCTACGTTTGATGTTAAAGATAATATCACTATCGTATATGATTCTGTTAGGGTTACTCAGCCAAATGGAACAACACAGATCCAGTTCCAGCCCACAGCGTTTGGAAGCAATAGCGGGGTTTCCAGGAATATTACTTTGACGGTTAACCAGTTCCCAACCGGTGCGAACACTTTCTTTATAAACGGGACTAACTATCGTTTTGCTGTAACGGCTTACGGTGTAAACCCGAACGCACAGCCGCCATTTAAGGTTCTCGAAAATCCTGTTTCATCACAGCTTCTAAATGTTGTTCCAAATTATTCTATGATTGGAACACAGTTAACTAACAAAAAACTGGATACACTCTCAATTAACAAACCGGACAAAGTATTCCTCCCGGTAGTTTTGGATCCTTACAAAGTTGTAAGTGCAACGTATAAAATGGTGTTCCGAGATGATTCAACATACAACATAGTCAGGGTTCAGAATTCCCAGGTAGATACTATTTTAGGATGGGTTAGGAATATTTCGCCGCTAAACAACGATGCTTATATAGCTGATGGTATCCTCTTTAAAGCTGATACTATTAATAAACTGAATTACGGTGTAATAAAGGATCCGGGCCCGGGAACTCAGTCTGTCAATTATGGCTGGAAGTATTCCGGTGGGACACGCAATCTTACCGGTGCCGATACAGCCAGTTTGAAGCTTTTATTTACAAACTATGCACCGCCTCAGAGCATTTCGATGGGTCTAAGCTGGCCTTCCGGAACTGCCTACAGAAGCGGTTACAATTCCAAGATCGATTTACCATTCCTTAAAATTTCTGCTTTGAAGAATGTAAAAATCACTTTTGGAACAACGCAGAAAGCTTACAGGTACAGGGGATCATTTACCAATGCTCCTTACCAGGATTACGTCGATATTCCCTTTAAGGTAGAGATTGATGATCCGCAGGATACTAACTCAACAGTACCGAGACAGGTGAACGTTGCTTTCTATGATGCAGATAGCAGCGGCACATGGAACCCAAAAGCAACAGGTGACGGAGGTGCGGAATTTGTTTATATGATGTATTCAACATATGATCCAAATCCGAATACGTTTTATACTTCAAAGAACCTTCAGTTTACAGCTCAGTTCAGGTTGATGGATATTCAGTATGTTTGGTCACCAAAACTTATTAATAACGGGCCTGCATTCAACAATGGTGATGTTCTGGAAATTATTCCATACACCAGGCTTCAGTATCAGCAGAGTCCCGGAACAATAACTGTAATTGAAACAAATCCAACAACTGCTCCTATTATCGGCAGTACTGAGATTGCTTCACAAAGAGGCGAGCTATCTGCGGTCAGGGTTGTGCCTAATCCATATTATGGCGGCCATGCCCAGGAAACCAGCCCGTTTGACAGGTTCGTGAAATTCATGAATATGCCTAAACAGGCCACAATCTACATTTATTCACTGAATGGAAATCTTGTGCGGCAGATCAATAAGAATGATAATACGACAACAATTAACTGGGATCTTTTGAATACTGATAGAATTCCTATTGCAAGCGGAATCTATATTGCATTCATAGATGCCCCGGGTATTGGAACCAAGACCATTAAACTGGCTATTTTCACACCCGAAGAAAGAATTGACTCATTCTAAACAGTATTGTAAAAAAATCAATAAGGAGCTTAAAATGAAATTATATCATAAGATAAAACAAGCTGCCAAATCAGCATTGATATTTACACTGCTGTTTGGAAGCATTAGCTTTGCAGGGGACCGTAGTAAATACGGTACCTCTGCAGCACCGGAATTGCTAATTCCGGTTGGATCAAGAGGAACCTCATTAGGAGGTTCCATGATCTCATCTACTATGGGAATTGATGCAATGTACTGGAACCCTGCAGGTCTTTCCATGATGAATTCAAAGACTGAGGTTCTGGCTTCACATATGAAATATATTGCTGATATCAATATCAACTATGTTGCCGGTGCTGTTGATCTTGGCGGCATGGGTGTTCTTGGAGCAAGCTTAAAATCACTTAGCTTTTCAAATGATGAGCTTGTTACAACTTTACAAAGCCCGGATGGTACAGGCGAAACATGGTCACCTACATATCTTACAACATCTGTTTCTTACGCAAGAAAAATGTCTGATAAGATACTTTTTGGTGCAACAGTAAAAGTGATCTACGAGCAGATATTGACAGTTTCTTCAACCGGTTTCGCGGTTGATTTTGGATTGCAGTATTTAGCCGGCAAGTCAGGCTTGAAGTTTGGTGTAGCCTTAAAGAACTTCGGACCTTCAATGACATTTGATGGCAGCGGATTGGATCAGTATTACGAACCTGCAGGTACACCCAGCGGTTCAACTCAGGAACCCAGAAGGGTTACCCTGCAGGATTTCTCTCTGCCCACTACACTTGAGCTCGGTATATCTTATGATATCCCGATGGGCAAGAAGAACAATGTTCAGCTATCAACTACTTTCCAGAACAATAACTTTTCAAGTGATGAATACAGGTTCGGCCTTGAATACAACTATAACAACTACGTATTCTTAAGGGGCGCTTATGCATTCATGCCTGATTACAAAACTGAAGACGGTGTAACCAAGAAAGACCAGAGCTTATTCGGTCCTTCATTCGGTGTTGGTCTCCAGTATCCGTTCGGAACAGTAAGGCTTGGACTGGATTACTCATACAGGATTACCGAGAAATTCAATGGTAACCAGTGGTTCTCATTCACTATGGGCTTCTAGTTCAGTATTTCTATAAATTTATTTTTGAAAATGCCATTTACTTTCCGGTAAATGGCATTTTCTGTTTGTCAATATATCGAATATGTCCAAGATACTTAAAACTGCTCTCTTTTTATTTCTTGTTCTTTCTTCAATAAATGCGCAGGATAACCTGACATTTGACTTTGATTATGCGATTTTCAGAGACGAGTCATCAAAGGTTTTTCTGGAGTTTTATTATTCGTTTTCAGCCGACGAACTTCTGTTTAAAAAGGAATCAGCCGGCTATGAGGCAGGCGGAAAGCTAGAACTGGAAGTAGTAAATAAGTCGCTTTCAAAAACCGTAGTGCTCAAGGATTTCAGAATACCGGTAACACTGAATGACACCTCCGGCGCTAACAAAGATTTTAAACTTACAGGCCAGTTGAACATACTGCTTGATCCGGGCACATATGCTATCAAAATGAAGGCCAGTGATTACAATGACCCTTCTAAATCCAGGTCCGCTGAAGAAGAGGTTGTGCTCAAACCTTTTGCCGCGAATGAACTGAACCTAAGCACAATTCAGCTTGGTACAGGAATTGTCAAAAGCACGGATGAGGGTAATATTTTTTACAAGAATACTCTTGAGGTAACTCCAAATCCTTCAGGCTTATTCGGTAAAAACCTTTCAAAGCTTTATTATTACCTTGAGCTATACGGCCTGAGCAAGGAAAAACTCGGAGATAATTACTCAGTCGCTTTTACAATAGCTAACGCAGATGGCAGCGAAATAAAGAACACTTCTAAAAAGTATGAAGTGAAATCGGAATCCAAAGTAGAATATGGCTCTCTTGATGTTTCAGAGTTGGGATCAAATAAGTACCTGCTCTTTGTCAAATTGCTTGATTCTAAGGATACCGAGCTTTTCCGTTCATTTAAGTATTTTTATATTTTTAATGATGATATCACAAACAATAATAATCAAAATCTGACAGATATAGAAAATGAGTATCTGCTGAGTGAATATCCGAAAATGCCCGAACAGCAGGTCGATGACGAATTCAAAAAGGCTATATACCTGATGTCTGATAAACAAAAGGAACAATATGAAGCCCTGAAAGAACTGGATCAAAAAAGAATGTATATGTTTAAGTACTGGAAAGGCATTGCACCTTATATTCCCAAGAAAGATTACTTCTCAAGAATTGACTATGCTAACAAGAACTTTAAGAGCGATTTCAGGGACGGCTGGAAGACTGATAGAGGCAGAGTTTATGCAATTTACGGCAAATACAGTGAGATTGAAAGATATCCTTACGAAGGCTCAACACGTGCATATGAGATATGGACTTACAACAATATCCAGGGAGGTGCGATATTCGTATTTATGGATAATAGCGCTGGAAACAGCGACTACATCCTTATACACTCTACAGCGCAGAATGAGATCAGGGATGACGACTGGAAAAGCAGGCTCAATATTAAATGATAAATTCTAAAAACCGGCAGTAATGCCGGTTTTTTTATGTCATGTCGTTTAGGATTTAAACAAACAAATTTATTTAAGATATTTGAAACTCGTAATATCAATATAAAATTGTTCAAATTCAGATATCATATTGTAATTGCCTCATTTATGCTTTCGGTAGTCCTGTGGCTATCGCTAAATCTTAATCAGGTTTACGAAATTGAAAAAACAATACCTGTAAACTTTAAGGTAAACAAACCTTATTCTGTTTCAGGAAATATCCCGTTGAACCTTGAAGTCAAGTTCAGGGGTGTAGGATGGAACCTGATACGGTTGTTTACATCACTGAATCTGGAATTCAATTACGAGGTTTCTGCGAAGAAAAAGGAGAGTTTCAGCATCCTTACGAAAGACTACCTTCAAACCAATCTGGATCTTTCCCAGAACCTTGACATAATTTCGGTCTACCCGGAAACACTATTTGTTAAGGTGGATTCTTATGAAGAAAAATATGTCAAGCTGCTGCCGCATCTGCAGGTAAACTGCAGGGAAGGGTACCAGGTTGTGGGTAAGCCGTCTTTACAGCCGGATAGCATCAAGATAGGCGGGTCAATTGACCTGCTGAAGAACATTAGTCACTTAAACACCAGGTATATGGTGTTTGATAATGTAAACGCCGGCATAACAAGGAACATCTTCATCTCAGACAGCCTTTCGAACCTCTTGTGGCTTTCGCAGAATGAAGTCAAGCTGAATGTGAATATTGAACTTACTGCGGAAAAAGACTTTGAAAATGTCGAAATCAGGGTACCAAACATTCCCGAAGATAAAGAGGTATTACTCATTCCGCAAAATGTGACTGTGCAGCTTAAAGGCGGCGTTAACCAGCTGGCGGAGATCGAGAGCTCCAATATCATTGCTAAGGTGGATTATTTCAAAATACTGCAGGATACCACAGGAGCTGTTGTGCCGTATTTTGAAATACCCCCGGGTTGTGTTGTTTTGGCTGTTAAACCTGATATTATACAATACGTAATAAAAAAGAAATAGTACTAAGACTTGATCAAAAACTTTAAAGAAGAAATATCCTCTCTTTTCGCAGCAATTAAGACTCTGAGCTTTAAGGAGACATTCATTTTCTTATCTGTTGCGGTTATCACTTTCCTTTCAATGCATTATGCGTCTCCAAACTTCTTCAGGAAAGTTTTCGATACAAGCGACGATAAGTTCTATAGCGCGCTATACTGGTTTTCCGCCGATGGTTTCCTGATGTTTGTTATTCCTATTATCCTTATCCCTCTTGTCCTGAAAGGAAAGCCCTCTGACTACGGTTTTCGTGTTGGGGATTACAAGTTCGGCCTGAAATCTTCTGCGCTTTTTGTCGGGGTGATGCTGCCATTTTTGTGGATAGCTTCCGGCAATGAAAGCTTCGCTAGAACTTACCCGCAGGGCGGACCGTTCGTTAGAGAAAATATTTCTGTACTGCTTTATTACGAGCTTTTTGTGGGTTTCTACATGTTTGCTTGGGAGTTTTTCTGGCGCGGGTATATGATGTTCGGGCTAAAGCAAAGATTTGGCTACTACGCAATTTTTATCCAGATGATACCGTTCTTTATTTTACACAGGGGTAAGCCGGATATTGAAACATTTTCTTCCATTTTTGCAGGATTAATACTAGGCATCCAGGCATGGAGATCAAATTCTTTCATTTACTGCTTCATAGTCCACTGGAGCGTTATGATCTTTATCGACGTGATTTCCGTATTGCGGTATAAATCACAGTCATATGGAATCGGGATCGATTCATTTGTTAAACTTTTTGTAAATTAACATATCTAATATAATGAGACTCTGCATTAACATTGATCATATTGCAACACTTCGCCAGGCAAGGATGGAAAATGAACCTGATCCAGTATTGGCAGCAGGAATATGCGAAATTGCCGGCGCCGATGGTATTGTTTGTCACCTTCGTGAAGACCGCAGGCACATTACCGATCGCGATGTGAAGATACTTAAGGAAACAGTAAAAACGAAGCTTGATCTTGAAATGGCGGCTACAGATGAGATGGTTAAGATCGCGATCGAAACCATGCCATACATGGCCACTCTAGTTCCCGAAAAAAGACAGGAACTTACTACCGAAGGCGGTCTTGACCTTTCGGCAACGGAATTTAAAGTAAGTCCGGCAATTGAATCACTTAAAGAAGCCGGCATTAAAACAAGTGTGTTCATCGAGCCAAGCCCTGAAATGGTAGACCTTGCACTGGAAATGGGGGCAGATATGATAGAAATTCACACCGGAAAGTACGCAAGGATGAAAACTCCGGAAGACATAGTTACTGAGCTTGAAAAGATCAGGCAGACCGCTCTGACAGCTAAAGAACTTGGGCTGGGAGTTAATGCCGGACATGGACTGAACTACCAGAATATCACTGCAATTGCCAATATATCGGAAATTGATGAAGTAAGCATCGGGCACTCAATAATTGCAAGGGCAGCATTTACGGGGCTTGAAAATGCCGTTAGGGAAATGATAACAATAATCAGAAGGATACGCCAGTAGTGGAATTCTCTGCGGAGCTAATACAAAGGCTGAAAAAAGCCAGGGTGGTTTCAGTTCTAACCGGGGCGGGCGTATCTGCGGAAAGCGGTGTCCCAACTTTCAGGGATCCCGGCGGTATTTGGGAGAAATTCCGCCCCGAACAGCTGGCAAATTTCGAGGCGTTCATGAGCGACCCTGATTTTGTTTGGAGCTGGTACCAGCACAGAAGAGAGATAATGCGCGATGTTAAGCCGAATCCCGGTCACTTCGCTCTCGCCGAAATGGAAAAGATTTTTCCCGAGTTCAATCTTATCACTCAAAATATCGATAACCTGCATTTCAGGGCAGGCAGCAAAAATGTTACTGAGCTTCACGGAAATATAGAAAGGAATTTTTGCATTGAGTGCAGAACCTTTATTGATGAAGTTGATGTTAATGAAAAAAAAGTGCTGAAATGTTCAGAGTGCGGCGGGCTTATCAGGCCGGATGTAGTATGGTTCGGCGAAATGCTGCCCCGTAAGGCTCTTGAATTCGCAGAAGACCGCGCAGCAAATTCAGATGTATTCCTTTCGATAGGAACCTCAGCTGAAGTGTATCCTGCAGCAATGCTGCCTGTTATTGCGAAGCGCACAGGCGCATATGCAGCGGAGATCAATCCGCGCCCAACAGCGATAACATCTCAAATGGATGAACTGCTTGCAGGCAAAAGCGGACATATTCTTGCCGAACTTGTTTCACGTCTAAAAGCGGAGATGAACTAGGAAGTGCCTTCGATACTTAAAGCAAATAACCTTGTAAAGCAGTACAGTAAACGGAATGTTGTTGATACTGTATCTGTATCTGTTAAGCAGGGAGAGATAGTCGGTCTGCTTGGGCCCAACGGTGCGGGCAAAACCACTACATTCTATATGATAACTGGCATGATAAAACCCAATTCAGGTGAGATCCTTCTGGATGGGCATGATATATCCGCTGAGCCGATGTATAAAAGGGCAAGGCTAGGGATTGGTTATCTGCCGCAGGAGGCTTCAATATTCAGGAAAATGACAGTTTACCAGAATATCTATTCAGTGCTTGAGTTTATGCCGCTTGATAGATCAGAACGCGAGGAAAAAACTGAATCTCTGCTGAAAGAATTCGGAATCACTCATATTTCAGGCAGCAAAGGATATGTCTTATCCGGTGGAGAAAGAAGAAGAACTGAAATAGCACGGGCTATTGCTACCGACCCGAAGTTCATACTGCTTGATGAACCATTTGCCGGTATCGATCCGATCGCTGTAGAAGAAATAATGAAGATAGTTGCCAAGCTGAAAAATAAGGGCATTGGAGTATTGATAACAGATCATAATGTGCATGAAACTCTTTCAATTGTTGATAGGGGATACATACTTATTGAAGGAAAGATATTCAGGCAGGGTACATCTGAGGAGCTTGCAGGCGATGAAATGGTGAGAAAGCTGTATCTGGGTGAAACATTTAAGCTGGATCGTTACAATGCAAAATAAGGTTTTGCTTGCAATATCCGCACATCCTGATGATGTTGAGTTCTCCTGCGGCGGCACTATGTTTAAGTTTGCCGAACAGGGATATGATATTTATTTTGTAGTTGCAACCAATGGCGAAAATGGATTCAAGATTGACCATAAGCCTAAATCACTTAGAATAAAAACCCGCCATAAGGAACAGCTTGCAGCAGCGAAGCTGCTTGGTGTTAAAAAGGTATTTTTTCTCAACTACAGGGATTGCCTTCTCCCGAACGACGACGGCTTAAGGGTTAAGCTTGCTAGAATAATTAAAAAGGTAAAGCCCGGAATAGTTTTTACTTTTGATCCGGCTAACAGGTCGTTTGAAAGCGTCAACTTGCTCCACAGGGATCATCGTGCTATTTCTGAAGCTTCATTTGACGCGGTTTTTGCAGCCCGCAACAGGTATCTTCTGCCCGGCGAGCCCCATGCGGTTAAGCAATTCTGGTTTTTTGGTCCTGATAAGCCTAACTACTACGAAAACATCACAAAATATATCGGAAAAAAGATCAGCCTGATAGAAAAACATCACTCACAATTCAGTGATCACAGATCGATGAGTGATTGGGTCAGATCACATCTTTCAAGTTATACCAGGAAATACAAGTACAGCGAAAAATTCAGGATCGTGGATATTACGGTTCCGTTTGTAAGGGAGGGCAGAAAATGATATCTGTTTCGGAAGAAGAATTCTCAATACTGATGGAAGAAGCGCTGCATACTATTCCTGAGCCTTTTAAGGATAAGATAGAGAACCTTGTTTTTATGGTTGAGCCATACCCCAGTGAAGCTGATCTCGGGAGGGTAGGACTTAATGATAAGTATATGCTTCTCGGGATTTATTCCGGAGTACCCTACACTTACAGGAATACTTACTACATGAACACGACTCCGGACAGGATAATACTATTCCAAAAGAATATTGAACGGGTATGCAGTACGATGGATGAGCTTAAAGAAAAAGTGAGGGAAGTGCTTGTTCATGAAATTGCGCACTATTTCGGTATGAATGAAGATGAAGTGCGAGCTGCCGGCTATTAGAATGCTTTTAAAAGTTTAAATCTCTATCTGTGAACCTACCTCGAATACCCTGTCGTTTGGAATATTAAAGAATTCGGTAACCCTTTGGGAATTACGTGAGAGAAGTATGAACAGCTTCTTGCGGAGCCTTGTTAATCCGTATTTTTCTTTTGCTACTATCAGCTCTCGGCCAAGGAAAAAAGTTGTCTTGTTAATGTTTATTGAAAGCCCTTTTGTATTAAGTACATCTATTATCTGCTGTATGTTCGCATTATCCATAAATCCGTAAGGTGCAATAACCCTGTAGAATCCATCAGTCGGATTTTCAACCTCAATTGATTCTTCGATCACAGTGTGCGGTATCTTTTTAAAGATTATGCTTAATACAATTATTTGTTTGTGAAGCACCCGGTTATGCTTCATATTCTTTACCAGGGCTGGCGGAGTGCCTTTAGGGTTGCTCGACATATATATTGCTGTACCGGGAGTGGAAACAAGCCTTACGCTCATCACTTCGTCGATGAATTTTTCTATTGGCTGAGTCTCTTCTTCGATCTTTGCCAATAGTTTTTTCCTGCCCCAATGCCAGGTTGTCATAATAAGGTAAATGAAAGCACCTATAACAAGCGGTACCCATCCGCCATGAAGTACTTTCAGAAGGTTTGCGCCCCAGAACGCAAGATCAATCACAATGAAGAATAGCGATAGTACTGCAGCGAGAGGTAATGACCATTTCCATAGTTTTCTCATTGCCACAAAAGCCAGTATTGTTGTGATAACCATGGTTGAAGTTACGGCAATTCCGTAAGCAGCGGCAAGGTTGCTTGAACTCTTGAAACTTAGCACCAGCATTATTGTTCCGATGAAAAGCAGCCAGTTAAGCTGAGGTATATATATCTGTCCGCGTTCCTCTTGTGATGTATGGATTATCCTGACTCTCGGCAGGTAACCGAGCTGCAAAGCCTGCTGTGTTATTGAAAATGCACCTGAAATCAGAGCCTGTGAAGCTATTACTGTTGCCAAAGTGGAAATTACTACCATTGGGTAAAGTGCCCATTCAGGAGCCAGGTAATAAAATGGGTTTGCAGCGGCCTGGGGATTCTGCAGCATCATCGCGCCCTGGCCAAAATAGTTCAACAGAAGACATGGAAGTACTATAGCAAACCATGCGTATTTTATTGGGCGAATACCAAAATGTCCCATATCCGCGTAAAGTGCTTCGCCGCCAGTAACAACAAGAAAGACAGAACCGAGAATTACAAATCCATGAAACCCGTTATGTATGAAGAAGCTGTAGGCATAAAGCGGGTTTACTGCCTGAAGTACTTCGGGATTTCTGATAATTGCAGATACACCCAGTATGGCTATTGTAATGAACCAAATGATCATTATAGGACCAAAAACTGCCCCAACTTTTCCTGTTCCACGCTTCTGGAAGTAGAAAAGCAAAAAAAGAATAATTAATGTGATAGGGATAATATAATGTTCAAAAAATGGTGTGGCAATTCCCAATCCTTCTACAGCACTAAGAACAGAGATTGCCGGCGTGATTATCCCATCACCGTAAAGCAGAGCTGCCCCGAATAATCCCATGCTGATGATCACAATGTATCCCCAGCCGTAATTTTTCGGACGGACAAGCTCCATTAATGCGAGTATTCCTCCTTCGCCCTCATTATCTGCCCTCATTACTATAATTAGATACTTTATACAAATAACAAGTACTAAGGCCCAAAATACCAGCGATAGAACGCCAAGCACATTATCGTGTGTAGGTCTTACTCCATGCAGCTCTGAAAAACACTCCTTAAGGGCGTATAGCGGACTTGTGCCAATATCGCCATAAACAACACCTAAAGCTCCGAGTGAAAGATATAGAAGGTATTTAAGATTCTTCCTTCCGGAAGGATTCTCAGCTGAGTGAGTATTTGTGTTCTCTGTATTGATTCTGTAGTAAATTAGTTAAAAAAAAGCAGGCAACCAATAAATCCGCTGCTTTGCTACGAATTTAGCAAAAACCTAAATGATAATAAAACCAATTAAAATCCCATCAGCCTGACAGTTTTTACGCTCAGATTAGTTAACATATCATTCCAACTAATCAAATTTGACTAAAAAATTGCACTTTCAATTAAAATTGCTTAAAATTATATTAGCAGGGTATGAATAGAATATTATTTCAAATCAGTTACGACGTATATCCCGAAAAAAGGGATGAATATCTGGCTTCTGCAAACGAGCTTGTAACATACATCAAATCCAATACTAAACATGATTATATGATAGTAGAGGATAAGAACAGGAAAAACAGCTTTTCCGAAGTATATATCCTGAAAGATGAGGCTGAATTTGATGGATTGGAAGATGAGATGGATGATACCATTTACGGTCTGACCACTAAAATTCTTGGCGAGTATGTTGTTGACGGAAAGACCAAATACTCTACGTTTTATGCTATAGGCTGATTTTCAGCCTGTTTCGGCATTTAGTTAATATTTGCGATTGTTTTTGCACTGCGCCTGTCCCTTTATATCTGGACACTTAAAAAACAATTTTATTGTTAATTTTGCCTGAACGGGGTAAACTAGTTTATTGGCTAAATCAGGAAAAAACAAGACAGATTTCAGAAGCGATAAGACAGTTAAGTTCTTTATTGCCCTTATTACTGTTATCCTAATTACAGCAATGTTCCCAAAGTATGAAACCATTGAGACCGATTACGTGGTCGGAATGGTTTGGAGCAAGGAAGACCTCATAGCCTCTTTCAGTTTCCCTATTTACAAAAGTGAATCGGTTTACCTGAAGGAAGTTGAAGCCGCACGTGAACAGGTTTTTCCCGTATTCGATATCAATACCTCGGCAACAGCAAACTCAAACTGGCTGGATTCCCTTAATTCCGAGTTATCCAGAATAGAAAAGATCGTTGATTATGATATCGGCATGGAAAAAGAAAAATCACTGCCGGAAGAAAAACGAACTTTCAGTGAACAGGGCTTGAATAATCTCAAAGCCGGGCTACGTGTCTCTTTAACCGAAGCTGAATGGAACAGCTTGAGATCGGTTTTCAGCTCACAGGCATCTGTTGATGCATTCCGAAAGAAGATAATCCAATCCATAAACCAGGTTGCCGATAAAAAGATCATCGATCTGCCCAAGAGCAAGATCACATCCAAAAAAATATCCTATATAAAGAACCGTGTTGAAGAGACAATAGATCTTTCCGAAGTTAGGGATATAACCGAGGTTGAGAAAATACTCAATAACGATTTTACCAGTTTTTATAAAAACATTGAAATTGGGGGAGCGTCATATAAGATAGCAAGGCTGTATGTTTTCCCCGATTATATCTACAATGAAGCTGAAACACAGAAGATACTTGCAGCGGTAACGGATGCCGTCCCTAAAACCTTCGGTTTGGTGCGCGAAAATGAAAGGATTGTAAGCAAGCACGAACCCATTAATGCTGCTACAATGCTGAAGCTGGAATCATATAAGCGTATAAGAAATGAACAAATGGGCTCGCAGGATTTTTACCTGCAGCAGCTTGGCAGATTTCTGTTCGTTGCGCTCATGGTATTCCTTCTGGCAATTTTCCTGTATAAGATGCGCCAGCGCATTTTTGAAGATAACATGAAGCTCATACTTATATCCACAATTCTGCTTCTGCAATGCGTATTCTCGTATGTAAGCCTGCAGCTAAAAATATCTTACCCAATTGAATATCTCATTTTTGTGCCGGTTGCAGCTATGCTGCTTACTATAATTTTTGATTCCCGCGTTGCAGTTTACGCTATAATTGTGATTTGTATCCTTGTTTCCGCCGTACGGGGCGGTGATTATGATATCCTGGTGCCTAATTTCTGCGCATCCGTACTTGTTGTGTATTCTGTCCGTGATATCAAGAACCGGTCGCAAATATTTGTCTCAATGATCTATATCCTTCTGGGATATGTGGCGGCAATACTTGCAGTAGGACTGGAGCGCTTTGACGATTTCGGAATGATAAAAGCCCAGCTTTTCACTGCAGTGCTTAATGCTGTACTCTCGCCAATTTTGGCTTACGGACTACTGATTTTCTACGAAAGAGTGTTCCGCGTTGCTACAGACCTTGTTTTCCTTGAGCTGAGTGATTTCAATAATCCGCTTCTCAGGGACCTTTCCAATAAAGCACCCGGTACTTTCCACCATTCTATTATAATGGGTAATCTCTCCGAACAGGCAGCAAAAGAGATTGGAGCTAACCAGATCCTGGCAAGGGTAGGCTGCTATTACCATGATATTGGAAAAATAATGAACCCTGATTATTTTGTTGAGAATCAAATGGATTCAAACAAACATGAAGAGCTGAATCCTTCGCTAAGCGCAAAAATGATTATTGCGCATGTAAAGAATGGAATTAAACTTGCTGAAAGGTACAGACTGCCAAAAGAAATAATCGACTTTATCCCTATGCATCACGGTACAAACCTTGTTTCATATTTTTACGAAAAGGCAAGGACTGAAGAAGGAGAAATAGATACAACACACGAATATATCTACAGGTACCCGGGTCCCAAGCCGCAGACAAAGGAAACGGGTATCGTAATGCTTGCCGACTCAGTTGAGGCTGCTACCCGCTCGATAGAAGACCCCACACCTGCAAAGCTGGAAACGCAGATCAGCGAGATCATCCGCGCAAGGTTCCTTGATGGCGAGCTGGATGAATGTGACCTCACACTTAAAGACCTTATCAAAATAAGACAAAGCTTTCTGAAAACTATCGTCGGTATCCATCATCACAGAATAAAGTACCCTGAAACTGCTGATGAAGAAGACTGAGCGGCCTGAATCACACAATGATATCAAAGATAGACAGGTAAGCTCATTCCTTTTATACGCCGAGCTTGAAAGATCCCTTTCGACCAATACCATAAATTCATACAGGTTTGACCTTGAAAGGTTCAGCGATTTTCTGGATTCACAGGGCGTATACGGCTTTGAAGATGTGAAGGAAGAACACCTGGAAAAATTTCTTGCTGCATTGAAAAAAGAGCTGCGCGCATCTTCGATGGCTAGAATGCTTTCCTCATTGAGGCAGTTTTATGTTCATCTAATGGATTCAGGTCTATATAAAATATCAGTCAACCCCCTTGAGTATTTTGATTCGCCAAAGCTTGGCAGGAATCTGCCCGCAGTCCTTACGGTCGAAGAGATCAACAAAATTCTCGCGCAGCCGGACGAGTCCTCCGTGCTTGGTTTGCGCGATAAGGCGATACTTGAAATAATGTATGCATGCGGACTCCGTGTAAGCGAAGTGCTTGACCTCAAAACTTCAAATGTCCTTTTTCATGATGAAGTGCTCCGGGTATTCGGCAAGGGCTCCAAAGAACGCATCGTACCTGCTGCCGCATCTTCGCTGGAATGGCTGAAAATATATATCGATAAATCGCGTTCTGCAATCAAAAAACCCTATTCGGAAGAATACCTGTTCCTGAACTGGCGCGGCAGAAGGCTCTCGAGAATGGCTATATGGGACATAATAAACAAATACTCTAAGAAGGCTGGAATTACCAAACAGATTCACCCGCATATATTCCGCCATTCTTTTGCCACGCACCTGCTGGAAGGCGGAGCAGACCTGCGCTCTATTCAGGAAATGCTTGGCCATGCAGATATAAGCACAACACAGATTTATACCCATGTTGACATTTCTTACCTGAAACAGGTACATAAACAGTTTCATCCCCGTTCATAAACAAACTTGGGGAAACCTTTACAAAAATTTCAGTTATTAAGAGTTAATACAGAGGAAGTACGCGCTATTATTATTTGCTTTGGTTCAGAATATCGTCTTTTATCCTGTGTAGATACTCAAGCGCAGCTTCATACTCATTGGGAATTATGCCATCCAGAATTGCTTCCTCTATCGCGGTTTTGAGCATTCCCACTTTGCGCGAAGGTTCAAGTCCGCATATCTTCATTATCTCCTCGCCACGGACAGGTGACTGGAAGTTACGGATGCGGTCACGCTCTTCAACTTCGGCAACCAGTGCTTCAACCTTGTCGAAGTTCTCGAGGTATTTCTTTACCTTTGAAGGATCTTTGGATGTAATATCAGCCCTGCACAAAGTGAATAAGTCGTTTATGTCATCGCCAGCATCAAATATCAGGCGGCGTATCGCTGAATCAGTAACGCCCTCATTTGCAAGCGCAATGGGGCGCAAATGAAGCCGGACGAGCTTTTCAACATATGGCAGCTTGTCAAGCGGAAGCTTTAAGCGGTTAAATATTTTCTTTTGCCACCGGGCACCGAGATCCTCATGTCCGTGGAACGTCCACCCTGTGCCCTCTACAAATCTTTTTGTGGGTGGCTTTGCAATATCATGCATCAATGCCGCAAACCTTAGCCATAGGTTATCTGTTTTGGCACAGATGTTATCCAATACCTGCAGAGTATGGTAAAATACATCCTTGTGGTGAAAGTCTTTCCTCTGGTCAACACCCTGCAGGTTATGAACCTCGGGGAAAATTACTTCCATTATACCTGATTTGAACATCAGCGTTAATCCAATCGATGGTTTTGGCGATGCTATTATTTTCAGGAATTCATCAGTAATACGCTCCTGCGAAACTACGCTGCTGCCGGTGGATTTCAGCCTGAGCCTATCGCGCATTTGCTTCATTGCGTGGAAAGTATCACCGGCGATCTCAAATTCAAGCTGCGAGGCAAACCTGCATGCACGCATCATCCTGAGCGGGTCATCGCTGAATGTCGTTATGGGGTCAAGCGGCGTCCGAAGTACCTTATCCTTCAGGTCATCCATTCCACCGAAAAGATCTATTACGCTTTCCGAGCTGTCTGTCAGTTTAACCGCCATTGCGTTAACCGTAAAGTCACGTCTCGCGAGGTCTTCTTCAAGGCTTGCATTTTCAACCAATGGTTTGCGGGAGTCTTCGGTGTAGCTTTCCTTACGCGCGGTAACGAACTCTATCTTATTTTCGCCTAACATCAGCATGGCTGTACCGAATCTTTTATAAACTGCCGCGGGTTTAACCTTAAATTCCTTTGCAACAGCTTCTGCAAAGGTTATGGAGTCTCCCGTTACTGTAATATCAATATCTGTTTTATCAAGCCCAAGCAGTCTATCCCTTACATAGCCGCCTACTATGTAGGCATCTGCATTAGTGCGGCCTGCGATATCGGCTATCCTGTTTAATATGCTATTTGATTTTATGAACGAGGTCAATTTTAGTGAGCTTATGAATTCTGCTTCTGTGTTTGTTTTATTATCTCTATGATCTTATCTGCTACTTCAACGGCTTCCTTGCCTGATTCCAAAGTAACCTTAACAGGCTCGTTCTTCTGAATGCTTGTAAAGAAGCTCGCAAGCTCGCTTCTTATCGGATTCGCACTTTCCGGGCTATCGGCCTTTGCTTCCACATATACTATCTTCTTTTCATCTGATATGGGGAATGACATCCCGTCATCGGGAGAATCCTTCGCCGTTAGCCTGAATACCTCCGACTTATTATTAAGGAAATCAACCGAAATGTAGGCATTATTCTGGAATATGCGCATCTTACGCATTTTCTTAAGCGATATCCTGCTTGCCGTCAGATTGGCAACGCAGCCGTTCTTAAGCTTTAGCCGCGCATTGGCTATATCTATTTCATCTGAAATAACGGCAACGCCGTTGGCGTCAATTTTTTCAACTGGTGAGCCGGCAAGATGAAGTATGATATCGATATCATGTATCATTAGGTCCTGTATTACCGATACATCTGTGCCGCGCGGATTGAACTGCGATAGTCTGTGCGATTCAATGAACATCGGCTTCATTTCAAATTTATCTAAAGCGGTTAGCGCCGGGTTAAATCTCTCAACATGCCCAACCTGGATCTTAACGGGGTGTTTACCTGCAAGTTCGATTAGCTTTTCTGCCTGCCCAAGCGAGCTTGTGACGGGTTTTTCGATAAACACATTTATCCCTTTGCTGATAGCAGCCTCAGCAATCTCATAATGCGTAATTGTAGGGGTTACAATTACAAGTGTATTCACTGATGCCAATAGCTCATCAACTGAGGAGAATGATTTTACATCGTACAGCTTCGAGATCTCTTCTGCCGCAGCGGGATTTGTATCAAAAACCCCTGCAAAGATAAGTGAATCATCTCCCGAAGCAAGCTCGTTTATCAGCTTGCAGTGTATCTTGCCTAAATGGCCGCAGCCCGCAAGCCCTATTTTAAGTTCCGACTTTTCCAATTTATGAAATATCTATGCTTACCCTGTGCATTATAAATACACCGATAAGCGTTATTAATGATCCGATTACAAAAAATAATGAGATATGCTCTCCAAGAAATATAATTGAAAATAAAACCGTAAGCAGTGGAGAAATATTAGAAAGCGTTGTAAGCTTGCTTACGGCAATATGCTTTAATGCGTAGTACCAAACGAAATATGCAAGGTATGCAACAACTACCGAGAGGTAAATATAGCCTATGACCCCCATGTATGTGACTTTTTCGAACGAGAGGTTCGGCAGGTCATAAATGAAAAGGGGAATGTATAAAACGCTGCCGGCAAGGAATACAAATGTGGAAGTTTTAAGCGCGCCGTATTTTTCAATGGTTGTTTTGCCAAGCGTTAAATACATTGAAAATGTCAGTACGGCAAATAGCAGCAATATATCACCGCTTACTACGGTGTTGTTAACAGTTGTTCCGGAAAAGCTTTCCCAGAAAATGAAAAATATTCCAACCACGGTAAGCAGTATTGAAAACAGCTTTGATACATAGAACTTTTCATACTTGAACAGCACTGCAACCACGTATGCATAAACAGGATTCAGCGAGTATATTATGCCCGAGTGGGATGCAAATGACATTTTTATTCCCGTGAGGAAAAAGAACTGGTTAAGCGGTATGCAAAGAAGGGCAAGCAGGAGCAGCCGCGGGTAATCTTTCCGTTCGAATTTGAGGTCAAGCTTTCTGACCTTAAGCGTGATGTAAAACAGAATGGCCGCAGTTCCGAACCTGAAAAAACCGAATGAAAGCGGGGAAATTTCGGCAACTGTGAGCTTTGCGAATATGGGAGTAAATGTAGCTGCCAGTGTGATGAACACCAGCAGCGTAACATTCTTCATTACTTCTTGGTTGCTTTGGCTTTTGATTCCTTGATCCTTGCTTTAACTTTCGCCTGTTTTTTTCTGTGCTTGCCTGCTACCTTTTTTAATTTTTTATTCATTTTGTTGGTTTGATTTAATCAATTATGCTTATTGTATTCTTTTTTTAAGCGATGGTTACAGATTTATCAAGGTAAACTTCCTGTATAGCGTTGAGAATTTCCACGCCATCTTTCATAGGCCTCTGGAAAGCTTTCCTTCCTGATATCAGGCCCATGCCGCCGGCACGTTTGTTGATAACCGCAGTTTTTACTGCTTCCTTAAGGTCTGACTCACCCGAAGAAGCGCCGCCGGAGTTTATCAGGCCGCACCTGCCCATGTAGCAGTTCGCAACCTGGTAGCGTGTAAGGTCGATCGGGTTATCTGTTGTCAGCTTCTCATAAACCAGCTTGCTGGTTTTGCCATGCTTTGTTGCAAGGTAACCGCCGTTGTTTTCAGGCAGTTTCTGTTTTATGATATCTGCTTCTATGGTAACTCCTAAATGATTTGCCTGCCCGGTCAGATCGGCCGAGAGATGATAATCCTTGTCACCTTTTACATTGAATGCAGAGTTCCTGAGGTAGCACCATAAAATTGTTGTCATACCCATTTCGTGGGCGTACTGGAATGCCTGCGATATCTCTTGTATCTGCCTTGCCGACTCATCGCTGCCGAAGTATATAGTTGCGCCTATGCCTGCTGCGCCGAGATCGTATGCCTGCTCAACGCTTGCGAACAGGAGCTGGTCATATTTATTTGGATATGAAAGGAATTCATTATGGTTGACCTTAAGAATGAAAGGAATTTTATGCGCATATTTTCTTGAAACTGCGCCAAGCACTCCAAGCGTTGTTGCAACTGCATTACACTGGCCTTCTATTGCGAGCTTTACGATGTTTTCGGGATCGAAATATATCGGGTTTGGTGCAAATGACGCGCCCGCTGCATGTTCAATTCCCTGGTCAACCGGCAGAATTGAGAGGTATCCGGTGCCTGCAAGCTTGCCGTTATTGAATATTGCCTGCATGTTGCGTAAAACCTGTGGACTGCGGTCAGAATCTTTCCAGATCCTGTCAACAAAATCGGGACCCGGTAAATGCAAATCATCTTTTGAAATAGTTTTGCATTCGTGATCCAAAAGCGCAGCGTCGCTGCCGAGTAATTCTTTGATATTTATTGCCATTTTATCTCCTGTAATTTCTGTTATAGTTTTATTCTATTCCGAACCAGCACTTTATACTTTATGCAAACGGAAGCTTGACCAGGCTGCAGTCAATTAATGTAACTTTGTGTTTAATGGAATATTTTCTATTGTGATCTAAAAAGATCGTCTTTACAAATCCTAATCCAATAGTACCGAATTTTTCTGAACTTGCGGCGCTTGTAACGAAGCCGCATTCTTTGCCGTCAATTGTTATCCTATCGCTATATGCAGGCATTTCAGCGGGAGTGCCGGCTATCTTCAAGCCAACCATGTGCTTGCTTATCTTATCATATGCGTCAAGTCTTGCGATGACTTCCTGCCCGATGTAACAGCCCTTGGTGAAGCTTACGTATTTATTCAGGCCGCACTCAAGCGGATTTGTGAGGTCGGTAATTTCCGCGCCGAATCTCGGGATGCCGGATTCGATCCGCAAGTTCTCAAACTGCTCTGCTGTTATCTCATTCAGCCCAAAAGCGGATTTGTTTTCCTCCGAAAAAATAGCATTCGTCCAGAAGTCTTTGTCATCCACGCTGTAGGTAAACTCAATCCCGCCCGGAATATCATCGCTTCTGAAAGCGATGGCATCATGTTCTGAGGTCAATAAAAATCCACTTCCCTCTAATGCTGAAATATCTCCGCCTGTTAGCATTGATATGAACTGTTCGGCATTTTCGCCGAAGAACAAAACCGTTTCATGCGTGCCCGATAAATTGGTAACTGTAAAATCATCCATGATAGTGTATTTATCAAGATGTGTTATTACATTTACCGCGTTATTAAAAGAGCACTCCGCAAAAATAAACTCACCAAGGTTGAAAAGAGTTAACAGGTCAACGAATCTGCCTTTATCGCTGGTTAGAATAGTCTTTACACCTTTGTGTGTTTCAAGGGGTATAACCTGGTTGGTTGAAAGCCTGTTTATCAGGTCGAGCCTCTCGGCGCCTTCAAACTTAAGATAATCCTTTGGTAACTTATAAAAATTAAGCATTAATCAACAAATATACCCATTTTTGCTAAGTTATTCAAAGCAATAATCAGCGAACGAAAGGAAATTGACTATACCAATGAATTTCATTTCTGTATCCGTTGGGTCTAAACTACACTGGCGTCAGTTTCTAAAAAATACTTCAAATTGTTGTCATTTTACGCTGAATTCAATTGAAATTCTTGATAAGTTCGGTTATTTTTACAAAATCGATATTATTTTTGAATCTCCATCCATGTAAATGAATGCTTAAGGAATTTGGCTCAGATCTGAAGAAGCTCCGTGAACTTAAGGGAATATCCATTGCGGAAATTTCCGCTGAGAGCAGGATCAATATCAAATTCCTGCAGAATATCGAGAACGGCATTTTTGATTTCCAGCCTGAAACATATATCCGCTCATTCATAAAAGCTTATGCGCGCGCCCTTAATGAAAACGAAAACCAGATCTTAAACGATTACGATAAGGCTAAGTCCGGCTTCTACGCGAAACGCAAATTCGCATCCGAAGATAATAAAGACTTGGCAAGCCCTGATTCCAAGCTCAGGATATCAGTCCTCGATCATCCGGTAAAGAATGATGAAGAGCCCGAACAGGTTTATTCAAAAAGTATTGAAGATGATAAGCCGGATTATATGAAACCTCGGCGGGATGAAGATGAACCTAAGGCGGAATTTTCAAACAGGTCGGTAACTCAGAAGGTGCTGCTCGTTATTCTGATACTTGCTATTGGAGCCGGCATATATTTCCTGGTTGATTACCTCAACAACTCCAAGGAGAAGAAGAGTGATGTTAAGCCGAAGACATTTAATGAGATATCCAGTGAATACGAAAACAAGATCACAAATAAGGTCGACTCAACCCGTATCAAAGATTCACTTAACGCATTGGTGGTTGATTCGCTTAAGCTCACAGTAAAAGCTATCAAAGATATTAAGATAAAGGTTTATATTGATGACCAGGCAGAGCCTATCGATGAACAGATAGCGGCCAAGGACTCACTGATTCTGAGCGCGAAGGAGAAATTCCGGTTCAGCGCCAATACAAGCCAGAATGTTGATATTTACCTGAACGGCAGATACCTTAAAAAAACCAATATGTCTTCCGGGGCAACCTCCATAAAGAACCTGATAATTACAAAAGACGGTATCGCTCCTCAATAAGCTTCAAAAAAACTAATTCAAATGCCAGCAGACTCAAAACTGAAGGAAAAGGCGAAGAAACTTCGCGAAAAACTCCTTGACGCCGACTACAAGTATTATGTACTTGCACGCCCTGATATGGATGACTATGAATATGATAAGCTTATGAAGGAGCTGCAGGAGCTCGAAGCGGCTTATCCTGAGCTTAAGACAGATGACTCGCCTACACAGAGAGTTGGCAGCGATCTATCGAACAGCTTTCCCACTGTAACGCACGACGTGCCAATGCTCTCTTTGGCAAATTCATATGATGAACAGGACCTGGATGAGTTTGATAAAAGGGTAAACAACCTGCTGAAGGGCGAAAAGTATAAATACGTTTGTGAGCTGAAGTTCGATGGTATTGCGGTTTCGCTGACATATAAGAACGGATTGCTTTGGCGCGGCGCAACACGCGGCGATGGTATCCGCGGCGATGAGATCACCGCAAACCTGAAAACTGTGCGCGCAATTCCGCTTAACCTGAAAAGCAAAATAGATATCGAAGTAAGGGGAGAGGTGTTCTTTCTGCTTGAAGATTTCTTCAGGATAAATGAAGAACAGGAAGCATCTGGAGAGAAGCGGTATGCCAATCCCAGGAATACAGCAGCAGGTTCACTAAAGCTAAAAGACTCACGCATTGTAGCCGCCAGGCGTCTGAACATGTACTGCTACTCGCTAAGGTATCTTGAACTGCGCGAGCAGGCAAAGCTGGTATCTCACTCCGAGAACATGAAGATTCTCAAGAGCCTCAAGTTTCCCGTAAATGATAATACGCGCGTCGTCGGGTCGATCGAAGAAGTAAAAAAGTTCTGCAATGAGATCGAAAAGAAGAGGGACGGGCTGCCGTATGAGATCGATGGAGTTGTGATTAAAGTTGATTCCCTTAAACAGCAGGAAAAGATCGGCAGTATAGCGAAAAGTCCAAGATGGGCAATCGCATACAAGTTCAAAGCCAAGCAGGCAACTACAAAGCTGAATGATATTACGCTGCAGGTCGGAAGGATCGGTACAATTACACCCGTTGCGGAGCTTGAGCCGGTATTTCTAGCCGGTTCGACCATATCACGTGCAACCCTGCACAATTCTGATGAAATTGAACGCAAAGATATCAGGGTAGGCGACTTCGTAAAGATCGAAAAGGGTGGCGACGTAATTCCCAAGGTTGTGGAAGTTGTAAAAGACGACCATCACAAAAAGCTTAAGCCGTTTAAAATGCCGGATAAATGCCCTGCATGCAATCAGCCAATACACAGGCCCGAAGGTGAAGCGAATTATTACTGCACCAACTCGCTTTGCCCCGCACAGGTGCAGGGCAGGCTGGAGCATTTTGTAGCACGAACTGCTATGGATATAGAAGGGCTGGGTTTCCAGATAATCGAAAAGTTCATAGAGCTTGGATACTTAAAGGATGTTACAGATATCTATAAGCTTTATCAACATGAAAAAGAACTTAAGGAGCTGGAGAGATTCGGCGCCAAGAGTATCGATAATATTCTGAGCTCGGTTGAAATAAGCAAACAGCGCCCGTTTGAAAAGGTACTGTTTGCTGTGGGTATCAGGCATGTTGGCGATAGAACGGCGCGCATTATTGCTAAACACTTCAAATCCGTTGATGCAATTATGGCAGCTTCGAAGGAAGAAATAGAGCAGGTGCATGAGATCGGACCAAGGATCGCTGAGAGCGTTTATGATTTCTTCCACACAAAGGGCAACCTGCAAATGATAGAAAAGCTCAGGAAGGCAGGCCTGAAATTCGAAATTGAGCAGTCAGCAGCCGGAGCGGTTTCGGCTAAACTTGAAGGGCTCACATTTGTAGTAACCGGCACTTTGGAAAAATATAAAAGGGAAGAAGTTGAAGAGCTTATCGAGACACTCGGCGGCAAGGCAGCATCATCAGTCAGCAAGAAAACAAACTACCTTCTTGCAGGTGCCGAAGCGGGCAGCAAGCTGAAAAAAGCGGAATCACTCGGCGTAAAAGTTATCAGCGAAGATGAATTTGATAAGCTCATAAAGTGAAGTTTGTATCATTCTTGTTATACTCTGAAAGACGGAGTCTGAAATTTTTTAATTTTCTCTTTCCCAAACTCCTGTTTGGGAAAGGACATAACCTAAAATCCCCATCGGCATTTTTCGCAGCGAAGAAATCTTGCATTTGATCCTGTCTTAAAGCACTCCCCAAAATCTTCTCCCCCTTTTCAAGGGGGAATAATATCGCTTGTCATTCCTGCCTGACAAACTCAGCAAGGCGAAGGCTTTGCTTTGTCATTCCTGCGAAGGCAGGAATCTAGACCATAGCAAGATATGAAATCAAATATCCAGCACCGGAATAATTACTTTTCTCTTTCCCAAACTCCTGTTTGGGAAAGGACATAACCTAAAATCCCCATCGGCATTTTTCGCAGCGAAGAAATCTTGCTTTCGATCCTGTCTTAAAGCACTCCCCAAAATCTTCTCCCCCTTTTCAAGGGGGAATATTGCTGCTTGTCATTCCTGCCTGACAAACTCAGCATGGCGTTTGCCTCGTTTTCCTCTTTCCCAAACTCCTGTTTGGGAAAGGAAATACAACCAAGAATCCCCATCGGCATTTTTCGCAGCGAAGAAATCTTGCTTTCGATCTTGTGTTAAAGCATTCCCCAAAATCTGCCCCCCTTTTCAAGGGGGAAAGGCACCTCTTGTGAACCGCAGAAGCTTTCTCAAAACACTATCTATACAATTTTTAATCAGGGCTAAAGCCCATTTTTATATATGGCATTGCAGACTCCCCAGCTTGAAAGCTGGGGTTAATATAGTTTTTGAGACGAACTCTCCAGTTTGGGAAAAGGCATAATGAAAAACCCCGGCAAAATAGGCCGGGGTTTATAGTTTAGTCAAATTTTAATTTCAGCAATCTTAAAATCTATGCCTATGTTAATTCATCCTACCTTGTAAAATTGTAGCTGAATATAAAATAGATTCCGCCGAACTGTTTTTTTTCAGCAGTTGAGATACTGTTTATTCCTTCACCGAAAAGATTAATATAGTAGTAACGCAGATTAAAGCTTAGTCCCGATGTACGTGTTGTTATGTAATCCAGCCCAACACCGGCATAGCCGCCTACGGTATATTTGGCTTTGGCATACTTGAAGCTTGAAAAGAAGCTTTCCGCGTATGGAGTATAAACGATCGCAGTTGGGGTTACGCCGAAATTCACAAACGGCCTCATATCGTCGGTAACATCTTCGCGGAAAAGCCTGAACTGCATTCCCAGGTTTATCATAGGCATCATAAACAGCCTGTTCACTTTATACGGTGTGACTGAGTTGCCGAAAACATCGGTCTGGTCGAATTCCCTGTCATCCTTGGCGCCTGAAAACATGATACCTGCATTCATTGTAACATCTTTTGACAAATTGAAATACTTGGTTGCGCCAAACCCGAACCCGTTATCCGAAAAGCTCAGGTTCAGTGACCAGATGTTTTTAACTTCGCTTTTCTGTTTCAGTCTTGTTGTAACAGTTTTATTTGAATCCGCAGTCTGTGCCGTCAGGCTGGTGATGCATAAAAGAAAGGCTGTTAGTGCTATTAGTTGTTTCATGATAGTTATATTGTAAATATTTCTAATTTTACTTAACTATGTTTGCAAAATCAATCCCTATATGTAGTTTAACGGTAGTCGTAACAGGCCATTTAAAGGTCATTGCCGCATATTCTATTATACGTATTAATTTATTTTGCGTTGTTAAAATTGGTAATAATCTTTAATTTTGTTCCTAAATCCATGTAAAGTGAGAAATAAAAAGGCATCTAAAGATATAATTATCAGCACCCCGGGCAGAACCCTTAATCTAAGTAACAACCCAAATCTATTTTTAATTGCGGGGCCGTGTGTTGTAGAGTCCGAAAAGCTATCTTTGGAGATAGCTAAAAGGCTCGTTGATATCACATCACGTCTTAAAATGCCCTTCATTTTCAAAGCTTCTTACAAAAAAGCCAACCGTACAAGCGGCTCGTCGTTCCGGTCAATCGGAGTTGTTGAGTCGCTCGATATATTAGGTAATATCCGCCAAAAGCTTGGGGTTCCCGTGTTGACAGATATTCATTCAGAAATTGAAGCTGAAATTGCAGCAGATTTTGTGGATATTCTCCAGATCCCCGCTTTTCTCTGCAGGCAAACAGAGCTTTTGGAAGCAGCCGCTGAAACCGGCAAGGTCGTAAATATTAAAAAAGGCCAGTTCCTTGCTCCGGATGATATGATCTACCAGGTAAACAAAGTCAGGGAAGCGGGCAATCACAAAGTATTGGTAACAGAGCGCGGCTCAACCTTCGGTTATCGGAATCTTGTTGTTGATATGCGCTCGCTTGAGATAATGCGTAACACAGGATGCCCTGTAATTTTCGATGCAACTCACTCCGTGCAGATGCCATCGCGTGATAAGGGTGTTTCCGGGGGGAATCCCGAGTTCATAGAGCCGCTTGCAAGAGCTGCGGCTGCAGTTGGCATAAACGGGCTATTTATTGAAACACATCCCAATCCTGCCAAAGCCCTGAGCGATGCAAGCTCAATGCTGAACATTAAAAAGATAGAACCCCTGCTGAAGAATTTGCAGGCGATCCATAAGCTTAGCCGAATCTGAATAAAATCAATTTTAAGTACTGCGCTCTTTAGCGCGAACAAGTAATGTATAATAAAGTCACACCCGCAATAATAGAAGAGCTTGCCGCTGCAGTTGGCAAAGAATATGTATTGTTTGATGAAGAAACACTGCATCTGCATGCAGAAGATGAAACCGAAGACCTGAGCTTTCCGCCGGAAGTTGTGGTTAAGCCTGCTACTGCTGAGGAGGTATCCCAAATCTTTAAGATTGCAAACAAGTATAAAGTGCCCGTCACACCACGCGGCGGCGGTACGGGACTCTCGGGCGGCGCGCTCGCCGTTCACGGCGGCATCTGCCTTTCAATGGCGCGATTCAACAAGATAATTGAAATAGATGAGAAGAATTTCCAGGCCATAGTTCAGCCGGGTGTTATCACACAGGTTTTCCAGGAAGAAGTTGAAAAGCTTGGATTGTTCTATCCGCCGGATCCTGCTTCACGCGGCTCATGCCATTTGGGCGGTAACCTTGCCGAGTGCTCCGGAGGTCCAAGGGCCGTTAAATATGGTGTTACCAAAGATTATGTCCTGGGCCTCGAAGCCGTTCTGCCTACAGGTGAGATAATCAACACCGGCGGAAGAGTGCTTAAGAATGTTACGGGTTACAATCTAACACAGCTAATTGTTGGAAGTGAAGGCACGCTGGCAGTAATTACTAAGATAAATTTCAGGCTGATACCGCTTCCGAAGCACAAAAAAGTTATACTTGCGGCATTCGGCACGCTGGAGGATGCCACGGATGCTGTAGCGAAGATATTCCAGAAGGGGATAACACCATCGGCGATCGAGTTCATGGAAAGGGCCGCAGTGAAAGCGGCCGAGGAAAGACAGAATAAAAAATTCCCCAACAGCGAAGCCGAAGCGCAGTTGTTTATTGAAGTTGACGGCAACTATCCCGAGCAGCTTGACCGTGATATTGAGCTGATAGCAGAAGTAGTGGAAGAATTCAATCCGCTTGATATGGTACTTGCAGAAGATGAACAAAAGGTACAGGATGTATGGTCGCTAAGGCGCGGAATAGGAGAGGCGGTTAAATCGATCTCACCGTATAAGGAAGAAGATACTGTAGTCCCAAGGGCTAACATGACGAAGCTCATCAGGGGAGTTAAAGAGATCTCCGCCAAGTACGGCATTACTACGATCTGTTACGGCCACTCGGGCGATGGTAACATTCATGTTAACATACTTAAGGATAAGCTTGATGAAAAAAGCTGGGAAGAGAACCTGGATACCGCAATACGCGAGATATTCGAGCTTACCGTTTCGCTTGATGGTATGATATCGGGTGAGCATGGAATCGGCTATTCGCAGAAATCATACCTGCCCATTGCGATTTCCGAAGCAGAGCTTGAACTGATGCGGAATATTAAGCGGGTGTTCGATCCGAATAATATATTAAATCCGGGTAAGATTTTTTGAAGATTGATATTATGCAGAAGCTTAAACCACAGAGGTCACAGAGAACACGGAGAAATCACACAAATCTTAAAAGAGCGTGGCAGAGCAGTTTAAAGTATCTCTTTTTCGATTCTATTTTATAGAATGAGAAAGTTTTTGATTTAGTTTCTATGGTTTTAGAACCATAAGCTTTTTTATAGTTGATGTTTCAAGAAACAAAGCAATGATGTGCAGACATTATACCTCCGAGTACTCTGTGGTAAAGACCTTTTGCTTCTCAATAAAGAACCAAAGATTAGAAGCTTAAACCACAGAGGTTACAGTGAACACGGAGAAGGAATAGAAATCTTCTAATATCATGGAAGAAAATAAAAAGATTCTTACTGATGTTGAGTTAACAGAGCTTGTAATCGGACTGGCAATTAAGGTTCATAAGGAGCTTGGACCCGGATTGCTTGAGTCTGCCTACGAAGCATGTTTGTTTTATGAACTGATCAAAGCTGGGCTGAAAGCAGAAAGACAAAAACCGATTCCATTAAAATATTACGACGTAACTGTGGATGTCGCGTTTAGGGCTGATCTCTATATTGAAGAGAGATTAATTGTTGAACTGAAAGCGGTTAAAGCCTTCTCACCAATTGACCCGGCACAAATCTTGACTCATATGAGATTAACAAAGTGCAGTTTGGGTTTATTAATAAATTTCAATGTCGCTTTACTAAAAAACGGTATCAAAAGGTTTGTATTCTGAAATTCAATTTGTTATTTAGGTAATTGTGATTTTGCATTTGTTTTTTTTAGTCTTTGCTTCCAAATTGATTCTATGAAAACTGCGTAAGTGTAAGATATCCGATGTGCAGCGTCCAGCCCTCCGTGCGCTCTGTGTCCTCTGTGTTTAAGGTATTTGCTTTGCTTTTGCTTTTGGTTTGAGTACCTCACCCCCGGCCCCTCTCCTGAGAGGAGAGGGGAGAAAAGAAAATTCAGGCTTTTCGCTTTTTGCTTTTTGAATTGTTAACCTCACCCCCATCCCCTCTCCTGAGAGGAGAGGGGAGAAAATAGGTTTTCTGTTTCTGCTTTTTGAAATATCTAAAGAAGTAGTTCTCAAAGAGCATGATTGTAAATGCTCAGCTTTCAACCCTCCGTGTACTCTGTGTCTCTGTGGTGAAAGCTTTTGATTCTGCTTTAGGTTTGATTACCTCACCCCCCAACCCCCTCT
>JAYRXC010000041.1:0-49164 GCA_041917655.1 Ignavibacteria bacterium | reverse complement strand
TGCTTTTTTGGAGTGCATTGACTGTGTCAATGCTTAATAAAAATTAGAGATAGATCAAGCATCCACACAGTGGATGCAGTCCAAAGAGAAGCGATATGAGCTTTTGCCTTTTTTGGGAGTGCAGAGACTGCGTTAATGCTTAATAAAAATTAGAGATAGATCAAGCATCCACACAGTGGATGCACTCCAAAGAAAAGCAATTAGAGCTTCTGTCTTTTTTGGAGTGCACTGACTGTGTCAATGCTTAATAAAAATTAGAGATAGATCAAGCATCCACACAGTGGATGCACTCCAAAGAGAAGCGATAAGAGCTTTTGCCTTTTTTGGGAGTGCAGAGACTGCGTTAATGCTTAATAAAAACTAGAGATAGATTAAGCATCCACATTGGTGATGCACTCTAAAGAAAAGCAATTAGAGCTTCTGTCTTTTTAGGGAGTGCAGTGACTGCGTTAATGATTAATAGATAAATTTAATGAGAAAACTTACACACGAAGAGGTTGGAAGAAAGAGACTTTCGCTTGAAGAAACGCGGAAGGCAGCGAAACATCCGATCTATGCATTATGCGATAACATCAGAAGTATATATAATGTGGGGTCAATTTTCCGGACTAGTGATGCGGCATTGATAGAAAAGCTTTATCTCACGGGCTACTCACCATATCCGCCGAGGCCTGAGATTGAAAAAGTAGCGCTGGGTGCAACTGAAGCAGTTGAATGGGAGTACATTAAAGATCCAATTGAAGCAGTAAAAAAGATCAAAAGCGAAGGCATTAAGATCGTTCCGCTGGAAATTACACAGAACAGCAAAAACTATACTGATACTGTACCCGCAGACTTCCCTCTATGCCTGATACTTGGCAATGAGCTTACAGGTGTTTCAAATGAGATAATTGAAATGTCTGATTTCTCGATCGAAATTCCACAGTACGGATTCAAACACTCTATAAATGTTTCTGTTGCGTATGGAATTGCTGTAATGGAGCTTGTAAGGAATCTAGATTCGAAGTAAAAGTCTACCCGAAGATCTTAATGCCGTTCATGTATGTTTCCAGAACCCCTGTTTCTATAAAGTTCTCGTCATCTGAAAGAAAAATGTCATCTTTCAGCACTATAAAATCTGCAACCTTGCCAATTGATATACTTCTCGCTGCATTTTCATTATGATTTGAAAAAGCATTGTTGTATGTGTACGCTTTGATGCATTCATGCAGGGGAATCCTGTGCTCAAAGGTAAACTCACCGTAATTTGTGATGCGTGTAGCTGCAAGCCTTATGTTTTCAAACGGCTCAGCGCTTACGATAGGGAAGTCTGTGCCGAAATTCAGCACACCGCCGTATTTCATAATATGTACATAATTGTGGGTATGGTTTATCAGCTTTGCCGGCAGCTTTTCGAAAACCGTTTTGGCGTCGTACTTCAGGTGCACAGGCTGAACTGATGCGATGACACCTATCCTGCCAAAGCGGTCATATTCAGCCGGCTGGACATGCTGCGCATGTTCTATCCTGTGGCGAAGCGCTTTAGTATTGGGCAGGCTTTCAAACAGATCTAAAACTTCGCTGACTGCCTTATCGCCAATTGCATGAATGATAATCTGTTTTCCCGCCGCGTCAATTTGCTTTGCGATCCGCGTTATTTCACCTGTTTCCGCCTGTTTAGTCTTGAAGCCGTTGTGGCCCTTTCCCTTGTAATTAAGGGAAAATAATGCGGTTTCAGAACCCAGTGCACCATCCCAGAAAGCTTTAAATCCTTTAATTGTAAAAAAGTCAGGATCTAAATCCTTTGTCTTTTCTTCAAAAAACTTCAGGTTCTCAAACTCACTAAACGGCAGGTATGAATTAATCCTGATATTCAGCTTCTTCTGCTTCGATAGCTCCAAATATACATCAATATCATCCGGCAGGGTAATATCACTTACCGTTGTAATTCCATAAGAATGCAGCATATCAATACATTCAGATACATCCTTCGTTTTTTCAGCAATAGATTGTTCCGGAAATGCCTGGATTACCATATCCATTGCTTTTTCCCGAATGATCCCGCTTAGGCTTCCGTTGCTGTTTTGAGCGATCTCGCTGCTGCTGAGAGTGCCGGTTTTATTCTGCAATCCCGATGCTAATATAGCTTTGGTGTTCACTACAGCCGAATGATAGTCATAATTGGAAATATATAAGGGCAATTCTTCAAATATTTCATCAAGTAAGTTGCCGGGAACTGTATCCTGATATTGAAACACTGTGTTCATGTCCAGATTACTTCCAATTATCCATTTTTTATCCGGGTGGCTTCTGTGAAATTCCCCGACAGCATCTTTCAACCCGGCAAGCGAGCTGACATCGCTGCAATCCAGCAGCTTTCGCATTTTGGCGCCGTAAACAAGATGGAGATGGCCATCGGTTAGTGCCGGCAAAACCAGCTTGCCGCCAAGATCAACAATTTGTGTGTATTTATCATTAAGGGATGCTGCTTTGGCATTGCTGCCTGAGAAGTTAAAGTGCCCGTCTCTTACGCCGAAGGCTTCGGTGAATGTTCCATCCGGCTGCCACACTTTTGCGTTTGTGTAAAGTTCGCCGGGCATCAGACCTCTTCCTTAAGGTCGCGGGTCATAAGCTTCTCTGTTGCAATATGCGCGTTCTTACCGAGGAAAAGTACTTTGTAAACCTGTTCTATTATTGGCAGCTCAACACCCATTTTCTTCGCAAGCTCATGGGTTGATTCAGTTGTTGCAACGCCTTCGGCGACCATTTTCATCTCGGCGAGTACTTCCTTCAGCTTTCTGCCTTTACCTACTTCCTCGCCCACAAAACGATTCCTTGAGAGCTTACTCATGCAGGTAACAATAAGATCGCCTATGCCTGAAAGTCCGATGAATGTATTTTCTTCTGCCCCGAACCGCATGCCAAGCCTTGTAATTTCCCTAATTCCGCGCGTCATTATAGCAGCCTTGGTATTATCGCCAAACCCTGCGCCGTCTGAAATTCCGGCGGCGATGGCTATCACATTCTTTAACGCGCCGCCAAGCTCTACACCTTTCACATCCATGCTTCTGTACGCACGGAAATAACTGTTAGAAAACGCCTTTTGTACAACATGAGCATTTTCTTTATCATAAGATGCGGCCACAACTGCGGTGGGGATCTTTCGCGAAACTTCCTCCGCATGTGATGGCCCCGAAAGCACGACTATATTTTTCTTCTCGATCCTGGTAAAAACATCCTGGAATACCTGTGATACGGTCATTAGGCTGTGATTCTCGATGCCTTTGGAAACGCTTAGTACTATTTTCCCGGCGAGATCGATATTGTTTATCTCTTTGATAACGCTTCTGATATATTGTGTTGGTGTCGAAACCAGAATTATATCCTTGCCGTGTACTGCCTCGTGTATATCGTGAGTTATCTCGATTTTTGCGGGAATTTTTACCTTTGGGAGATAATAAAAATTTTCCCTGTATTCGTCTAAAGTGTGGGCATATTCTTTGTCATACTCCCAAAGTGTAACTTTATGCTTATTGTTAAACAGAAGTATTCCAAGAGAGGTGCCCCAACCGCCTGAACCTAGTACACATATATTCATAGTATGCAAATTTATCTATAAAAATCCACTTAATAAATGAAAATTAGAGATTATGCGGATGGGATTAAAACGAGTGGCGTTAAACTGCTCTTCTTGCGGATTTTTCCAGGCTGGTAACCTTATCAAGCAGCCAGAATTTAGATACTGTGTTTTCGCTCTTCCTTATCTGCATTTCGAGCGTTGTCGGGTCTGTTTTAGAGTTGGTGTTGTGGTAGTTGATGAGCTTTATTACAAAAGCTGTAAACTGAAGATTCGACGACTTCTTGTCTTCTGCGACCATTGGATTTTCTTTAAGGAATTTCCTGAAATTGCGTGCAGCAGAAAGGGCAGATTCGTAGTCTTCCTGCTCAAAATAGATCCTGATATATAGGTTCCTGATATCTATGTGGTAACTGAATTCTTCGGAGTTTATCCTGCTCAAACAGCTCAATGCCTCGTCGTAAGCGTTTCTTTCAAAATAAAGTATAGCGTTTGCATACAGCATGACCTCAGACCTCTTATGCGGATGCAGCAGCCTGCCGTAATCTTCGATGAAGTCTTCCATCCACTTAAGCTCGCCCAGCTTCGCGGCCTGGATCAGTATATTCCTGAACAGGTCTGTTGGAATAAATTTGTTCGCTGGTGTTTCGTAGTATTTTTTCTGAAGGATCGTCTTGTAATGCTTCAGCTGTTCTATCTCGAAGTAATCATCTGTTTTTTCCGATTTCCTGGTCTTAAGAATACAGTACCCAAGTATACGTGCAAAAAGGAAGTTTATATCGTTCCCGTTGAGCTTATCTATGCTTTGGTACAATGATTTTTTGAATTCCTCATAGTAGTAGTCATTATCCATATAAAGATATGCTCTAAGGGTATTTATATATAACTTTATAATATTATGTCCGGTTAGCGAGTGTTCCTTCATAAAAATTTCAAGGCGCTCAAGGTCGAATAGGCTGATAAACTGGCCGATGAACTTATCATTGCCTTTTACGTTGAATGAACGGGAATAATTCAGCAGTACGTCGTTATGTTTGATTGCTTCCAGCATGAAGTAGCTAATGAGATACGATATGCCGTTTATGAGCTTGAGGGCTTCGCTTTCAACAAAACTGTTCTTATCAACCTTGCCGTGTATCATCTTGAAATAGAATTGTTCTGTTTCAAGGCGGAAGAAGTTCATGCAGGTATCGGCATCTATCACTTCATTTTTAGCGAGGATATTCTTGACATCCCGCACGCTGTGAGCATGCATCCTTTCATTGCCGCGCATGGCAAGCTCTTCAATTGCCAGGAGCCTGCTTTCGGTTTCTTTTTTCTCAAGGAAAACCTGTGTCATGAATTTCTCGCAGAGCTTCTGGAGATCCAGCAGCAAACGGCGCATTGTTATTTCGTTGTACGGCAGTTCCGGTGAAATGTGTTTATGCAGGTTCTCTTTTGTAACAGCGGCATTATCGAAACTTGGGTAGAATTTGATGAGCCTGTCATACAGTTTAACTACTTTCTTGCTCCTGTTAAAGTATGGAGAGAGCAAAAAACGCCTGAATGACTTTAGTTCATCTCTTGTAAGGGAGCTGAGTATTTCTAAAAATGAGTAATCTAGCACTTATTTTATTCGATTTTCAATACTAATATAAGCAACTCTATAGTCAAAATCAATACACAAAAAACCTTAATTTGGCATGTTTTTCGCCATAAATGGCGAGAGTTGTGCCTAACGGGCAGGAAAAAGAAGCAACTCAAGCCAATAAAAGTATTCGTGCAGCCCATCGGATTGTGTTATGTTCGTATAGAAAGAAAAAGAAACAAACAATTTAAAACCAAACCCTAAACAAAAAAATGAAAAACTTATTATTAGCAATCGTTATCACCCTTAGTTTATCAACCGGAATCAGCACAGTATATTCAAACAATACAGCAGCAACAGAGCAAACAGCAAGCGGTTATACTTATGTTAAGGTAGTACAAGATGGAGCGATCTGGGTATATGTTTATACCGAAGACGGCACTTTTGTAACAAAGTGGATTGAATCTACCCTATAATCTAAAGGAAAATACAGTTATCGCTAAAATGTCTAAAATACGATTTAAGCTGAGCAGGGCCGGCATGGTCAATCTTCATATTGTGAATTTGATCGGAATGAAACTGGATGAACTGCCCGCAGGCTACCTGGAAGCAGGTGAACATACAATGATGTGGAAGCCGAAATTTAATCTTTCGGGAAGCGTTCTCAACTACAGGGTTGAGCTGAATAAGCGGGTAATTTCAGAGAAGCTGTTTATTGTCAGATAATAACTCTTCGGGCTTCATTTTGATCCGGAGGAATCAGTACAGAGTATTAGCAGAAAAATTCGGATGCACCCGAAATATACCTAGCAGGGGCCCCTTATAAGTTTGATGGTGGAGCAATGGAGCTTTCGGGCTTCATTGCTCTTTAATTTACAGGAATGTTCAATATTGGGGGATACAGCAAAGGCGGGTAAAACCCGCCTTCTTGTTATAGATCAACTTTTTTCTTCCGTTTGAAAGGAGCATCAATTTGTATCCAGCGTATTTTCCACCATCTTTCAAACCTGTTCTCTTCGCCGTACATGAGCCTCTTAATATTAGCCCTGTGGTTATATATGAGGAATACACAAACAGCGATGCTGAAATATATCAGCGTGTGATAGCCGTCAATTTCTACCTTAAAAAAGTTCTCCCGAATGAACATAGTGCTCGGAAATGCGAACGCTGCGCTGATAGAGCCGAGAGAAACATAGCCTGAAAAGATCAGAACAACAACAAATATCCCGATGCTTATAGTAGCATCAACCGGGGCAAGGCTTAAGAGCATTCCCGCTGCGGTATTTATACCCTTGCCGCCTTTGAAGCCCGCGAAAATTGTCCACACGTGACCTATAATGGCCGATATACCCGCAATTATCTGTACAACCGTAATATCCTGAAAAGGCGTACGGTTTTCAAATGGAAGCGAACCATAAAAAAGCTTTGAAATAAGCAGCGTGGCAATGAATCCTTTTGATATATCCACAAGCTGAACCAGAACGCCAAGCTTCCACCCAAGTACACGGAATGCATTTGTGCTGCCAAGGTTTTTACTGCCATGACGGCGGATATCAATTCCTTTGAATAATTTACCAAAGATAAGCGCCGTAGGGAAAGACCCTACAAGGTAGCTTAAAACAATAACGATCAATAAATATACCATAGTACTAGTTAAAACACTCAATTCTTTTTATTTCCGGTATGTCGTGCATCAGCGCCCTTTCTATACCTGCTCTCAGGGTCATCGGACGTAGAGGACAGGTATTACAGGCACCTAGAAGCTTCAATTCAACAATTCCTTCATCAGATACCTTATCCAGCCTCACATCTCCGCCATCTATCTGTAAAAACGGCCTGATCTTATCCAAAACTGCGTTAATTTTTGATTCAATATCGGCAGTTTTTTCTGCAATTAACATACTATGTAAAATAGCAAAACTTTATTAAAAAAACATCAATTAAATATTAGTAAATCTAACTGAATTTGTTAGTGTACAGTTTCAATAAAAAACCCGCCTGAAATCAAATCTCAATAACCGGCAGCTTAGGCTGTGTTCTAGCCCTGTTCTTTACCTGATCCGCAAGGTCTCTTGCTATACTAACAAACTGTTTGGCCTCTGTGGATTCAGGTTTACCCAAAACAATTGGTTTTCCTTCATCTCCGCCGAGTCTTACGGCAGTATTTATTGCGATCTCGCCAAGGAATGTAATACCCATTTCTTCGGAGAGTTTTCTTCCTCCTCCTTCGCCAAAAATATGCTCCTTTGTCCCGTCAGGATTGGAATAATAACTCATATTTTCAATTATACCAAGAACCGGTACATTCACTTTTTCGAACATCTTTGCCCCTTTTCTGGCATCTATCAATGAGATTTCCTGAGGGGTGGTAACTATTACAGAGCCGGTCAGAGGTATTGACTGGGTAAGTGTGAGCTGAATATCTCCAGTTCCGGGAGGCATATCATACAGTAAGAAATCAAGCTCATCCCACTCAACATCGCTCATGAATTGTTTCAGTGCGCTTGCTGCCATTGGGCCGCGCCATACAACTGCTTCATTAGGGTCAACCAGGAAGCCTATTGACATCATTTTTATACCGTACTTCACAACCGGCAGAAGCCTGTTCTTTTCGGCTATTTTTACAAGCTTGGGCTTGTCTTCAGCCGCGCCAAGCATTGTAGGGACCGAGGGTCCGTATATATCGGCATCAATAATGCCGACTTTGTATCCTTCTTTTGCCAATGCGACCGCAAGGTTAACGGCAACCGTTGATTTGCCAACGCCGCCTTTGCCCGAGGAAACCGCGATCGTGAATTTGACTGAAGGAAGTATAGAATTCTGTGTGTTCATATTTTGCATAAACACAAATATAGCAACAAAAAACCTCACTTTTTGTGCAAAAAGTGAGGTTAAAAACTGGTAAAGCTCTTCCGGTTACGATAACTTAACCGAAATCATATTTGTTTGTGTGCTATTTTTCTTCTTCTTTCATCGGGGGCGCATAGTTTTCACTGCTGCAAATATAATCATTAACAAAATTCCATGGGTCAATGTAATCAGCCGATGCCTCTGAAATTCCCCTCGGTATGACTTTATATTGGCCGTATTCTTCTGTGAATTTGAAAACAAGCAAATGCTGCCAAGATGAACCGCCTATGGTTGCAACACAAATATCGCCTCCGGCGTAAATTATGTTATAAGAATCCGGGGAATAATTATTGATATTGTATTTTTTCACGTTCAATCTTTTTCCTTCAAGCCAGTCTTCAGATATGTATTTGCGCAGTTTGGTGGAAGCATTATCTCCTTTGACCATGATATCCAGTATTTCGCCGGTAACCTTCTCCATTTTTTTGGAGTTTAGTTCTTCTGCCCTTGCATTAAAAGCAAATACCAGTGCGGATAAAAATACAAAAATTGTTAACCCTCTTAATTTCATTTCGCTGCCTTTCTTATTAGTATGATGAATTATATTTCAGATTTCACAAAAACGGGGGGAAAATACCGCCCGATGAATATTATATCTTTTTGCATGCAAAATGTTCCGCAGTTTTAGGAAACTTATCCTTAAAAACTGCTGATCTTTAGTTTTGGGAAACGATAACTGATTCGATCTTATCGCCTGCCTGTATCTTGTCAACAACTTCAAATCCTTCGGTAACCCGGCCGAAGAGTGTATATTTACCATCAAGATGCGGCTGCGGAGAGTGGGTTATGAAAAACTGGCTGCCTTCCGTATCTCTGCCGCTGGACGCCATCCCAACAGTATATGGCGCAAATGAAAGGGGAGAGAACTCACTCCTGATGGAGTATCCCGGTCCGCTGTATCCCGTACCCGTAGGGTCACCGCCCTGTATCACAAAATTAGGCACCACCCTGTGGAAGATTGTATTGTCATAGTATCCTGTTTCTGCAAGCTTGATAAAATTCTGCACAGTGAAAGGCGCAGCATCAGGGTAAAGCTCCAGCTTGATCAATCCTTTGCCGGTCTTTAATGTTACAAACTTTTTGCTGTTCAGGTTATCAATGTAATTCCAGTCCGGGTCTGTATGGAATTTCAGCGCCGTTATCTCGTTTTCATGATCGGTACCGGTTATCTTCTTTAGTGCGTCGGCAGATGTTTTTGCGATTTCATAGTCATCGCTCTTCAGGTTAGCTGTCAGGATATCCTTTGCGCCTTCAAAATTCATATCTCCCCAGGCCATGATATACATCATCGCAGCGTCGCGGTCCTGCGGCAGCTTGAAATTCTGATAATCAAATGTCATTATCTGGCAGGTTTCATTCCGGTACTGCACATATATCGAGTCCTGCAGATTTGTCAGGCAAATATCGGTAAGCAGGGGATCTTTAGATGAAGCGAATTCAGAAAGTATCAGCCTGATAATGTTCCTGTTTTCTGCATCCATTTTATCATCAAGCTCTGTCAGCGCGCTTACAAATGCGCGGTAAAGCTTTGCAAGGTCATTAGAGCCGATCATTGAACCGTCCTTATTGGGGTGGATCTCGTTATATTTCATTACGTCAGCGCTGATCGTATCCCTTAGCATTTTGTAAACCAGCGGATCATTCATGCTTCCAAATGATGAAACAATTGCCGCCTTGAGGTCATAGCTATCCGCTTTTGCAAAAAGAGCGAACAGCTCGTTTTTGGCATTATCCCTGAATATCTTCGCCAATGTTTTTATTGCTTCTGCCTTCACCTGCCATGCTGCCCCGGAGTTTATCATAGCTCTTAACTCCCTCCTTAGCTCCTTATAGCTTTGGTTATCCTTGTTCAATCCCCTCATCAGCTTTCCCAAAGCCTGCAGCGAAACTATCCTGACATGTTCACTTTCATCCTTTGCAGCGGTTTCGGCAAACACTTCTGCAAGATGGGAGGCGAGGGGAGAATTAATATCAGCCGGCATATTACCGAGGGCGTTTATAATATTTACCCTGACGCGCCAGTCTTTATCTCTTTTCAGCGCATCTTCAAAAGCGGCAAGCTCACCCTGCAGCTGCATTTTTCCTAATGCAGCAAAAGCCCACATCCGTGTGAATGCATTTTCTGCCCCGGTGAGCTTTAACAGCTCTTCACGTGAGCTTTGCAGGTTATCTTTTGTGCCAGCCCTGAAATAAATGTATGCCAAAATGTGATCATACCGGTTCTCTAATGCATCTGCTGTTTTGCCATTTACGTAAGCGAGCACTTCATCACTGGAAAGCCTTCGTTTGGCAAGCATCAGCAATGCTGCGGCCTTTGAAAACTGCATTCTGTAGATCGTACCTTCGGTGCGGAACTCATCACGCATTTGAGCAAGCTGATCTATGTTTTCCTGCTTTGCGATATTTCCCAATGATATGCCTGCGGCAGTAACAATTTCAGGTGAATCAGAATTCTGCAGAATGCCCGAGAGGAAATCCCGCGAATTCTGAAAATCATAATATCCCAGCAGGGTTATTATCTGCAGCTTGTTAGATAAAGTGCTGCCCTCATAATGTGAGATCAATGAATCCGCCAGTGAAGAATCTGCCAGGTTGAGCAGCGAGAGGAACTGCACCGAATTATTCTTTAGGTCGGATTCAGCCCTTAAATTACTGAAATCGTATTTTATGATTCCGGGATTTCTGAGATCGGTGTTCCTCAGAATAAATTTCTCTTCTTCAGTAAATGGCTGTGCAAAAATCTGCAGATTTAACGATTGAAAAGCTATTGCCCCGAAGATTATGATCGGAACAAATATATTTTTACTTTTTCTTAACATCTGTCTTTTTCTTGATGTCAGTTTTCTTCTTAACATCAGTTTTTTTGGTGTCTTTTTTTACGTTATCGGTTTTCTTTTTATCCGTTACCTTTTTCTTTTGGCTATCCTTATCTGCAGACTTTTTATCCTTCTGCTTCTTGTCTTCTGTTTTTTTCTTCTCATCCTGTTTCTGTTTATCAAGCTTAAGCTTATCAGCCTTCAGCTTTTCCTGCTGTTCCTGTTCCTGTTTTTCGAATTCACTTCTTTTTGAAGCGAATTCTGTAAAGCTGTAAAATCTGTAGCCAAGCTTTTTCATGCGCATTATCTCATCATAAAACCCTGTGAATGAGTCTTTATCGACCGAGATCATGGTAACAAAGCTTCTTGATTGAGCCGCCCGGTTCTTCATATTAGCCGCAAGAACACTGTATTTATCTTTGGATTCCTCCTCGGCTTTGGTAAGCATCTGTGTAAGCTCGCTATCTTTGATAACCCGAATGTTATATTTACTGAATTCCGCAGCGATTGTTTCAATAGCTTGCGGCTGAACATCGGCCTCAGCTTTATACAATATTACCGTGCCAATTGTTGGGAAATCAGTGGTGAAGCTTTTAACCCGTTCGCGTATGGTCTTTTCATCCATCGAGCTGTTGAAATCAGTGTCATAATTTTCTTTTGCCCCAACAGAAAGGTTTATCAGGATATCCTTCTTGCTGTGCAGCATTTTATTCTGAATATCAATATCGTCAAGATTCCTTGGGAATACATAACTGAACTCATTTTTGTTTATTATCAGCTTGTCAACATCTTCAGGCCTATACTCCGCGATATTGTTGATAATAACGCAGAACATTGCAGATTCCCTTTTTATCTTATCTGAATGCGTTATGTTTATCTTCGCAAGGGGGAGTTTTGCCTTATTTGTATCCGGTTTGCTGATAAGAAGTGTTATATCTTTGGTAATGATATCCTCATTCGCCGATGTTTCGAATCCAACGCTCTTGCAGTAAGCTGTTACGTCAGCATTTACTTCAATAGTGCTGAGGTCATTGGGGATCATCACATTTTTTGTGAACCATTCGCTTTCTGCCTGCGTGGTTTTTTCCTTCTGCTTGGGATTTTTGTTTTCGCCGGGAGAGCTGATCCACTCTTTTTTTATGCCGAAGTTAAAAAGCACAGAATCAATCCCTGCTGCAAATTGTTCTTTAACTGCCGGGGTATTTAGTGTTTTTTCGTCAGTGGTAATACCTGAAACTTCTGTGTTTTCTGATTGTGGCCCGGTTTCATCGCTTTTGAGGACATATTTGGATAAAAGCAAAGCGCCTGCTACTATTATTAGCGCGGCAGCCACTAAGGCTTTGTTGCGGAACGATTTAAAGAATTTTGCTATTCTAATCAATGATAATTAACTGAAATTACTACTGTTTTATTAAAAAAATGGGAATTTCATATGACTAAAAATATTTATATTTTACGTATAATACCACATATTTATAAATCTTAATAGCAGAGGGGATAATTACTATGGAACCGGTTCCTGTAATGCAGGATAGTTATACTTCAGAAGTGGATTCAGCAAGGAGTTTTATACTCAAGGTTTACCTTTGGATGACAGCAGGTTTGTTCATAACTGCATGTGTTTCTGTTGCTCCCTTCATTTTATTGAGCGAAACTCAGTTCTACAACCTGATATCTGAATATATATATGTATTCTACGGACTGCTGATTTTTGAATTCCTTATTGTCCTTGGGCTATCTTACGCTATCAATAAGATACCGGCCATTTTAGGTATGCTGGTGTTTTTATTCTATTCCATGCTTAACGGTGTCACATTATCCCCGATCTTTCTTATCTACACAGGCGGATCGATATTTTCAACATTCCTTATCTGTTCAATGATGTTTGGCGGAACAAGTGTCCTCGGATTCATCACTAAAATGGATCTTACCAAATTCGGGGGATACCTTACTATGGCGCTTATCGGGCTTATTGCCGCCATGGTTGTTAACCTGTTTTTGAACAGCAACTTTATGACTTGGATCATTTCGTTCATCGGTGTTGTTCTCTTTGTGGGGCTCACAGCATATGATACCCAGAAGATCAAGAACATGGCGGGCTCTATTGATTCAAAATCCGAAGACGGAAAAAAGGCCTCAATAATGGGTGCATTGACGCTGTACCTCGATTTCATTAATCTATTCCTCTTTTTGTTAAGATTACTTGGCAGAAGAAATTAAATAACCAAAATATACAGATGATCAGGAACTTAAAATTACTTCTAATTCTATCTTTTTTCGCGGCGGCGCAGGTTTACCCGCAGGTAAACTTCGTTAATGCATTTCCTAACCTTTCTTTTTCTCTTCCGCTTTTTTTGACACATTCCGGTGACGGTACCAACAGGATTTTCGTGGTGCAGCAGCGCGGAATTATAAAGGTTTTCCCGAATGATTCAATGACAACAAATGTACAGAACTTCATCGATCTTTCGAACATCGTCAGCTCATCAGGAAATGAAAGAGGACTTTTAGGGCTTGCCTTCCACCCCAATTACTCATCCAACAGATATTTCTTTGTCTATTATACCAGGCAAAGCGATGGTGCGCTCAGGATATCAAGGTTTACAACTTTATCCGGCAATCCAAACAAAGCAGATTCTTTAAGCGAGCTTAATATGCTCACGATAGCACACCCTACATATACAAACCATAACGGCGGCTGCCTGATGTTCGGCGCAGATGGATACTTGTATGCCGGCACCGGCGATGGCGGCTCGGGCGGCGACCCCAATAATAACGCGCAGAATCTAAACAGCCTGCTTGGCAAAATTTTGAGGATCGATATAAACACTCCCAACGGCGGTAATAATTACAGCATCCCGCCTTCCAATCCATACGCAACAGGCGGCGGCGCTCCCGAGATATTTGCTGTTGGTATGAGGAACCCGTGGAGGTTTTCACGCGATCCTGTAACAGGTACTATTTATTGCGGTGATGTTGGCCAGGATGCGGTTGAGGAAGTAGATACTCTTTCTGTGGGCAAAAACTATGGCTGGAGATGTTACGAGGGAAACTCTCCTTATAATACCAGCGGATGCCAGCCAATTAATAACTATACTTTCCCTATTGCAACTTACCCGAATTCGGGTTCTGACATTTCAATAACCGGCGGATATGTTTACCGCGGCTCAAGGGTTCCATGGCTGGTTGGAAGGTATATATACGCAGATTATGGCAGCAGGAAAGTTTGGAAGCTTCTTCTTAGCGGAGGAGTAGTAAGCGAAAATATTGTATTCGCTAACGCGCCGCAGGGTGTTCCTTCGTTCGGCGTTGACCAGAACAATGAGCTCTATATTGTTGGCGGCAGCGGCACTATTTACAAATTCCAGGATGCGCTGATTGGCGTTAACGGAAACTCAACACAGCTTCCGGCCGGATTTTCGCTGGAGCAAAATTACCCAAACCCGTTTAATCCTTCAACCGGCATATTTTATAATGTTGGCAAAGATGCATTAGTAAACATTACAATTTATGATGTAACCGGCAGGGTATCTGCCGTTCTGCTTAACGAAAATAAACCGGCAGGCAGGTATTCTGTTCAATGGAATGCATCAAATATGCCAAGTGGTGTTTATTTCTACAGATTGACGATCGATGGCAGCCAGTCAGTTGAAAAGAAAATGGTACTTGTAAAATAGCGGAAGCTATTGCAATCATTCTTCCGATGTGAGAAGAGCATCGTATGAACTTTTACTTTTGTAGTACACACAGACTACTAAACAAAAAGCGTTCAATATTGTTGAACGCTTTTTTTATTGAACAATTAGAGGTATTTTAAGCTAATGCTTAAGAACTTAATGAAATTTCATGTCATGCTGCTGCTTTTTGGGGCAGCTATTGGCAGCAGTATTTCTGCGCAAAGTTACACTGTTGAAGGTGTTATTTCCGGTTTGAACCAGCCTAATGCTTTTGATTTTTTCCCCAATGGGAACATCGCAATCACAGAAAAAACAGGTAAAGTTAAGATATTCAGCAGTACCGGTCAGCTCATTTCAATATTGTGGGATTTTGGCGACTCTTCTTTTTATTACGGGGAGATGGGTACCTTGGGTATAGCCCTTGACCCGAATTTTGGTTCTAACCATAATATCTATGTTTATTATGTGAAAGGTGATGCCTTCAACTTTTATTTCTGTATAGTTAAACTAACAGAAGTAAATAATTCAGGCACAAATCCGGTAACCATTTTTAGCTTTCACAATGAACCGGGTTCCGGAAACACTCATGCCGCCGGGAATATGCACTTCAAAAATGACGGTACGCTGCTATTTTCAGTCGGAACAATTGAAACAAATTGCAGCGCGCAGAACCTGAATTGCCCCAGGGGAAAGATATTGAGGATCAATACAGACGGTACTGCGCCGGTCACCAATCCTTTTTACGATGACGGGAATCCGTTTACAGGAAATGACGACAGGATTTGGGCTTACGGTTTCAGAAATCCTTACGAGTTTTGTTTGAGCCCGTTAAATGACTCTGTTTACAGCGGAGAAAACAGTTCCGGCCCGGATGAGATCAATTATGTGAGAAAGGGAAAGAATTACGGCTATCCCTTTTGTACAGGCATTTGCGGCAATCCAATGTTTGTTGACCCGGAGCTTCAGCTTCCCGGTTCAACTGTCCCAACCGGTATGATAATATATAACGGCACTCAATTCCCTACATTGAACAACAGGCTGCTTTTTAGTTCGTATACTTCAGATAAGATCTTCGTATGTGAGCTTGGGAACGCGCCGGTTTTCGACACAATAGTTTCATATGCCGAATGGGTTACGACGGAAATTCCAGAACCTAACTGCATGAAACAGGGACCCGATGGATTTATATATCTTACAGTGCTGGGCTCGGGTAAGCTTGTGAGGATAAAGCCCGGTACACTTAGTACAGGTTCTGAAACACTTTCATCCGGATTTTCACTTTCGCAAAATTACCCCAATCCTTTTAACCCCATAACAAGCATCAGGTTCGAGATCCAGAAAGCAGGACTGGTTACCGTGCGAATTTTTAATCCTATTGGAATTGAAGTAAGCACTTTGTTCAACGGAACGAAACAGCAAGGTATACATGAATTGAAATGGGATGCTTCAAACTTCCCAAGCGGTGTTTACTTCTACGAACTTCACGCAGGAGAATTTACCGAAAGAAAGAAGATGGTGCTGATGAAATAATTGCTTTTCTTGCTAAAGGGTTATACTGAAATTATCTTATGAATTTCAAGCCTGCCGTATTTCTGGCAGGCTTTTTGTTTTTTCAATGGGTATATTTGTAGATTATTATGGAAAAAACAGGAAAATATAAAAGAATACTCGTTACTTCGGCTCTAACTTATGCCAATGGTGATACACATCTGGGGCATATTGCAGGCTCAATTCTCCCCGCCGATATGTATGTCCGCTATTGCAGGCTTGCCGGCTATGATGTGATCTATGTCTGCGGCTCGGATGAATACGGCACCGCAATCGAAATGTCTGCAATAAAAGAAGGCATCACACCTAAGCAGATCGTTGATAAATACCACGAAGCTAACAAACTGGCTTATGAACAGCTTGGCATGTCATTCGATATATATTCGCGCACTTCTACCGAAACACACAAAAGAACTGCGCAGGATTTCTTCACCAATCTTTATGATAAGGGCTTGCTGTACGAGAAGTCCGAAAAGCAGCTTTACTCGGAAAAGGAACAGCGTTTCCTTGCTGATAGATTTGTAATAGGTACCTGCCCCGTTTGCGGATATGAAGACGCGCGCGGCGATGAATGTGAAAATTGCGGCAGTACACTTTCACCGCTTGAGCTTAAAAATCCGAGGTCTACAATTACGGGTGATACACCCGTGGTGAAGGAGTCAACGCATTTCTACTTTCCGCTTGCAAAGTACCAGGATGAGCTTGATAAATGGATAAGCAGCAAACCGGACTGGAAGCCTAATGTTGTAAATTACTGCAAGGGCTGGTTCAAAACAGGCCTGCAGGATAGAGCCATTACACGCGATCTTTCATGGGGTGTGCCGTTGCCGCTGCCGGATCACGAAGGCAAAGTAATATATGTCTGGTTCGAAGCGCCAATAGGGTATATCTCAATTACAAAAGAGCTATTTGCCTCTAAAGGGAATGAAGACCGGTGGAAGGATTACTGGTGCAGCAGCGATACTCAGCTTGTGCATTTCCTCGGCAAGGATAATATCATATTCCATGCTATATTCTTTCCGGCAATGCTTATGGCGCACGGGGGAATAGTCCTAGCGGATAATGTGCCCGCAAATGAATTCATGAATCTTGAAGGCAGCAAGCAATCAAAAAGCAAAGGGCATGCAATTTATGTGAAGGATGTGATTGGCAGGTTTAATCCGGATTCCATAAGATACGCCATTGCCAGCAACATGCCTGAAAATAAGGATACCGATTTCTACTGGAGCGACCTGCAGGCAAAGAATAACAACGAGCTTGGCGCGATACTGGGTAACTTTGTCAACCGCACGTTCGTTTTCGCTGAAAAGTACTTCGAAGGCCGCGTTCCTCCATTGGGAGAGCTTCAGGAGATTGATAAAAATCTGCTCGAAAGCGTAAAATCATACCCATCAAGGATTGCATCTTATTATGAAAATTACAAATTTAAGGATGCAGTAAGCGAGAGCATGAATCTTGTTAGGGAGGCTAACAAGTATTTCAATGATACTGAGCCATGGAAAGCTGTAAAAGAAGATAAGGAACGCTGCGGTACTATAATAAATATCTGCCTGCAGCTTTGCAGAACTTTCGCAGTAATTTTTGACCCCATACTTCCGTTAAGTTCAGAGAAGCTTATAAGAATGCTTGCGCTTCCGGAAGAGAAATTATCATGGCAGGGGGCATGCGACCTTAAGCTTGAAGCTGGGCATGTGCTTGGAAAGCCGGAGATACTCTTCAAAAAGATCGAAGATACAGAAATAGAAAAGTAAATGTATTTATAACCAAATAATATAAAATTGAACGATAATTATTCATACACATTCGGAAAAAAAGTTTATGACCTCAGCGCAAGAACCCACGTTATGGGTGTGCTGAATGTTACCCCTGATTCATTTTCTGACGGCGGCAAATATTACAATACCGAAGATGCTGTTAAACGCGGCAGGGAGATAGAAGCTGAAGGCGCGGATTTTATTGATATTGGCGGGCAGTCAACACGTCCGGGCGCTGATGAAGTAACAGCCGAAGAAGAGGCAAAACGCGTAGTGCCGGTTATCAAAGCTCTTGCCGCTGAAGTTAAAATTCCAATTTCGATTGATACTTACCGCGCATCTGTTGCGGATGCTGCTCTTGATGCGGGTGCCGTAATGGTGAATGATATCAGCGCATTTGGATTCGATAACGAAATGGCAGCTACCATCGCAAAGCATAACGCTTCCGCGGTTGCTATGCATATTAAAGGCACGCCGAAAGATATGCAGAAGGATCCGCAGTATGATGATGTTATGGCAGAGCTTGTCCAGTACTTCGAAAACGCAGCATGGAAAGCAAATGTTGCCGGAATAAAACAGGTGATATTCGATCCCGGTTTCGGTTTCGGAAAGAATATTGAGCATAATTTAACCATACTCAAAAACCTTGGTGACCTCAAGAGGCTTGATTCACCGATCATGGTTGGCTTCTCGAGGAAAAGCATGATAGGAAAAATTCTTGAAATTGATGATACGCATGACAGGCATGAGGGAACAATAACACTCAACACAATAGCAGTGCTTAACGGTGCGCATATCATCAGAGTTCATGACGTGAAAGAGGGAGTAAGAACTGCAAAAATGCTTGACGCTTACAGAAACTCATAATTAGAATTTTTTTTCAAGCCCGGCCCATTGGCCGGGCTTTTTTTGTTTTGCCATATTTTATCCTTTTCATTTCTTCTCACGAAAAAAGCTATTTAACACAAAATCACCAAACAAGCTAGAGGCATCTATTGCTTACGCAAACTTAATATCTTATGTTTACAGTAATCAGTTAATAGAAATCGTTAGAGTATATAGGGTTTAGCAGTAACGATAATGCAGTATCATCTAATTTCTTTTAGGGGGAGAAATTTATGAAATCCATCAAATACATTCTGTTTATCTACTTCATTTTAGCATGTGTAAGGTTGTATAGCCAGCCTTACGGCTGGTTTGCACAAACCAGCGGTACCAGCAATAATCTCAATGCTGTTTATTTTGTGAACCCAACAACAGGAGTTGTTGTAGGGCAGTCCGGCTTGATACTCAGGTCAACCAATGGCGGCTCTAACTGGGGAAGCATAACAAGCGGCACTGGCGCTCACCTGTTCGGTGTTTACTTCATTAATGCTCTTACAGGTTATGTTGTTGGTGATGTTGGTGTTGTGCTTCGCACAACAAACGGCGGTTCATCATGGAGCTCGCAGTCAAGCGGAGTGGGATACCAGCTTAGGTCGGTAAGCTTCATCAACAGCACAACAGGTTATATAGCCGGATGGTACGGAACATTTCTGAGAACCACTAACGGCGGAACAAACTGGGTATCGTACTCAACCGGGCTAACCACAAACCTGACTTGTGTATCATTTGCTGATGCCAATAACGGATTTGCAGGCGGACAGTTCGGCAACCTGATAAGAACCACAAACGGGGGAGTGAACTGGAACACTATATCAAGCGGAACCAGCTCGCAGATCGAACAGGTTAGCTTTACGGGTACAAATGATGCATCTATAATTGGAGAAGGCGGAATCATCCGAAAAACCACAAACCTGGGGGTAAACTGGGTTGCGCAGACAAGCGGCACAGGCAACTGGCTGAACGGGCTGACCGTAAAGAACCAGACCTTCATGGTTGTGGTGGGAGATTATGGCACCATCAGGAAAACTTCCAACGGGGGTTTGAACTGGTACCAGCAAACAAGCAATACATCTAATCCTTTATCGGCTGTTTCATTTGCGGATACAAATACCGGATGGGCAGTTGGAATCAACGGTACAATCATAAAAACTACAACTGGCGGCTGGCTGCTTCCCGGCGCTGCTTCGCTTAGCGCGCCAAACAACGGGCAGACATGTTTTTCAATGACAGGTACTCTTGACTGGAGCGATGTGTTCCCGCCGGTATGCCACTACAGGCTGCAAATTTCAACCGATCAAACCTTCGCAACAGTTAATTACGAAGTTGCAGGCATAAATTCATCTCAGTATGTTCTTCCCAATTTCGCACTCAACTATAATACACTGTATTACTGGCGGGTAAGAGCAACAAATTTTGTTGGTGAAAGCGCAAGCTGGTCATCAGTCCGGAATTTCAGGACAACAAACCAATCTCTTACAACTCCTGTTCTTCTGCTTCCCGCGGATAATGCAGCAACAAATTCAACACCACAGTTAACATGGGATTCTGTACAATATACTTCTGTTTACAGGTGCAGGATCGCTACAGATACAGGCTTTACTAACCTGGTACTTGATTCAAACAATATAGCTGGCAGGCTTTTGAATGTGCCTGCAGGCAGGCTTCAGCCCAACACCCGTTATTACTGGAGGATCAATGCGGCAAACGGGTGCATTACAAGCGCGAACAGCGTAAGAAGAAGTTTCATTACTTCCGTCACAGGGCTTGCCGTGAATGAAAACGAACTGCCGAAAACTTATGAGTTATACAATAACTATCCAAACCCGTTTAACCCTGTGACACAGCTTAACTTCGACCTCCCGGTGAATTCACTTGTGAAGATCACTGTGTACAATATACTTGGTGAAGTAACCGAACTGCTGGTCAACAGTGAGCTACCTGCCGGCAAATACAGCTATACATGGAATGCTGCGCAGCTTGCGAGCGGAGTTTATATATACAGGATAGAGGCGGTTTCGTTAATGAATCAGAACGAAAGATTTACAAGCACTAAAAAAATGATGCTGGTCAAATAAACAATTCCAGGCCTAACATAAAATTATTTTCCAAATAAAGGGGGGAAAAATGAAAAAAATAATTACTTTCATCATGTTTTTGGCCGTAACAGCTACCTGCTACACACAGGTTGTAACCAGGGTAATGAGCTACAATGGACCGGGAAACCAGGTTGATAAATCAACCGCCATGGTTTCCGACAGGTGGGCGAACTGCTATATAACAGGATATAGCTGGGGCTCTAACAGCACTAAAGAAGACTATGCTACACAAAAATACAACTCAGACGGCGTACTGCAATGGACTGCAAGGTATGACGGACCGGGGCATAACATTGATATGGCTTCCGCGATCGCAATAGATACAAACGGCAATGTTTATGTGACCGGGTGGAGCAGATCCGGTTCAGATTACGGAAGTGAAGATTATTGTACGATTAAATATAACAGCGCGGGTCAGCAGCAATGGGTTGCCCGTTACGACGGTGCGCTTACAGACTGCTACTATTATGACTATGCGAAATCAATTGTTGTTGATAACTCAGGTAATGTTTATGTTACCGGCTACAGCTGGGGAAATGATGATGTTGAAGATGACTATCTAACCATCAAATACAATTCCAGCGGCGTGCTGCAGTGGGCAAAACGTTATAACGGGCCTTCGGGTATGAGTGATATAGCTTATTCGGTTGCGCTGGACGGTTCAGGTAATGTTTTTGTGACCGGCGGAAGCACCACCAACAATAAAGGCTATGATATGCTTACCATAAAGTATAATTCGGCAGGTGTGCAGCAATGGACACAAAGATATGACGGCCCGGCTTACCTGAATGATATAGCCTACGAGATAAAAACTGATTTGGCCGGGAGCTGCGCTATAACCGGCTACAGCCACGGCGGCACAACAAAGCTTGATTTTACAACTATCAAATATAATTCTTCAGGCCAGCAGCAATGGCTTAAAAGGTACAGCAATCCGGCAACAAACGATACTGATGTTGCCACAGGAATTGATATTGATATATTCGGAAATGTTTATGTGACAGGGTACAGTAAGGGCCCGGCTGCGGGAACAAGTACTGTGAACTATGATTATACTACCATAAAATATGCCGTCAGCGACGGAGCTCAGGTCTGGCTTAACAGGGTGGACGGCGGATTTTCAGAAAAGGCCTGGGATATTAAGGTAATTAACAAGAAATGTACTTCAGGAGACCCGTACGAGTTATGTTATGATGTATTCCTTTTCGTAACTGGAGAGTGTGTCAGACCTTCAACAGGATCGGATATTATGACCATTGCTTACAATGAGTTCGGCACTCAAAGATGGAGAATGCTCTACAATAGCTCGGGAAATGTTAACGACGGCGCAAATTCAGTAAGCACGCATGCCCTGAATAATGTAATTTACAGCTCCGGTTCTTTTGGGAATGATTATGGTGCATTTGGAATAACTGACGTAAGATATTCATACTCGCCCGCAAACAGGGAAAGGATAGCAGCAAACTATCCAAACCCGTTTAACCCGTCAACAAATATACTGTTCTCGCTGCAAAGAGCAGGCCATGTTAAAATCACAGTGTTTGATGTACTGGGCCGCACTGTATCTGCATTGATTGATAAAGAACTTGAAACAGGTGATCACAGTGTAACATTTGACGCTGCCAACCTGAACAGCGGTGTATATTTCTACAGGGTAGAAACACCTGACGGAACTGAGATACAGAAAATGGTTCTTATGAAATAGAAGTTCAGTTTCGCCTCTGCTCACGCAGATGTACTTTGTCATAACATACCTCCGATAGATATTCCCCACGGTAGGGGGAAGCTCTTCGAAAAAAGGCGTTTCCGGTTAAGAAACGCCTTTTATTTTTGGGTATAGTTTGAGGCCTCGAAAATTAATTTAATTTTCCCTATATTTGTTAGATTTTTCAATAAAAATGCGTAAATCTTCATAATTTGCTGGCAAAATGGCAATTAAGATAAACATTGGCTCTTTAAATGACGGAAGCCAGCAGCTTGAAATGGTAAGCAATTCAGCCGAGCTTGGATTGGAAGACGGGTTTCTTAAGGACCCTGTACTGGTTTCGCTGGAGCTCTTCAAAACCAATTTCCAGCTTGATGTAAAGACCAGGCTTAAGGGTACTATTTATCTTGAGTGCGACAGGTGCCTGGATAAGTTCGAACAGAGCTTCGATACGGGCTTCGAGCTTGTTTTTGTCCAGCAGCACTCCCGCGAAGAAGCGATCAATGAAGAGAATATTCGCACTTATCCCGCTCATATGAAGACCGTTGATCTTACCAACGACATAAAGGAAACGATACTTCTTACAGTGCCAATGAAGAAGCTTCCGGCGGAAAAAGAAGACGGTTCATGCTCATGGTGCGGAAGGACTAAGGAGTTCTGGAACGGGATACTGGTTGATAAAGATGAAGATGATGAATAGTTTACAGGTTACAGGCTGCAAGTTGCTGGTTATCCTGCAAGTGGAATTTCAATCAGTTTTGTTAAATCTATCTCCACAGGTTTAGGTTTTAGTTTTTTAAATGTGAATAATAATCAAGTAATAGATAACATAAAGGTGATATAATGCCAAATCCGAAACGAAAACATTCGAAACAGCGCAGCAGAAAAAGAAGAACACACTACAAAGCATCAGCACCAAGCGTAATGAGCTGCCCTAACTGCGGCGAAACAAAGCTTTTACACAGGGTTTGCCCAAGCTGCGGATTTTACGACGGCCGTTCCATAGTAATCCCCAAAAAATAACTTAACAAATTTCTGGTTTGAGCCAAGGGACAAAGGATATAATCACCATTTCCCTGGATGCAATGGGTGGAGATAATGCTCCTGCAAGTGAAGTTGCGGGAGCCGTTGAAACCTTACGCAGTAACCAAGGTATAAACATTATCCTGGTTGGTGATAGCGGCAAAATTGAAGCAGAGCTCAGCAAACACTCTTACGATAACTCAAGGATCCGTATACACCATGCCTCCGAAGTTGTGGAAATGCATGAAAGCGCGGCCGATGCAGTGAGGAAAAAACCTGACTCATCGATAGCCTCCGGCTTGAAGCTGCATAAGTCAGGTGAAGCAGACGCGTTTATAAGTCCCGGTAACACCGGCGCTGTAATGGCGGCATCGCTGTTTATACTCGGCAGGATAGCGAACGTTTCGCGTCCAACGATCGGCTCCAGATTCCCCACAGAGCGCGGCATATCTATGGTTTTTGATGTGGGTGCGAATGTTGACAGCAAGCCTCTTAACCTTCTGCAGTATGGTATCATGGGCTCAATTTATGCTTCCAGCATTTACGGTATTGAAAAGCCCAAAGTAGGGCTTCTCAGCGTGGGGGAAGAAAAGACAAAAGGTGATACTCTAACCGTTGAAGCCCATGAGCTGCTTGAAAAAAGCAATCTGAATTTTGTTGGAAATGTTGAAGGCCGTGATATATTGAAGGGTTCTACACATGTTGTTGTGTGTGACGGATTCGTGGGTAATGTTGTGCTGAAATTCGCTGAAAGCGTTTTGGGAATTTTGAGGACTAAGTTCTCTGATTACGCCGAAAGAGGATTTTTAAGCAAAGTAAAAGTCGGGTTGGCATACGGCACGCTTAAAGAGATAATGAAGGATTTCGATTACCAGGAATACGGCGGTGTACCGCTTCTGGGCGTGAACGGTATATCAATTATCGGGCACGGAAGATCAACCCCCCGGGCCATTATGAATATGGCATTGAAAGCTGAACAGATGGCGAGAGTTAACATAAACGAGAAAATTGCATCACAAATAAAAGATATTAAGGAATTCGTTCCGAAAACAGAAAAATAATTTTTTAAATGAGTAAGATAAGAGCGGCAATAACGGCAGTTGGCCACTATGTACCCGATACAGTACTTACAAACAGCGATATGGAAAAGCTGGTGGAAACCAACGATGAATGGATACAAACCCGTACAGGAATCAAAGAAAGGCGCATCCTTACAAACGGAGAACCCACATCTTTCATGGCAGTTGAAGCAATCAACATGCTGCTTAAAAGAAGGGGAATAACTGCAGATGAGCTTGATCTCATCCTGGTTGGCACGGTTACACCTGATATGCTTTTCCCATCAACAGCGTGCGTTATTCAGGATAAGATCGGCGCAACTAAGGCATGGGGATTCGATGTACTCGCGGCGTGTTCAGGATTCATTTTTACGCTTGTTGCCGGCATGCAGTTCATCGAAAGCGGCATGTATAAAAAAGTTTTGATAGTTGGCTCTGATAAAATGAGCTCGATCACTAATTTTAAAGACAGGAACACGTGTGTACTCTTCGGCGATGGCGCCGGCTGCGTTCTGCTTGAGCCTTCCGAAGATCCGGCTTACGGAATACTTGATACCAACATGCATGTTGACGGCAAGGGCGGCAAATATCTTAACATGCTGGGCGGAGGAAGCCTGAATCCGCCTTCACACCAGACTGTTGAGAATGACTGGCATTACGTTTACCAGGAAGGGAAGTATGTATTTAAAGATGCAGTAAAAGGCATGGCAGATGTTTCACATGAGATAATGGTGAAGAATAATCTGACCGCTGACGATATTTCATACCTTGTGCCGCACCAGGCTAATATGCGTATTTTGACCGCATGCGCTGACCGTATGGGTCTGCCGCATGATAAGGTGATGATAAATATTCATAAGTACGGAAACACCACTGCGGCAACAATCCCGCTTTGCTTAAGCGAGTATTGGGAAGCCGGCAAGATCAAAAAAGGTGATAACCTCGTGCTTGCAAGCTTCGGCGCAGGGTATACATGGGGCTCGATATTGCTCAAGTGGGCGTATTAGCGTCAAACACTCCCGCGCATTCGGGAATCCAGATCTTAAAGGACGCCGCAAGCGTCCTTTTTTTTTGTTTTTACGATTACTTATTTCATCGGAATAATTAATCTTCCGTTACGTTTATTTACACTTATTACTATTTCATTTTCTTTGAGTATTGAGTATTTTTATTCAATTAAATAGGGATATATGAGTAAATTATTCCAGCTTGCTTTTGCTGTTTTGTTAACCCTTCTTGTTCAGCATGAATCTTATTCCGGGAATATCGAGCTGAAATTCTTCTCCAGCCAAACAGGTTATTCGCTCACTCCCGAAAATCTCTCAATTACCAATGTAAAATCTCCCGCTGCTTCTGTAAAGCTTAACAAATCATCAGAAAATTCATTCCATTCAGAGCTTTCCTCCGGAACATATATCATAAACGCTTTTTGTAAGGGTTATGAGGGCTCACAAACGTATTTTACTATCGGAAACGATGACATCAGCTACGATATTTTTCTCGACCCAATAAATACGGATCCAAAGCTTAATCCCGCAAGGATCAAATCACTGCTTCGCACTGATGCAGCACTGCTGCTCGGCTATGCCGTTGATGACCGCACTGGATTGCCGCTGGCAAATGTGAAAGTTACCAATGGCGGCTCTCATGAATTTGCACAAACAGACGCAGCAGGATATTTTGAATTCACCCTGCCCGCAAATTGTGATGCACAAGTATTCACCGATCTTGCTTTTGAAAAGACGCCGTACGTTACGAAAAGATACGATAATTTTGAGTTGACCGCTAACACAGACTTCATCTTCACCGTAAGGCTGAATACTGAAAATAATTACTCAAAATTTATTCCTGTAACACAAGAGTGCGCTGAGTGCACGCCGCCGGTCATGTTTACTGATATGGCAATAACGGGATTCGTTCTCCCGATGAATATACGCGTGGGCAAAAATTGTACAGGTACAAGCTGTACCTCCGCGCAGGTGTACTCGCTCCAAACTTACTGCAAGTATGTGCTCCCGGCAGAAATATACGCGTGCTGGGGCAATATCACAGGCGGGATGAATTCGCTGCAGGCGTGTGCAGTTGCGGTCAGAACATACGGTATGTACTATGTTTACAATCCGATAAATGCATCGCTCTATGACATTTGCGATAATACTTACTGCCAGTACATGGGAAGTGTAACTTCGACCAATACAAGCAATGCTGTAGATAATACTTTCGGCTATATCTTAACAAACTCATCGGGTGTTGTGCGCTCTGAATATTCCGCTGAAAATAACAATAAAGGCTGCGGCAACGGCTACTCGGGGACTGGCTCCGCATGGCCTTGTATTTATGACCCGGTATGTGCAGGCGGTACACCCAACGGTCACGGCAGGGGATTATGCCAATGGGGAACAGTCCGGTGGGCAACCGGCAGGCTGGTTACAACATCAAGTCCGTGCAGCCAGGGCAATTCGCATTCATACGGCAGCAAAACATGGCAGCAAATTCTGCAGCATTATTACTCAGTATCACCCATTAACTGGTCGGTAACTCTTGGGACAAATGCATCTATCAACACTTCCACAGCGGTACCATCAAATACCGGCCCCTGCGCACAGATAACAATTAACAGCAATGTTACATCAAGCGGTTCAGCAAGCCTTATGATTGGCGCATCGATCGCTCCGACAGGCACGACTAACTGGGTTTCAGATCCGACAGGTGACGTAAAGAAGAATTTTACGCAGGGCACAGCAAATTATTCACGTACTTTCAAAATTCCCTGTAACGCAACAAACGGGGTATATGATTTGTACACGGCATTGTGGTATGATAAAAATAATAATAATACAATTGATGGCGGTGATTTTGTAGTGAACTCAAAGATCACAACTGCTGCATTAACGATCTCACCAAATGGAATTACTGTCATCAGCTCTGAAATTCCCGGGAAATTTGCGCTGCTGCCAAACTACCCAAACCCATTCAATCCGGTAACAAAAATACAGTTCGATATCCCCTCAGTAGGTCAAAGGCATGCCTTTGACACAAAGCTCATTATTTACGATGTTTCAGGCCGCTTAGTCACAACACTCGTAAATGAGCAATTGCAGCCGGGAAGCTATTCTGTTGATTGGGATGGTACGGGATATGCAAGCGGAGTGTACTTCTACTCGCTAATTACAAGTGACCCTTCGAAAGGCTCAGGGCGGGGATTCACTGAAACGAAGAGAATGGTTTTGGTTAAATGATTGTTCATCCGATGAACTGCTGGAGCAATCATGCTTAGAGTCATCGGATGAATGTAATTTTCCTTATCCGCCTATCAGATTCTTATAATCTTCAGGTGAAAGAAGACTGTCGAGATCTCCCATATTGGATATATCGATCTTCACCAGCCAGCCTGCGCCGTATGGATCCTGGTTAACACTGGCGGGATTCTCATTCACGGCAGCGTTGAATTCTGTGATCTTGCCTGATACCGGGGCATACATATCAGATACTGTTTTAACAGCCTCGATCGTACCGAATGTATCTCCAATTGCAACATCACTGCCAACTGTCGTTACATCGATATATATTATATCGCCAAGCTCGCCCTGTGCATAGTCAGTTACACCAACTGTACCAACATTGCCTTCAACCTTAACCCACTCATGCTCTTTTGTGTACTTCAATCCTTCTGGAATATTCATTTTCAGTATGATTTGATTATTGTAAATTATTCTTTGTTAATTTCTGTTTGTTATAAACCAGTTAAAAAAATTATTTTATCCTTTTAACCACAACCACGGTTTTATCATCTGAATACTTGCCGCGAATTGCGAATTTCTGCACGTCTTCAATTATATGCGCGCAAATCTCTTTTGCAGAAAAATTCTTGCTGTTGAGTATTACTTCCTTCAGTCTGTCTTCACCATAAAATTCAAATTTTGAGTTTGCGGCTTCAACTATGCCATCAGTATACAGAACCATTATGTCATTCTTATCCAGGTACAGTGAATCAGTATTGTAATCCTGGTCGGGGGCCGGACCCAGCACGGGACCGGTAGCTTCCAGCACCTCCATGCTGTTAGTGGCATAATTGAGGTGGATTGGCGGATTGTGTCCTGCGTTCACAAAAAGGCACAGTCCTTTAAGATCGTTGTAGAGCTCCATGTAAAACAATGTCACAAAACGCTCATCGGGAAAAACCCTGTGAACAAGGCTGTTGATCTTTTTCATTACTGCAGTCATCTTGAGCTCGTTTTCAGTACCCATCTTTAATGCGCCCGAAACATACAAAGCCTGTGCCGCCGCCGAAAATCCTTTTGAAGCGGCGTCGCCTATCGCAATACCAAGCTTATCTTTTTCTGTGCCAAATGTCAGGTAATCAAAAAAATCGCCGCCTACAATTTTATCGGGTATGGATATACCAAATATCTCGTAATTGGCGAAGCTGTATTCATGTTCAGGCAAAATGCTGCGCTGTATCTCGCGCGCTTTTACCAGGTCTTTTTCTATTGCCCGAGCCTTCTTCTCAATTCCCCGGGTACGGAGCATTGAGCTGACCGATGTACTTATGATGTTCATGGTATTCATCAGGTTGATATTCATATCCCTGGAATTAAATGCCATGATATACTGGTAAAGATACTGCTCTTTGCCGTTCTTATCTTTTATCTTAAATCTTTCGCCGATGCCTGTTGCAGAATACAGGTGTATACCCAGATTACTCAAATACTTATCCGTTTCCTTCGCAAGTATAGAGCGGTTCTTGCCTACTTCGTAGAAAATTGGATAGTCAGCAAGCTTCAAAGCATAGCCTTTGCGTATCTTTTCAACTTCGCCGTGCTGCTCGGCCATAATGTATGCTGCCTTGGAATCGTTCAGCTCCCACAGCCTGCCGCCGGTAATTTCAATATTCTCGTGGTTAATAACTTCTTTCAGCACATAACTGAGCAGCAGCTTATCGCTTTCAAAATCCGGAAAATGCTTGAAGGCATTTTCGAGTGTCTTATATAATTTCCGTTGTTCCAAAATTCCTTGAGTGCTTTTACTGTATTCTAAGAATCCTTAATTAACTTTTTCTCTTTATAAAGCTGTCCTGCTTCTGCGCCAATAACAAATGTAAGCGAAGAATAATACAGCCAGAAAATTACCGCCACAATTGCAGCATATGCGCCATAAACCCTCTGGTAATTGGCAAACGATAACAGGTAAACAATAAACAAATATTTAAGGGCTTCATAGAGCACAGCGGCAGTGATACTGGATATTAAAGCTACCTTCTGGCTCACAAATCCCTGCGGTACAAGTTTAAAGATTAAATAGAACATTATAAATGTAAATATGAGTCCAATTAGCTGCGTTAGCAGGGAACTGGTGAAGCCCAACTTCAAAATAGTATCTCCGAAAAATGATTTATCGATGGCCTCAAAAATGGAGAGAATAAAGGTGCTTGAAAAGGAGAGTACAAAGACCGTCAATATTAGAAAAACCATGCCGATATCGCGAAGCTTGGCCCAAAGATAAAATGTATCGCTGCGGGTTTTATAAATCCTGTTGAGCACGTCCCGCAGAGTGCTGAAGAGTCCGCTTGCAGTCCACAAAATACCAATGGAACCGATGATAGCTGTCAACGTTGAGTTGTTTGAAAGCTCATCTATCGCTCCCAGTATCATATTGGATATTTTGGCTTTGAATTCAGGGGTAATTCCTACAACATTGTTAAGCGCGGTGTTGAGATATTCTGCTGCCCCTTCTCTGTTGAGATAAATTCCAAGCAATGAGAAAAGTATTAGCGTGATCGGGATTATACATATCACAATGTTAAATGCAATGCTTGCAGACATGATCCAGATATGATCTTCATCAAACTTTCTATAGAAGCCAAGTGCATAGTATTTCGCTTCACGATATATTTTCCTGAGGCTCCATCGCCATTTTATCTGTGCTATCCTCTTCAAAAAAGCCTGCCCGCCGCTTTTTCAACATTTTCAATATATACATCACTGAAAACAACATCGCAGACCGACTGAATCTGCTCGCTCATCACAACATCTTCATTTATATGCTTAACATTCTTCCTTAGCTGGCTGTAAGCAGAACCTGTACCTTTGCCGCATTTCAGCGGTTTATGGAAATCAATTCCCTGTGACGCGCAAAGAATCTCGATGGCAAGGATCTTCTCGGTATTTACAAGCACTTCGAAACATTTTCTTGCGGCTATTGAGCCAAGAGAATTGTGATCTTCCTGGTTCGCGCTTGTGGGTATTGAATCAACTGATGCCGGGTGGCAAAGAATCTTATTTTCTGAAACCAGTGAAGCCGCGGTATATTGCGCTATCATAAGGCCTGAATTCAGCCCGCCTTCCGATGTAAGGAATCTCGGCAGCCCGCTTAAAGAGCCGTCAACAAGCCTTGCAGTACGCCGCTCGCTTATATTACCGAGTTCGCTCAAAGCGATCTTCAGGAAATCCATAACCAGCGCGACAGGTTCGCCGTGAAAGTTGCCGCCTTCGATATGTTCATTCGTTTTGGCGAATATCAACGGGTTATCAGTTGCGGAATTTACTTCGGTCAGAATAACATTGCTTACGTACTCTATTGTATCTTTAACTGCGCCGTGAACCTGCGGCATGCAGCGGAGCGAATATGCATCCTGCACCTTGCCGCAATCGATATGCGAAAGCCTGATCTCGCTGCTTTTAAGCAGCTTTCGGAGGTTGGCGGCAGTGTTCACCTGGCCTTTGTGCGGTCTTACTTTCTGCAGCGAGTGGTTGAAAGCAACATCGGTTCCTTTCAGTGCCTCGATGCTCAAAGCACCTGCAATATCACCAAGCTTTGAAAGACGTTCTGCTCTTCCCAGAATTTCGACAGCAAAAGCCGTCATCATCTGTGTACCGTTGATGAGAGCCAATCCTTCTTTTGCGCTCAGTTTGAAAGGCTTAAGACCGTTTTTGGCAAGCACCATTTTAGATGGCTTAACTTCGGCGCCGTCATATGCGTATCCTTCTCCAATCAACACAGATGCAAGATGCGAAAGCGGGGCAAGGTCACCCGAAGAGCCTACAGAACCCTGCGAAGGAATATAAGCTGTGATCTTTTTATTGAATATCTTTACAAGCTGATCTATTAGCTCAAGCCTGACACCGCTGAATCCTTTTACCAATGAATTGATCCTAAGCAGCAGCATTAAGCGGACAATATTTTTTGGCAGCGGTTCGCCAACACCTGCCGAATGTGAAATGATCAGGTTATGCTGGAGCTTTTCAACATCTTTCGGCGGTATCATCACATCTTTAAATTCGCCAAAGCCGGTTGTAACGCCGTAAATTACTTCGCCGCTATCGATCCATTTTTCTACAACTTTGCGGGAAGCTTTGATCTTTTTAATTGCTGCAGGGGAAACTCCGATCGGGAGGCCTTTTTGTACGATTTCTCTTGCGGCTGAAATAGTTAGTTTTTCGCCGTCTAATAACACTTTTTTCATATCAACAAATATAAATACATATGTTTAAACATAAAATATAATACGAATTTAGCTTGTAATCTGTTAGTTTCATTATTATTTTACAGTAACTAACTACCTTGAGTTATGAAAAAAACCACTTTAGTACTCTCACTTCTTCTATTATCTGTATGTTATACATACACCCAGCACCAGGTAATTTACCAGCCTCCGGCAAACAGGTCAATACTGGCGATCACTTCTTTCAGGAACAACCAAAATTCCGGACTCAGTTTTTATTTATCCTTAAGCGGGCATAGTGTAAATGCACAGCCGCCGTTCTGGATCCGTTATTACAGGAATTCCAATTCATGGGATAACAGTCCGCACAATTCATTTCTGGGGGGCACTACATGTTTTAACGGCACAGGCGGATTTGCCTGGAGCAGAACAGCGGAGATCCGCAGATCACAGGTAGATACTAATTTGATTTTGACGAGGTTTGACTGGATGGCCTGCAATGTTCCTGAAGCGGGTTACAGAAATAAAGTAACATACAATTCCGGTGTAGCCGGTGCAGATATGCCGGATGTAGGTATGTATGATATTGAAATAGATAAGGTCAATGACTCACTGATTTATGGAGTTGGTGCTGTTTATTTGGGACCGACCAAGTTTTGGTATTCTTCCAATAAAGGTGCGTCATGGTCTTCTTTTACAATACCCGGAAGTGCAATTAGCCCACACAAATTGAAGATCAATCCTTTGAAACGAAACGAAGTTTATTTTTCTTCCAGCCAGCAATTCTTCCGGACAACAAACGCGGGAGCGAATTTCACTTTGGTTAACACTTTTGCAACTAATGTTTCACAAATTGAGATCGATCCTGTGGATTCAACCATATTCATACTTACTTCAGACAGAAATCTATACAGGTCAACAAACGGTGGGTTGAATTTCCCGCTTGTTGCCGGTGTTAGCCTGAATCAAATATACTTCACCCCTGAAAATCACCTTCGGCTGTATGGCGCGGTTCAGAACGGTTTGTATATCTCAACGAATGGAGGAGTAAACTGGCAGCTCTACTTTGATAATTTCTCAGGGTCTTCAATTGTAAATGGAATTGTAAAATATCCGAATGACGGAGATACCGTTTATGCAAGCAGCAGCAGCGGACTTTATAAGATATGGGCTTCAGTTATAGGTACCAACCAGATTTCAACAGAAGTACCTTCGCACTTTTCACTTTCCCAAAACTACCCCAACCCGTTCAACCCTGAAACGAAGATAAGCTTTAATATTCCCCTCTTGAGAGGGGTGTACGCCGAAGGCGGACGGGGTGTGTCGGTCAGACTCTCTGTGTATGATATGCTGGGTAGGGAAGTTGCCATTCTCGTCAACCAGAATCTCCAGCCGGGAACGTATGAAGTAAACTGGAATGCGGCAGATTTCCCGAGCGGGATATATTTCTATAGGCTTGAAGCTGTTGACCCTTCGACTTCGCTCAGGGTGACAGAAACCCGTAAGATGGTATTGATAAAATGATGTTAATCGAATTCTTAACTGATTATATTGCGGTATAACAAAATCAAACTATATTTAAATGAGAAATTTTACTATTGCTGCTATTCTATTTTTGGCATTTAACTCTTTTGTTTTATGTTCACCCGGTGATACCACCTGGCTCACTGCATATGACCAGGATTATCATAACTGGGCAACTGTAAACTATACTTCAGTAACTTTCCCCGATACAAGCAATCACTACGAAAAAATTCTGATGAAGTACACCATTGGCTGTCCGGCCGCAGGGTGTGACCCATGGGACAGGCTTGGGTGGGTGAAGCTTTATACTGATACAGCTACAGGTGAAGGTTATGAAATTGCAAGAATAGTAACTCCATACAATATAGTAGGCGGCGGCTATCCCGGAACATGCACGTTTTGGATAGATGTAACCGACTATATGCCTCTTTTCCATGATACACAAATACTCGGAAACTATATTGAAAGCTGGATTGGCGGTTCACGAGGCTGGCTATCTACCATCAAATTTGCGTTCATCGAAGGCGACCTGTACTACAAACCGTTCAAAGTTGTTAATCTTTGGCAGGATCATTACGTGGTATATGGCGATACAGCAAATCCGCATGAAAGCCACCTTGAGCCTATGAATATACCGATCGACGGGCAAACAGCGATGGTTAAGGCTAGAATGATCACGACCGGCCACGGTCAGGGTAATACCAACAATGCCGCTGAGTTCTCTTCTAAATACCATTCTCTGGTGGTAAATACTGATTCAGTTGTGCATAACCTTTGGCGTACGGATTGCAGCGTTAATCCTTGCAGCCCGCAGGGCGGCACATGGGTATACAGCCGTGCCGGCTGGTGCCCGGGTGCAAGTGTAATACCATGGGATAATGATGTAACTTCAATGGTCACTCCTGGCAGCTTTGCAGTGGTTGATTACAACATTCAGCCTTACGAAAACTACTGCAGGCCAACTAACCCTAATTGCGTGAGCGGTGTTACATGTCCGGACTGCAACTATAATTACAACGGACACACTGAACCGGCCTGGAACGTTGAAGGGCAGCTTATATTCTACAGGCTCAATCCGATGATAGGTATTATTAATAACCAGTCAGTGTTGCCAAAGGCATTCAAACTGGATCAAAACTATCCAAATCCGTTTAACCCGGTTACCAAAATAAAGTATGAGCTGAACAGGTATGCTCAAATAACACTGAAAGTATTCTCAGCAGATGGCTCTGAAGTTGCCGTACTTGTTGATTCAGAAATGAAAAACGGTATCTACGAAGCTGAATGGGACGCCAAAGATCAGCCAAGTGGTGTCTATTTTTATAAACTATCGGCAGATGGTTACACAGATACTAAGAAAATGGTGCTGATCAAATAGTGAAATAGCGATATAGTGAAATAGTGAAATAGTGATATCGTGAAATGGTGAAATTGTGAAATTGTGAAAAATTTTGCTATAATCTTGATTCAGTAGCACAGACATTCCTGTCTGTGTATTAGCGTGATGCTGCTGGCTCAATAAATGGTGCTGATTAAATAAGTTTTCAGCAGCACAAATTTAACCCTGAAAAAGGAGGCGGTATGAGGACCTTAATTATTGTTACGCTTTCGATGTTTTGTTTTTTGAATGTATTACTTTCGCAGCCATGGACTGAAATGACAACAGGAGTAACTACCTCCCTTACTTCAGTTTCCAGTTATGATAATTATAATGCCTGGATTTGCGGGAATAATGGTGTTGTATTGCGCATTGCAAATTCTGGAAATGAATTGTCCAACGTAAGCGGTAATGGATTACCATCCAATATCTCTTTAGTTAATATTTTCGGGGTTAGCTCTACCACAGCATTGACTGCCGGTTACATTGGTAGTACAACTTATGTTTACAAAACATCAAATTCCGGAGCTAACTGGAGCCTTGTGTTCACTCAGGCAAATGGTTTTATTAACGGGATTTGGTTTAATGGATTACTTAGCGGATTTATGACAGGGAATCCGGTTGGAGGCAGATGGTCGCTGTGGAAAACCACAAATGGCGGCACTAATTGGGACTCAACAGGTATGTACCTAGCCCAGCGAAATGGTGAACATGGTTGGAACAATTCTATATATAGAAATGGAAATGAAACCTGGTTTGGAACTGATAAAGCCAGGATTTACCACAGCTCAACGGGAAGTGCGCCGTGGGATTCACAATCAACTGGGGAAAATACCAATATCCATACTATTTGGGTCGCAGACCACGCTCCGTTTATTGGTTATGCCGCCGGCGACTCGTTATCGAAAACAACTAACAGCGGTTCAGTATGGAACTTACACCCATCAGCAGGAACGGGTGCAATTACCGGTTTTGCTTGTTTTGTTTACATGGATAGAATTTGGCACATAAGGGGCAACAGTAATATTTATGGTGGATATGTATATCCCAATCCTTCATGGTTTATACAATACACAGCACCTGCTGGTGTCTACACACATTTGACAGTCCTTAAACCCGCATCATTCAATGGGTATATGTACGCTGTTCGAAACAATGGGGGGATATCAAGGTGTAGCTATGCTTTTTTAGGCATTTCACAGGTTTCCAGCGAAATTCCCGAAAGTTACAAGCTCGGGCAAAATTATCCGAACCCGTTCAATCCGGTTACCAATATAGGATTTCAGATGGTTGAATTTGGTTTCGCAAGATTAGCAGTTTATGATGCTCTTGGCAAAGAGATCAAAGTTCTTGTCAAACAGGAATTGAAGCCCGGAACTTACGAAACTAATTGGGATGCTTCGGCATATCCAAGCGGAGTGTATTTTTATAAGCTTACTGCAAACGGTTTCACTGATACAAAAAAGATGGTGCTTATCAAATAGTGAAATAGTGTATTGGTGAAATAGTGTGATAGTGACATAATGAAATAGTGAAGCAGGGCTGATAAATAGTGAGATAGAGGCTAGTTCCTGAACATTGCTCCCCTCCTTTTTAGACTGTGCCAGCAGTCATAGGAGGGGTAAACTTCAGTTGACGCCAGTCAACTGATGTTGGGGTGGTTTAGTCAGCATGATTGCCGTCTACGCGTTAACCTGGTAACAAGATCAAAGATCGGTATTTAACTCTCTCATGCAGCACGGAATATCAAATGGCACATAAATCATTACCTCAGCATTTCAACTCCAGTATAGCAGCAGATTTTTCATACACCATTTCCGGTGTAAGCTCCATCATGCACTTAAAATGGCCTTTCGGGCAGGAGCTGCGCCCGATGTGCGAGCACGGCCTGCAGCTTAGCGAGTTGTTTTCCAGCACAACAGCATTTTCGCTCTGCGGATAGAAACCGAATTCCCTTACAGATGAGCCGGCCATCATGACAATCGGAATTTCCAGCGCTTCGGCGATGTGCATAGGGCCGGTATCACCGCAAAGTACTAGCGAACACCTTTTCATCAAAGCAACCAAATCCTCAATTTCCAGCTTGTCACACAGGTCATAAACATTACTGCCTGATAGCTCCTTTATCTTCTTAATGTTTACCGAATCTTTACCTATCCCGGTAAGGAAAAAAGCTGTGCTGCCGCTATTGAACTTATTGATTACCTCAGCATAATACTCTGCCGGATAGGTTTTAGTGAAGTGATGTGATGCAGCAGCAATGCAAACAAGCTTCGTTCCGTTATTCAGCCCGAGTGATGCGATCATATTATCCACAGCCTTTTGCGAGGTTTCATTGGTATACACAACGGGTTTTGGAGTCTTTGTTTTGAATTCCAGCCCTGAAACCCGCGTTACAATTCTCCTGTATCTCTCGGTGATAGGGGGCAGGTGCTTCATTAGATTTATCTTCAGCTTTACAAGCAGGAATTTTCGGAACGAATACTTTCTGAATACCAGGACCTTTGCCCCCTGGAACATCCTGAGATAAATTGAACGCAAGTTATTGTGCGCGTCAATGATCAGATTGTAGTTGCTCAGCTTCAAGAGCTGGCGCAGGTCGCGCAGCTCGCTGAAAGCCATTTGGTTCTTTGCTTTTATTACTTTATGTATGCCGGGGTCAAGCTTAAGAAGGTGTGAAAACTGTTCTTTGGTGCAGAAGTCTATTCTCGCAAGGGGAAAAGCTTCGCGTAACGATTCAAGCATGGGAGTTGTAAGCAGAATATCTCCCAGTGAGGACAGGCGGATAACAAGGATCCTTCGTATTTTCTCGCTTTTCAAAATATCACGCTGATATTACATCTCCATAACCTGGTGATTGAAATTTGTAACATCAATTTCATGGAACAGCTTTTTGATGAATGCATCATCGTATTTATTCAGGAAATAAGCTATGTTTATTTCTCTTTCCTGCAGGTTATGGTTCGGGTAAATATTGTTTGTTACCTTATCGATTTGCGTTGTTGTTACTTCACTCTTTTTGGCCTGTGCATTAATAAGCTTCTGTTTGAACATCTCAATATTTTGTTTCGTTTTTTCCTTCATATTATCTACAATATTCAGCATAGCCTGGTCAACTTTTACGGTCATATTGCGCATATCGTAGAATATTTTGTTCAGCTCATCGATATACTTGGAAATTTCATCCTCAACCTTAACTTCAGATAGCTTATCAACTATCTTTGAAACTAAAAAGCTGTGATGGAAAATATCCTCAAGCTTCACGCCGTAGTTGTTCATGAACTTTGCTATCTTGCTCTCAATGATCGTAACCGATGCACGCGGATATATTACAGGCATTGTTATATCATAATGCTTGTACGCCGGCTTGAACTGCGCGAAGTATGATATCTCACCGGGTCCGCCGATATAACAGGCAGTTGGCAGAAGGTAATCCTGGCAAACGGGGCGAAGTACAACATTCGGGCTGAAAAATTCAGGATTTTCCTGGAGCGTATTCAGCATTTCTTCGTTCTCAAACCGCCTCTTTGAGTTTTTCAAGGCGAACTTTCCGCCATCACGCGGCTCTATCATAAGCCTGTTACCGTTGTGAAGGAAGAACAGGTTTATGACCTTTGGCTTAACCTGCAGGTCATAGTGTTTTTCCAGCTCAGCGCTTGTTGTGATTATTGATTCGCACAGTTTAGGTGAGCTTGTCAGCTCTTTCTCAAAAACCGGTACAAGCAGCCTTTTTATTTCGCTGTCCGATGGGTCTATAAACACTACTCCATGCCCTGCGAACAGCTCGTTCATCATTCCCGCAAACGCGGTTTTATAATCATTTCCTTCCCTGTAGTTTCGGGTTATGATACCCATTATCTTCTCTTTGAAATCAGTATCTATGAGCCCGCTTCTAAGCTGCTCATTGATGCTGTTGACCATCTCTCCAAGCACTGTGCTTCCGACGGGTTTCGTGTTTCTTTTAGGGGAATCATCATCCACAGCAGCGGTATCTTCGTATCCAATACGTACAAGCTCGTTTTGTTTATCTATAATGTAAGTATGATTGGCCTCTTCAAGGTCATGGTCTTCGCTTTCCAGCCAGAATACAGGAATAAAATTAAACTGGGGGAAGCGTTCCTTCAAATCGCGTGCCAGCTTAACGGCAGTGATAGTTTTGAGTACAGTATAGAGCGGTCCGGTATATAACCCAACCTGCTGACCTGTTACGATCGCAAAAGTATTGTCATCGTTCAGTTTTTCGATATTGGCAACCGTGAATTCATCGCCGCCAAAAGTCACATTCTGCCTTTTAAGGATATCTATGAATACATTTTTATCGAAATACCTGCTGGTGTTGTAGTTGTGAATTTTCTCGTCTATTAACTTGAAAAAATCCTCATTTTCCCTGAATCCCGCATTGAAGAAAGGGGCAAGCTTTTTCTTCTCGTCTTCACCCTGTGATATGTAATCCAGGAAGAGATTGCTGAAATTCGGCAGCTTGTTGAATTCTACAGTGTACATCAGTTTTTCCCGCTTTCTTTTTTAGATTTTCCTGCTGAGCTGCTTTTGGTTTCTGCAGAACCTTTTGAACTGCTGCCTTTGGTATCTGCCGCTGAATCCTTGTTCTGTTTTTCTGCAGACCCCTTTTTGTTCTTATCAGCTGTCAATGATTTTGTCTCCGGCTTCTTTTCTCCGCCGCCTCGTGATTTGCTGTTGTTGTTTTTGTAATCGGTCAGATAGAATCCGCTGCCCTTAAATATGAGGCCTGCGCCGGTACCTATCAGCCGCTGAAGTGTATCTTTTCCGCATTCCGGGCATTTTACCAGCGCCGGGGCAGTAATTGATTGCAGCTCTTCAAGTTCGTGTCCGCAATTTGAGCATTTGTATTCGTAAAATGGCATGTCTGTTTCCTATTTAAAAAAATATATTTTAAAGATCTCTGAGTACTCACTTCCGCCCTGCTTCAAAGTACTTTTCATCAGGCTGAAGCTTTCAAAAACAGCTTCAGTTTCGGGCAGAACAGGCATTTCCTTATCCTCAAGCTTTTTCCTTTTTGAGCGGTCAAATCTGCCGAGTGTAATATGCGGCACAAATCTTTTATCTGGCTTCACCCCGAAATTCTGCATCATGCTGTCAATCGATCCTATCAGCTCAATAGAGTCTGAGGTTTGTTCTTTAAATCCGGCATAAACAACATTTGGATATTTTTTGTTCGGGAAAAATCCGATCTCAAATGTCCTGAAACGAAGTTCTTCGAATCCGAATCTTATCCTGTCAAGAACATTGCCCATGGGATGTATCCTGTTATCGTCGATATCACCCAGGAATCTCAGCGTCATGTGGAATTTTCCCGGGTCCTCCCATCGCACATAATAAGCATCAAGCAGTACCTTCAGCCGGTCCTGGGCGCCTGTTAACATATTTTTAATGTCGAATTCCGGCACTAATGCAAGAAAAAGCCTGGATTTTGGCAATAGCTTCTAAAAAATGTTATATCTTACAAAATTATGGATTAATGTATAAATATTCAAAGAATTTAAATTGCAATAAAAAAGCCCCTGCCGAAGCAGAGGCTTATGTTCAAAAAATCGAATTTGCTTATTTTACTAAGCTCATTTTCTGTGTTTTGATCTGACCGTTTGATTCAAGCCTGTAGTAATAAATACCGCTTGAAAGTTTGGAAGCGTCAAAATCAACAGAGTATTTACCTGCAACAAGGTCTTCTGAAACTAATGCAGCAACTTCAGAACCTGTAGCGTCGTAAACTTTCAATGTTGTGAAGCTTGCAGCAGGAATATCAAAGCTGATCTTTGTTACCGGGTTGAACGGATTAGGATAGTTCTGATAGAGCTCAAACCTTGAAGGTGTGATGTTAGAAGAAGGATCGTTTATTCCAACGGTTGTGTTTGGTCCAAACACTGAAACGCTGTCTAACACCATGCCGTGTCCGTCTGAATCCTTATGCTGGAATGCGAGGAAGATACTCTGACCTGCAAATGAAGTGAGCGGGAAGCTGTATCTTCTCCAGATAATTTCAGGAGCGCCAACCGGGATGCAATGAACGCAAACGCGTCCTGCAACCTGTGTGAAGCTTGCCTGGAGTGAATCTGTGGTTGAAACCCTTACGATAAGTGAATCATATGGATACGGGCCATCGCTGAACTGCTTTACGAGCCAGAAAACAACTGAATCGCCAACACCGATCGGTGAAGTAACCCTGCTTGAAACAAGCCAGTCTTCGCCTGTTGGAGCTTGATAATTGATGAATGCAACTGCGCTGCCGTGTTTTGCATTCAATGTACCGAATGAAGCTGATAATGGAGCAACTGACCTTGTCCATACAACTGAACCTGTAACATTGATCGCTCTCCAGCCGGCCGGAGGAACTGATGTTTCGAAGCTCTCGAACAATCTTGTTACCTGAGCATCTGCTGAAAAAGTCATAAGTGCTAATAGCACAATAAATAAAGCTTTTTTCATGAGTATTTTTTTTAGGTTTATTGAATAACGGCAAATATAGTGAAATCGAATATATTATGAAATACCTAAGCATGTTAATCCAAAAATATTCTGCAATGAGAGCTACAAAAAGCATATTCTATATGCGGGAAATTTGTTATATTTGCCAAAATCAATAAAAATCATTCAAAAATGGATACTTTAGCACCCGAAAAAAAAGCCGGTAATAACGGCAAAAACGAAGATTTCCTCCCGATCAAGGGCTGGGATCATATTGAGTTTTATGTAGGTAACGCAAAACAATCCGCTATATATTACCAGTACACCATGGGTTTTAAACTTACAGGCTACAGCGGACTTGAAACCGGAAACAGGGAAAGGGCTTCTTACCTGCTTGAGCAGGGCAAAGTGAGGTTTGTATTAACTACACCTTACCATCCCGGTAATTTTATATCTCAGCATATCGAAAAACATGGCGATGGAGTAAGAGATATTGCTCTTGAAGTGGATGATGCAGAAAGCGCATTTAATGAAACCGTTAAACGCGGAGCAGTGCCTGAAATGGAACCAACTAAAATTGAAGATGAAAATGGTTTTATCATCAGGTCCGCCATTAGAACATACGGTGATACAATTCACTCGTTCATACAGAGAAATGATTATAAAGGACTTTTCCTTCCGGGCTTTTCTGACGCATCTGCCAAAGCAATCAAAGGGATCAAAGATGTTGGATTCAGGTCGGTAGATCATATGGTTGGAAACGTTGAGCTTGGCAAAATGAATGAATGGGTAAGGTTCTACGCTGATACTATGGGATTCAGCCAGCTGCTTTCGTTTGATGATAAAGATATTTCAACAGAGTACACTGCTTTGATGAGTAAAGTAATGCAAAACGGGACGGGTAAGATCAAATTTCCTATAAACGAGCCGGCTGCCGGCAAAAAGAAATCCCAGATCGATGAATATCTGGAATTCTTCCACGGAGCAGGATGCCAGCATATCGCAATGAATACTACAAACATTGTTGAAACAGTGAGCGAAATGAAACGCCGCGGCGTTGAGTTCCTGAGAGTACCCACAACTTATTATGATGAGCTTGAAGCAAGGGTGGGAAAGATAGATGAACCCATCGATGAGCTTGCAAAACACGGCATACTTGTTGACCGCGATGAAGACGGATACCTTCTGCAGCTTTTCAGTAAACCGCTTGAAGACAGGCCCACCTTGTTCTTCGAAATTATCCAGCGAAAAGGCGCTAAGTCATTTGGCAAAGGGAATTTCAAAGCGCTCTTTGAATCTATTGAACGCGAGCAGGAATTAAGAGGGACATTGTAACAAATTCGAAAGTAAGAATTGATGAGCCTGCTATCATAGCAGGCTCTTTTTTTATCTGTCAAATCCTGATATTGCAACAACAGCAGGCCGCGGAATATCATTACCATAGTTGGGCCAGCGGCTTGTGGGGTTCTTTGCGTTTTCCGAGTTTTCTCCCGGATGCTGAATTGATATGAACATTGTTCTTTCATCCGGTGAAAAACAATTACCGCACATTTCTGTATCAACCGGTCCCGAAGCGAACCTGAATGCTTTTCCCTTGCTTTCGCCAGATGTAGGAATCATGAAGAGCGAATTATTTTTGAATGGTGCGTATGTATTTTTGCCAATGGTACCGGATGCAATATCGCTTAGTACCCAGAGGTTCGACCTGCTATCAAAATACAAGTTATCAGGGCATGAAAATCCAGAACCTACTCCTCCAGCAGCGAATACTTCCCATTCAAAATCAAGGCTCGCGCAGTCATTACCCTTTTCAATCAGCCTTATTATACTTCCATGGTAATCCTTCTTGGGTTTATTGTTCGTGAAAGCGATAAATACCGAACCGTCAACGGGATTTATCTCAATATCTTCACACCTGTTGCAGGGGGTTGCGCCTATTTCCCGGCAAGCTGTATCACAATTTACCAGAACTTCAGCCTGTGAAGCAAACGCTGATTTCAGCTTGCTGTTTTGATTTACATCAAGTGCGAGCCATTTATTGTTTCTAAAATCGGCAGCATAAAGGGTACCTTCATCCAGAATATCCGCATTGCTCTTAAGATCAACAGCATAAAATTTTCTGTTTGAAACAAACTTGTAAACGCACTCATCTTCTTTGTCATCGCCCATATACGCGGCAACTTAACCATCTTTCGAAACAGCAATAGCCACATTTTCATGCCTGAATCTTCCAAGTGAAGTTCGCTTTTTAGGGATGAAATTCCTGTCAAATGGATCAACTTCCACAACCCACCCGTAATGTTCCGTTATAAGTTTATTCTCGCTGTCGTTCCATCTGTACACATTTTCGTCCGGGTAATCCTGGAAGTTCTCTTCACCGCTGAGTACTGTTCCCCAGGGAGTCAAGCCGCCGCTGCAGTTTCCAAGTGTGCCCGCGGCTTCATAGGAATACAGCACTTCTTTTGAGCCTGCCGCTGCGCCGCTTAACAATATCCTGCTTGTCGCGTCAATTCTCCTGTTATAATTTTCGTCTTCGATATATTCCCATTTTCCTTTTTTATTGCTTATCCTGAATATCGAAAAACCAACGCATTTTTTTTCCCTGATTATCTGTTCTTCAGTCTTCTTTTTTCCTGCCCTGTGATCTTCGAAGCTGTAATCGCTTACAAATAACGGATTCGGATACTCATGATTAACGAACATTAGACCGTCGTTTGGATCCTTTGAACCATCAGGACGCACAAAAGGAATGAATGTTACGAAATCATTATTGAATCCGAAATATTCACTCTTATTTATCATATCTCCCCACTTTCTGATTATGGTGTAGCTATACCCTTTGGGCAGCACAAGTGCATCTGTATCTGAGGGAGAAATCGGATCAAAGAAAACTCCGCTTTTTCTCCTTTCGCCGGGAATATGCAGGTCAAAGAACTTCAGTGGTAGAATTGCTCCAATTGAGAAGAAAGCCGCCCCTTTAAGCAGGCTTCTTCTTGAAAGCCTGCAACTTACAATGTCTTCAAGCTTGTCTGTATTCATAACGCAAAGCTAACAAATCTGCATTAAAGAAATATTAATTTTGCCGATTTTGTTTTAATCATTGTAAATTCATTTAGATTTTAGGAAATTTGTACCCATTGAACAAAAATTGAATAAAGAGGATCACTAGAAATGGCATATTATCATAAATTGGGGAAAATTCCCCAGAAAAGACACGTTCAGTTCCGGCAGGCAGATGGCAGTCTTTACCAGGAAGAAGTAATCGGCACAGAAGGTTTTTCGGGTATTTCATCGATTCTGTACCACATTAATCCGCCTACTAAAGTCAAAAAGATAGCTAAGATCGAAGACGTGAGCTTTAAGGAATGGAATGAAGGCCACTTAAGGCACTATCATATCCGTACTCTTGAATCTAAGCCAGAAGGTGACCCGGTATCCGGCAGAAGAGTGATGATCTTCAACAATGATGTTTCTATGGCGATCTGCAATCCCGATAAACAAATGGATTACTTCTACAAAAACGCTGGAGCAGATGAAGTGATCTTTGTTCATTATGGTACCGGTAAGCTTGAGACGCAGTATGGTACTCTTGAGTATAAAGACGGCGATTATATTGTGATCCCAAGAGGTGTAATATATAAAATAACTACCGGATCGGATAAAACAAAATTCATGGTTATAGAATCACCCGGTCCCGTTTACACTCCTTCAAGATATAAAAATTCATTCGGCCAATACCTTGAGCATTCCCCATTTTGTGAAAGAGATTTCAGGGTACCCACAGAACTGGTTACGGTGGATGAAAAAGGTGAGTTCCTTGTAAAGATCAAGAAGTTTAATAAACTGCATCATTACATTTTTGGATTCCACCCGCTGGATGTTGTTGGCTGGGATGGTTATTTTTACCCATGGATATTCAATATCAACGACTTCATGCCGATTACAGGTAAAATACATATGCCGCCGCCTATACACCAGACTTTTGAAGCGCGCAATTACGTGATATGTTCGTTCTGCCCAAGGCTGTTCGATTATCACCCCGACGCGATCCCGGCCCCGTACAACCACAGCAATATCGATAGCGATGAAGTGCTGTATTATGTGGAAGGCAATTTCATGTCAAGGAAAGGTGTTGACGAGGCATCATTCACCCTGCACCCGGCTGGAATCCCCCACGGACCGCATCCCGGCACAATGGAAGCATCGATCGGCAAAAAGGAAACCCTTGAGCTTGCGGTTATGATAGATACTTTCCATCCGCTAAAGCTTACCGAATATGCAAAAGGGTATGACCTTCCGAACTATCCATATACATGGAACGAAGAAGGCCATGAAGCGGAAATAGAATAAGCGGATTTCGGATCTCGGATTGACGATTTCGGATTGAAAGGCTGTCTATAGAGTGTATTGTCATTCCCGCGCAGGCGGGAATCTCCAGCATTAACTCAAACCAAAAGTACACTTCTGCCATTAATGTTCTTTTGGGGATGCATTCACAGTGTGAATGAAATTTTCCATTACCGCGCAGATATCCTGATTGGATAAGGGAGTAAGAATCTTTTAGTTTTTTATCTTTGTGTTTCATCCTTTGTGCAATTCGTGAAATTCGTGTCAAAGTTTTTTCTTTTGCTTTTTGCCTTTTCATTTTTACCTTTTTGAGCGAAGCGAAATCCCGCTTGCGGGATGCCTTAAACTCCTTCCTTAACTAACAGCCTTTTTTGTTTACATTAGTTGATTTATTTTTGCAGACTATATGATACTATCACAAAATACGATCGATAACCTGCAAAAGGCGCATGTTGTAAACGGGATCCAGCCCGATGAGTACCTGGTGAAATACCGCAATATATTTGAGTTGGTAGAATACCGCGCACACCTGCAGCCTGAAGAAGTTTTTATAACCTACTACAGCGATAACTTCCCGAAAACTTCGCTAACTTACAGTGAATTCAAAGAGAAGGTTTTCCGCGCTGCGAACCTGATGAAATCACATGGTATCGCCCCCGGCAGCAGGATATCAACTATATCGTATAATCATATTAACACCGTTATCCAGTACTTTGCTGCATGGTCAATAGGCGCAACCGTTGTACCTGTGAATGTAAGCGAAGAACCGGACAGGATCAAATACATCCTGCAAAGCTCAGGCACAAAGCTGGCATTTGTGAAAAGAGAGTTTTACGAGAAAATTGAAAAGATAGCGCATGAGCTTGAAATAGATTTTATCATTCATGGTAATGATGAGCTTGAACCGGCGGCAGGCGTGAAGGTTTTCGAAGAGGAATTAACAAAACAGCCGGAAGTGCTGGAACCGGACGAATCAGTAAACCAGGAAACGGAAGCGCTGATTGTTTATACTTCCGGAACTACGGGACTTCCCAAAGGCGTGGTTCTTACACAATATAACCTGATGGTTGATGCCGATGGAATAAGTAAATGGCACGGCATCACTAAAGGCAATACTATGATGTGCGTGCTGCCTATCCACCATGTGAATGGAACAGTTGTCACCATTATGACACCCATGTATGCAGGCGGATCGCTTATACTGAACCAGAAATTCCATACCGATACATTTTTTAAGCGGCTTCACGATGAAAATGTTAATATAGTAAGTGTTGTGCCAACTTTGCTCCAGTTCTTATGCCATGAGTATGAAGCTAACCAGGAATTTGTAAGTCATCTCTCCCCTCTCCTCTTAGGAGAGGGGCAGGGGGTGAGGTTGGAAAATTTCCGCCACATAATCTGCGGAGCGGGACCGTTAACCTGCGAGCTGGTTGATAAGTTCGAGCGTATGTTCGGGCTGAAGATTGTGCATGGGTACGGACTTTCGGAAACTACATGCTATTCATGTTTCATACCACCGGATCTCAGCGAAGCTGACCACCGCAGGTGGCTAAATGACTATGGCTTTCCATCGATAGGAATTGCCATTGAACCCAATGAAATGGATATACACGATGATAATGGCCAGAGCCTGCCCGTAGACGCAAGGGGAGAAATTGTTATCCGCGGCCATAATGTTATGAAGTATTATGATGAAAATGCCGAAGCAAATGATAAAACTTTTGAGTTCGGCTGGTTCCGCAGCGGTGATGAGGGATTCTACAAATGTGATGAAAACGGAAGGAAGTACTTTTTTATAACCGGAAGGTTGAAAGAGCTCATAATCCGCGGCGGGGTTAACATCGCGCCGCTTGAAATAGACGAAGTGCTTATGTCTCTGCCCGGCGTTAAAGCGGGGATTGCCGTTGGATTTGATAACGACTGGTACGGCGAAGATGTTGGCGCATTGGTTGAACTTACAGAAGGCACCGAGCCAACAGATGCCGTGAAGGATGAAATACTTAAGGCATGCAGGGCAAAGCTGCCTGCGTATAAATCGCCTAAGGCAGTTATTTTTACTGATAGTATTCCAGTAACCTCAACAGGGAAGTACCAGCGTAATAAAGTGAAACATCTTTTTGCAGAATTCAAAACCATACAGTTCAAGTAACAGCACTGCTGTTACAGCTTAAAATGAAAATTATATCCTCAAACGGAAAAGAAGACCTTGCGATAGTTCATATTGCTCAATCCTCGACCGGCAACATGGTTGAATTCGTTGAATCATTGCACCTGCAGAAGCCGCGCAGTGAGAAATGGATATTGACCATTTCAACTCTTTACGGCTGCCCCGTAAGCTGTACCATGTGCGATGCAGGTTCATACTACATGGGCAGGATGAGTAAGGAAGCCATGTTCTGGCAGCTTGACTATATGATCAGCCGCCGCTATCCGGCCGGAAAGATTCCTGTAAAGAAGCTTAAAGTGCATTTTACACGAATGGGGGAGCCGGCATTCAACATGAGCGTACTGGATGTTATGAATGAATTCGCCTGGTACTTTGAGGCTCCCGGATTCATGCCTTCGATATCATCAATTGCCCCTAAAGGCTCCGAAGGGTTTTTTGATGAATTGCTTAACCTGAAGAACGAAAAATTCTCCGGAGGAAAATTCCAGCTCCAATTCTCTATTCATACCACCGATGAAGCTAAAAGGGATGAGCTTATCCCCGTCAAAAAATGGAGCCTGTGTAAGATCGCGGAATACGGAAACAGCTTTTTTAGAAGGGGAGACCGCAAGATAACACTTAGCTTCGCTCCTTCAGAGGAAAATCCCATTGACGCCAAAGTAATTCGAAGCATATTCGACCCGGAAAAATTCCTGGTAAAGCTTACATCTTTGAACAGCACTCAAAACGCGCTAAAGAACGAACTTACGCCGGTTATGGGGCACTATCAGGCAAGCGAAACATCCTCCGGTATGAACTCAATTGCTTCTGCGTTTGCTAACGAAGGATTTGAAGTGCTGTTGATCCCCGGTAATTCTGAAGAGCTGATTATAGGCAGCACCTGCGGCCAAAACCTTATAGCCCATTCCGGTGAAACTGCTTAGGCAGTCAATGGCGGGGAATCTCCATCTGCAATCATTCCGCACATTTTAATCCATTTTCGTTTCTCCTGGAGTGCATCCAATGTGTGGATGCTCAATGATACCTTTGCAGAAGATTAAGCACTGACGCAGTCAGTGCACTCCAAAAAGAAGCATAATATTCCGGCAATACGGCTTTTCTTGGAGTGCATCCACTGTGTGGATGCTACTTGCAAACTCTTCAAGCACTGACGCAGTCAGTGCACTCCAAAAAAAGCAGTGGCGTTGGTTAAAAAAAATTCCATAACTTGAGTTAAGGCTAATATTCAACGTTCATCATTACCTCACCCCCGTCCCCTCTCCTGACAGGAG
>JAYRXC010000040.1:0-27081 GCA_041917655.1 Ignavibacteria bacterium | reverse complement strand
TCCAAAAGAATCAAATAGATCGAAAAGTTTTGCGCAATTGCAAATAGAGATTCCCGCCTACGCGGGAATAAAATCTTTTGTGAATGCACTCCAAAAGAAGCCATAACTGCTTTAGATTTTCTTTGAGTGCACTGACTGTGTCAATGCTGCACTTGTTTCCTAAAGCATTGAGCATCCACATAGTGGATGTACTCCAAAAGAATCAAATAGATCGAAAAGTTTTGCGCAATTGGAGATAGAGATTCCCGTCTTCGCGGGAATAAAATCTATTGTGGATGCACTCCCAAAGAAGCCAAAATTTGCTTTTGACTTTCTTGGAGTGCATTGACCGTGTCAATGCTGCACTTGTTTCCAAAAGCATTAAGCATCCACACAGTGGATGCACTCCAAGAAAAGCCATAATTGCTTTTGCTTTTTTTGGAGTGCATTGACTGTGTCAATGCTGCACTTGTTTCCAAAAGCATTAAGCATCCACACAGTGGATGTACTCCAATAGAGGCCAAATTGATTTGAAATTTTTGCATGATTGCAAATTGAGATTCCCGCCTGCGCGGGAATGGACCAAATACTATTAACACCTAAATCCCTTTATTTTATCAATTATTTTTTGCTTATTTGCTGTGAATTTAATCAAATAGTGTATGTCAAAGTTACTGGAAGTAAAAAACCTCAAAACCTATTTCTATACAGATGACGGCGTTGCAAAGGCTGTTGATGACGTATCATATGACCTGGATAAGGGCGAGACTCTGGGTTTGGTGGGTGAATCAGGCTGCGGAAAGAGCGTTTCAGCTCTCTCAATTATGAGGCTGATACCTAATCCACCGGGTAAAATTGTAGGCGGAGAGATATTGTTCAAAGGACAGGATCTAACCAAGTTCGACGAGAAGCAAATGCAGGGCATCCGCGGAAATGATGTTGCGATGATCTTCCAGGAACCGATGACATCACTCAATCCCGTTTTTACCTGCGGCGACCAGATCGATGAAGCCGTTATGCTTCACCAGCAGGTTTCGAAAGAGGAAGCTAAAAAAAGATCAATAGAAATGCTTAGGCTTGTGGGAATCCCCGCGCCGGAGCAGAGATATATGGAATACCCGCACCAGCTTTCGGGCGGATTAAGGCAAAGGGTTATGATCGCTATGGCGCTCTCATGCAATCCCGAAATACTTATTGCTGATGAACCCACCACGGCGCTTGATGTAACCGTACAGGCGCAGATCCTTGAGCTTATCAAAAAGCTGCAGGATGAGCTTGGTATGGGTGTTATTATGATCACACACGATCTTGGTGTAATTGCCGAGGTAACAAAGCGCGTTGCGGTAATGTATGCTTCCAAAGTTGCAGAGTATTCCAATTCCGAAGAGATATTTTACAATCCAAAGCATCCATACACGCTTGGATTGCTGAATTCAATACCAAAGCTCAATAAAGGACACGGCAGGCTGGCAACCATCGAAGGCAATGTTCCTGCAGCTACAAACTATCCGGCCGGCTGTCATTTCTGCACAAGGTGCAAATATGTTGATAGCAAGCTTTACACACCCGACAGCAAATGCTGGAATGTAGAGCCGCCGCTGGAACAGGTGAGCGGAACCAGCCAGATGCATACAGTCGCCTGCCATTATTGGAAGGATATTGAAGTCCGCAGGCTCAAAGAAGGCGATAAGATCCCCGCCGAAATGGTTTAGAAAAGTGAGTACAATAGAAAAAATAACACACAAAATCAGGAAACTTCCCAGTGATAAGCAGGAGAAGGTACTTGAATATATTGAAGTGCTTGAAGAAAACCAGAATGAGCTAAATTCATGGAATTCCTTTTCACTGGAGAATGCCATGAAAGGGCTTGAAGATGATCAATTGCCTGAATACACTGAAGAAGATTTGAAAGAAAAATGGAAGTAAGGGAAAATGGCCAGATTGTGCTACTGAAATTCCCACAAACAGATCTGAATGAGGGTAAATTGAGGCCGGTGTTATTAATTTCAAAACTACCCGGCGAAATTGATGATTGGCTGGTTTGTATGATATCGACAAAGATGACTATGTTTATGGAGGGCATTGACGTGACAATTAACGAAAGTGTTGACGACTTTAAAGTTGCCGGACTTAAGTCTACCAGTATTTTTAGAGTACTCCGTGTAGCTGTTATAAACAAAGAAATAATGTTAGGCAAAATTGGTAAAATTTCTGATGAGCGATTGTTAGGTATTAAATCTTCAATTTCTAAATGGCTATTGAATTCTTAGTTTAGAGAGAATGATACCGCCCCGAAACCTTCGGGGTTTTTTTATAATTATACTGATATGATGACAATACCAAAACCCGGCAAAACAAAACAGCAGCTCATCGAGCGGCTTGAGAAGTTTAAAACCGACTACAGCAAAGAGATCGGCGATAACGATATAACCATTGAGCAGATAACAGATGGCTATAGTATCAAAGCCGAAAAGAAAGTTCTGTTCCTTTCGTTTTATGTAAATGCGGAAGTTATCGCAAAAGAGGGCGAGTATGTAATTACATGGGAATCAAACGCTCCGGAAAACAAAGTAACCGAAGCGCTTGATAAAGTGCGTAAAGAGCTGGAAAAAGACTAGTATTCTCCTGAAAACTATCAATTTCGACTCTTCAAATCATGCCCAAATATGATTTTTATCGTCCCTTGCCAAAACTAAGCTAAATCATTCTTTTTCTGCGCGTGGAAAGCTAATTTTGTATATCAGGAAGTATTTTCCTGACTTAGAAAATTATGTACTATGGCTGCAATAACTAAAAAGCTCGCTCTTCGCAGCGGAAACCAAATGGTCGCAGAAGGCGCAATTAAAGCGGGATGCAAATTTTTCGCCGGATATCCCATAACCCCTGCTTCAGGAATTTATAAAGGATTAATAGACCTGCTTCCCGTCAACGACGGAATCGCCATTAGCTCGCCGGATGAAATATCCGCTCTGGCTTACTGCGTGGGTGCCTCAATGCGTGGATTCAAATCAATGACCGCAACATCAGGTCCCGGCTGGGCACTAATGATAGAAACTGTGCAGTACGCTTTAATCACGGAGACGCCAGTGGTAATTTGTGTAGTCCAGAGGCTTGGCCCATGCACCGGCGGTGCAACACAGGGCGGTCAGGGGGATATTTTAATAACAGAGTTTGCAACAAGCGGCGGATTTACAATTCCTGTTCTTTATCCCTCAACAGCCGCCGAGTGTTATGAAATGACAATTGAAGCATTCAATTGGGCAGAAAAATACCGGACGCCGGTAGTGCTGCTTTCCGATAAGGAGATCGGTATGACTACCGAGAGCATCGATTACAGTGCGCTGAATGAGGTTACACCTGTAGACCGTGAGGTTATTAAATCTGATGATCCTGAAATAAGTAAATGGAAGATGTACGGGTTCGACTCGCCTGATATGATAGCGAAGTTCGCCGAAGTCGGCGGGAAAGTAAAAGTTACCGCAACGGGCTCCGCGCATAATGCAATGGGTAACCTGAAAAAAAATGATCCTGAAACTATTTCAACCATCAGGCATCTTGAAGATAAGATCCAGGCTCATAAAAATGAAATGGTACGGGTTAAGCCGGATTCCGAACCAGATGCGGATACTCTTGTTATCAGCTTTGGTATAACTGCGCGTACCATGAAAGACGCTGTTAAAATGGCGAGAGCGAAAGGTAAGAAAGTATCTGCATTAACGATTCACAGCATGTTCCCAATACCCGAAGAGGCAATAACTGCAGCAGCTTCCGAATGCAGCAGGGTAATAATTGCTGAAGAAAATCTGAACGGGCAGTACAGGACAATGCTTGCCGAAATTCTGAAACTTAAAGAAGTAATTGGTGTTAACAGCATGGGCTCTATGATAACACCCGAAGATATACTGGAAAGGATAATGCAATAATGCAAACAGAAGAAGCTTGTTCATATATGACTTTTGGAGCAGTAATGCCTTTTTGCAAGGGCTGCGGCCATTCGAATATCTTAAAAAAACTGAATGACGCCATGCAGATACTGAATCTGGACCCAATGGACGTATGCCTGGTTACAGATATCGGCTGCATCGGACTTGCGGATGCGCTGTTCGATAAGGTGCATACAGTCCACACAACTCACGGCAGGTCAACCGGATTCGCGACGGGAATTTCTGTAGCAGATAAAGTTCTGGCAGAGAAAAAACTTAAGACAATCGTACTCATTGGCGATGGCGGCTCGATGATAGGCTTGCTTCATATCGTTAACGCTGCGCTGATGAATGCTGATGTAACCGTTATCGTAGCCAATAATTTCCTGTTTGGTATGACAGGGGGGCAGACTTCATCGCTCACACCCGAGCATTTTAATACAATTACATCTCCTTTCGGAAGCATGAATCCCTCTCTTGATATCTGCAGTATTGCTGATGCTTCAAAAGCGGGATTCATAGCGCGGAAAACGGCCACTGATAAAGACCTTACACAGGTAATTGCTGACGCAATTGCCTTCGGCGGATTTTCGATCGTTGAAGTTCTGGAACTTTGCACAGAGCATGGAACTAAACGGAATGACCTGAAGGGCAACATGCTTGCCAAAATGGCCGAAGCAGAAGGGCATGAACTAGGGATTCTGAAGAACGATCCGGTACGTAAAGAATTCAGCCTTAAGTACCATGATGATGTTGAAGTGCACAAAGGGGAGATAAAGCCTTTGAAGTTCGTTGAACCGCTGGACAACTTTAATATCAACAGGGCTTATGGCTTTGTTATAGCGGGCAGTGCAGGTGAAAGGGTGCAGTCATCGGCGGGAATGCTCAGTGAAGCTTCAATCAAGAGCGGGTTGAATGTAACCCAAAAGAACGATAATCCGGTTACACAAGGGTCGGGATTTTCACTCAGCGAGGTTATTATAAGTCCGAATGAAATAAACTATACAGGCGTTAGCAGCGCTGATTACGTTATTGTTGTTTCAGAGAATGGGCTTAAGGAGCTTAAAGGGCAGAAGATTTTCAGCAGGATAAACGAGAAAACCCTGTTCATAGCAGATGAGAGCATTGAGCTTGGAAGGGAAGGGCTGAATGTTCTTTCGCTTCCGCTGAGAAAACTCTGCGGGGCCGATAAGGCCGCGCTTGGGGCAGTTGATTATATAATCCGCAAGTTCGAGCCGTTCCCCCACGAAATATTTGCCGGCATCATATCGAAGAAGTTCGGCGAATACGGTAAGATATTCAGGGATGGGTATTATGAACTGTAGACATTTAAGTAATTGAGTACTTTAATACTATTTTCTGTAGATATCTTTTCTGAATCCGGCATCAATTACCAGAATGATCAGTTCTTTATAATAAATTTTATAAATTATCCGAATATCACGAATTCTCAAACGGAAGATATTGTCGGTGCTGCCATGAAGCTTTTTATATCGAGATTATTCTTGTAAGGATTGACTCTTAAGAGTGATAGTTTGGAGAATACATTGTCCTGATCTTTGGAGCTGAGTCTATTAATAAACTTTTCTGCTCTTTTTTCTATTTTTAAGGCGAACATTTGATATCCTTTTGTTGAGAATCTTACTTTTCATCTCATCAAAATCTACAAAATCCGTATAGTCACCTTGTTTCACCTTTTCATCAATCTCAGAAACCCGTTTTAATTGGGCAGGAGTCAAGAAATCAGGATCACTTTCTGAGTTCAATTTTTTCCCGATCTTGTTAACTACGGATTTAAGGTAATTATACTCCTTGAGAGGTATAACTATCATTCCGGAATCTTGTGTTTCTGTTTTACTCATTGTTTCCTTTTTTCAAATATATAAATACTCTATGTCAATTTCACGGCAAAACTGGTTAAGTGATTGTTTAAACTGAACTCGCTAAGAACGTCTGGTTTACGTCAGCCTGATGCCGTTTGCTTTCAGTATCCATGATATCTGCCCTACATGCATCGGCGCATGCCTGATGGCGTGCATCAGCACAGTTTCCTTGCTCTTCGAGCCCCCGAATGTCGCTTCGATATTATTTTCTGCCTGCATCATTTCATCGGTCATACCATTAAGTATGTCCATCGCCCTCTTATGAACAATTTCCATCTGGTTTTCTACTTCATCAATGCTCGGTGGATTCTTAATATTATCCGGGTCTGCGCCGAAGCCGAAATCATTCAGCCATTCAATGCCAAGACTTTCGCCGCCGATGCCTTCGATGATGAGAAAGTGTTCCGTCCACACTGTATGCGCAAGTATCCAGTAAGCGCTGTTCATTTTAATGCCCTCGAACTCATACCTTTTGTGCAGGTCCAGCCCCTCCAGCTTTGAAAAGTAGTAGGCTGAAAGATTCCATGCCATTTCATAACACTGGATGAGAGTTTTTGTTTTGATGTTGTTTTCCATAATGATTAGTATATTTTAAATAAGTTCTATTTCCTGTAAACATAGATTATTCATCATATCTTTGCTTCCTCAAAATTGCTAAATATGTATGACTTCGCAAACACTCATATTTTCAACAGATATCATTCCCGTTTCAGATCCAGCCTTACAACGTTTTCAATATGAAAGGTATGGGGGAACATATCTACGGGCTGAATGCGGGTAATATCATATTTCTGCGCCAGCAATGCCAGATCCCTGGCCTGGGTACCGGGATTGCACGAAACGTATATTATCCTTTCCGGCAGATAGCTCAAGATACATTCCGCCGCTTTGGGATGAATCCCGCTTCTTGGGGGATCAAGTATAAATGCATCAAACCTTGCGGTTGATGAAGGGGAGTCCGAAGCATTCGTCAGGCTTTCAAGATAATCTTTCACATCCTTAGCTTCAAAAGTGCAATTTGTAATACCGTTGATTTCCGCGTTAACATTTGCCATTTCAATCGATTCATTGCTCAATTCAACCCCATGAATGGAATTAACTAATGCGGAAATATAGAGCGAAATCGCCCCGCTGCCGCAATACAGGTCGAGAACATTCTCATTTTTTTTGAAATCGCCAAATTCCTTCACCGTTTCAAAAAGTCTTGCACATTGCTTCGAATTGGTCTGGAAGAATGAGTTCGGCGTAATTTTATATTTACAGCCGCCAATTATCTCTTCTATATATCCCTTTCCGAATACAACATCAAAATCATCCGCAAGAGCAACCTGAGCTTTCGTGGTGGAGATTGAGTTTACCAAAGTTGTGACTTCGGGAATTTCTTCCGAGATCATTTTCGAATATTCAGCAATAAGATCGTTTTCCCTTGTGTGCGTTATCAGGTTAACCATTAATTCGTTGGTAGCAATTGACCTGCGCACCGTCAGGAACCTGAGGTAGCCCTCATGTGTGCGTGTGGAATAGATGCTTACATTCCTCGGCTTAAAGAAGTCACGTGTTTTGTTAAGGATCCTGTTTGTAAGCTCAGACTGCAGGTAACACGCGCGAATATCGAGTATCTTTTCAATGAAGCCGGGAATATGATAGCCAAGCGCGAAATCCTTATCTGCATTTTCAGTTTCCATGTCTTCCTTTGTAAGCCAGCGGCTGTTGGAAAACGAGAACTCAAGCTTATTGCGGTAAAAGTATATATCTTCGGAGCCGAGTACCGGCGGGATCTCAATATCTTTGAAGCCGCCTATTCTCTCAAAAGCGTTCTTTACGGTTTGTCTTTTAAGCTCAAGCTGGAATGAGTAGTCAATATTCTGCATCTTGCAGCCGTTGCAGTCATCGAAATATTCACACCTCGGAACTGTTCTTTTTTCTGAAGGTTCGGTTATTTCTACCAGGGCAGATTCGGCAAATCTCTTTTTCTTCTTCTTGATACGTGCTTTAACCGTATCACCCGGAACTGTACCGGGAACGAAAACCACGAATTCGCCATCATACTTTCCGATCCCTACGCCTTCTGCGCCAATATCTTCAATTTTAAGTTCAATTATATCATCTTTTTTGGGTATTTCAGTCATATAGTATGAAGCAATAATAGCTTTAATTAAAATACTAATTTTATTATAATATACAAATATAAACATATTAAGGCGATAAATAAATTTCTCATTAGTGAAAAATAAAGCAATCTCCGATGCGAAGCGCGTAATACAGATAGAACGAAAAGCGTTAAGTGTTTTGGAAAAAAGGCTCAATGGCAGTTTTGGCGATGCAGTAGATATTATATATAAATGTAAAGGCAGGATCATAGTAACCGGGCTTGGAAAATCGGGAATTATAGCCCAGAAAATCGTAGCGACGTTTAATTCTACCGGAACCCCGTCAATCTTTCTGCATTCAGCTGATTCAGTACATGGCGATCTCGGCATTATCCGCCGCGGAGATGTAGTGATATGTATATCAAAATCCGGCGATACATACGAGCTTATCCAGCTTTTGCTGGCAATAAACCAGTTTGGAGTAAAAGTAATATCAATAGTGGGCGATGTTGATTCAAAGCTGAAAGAGCTTTCTGATGTTATTATAGATGCCTCGGTTGAACAGGAGGCATGTCCGTATAACCTTGCGCCAACCACTTCAACAACCGCAGCGCTTGTAATGGGTGACGCACTTGCCATAGCATTGCTGAAGAAAAAGGAATTCACCAAAGAAGAGTTTGCAATGCTGCATCCGGGCGGAATACTCGGTAAAAAGCTCTTGCTTAGAGTTAGCGATCTAATGGTCAACAATGGCTCAATCCCCAGGGTAAGGGAAAATGCCCTTTTCAAAGATATTGTGTTCGAAATCTCGAGCAAAAGGCTTGGGTGTACTTGCGTGGTCGATGCGACCGGTAAGTTGAAGGGCATTATAACAGATGGTGACATCAGGCGTACCCTGCAGAAGTATGAAAATGTAGCAGAGATAAGGGCAAAAGATATAATGAACCGCACACCAAAGCTCATAAATGAAAATATGCTTGGCGAGACCGCACTGGAACTGATGGAGAAATATACAATCACACAGCTTGTGATCACAAACAAAAAGAAGATCCCTACAGGTGTAGTCCATATGCATGACCTTGTAAAAGCAGGGCTGGGGTGAAAAATGCGTTACACCAAAAATGCTTCACCTGTGCCTCTTGTAACAAAGATTAAAACTGATGTACTGGCCGTTTTGATTCTTGCTGTGATCTTTATGCTTCAGGCCTGCAGCAGCGAAAAGCTTGAGCCTCCAAAAACTGATATTGTTAACCCTGATAGTATCCCATCACAGGAAAGCTACGGAACAACTGTTACTTTTTCAGATTCCGGAAAGGTTAAGGCTATCCTGATTGCCGGCAGGATACGCGTCTATTCAAAATTTAACTATACACTTGTTGATAGCGGGGCAAAAGTGGATTTTTACAAAGAGGGAATCTACAGCTCAACACTCACAGGCCGCCGCGGAAAGATATATGATGCAACAAAAGATGTTGAAGTGTATGACAGCGTAAAGCTTGTATCGCAGAACGGTTCGGTTTTGACCACAAACAAGCTTTTGTGGGTAAACAAGACACAGCGCATCAAATCAGATGAATTCGTACACATCAAAACGCCGAATGAAGATATACAGGGGTATGGATTTGAAGCGGATCAAAACCTTAAGAACTATGTTATATATAAAGTAAGCGGGGAAATGCAGAAATAAACTGTGATTGCCAGAATTTTAATATTATTGTTTTTTGCTGCCATTAATACAGGGGTGTCATTTTCGCAGGATAAGATAACCTTGAACTATGCCGATAGCCTTGTTGGCAAAACCATCAACAATGAGCAGGTGAGGGAAGCCATCGGAAATGTTTCTCTCACTCATAACAATGTTAAGATTACCTGCAACAGGGTTGTGCAGTTTTATGACCAGAATAAAGCAGAACTGTTCGGTAACGTGCATGTAGTACAGGATACTTTATCTATATACGCGCCAACAGGCACATATTACGGCAATGAATCGAAGGTGGTCTGCCCCTCGGGCGCTACGCTTACTGACCCCAAAACTACCCTAAAGGCTAATTATGGAGTTTACCTGTTTAACCAGGATCTCGCCAATTTCCGGGGTAATGTGCGTATAACTGATAACCGAAGCTACACTATTACTTCTGATGAGCTTGATTATTACCGCTCAGTTCAGAAATCATACGCGCGGGGAAATGTGAAGGTTACCAACGACTCATCCGTTATATACTCCGATAACCTAGTTTATGAAAAGCTCATTGGTATTTCAACTGCTACGGGAAATGTGAGAATAGAGAGTGATTCAACTGTCATCACTTCGCGCAAGGCTACATATTATGAGTTCGAAAAAAAATCGATAGCGGAAGACAGCGTTAAGATAGATTTCCTAAGCGAGAACGCGGTTGTGTACGGCAACTATGCCGAAAACTATGAAACCCGGAATTACTCTTTCATCCGAGGCAATGCCCAGCTTGTTCAGATAGAAACCAAGGACGGCAAAAGCGATACTACTTTTATCTACAGCGATAAAATGGAATCGTTCAGAAATACTCCGGAAAAATATACCGCATATGATAGTGTAAAAACCATCCGGAACGATTTTCTTTCCTCATCAGGTTCGGGATATTATTTCCGTGATGTATCAGGCAAAGGTGGAGTGATTTCGCTGGCAAAAGATCCGGTTGTATGGAAAGAGAACCTGCAGGTTACAGGTGATTCCATTTACGCTTTCTTCAAAGAAGATATTGACGATATTTTCATAAACAGGAGCGCGTTTGCGCTGCAATCCAACACCAAGATCGAAGGTAGGTATGACCAGATCTCGGGAATATTTATGCACATTAAATTTCTTTTGAATGAGATCAATTATATCCAGGTTGATACAAACGCTGCAAGCATTTATTATGTTTATGACCGCGAGCTTCCCAATGGCGCGAACAGATCTGACGGAGAAGTTATCAAGCTCTATTTCAATGACGAGAAAGTTGATAAAGTCAATATTTACGGCAAACCTAAAGGCACTTACTTTCCTGAATTACTGACGAATCCCGATGAGCTGCGTTTGCTGGGCTTCCGTATCCGCAGCAATAAACCCGAACGAATACTCCGTTAAGACCAATAAAATCTGAAATTCACTTAAAAAAAATTTTCAAAAATGCTGTTTTTGAGCTATTTTTGAGGTCCATTTTTTTGCTTAATTGAGCCCTATTTGACAATAAAAAATAAATTATTATATTAGTGCAGTTAGTTATACGTTTTAAAGTAAAGGTTTACATAAGGAATATATTATAGAGGGAAAGTTACTTATCAGACCGTCAATTCATACATACCAAAATTGCCGTACCTCAAAGTCACTTACCGTACTATTGTTTAATATCCGGAAAAACGGTATCTTTAATTGGCATCTCAAAAACCAATTAAAAATTTCAGTATGAATACAATTGACCTGATCAACAGACTGGCAGTAAAGCACAATATTACAACAGGCAGGGCAGAGATGATATTGAGCATCCTGGTTGAAAGGATTGTTGAAAAAGTTAAAAAAGACGGCGAGATAACTATCACCAATTTTGGAAAGTTCACAATAAAACGCAAGCAGCCGGATGTATCCAGCTATATGAAGCTCAATGAGCCAATACAGCTTGCAAAAAATATTATAACTTTCGATCCCGACAGAGTGTTTCTTGAGACTATAAACTCTCAATAAAAAATTACCCAATTAATCAAGGGGTTATGATAAAACAGGAAATAATAGAAAAGATCAGCAAGTACTTCAAGTTAACTCACTTTGAAGCCGAAAAGATATATGACGATATCTTTGCAGGTATTATACAGGGCGTTAAAGAAGACAACATTGCAGATGTTACTAACTTTGGAGAGTTTATCATAAAATACAATAACAGCGACAGCTCAAATAAAAAGACAGTTGAGTTCCTTCCTACGCTTTCGCTTGAAGAAGAGATTAACCAGCGCGCGTTTGAAGAAAGCAGAAACTTTGAGCCGCAGAAGACCGAAGAGATACGTGATCAGAAACCTGAAAACCCTGAGCCTGTACTGCTGGCACCGGAAAAACCGGAAGAGAAGATCATAGAGAAGACCACGGTTACGACTTTTACCTCAACAGGAAGCATAGAAAATAAAAATGATTTTGACCAGACCTTCGATCATAATGCCGAAGAGATGTCTACCGAAAAAGACAAGCTTTCTGTTGAAGAAGAAATAAAGAAAAAACGCGACGAAATATTACATAAGATCACTTCACCGCAGGTTGAGCTTAAGAATGAAGAACGCCAGCTTGAACAGGATTTTAAAAATACAGTTTCTGAGCCTGTGATTGCAACAGGCAATGTTGTTACCGAAAAAACAGAAATAATAAGCGAGAAGGTTACTGAACAAATAAGCGATAAAACTGAAGACATCAAACAGGAATTGAAAGAAAAGACCGAAGAAGTGGAAGAAGTTAAAGAGCGTTCATTCTCTGATTTCTTCACTGAAGTTAACAACCAGAAAACTGTTGAAACAACTTCGATTACAGAAGAAAAAATTGTAAATGAGGCAGCAGGGCAGAACACTGTTAAACATGTAGAAAAAACTGTTCATACAGTAGAGTCGTCTATCCCGCCCGTAATTCCTCCAGTAGTACCACCCGTAGAAATTCCGCCGGTTGAAACAGTAATACCGCCAACAGCGGTTGAGCTGCACAACCAGATAACCGGTGATAATAAAACACACAGCTACCAAACAAGTGTAAATCCGCTGCCGTTCACAAACGGCAATGGAAACGGTAATGGCAATGGTAACGGCAACGGTAATGGAAACGATTTTGAACACAGGCTGCAGGATAATTCATATTACATTTGGTATAAGGATAGTGAGCCTAACACTTCCGATACACAGACAATGTCATATGAGTATGAACTGCTCTACCAGGCAACTAAAGAGGCAGAGTACAAGTCGAAGCTAAGGATCTATGTAACGACCTTCATCATGTTCTTCTCGATAGTGCTTATTCTGCTGATATTCTCGCCATTCATATATAAATATTTCTTTACTCCTAAGGATTCAGACCAGAATACCGAGGAAGTGCAGCAGGAAACAAGCAGCAACGAGCAGGCTCCGGTTGATCAGAATACACAGAGCACAAATAACCAGGCATCAGTAAACTCGCTGGAAAGCACTCAGCCTACACAGCAGAACAATACTGAACAGCCCAAACAGGAATCTGTTACAAATACCCCTCCTGTAACTGAACAGCCTAAACAGGAGGCTCCGAAACAGGAAGCGCCTAAGCAGGAAGCCCCTAAACAGGAGGCTCCAAAGCAGGAACAGCCTAAACAGGAAGCCCCGCCGACTACACAGAACAATGTTCCGGGAGTTACAAAAAGCTCTATGGGCTGGATGGATGATTATAACAGGGTCATTTACGTACAGCTTGATAACGGAAAGTTCACAATACAGGAATCTGCATGGGATTCAGACGCGAAAGCAAATAAGAGGATCAGCGCGGTTGCAGCATTGATCCCCGGGCTTAAAGGCAATGTTATAAAAGTTGATCTTGGCTCAAAAGGCACATGGTATAGAGCCAGATTCGGAGAGTTTGCTACAATTGAAGAAGCTAAATCAAAAGCGGAAGAATTAAGGAATAAAGAAAAGAACAGGCTTCAGGCTTTGCTCTTAACTTTCCTCCTGTACACATAACCCGCAACTGAACCCAAAAGGCTAATTGCACCGATGTAAAATCCAACCTTGCCAATTATATCTCCATTTTCAGAGTAAAATGTTTTCTCTGTATTACCCACTATATTCCGGTGCGCAACACCCGTTGTCCAATATGGAATCTCATCGTACATGCTGCCAAGCGGATCGATGAAACACGATACACCCGTCTGCGCGCATCTCACTATCCATTTTCTGTTCTCAATCGCCCTAAGCACTGCATACTGATTATGCTGATATGGACCCGATGTGTTTCCCCACCATCCGTCATTTGTAACAATGATGAAATACTCAGCGCCGCGTTTAGTGAATTGAGTTACGAAATCACTGAATACCGATTCGTAGCATATTAATGCTGCGAATTTCGTATCGATATTCTTTTCCTTATCCTTTAATGCAAATACATTTGTATCATTGCCAAGCTGCCAGCCGCTTATTCCAACACCCCAGGTGAACCATTTCTTTGCGAAAGGTACTTTTTCCTGATAGGGCATGCGCTCACTGAAAGGCACCAGCTTGACCTTTTTATGAATGGTTAAATCTTTATGGTATTTGCCCGGCTCTATCAGAATAGCTGAGTTAAAGACATCGAATTTACGTTTCGAAGGTTCCGTTGTCCTGTGATCAGGAGGGGCAGGTATCGAATTAGGGTAGTAGTATTTATGGGGAATACCCATGGTTAAAAATGTTCTGCTTGAATCAACCAGCTCAAAAAATCGCTTTGATTTCAGCAGGTTTATATCTTCAAGAAAATAAAATGGTGTTGCCGTTTCATGTAAAACAAGCATGTCCGGCCTGAATTTTAATCCGTCATGAAGTCCGTTTATATATGTATCCAGCAATTGGTCATGGTCGCCGCCCCATTTCTTGAATGGGTCGGTATTAGTCTGAACAATAGCGGTATTCACAACTTTGGTTGAATCTGAAAGATTGAAGTATTTCAGGTTATCGGGATTGGAAAGCCTTGAAGCAGAATAGAAATTAGGGAAGAGCAATATAGTTAATATTGAAAAATACAAAACAAGCGAAGCCGGGGAAGAGAGCTTCCACTTCTTTTTATAGATGTTTGAGATCAGAAAGTACAGAAGCACAGTTACAGCGCAAATCAGAAATGTTGTGCCGTGTACGCCGGTAAACTCGATATACTGAATGCGGTTCAGATTATATGTTTCGGTGTTGCCAAGCTCCAGCCAGGGGAATGCGAACTGCCATTCATTATCAAAGAACTCGTATCCAACCCAAATGAACGGGAACAGGGCAAGTGCAAGATCTCTTTTGATACGGGATACTCCATAAGTTATGAGCAGGGGAATCAGCATAAACAGCGAGTGCACTATAACAGTAGCTACACCGCCTATCTTGAGGAATGCATCATCGCTATGCCAGCCGGAGATCCAGTAAAGAGTGATCTCGTTGAAGATTATCATTGCCACATACGCCCGGGCGAATGCCTGTCTGAATCTGGCTGCACTCAAAGTAATATACAGAAGGATAGCCAGTCCGAAATAAACCAGGAACCATGTTTTGAATGGCGGATATGAAAAGCCTAAAAGGGTTCCGCTTAATATACATAACAGGAGTGCCCGTAGATTCTTATTTTGAGGCAGTAAGTTCATCAGTAAGTTTCCCTCATTTTAAAAGGCAAATTGCGTATGCAGAGCATCCTTTTTTCTGCCCTACAAAACCCAATCCTTCGGATGTTGTGGATTTTATTGCTATCTGAGAGGTTTTGATCTTAAGGGCTTTTGAAATGTTTTCTTTCATTCGGTCAATGTATGGACTAATCTTAGGCTCTTCAAGAATCACGGTAATATCAACATTGCCTACTCTAAGCTTTTTTTTACCTATCATTGCGGCACACTCCTTCAGCAGCAGGATACTTGAAATATCCTTCCATTTCGGGTCCTTATTGGAAAAATAAAACCCAATATCCTTCAAGCCTGCTGCGCCTAAAATTGCGTCACATAATGCATGCAGCAAAACATCCGCGTCTGAGTGCCCGAGCAAGCCCTTTGAATGGGGAATAGTTACCCCGCCGAGTACCAGCTTGCGGCCTTTTACCAGTTTATGAACGTCGTAGCCAAGTCCAATGCGCATATGGGCAAATATATGATTATATCTTTTATGAAATTAGTCTAAAATCAAAAACAGTTCAGGCCGTAAGACATGCCAGAGCAGTAAAAGCATTATCAGTATAGCTTTTAAAAACTGAACGGGTGGTTTCACTCTACGGAACTTGCGACCTCACCCCCTAGCCCGCTCTCCTGACAGGAGAGGGGGAACTGAGAAATTTTTGAGTTTTTTCTCCCCTCTCCCTTTGGGAGAGGGGTTGGGGGTGAGGGTCAAAAGTAAAATTACTAAGTAATTGTTTTATTGTCGTGTATTAAGTTTTTACCTGCATCTCTCTGAATTCAAACGATCATGAAATTTTATGGTTAGTAAATAATTCTGTATTTAAGTAATTTTGTTTATTAATCATAATAATGTCTAAACCGGTAACTAAATATATTTGCCAGAATTGCGGGTATTCCTCGCTCAGATGGCTGGGGAAGTGCCCTGAATGCGACTCATGGAATTCATTTGTGGAAGAGATAGTTTATACCGATAAGCGTAAACTTACTTCCAAAACTCACGATATAATTGATTCAAAGCTCACAAACCTCTCAAAAGTTTCAGATATTGATATAACCGAGGATAAACGCATAATAAGCTCGATCCAGGAACTTGACAGGGTTCTCGGTGGGGGAATTGTGCCGGGCTCGGTTGTGTTGGTAGGCGGTGATCCAGGTATAGGTAAATCCACCCTGATGATGCAGCTCTCCGATAAGATCAAAAAGAACACAATACTCTATGTAAGCGGCGAGGAATCACCAAAACAGATCAAACTTCGCTGCGAACGGCTTGGATTTGCCCACGACGATTTTTATATACTTTCGGAAACAAGCCTTGAGATCATTGCCGCAATTGTTGACAAGCTTAAGCCGGAGATAGTGATTATTGATTCAATTCAGACCATCTACCGCAATGAGCTGGAATCCAGTCCCGGAAGTGTTTCTCAGCTAAGGGAATCAACCGCGGCCATTATTCAGATCGCCAAAGCCAAGAACATTTCGTTTTTCCTCATTGGACACATTACAAAAGAGGGTGTAATTGCCGGTCCCAAAGTGCTTGAGCATATGGTCGATACAGTTCTTCAGTTCGAAGGTGAACGAACACACTCATACCGTGTGCTTCGCGCTATTAAGAACAGGTTCGGGTCAACCAACGAGATCGGTATATTTGAAATGACAGGTTCAGGGCTGATAGAAGTCCTGAATCCCAGTGAAGTATTCCTTTCCCAGCGCTCAAAAGGCATTTCAGGCAGCACCGTATCGGCAAGCATGGAAGGAACAAGGCCAATTCTCATTGAGGTGCAGGCGCTTGTTTCTTCATCGGGTTACTCTGTGCCGCAGCGTACTTCAACCGGATTCGATTATAAGCGGCTTGCTATTCTCATAGCGGTACTGGAAAAGAAGATCGGTATTCATCTCTCAAAGTTCGATGTATTCCTTAACATCGCCGGCGGAATAAAAATAGATGAACCTTCAATAGACCTAGCTGCCGCGTTAAGCATTTGTTCAAGTTTTAAAGATACATCAATAGATGCTGATATGCTAATTTTGGGGGAGATAGGCTTAAGCGGTGAGATACGCGGCATCAGCTTCGCTGAAAGACGCATACAGGAAGCTGTGAAGCTTGGATTCAAAAAGATCGTACTTCCCAAAAGCAATATGAAGAACTTCAAACAGTCCAAAGAACTTGAATACATCCCTGTTGAAAATATACAGGATGCAATCAGATTAATATTATAAATTGAACCGCGACTTCCTTAAAAAAATAATCCAGAAGCTCCAGGTGGGCAATGCCCGCACAATTCATTTGAATTCATACCCCGGCAGGTACGCCGCCAGGCTTGATATCTGCGACCTTTCGCATATTGAGGATTCGCTGCCTGCCAGCTTCATTGAAAAATTACTGTCACAGCCCTCATTTAATTTCAAGTTCAAGATAGAAATTGAAGAAGAATCACCAGTAGAAGAAAATCAGCTAGCCCTCCAGGAAAACGAATCTAATGGAGATGCGTCGCCCGGCAGCAGGAGAGAAGATAAACCTAATAAGGATCCTCAGGCCGTAAGGCATATAAAAGAACAAAACCGGAAGAAGCGGCTGCTTTCTAAAAGGCTGTCATCAATCTATTATGAAAATGAAGATACTTTCCTTGAACATGGTATTAAGACCTTTGCATTTGGATTCCCAACTTTAATTTACAGGTCACAAAATGATCCCGCGAAAATTATCAACGCGCCGGTTCTGCTTTGGAAGCTTGAGCTTCAGCGTGATAAGAACGAATGGATCATCAGCCGCGATGAGGAATTCGGCATATCAATCAACGATGTACTGCTGAACTTCCTTGAACAAGACCTGAATACCAGCGGCTTTTTCAGCCTGAATGATGAACTGCTTTCGGACGCTCTTATCGATAAAAACGAGCTTCTGAAAATTGTAAACGAAATAACCGGTAAACTAAGCAATAATACACCAGTACTGGATTTCATCGGGATGCCGGAGAATTCTGTTGATAAGGAAAAACGAGCTGCAATAATCCATTCAAAAGGGAATCCGCAGGTGATGTTCTCGGGTGTGTTTGGGCTGTACAAGACCCAGAAGGAAGCTATAATAAAAGACGTCAAACAGATCCTGCAGGATGCGGAAAGCTACAGATTTGATTATGGTGATGACGCCGAACATTATCAAAAAGTGAAATACTCGGCTGTTGATACAGACCCAAGCCAGAGGCAGGCATTAAAAAGTGTTGGCAGTTCTAAAAAGCTTATAATACATGGCCCGCCCGGAACGGGCAAAAGCCAGACACTTACAGCCATCATAGCTAATGCGCTGTTCAACGGAGCTAAATGCCTGGTGGTGTGTGAAAAAAGAACGGCTTTGGAAGTGATCCAGAAAAATCTGAATCTGCTTGGTCTCGGCAGCTTCTGCTGCCTGATAGAGGATGTTAACCGGGACCGCAAGAAAGTGGTTGATGCTGTCCGCGAGCCGCGTTTGGCCGGCAAATATGTGAACGAAAATATTCTGAATTCTCTCTTTGAAGAAACCGATGGGCATATTAATCGCATAAATTCAAATCACAGACTGTTGGGCAGGTATTTGCTAAATGACTTAACCTGGTCAGACATTGGAGGCAAGTTCCTGCAGTTAAAGGATGAGCACGGAAACTATGACAGGCTCTATGATACATTAAAAGATTCCGGAATTGATTTTAAGAGCGATAAGCTATCGGAAGATTTCAATACAAGATACTCAGCCATAAAAAGAGAGCAAGTGCTGTTTGAGGCAGTGAAAGCTGATGTAAACGCTTTTAAGACATTGAACGATGGATTGTTCAAGCAGGGTACATCAAAAGAAAAAGCTATCTCGATCGGCAGCTCACTCAAAAAGTTCGAAGAACAGCTCCGGGCAGCCACTTCTGAAATTAATTTGATGCTGGAAAATTATGCAGCCGCCTTAAATGAGCATTATGAAAGGTATTATATCAACTTCAGCAGCTCAATAAGCAACTTAGCAGAGCTATATAACCGTAACACCACGATAAACCGGAATCTGTTCGTTTCACTAGGCGGATTCTCAGGCTTCATGCTTGGTATTTATTCGGTATTCTCCAAAAAATATAAACAGCTAAAGGCAGATAAAGAGAAGATTCAGCCGGCTTTCTATAAATTAAGTGAGTTTACAGGGAAAAGATACTTCGATTCAGAGCTGAAGGAAGTAGTGGAATCACTTGCGGAAATTGAGCCGCAGCTATCTAACCTCAAAACTAACCTTGATAACTGGTATGCCCGTCTTCCTCAAACAATTGAGTCAGAAGTTTCAGCATTCCATTCGGGCAGTTACAACAAAGAGGTATACAGCGAAAGTACGCAGGTAGTCTCGCTTGAAAAGAGGCTTGATGAACTGATTGACTTGTTGAATTCTTCAAGTATTTTTATCCGAAAGATAGAGTTTACGGAAAAGCCTTTTTCACGGAAGCTGGATGTATTGAAAGCCGCCGTTTCTGAAATCAAATCTATACTCGAAAGGATCGGGAATCTGTATGAATACTCAAACTGGCGGTATGACTATCTGCTAAATGACAGAATTACTCAAAACATAGTAAATTCAATGCTCGCTGTGGATTCACGTGAGTGGGCCGGTGATTTCGAAACATGGTATCTTTTCAACATTCTGCTGGCTTATGAGCAGGAAATTAGCCTCAGGGATGACAGTCTGTTTGGTACGCTTGAAGATAACCTGGAAAAGATCAGCAGTTACCAGATCGATGTTATCAAAGAACACTGGGCAACGCGCCAAAAGCAATCGGCGGCAAGGCTTGAAGAAACTCATGGAATAAATATTAATACCCTTTATAATAAAGCCAGGAATAACAAGTTTCAGAAAAGGAACTCGCTTAGAAAGATCATCAACACCGATATTGAGCTGTTTACCGATCATTTTCCTGTAGTGCTTGTTAATCCGACAGTATGCAGCAGCCTGTTTGAAATGAAGGAAGGATTGTTCGATGTAGTGATATTCGACGAGGCAAGCCAGCTCCGTACCGAAGATGTCTATGCCGCAAAGCTTAGAGGCAGGCACCGGGTAGTATCCGGAGACGGGAATCAGATGCCGCCTTCAGGATATTTTGCTTCTGCGCAGGTGTTAATAGATGGCAATGATGAGGGGGATGAGGACGAAGTATTAAAGAGCGCTAATACGGGCCTTGCCGATTCAGAGTCATTGCTTGAGTTTGCTATACAGCGCGGGTACGGGGAAACTTTTCTCGATATTCACTATCGCTCAAAGCATCCTGACCTTATACGATTTTCAAATGCCGCATTTTACGGCTCAAGGCTTAGCCCAATGCCTGCAGCACTTGAGTATAAAGCCATGCGTTTCTTTCACGTAAACGGAACGTATGACCAGGAAGAAAGCATAAATCACGATGAAGCTGTGAAGGTTGCGGCCCTGATCGATGAACTTGTAATAAATGCAAAAGGGATGGATAACCCGAGTATAGGGGTTGCGACATTCAACATTTTCCAAAGAAACTATGTGCTTGACCTGCTGAATGAGAAAGCAGACCGGAACAGCATCTTTGCTGAAAAGCTGAATATCCTGAAAAATAAACCCGGCGAACCTTTCTTTGTCAAAAACCTGGAAAACATTCAGGGTGATGAGCGCGACATAATAATCATATCCACAACCTTTGGCAAACGCGCAGATGGAAGTTTCCTGCAAAATTTCGGCCCCATTAACCAGGAAAAAGGTTACCGCTTGCTGAATGTTATAATAACCAGGGCAAAACACATGATGATAGTGTGTTCATCTATACCTGATGAATATATTATGGGGTACCCGTTAATGCTCGAAACATCAGGTAACAGGGGAAAGGGAATATTCTACGCATTCCTAGCTTATGCTAAGGCGATCGAAAGCGGTGATGTCAGTTCAAAGGAAACTTTGCTCAGCCTGCTGGGAAAAAGTTTTGAAGTACACACAGCACAAACCGGGACTTCTGCATCCCGATTCGAAGACATTGTTTGCGAAGCATTGAGAAGCAAGTTACATCCTTCGCGAGTGCTGCAGGAGCATGTAACAGGCGGATTCAGGATCGATATTGCAGTGCTGCCTGAATCATTGAACGGACAAATGACAGCCATTGAATGCGATGGCTCAAATTACCACGATTCACCTGAAAGCTATGCATGGGATATTTTCAGGAAAAATTTCCTGGAGAGCTTCGGTTACAGGTTCATCAGGATATGGTCTGTGAATTGGTTCAACAATCCTGAACGTGAGCTTGAAAAGCTGCTTGACTTCATCGGTAAGTCCGCTGCGACCGGTATTGTGCCTGCAAGCGGTAAGCCAGAGGAAAACAATTGATTTATTTTCAGTTTATGCCAATATTCGTATAATTATATATCCTGTTTCTTAAATTCTCATTAATGCTAACTAATTATGAATAAGAAGTTTATTACACTGTATCGGCATATTATTGATGAAGAACGCAAGTATCCTGACGCGACCGGCCAGCTTTCTGACCTGCTTGCGGATATCGCGCTCGCGTGCAAGGTTATTTCGCTTGAAGTGAACCGTGCCGGCTTAATTGATATAATGGGATTAACGGGCACGGAAAACGTTCACGGTGAGCAGGTTAAGAAGCTTGATGAGTTTGCTCATGATATGCTTGTTAGAGCAATGAAGGTTAGCGGACACCTTTGCGCTATTGCTTCTGAAGAGAGCGAGGATTTCATCCCTGTGAATGAAAAATTCATGGGCGAAAGGCCAATGAGCAAATATATTATTCACTTCGATCCTCTTGATGGCTCATCAAATATAGATGCAAATATCAGCATTGGCACGATATTCTCAATATATAAACGTACCACTGAAAGCGGCCCCGGAACACTGGAAGACTGCCTGCAGCTTGGCACAAAACAGGTTGCGGCGGGATATGTGATATACGGCTCAAGTACAATTATGGTTTACACTACAGGCAGGGGAGTCCACGGCTTTACTCTTGACCCGACTGTTGGTGAGTTCCTGTTGTTTTATGAAAATATCCAGATACCCAAAAGAAGCAAAACATACAGCATCAATGAGGGTAATTATTCCAAATGGGATAGCGGACTGAAAAAGTATATTGATGATCTGAAAACAGCTAACAAAGATACAGGCAGGCCATACTCAGCAAGATATGTAGGTTCGCTCGTTGCGGATTTCCACAGGAACCTGCTTTACGGAGGTATTTTCATGTATCCGGGTGATACAAAGAATCCCAAAGGCAAACTGAGGCTGCTGTATGAAGCGAATCCCCTGGCATTTATTGTTGAACAGGCGGGAGGCAGGGCGACAAACGGAAAAGAAAGGATCTTGGATATTGTACCGCTTGACTTGCATCAGAAAACACCGCTTTTCATTGGCAGCGAAGAAGATGTGTTGGAGGCAGAAGGATATTTGGCAGGGAAGTGATCCAAAGCTAAAGTTAATTTATAGCAGATATTACACCTCTTAAGATAAATATTAAAGACAGCCGTTACCTGGTTTTAAAATGGGATGACGGAAGCGAGAGTATGCTGATGCTTGCAAATCTTCGGAAGAGCTGCCCGTGCGCAAATTGTATTGCTGACCGTAATAACCGCCCGGAAACATACATCCCGCTGCTTTCAGCAGCACAGCTTACGTTGAAGGAGATAAAGCCTGTAGGTTCGTATGCGCTGCAGCTTGTTTGGCAGGATGGGCATGATTCGGGAATCTACACTTATTATAAGCTCAAAGAAGGCAAGTATTAAAACGATTTTTGAAAAACATATAACACATACAAAAATGAAATCAAAGTTAATTTTCACAGTCTTAGCACTTTTATTTATCTCTGCATTAACTTACTCGCAGGATACAATTTCATCAAAGGATGCAAAGAACTTTATCGGAGAGACCAAGATCGTTACCGGCTCAGTTGCATCAGTGTTTGTTTCGAACAAGGGCACAGTCCTTATCAATTTTGATGAAGCATACCCTAACGCAACGTTCGTCGCCGTTATCAAAACCGGTAACACAGGTGTGAGTTATGGAGATGTGAAAAAAGGTTCAATCCTTACCATTTCCGGAAAGATCGAGGAATACAAAGGGAAACCCGAGATAATCCTTAATGAACAGTCGCAGATAATAAAGGTAGAATAATACGGTCCGGTGCGGAAGTTCATATTCATTTCAAGCGGCATATTGTTCCTCATCATTGCTGCCGGGCTGATAATTGTTGGCAGTGTGGAAAGTGACACCATGATGATCATACTCTCCGCAGCATCCATTCCATTCATGTTTACTGCCTACTGGAATTTTTATTCAGTACATTTCGAAAAAAAGCTCAATAAGAGAGATGGGTATTTTACAGTTAAGGCAGCCGGATATGCCGGGATCGGTGCATTTTATGATAAAGCTGTAGTTCTGCCTGTTTTTCTGGTGTTATTCGGTTCAGTTGCCTTTGCGATTGTTATAGCATTCCTGGCAGCGAATAGGTCACTGGAAGATATAAGTATTGGAGTACTTGTTCTAAGTTTTCTTTACTCAACAGCGTTGACTGTTGTTTTTGCTAAAAGGATTGGAAAGTCTTTAAGATCCCCCGATGAAGTTGCCGTACAGAAAGAAAATGATTTTGGAGTGAAACTGGCATTTTTCTTTGCTTCGGTGGCAACCTTGGGATTGTTTCCTCTGGTTTACTTTTTATATAAATATTTGAGCAGGAAAAACAAATGAAGAGGTCGTTTATCTCTTTATGACTATCATTGTAAGGTCATCGTGCAGTGGTTTGCCTTCACAAAACTCAATAGCACTGTCCTGTATTTTCTTGACAATCTCTTTGGCGGGATGATGCCTCAGCTCCATTAAACACTGGATGATCCTCTTCTGCCCGAATATCTCTTCTTTAGGATTCATCGCTTCTTCAAGGCCATCAGTATAAATCGCAATCACTGAGCCTTCTTCAACCTTTATAACCTTTCGCTCATATTTCTGGTCAGGCAGTACCCCCAGTATCAATCCGGTGGCATCCAATGTTGAAACATTGCCGTCTTTATCGATCATGACCGGCGGATTATGGCCTGCATTTATGTAATGGAAATTATTGCTGCCGGCTACCCATGCCCCGATAAAAAAAGTAATAAACTCCGATGAAGAAGTATTTTTATAAACGTGATTATTGATACGAGAAATGAATACTTCAAAATCTTCTGTAATTTCAAGTCCTACCCTTATGGAGGCCTGCAGGTTAGCCATTATCATAGCCGCCCCGGCGCCTTTTCCGCTCACGTCGGCAATAACCATGAAGGTGTTGCCTTCGTCGTTATTTATGATGTCATAGTAATCTCCCGCAACTTCATAACATGGCCGTGATTCACCGTAAATATCAAGTCCGTGAACTTGTGGAATCTCCTGAGGCATAAGCCTTCGCTGGATAACACGCGCCATTTCAAGCTCCTTATCCATGCGTTTTTTATCAATGTAAACAGATTGAAGATTCAGGTTTTGCAGAGCCAGCGCGGTTTGTGTTGATGCCTGGTGGAGTATATCCAGATCCTCAGCGGAAAAATCCTCCTCGTTTTGTTTCTTTCCAAGATTAAGCACGCCTACAAGCTCACCCTGTGAGATCATTGGGATTGTTACCGCGATGTCGTTTTCACGTACCCACTCTATTTCGTTTTCGTCAACTGTGATCCTTGAGCGTTCTGATATTTCATCCCAGAAGAATTTATTTCCGTTCCTGATACGGTGCACAACGCTGTCCGGGTCATTTGGCCGGAATGGTATCCTGCCTGCCGCAGTTCCGCTTACAGCAAAAGATACTACGGAGCTGATCCCAAGCGTTTTCTGAACCCAATCCGTCAATTCATTAAAAAGGTCACCAGATTCAATTCTGCCCGCAATACGGTTTATGAATGATTTCAGTGATTCTGCATATTTTGTTTTTTCCGGGTAGAATGTTTCATCTATCCAGTTCAGTATCCTCTTGTTAATGGGTGTGAATGTTAATGAAAGCAAAAGAACCGAAACGATTATTACGGAAGGATCCCGCACTTCGAACAGGCTGACAGAAAGCCTCACGATAACAAAAATTGCGAAGAGGTAAACACCGAGCAGCCCGATCGTGACACCAAAAACTCTCACGCGCCTCTTGAGTGCGCTCTCGGTTTCGAGCAGCTTGTTCTGGAAAAATGAGTTCAGGAAGGTGAATGGAATTATCAGTCCGCCTATCTCGCAAAGCAGGAAAACAAAAAGCGAGACCAGTAGTAAGTTCGGACCAATGTAACCAGTCAATATGAACTGAGTGAAGATAATGAGCAGCCATCCAAACCCGATAGATAAAGAACCGTATTTAACACCAAACAGCATTAATCTCACCTGGCGTTTTTCAAGGGCTGTGTTTACTTTCCTCAGATTTTTGGAAAGCAGTACTACGCCTGTACCCATTTGGAGGAATAGCATTACGAAAATCAGTATACTCAATACGCTGCTGTCGATATTCATTAAGGATGATATTACTACTATGATGGGAAGCAAAAAAATGAAGAGCAGCGATATGAATTTATTGCTTTCGTATATCCTGTTTTTCATCGGGAATGTTGCAAACAGCATTACCCAGAAGCTTGGCCCCAGCCACATAATGTAAGCTACAAATTCACGCAGGGTATCGAAGTACAGGTATTTTTTAATGAATGTATCCGGCACATCACCAACATTAACCGTTGCATACATGAAACATCCGAAGCAGAAACAGAATAATGCGATTAGGATGGTTTCTGTAGTGTATGGACTTTTCAGCACTCCCCACAATCCAACAACTAAGTATGCCATCAAAAGGAAAACTGGTACCGTTCGGAACAGAAAGACAAGAACTTTTTCCATTGGGAACATCGGGGCCAGCGTGAGCTCGTAGTCCTTAACTTCCGGACCTCGCCGAACAGTATAAGTTACTTTTTCTCCAATCTCTTTTCGCGCAAGGTCTGCCCTGATCGTTTTTATATCACTCACAGGTTTTCCGTCGATCTTGATCAGTGTATCACCTGGCTGTATCCCGGAATTGTAAGAGGGATAGTACTCAGAAACGGTTGATACAATAAGATAATCAAACTTCTCAGTTTCATTAACATACCTTATGCCCGTGCTGCCATCTTTGTTGATGTTAATTACTGAGACAAATCCCTGGATAGCAGCCATTACCGAAAAGGCAACAAGGAATATCCCGAGAAATCTGGTTAGGTATGATATTACTAATTTCATTGATGAATTTTGCTGCATATTTTACAAATCAAGTGCAAATATACCATAAATTCAAGTATAATAGATTGGGTGGGGCAAAAATTGTAAATTGATTTTATTGTATTTTTTTGAGATATTTGTATTTTACAGTAATAAATTGTGATTTTTGCAGCAGTTATTACTGACCAATGAGATATACGATAAGAATAGATGTCCCGCAATCGGGATGTGTCGCATAATTTAAAGATTCAAAACCCCAGTTTTTCATCTGGACAGGTAGCTCAGTAGGTAGAGCAATCCCGCAAGCGGGATGTGTCGCAAAGTACGAAGATTCAAAACCCCAGTTTTTCATCTGGACAGGTAGCTCAGTAGGTAGAGCAATCCCGCAATCGGGATGTGTCGCAAATTACGAAGATTCAAAACCCCAGTTTTTCATCTGGACAGGTAGCTCAGTAGGTAGAGCAATCCCGCAAGCGGGATGTGTCGCATAATTTAAAGATTCAAAACCCCAGTTTTTCATCTGGACAGGTAGCTCAGTAGGTAGAGCAATCCCGAAAGCGGGATGTGTCGCAAAGTACGAAGATTCAAAACCCCAGTTTTTCATCTGGACAGGTAGCTCAGTAGGTAGAGCAACGGCCTGAAAAGCCGTGTGTCGCCGGT
>JAYRXC010000039.1:0-81962 GCA_041917655.1 Ignavibacteria bacterium | reverse complement strand
TTAGGAGACTGCGTGCCTGCTTCATAAAATATAACAAGATAATGCAGCACTTTCAAAGTGACCGCTGATAAAAGTATTATTCTATGATTTTTTGTCTATTATTATAAATCTTTTTGGGCTTTCTATTTAACATAAAAGGGGGAAAAGTCGGTTGCCGCCAGGCAACTGATTTTGGGGTGGTTTGATCCATTTTATTCAATATTCATGTGTGACCACACTGTGGTCAATTCTGCTCGTGTGGTACCTGTCTATAAATGTTTGACCGCTACGCGGTCAATGTAAATCCGGTCGCCTGACCGGATGAGTGTGCTATCGCCGTTCCCAAGCGGGGCATGGGAACATATCATATTTATTGACCCCATCGGGGTCAAATATTTATAGAGAATTTTACCGTAACAAATTCGACTCCATCGGAGTCGTACATGATTCCTGGCTAACGACCTCCCCTAAATCCCCTCCAAAGGAGGGGACTGGAAATTGTAATGCTTCTAACTCTTCCTTTGGAGGGGTGTTTCAGCTTTAGCTGAAACGGGGAGGTCTGCTGAAATAAATCTTCCCGCCAGGAGGAAGGTCCTGTCACCACAGAAACGCGGTTTTTACCCCGTTGTTGGTGTTGTCACCAACAACAACATGTAAATGTAAATCTCTCCGCCTGGCCGGATTGTTTCTAATGTCGAGGCGTAGATATACGAAAAGAAAATTTGTTAGGAGATTGATAAATGATCATTTTAGTATTGACAAGTCAATAATGATTAGTTAAACTGCGATAAGGGAAAGACCCTTTCCCTTAAATTACCTAAACCGCAAATGAAACGTTGCGCCAAAACACCCGATTTAAGAATTTCCCGAGCCAAATTGCTTTTCAGGACTTCTTTGTGCTTGATCTTTACCCTGCAAATTTTACCTTCAATATCGTTTTCGCAGCAACCAACTCAAGAGTGGGTTGCAAGATACCCCGGACCGACCAATGATATTGTTGGACCCTATTTCCAAGTTGACGGGTCGGGTAATAGCTATATGACAGGGACACATCAGATAGGTGATTCGGTTTATCTTCTCTGCGTAAAGTATGATAATGCAGGTGTTGAACAATGGGAGAAATTGTATATTTATCCGGGGGAGGCATATATCCGGCCAAAAGGCCTGGCACTAGATAGTATTGGAAATGTATTTGTTATTGCTGAACAGGGTCCTGCGTATTTTTTACCCACCCATGGACTAATAGCAAAGTTCAATACCATTACGGGAAATATTGATTGGGTAAAAAGATATTTCGGTGAATACGGTTGGGCGGTTTTTAATGACATTAAACTTGATAAGTTCAATAATATTTATGTTGCTGGCTGGTCAGATACTTCTCATTTACTAATCCGGTATAATACCAGCGGAGATTCTGTATGGGTAAGAAGGAATCATCCGTTGGCTCCCAGCCCTTATAGAATTTCTGAAACTGCGACGGCATGTGCTATAGATGATTCGCTCAATATAATATTTACAGGGAAAAGGAGATTTAGCAATCCTCCTTTCGGCAGCGTAGATTCTGTTCTTACTGGTAAATATTCATCTAGCGGAGTCTTAAGATGGGAAAGTACTTATCTGTATTCTATTACAGCAAATATTGGAGAGCATATTACTAGTGATCAAAACGGAAACATTTATGTAGGAGGAGCAACAGCAATTTCAGGCTATGGAGTTTACCTGACGTTGAAATATAACAGGAACGGATTGCAGCAGTGGGCGAAAATTTATGATGCACCGGGCAGCGGAGATAATATTTTAACTGGGATTGCACTGGACAGGATTAATAACTCTTTGTTTGTAACTGGAGGAGCGGTTACAAATGGAATTCAAATGGCTACGACAGTAAAATATAATTTGTTCACCGGAGACTCTATTTGGGTTAGAAAGGATACGGGGACATACTCACGTTCAAATAGCAGTTCCATTGGAATTGATTCATCCGGTAATATTTATACGACAGGAGGAACTTATAATCTTGGACTATCTCCATTTGATATTCTTACAAGGAAATACTCGGATCAGAGCAATCTTTTATGGTCAATTAATTACAATGGACCTTTTAACGGAATTGATTACGGAATAGATCTGGATTTTGATAATTTTAGAAATGTATACGTGTTAGCAACGAGTGAAAGCTGGACGGGTATTAAAGATTACATAATTCTTAAATACTCCCAATTAACCAGCATCCTTACAGCCAGCAGTGAAATTCCTGGTGGGTTCAAATTGAAACAAAACTATCCTAATCCGTTTAACCCGAGTACAAAGATAAAATTTTCTATCCCCAAAACAGCTTACGTACAGGTCCAGATTTACGACATACTTGGCAGGACAGTGAAGGAACTGGTGAGTGAGTTCAAAGATAAAGGTGTTTACTCGGTAACATTTGACGGAACGGGACTTGCATCCGGTGTATATTTCTACACAATAGAGGCAGGCACGTTTAAAGAGACAAAGAAGATGGTCCTTGTGAAGTAGTGAAATGGTGAAATAGTGAAATAGTGAAGCTGTCGAGTAGGTAAGTATAAAATCAAAAAAGCAAAATTCAAAAATGTCCGGTATATATGTGCCGGGCATTTTTATTGCGTATCTCCCGCAAATCCGGCCGTGTGTCTGAAAGATACATCAAACTATAACTGCCACAAATAACTAACTATAACAGAAATTTAGTGTAAAAATGTAACCTAACTTATTTCGGGTATTGCATATTGAATATTAGTTAGAATTGAATTAAATTGCATACATATAATGTATAACTAAATTCAAGGAAATATGAAAAAAGTCCTATTGTTTGCTTTATTTTTTGCGTTTACCATAACTTCTTATTCCCAATTTATTGGGTATAAGGTTAAAGGCGGGGTACAATACAACGTAATATCACCAAGCGGAGAGTTTACAAAAGACCTCAGCTCTTTCATGGGCAGGGGTTTTCTTGCCATCGAGCTCGGAAAGTTTTTAGATATTGAGCTCGGAGGCGGTTATATGAAGTGGAAGCAGAAAGATCAGTATAATGGCAATGGCGAGGGAAAAATAGAAGCTAACTTGATCCCAATAGATCTTCGCCTAAGGATCGAACCATTTGCGCGTAAGATGAAGGTTGTTAATCCATACCTGTATCTTGGCGGCGGTATGGTAAAACATGAGCTGAAATCAATCCCTGATTTTCCGGCTTACTCCCATCCGTACGATGATTCAACCGATGAGATCAACAGATGGGATGCTTTCTTTCCTGTGGGCGCCGGACTTGAAGTGAAGCTTTCAAAACAGGTACTGCTTGATTTCCAGGTCGGTACAGCTATGACGCTTTCAGACAAGATCAACGGAAATATAATAGGCGACCCAAAAGACGGCTGGTTCAACTACGGAATCGGTATAGTTGTAACAGGAAAGAGCGGAAAAACAGATTCAGACAGGGATGGTTTATATGATGAAGACGAAGAAGATCTCTATGGTACAGACCCTGAAAATCCGGATACGGATGGAGACGGGCTTAAAGACGGAGAAGAAGTAAAGACATATTACACTGATCCCAAGAACCCGGATTCAGACGGCGATGCCTTGACAGATGGAGATGAAGTAAAAAAATACCTTACCAAGCCAACCAACCCCGATACAGACGGTGACGGGCTTCGAGATGGAGCTGAGGTAGCCTCATATATGACCAACCCGCTGCAGCAGGATACAGACGGTGACGGACTTGGAGACGGACAGGAAGTAAATGATTTCAAAACAGACCCGCTGAAAGTTGATACAGATGGCGATACACTTGGCGATGGCGATGAAGTAATAAAGTACAAAACAAATCCTCTGAAGGCTGATACTGATAACGGAAGTGTTGATGACGGTACGGAAGTAAGACGCGGCTCGGATCCTCTGAATCCGGCAGATGACGTTGTGAAAGAAGAGATAAAGGTTGGCGAGGTAATTATACTTGAAGGTATTAACTTCGAGACCAACAGCGCAAGGATAACTCCTGATTCTGAAGAACGCCTGATGAAGGCATACAATACTATGAAGAACAATCCTGATATCCAGGTAGAGATCAGCGGCCACACAGATAGCCGCGGTTCAAACCAGAAGAACCAGGTGCTTTCAGAGCAGAGGGCAAATTCAGTTAAAGATTGGCTCGTTGCAAAGGGTATCAATGCGGATAGGATAACAACCGTAGGGTACGGCGAAGATAAGCCGATAGCACCGAATGATTCTGAAGAAGATATGTTAAAGAACAGAAGGATAGAGTTCAAAAGAACGAAATAAAACGATGCTTCGTTAATTTACTTTAGCAGGTAAATCCATTAACAAGGCTGCTGCCGTAACCGGCGGCGGCCTTTTTTTCTGCATAATAGGGGGAAGTTAAGGTGCTTTTTAAAATCATAATAAATCCTCAAATTTGGGGCAATTATGACTAATAATACCCAAAACTCAAACCTAAAAAATGAGCTCACAGTACACCGTAACCCGGTAGTCAGGTGGAGCCTGCTTATAGGCGGATTTGTTTTGGTCGGTATCGGCATATTGGGTATGTTTCTTCCGCTGCTGCCTACCACTATATTTTTTATCCTTGCCGCCTGGTGCTTCGCAAGAAGCTCCGAACGTTTTCACCATTGGCTGCACAATAACAGATTCTTTGGCAAATACCTGCGTAATTACCGGACCAAAGGCGGTATGACCATCGGTTCAAAGGTATTTTCCATATCTTTCCTTTGGGTGGGAATAATCGCATCCGGATTGTTTGCAACCGAGAATCTCTATATACGGATACTGCTTGCCGCGATCGGCATCGGTGTAAGCTGGCATCTGCTTTCGATCAAGACGATCTCTGATTCAGATGTATGATTAAACTTCGGAATGCGGATTGTTGATTGCGGAATGAAATGATTTCTGATTGAGATTCGTTTGACGTCTGACGTTTCACGTTTCACGTTTCACGTTTGACGTTTCACATTTCACGTTTCACGTTTGACATTTCACGAATCACGTTTCATCATTTCCAGAATACTATTAAAAACTTGAAGACCAGATCTGAGAAATTATCGCCTGAAGTTGTAAACCGCGAAGATAGAGAAATGCTCAATGAACTTCGTCCCCATGCGTTTGGTGAGTTCGTAGGGCAGGAAAAGATAAAGACCAATGTTGGAGTGTCTATTCAAAGCTCTAAGAAGCGGGGTGATTCGCTTGATCATGTTCTATTTACGGGGCCACCGGGACTTGGCAAAACCACACTTGCATATATCATTGCGCAGGAGATGAATTCGCGTATCATAACCACATCCGGTCCCGTGCTTGAAAAGCCGGGTGATATTGCCGGCATGCTTACGAAGCTTGAAGCAAGGGATATACTGTTCATTGATGAAATACACCGCATACCGAAAGTTATTGAAGAGTATCTTTACTCAGCAATGGAAGACTATAAGCTGGATATTATTATTGACCAGGGTCCGGGAGCGCGCAGCGTCAGCCTGCAGCTTGAGAAATTTACGTTGATCGGTTCTACTACCCGCGCCGGATTGTTAAGCGCTCCGCTGCTCGATAGGTTCGGGCTTCGCTGCCGGCTGAAATATTATAATACCGATGAACTGTCTGATATTGTGAACCGTTCAGCGGGAATTTTGGACATTAAGATAGAGTCCGAAGGCGCAAAGATAATTGCAAAACGTTCCCGCGGCACCCCGCGTATTGCTAACAGGCTGCTGAAACTGACCCGTGACCTTGCATTCGTAAAAAACAGCGGAATCATAACCGCCGATATTGCCGATGAATGCCTGAATAACTGGGAAATTGACCATCTTGGACTTGACGAGCTGGATAAGAAGATTCTCGCTACTATAATAGACACCTATAATGGCGGTCCTGTTGGACTTAACTCAATTGCTGTTTCGGTTGGAGAAGAATCAGGCACAATTGAAGAAGTTTACGAACCATTTCTAGTTCAGGAAGGCTTTATTCGCCGCACTTCGCGCGGCAGAGAGGCAACTGATCTAGCCTACGAACATCTGGGACTTAAGAAACGGAAAAAGTTACCAGCCGAAAAAGGTTTATTTGATCACTGATTGAATGGATTTCGGATTGCGGATTGAAATGATTTCTGTATTACAAACGAATAGATTTCTTTTCACGTTTCAGATTTGACGTATCACGCTTCACGTTTTACGTTTTCGTTTTACGTTTGACGTTTCACGTCTCACGTTTGACTTTTCCACAATTTGTTATTTGCTATTTGTTTTTTGATATTTGAAAAGAGAGTTTTACTTACAGTCCTGTTTAACTGTTGCCCGTGAGCTGATCGGCAAAGTGCTTGCGCGAAAAAAAGGAAGGCATGTGTATTCCGGGATAATTGTTGAAACAGAAGCTTACCTTGGGAGCGCGGATGCGGCATCACATTCATACCGGGGTATGACGAAGCGCAATGAGCGGATGTTTGATGAAGGCGGAATAGTTTATGTGTATTTCACATATGGCGTACATTACTGCATGAACGTTGTTACCGGCGGAGCCGGCACTGCCCATGCAGTGCTGATAAGGGCTGTTGAACCGGCCGAAGGTATTAAGCGAATGATGAAAAACCGCGGTACCGATGATATTCATAATTTATGCAGCGGACCCGGAAAGCTTTGCGCAGCAATGGAAATCGGCCCGGGAGAAAATGGGGCTGTGTTAGGCGGCGGCGAAATAGATATCATTGAACCAGCGCAAGCGCCTGAACGCAAGGTTATACGAACAAGACGAATTGGTATAACCAAAGATGTTGATAAGCTGTACAGATTCATAGATTCCGGAAGTCCGTTTGTTTCACGTATCAGCAGGCGGGCAATTCTACAAAAACAAAAGTATGATATTAGCAGAAAATCTGTTTAAGGTTTACCCGGGCGGGGTTAAGGCAGTTGATAATATTAGTTTTGATATTGCCCGCGGTGAAGTATGCGGCTACCTTGGCTCAAACGGCGCAGGCAAAAGTACTACAATAAAAATGGTATGCGGTATGCTGCAGCCTGATTCCGGCAGAGTAACGATCGATGGTATCGACATGGCAAAAGATCCGAACATAGCGAAGAAGCTTATCGGCTATGTGCCTGAATCAGGTGCGCTGTTTCTTTCGCTCACACCATTCGATTTTCTTGAGTTTACCTGCAGGATGTATGAAGTACCTAAAGAAGTTTACACTCAACGTATCGGCTCATTCATGGAAATGTTCGACCTGAAGAAAGAAACCTATACGCCGATGCATTCATTTTCAAAGGGTATGCGCCAGAAGGTACTGATTATTGCTTCGCTTATCCACGATCCCGAAGTAGTAATTTGGGATGAGCCGCTGAGCGGGATAGATTATGATACGACTATTACCGTTCGCAAACTTGTAAAAGAGCTTTCTGCAGCAGGAAAAACATTTTTTTATTCAACTCATCTCATTGAGAGCGTTGAAAAAATATGTACACGGGTTATCATACTTAAAGGCGGCAAAATAATACAGGAAGTAACCACGGGAGAAAATAGCCTCGGGCTTATTGAATCCATTATGCAGGGCAGCGCAGGCTCCGGCACCGGCGAAAATATCCAGGGGTTTTATAAAAACTCATGACCAGGTAAGAATTGAGATACACTGCGGCAATATTAGCTTTGCTGTTTTTCACCTCAGCGGGAAGGCTGTTTGCTCAAAATGATTTTACGGATATACAGACTTTTATTGATTCAAACATTACCCGCAGCTTTGTTAACACTTACTTCGATAACAATAAAAATACTGCTGCGCTTATTTCGAGAGTTAATATATACAGGAAGGCTAAACGTTTCAATTTTTTCATCAAGAATTATTATTCATCCAGCGTTACCAAGCTGAACCGTAACCTGTACAGGGATTTTGATAATATCAAGCTAACGGGGGGATACGATGTTACTGATAAGATCAATGTATCGGTTAACTATCTCGGACAGTTCTTCTCAGATGATAAGACATTTCAGCTTAAGGGTTCATCATCCAGCATGGGTTATGTGAGCGGAATTTATGATGCAGTACTAAGCGGTTCGCAGGTGTATTCAGTATTGAACGCCGGCTACAAAGCAGAAAGCCAGTATGATGAATACGGCAAGGGTCCCAGCTTATCGGGTGAGTTTTCGATCTATAACCTGAGCTTTGATGACTATATAGTGGATGGAAGGCTTAAGCTGGGGTACGAATCGCTTGATCCCAGGAAAAAGAACCTTGTCTATACCGGGCTCTATGTTGAAAAGAGTTTCGAAAACAACGCGGCAAAGAACACTTTTGACGGGGTATTTTCCAGGATAAGAAAAGATTTCTATTTTCCCGCCGATGAACTTTCGCAGCAGCAATTTGGCATAATCAACAACATCGAAAAACGTACGGAAACAATTTTTAAAGCCTATGACAGGTTCGATTACTACGCCACGAATGCGCTTTCGTTCTATTTTTCGCTGAATCCGGATTTCAGAAGGATCACTAAACAGAATACATATATACCAAGCGCATCGCTGCTGCAGCCGGGGGTTTACGACACAGATATTCAGGATCTAAGCATCAGCTCTGAAGGAGCTATGAACCTTCAGCTTAAAAAGCTGGATATGCAGCTAAGGGTATATTACAGGGAACGGGATGAAAAACACTTTTTGATGAATCCCGAAAGGATTGCAGCGAATTTTGTAAGAGATATTGAAGAAAACGAGGCGGCAAAGAACAATCATTCCCAGCTGTTTAAGCTGAACACAAATTTCTTCTACAATATTAACCTAATGAACAGGATAGAACTGACCGGAAGCGCATCTATACTTAAATACGATACGCAAAGCGATGTAAACTATGATGACCGCGATGAACTTGGGTATATTGTATATTTGGCACACAGGTTTAACAATCTCCGCGGACTGATACTTGTAACATCAGTTGATATGAATCTTTATCATACCGTGTACATCTATTCACAGAAAAGCAGCAATAATAACTGGAACAGGGTTTTACGATTCACAAGCAAATCATACTTCGAACCCGGCGAAGGATTCCGCAACATTGGTACTTTCAGCGTGCTTGCCAACTATACAGTATATGATTTTGAAGACATCATTTCTTCCGTCAAGAGTTACTCATTCCGGCAGATGAACCTTAAGGACAGCATGATAGTGAAGTTCACCCGTCACTTTGGTGCTGATATATACGGTGAACTGAAGTATTACGAGCGCGGCGAGCTGAACTGGGGTGAGTTTTCGCAGCGGCCGGTTAGCTATTATGAGGACAAAATTATTAATTCTGAATTGAATTATTTTTTTAATAAATTTATAACTATTTCCGCAGGTTACAGGTATTTTGAGCAAAAAAGGTTCAATTATATCAACGGGGAGCGGGTTTTTGATAATTATGTAAGGACAACAGGCCCTTTTGCTTCTCTAAAGGTCGCCTGGAAGCGCAACAGCGCGCTTGAATTACACACGAGCTATGACTATTACCGTTATGGAGATGGCAGCCCCGGAAGTGAAAACGGCAATGTTTATCTTAACGCAAGCTGGAATTTTTAGAAATTATTGTTTATGAAGAAGCTGTATCTTGAAATAAATTCCGAAAAGAAGAACATTAAGGAAGTTGAAGCGCTTATGTTGAAGGCTAATTCAGAGTTCGGCTTAAGTGATGATGAATACAGCAAGATGATGATCGCCGTGACCGAAGTTGCAATGAATGCAATTGTACACGGCAACAAGGAAAACACTTACAAGAAAGTGAGAGTTTACGTTGAGTTTGATTCTTCCTCTATGAAAATCATAATCATGGATGAAGGCGACGGATTTGAGATTCAAAGGCTGCCGGATCCAACCGATATGGATAACATACTCGATGTTCACGGCAGGGGAGTATTCATAGCCCGGGCAATGGTTGATGAGTTCTTCTATACACACCATGAAGGCCGCGGCTCCGAGTTTGTTTTGATCGTTAAAAAGCACTTCTGATCCTCATTTCCGTTTCTCCTGCAATATATTTCCCCGGTCAAATTTCTACAAAAAGATGTATAATTTCATTTAAAGATTGTGTTTAGCGGGTTGTATGACACCATAATTTAGCCTTTAAGTAATTTAAACAGTGAATTGTATAAAACTCAGTTAAACCCATACAAAATATGACTTATATCATTTGTTTTATAGGGGCTTTTTACTAATTTTGATAGATAATTTTTTGAAAATAATCGGATAACAACAGAAAAGTGGCTATAATAGGTATTCTCAAAGAGCCGGAAGGCGAAAACAGAGTCGTAGCGCTTCCGGAAATAGCAGCACAGTTGGTTAAGATGAATTTTCAGGTCCTTGTAGAAAGCGGAGCAGGAAGCAAAGCTTTTGCAAGTGATGAAGACTACAAAGCGCAGGGCGCAGAAATTGCCGATAAGGCAAAAGTGCTTTCTTCATCAGATATCATCCTCAGGATTAATTCGCTTACGAAAGATGAGATCACAAAACTGAAATCCGGCTCAGTGGCATTTGCCATCTTCCAGCCGTTCTTTAACCCGGAAACAGTGAAGCTGCTTTTGGATCAAAAGGTATCAGGCTTCAGCCTTGAGACCATTCCAAGAACAACACGCGCCCAATCAATGGATATTTTATCTTCGCAGGCAACGGTAGCCGGTTACAAGGCTGTATTGCTTGCGGCTTCTAATCTTCCGAAATTCTTCCCAATGTTCATGACTGCCGCAGGCAGCATTACACCGGCTAAGGTTCTTATACTTGGCGCAGGTGTTGCCGGCTTGCAGGCAATTGCTACATCAAGGAAGCTTGGCGCAGTGGTTGAAGCGTTCGATACACGAAGCGCGGTTAAGGAAGAGGTAAATTCACTTGGCGCTAAGTTTGTTGAAGTAGAGGGCGCAAAAGATGATAAGGCAGCCGGCGGGTACGCTGTTGAGCAGTCTGAAGAATTCAAAGCCAAACAAAGGCAGGTAATTCACGATCATGCGGTTAAATCTGACGTGATCATTACAACTGCGCAGATACCGGGCAGGAAAGCCCCTGTGCTTATCACAAAAGAAACTGTTGCGGGTATGAAAAAAGGATCTGTGATTATAGATCTAGCCGCATCAACAGGCGGTAACTGTGAGCTTTCAAAAAATGAAGAAACCGTTGATGCAGACGGCGTAAAAATAATCGGCAGCTCATTTTTGCCTTCCACAATTCCTTTTGATGCCAGCAAGATGTTCGGAAAGAATGTACTGACTTTCCTTAAGCTTATCTTAAAAGACGGAACAATAAATCTCAACTTTGAAGATGACCTGGTGAAAGGAACCTGTATTACTCATAACGGTGAAATAGTTAACGAAAAATTAAAAGAGGTGGTTAAATAATGGAACAGGTATTAGCATTTATCAGTGAGAATATCAGGTTTATTTACCTGCTGATTCTCATGGTTTTCCTCGGGATCGAGGTTATATCTCACGTTCCTTCGGTGCTGCATACTCCGCTGATGTCCGGTGCGAATGCTATACACGGTGTGGTTATTGTGGGCGCGATTTTGGTTATGGGAAGGGCAGAGCCTGATAATTACCTCGCTATAATTCTCGGATTCTTTTCTGTAATATTAGGTACATTAAATGTAGTAGGCGGATTTGTAGTTACAGACCGCATGCTTGAAATGTTTAAGAAGAAGAAGAAATGATCATGGAAAAATACATTGTAGATATAATATATTTGATCGGCTCGGTTACCTTTATATTAGGTTTAAAAATGCTGAGCCATCCCGACAGTGCAAGAAAGGGAAACCTTATTGCAGCCGGAGGTATGACAATTGCTATTCTAGGGGCTATTTTTCTGGAAAAAGGAATTAACAATTATTTATGGATTTTCGGTGGCATCATAATTGGAACTATAGTTGGCTGGATAGCTGCCAAGAGAGTAAAAATGACCGCTATGCCGCAGATGGTTTCTCTGTTCAATGGAATGGGTGGCGCGTGCGCTGCGGTTATTTCGATTGTGGAGTACACCAAACATGATTTCGGCCACGGCGGAGCTGCCCTGGTTGCCATTATTATGGCAGGTTTGATAATCGGTACAGTATCATTCACAGGCAGTATGATCGCTTTCGGAAAACTCAACGGTAACATTGGCGATAAAGTTTTCCCGGGACAAAAATTCATTAACCTGGTGATACTCCTTGCAGCTGTAGGTCTTGCAGCTTATCTTTCAACACAGCACCAGGCAGATAACACCTTATTGCTTGTTACACTTGGTATAGCCGTGCTTTACGGAGTAATGTTCGTAATGCCGATTGGCGGGGCTGATATGCCGGTTGTTATTTCGCTTCTCAACTCGTTTACCGGTGTTGCTGCTGCTTTTGCAGGATTTGTTTATAACAACCAGGTAATGTTAACCGGCGGTATCTTGGTAGGTTCTGCAGGTACTATTTTAACTATCCTGATGTGTAAAGCCATGAACCGCTCGCTCTTCAATGTTATCGCAGGCGCTTTTGGTACAGCAGGAGGCGCATCCGGAGGCGAAAAACAGCAGGGCACAGTTAAAGAAATTTCAGCCAGCGATGCAGCAGTTCTCCTTGCCTATTCCAAGAAAGTATTCATAGTTCCGGGTTACGGACTCGCTGTTGCCCAGGCACAGCATACCTGCCATGAACTTGAAAAGCTTCTTGAAGAAAAAGGCGTTGAAGTTAAGTACGCTATTCACCCGGTGGCAGGCAGAATGCCCGGCCATATGAATGTACTTTTGGCAGAAGCTGATGTACCTTACGATAAGCTTCTCGAAATGGAAGATGCTAATGGCGAAATGCCGAATACAGATGTAAGCATAATTATCGGTGCTAATGACGTTGTAAATCCGGCCGCAAGGCATGACCAGTCCAGCCCGATATACGGAATGCCTATACTTGATGTGGATAAGTCAGCAAATGTGATAATTATGAAGCGCTCTATGGCAGCAGGATATGCAGGTATTGATAACGAACTGTTCTACTATCCAAACAACCGCATGTTATTCGGCGATGCAAAAGCATCTTTGCAGAAGCTGGTTACGGAAGTAAAAGGCTTATAATAAAAAAGTAAGATCTGGTAAATTACAGAACTATGTTAAAGAGGGAGGCTTAAAGCTTCCCTCTTCTTTTATCCTGCAATGCTGTATTTCCTTCGTATACGCGTAAAAGATCCGAATTTTTCGGTTAGCCACTCTTTGTAAGCGCAGTCTTCTTTTTCAAGTTTTTGTATTTCCAGCCCCGCTTCAAACTTTTTTGAACCTTCAGCAATTGCTACCAGTCTTGAAACGTATTTCATAAAATTCCGGTGAAATACCTTCCTTGAAGCCGGCATCAGCTTATCACTTCTTAAGAACTGCCTGTATGAGTGTATCAGCTCAAGAGCAGCATCATACTCCTTGTTTTCATAGAATATCCTCAGCTTAAGGTTATAGATATCATATTTAAAAATGAACTGCGTAATGTTCAGTTTTCCTATTGTTTCAAGCGCGTCGCCGCTTCTGCCGGAGGCGTAATAGTAGAATGCCATTGCAAAATTCCGCATGTTATCAATATCAGCAGGCTGAAGATCGTTTGCGAATTTACCTATGACTTTTTTTAGCCATGACAGATTATTCATTTTAACTGCATGGAGAACGACATTACGAAACAGAACAGATGGTATATATTTAGTTCTGTTATTGCGGTACGAGCCGTTTTCAAGAAAAGAATAGTATAATGAAAGCAGTTCATTGTTAAAATCGGCTTTTTCTCTTCCATATTTAGTGCCCAATATGCAGCAGCTAATAAGTTTTGAATAATGCATTGAGGCCTCATCCGCGCTGAATTTTGAAGAATACCTGTCTACGAGATCTCTGTACACCTTGTATTGTTCAAATTTACCTCTATTATAGATCGCGTCCAGCATTGCATTATACACTTCAACCATAAAACCGTAATCTGGGTGTTGTTTTACCAGGCTAAGCAAACCGGATTTTCGGAGTTGCTTAATTGTAGATTTCATGAAACCTTCTGGATCTGATTCCTGAAACCTTTCTTCAATTAGGATAAAATTGCTGTAGTTTGCGGTTATCTCTAGAATTGAGAACATAAGAATGCTTAGTTCTGATTCTCTTACATCATTGAATAGGCTTTTGATTGATTTCTCCCTTGCTTGATGTCTGAAAGTCGTATTTAAGTTAATTTTTTCAATGTGCGCGTTATAACGGTCAATAAAATACTCTGAATCGAGGTTCTTCAATTGATAGTTTCCTGGCATGTGCTCAGAGAGTATTTTGAATGCCTGTTTTGGAAGACCTCTTTGTCTCAGCTCAAAAATACCTGTCAAATTATTATCGTTCTTTCTCCTTATCGCTTCGATGGTAATGAAATCTATTGCAGCTACATGAAGTTCACTTAACAAATCACGTATTGTACCTCCGTTATAACTCAATCCGGGATAAACTTCACTATACAAGGCTTCCTTGCTGCAGTTTTCATCAGTATATAACGGATGAAATGTTACCAGCTTACTAAATAACACTCCCAGGGCCTTTCTGGTTGTGAAAAATTCAGACGAGAGATATAAAACAAATCTTTTTTGCTCCTTTGGTGTAAATGATCTGAGAAGTGCAATAAGATCATGTTTGAAAAGTGGTTTCTTCTTCATAAAACTCCGGCAAAAATATTACTTCAAATAACAGTATATTAATCAACAAAATTGGTCAAATAATCTCATAAATCAATGAAATTCTAAGTGCTCAGCAAAATTAATGACTTCAAATAGCATATAATTTGCTTTGTAGAGTTTTTTGCATCGGCAATAATTGCTTATCCAAAACAAACAGGAGGATAAGCAATGAATACAAAATTAAGGAGCATTCGTTCATTTGTTTTTACTGTAATACTTGTTTTGATACTTAGCGGTTTCTACACTGTTTCGTCGTTCACCGGTACAACAGAAGCAGTCAAAACTGAAACAGCTGTAACCAATATATGTCCTGATTGCTACATAGTTTATGTTTGGATAGAACATGTAAGATGGGCTCAGGTATATGATGGTGATGGCAGAATGATAGATTTTTATCCGGAAACGGAAGACTAACTTATAATACCTATTCTCACCACCCTCTAGCGCGTGATTGCAAGGAGTGTAAGCGGCGCTCCGCTTACACTCTCCCTTGCGGGCGGCATGCACACCCGCTATGTCAGGGCGGTTTAAAATTCCCACCCTTTTTTTCACAGGAGGCATTAGGCCTCCTCTTTATTAAACCAAACCGGACTTAATTGCGTATATACTGAAATACACTTTTAAACTGAACATCCTTGTTTATATTTGGCGTAATGACGAATAGGAATATTTCAATAATATTTTGTGCCATTTTGTTTCAGTGTCTAACCGGCTTGACAGTTCATTCCCAATGGCAAAGGCTATCTGTTTCCGGCAATGTGCCGCACCTGAAAAATGCTTCTACAATTTATGATCCGCTTGGGAATCGCATGATAATCTTTGGCGGGAGGACCGAATCCGGTATCACTAACGCCATGTACAGCCTGAACCTTGCAAACAGCTCTTGGTCCGAAATTATCCCATCAGCTGGCTCTTTGCCTTCAGCCAGATATACTGCAAATGCATACTATGATATCAATAATAACTCAATGATCATATGGTCGGGGCAGGGAAATGCCGGTGCGCTTTACAATGATGTGTGGATATTCAGCCTTTCATCTAATACCTGGAACAGGATCTGGCCTGATAGTAACCTAAGCGGCGCACCACTTAGAAGGTATGGAACGGCATCAATGTTCGAACCTGTTTCCGGAAAGATCACTACTTATGCGGGATTCACATCAATAGGCAGATTCGAAGATACCTGGACTTTTGATGTGAACAGCATGAATTGGACAGAAAGAACCAATACACCTCACCCGCCAAAACGCTGCCTGCACGCAGGAGTTTATGCCAATGACCTTGGCAGATTTGTTATTTATGCGGGTCAGGATGATAACGGCCCGAGGGATGATATCTGGCAGTGTAACCTAAGCAGCTACCAATGGACTAATATTACCCCATCAGTCAAACCGCCTGCAAGATTCTGGAACTCCATGATCTACTACGCCGGCGGCAATATCCTTATATTCGGTGGTCTTGGAACAAATGTTTTAAATGACATGTGGAAATTCAGGATGGGAACAAATTCCTGGGAACAGATCACAGTTTCGGGTCTAAAGCCTGGAGCCAGATGGGGGCATGCAGGCATTTACGTTGCGGCGCAGGACAGGATGATCATTTTTGGAGGCGAAGGAGATTCACTGTACCGTGATACCTGGCAATATAATAACGTAAGCGCAATTGGTATCGAACCTGTTTCAAACGGGATACCGAGAGAATTTTTGCTCGGGCAGAATAATCCAAATCCGTTTAACCCAACAACGAGGATAAGGATCTCAATTCCAAATGTCAAATCTCAAATGTCAAATATACGCTTGAGCGTTTATGACGTCACTGGCAGGCTGGTAGAAGTTATACTGGACCAATTGATTCAGGCAGGGGAGTATGAGCTCGAGTTTGATGCCGGTGGACTTCCGAGCGGAGTTTATTATTACAGACTGGAATACGGCAAATACAGTGAAACCAGAAAGATGGTGCTTCTGAAATAACATTGAACAAGGTAAGTTTTTTATTTTGCGGTATAAGTGAGTGATAACACAAAGAATATATCCCTGCCCCTAATCTTAATCAATTGATAAGAGTTTATTTTTTAGCTATTTTTGTTGTTTACATTAAATTTAACAATAAATTAACCTTTTCCCGTTGATTAGGGCGGTTTTTAAAATATGTCCGGCAGAATAGATAAACTTAAATCAATTTTAACAGAGCTAAACCTTGACGCGTTTTATGTTACACATATTCCTAACATCCGGTACATTAGCGGATTTTCAGGCTCATCTGCTTACCTGATAATAACAAAAGAAAAAGATTACTTTTTTACTGATTTCAGATATAAAGAGCAGTCAAAAGTGCAGGTAAAAGGTTTCGAAATGTTCGTTGACTTTGCTCCATCCATAAAGATCAGTGAAGTGATAAAAAGCTCGGGATACAAAAACATCGGGTTTGAATCATCCCATCTTACAGTATCTCAGCTGGATACACTCAAGCAATCATTTCCCGGAGTGAATTTTATTCCCGTTCATGAGCGTATTGAACGACTAACTATGGTTAAGTCTGATGAAGAGCTTTCAAAGATCAGAAAGGCCTGCGAAATAACTGACCGTGTTTTTGAAAAAATGCTGGAGGTAATCAAGCCCGGCATGGCGGAAAAAGATGTGTCCGCGGAGATCTCATATTGGCACAAGAAGTTCGGGGCTGATAAAGATTCATTTGACCCTATTGTAGCAAGCGGCTGGCGCGGTGCTTTGCCGCATGGCGTTGCTTCTGATAAGATAATAAATTCAGGTGAAATGGTTACCCTTGATTTCGGCTGCATTTATGACGGGTTCTGTTCAGATCTTACCCGTACAATATCAGTCGGTGAGCCTTCCAAAGAAATGAAAAAGATCTACGATACGGTTCTGAAATCACAGCTTTTGGCTATCAAAGCCGCTAAAGAAGGTGTTTCAAGCAAAGAAGTGGATAAAATGGCAAGGGATTTCATCAACGAATCGGGATACGAAGGTAAATTCGGCCACGGCCTGGGTCACGGCCTGGGGATCGAAGTTCATGAAATGCCCAGCGTAAGCCAGAAGATGGATATGCTGCTTCCATCAAATGTCGTTGTCACAATTGAGCCCGGTATATATGTTGAGGGTCTGGGCGGCGTTAGAATAGAAGATGATATAATAATTATGCAGGGTGGTTGTGAGGTTATAAACAAAGCGCCCAAAGAACTTATTGTGATATAGCAATATAGCAACAACTCGTGCAGTATCTGTAACTAAGATAAAAATATTTGAAAAAAGTTTTAATAATTACGTATGATTTCCCGCCGCTGGGTAAGGGGAGTGTGTTAAGGCCGCTGAAATTCGCGAAGTATCTGCTGCGGTATGACTGGAAGCCCATAATCCTTACTTCTACACCAAAAAGTTATTATTTCAGGGATAGCAGCCTGCTTGAAGAAGCTCGTGAGTTAAATTTGGAAATTCACCGCACTAAAGGAAGTACAAACAATCTTCTAACGGGCCGAAAACTAAAAGACCTGCCTAATGAAGGCACCAGGAAACTGAAAAGGAACATTGCCCGGTACAGGAAACTTCCCGATGAACACAAAAGCTGGATAGCAAAGGCCGTTAAGATGGGCAGGGAGATCATAGAGTCAGATAAGATAGAAATTATATACGCAACGGGCCCGTCTTTCACAGCACATGCCGCGGCCGGCGAGCTTAAAGAGCGCTATAAGATACCGCTGGTGACAGATTACCAGGATTCATGGCTGCATTCATCATCTGCACATTATGCACTTGGTTATCACAAGCTGCGCACCATGAAGCTTGAACAGGAGGTTATCCGTGTAACAGATGAGATCATTACCACAAACCGGAGGATCAAAGAATATCTGATAGAGGAATATGATTATCTTAAGCATGAGGATATAAACATCATAAATCACGGATTTGATGAAGAAGACTTTGTCGCTGCAAGGGAAAGCGCTCTTCCGGAAAAACCTAAAATGCGCTTCACAAGCGTGGGCGGATTCTTTGACCTGATAACGCCAAAATACTTTTTTGAAGGTTTAAGGTTTGCTCTCGAAAAGCGGCCCGATATGCGCGGAAAGATCGAAGCCTGTTTCATCGGCGGATTATCACGGGAAAACCTGAAGCTGATTCAGAAGAATAATATTTCGGATTCAATTGTGAATCCGGGATATTTGGAGCATGCAGATGCAATAAAGTATATGATTGCCTCCGATGTGCTTTGGTTCATGGTTGGCAAAGGACCTGGTGATGAAGTTGTATCACCGGTTAGACTTGCGGAATATTTCGGTTCACGTAAGCCTATAATGGCATGTGTACCCGATGGCGCCTCTAAACAGCTTCTGCGCGGCTATGATGCTGTGCGCATATGTGAACCTGATGAACCAGGGGAGATTGCGCGCCTCATAATTGAGTTTTACGATCTATTTACTCAGCGAATGATGCCTATACCTGACGAGGAAGTAATAAAGAAGTTTGATATTGATAAGCTTACTTACCAGCTTGTGAGATTTTTTGAATTCTTAAGAGATATTCCGCCTGAATTTGGCATCAGGGGCAAACACTCCATGACATTTGGAGGTTAGCTTTTGGCGGCTGCGGAGTTTTCGGAAATACTTGTGTAGATCCTTTCGATGATTTCAACGGTTTTCATACCTTCATAAGCATTGGCGGCTATTGTGCCGCCGCGTGTCAATACATCTATTACATTTTCATAAACTTTGCCGTGATTGCTCATTGAGCCCTGGTAGAATCCGTAATCATTAGCCGGTCTTGAAGCAGGAAGTCCTTCTATTTTGAAATCCTCTATATTCTGATATTCCAGAACATTCAGGTATTGGCCGCCGATCTTAACAGTACCCTTTTCACCGAACACGGTAATTGAACCCTCCATATTCTGCTTGTGGCTGTTCACGGTATAGTTTATCGTACATAATCCGCCGTTTGTGAACTCGCCTATAACAACCCCGGTATCCTCAAATTCAACAAGCTTATTGTGCATTAAATTTTTTCCATAGGCGTTCAGCTTGCTGAAGTCACCAATCAGCCAGTAAAGCAGATCTATAAAATGGCTGAACTGAGTGAAAAGTGTGCCGCCATCGATATCTTTTTTACCCTTCCAGTCAGACTGCCTGTAGTACTCATCATTACGGTTCCAGAAGCAGTTGAGCTCAACATTCAAGATGCTGCCAAGTTTTCCTGAAGTAATTACTTCCTTCAATGCCGCAACCGGGGGATTGAACCTATTTTGCTTAACTATAAAAAGGTCCTTCCCGGAGAGATCAGCCTCTATCATCATCTTTTTACACTCGGCAGTGCTGATAGCCATAGGCTTTTCACAAAGTACATTTTTGCCTGCTTTGAGTGATTCAATTGTATGCTCTGAATGGAATGAGTTAGGAGTGCAGACGGAAACTACATCGATGCTTTGTTCATTTTTGAGAAGGTCGGATATGTTGTAATACGCTTTGGAACCGAATTTTTTCGCGAAATCATCAGCCTTTTCGGGTTTGATATCACAAACTGCAGTTAACTCTGAATTTTCATTGATTATCTCAGCATGGCGAAGGGCGATTCTTCCGCAGCCTATTATGGCGAATTTAATTTTGCTCAATTTGTGCTGTAACTTTCCAATATGGCTTAATATTCCGGCTCAATATGTAAATATCCTAAAAAAGAAATGGTATTTCAAGTTAATATGATGAAACAGAAAGCGCATCTAATTACACGATAGCGAAATATTTACCCGGAAATTTTTCATTCGGCCCTCACCCCCAGCCCTCTCCCGAAGGGAGAGGGGGGAGAATTGCCCGTAATTTTCATTTTTCCTTAAATAATGAATTTTGAATTTGTTATATAGATTTGCACAATTAATTTTACCGCTTCAGTGTTGATATTTGAGCTTTGGCATTTCAAATTTCATATTGGCATTTGAGATTTGACATTTGTCATTTAGCATTTGACATTTCACATTTATACTTTATTCGTATCTAAGCGTGCCCACCCATTCAAGGTAGTCCTTTTCAAGTTCGGATAGTTTTTTGCCGGTAATGTACTCGGTCTGCTTAATTCCTGTATTGTCTTCTGAATATGTATCCCTGAAATGTTTGTAGAAACTTTTCAGCAGACCTTTCTCCTGCAGGTACATGCAGAAATATCTTGCCTGGGAATAATTTACATCGCTGCGGTCACCGTAGAATTCATCCCAGTTGGTTTTCATAAGCTTTTCAATTGATGTATATGACTTGTCCGCGATAGCATCCTGCAGCGCCGGCAGGCGCCAATTCACATATCCTAAAATGATCTTATCGTTCAGCGAACATCTTTCATACAGCGATCCCAATCCTTCATTGAACCAGGAAGGAACATCGGGGAAGTCATACCTAACGAGCGCATGCGTCATTTCATGGACAAGTGTGCCGGTGCCGGTATTTATATTCATTAGCATTGTTTGTTCAGAAGGCTTGTAATATCCGTATCTGGAAAGGTCATCGTCATCGTAAAGCTTCTTTGCCCAGTAGCGGTATGTTTTGTCATCTTTAAAGAGGAAAATTGTTGTGGGTCCCGTAGGTGTGGTAGTTAAATAGTCATTGTAGAAACAATCGACTGCCCTGTCGATAGTATTTCTTAATATTTTGTTTGTTTCTGCTTCATCCAGGTTGCTTGCTATCACAAAGTATGAGTGGCTTTTTATGATGAAATCTTCTGTAAGCAAACCGCGGAGTTCATTAACCCGGTATGTGTAGTCACCGACTGCAGAATCACGCTTCATTGTTGCAACACGTTTTTCAGGAATTGGGTTTTCAGCTTCCAGGCTGCAACCTAAGAATACAAAAAGAAGTATTAAACTCAGAGTGTGTATTTTCATTCTAATTGATGAATTGAGTTATAGAACCGGTAGTTTATATATTGTTAAACCCTTTGTTAATTAAGTTGTTCCCAGCCTAATAACCGTTAGGTAACTTATTGAAAATATGTGTTATTTACAAATTTTTACAGCTATTGATTCAAAATTTCAACATATTAACCATAAGAAATTTCAGGTAAGTTAAAAATTCTTGACTGCTTGAAATAGTGCTTTAATTTCATTAATTTAATGAACTAAAATAAGGTAAATTATTGAACAAAAATAACGCTAAAATCGAGACAGGAATCCCGAAAAAGGAAATTTTAGAGCCCGAGGTTTTGCCGGAGAAGGAAATTGAAACAGATGAGTTTTCAGAGGCTGATGATAACCCGTTAGATAAGTTGAATCCTGCGGAGCTTGATGCGAGGAAAAAAGACTTTGAAAAAGAAGCAGTTCCTCATATGAAGATCCTGTATAATTACGCTTTGAGAATGGCGGGAGATCAGCTTGAAGCTGACGACCTGGTGCAGGATACCTATATGCGCGCTTTCAGGTTCTTCCACAAGTTTGAGAGAGGAACTAATTGTAAAGCATGGCTGTTCAGGATAATGAAGAATTGTTATATCAACAAGTATAGGAAAAATAAAAAAGAACCCTCGAAAGTTGATTATGAAGATGTACAAAACTTTTACGACTCGATAAGAGACGATGTTGTGGATCCCAACGATCTTGAACACAAGGTATTCAGCAATTTGCTGGATGATGAAATGATGAACGCCCTGAACTCGCTTCAGGATGATTATAAAACCGTAGTAATACTGTGTGACCTCGAAGGTTTGAGCTATGAAGAAATAGCCGAGTTCCTTGATGTACCGATAGGCACAGTAAGAAGCAGGCTGCACAGAGGAAGAAAAATTCTGCAGAAGAAGCTCCAGGATTATGCCAGGTCCAGGGGATATACTGTAGAGCCAATAAGCTGAATAATATAATATATAATATAACCGCAGCAGGGCATAAGTGCCGGGCTGCGGAGCTCTCTCTATAAACAGAAGGAGAAAACAATTTTTGAAAACCATCAAATTTCATGCCTATGGGTCTAAATACTACTGCTTTCAACATTGATGAATTAATCACATCATACGCAGACAACCAAATCTCAGATCCTGAAACTAAGAAGCAGATCGAAGAGCTGTTAAGCAAAGATCCAAAGCTTAATGCAAAATACAGGTCAGAAGTTCTTACAAAAAATCTTTTAAAGAGCAGGATTCCGGAAGCTGAGCTTCCGCAGGCTACATACAATAAGGTCATGGCATCTATCGATGAGCTTATTGCAGGGTCAAAAAAAAACTATGCTGCCGCGCATCATTCCCAGCATGTAACTGAACAGGATTATCCCTCGTTTTGGCAAACCCTCAAAAATGCACTCACAGAAAAATTCATAGGAGTACCCAGGTACGCGTTCGCCGTTGTGGTGTTCGTTGTAATAGGCGGCCTCTTTGTTTTTTCAGGCAGCAAGAAGGTTAAGAATCCGTATATCCTTGCCGGCTCAGAAAGCAGCATAATGATACAGGCGCTGAACAGTTTTCATAAAGTAATGAAAGGTGATGTGAAGCCCCAGCTTACTTCAAGCAATGCGGCCGAAGTTGAAAAATATGTTATGGAAAAGGCCCACTTCAACCCATACGTACCGCAAATAGATAATTTCAGCCTGTCAGGCGTTGTGTGCAACGAATATCACGGCCAGCAGCTGGCTCATCTTGTTTACAAAGATTCAGACGGCAGGATGATCTATATACTGCAGGTTCCTGTTGCCGCTCTGCAGAAAAAGGACCTTGAGCTACCCGAAGATGTTCATAACGAAATTACACGCGCAAAATATTATATGTGCGATGAAGTTGATGAAGAAGACTGCACCATGACGCTGTGGTATAAGGAAAACAAGATCTGTGCATCAATGACAACTATGCCAAAGCAGCAGATGTACACTACATTCACAAGATTTAATAAATAACTCTCAATATTAAAATGTATAAGCTTCTTTCGGTTTTAGTATTTACGGCTTTCCTGGCTTTTAACTGCTCAAAAGAGAGCAGCACTACAAAAACAGAAAAACCCGGCGATAAACAATCTACCCAGCAGCAATCAAATCAGCAGCAGCCCGGCGACCAGAACAAACAGGTCACAGGCTCAACGGCGTCATTTAAAGTAAGCGAAGTTGACAGCGATGTGAAAAAGAACGAGCTTGTTGATTTTAAATGGAGCGAGAACGGCAAAGAGATGAAGCTTTCCGATTATAAAGGGAAAGTTATCCTGCTGAACTTCTGGGCAACATGGTGCCCGCCGTGCAGGAAAGAGCTGCCCGATCTATCAACAATATCAACCGAGCTGAAGGATAAAGATTTCAAAATGATCGGTGTATCCGTTGATGATAACCAGGAAGTGCTAAATACATTCCTTCAGTCAAACAAGCTATCGTACACTGTAGTGTATGAGCCTGAACAGCTTGTTACCAAGTATATGAGCGCAGCCGGCCAGAACCAGAATGTTGTGCCGCAGACATATATTATCGATAAGAACGGAAAAGTTGTTGAAGCTATTATGGGTTCAAGGAGCAAAGCAGATTTTCTTGAAATCATAAAGAAGTATCTGTAAAGAAAAATTTTAGTTTCACCTCAAAGCCCGTCCCGTTTAACGGGGCGGGCTTTTTTTATGTGTTTTGTAAGATAAGTAATTCCGGCAGCTGAAGTTATCTTTTAACCGATTCCTGAAAAATATCCCAGAATGGCAACTCTCGCTTCCGGTCTTCGACTCATTCGATGGCGTAAAGTCATTTGGTGAGTTTAGATTCTATGACTCATGTCATTGCTTTCACATTAAACGTGTATTATGTTTGTATTGATACCCATAGCCATAACCCGAAACCTTTGAGCATTTATTGTTGCAAATCCGGCAAATCAATATTATATTTATGAATCAAATGCTGCTCTTGCTGGAAAATAAAATAATGACAAAAATGCCGCAAATCAATAAAAACTTCGCTTTTGGTAGATTATTTTTGATCAAGTTGTCAATAATAATTCTATGTTGGTATCTATTTCTAGATACCATTGGCACAGCGCAATCAATTACCTGGCAAAGGGCATATGATGGTAAGTACAATAGTCTTGATGTTTCTGAAGACATTTGTGATGCAGGAAATGGTAATTTTTTTATCGTTGGTACAACCGAGAACCCGGATTCATATTACACGCTGACAGTTTTGAAGATTAATCAATTTGGGGATACTCTCTGGTGGAGGTATAAAGATTCTGCAGTTGGTAAGGCAATTGTATCAACCGGCGACGGAGGCTGCATAGTAACAGGCTTGCGAAACAAACCATTTACCATCAAACTTGATTCTGCGGGCAATACTGTATGGTTCAAAGAGTATTCGGGAAGTTTTGTGTTTACTGGCTTGGACATAATCAGAACCAGTGATAGCGGATACATAATGTGCGGTACTGTACGCTATGATTCGGCTTATATAGCAAAACTGGATATAGGAGGAAATTTGGTTTGGCAAAGATCTTATGGTGCCGGTTTTAAAAAGCTATTTAGAAGAATTATCGAGATTGATGATGGGGAGATTTTAGCTTTTGGTTTTTTGAGAATAACTTCCACAGATACGACCAGAGCATTAATTACAAAGCTAAGCAATTCTGGGAAAGTGTTATCTGAAAGAACATTTATTTTGAATGGCATTACTACAATCATTGATGCAAAGAAAACGGGATCGCGTTTTTTAATTAGTGGCGATACATACAACGGCACAAATTTTAAAGTTTTTTATAAGATAATCAATTTGGATTTAAGCGATTCATATACAAGGTTATTTGTCAGCAATGATGATGAAAGCGACTCGAGGATTGCTGTTGTTAATAGTAATCGGTTTGTATTTAGCGTAGCGAAGCTTACAAGTGCGTTTCCGGGTGGTTTTAGATTTTATACAAAAACTTTCATTACCGATAGCTTAGGCAATATATTAGCTGAAAGAGATTTTAACGCTTTAGGCGATCTGTACATTAACTCAATATTAACATTACCAAGTGGAGATATTATGTTTGCGGGGTATGGAGAACTCGCTCAATTCCCTGTTGAAGCCGATATATATATGATTCGAACTGATTCTGTTCTAAACTCTCCGCCATTGATTGGAATACACAACGAAGGCAATTTCGTCCCTGAGACCTATTCATTGAATGCATTTCCTAACCCTTTCAATCCAGAAACAAATATTAGCTTTATGTTGCCCCAAAGAAGCAAAATGAAGCTAATCTTATATGATCTGCTTGGAAGGGTGATAGCGGTTATTCTTGATAGTGAGCTAGATATAGGTAAACATGAGGTGCATTGGAGACCCAAGAATTTATCGAGTGGAGTTTATTTCTTACAATTGTGTATTTTCGAAGGACCTATAAAAACTACAAAACTACTCTTAACGAAGTAGTAAAACATAAATAACATAAAGGAAAGAGATCATGAAAACAATTTCTTACATTTGTTTGTTTTTCATACTGATGGCATTTTAACCCCGTTGTTGGTGTTATCACCAACAACAGATGTAATTTCATCTACCAATATTCAATCCCTAGATAATTAAGATACTGCATAGTCCTAGTACACATTTCCACATGCCGCTCCTCCGAAGTTTAACCTAAATTTGCATATTCTTTTACAAACATAGCGCTCCTACGGAGCTTGGGAACTTTGCGCCTTTGCTCCGTTTCTGAAGAGTCGTTGAGTAGTCGTGTAGTTGAGTAGGAAAATAGAAAAGCAAAATCGAAAAAATGTCCGGTTTAAAAATGCCGGGCATTTCTTTATTCAGCGCATGTAAATCCGGTCGCTTGACCGGATTATGAGCTTTCCACAATTGTACTCGAATCGGGCGATTCGAGTTACAGAATATACGCGTCAGGAGGAAACTCCTGACGGCACTATGTTTTTTCTGTTCCAAAGCCAGAGCTTCAAACAGGGTAACAATCACCTATTCCTATTTCACAATCTGCCGAGTATTTCGGCATTTTTTATGTATATTTGCATGGTTAGGATGAATATTATAATTGAGATTTCATTAAAATTTTAGTAAATTTAATAGTTTAACTGCCGAATAGGCTAAAATTTACGGCAGTACATTACACATACTACCCGTTTAAACGGGTTTTAGGGTAAGCCCGGATGGTGAAATTGGTATACACGCTGTGTTCAGGGCGCAGTACCGGTAACGGTGTGCGAGTTCGAGTCTCGCTCCGGGCACTATAAAATAAATAAAAATTGAATGTCCAGTGCAATCAAGAAGAAATGGACAATATCAAGCGCAGCAGATGAAGAAAAGGTTAAGAATCTTTCTGAGGAGATAAATGTACCCGCCTCGTTAGCCGGAATACTGGTGACGAGGAACATATTTACGCGCGCTGATGCCAAAAAATTCTTCGTACATGATTTGAACAATCTTTACGATCCGTTCCTTATGAAAGGAATGGAGAAGGCTTCCGAAAGGATAGTTGAGGTTGTTAAGAACAAAGAAAAGATCCTTATATTCGGTGACTATGACGTTGACGGTACTTCAGGGGTATCAATGTTTCACATGTTCCTTCGTGAGCTTGGTGTGCCCAATGAAGTTTTCATCCCCGACCGCTTTACAGATGGTTACGGACTCTCAAACACAGGTATAGATTTTGCCAACTCATTAGGCATTAAGCTTATAGTCGCCATCGATTGCGGCATTACCGCGGTTGATAAAGTTGCTTATGCCAAGAGCCTTGGCATTGATATGATAATATGCGACCATCACCAGCCGCCGGAAGTATTGCCGGATGCGTATGCAATTCTTGATGCGCTCCAGCAGGACTGCAATTACCCGTTCAAAAGCCTTTGCGGAACCGGTGTCGCATTCAAGCTTATCCAGGCTGTCTGCCAAAAGCTTGATATAGATGAATGGCATAATCTCATCGATTTTGTAGCGGTTGCAACAGCGGCAGATATGGTTCCCGTGCTTGATGAGAACCGCACGCTCATAAGCTGCGGATTCAGGCAGATACTCAGCAATCCAAGGCCATGCTTTGCGACAATCTTCAAGAACTCAAGCCTTAAGCTTGAGCATATCACAACATCGAATGTTGTATTCACGATAGGGCCGCGAATTAATGCTGTTGGCAGGCTGGGAGACGCAACCCGCGCGGTGAAGTTCCTTACCAGTAAATCGACTATGGAAGCAGAAGAGCTGATGAGCGTTCTTGAAAAAGAGAACTCCAACAGGAAAAAGATAGACAGCGAAATTTACCTGCAGGCTCAGAATTCATACGAATCGTATAAGACCGGCGTAATAGATGGTGATGAGAAGGAAGATGTGGCTATCGTATTGCATAATCCTGAGTGGCATCCCGGTGTTTTGGGTATCATCGCTTCGAGAATGGTAGAGAAATACTACCGTCCCTCGATTATACTCACAACCTTCAACGGCTATGCCAAAGGTTCGGCGCGCAGTATTAATAATTTTAATATCTACGAGGCAATCAAAAGAACCTCGGAAGAGTGCGGCGCAGTTGTGCAGTTCGGCGGCCATTACCACGCTGCCGGCGTCGAAATAGAAATTGAAAAAGTTGAGGAGTTCCGCAGTACATTTAACCGGATTGCAAGCAGCATTATAGATAACAGTGTAAATGGCAAAGACCTGCTTATCCCGGAGATCAAAGTTGATGCTGAAATTGATGTTACCGATGTGAACCAGAGATTTGTTAAGATCCTAAGCCATTTTGAGCCATTCGGCCCCGGAAATATGACGCCGATATTCCTGACACGTAATCTGCAGATAGTTGGTGAGCCAAAAACATACAACGGTTCAACCACAGTCTTCAAAGTAAGGAAGAACAGCCAGAACGGCAGCAGGTTTGATAACTATATGTTCGATTGTGTTTATTACCAGTCGCCTGATCTCGATACTGACTCACGTTACAATCTTAAAACCGGCAATAACATCGATATAATTTACTCTGTTGAAGAAAATCACTGGAACGGGAATACGAAGACTCAGTTCAGGATTAGAGACTTGAGGATCAATTAACAAATAGCAAATACCAAATAGCAAATAGCTGCAATCGTCGAAATAGTAAATAATATTTTCTAAAGTAATAATATCCATTTTTAAGTATGTCAGGACACTCCAAGTGGTCAACAATCAAAAGGAAAAAAGGAGCAATTGATGCTGCCCGCGGTAAAGTATTTACCAAAATAATCAAAGAAATTACCGTTGCGGCAAGGACCGGCGGCGGTGATCCTGATGCAAATCCCAGGCTAAGGCTTGCCGTCAATAATGCAAAAAGCAGCAACATGCCCGCCGATAACATTACCCGCGCTATTAAAAAGGGTACCGGTGAGCTTGAAGGCGTAAGCTATGATGAGATTACTTACGAAGGCTATGGACCAGGGGGAGTTGCGATAATTATTGAATCACTCACCGATAACAGGAACCGCACAGTTGCCGAGCTTCGCCATCTTCTATCAAAGAATGGCGGGAATCTGGCCGAATCCGGCGCTGTTAGCTGGAACTTCGAACGTAAGGGTGTAATAACCGTTACAAAAGGCAGCTACACAGAAGATGACCTGATGAATGTGATACTTGATGCAGGGGCAGATGATATGACCGATGAGGATGAATTTTTTGAAGTGACCGCATCTTTGGAAAATTTTGAAACTGTCCGAAAGGCTATCGAAGCATCGGGTTTGAACGGATCAAAGATAGAAAGCGCATCGCTACAGTATGTACCTAAAACTACAACCAAAGTTGAAGGCAAAGATGCTGAATCTACACTGAAGCTGATAAGCGTTATTGAAGATAATGATGATGTGCAGAATGTGTATTCCAATGCCGATATCGATGAAAAGGTAATGGAAGAGTTTGGATGATGTGAAACGTCAAAAGTGAAACGTGATCCCGCAAGCGGGATTTCGCTGCGCTCAAAATGTCAAATGTCAAACGTCAAACATAAAATATCATAAGTGAGCATTCAGTATTCAGTTTGACCGAGTTACACAGTCTTAATAATTTCGATTTCAGATCCGTTTTGATATCCAGAACATGATAATACTTGGAGTTGATCCCGGAACGCTTTTTACAGGCTATGCCGTAATAAGCGGTGTAAATGAAAAGCTCGAAATGCTTTGCTGCGATGTAATTAAGATCCCTGCCAAAAATAAGCTCCCTCTAAGACTAAAACAGATTTATGACTCGCTTGTATATGTGATTGAAGAATACAAACCGGATGAATTTGCCATTGAAACGGCATTTTACGGCAAGAATGTACAGTCAACACTGAAGCTGGGGCATGCAAGGGGAGTATCGATTCTGGCCGCAGTTAATAAGCAGATTCCCACCACGGAATATTCACCCAAAGAAGTGAAGAAATCGGTTTCGGGACTCGGCGGCGCATCAAAAGACCAGGTTCGTTACATGGTTTGCAGCATACTCAACATTAAGGCGGAATCAATTTCAAAAAGATCAGATATAACGGATGCGCTTGCGGTGGCTATCTGCCACCATAACAAAATGCTCAGTGGCGGTTCTGCAAAGAAAAGCAATTCAAGCTGGAGTGATTATGTTAAAGATAATCCGGGAAAAGTAATCTCAGGTAACAGAAAATAAAATGATAGATTTCATTAAAGGTAAGCTCGTAAGCAAAAAATCCACCAGTTTCGTAGTTGAAGCGGGGGGGCTGGGCTACGCGGTAAGCGCGACGCTTCCGGCAATTGAAATGCTTGGGCAGCCGGGTGAAGAAGTAACTGTGATCACCCACCTGCATATAAAAGATAATCCGTTCGGTGTAACATTGTACGGCTTTTCTTCTGAAAGTGAAAGAGAGTGCTTCAGGCAGATCATTTCTGTTTCCGGTATTGGTCCAAAAACCGCATTGAGCATTCTTTCAGCCATCAATTACAACGAACTGATCGAACTTATATCGAAAGGTAACTACCTGCCGCTTACTAATATTTCAGGTGTGGGAAAGAAGACCGCCGAGAGGCTTGCGCTTGAGCTTAAAGACAAGCTGGGTAAGGTTGAATCTGATGCTGCAATTTCGCAGAATAAGTCAGGGCTGCTGGGCGAGCTGGGCAAATCATCGGAGATCATTTCAGCGCTCATGGCGCTCGGATATAACCGCCTGGAAGCAGATAAGCTTGTACGGAATGTTTCCGGCCGCAGTGATTTTATGCAGCTCACAAGTGAAGAGGTTATAAGAGAAATTTTAAGAGGCAAATGAAAAGGTCGATAAATATAGAAGTAGATATTCTGATCAATTCTATCAGGAATACAGTTAGTGGAGATGTTTTTGATACAATGGTTGTTAAAGTAGAAAAAAGAGATCACAAATTACTAAAAAGAGGTTGGGCTTTTGACTGGATTAAAGAATCGGAAAATTCAGATGTCTATAAGCTGACAACAAAAGATAATCCTGATGTTATACAGGGCTTGATAAGCTTAAGAGATAGCAAAGATCATGTTTTTATAAATTTGCTCGAAAATGCATCCTTTAATATAGGAAAAAACAAAATATATGAAGGGGTGGCTGGAAACTTGTTTGCATTTGCATGCAAATTTTCAATTGATAAAGGCTACTTAGGGGATGTTTCATTCGTTGCAAAAACAAACTTAATTTCACATTATGAAGACACTATTGGAGCCAAAAGGTTTGGTTCCAGTAATGTTATGGCTTTGGATTATTACACAGCTAAAAAACTAATCGAGAAATATTTCAAGGAGTGATTTAAAAATGGGATTTATTAAAGAACCTGAAGGGATTACATTCTATGTTGAGAACAGGGAACTGACAAAAGAAGAGAAGAAAATGCTTTCTGAGTATTTTGCCAAACAAAACAAGAAAGCAAGAAAAAGCATTCAAATTGAAAGTGAAAGAAAAAAAGACTTACAAAAGAGGGTGACCCGTAAGAAAGTCTCTGCTTAGCTATGCATTTGATTCTTTTTATCCTTCAAACTCGTTCTTGTCAATCTCCTCAATCGGTATCGGGTACTTACCGCTGAAGCACGCATCACAATACCCTATTTTCTCACCATTCTTGTTTACACCCTGCGGTACTGATTCATGAGTTTTATCGATCGATAAATATTCCACAGAATTTACATCAAGATACTCCCTGATCTTTTCAAGATCCTGTTCGCATTGGTTGGCAATAAGCTCTTCCTTTGAAGGGAAATCCATTCCATAATAACACGGTGAAATGATCGGCGGGGAAGTGATCCTCAAATGGATCTCTTTCGGGCCGGCCTCCTTTACCAGCTTTACAAGCTGTTTAGCCGTCGTTCCGCGAACTATAGAGTCATCGACAATCACAACAATTCTGTCTTTCAGCACAGATTTAACAGTGTTGAATTTCGATTTTACTTTTATCTCGCGGTTATCCTGTCCGGGCTGGATAAATGTCCTTCCTATATAATGGCTCCTGATAAGTCCGAGTTCAAGCTTAACATAGGGATTCTTTTTAATAGTTTCTGTTACATACCCTAGAGCTGCCGTATTGCTGGAGTCAGGTACGCTTATCACAACGACCTTTTTATCTTCAATATTAGCCTTTGGAGCTGGTTTTTCTATAGAAAGGTTCTTGCCGAGCTTTCTTCTTATTTTATCAACTGTGTTGCCGAAAATTGTTGAATCAGGCCTTGAGAAATAAATATATTCAAAGATGCAGTGTTTGGTTTCAGGTTTTTTGTCAATAAAAAATGATTTAACATCACCGGTTTTTATAACTTCTTCATCTATCTGGATTACCTCACCTGCTTTTAGATCGCGAACATATTCGGCATTAATGATATCGAACGCACATGTTTCTGATGCAAACACAAAGATGTTACCAAGCTTTGCCATTGAAAGCGGCCTTACAGCATATGGGTCACGGATGGCGAAAAGCTTATCATCGGTTAGCAGGATTATAGAATATGCGCCCGTTACTGTCCTTGCTGCCTCGAGAATTTTATCGATAAGCTCCTTTTCCTTGGATTTTGCAATAAGGTGAAGGAATATTTCGCTATCGGTTGAAGTCTGGAATATCGTACCTTCTTCCTGCAGCCTGTAACGGAGCTGCTTGGTGTTGGTGAAATTCCCGTTGTGCGATAGCGCCATATGGCCTTCCTTAAAATTCACTTTGAATGGCTGGATATTACTGCGGCTATCGCTTCCGCCGGTTGTTGAATAGCGGTTGTGCCCGATAGCGGCATTACCTTTAAGCATATTGCCCAAAATGTTCTTATTAGCAAAAACGTTCAGCGCTATGCCGTGGCCCTTATGTATGTTGAACCTGTACTTATTGTTTTGGAGCTTTTCAGAGGTACATATGCCTGAAGCTTCCTGCCCCCTGTGCTGCTGCGAATGTAATCCGTAGTAGGTTAATACAGCCGCCTGCGGATGGTCATATATTCCGAATATAGCGCAGTTACTGTGAGGCTTATCCTCACCATCAAAATCCAGCGGGTCAAGCTCCGCATTCAGCACTTTTTTGTTCTCTTCCAAAATATGATCTAGTAGTTTAAGTTATTCTTATGTGATTAGAAAAAATCCAGCCTCTTTCGGCTATCCAGCACTCAACACGGTAAACACCTTTTTCTGCAGCATCCCATGCAGCATTCATTCCTTTTGTCTCATTAATTTGCTTACCGTTCAATATCAGTCTTATTGTGCACTCTTTAGGAGCCAATACTTTCAGTATTACCTTTTCGCCGTTTGAGTGAATTGTATCACCCATGTTGCATGTAATGCCTTTAAACTCGGCAAAGAACCTGAAACCTCTTGCATCGCCGTTATAATAATTGGCCGCAAAACACTTTCCGTTACGTAACGCCGTAAGTATCTGTAAAGTGTCATGTTCATACCTGCTTTTGTTGTTTGGCGATAAGGGCTCATCAAGCAAAACATGTGTGCGCAATGATTTAAACAAAACCTTGTAAGCAAAAATTTCAACTTCAAAAAATCCAAGTACATTTTGTTTTAAAGCGTGCGCGTCAACGCCTGCTATGCCGGTAACATGCCTGCGGGCTGCAGCATCATCCCATCTTTTCAGGGTTTTGGCAGAGGGCGAAATTACAGATTTAAGCGGGTGCAGAAAGCGGTCAATCTTGTTGCCTTCATTCATGCCTTCTATCCACTCGCTCATGTGATTCCATATTTCTATTCCCGTAAAATCATCAGTTTCTTCCAGCCATGGATATGAGGGGTGTTCAGGAAGGTGATTTCGCTCTTCATCAGGATGTGCAAGAAAACCTATCCCGCCATTCTCCTTTATCTGCTTAACATATTCATTAGCTGAAAGCTTGCAGCCCAGCTCGCCATTATCCAATTCCTGGTAGGAACCTATAACTTCATCAATCCCAAATGTAAGGTAATGGTTCTTATTTTGCATGTCGTTTACTTCATAACCAATGATAACCAGTACGTTATTCAGCCACTTTGCAAAACCATCTTCTGCAGGCTTTAGCGTGTTATGGTCAGTCATCATTATGAAGTCAACGCCGGAGTCGTACGCGGCTTTGGCAATATCTTCAATTTTGCCCGTGCCGTCTGAGTAAACAGAATGAATGTGAACCGCTCCTGAGTATTCGTGCATAGAAATTAAAAAACCTTGGTGAATTGCAAAAATAGCTTTAAAAGAATTTATAATAAATGTATTATTGTATATACATGAATTGTAAATTAAATAAAAACAATAAAATCAGCTGTTGGATAACCACTTTTTTACTGGCTGTCTTATTCATTTTTCCTGTTGACTTTTATGCACAGCTAAAGGAGGAGAATCTATTGGTAAAATGGACTTCCTGGATGCTGCTGCAGGCAATACCTTCACCGGGTTTTTACGAGGATAGAAACGGGAATGAGACCGGAATAAAATTTGGTTTAGAGTGGCAGGTTATTCCGGTTTCTTATTCCTTTAATGCAAATAAATACGTCTCTGATTTCAGCTTTCTTCACATCAAGCCTAATAAAAGATTTTCAGGCTCTGCAGAAGTTTTCTTTGAACCTTCAATTATACCAGGTGGATTCAAAAGAAGTGATCTTAATAAATTTTCATATAAAGCCGGACTCAGAACCGTTATTCCTGTTTTTCACCGCGGCGAGTATTTAAGCTTTTCTCTGGGAGCCGGGTACTACAGGCAAAACTCTCCAAATACAAAATTCGAGGGAATTACTTATGAAGCCGGAGTATACAGTTTCTTTGGTATGCTGGGAATAAAATTCAATTACAACCAAAATGCTCAAAGCAGGTATAACATCGGGCTATATATAAAATACTATTGAAACTACTTCGAAAAATATCACTGTTCTTGATTGTGGGGATGCTGGTCGCAATCTTTCCTTCATGCAATCTTCTGCTTGTTGCGGTTAAGAATGTACCAACCTTCTTTGAAGCGCCGCGGAAAGTGAAGAATAAGATCACAAGGCCAATCCGTACCGATGTGAGACTATCGGCCCTTTGGATAGGCCACGCTACAGTGCTGCTACAGATGGATGATAAGGTGATAATCACTGACCCATTCCTGACTGAAACTGCCGGTGAATTTGCCAGAAGAGTGGTCGAGCCGGGTATTGACCCGGCAAATATTCCGCCCTGCGATGTGATATTGATATCACATTCGCACTTCGACCATTTGAATCTGGCAAGTCTGGATGTATTGGCGGAAAAGAACAATAGGGCCGCATTGATATTCCCACAGGATTGCGAAAATTACCTGCCAAAGTACGACCTCAATATGATCCGGCTTAATAATGATAATGGCTATGAAAGAAAAATTCTCGGAGATTCTGTAACAGTGAATGGTGTAAAAATTACCGCTGTTTACGCCCAGCACTGGGGAGGCAGGTACGGATTTGACGGCTACCTGTGGGGCGATAATGCATTCACAGGTTACATTATTCAATACAACGGCTTAACAGTATATTTTGCCGGCGATACAGGTTATGACAGTCTTAAATTCAGACAGCTGGGAAAAAAGTATAAAGTTGATCTTGCCCTGATACCTATTGGGCCCTGTGCAGACTGCAAGCAATGCGGCACATATAACCATGTTTTTCCTCCGGATGCATTTTCAATTTACAATGATATAAATCCTAAATGGATGATACCAATTCATTACGGTACGTTACATTTTGCGCAGGCAGATCCTATGGAACCCATAATTGCATTCAGGGAGATTGTTAAAGAAAATAAGGTTTCGGATAAGGTATCAATCTTAGAAATTGGTGAACAAAAGGTATTCCTGAAAAAGTGAAAGCCTGCGTTCATTGGTCGGCAGGCCTTCGGGAGAGATACAGAGGTAATCTTTTTGTGATTGGGGTTTGTAATTAGATCCTTTTCCAGTGCCCGGGTATCCACACAAGCTTTCCGAACCTGTTTCTTTCATAGTGACCGGCGACCCATTTGTAGCCGGGGCGTTGTTTGTGTTTAATTTCTGATGCTGGAGCTTTCGTTTCGGAGGCGCTCAAATTCGGAGCCTGAATAGCAAACATTGTAATTAGCAGCAAAGGAAGTAAAACTAACTTAATAGTGTTTTTCATTGGAATTTCCTCCATTTTGGTTTCTTTGGAGGTTAGACAAGGGTCGGGGAGAAAAAGTTTGATTGGTAGTTTTGTAAGTGTAGAGTTTGTTTCAATATCAGATGCTTAGTTAAGCGAATAAATAACGAAGCCTGAGTGAAAGATTAACCAGTATCAATGTAAGCTGCACGTTTTGCCCGATCAGTTTTTCAGCTTCTTCCAGCTCCATTACGATTGAAAAAATATCACTGTTGGGGAAATTTGCGTTCAATTTCCCGAGTCTTTCAGCCAGGTCAGAGTTTGTAAGCATCGAAGGATCAGAATTCACACCGGCTTTGACACGCAGCAAGTCCCTTATCCAAATATTCAGAAAAAACAAAAATTGCCGGGTTTTATCTTTGTCGTTTTTAGCTGATACAGAGCGGCTAATCATTACTACCTGTGCAAAATCACTTTTCAGCATTGATACAAGGAAGTCCAGTGCAGTGCTGCGGATCTCTTCTATTCCGGCTTCAAGTAGTTCGTGCGCCCTTGTATAACTTCCAAGGCTAAGCCTTGCCGCCAGCCTGATCTGTTTTTCGGGAAAGCCCGAGAACTCGCCAAGCTTTTCTGTGATCTGATCCTCAGTCAAAGGTTCAAAGTGAATTCTCTGGCACCTGCCTATAATTGTTTGAGGCAGAGAGTTTATCTTTGAAGTGGTTAAGATTATTACACTCTTTTTTGGCGGTTCTTCAAGTATTTTCAAAAGAGCATTAGATGCTTCCTGGCGCATTTTCTCCGCTTCGGAGATCACAAATACTTTTACAATGCCGGCAGGTGTGGATAGATAGATCTTGCTTACAAGGTCACGGATACTGTTTATCCTGATATTGTTAGCGCCGGGCAAATTAATATGATAATAAGGATTTTCTGATTTTTTCTGCATTTGTTCCATGTACTCATCGAAATCACTTCCGGTAAGCTTCTCGATAGGATCAGTGTCAGAATCATCCGCTTTCGGTGCGGGCAGTGCGCAAATGAGCTTGAAATATTCCGATCGGAAGCTTGATATCTTCTGGCAGCTTTCGCATACATCACAGGCTTCGTCACCGTTCTGCACGTTTGTGCAGTTTAGCAGCTTCGCAAACTCGATTGCGGCTGCATCTTTGCCTGTTCCTTGTGTTCCTTCAAAGAGGTATGCGTGTCCTATTTTGCCGCTTTTATAAACAGAGCGAAACTTATCAATAGCATCTGACTGACCTGATATATTCTTCCACATATTAAAACGCGTTCCCTAACCCGAACTGGATTGCATACTTTTGCGGCGTGAAGATATCTTTCGGGCTATCCCACAACCATTTTTTGCCCTCTTCCGCCAGCGGATCGTAAAGCCTGAACCCGAGATCGATCCTGACGGGCCCCACAAATGTATCATATCTTATCCCAAAGCCGGTTGATAGTGCGATCTGGTTAAACCTGAATTTACCGTCACTTTCCCATACATTGCCCCAATCGAGGAACAGCACACCCCATACCGGATTCAAAAAGCTTCGCTGGGGGAATGGTTTCCTGCGCCACTCTAAGCTGCCTTCGAGAAGGAACTTGCCGCCTTTATTGGGATCTGCGAGAACACCGCCCTGTTGCGCTCTCCATCCGCGCAGGCTATTGCCGCCACCCATGAAAAATTTGTATATCGATTGAACCGGCAAGATATTATCATCTGTACCATATTCAATTATATCCCCAATTTCAAAGTGTGCAGCAACTATCGAAGTTGCCCGGTCACCGGAAATATCAAGATATGTGCTATTCACAGAATTGAACTTTGCGTATTGTGAATAGTTCAGGCTCTTGTTGAACAGGCTGACAAATTTAGGCAGCGCGCCGGAAGATTCCAGCGTCAATGTATGGTATAAACCTTTTGATGGATTGAAAAGATTGTTAGTACTGTTATGTATTAGTGTTAACCCTATAACACTGTTTACTACGTAGTAGCTTAAGTCAACTGTGCCGTTCGCAGTTGGAATACCGGTAAGCTTCAGCCTCAGATAATCGAATGTAATGTCTGAATATGCATTACTATAAAAAGTATGCTCTGAAATGAAATAAGTAAGGCGAAGCGTATTAGTGAAACCGAGAAGATTCAATTCCTTTTGCAGGTTGAAATATGTAAACTTAGGTGTGAAAGTTGCCGTGATATCATTGTTAAAAAGAAAAGGCTGATACAGAGAGAGTGAAACTACTGTTCCATTTATATATGCGGAATTATACAGTCCTTCAATAGATGTACTGAATACTCTGCCTCCGCCAAAAAAGTCCTTGTCCTTGTATTCCAGTTCTGCATCAAGATAAAGCCTGTTTGTCTGATAAATCGTAGAAATGCTTGGCGTCAGTTCATATTTATTGTTTAGTGAGATCTGAACATCGGGGTAAACTACCCTTGTTTCAGTATTAACGGAATCTATTACAACCCTGCCAAGCTGTATAATCGCCAGTTTTGTAAAATTTCTTTCAGTCTCAAGCATTTTGCTTTTATCGTAAACATCGCCTTCTTTGAACTTCAGTTCTCTTTGAATAACGGGTTTACCTATCCCATACTTATTCTTCTCTATATCAATATTTATATTCCCGAACCTGTAAATATCCTTGGTGCCAATAAATCTCATACGTATCAGGACTTTATCCTTAAACTCAGGATCTGCCTGCAGCTCTTCAGAATACTTTCCGATAATAATACCACGCCGCGAAGAGTCAATTTTACTTCTTACTGTATCAATCTGTGCAAAGAAATATCCATTGTTCTGGAGAATGCCCAGAATCCTGTCTTTTTCTAGGTTAATTGTTGTTTTGCTGTAAGGACTTCCCGCATCGATAAGCCTGTTTGTGAGGATCTCATTTTTTGCCGAAGGCGTGATGCTGTCAATTCCCTGCAGCTTCACTTCCTTAATAATGTATCTCGCATTTTCATGGATGGTAAAAGTAACATCAACTTCGTCATCATCTTTATCCAGCCTGGCTGCTGTATCTATCACAGCATCAAAAAAGCCGTTATCAAAGTAGAATTTATTTAGCCGCTGAAGGTCTTCTTCCAGGTTTATTCGGTTAAAGTACTTCTCACGGGGGAGCAGCAGAATATCAAGAAGCGCTGCTTCAGTGAAGGTCGCATTTCCCTTAAACTTGAAGTTTATATCGCCTGTTTCAACTTTTTCCTGTCCTAAAACTGCCGAACATAACAACAATAACAGCAGGATTGCTGAACAGCCGGTTTTGTTTATGTAGTTTTTCAATTAAAGCCGCGCAAAAATAAGTAGTGTATAAAAAACCCCGATGGCTCGGGGTTAAGTCTTTTTCAGCTCACTGAGATCAGAAGTCTTTCTCTTCGTCATCATAAAAGAAATCCTCCTTGGTCGGATAATCAAGCCAGATCTCTTCTATGCTCTCATAGGGTTCATCAGTATCCTCCAGGTCCCTCAGGTTTTCAATAACTTCCTGCGGTGCACCGGTTCTCTGCGCATAATCTATGAGCTCTGCTTTATTTGCCGGCCATGGTGCATCATCAAGATACGAAGCCAGTTCCAGAGTCCATACCATTTTTACTTCTCCTTTTGAATATAGTTTGTAGATGTGAATTTCAAATTGTGCTGTTTTGTTGTTCTATTAGTCTCTCAATCTAGGGTCAAGGGCGTCTCTTAATCCCTCACCAACCAGATTGTATGCTACTACTGTCAAAAATATCATGAATCCGGGGAAAACCGCCAGCCACCATGAGCTAGTTGCGCCGCGAGCTTCTGAAAGAACTGAGCCCCATGTAACCTTGGTGGCAGCAACTCCGAAGCCAAGGAAGCTTAACCCGGCTTCAGAAAGTATCGCTCCGGCAATTTCAAATGACGCGGCAATAAGCACCGGCGCAATTGCATTTGGCAGCACATGCCTGAAAATGATCCTGGTATTTGAGAGGCCGAGTGATACAGCAGCCTGGACATAATCCATGTTCCTTACCTTTAGTATTTCGCCTCTAACAAGCTTTGTATTTCCTGTCCAGCTAGTAAGACCGATGGCTATCATGATATACCATATACTCGATCCGTATAATGCAACAATTGTAATTATCAGGAAGAATGAAGGGAAAAGCTGCATGATCTCAACAAACCTCATGATCACAAGGTCAGTTTTGCCGCCGTAATAACCGGCAAGCGAGCCAAGCAATACGCCAATAAAAATAGCAATACCGGCTGCAATAAATCCAACTGAAAGCGAAACCCTTGAACCGTGTATCAAACCGGATAGTACATCCCTTCCGATTGCATCTGTCCCCAGGTAATGCCCGGTTTCAATAGATGGAGGCGCAGAGTTATTGAACAGGTCAACGTTTGATGGAGCGAACCTGATTGGAGGCCAGATCGCGGTTTCGAATGTAAGTGTTTTCCAGTCAACATTCAGGAATTCACCCTCCCATTTGGAAATGCCGAGCATAACAGCATATTCTTTGAAAACCGGGAAGTATGAGTTTCCTTTGTATGAGCAATACAAGGGTTTATCGTTAGCTACAAAATCAGCGGTCAATGCCATAGCCACTAAGAATATAACCACGTACAATGCCGCAACTGCGAGCTTGTTCTTTTTATACTGGTGTTTCACAAGCGACCAGTAAGTCTGGTCTACTTTTCTTTCCGGGGCTTTGCCGTTTTTAGGGATTTCATTACCTTCTGTAACCATGACTTGTGGAGCCGGTCCGCCCGCCATGGTAGTATCTGCAATGAATTCGCTTTCCGGTACTTTTCTATCTGCCATATTAACGAATAATTATTATTTCTTTGAAAAAGCTATTCTTGGGTCCACTATTGCATAAAGAATATCAACAAGCAGCAATCCAAGCATTGTGAGTACAGCCGCAAGAACGAGCTCCGCCATTATGAGCGGGTAATCTCTTGCTATCAGCGCCTGGAAGGCCAGCTGGCCAATGCCGGGAATACTGAATATTGATTCAATGATCACAGAACCGCCAACAAGACTTGGCAAAATACCGCCAAGCAAAGTGATGATCGGGATCAGAGAATTCCTTAGAGCATGTTTCATAACAACAGTCTTTTCAGTCAAACCCTTTGCGCGGGCTGTCCTTACATAATCCTGCCTGATAACTTCAAGCATACTGCCGCGCATCTGCCTCGAAAGGAAAGCAAAGCTGGCAAGCGAGCTGCACGCTACGGGAAGAATCAAGTGGTAGGCACGGTCCCACAGTTTTTCAAAGAAGCTCCAGTTTTCAGAACCTAGTGTATATAAACCGGAGGTTGGAAACAATTTTATGTATTCAACATTGGCAAGAAAAACGATTGCCATTGTGGCTACCCAGAAAGAGGGCAGCGAATAAAAAACAAACAGCATGAAAGTAGAGAACCTGTCCATTTTACTGTATTGCCTGGCTGCAGAATAGATACCGATCGGTATGGCGATCAGGTAACTGAGCGAAATGACCATTAATGTAATAGGAGCCGTAACAGGGATCCTTTCCATTATCTTGCTCATTACAGGCCGGTTATCAACAAATGAATTGCCGAAATCTCCGGTAGCCATATTGCCAAGCCAGATAAAATACTGCATGTAAATTGGCTTATCGAGGCCCCATTTCTGCTTATAGTAATCTTTTGCCTGCTGGTTAAGCTGGCTTTTTTCGTCGGCTTTCATGTTCTCGCCGCTGACGCCAACTTTCAGCTCAGTCGGGTCTCCGGGCGCAAGACGCGAGATAGTGAACGTAATGATAGTTATAGCTATCAGCGTCGGAATAAACAACAGGATTCTTTTTAAAATGTACTGTGACATTTTTCCGCGTATTAATTATTTTTATTCTGTGTATATTTTTGTGATCCCGAAGGTACCCACCACTCACTGTATGTAGGACTTGGCTGAATATTGTACCATCTTGCGTTCTTGAATCTCTTGTCATATATATACCTTGCGCGCGGGCTCCACAAGAATGTATAAGGCTGCTCATCATAGATAAGCTTCTGCCACTCTTTCATCATTGCAATACGCTTAGTTTCATCCATTTCGTTCCTGTATGCTTCGATCAGGCTATCGCTTGTCTTATTCTTAAAGCTGATATAGTTGCTGCCTTCGCCTTCTGACTGAGATGAATGCCAGATCTGGTAGGGGTCAGGAGGTGTGGTTGGAGATGTCCATGCTGAATATGTTGCTTCAAACTCATGTTTTTTTGTTTTATCAAGATAAACTGACCATTCCAGTTCCTGTACTTCAGCCTGGATCCCAACCTTTTTTAAAGCATCTACAATTACAAGCAGGATCTGCTTCCTTACAGGATTAGTGTTGCTGAGAAATGTAAACTTGAAATCCTTTTTCTTGCCGTCGATCATTTTATCAAGAACGCCGTCACCATCTGTATCCTTCCAGCCGGCCTCTTCCAGAAGCTTCTTTGCTTTTTCCGGATCGAACTGAATTTCAGGAAGCTCAGTGTTCAGCAGCTTAGTGTTTTTATAAAAAACGTGTGACTGGATAGGCACACCGTCACCGAACATTACTTTATCTATTATCGATTTCCTGTCAACAAGGTGCGATAAAGCAAGCCTAACTCTCTTATCCTGGAACAACGGGTTCAGCTGGTTCCATGCAAGGTATGTATAAGCCGGCTCAAACGGTCTGGCCTTTACCAGGTTGAACTGGTCTGCGTTTTCGAGGTCTTTGTAAAAATCAGATGGCTTTATAACTGCCATTGCATCAACTTCTTTATTCTTCGCTGAAACAAGAGCTGCAGAGTTATCCTGTATAGTTTTGAAAATGATCTTCGCCGGATAGTTCGGGGTTACAGTTCCGCCGCCCCAATAGTTTGGATTTTTTACAAGTGTCACGCCGGCGCCGGTATCCCATTTTTCAAACATGTATGGACCTGAACCAACCAGATATTTTGCATCCCTTGATACTTCCTGTGAATTTATGAAATCAGCGAACTTCTGCAATTCAGGATTTTTCTGTGCAACTTTCAGGTCTTTGAACTCTTCCCAGTTAAACTTATCAGTTACATTACCAGGGTCAAGAACGTGTTTAGGCAAAACCTGGAAACTGGCCAATGTATAAAGGCCTCTCCAGTTGGGTTTTGTAAGTATGAACTTAACTTTATTGGGATCATTATCAACCATTTCGGCTCTATCAACCATTTCAAAATAATTCCTTAAGGCTGCATCATCAACGAATGGATTCTTAATGGTTTTTAATGTAAAAATGATATCGGCAGCTGTCAGCGGTTTGCCATCTGAAAACTTTGCATTCTTGTTTAATGTGAACGTGTAGCTTAAATTATCAGGAGAGATTTCGGGCATTCCTGCCAGTGAAGGAATAAGTTCATATGTAACTTTATCCTGAGCCAGGAGTGATTCATAAATATAAGAACAGATTTCGGAAGCGCTTGCATCATTAGAAACTATAGGGTTTAATTTTTCAGGGTCAGACATTTCCCTGATTATCAGCCAGTCGCCGGCTACAGCGCTTGCAGTATCCACCGGTGCTATATCATTTGAAGTCTGATCCTTGCCATCAGTTTTCTGCTGGGTAGTTTTTCCGCCGCATCCGGTTATAATAATAGAAAATGTCAAAACTGCTAAGAGGGCAGTAAGTTTGAATTTTTTCATAGTAAAATTATGCTTTTAAATTGGTTAAATGCTGTTGTTTACCTGATTTACAGGATTTTTTGGCTTTGTAAACCGCAATTTATCTATATTATTGTAAATTTCAACTGCAAAATGAGTCATTTTTTGCGATTTTTTTAGTTCTTATCCTGGTATTTCCTCTGATTCACGGGTACCCACCATTCGGGTGTGTGGTATGCCGTAGGAGGGGTAGGGTACCATCTTACATTTTTAAATCTATCGGCGTAAACATATTTTGCTTTTGGTGTCCAAAGGAAAGTATATGCCTGGTCATCATAGAGGACTTTCTGCAGCTGTTTGTTTATCTCTATCCGTTTCGATTCATCAAACTCGCTGCGGTATGCCTGCATAAGTGAATCCGCAGTTTTACTGCTGTAACTTCCGTAGTTGCTGCCGTCATTTTTTGACTGTGATGAATGAAATATCTGGTACTGGTCCGGCGGATAATCGGTGAGTACCCATGCGCCCATCAGCGCTTCAAACTCATGCTTTTTGATCTTGTCGAGAAATACTGACCATTCCAGTGTCTGTATTTCAGCAATTATGCCGATCTTTTTAAGCGCATCGGCAATTACAAGTATTGTTTGCTTTCGTGATTCGTTTGTGTTAAGAAGGTAAGTAAATTTGAAGTCAACTTTTTTGCCGTTAATGGTCTTATCCAGCACGCCGTCGCCATCGGAATCCTTCCATCCGGCTTCATTTAACAGCTGTTTGGCTTTTTCCGGATTGTACTCGATTGGCGGAAGCTCTGAATTAAAATTCTTTTTATCACCGAAGTATATCGGGCTTTGAATTGGCACAGCAAGGTTATACTGAACCTTTTCGATAATTGTTTTCCTGTCAACTATGTATGCCAGGGCCCATCTTACTTTAACATCGGTGAATAATACATTATTATGATTATAGCCTATGTAAACGAACTGCGGCTCAAATGGATCTGCCTTCTTCATGTTGAATTGTTCGGGGTTGGCAAGCTCCTTTACAAAATCCATTGGCTTGGTAACGTACATCAGGTCTATTTCTTTGTTCTTTGCAGCTACTGTAGCCGCGCTCTGATCCTGTATTACTCTTATGATTAGCTTTTCAGGGTAAGTCATCCCGTGAACAGAGGCTCTATTCCAGTAGTTTGGGTTCCGCTTAAAATAGACCCATTGGCCGGTATCCCATTTTTCGAATATATACGGTCCTGAACCTATCAGCCTTGATGGGTCACGGTTGGCTTCCTGTGAATTGAAGAAGTCCGCAAACTTCTTCATGGCGGGATTCTTCTGTGCAGAAGCCATATCCTTGCATTCTTCAAATGTATATTTATCAGTAAGATTTTCCGGGTCGGCAGCGGCTTTAGACATTATCTGGAAATCTGAAAGCGCATATATTGCCTTGAAATAAGGGCGTGAAAGAATGAACCTGACTGTATATGGGTCGCCGTTCACAAGCTCAACATTTTTCAGCATATCAATTGCCTGCCTTGATTGCGCTGCGTCAACAAGCGGGTTCATCATGGCTTTAAAAGTGAAGATAACATCATTACCCGTCAAGGGCTTGCCATCAGAAAATGTAATATTCTTCTTAAGCCTGAAAGTGTAGGAAAGATGGTCCGGGGTTTCTTCCGGGGGTCCTTCTGTAAGCCAGGGCACAAGCTCGTAATCTTCCCTGCCGGCTGCCCACATTAGGCGCTCAAACACATGCTGCGAAAACTCCCTGCCAGTCGCATCCTGCAGGGTAACAGGGTTAAGGCTTTGAGGGTCAGCAAGCTCGCGTTGTATTATCCAGTCGCCGGTTACGGCGCCGGTTGTATCTGTTGCCGCAATCTTGGTATAATCATCGGCAACCTTATTGGTTGTATCTTCTTTTTTACCGCAGTTGAATGAAAGTAACGCTGATAGGGCTATTGAGAGCAGGAGAGAGAGATTAGTGTTCATATCATTGTTTAGTTTTTATTCAAAGTCGTGTTCCAGGTATTCAACGGAACGTTCGTAACCGATGTTCCCGTCTTTAAATTTGGATTTGCTGCTTATTGTTGATTCAAGCTTTTCGCTTAGCGCTTTTGCTGCATCATAACCATAATGCTTGCAAAGATAATTCAATGCAATGATCTCCGAAATTACAGTGATGTTCTTTCCGGGGAAGATCGGCAGCCTTACAAAAGGCAGTTCTACACCCAACAGCTCAATTGTTTCGCTGTCGAGCCCCGTGCGGGTATATTCTTTCTTCGGGTCCCACTCTTCCAGGTTAACCAGCAGCTCAACACGCTTCTGGAACCTGATGGCGCGGATACCGAAAACCGAGCGTACATCTATAATTCCAAGCCCGCGGATCTCCATAAAGTGCTTAACAAGTTCAGTGCCTGTACCCATTAAGATGCCGTCGCCCTTGCGGGAGATCATAACCACATCATCGGCAACCAGCCTGTGGCCGCGCTCTACAAGGTCGAGAGCAATTTCGCTCTTTCCAATTCCGCTGCGGCCGTAAAATAAAAGACCTACGCCGTACACATCCACAAACGAGCCGTGCAAAGCTATCTGCGGTGAAAACTGGTCATCGAGGAAATCGTTTATAAAGTACGCGAATTTGGTAGTTTCGAGCGGCGTAATAAAAACGGCGATATCTTTTTTATTCGCCATTTCCATGAACTCCTCGCTTGGCTTGTTGTTGAATGTTAAACAAATGCAGGGCATGTTGAATGAGAAGAACTTCTTTAGTGCCTTGGTACGCAGTTCAGGCGAAAGCTGCTTGAGGTAGCGCATTTCTGTGTTGCCTAAGATCTGCACACGGTCAAAAGTGAATAGCGCAGTGTAACCTGCGAGAGCAAGCCCCGGGCGGTGGATATGCTGATCTTTGATGATCTTATCCAGTCCCTTGCTGCCTTCCGAGATTTTTGTAAGCTTAAATCTGTCTTTGGCGGCATTATAAAAAAACTCCACCGAGATCTGCTCTTTTTTTACTTCCTCAATGTTCTTGAGGACCTTATGAAGATGTTTCATATGGTTTTATTATTCTGCAGCTATGTTCTTAACGGATTTTTCGCCGCTGTGATCTGTAAGCTTATCTTTGAATTTTCTTATCTGTGTTTCGACTTTTTCCATCGAGGCTTCAATGGATTTCTTGAAATCATCGGATGATTCCTTTGCTGTAAAGGTGTGATTGTTCTTTGCGTGTACTATTACTTCGGCATGTTTGATACTGTTTTCCGGTTTATCGTAACTCAGGATCACTTCTGTTTTAATTATACCGTCGTATATTTCATTGAATACTTTTGAGCTTTCTTCTGCGAATTCTTTCAGGGAATCATGAGCTTTGAAATGGCGGGCAGTAAATAAAAATGACATGTTAACCTCCGTAATAAGTAATTTATGATAATTATATGTATCCTGCTGCAAATATGCTAAAGTGCGGGGTTAATTTCAACAATGGAATGTATCTTACCTATTTATGACCCCACCCCCAACCCCACCTGACAGCCGGTGCAGTTCCCATTCTATATCTTTGTCTCCCTGAGCGGAGTCGAAGGGCTAAATCCCATTCAATATCTTTGTCACCCTGAGCGGAGTCGAAGGGCTAATTCCCATTCTATATCTTTGTCACCCTGAGCGGAGTCGAAGGGCTAATTCCCATTCTATATCTTTGTCACCCTGAGCGGAGTCGAAGGGCTAATTCCCATTCTATATCTTTGTCACCCTGAGCGGAGTCGAAGGGTAAATGTCCTAAATCTAGTGAAATCTCAGCTTTTAGCGTGAAGTGCTTCGACTCCGCTCAGCACGACAGAAGTCTTCACATATCCCGGTAAAATTTGAAATCATAATTTTGACCCCACCCCCAACCCCCTCCCCGAGGGGGAGGGGGAATTCTCAGAACTATGTCCTTTATTATTGATTTGAAATGGCTCAGTATGGTTGGTATATTCGTTAGTTGCAGTAGAAACCTGGAGGGTTTTTGAGGACTTTGCAGGCATATTAACCACACAGGATCAATAAACAGGGAATAAACAAAATGGAAACCGGTAAATTTCTTTCTACAATGGGCAATATGTTCATTGATGGCAGCGCGAAAATAGGAAAAAACTGCACAATCGGACAATTTTCGGTAATAGAAAAAGATGTTGAATTAGGCGACGACTGCCAGGTGGGGCATAATGTGGTTATCCATGCCGGAACTAAAATTGGCAATGGGGTAAGGATTGACGCCAACACAGTGGTTGGCAAACAGCCGCTGCGTTCAAAGCGCAGTATTTTTAAGTCCGATAAAAAGTATGAGCCATGCGAAATTGGCGATGAATGCCTCATCGGGGCGCTGGTTGTTGTATATACAGGCTGCAAAATTGCTAATAATGTTTTGATTGCCGATAGCGCAGCAGTAAGGGAAGATGTTACGGTAGGCGAATATACTATAATAGGCAGAAGCTGCACAGTTGAGAATTTTTCTTCCATTGGCAGGAAATGCAAGCTGGAAACAAATTCATACATTACGGCTTACTCCACTATTGAGGATTTTTGTTTTATCGCGCCGGGTGTTGTTACTACAAATGATAATTATCTCGGCAGGACCGAAGAACGCTTCAAGCATTTCAAGGGTGTAACGCTCCGCAAAGGAGCGCGTGTGGGTGGTGGAGCGGTAATACTGCCCGGACTCGAAATTGGCGAAGACGCCCTCATCGCAGCCGGCGCAGTTGTGACGAAGAATGTACCTGCAGGTATTATATATATAGGCGCACCGGCAAAAGAGCTCCGTCCTGTACCGCCCGAGCAACTGCTGGAAAATCAGGGGTGGGATTAGAGTGGTTGCAGGTGACTTGTTACAAGTTGCAGGTGACAGACTGCAAGTTACAAGTTACAGACTGCAAGTTACAAGTTAAAGCCTACAGGTCATTCGTCCGTTGACTCCGGTTCATCTGGATGAATAGATTGTACTGAAACGGGTCAAAAATTTGTTGTTGGTAACGTATAGCTATATCCCAACAACGGGGTGAAATTACTATCCGCCTCTTACTTCGAGTGCTACAGTAGCCCAATAATAGTTAACAGTTTGTCTTTTTCTTTCGGATTTTGGTGAGAACCCCCCATCAGAGCAACTTTATTGTTTTTTTCGACCTTATTTGCTATATTTGTGAATTGCGATTTGCAATTTGCGAATTGGAAATTATATATTGTATAACAATGAATAATAAAAGCAAAAACTTAAAGCCTCAGGACATTGTCATTTTATGTCAAATATTATCTTTGGGGCCGTTATATTCTAAACATTGGGATAATCTTTTACTATCCAGAAAATTACAAATTAGCCAATCGGAAATTTCTCTATCTATAAGGAGGAGTATATATATTGGATTTATGGATATAGATAAAAGCATTTATTATGAATCCTTTGTTGAATTTCTTGTACATGGATTAAGATTTGTTTTCCCTGCTAAACCCGGCGCAATTTCCCGGGGAGTTCCAACAGCTCATTCTGCTGAACCATTAAACAACTTTATTAATGCTATTGATGATATTTATGTATGGCCATACGCATTTGGTAATGTTAGCGGTCAATCAATAGAACCGTTATATCATACCATTCCAAAAATCATAACTGAACAAACTAAAGGTAATACTATTGAAGATAAAAAATTTTATGAATTACTAGCATTGACGGATGCTTTAAGAGTTGGTAAAGCCCGGGAAAGAAATTTTGCTAAAATTGAATTAGAAAAGAGAATTATTAAAAATATGTGGAACTGAATATGGAAAGAAAAAGATCAAATATTGAAATGATTAAAATTATACATAAAGCGCTGGGAAATTTAAATGAGGATGTGGCTTATGTTGGCGGAAGCGTAATGGAAATATATGTAACTGATAATGCAGTAAGTAAACCGAGGGCTACTGATGATGTGGATATAATTGCTGAAATATATACTAAATCAAAATATGATATTTTTGAGGAAGAATTGAGAAATAAAGGATTTAACAATGACAACGATGGTCCTGCATGCAGATTTATTTTTGATAACGTTAAGGTTGATTTGATTTCAACTCAGGATTCTGCTACAGGTATTACAAATAAATGGTATGAAGCAGGATTTGAAAATAAAATAAGTAAGACATTAAGTGATATAATAATAAATATATTGCCGGTGGAGTATTATATTGCGACAAAACTGGAGGCTTTTAAATCAAGAGGAGCAGCTGATCCCAGGGCTAGTCATGATCTGGAAGATGTGATCTATATTTTAGATGGAAATGAAAATATCAAAAATGAAATTTTAAGTACAGAAACAGAAATAAAAGATTATTTAAAAAATGAATTTGGTGAACTTCTGAAGAAAGAAAATATCAGAGAAATAATTAATGGTCATTTAGGTTTCGGTACATTTGGTGAAAGAATAGACAGGATAATAGATATTATGAGTTTAGAATAAATTTTTATTTACACCCGCCTTTTGCAGCGATTGCTTAAGCATTCTTCAGACATGCAACAAATTGCCTTTTTCTTTTTTAGATTTTGCTGAGAACACCAATTTTGGCGAAAAATTGATGTCAGGGTTATATAGAATATTGACCTTTCATCCTATTGCCCGGTTCATCGGATGAATAGACTGTTCTGAAACAGGTCATAATTTTGTTGTTGGTAACGCTTAGCTATAACCCAACAACGGGGTGAAATGGCTGCATATAGGAAATGGCATGCGTTAGACATGATTAATTTGTATTACACCGCTGCCGGATGTGGTTATTAGTTTCTCCTCCGATGGGCTGCACCCATCGCTAATATATCCCGCCCCGTTTGGGCTTTTTTAGCCCACGGATTCATCCATGGTAATGCAAATCGCTGAAATTCGATAAACCGCTTCAGCGGTTTCAAACCGTTAAAACGGTTAGTGAGTTTTTAGTAAATTATTGATCCCACGAGTGAAATCGTGGGCTATCTAAATCTCCGATGGGCTGCGCCATCACTGATATATCACGCCCCTTTGGGGCGGTGTATTGTAACTCGAATCGCCTGATTCGAGTGCATACGTTACTTTCATAAAGTTAAAGCCCGGAACATCCAGTGTATTCCATGCAATCCGGTCAAGCGGCCGGATATACATTTACAATTTCACCTTAAAATTGGACTTTAAAATCAATAAATTTATCACTAAAATTGCAGTTCTACTAAAGATATAAACACGAAGGGTTTTAGAAATGATCAGTATTTTCATAATTTTGCTTATTTTAGTGGCTATTATGCTAATGGGAGTAGTTCTCATTCAGTCATCAAAAGGCGGCGGTTTAGCCGGTACTTTTGGCGGCGGCGGTGCAGATGCTTCCATGGTTTTTGGTGTGAGAAGAACAGCCGATTTTCTTGTTAAGCTTACAAGTATCCTTGCTGGAATATTACTTGCGTTTTCGCTCATAACCAATGTGGTTATAAACAAAAGCGGCGGAACGAATGAAAGCATTATTCAGCAGAATTCAGGCCAGCAGAACTTCCCGCAGCCTAATGTGCCGAACCAGATGCAGCAGCCGCCGGCAGATCAGCAGCAGCAACAGCAGCAGCAAGCGCCAACTGATCAGCAGCAGGCTCCGCAGAACCAGCAGCCTAATAATCAGCAGCCCACAAACCAACCGCCTAAATAATTAAGGCGCTTAAGTATCACTCAATTTATGAGCTGATGAAGATATTACAAAGAGTATTTATTAAAGGTGCAGTTATAGTTTTTATGACTGCGCCTTTTTTATTTGGCGGGAATACCTTATCTCAATCATTGCCAAAGCTTACGCTTAAATCCGAATTAAGAGGCAGCGAAATGTCTTACATTTTTACATCCCAATCAAATAACATTTTTGGCAGAACGTACACCAGCCGATATCCGGCTGATACATTGATTGCTGATTCGGTAAAAGCCGATAGTATCTTCACGGTTGAAAAGAAAAAAGTTGCCGAAAAACAATTCCGTATGAAGAAATCACCAACTCTTGCAGTGCTGCTTAGCGCAGCCCTGCCCGGGGCAGGCCAGTTCTATAATGAGTCATATTGGAAGATACCAATAATAGGCGGATTGGTTGGCTACTTTGGATACGAATATTTCCGAAATAATAATCTGTATAAGGATTACCGCGACCGGTATGTACAATCACAAACTGCGGTAAATCCGGCAGGCGACCAGAATTTAAAGATACTTCGCGAATTTTACCGCGACCAGCGGGATGATTTTGTATGGTATTTCCTGATTGTTTATGTAGTGAATATGGTTGATGCGTACGTAGATGCGCACCTGTTCGATTTTGACGTGAAGGAAGATAAGCTTATGAATATGTACACAGGCGGAAAGCACTATAAGCTAAAGATGAATTTGAAGTTTTGAGAAGCTGAATTTTACCCCCTTGTGTTCCCCCTTACAGGGGGAAATGAAAAGACACAGAGTTCAATTCTATTCGACCTTTTCCCCCCTTTGCTTCTCAAAAGGGGGGAAGATTTTTTCAGTGTTCGTGCAATGCCGATTGATCCCAATTAATCTCCTTCTTTAATCAGTCTCGGGGGTTTGCTTTTGAGAATTACGGCAACTTACATTCAACGCTTTTTACAGTTACCCCCTTGTGTTCCCCCTTACAGGGGGAAATGAAAAGACACAAAGTTCAATAATATCAATTCGTCATATCCCCTTAAAGGCTGTAAGACTGTTTCCCCCCTTTGCTTCTCAAAAGGGGGGAAGATTTTCTCAGTATTCGTGCAATGCCGATTGATCCCAATTAATCTCCTTCGTTAATCAGTCTCGGGGGTTTGCTTTTGAGAATTGCAGCAATTTACATTCAACGCTTTTTACAACTACCCCCTTGTGTTCCCCCTTCCGGGGGGAATGAGCCATAAGCACAAAAAAAGCCTGCTAAAAGCAGGCTTTGGTTTTATTCCAAATTACTCTTTGTTAATGGGATAAAGTGATACTTGTTATTGAACAGAGATCTACGCCTCTCATATAATATTTGTTGCCGTCATCCGCAGTGAAGAGTATATCCCAGCTGCAATGCTCGGGATCTACGCCTGTGAATGTGAAATCGAATGTTTCGCCGGTGAGGATCATATCTTTGGGAATAACATCCGGTCCCCAGTTATCAGCGCTGCTCGGTGAAATGAAAACATCAACAAGCGTCATGCCCGTATTGTTTGTCATTGAGAAGTTCTGGTTCTGGGCTTTTGATTCACCTGCAAAAATAAACAGACCCGCAGCAACAACAAGAATCCAAAATGCTTTTTTCATCTTTAGTTTTCTCCTTTAGGTTTAGAAAATGGATTGAATCGCAAGATAAAACACAAACTTCATTATAGCAATATTAAAGTTCTTACTTTACGTCAATTAACACAAATCTAATACTTTTACGGTATGGGCTCAATTCCCGTTCGACATTTGGCCTGTATAAATGCTAAAAATAAACAGAAATATCAAATATTATGGCGCCTTAAATCGACAATTCTGATTTTTTTTCTTTTACATTCGCTGTTTTTGTTCGCTATTTTTGAATTGTCAGGAAGAAATGGAAGAATCAACTTGACGGTCATCTGTTTTCATGCTTCATGTTTTAACCCCCTAAGTCCCTCCCGGGCTCCGGAAAATTTTCCCTCTAGGTTAGATAGAGCGGCGAAAAGCGGAAATACGGGAGGGCATTTTATTTCAAGTAGGCATCCCATTTCATTTCCAGCGATCTAATTCTGCAATTTTAAACCTGCTTACGCAGCGTTAACTCACAAAGCAAGAATATGCACAAAAGCATGATTTGAGTAAGTCTATTTAATTGAGTATTTTTGTATTCTATTCTATCAAAAGCTATTAAATAAATATATATATTGCCGCTTTTTGCGGCGAAACCGGGAAAAATATGGCACAAACCGAATTTGATGTAGTAGTTTTAGGCGGAGGAGTTGGCGGGTATTCTGCAGCAATACGCGCTTCCCAGCTTGGATTGAAAACTGCGCTGGTAGAAACCGCACGCCTTGGGGGAATTTGCCTCAATTGGGGATGTATCCCTTCTAAATCCCTGCTTAAAGCCGCTGAAGTGATGCTGATGATGAAAAAATCCAAAGAGTTTGGTATCACAACCACCGGCGTTGAGGCAGACTTTGCCGCAGTCGTGAAGCGCTCGAGGGACGTAGCTGATAAGTCTGAAAAGGGCGTACAATACCTGATGAAAAAGAACAAGATAACTACCATCACAGGCTACGGTATCTTAAAAAAGCACAAGGGCGGCACACTTATCCAGGTACAAAATGACGGAAAAGTAACCGAAGAATTAGTTGCCAAACATACAATTATTGCCACGGGCTCAAAAGCCAGGAGCTTCCCCGGCATGAACATCGACGGCAAACGTGTGCTATCGTTCATGGAAGGTATAGTGCTTGATAAGCTTCCCGAAAGTGTCACTATTATCGGCGCAGGGGCTATCGGAATGGAATTTGCATATTTCTGGAATGCCTTTGGAGCAAAGGTCACAGTTGTTGAGATGCTTGACCAGCCGCTGCCAATGGAAGATAAAGAAATGAGCGATGTTGTTGGAAGGGAATACCGAAAGCTCGGCATCAATGTGATGACTGCAACAAAAGTTGAAAGCATTACCGTCGAAAAAACCGCTCCGAACAGCAAGACTGAAAAAGTTATTACAAAGGTAAGCGGTAAGAACAATGCTGAAATTGAAAGCGATATAGCGCTTGTTGCTGTCGGATTCGCTGGAAATGTTACCGGGTTTGGACTTGAAGAGCTTGGCGTTAATGTTGATAAAGGATTCATTAAGGTTGATAGCGACTATAAAACCAATGTTAATGGTGTTTATGCTATCGGTGATGTTAACGGTCCGCCATGGCTTGCACACGTAGCGGCAGCCGAAGGCATAAACTGCGCAGAAAAGATCGCCGGCCACCATGTACCGGATGTTGATTACAACTGCATTCCCGCAGTTACTTTCTGCCAGCCGCAGGTTGCATCGGTTGGTATGACAGAAAAGAAGGCGAAAGAGCTGGGCTACGAAGTTAAGATCGGGCGCTTCCCGTTTTCCGCAAGCGGAAAAGCAAGGGCTGTTGGAGAAACTGCCGGACTGGTTAAGCTGATTTTTGACGCTAAATACGGCGAACTGCTTGGCGCGCATATCTGCGGAAATGAAGCCAGTGAGCTTATAGCGGAGATCACCCTCGGCAAATCGCTTGAAGCTACATATGAGCAGATAGTTAGAACTGTTCACGCGCATCCAACGCTTGCTGAGGCAATTATGGAAGCTGCTGCAGATGCGTATGGTGAAGCGATCAATATATAGATTCCGGATTGCGGATAGTTGATTTCGGATTACAAGCAGGAAACAGAAGTAAATCAGTTGTTGAAAAATATTAGTTAATAAAAATAAATTGAGCGTTTGATAGATCTAATGGATCTTTCGTTTCGCTCAGGATAAAAGGAGTATAAAATGGCTTTAAAAGTTGGAGATAAGGCACCGGATTTCACATTACCATCATTCACACCTTCTGCGGAGCTTGAGCAGATATCGCTCAGCAGCTACAAAGGCAAAAACGTTGTCCTGTTATTCTTTCCGCAGGCATTTACAGGTGTATGCACAACAGAAATGTGCACAATGAGCGATAATTTCAATGCGTACCAGGGAATGAACGCAGAGATCCTTGGCATCAGCGTTGACGGTACATTTGTTCAGAAGGCATTCGCAGAAAAGAACGGGATCAAGATCCCCCTGCTCAGCGATTTCAACAAAGAGGTAATAAGGAAATATGATGTTGTACAGGCTGAGTTTGCACACGGCCAGAAGGAAACAGCACAGAGAGCCGTTTATCTTGTTGATAAAGATGGTGTGATAAAGTATGTTGAAGTAACTGAAAATCCCGGTGTACAGGTTAACTTTGACGCCTTGAAAAGCGCCGCCGAAGGAAAATAAAAATTAAAATCTTAAAAGGGCTGAAGAAGCCCTTTTTTATTAAAGGGAGCTGGTTATGCTGAAACCGGGAGATAAAGCACCGGATTTTGTTCTCACTTCAGATGCGGGTGAGAAGATATCGCTTAAGGATTACAAAGGAAAAAAAGTTATCCTTTATTTTTATCCGAAAGATATGACAAGCGGATGCACACAGGAAGCCTGTGACTTCAGGGATAACATTAAAAAATTCGAAAAGAAGAATACGGTAGTGATTGGCGTTTCGCCGGATGATACCAAAAGCCATGTGAAGTTCAGAGATAAATACGAACTTCCGTTCACGCTGCTGAGCGATGAATCAAAAAAGATGCTGGAAGACTACGGAGTGTGGCAGGAGAAAAGCATGTACGGCAGAAAATATATGGGTGTGGTTAGAACAACTTTCATAATAGATGAAAAAGGAAAGATCGAAAAAGTGTTCGAAAAGGTAAAAGTGCCCGGCCACATTAATGAGCTTCTTGACTCTATTTAGTTAAATATGTTACTTTGCAGTAATTTGATTCATAACTGAACAACTAACCAAAAAGACAAAATGAAAAACAACACACTTCGTTCTTTCCTGATGTTGGCTGTTATCTGCACTTTGGCATATGTACTTCCTGCGTGCAACGTATCAACTGCTAATCTTTCAGATGTGAAGCTTTGCTCTGAAAAAACTGATGGCGGCTGTTCATCGGATGCTTCAGCATTTCCGGTATCAACTGCTGCGCTTTACTGCTCTGCAGTGTTAAAGAATGCGCCTTCCGGAACAAAAGTTACATTTGAATGGAAACATGACGGAAAAGAATTAGGACATGCGGATGTTGAATCAACAGGTGGTGTTGTATATGGCAATATGAATATCAACGGCGTTCTTGAGCCGGGAAATTATTCAGTTACAGTTAAATTGAACTCAGATAATTCAACCCCGATAACCAAACAATTTACTCTTGAATAACCGCTGATCCAATAGCAGATTATTTCAAAAAGCCATTCACTTTGAATGGCTTTTTATTTTGCATATAATTGATATTCCAAATATAAGTATACAATTGTTTACGTTTTTTAAATTCAACATAGAGCTGTTTTCTGTATTAGTACACGACAGTGAAACAAATACTCAGTAATTTTGCATTCGACCCTCACCCCCAACCCCTCTACCAAAGGGAGAGGGGAGAAAAAACTCAAAAATTTCTCAGTTCCCCCTCTCCTGTCAGGAGAGGGGGTTAGGGGGGTGAGGTTAAGTATATTGAAATCCAGGGTAAAGAAACTTTTTTTAACAAAGTTTTAGAGTGTTATTTACTTACTGTCGTGTTCTTAGCTGTTTTCTGTATTAGTAATTTTTATGTTTTTCAATAAATTACAAAGCCTTATCTTTGCTGAATAAATCTATTTCTTGTTAATATGGGTGATACGGATAGAAAACAGCAGTTTATACAATCCATAAACGATGGATACAGCTTCAAGGGCGAAACAATCACTCTTGGCGGCGCTATGCTTGATAAAGAAGTTCTGACCGGCACACTGATCAAGCTGCCTTTGAAAACGATGAACAGGCACGGATTGATCGCAGGCGCAACAGGGACAGGCAAAACAAAAACCCTGCAGCTGATTACAGAGTCACTGGCCGCAAAAAGCGTACCCGTAGTGGTGATGGATATTAAAGGCGATCTTAGCGGCGTTGCAAAACCCGGTGCATCAAATGAAAAGATCGCAGGGAGGATGTCTTCGATAGGTGTTGAGTGGAATGCAGATGGTAATACAGTAGAATTTCTTACCATTTCTGCTGAAAAAGGCGCAAGGCTAAGGGCAACTACTTCAGAATTCGGCCCGGTACTGTTTTCCAGAATGCTGGGACTCAATGAAACGCAGACCAGCCTTGTATCCGTGATATTCAAATACTCCGACGACAAGCAGCTCCCACTGCTTGACCTTGCGGATATGAAAAGATTAATCCAGTACATCCAGGAAGAAGGCAAAACAGAATTTGAAGCTTCTTATGGTAAAGTTTCATCAAGCTCACTTGGCATAATTTTGCGTAAGATCGTTGAGCTGGAACAGCAGGGTGCAAATGAATTTTTCGGCGAAAGATCTTTTGAAGCTGAAGACCTGCTGCGCTGCGATAGCAATGGCAGGGGAGTGATATCTGTAATAAGGCTTGTAGATATGCAGACCAGGCCAAAGCTGTTTTCGACCTTCCTTCTGAGCCTGCTTGCGGAGATCTACAGCACTTTCCCTGAAGAAGGCGACCTTGATCAGCCGAAGCTGGTAATATTCATCGATGAGGCGCATTTACTTTTCAGCGAAGCATCGGACGCGCTTCTGAGCCAGATTGAAAGCATCATTAAGCTTATCAGATCCAAAGGAGTTGGAATATTCTTCTGCACTCAGAATCCAACTGATATCCCCAACATAGTACTAAGCCAGCTCGGACTAAAAATTCAGCATGCGCTTCGCGCATTTACTGCAAAGGACAGAAAGGATATAAAGCTGATATCTGAAAATTATCCACTGAGCAATTATTATGATATTGATGACCTGCTGACATCACTGGGAATTGGAGAAGCGGCCGTTACCGTTCTAAGCGAAAAAGGAACACCAACTCCGCTGGCTGCAACAATGCTCGCAGCTCCGCGTTCAAGGATGGATGTATTGACTCCAGCTGAAATTGACGAAATAATTGCAGCTTCAAAGATCGCCGCAAAATATAACGAGGTTATAGACAGGGAAAGCGCGCTGGAAATTCTTAACAAAAAGATCGAAGAGCATAATGCAGAACAGCAAAAACAGGCTGAAGAAAAGGCACAGGAAAAAGAATCAGCCAAGCCTAAAAAAGAAGAAAAGAGCACAGTGGAAAAAGTGCTGACAAGCTCCACCGCCAAACAGGTAGGCAGAACTGTTGCCCGTGAAGTTACCCGCGGACTGCTGGGTGTGCTTGGTATAGGCGGAACAAGGAGAAAGAAAAAGACAAGCTGGTTTTGATCGCTGATTCAGCAGATCTACCAGATTGACCTGATCGCAGATTAAACTGATTAATCTGTATAACCTGATCACAGATTAATCAGGTTAATTGATTTACCGGATTTAAAAAACTTGATTATGAATTGTGCCCTCTAAAACAACATAGGAGGGCATTTTACATGAACGAAGTAAGCAAAAAGCGGCTGGAACAGGCTGCGCAAAACATTAAGCTATTCAGCGGCTTTGATATCAAAGCTGCTGCTGTAACCGGTTCAATTGCCAAAGGGTACGGCGATGATAATTCTGATATTGATACCATCATTATCCTGAATAACAGCCTGACCCAGGCTGAATTTGACAAAGTAGTAAAAGATGCTAAAGCATCGGGCGGCGATTTCTATCACGGCTCTCCCGAAGAAGGGTTTGCAGTTTATTATTACATAGATGGAGTAAGATGTGATTTTGGCTTCGGGCATTTCAGTGAAACGGAGAAGCTGATCAATGAAATGCTGGAAAGACCCGAAGTTGACCTGATGAAGCATTTGCAGATCTCGGGGCTTATAGACAGCTTTATTTTAAAAGATACAGGCTGGCTGAAGCCGCTTATTTCAAAGGCGGAAAGAGAGTATCCAAAGGAACTTCAGGTTATGCTGGTTAGCCATTTCAAGCGCTTTCATCCTGAATGGGCAATTGAAAAAATGACCGTAGGCCGGGGAGATATCCTGTATTATTATGATTCGCTAGTCGAAATGACGGGTAACATTATCGGCATCCTGTGCGGGTTGAATAAATTTTACCATCCGGGCAAGCTGAAAGGCGTTGAACACACAATTGAGCGGATGAAAGTTAAACCCGGGGATTTTATCAGCAGATATAACCATATCCTGCTTGCTGAGAAATATTCAGCATTGAAGGAACTGTTTAACCTGGTACGGGAAACATTTGACCTTATTGATGAACACTTGCCTGAAGTCAGTACAGTAAGATCGCGGGAAGTGCTTGAAATGGTTTTAAGAAAATAAATACAATGCTGCAGCGGAAGAAATATGCGGTTAAAAAAATTGAACAGTAATCTATATCATGAGTAAAACAAACAGAAATATCAGATCAAAAAAAACAATTAAGCTTCCATTTTGGAAAACGAGAAAGATTCTGATTCCAATAATACCGGTTCTGATATTTATTGCAATATATTTCCTCTACATCAAAAAAAGCACGAACGAGCCGCGGTGGGTCAAAGAAGGGGAAGTTACATTCCTAAGCAGGGATACACATAAGCAGCTTGCAAAAATTGAAGTAGAAGTGGCAGCAGATCCAACCGAGCGGTCTCAGGGATTAATGTACAGGAGCGAAATGGATGAAAATAAAGGTATGCTTTTCATATTTGATCAGGAAAATATGCAGTCATTCTGGATGAAGAATACCATTTTGCCGCTGGATATTATTTTTATAAGCAGCAAAGGTGAGATAAATACCATTCACAGCAATACAGTTCCTTATTCGGAAAAGTCGCTGCCTTCCAAATCCAAATCGCAGTTTGTAGTTGAGGTAAATGCGGGTTTTTGCCAAAGAAACGGCATTAGAGAAGGAGACCTGATAGAGTATAAGCTTGACCCTAAGTAACCTGAACTTTATCTAAAGCCCCAGCAGATTTATTGCCAATCCGGAAGCGAATATCGCGAAGCCGGCGAGCGCATGAGTGAACCGCTCCAGCTTGCCCAGCGGAAGAAAGCTGATACCCCACAATGAGACGAAAACAATACTCAGCATTGTGCTGATCGTAACCACACCGAATACTGACGTAACAATCACAAGTCCCGATATGCTTTCCTGCGCTGCAGGAAACATCAGCAGCGGTATCAATGGTTCGCAAGGCCCCAGTACAAAGACCGTGAACAGTATCCACGGGGTCAATGACTTTCTTTTTTCAGTATGTACATGCTCGCCTTCATGATGATGAGCGTGAGTAACGTATGTTCCGTCTTCATCTACATGAATGTGAGTATGCGGCCTGTTGCTGAATGCTTTCTTAATTCCCCATATCATATACAGGAATCCGAATGTAATTAATGCCCAGCCGGCTATTTCACCGCGTGTTCCTTCTATCAACTCAAGCTTATCAAGTGCAACACCTGCCGCGATTCCGATTGCGCCAAGTACAACTGAGCTCAGGACGTGCCCAACCCCGCACAGAATTGTCACCCAGAAAGTTTTGATCCTGCTCCACTTGCCTGCTTTTGCCATCATGATAAAAGGAAGGTAGTGATCAGGGCCGATGAGAGTATGAATGAATCCGATTGATGCCGCAGTGAGCGAGAGGATGTATATATCGTTGTTCATAGTGTCATTTAACTATTTACAAAGATTGGCTTTAAACTCAGAATTTGAAATGCAAAAAGGGCTTCCGTGACGCAGGTCATTTTATTTTATTGAATTTAATTATAAGGTATTTAGTAGTATTTTTGAATGAATTTGATTTCTAATGTGTTCTTAACATCAATTTAACAATACAGTGCTAATTTTAACAAAAAGAATTTCATTAAGAAATAAAATTCTCCTAATATGAAGGAAAAAATACTCGTAGTTGATGACGAAAAAGACATTCTGGAACTAATTGACTATAACCTCACAAAGAACGGTTACCGCGTAAAAACCGCATCAAGCGGTGAAGAAGCTCTTGAGCTTGTCAAAGAAAATGAATACGACCTGATAATTCTGGACTTAATGCTGCCCGGTGTTGACGGGTTTGATATTACCAAGATAATAAAGGCAGATAAACAAAAGGCGGGTATACCGATTGTAATGGTAACTGCAAAGGCTGACGAGGCTGATAAAGTTGCCGGTCTCGAGATCGGCGCTGATCATTATGTAACCAAACCATTCAGCCCGAGGGAACTGCTTGCAATCGTTAAGGCCACACTCAGAAGAAGGCCGCCTAAAGAGGAAGAAGAGAAGCCTATCATCGAAAGGGGCGACCTAAAGATCCATGTTGGAAGACACGAAGTAACAATAAAGGATAAACAGATCGATCTTACTCACCTGGAGTTCAGGATACTGCTCACTCTTGCAAAAAAGCCGGGCTGGGTTATGACAAGATACCAGATAGTTGATTCAACGCGGGGAGAAGGTGTTTCGGTCACAGATAGGTCGATTGATGTGCATATCGTTTCGTTAAGGAAAAAGCTTGGCGAAGAAAACGAATATATCGAAACGGTTCGCGGAGTAGGTTATAAATTCAGGGAGGTATTCTGATGATTATTGGAACGGGGAATAGGTTTGGGAAATAGAAAATTCCTGTGGAAGCTATATTATTTTGCTGCTATACTCAGCATTTTTCCCTTGGTAGTTCTTGGTTTGTATGCATCTGCACTTTTCAGAGATTCACTCATTTCCGCTGATACTGATGTTCTTGTTCAGCGTTCTCTCCTGATAAAAGAAAGTATTGAATCTGCACTTCCTGATACCCTGGTTAACAAAAATTTCGTATCAAAGTTCGATAGCTTAAGCGGTACACGCATAACTCTGGTTTTACCAAACGGAAAAGTTACGGCAGATTCACGTGAAGATGCAAGTACAATGGATAACCATGCGGACAGGCCTGAAATTATAGAAGCCATAAACGGTAAAATCGGCATATCTCAAAGGTATAGTTTCACTTTAAAGGAAGACTTCCTGTACGCGGCGGTGCCTGTTTACGGCAAAGATGGCAAACTTGCATATATACTTCGTACCGGGTATCCGCTGACTCGTGTGAACATTGAGGCGCGAAGCGCCAATGCTTCTTTATTCTTTGCAGTTGTATTTTTCGGTGTGCTGATTCTTTTTGGCGGCTATTTCGCCTTAAAAAAACTGCTTGCTCCCATTTATGAACTTAGAGATGCCGCACTGAATTTTTCAGGAGGTAAATACTCTGCAAAGGTTTATCCCGCAAAAGAGCCGGAGCTTGGTATGATCGCGGAGAGCCTCAACTCTATGGCTAAGCAGCTCGATGAGAAGCTTGATATTATAGGCGAGCAGAACAATCTGCAGGAAGTAGTTCTCAAGAGCATGAAAGAAGGAGTTCTGGCGGTTGACTACGAAGAGCGTGTATTAATGCTCAACGAAACTGCTGCTTCTATTCTTGGAATAAAAGATAAGAACCTGACAGGTAAAACTCTGCAGGAAGTAATTCGTGTATCAGAGATCCAGAAATTCTTTAAGAAGATAATATCAGAAGGCAATCCCCAGGAAGCGGAGATAATCCTGCAGCATGATAAAGATAAATTCCTGCAGCTAAGCGGCACACTTCTTTATGATATGGATAACAAGGCCATTGGTGCTCTTGTGGTGTTTAACGATATATCGAACCTTAAACATCTTGATACACTAAAAAAGGACCTTGTTGCCAATGTATCTCATGAACTAAGGACGCCGGTAACAACCATAAAAGGATTCATTGAAACTCTTAAAGAAGGCGCAATTGATGATCCCAAAAATGCTGAGCGTTTTCTGAATATTATTTCAAAGCATATAGACAGGCTTAATATGCTGATCGATGACCTTCTGATACTCGCAAAGCTGGAAGAGAAACCCGAAGAAGTTAAGTTAAACGAAGAGAAGATCCGTCCTCTTCTGAAGTCGGTAATGGAAGATCTTGAATTTAAAGCCAATGAAAAAAAGATAACGATTTCTATCGATTGTGATGAAAACCTGACGGCAAGGATCAACCGGCACCTGGTAGAACAAGCTATCGGAAATCTGCTTGATAATGCAGTTAAGTACAGCGATAAGAAGACTAACATTGAGATCGGGGCATACAGTGATGAAGGAAAGCTGGTTATGGTAGTTAAAGATGAAGGTTACGGTATTTCTCAGGAACATATACCAAGGCTGTTTGAGAGGTTTTACCGTATCGATAAAGGAAGGAGCAGGGAAGAAGGGGGTACAGGCCTTGGGCTGGCTATTGTAAAACATATAGTTAATACTATGCACGGAACAATTGATGTTGAGTCGGCTCTGGGCGAAGGTACAACTTTTATTGTTAAGATACCTCAAAAGTATGATTAATATCCCCAAAATTCTTAATAATATCTTAACAATTCCCTAACAGTTTAGTAAGATTATTAACATAATTTGCATTAATTCCTAATTAAACAAAACTAATTTAAATCGTTCTACAATGAAAAATCCAGCAACGAAATTAGCGTTATTAATGCTTGTTTTGCTTTCATTCGCAGCCGCAGGGTGTGCAAAGAAGGATAAAACAGATTCTAAAGATAAGAAATCAGTTACCATTAAAGGTTCTGATACAATGGTTCATTTAATGAGCTCGCTGGCCGAGGCTTTCATGAAAAAAACACCTGAAGTCCAGGTATCAGTAACCGGCGGCGGCTCCGGAACAGGAATTGCCGCGATCATCAACGGCACTACCGATATTTGCGCTTCATCACGCGATATGCAGCAGAAAGAAAAAGACCAGGCCAAAGAAAAAGGAATCAGCATAGTTGAAAAAGTAATTGCTTATGACGGGCTTGCAGTCATAGTAAATCCTGAAAACCCTTTGAAAGATATTACAATGGAACAGATCAAAAAGATTTACACCGGTGCTTACAAGAACTGGAAGGATCTTGGCGGACCGGACCATCCGATAACCGTGTTATCAAGAGAAAGCAATTCCGGAACTTATGTGTTTTTTCAGGAACATGTTCTGAACAAAGAGAATTTTGATCCAAGTGTAAAGCTTATGCCGGCTTCCTCTTCAATTGCGCAGTCTGTTTCTCAGGATAAATGGTCAATTGGCTACCTTGGATTGGGTTACACCAAAGAAGGAAATGTTAAAGTGCTGAACGTTAAGAAAGATGAAAATTCACCTGCTGTTACACCTAACCATAATACTGTGCTTGATAAATCATACTCAATAGCACGCCCGTTATTTCTCATCTTTAACGGCGAGCCGTCTGGAAACATGAAACTGGTGTTTGATTTTGCTGTTTCGCCGGATGGACAGAAGATAGTTGAAGAAACAGGTTACGTAACACTTAAGTAAATAACGCTTAGTTATACGGATACTTTTGAATAAGCAAAGATTAAGAGCTAAATTTATAAAATATTTTCTGCAGAGCTGTGGCTCACTCTCAATAGTCATAGTTCTGCTGATCTTTTTATTCCTCTTCAAGGAAGCTTTGCCGTTTATCGGCAGTCCGGGTCTCCAGGAACTCTTTCATTCTGTCTGGAATCCGGTTTCTTTCCAGAAGGAAGAGTTTGGCATTTACCCCCTTATAACGGGTTCAATACTTGTTACAATACTTGCTACAGTGATTGCAATTCCATTCGGTATAACCGGGGCAGTTTATATTTCAGAAGTAGCATCACCTAAGGAGCGTGAGTTCTTAAAGCCGTTTATTGAGATCCTTGCGGGAATACCATCTGTAGTACTGGGCTTTTTCGGCCTGGTTGTTATTGCGCCGCTGATAAAGCAGATGTTCGGTTTGGGCACCGGGCTCACTGCGCTTACCGGGGCGGTTCTGCTCGCGTTTATGGCAATACCCACGATAATGTCAATTTCTGAAGACGCTATCAAAAGTGTCCCCGCCGCGTATAAGGAAGCATCTCTTGCGCTTGGCGCAAGCAAGCTGGAAACTATATGGAAGGTAGTTGTCCCGGCGGCACTTTCAGGCATTGTTGCTTCTGTTATGCTTGGTATGGGCAGGGTGGTTGGCGAAACAATGACAGTTATGATGGTGACCGGCAATGCGCCGGTAATAAGTTTGAATCCGTTCACTTCGGTTAGAACAATGACTGCAACAATCGCCGCTGAAATGGGTGAAGTAACTATTGGAAGCGATCATTACATGGCGCTTTTCTGGGTCGGGCTTGTGCTGATGCTCATGACATTCATACTCAATATGGTTTCATACCGCGTTTTGAAAAGATACGGGATACATGAATAATTTTGGAAATCAGGAATAGATGAACAGAAAAAGAACAGGCGAAAAGATAATCTATTGGTTCATGAGAGGAATTACCTACATGGTAGTTATCTTTATTGCTTATATACTTATCGATATTCTGATCCACGGACTTCCCGCTATTTCATGGGAATTCATAACAGCTGATCCGGAAAAAAGCGGGGCAGAGGGCGGAATTTTCCCCGCCATACTTGGCACTCTTTTGCTGGTTATCGGTACTATAGTTGTTGCCCTTCCTCTTGGAATGTTCAGCGCCATTTACTTAACTGAATACGCAAAACAAAGCAAGTTCACACAAAGCATACGTATGGCAATAGTTACTCTTGCGGGTGTACCTTCAATTGTATTTGGATTATTTGGCCTAGGTTTGTTTGTAATTACTATGGATTTTGGCTCATCATTGCTAGCCGGCAGCTTAACGCTTGCATGTATGGTGCTGCCAACAATCATTGTTTCCAGCGAAGAAGCGCTCAAAGCGGTGCCGAAATATATGAGGGAAGGAAGCCTTGCGCTTGGTGCCACAAAATGGGAGACTATTTACAAAAATGTTCTGCCCTATGCGCTGCCCGGAATGCTCACAGGCTCAATTCTTGGAGTTGGCAGAGCAGCCGGCGAAACCGCTCCCATCCTTTTGACTGCAGCGGCATTTTTCCTTCCTGAGCTGCCATCATCTGTATTTGACCAGGTTATGGCGCTTCCTTACCATCTATATATCCTTGCAACGCAGCACCCCGAGGCGCAAAAGATACTGCCTATGCAGTACGGTACGGCTTTGGTCCTGTTGATATTAGTAGTTGGCTTAAATTTCGGTGCAATTATATTCCGCATAAGGGTTAGAAAAAAGTATAAATGGTGATCGGTGATCTCAGGATATAAATAAATGGCAGATACAGAAAATAAGAGTAAAGTTCACGTAGAGAATATGAATTTCTACTACGGTCCGGTGCAGGCTCTGTTCAACATAAATATGGATATTGCCGAAAAGAAGGTAACGGCCTTCATAGGCCCTTCGGGCTGCGGCAAATCTACATTCCTTCGTACGCTGAACCGCATGAATGATATCATTGACGGCACTAGGCTTGAAGGAAAGGTTTTGATAGATAACAGCGATATTTACAGTCCAATGACCGATGTGGTCGGACTTCGTAAAAAGATCGGTATGATATTCCAGAAATCAAATCCTTTTCCTAAATCGATATTCGATAACATTGCGTACGGGCCCAGGATACACGGAGTAAAAGATAAGAACCAGCTTATGGAGATAGTTGAAAGCTGCCTCATTAAGTCTGCCTTATGGGATGAAGTTAAGGACAGGCTTGATAAAAGCGCCATGGGACTCTCGGGCGGGCAGCAGCAGAGGCTTTGCATTGCGCGGGCACTTGCCATAAATCCGGAAATAGTACTTATGGATGAGCCGGCATCTGCACTTGATCCTAAATCTACCTTGAAGATAGAAGACCTTATTAATGAATTGAAAAAAGATTATACGATAATTATTGTAACGCATAATATGCAGCAAGCCGGAAGGGTTTCTGACTATACTGCATTTTTTTATGAAGGCCACCTGATAGAGTTCGGCGCGACTGGCCAGGTATTCACCAAGCCGAACGAGAAACAAACTGAAGATTATATTACAGGAAGATTCGGATAGAAAGCGGGAACAAATTATGCTGCATTACTGGCAAAGAGAAATAAAGAATCTAAAAAAGCTAATCCTGAGCCTTGGCGCGATTGTTGAAGAGCAGATCCAGCGCGCAATGCTCTCGCTGGAAAGGCGCGATACGGCGCTTGCGGATGAAGTTATTACAAGAGACAGGGAAGTGGACTCTCTTGAGATTCTCATTGAGGAAGAGTGCTTGAAGATACTTGCGTTATACCAGCCTGTTGCAAAAGAGCTCAGGTTTGTGGTTGCAGTTCTGAAAATGAACAATGACCTTGAAAGAATGGGTGACCTTGCCTCTAATATCGCAAAACGCGCAAGATACCTCTCAAGAAAGGAAAAGATAGAGCTTCTTTCGGATTTTATCGAAGTGAGCGGTAAAGTTCAGTCAATGGTTAAGAAAAGCCTGGACTCGCTTGTGAACACAGATGTTGTGCTCGCCAAAGAAGTCCTGGCTGCTGATGATGAAGTTGACAGGCTGACCAAACAAATGCTGAAACGTACCATGAATGCAATCGAAAGAGACCCTGAAAGGACCAAGGAGTTTTTCAGTATAAGGTCAATTTCTAAAAACCTTGAGCGTATAGCGGATTCTGCAACAAATATCGCAGAAGACGTCGTGTACTTATGCAGCGGTGAGATAATAAGGCATCAGTCTGAAGATTTCTCACCGGATGAACACCCTGAGAGATGAAATTTTAAGTTATATGTTTTTAACAAAGGCGGACTCAATATCCGCCTTTTTGCTTATTAGCAACTTTATGTAATAACAATTTTTAGGAATAAAATTCACTTCTTTTTGGTTTTGTTTTTCAAAATCTTTATATCATTTTAACATTAATCTAATCAAATATTAACGAAAAAGCTGAATTTCTAACGAATTTTGAGGTTTCTAATCAAAAGACAAAATTCTTAACATATGTTCAAGAGATTCCTCCCCAAGCAAAACAAGTTTTTTGATATACTGATCGAGCTTTCAGAAGAGGTACTAGATGCTGCAAAGATGCTCGATGAAATGATGGATAAGCATGAAAACTTCGCTGAATACTCCAGCAAGATACATTTTATCGAAAACCGCTGCGATGACCTTACCCACCAGGTTATCAGCGATCTGAATGATACCTTTATTACGCCAATAGACAGGGAAGATATTTTCGCGCTTGTAAACTCGATGGATGATATTGTTGATACAATCGATACAATTGCATCAAGGCTTAACATGTATAAGCTGAAGTCACCGCTGTTATTTGGCCCCCAGCTTTCAGATATTCTTCTCATACAGGCCGGGGTGCTGCATGATGTTGTAAAGAATATTCAAAATCCTAAGCAAACCACCGATAAGATAGTGCAGGTTAAAACTCTCGAAACCGAAGGTGATATTGTTTTCAAAGATGCGCTGCTCAACCTGTTTGAGAATGAAAAAGACATTGTTGAGCTTATTAAGAAAAAAGAAATTCTCGAGATAATTGAACGGGCAGTCGATAAATGCCAGAATGCCGCTACTGTAATTGAAGGTATATTAATCAAGAATATGTAATTAAATGTTCGAACTGGTACTTGTTGTAATTCTAATTGCGTTAGTATTCGATTTTCTTAACGGATTCCATGATTCAGCGAATTCAATTGCCACAATTGTTTCTACGGGTGTACTTTCCCCGCAAAAAGCCGTATTGTTCGCGGCTTTTTTCAATTTTGCAGCAGCATTTGCGTTTGGTGAAGCCGTAGCCAAAACAGTAGGCAGCGGTCTTGTAAAGCTTGATAATGTTGATATCTTTGTCATCCTTGCAGGTTTGTTGGGCGCAATTTTTTGGAATATATTCACATGGTACTATGGAATCCCGGTTAGCTCTTCGCATGCTCTTATTGGAGGTTACGGCGGCGCTGCGGTTGCCAAGCTGGGATGGGGCGTTATTATATGGGCAGGATATGAAAAAGTAATCATTTTCATTTTCCTTGCTCCTGTTATTGGATTTGTGTTGGGACTGATTAACATGGTGGTAACAAGCTGGGTGGTGAGAAATAAGAAACCACGTGCGGTGGATAATGTTTTCAGGAAACTGCAGCTTGTTTCTGCGGCTTTCTACAGCTTTGGCCATGGTTCTAATGACGCGCAAAAAACAATGGGAATAATTGTTTCTGTACTCGTGGCTGCCAGTTACCAGGATAAATTCTACGTTCCTATTTGGGTCGTGATGGCCTGCCATCTGGCAATTGGACTCGGAACTCTCTTTGGCGGCTGGAGAATTGTTAAAACCATGGGGATGAAGATAACAAAGCTAAAACCTATTGGCGGATTCTGCGCCGAGTTTGCCGGCGCAACAACACTGTTAATGACTGCCTTGTTTGGAATTCCTGTAAGCACTACTCAAACAATAACCGGTTCAATCCTGGGCGTAGGCAGTGTGAAACGCGTTTCTGCAGTTAAATGGGGTGTTGCAGGTAAGATAGTTTGGGCGTGGGTACTTACCATTCCCCTTTCGGGACTTGCCGGAGCACTTTGTTATTACGCCGTTAGTCTTTTTGTTTAGCAGATTCAGTAAAACTGCATACCATATTTGTATCCTTATTACTATTTTAGCCGATTATTAGTTTTATTCCTGAACCAATTTAAATATTATTAAAATGTTCAAATCCCGCCTTAAAAGCCCCGCATTATTGATTTTTTTCCAGTTTTTTTTTGTTCTCAGCACATTTGCCCAAAACAGAGAAGTAAAGACGTCAGTTTTTATAGACTTAAACGGGGCAACAAGCGACCACAAGATACAGGTAGTCGTTAAACCGCCTTCGATTGAGAGCCCTACGATCAAATATTTCATGCCTAAGATTGTGCCGGGTACTTATACAATAAATAATTTCGGCAGGTTCATTTCAGACTTTAAAGCTATCGGCAAGGATGGCAGTGAGCTCAGTGTAAACAGGATAGATACGAGTACATGGGAGATCACAAATGCACAGGATCTTGAGAAAATTGTTTACACTGCTGAAGATACATACAATTCTTCAAGCCTGCCTGTGGTGTTTGAACCCAGCGGAACGTGTATAGAAGCCGGAAAAGTGTTCATGCTGAACAATTTTACTATGATCGGGTACTTTGACGGCTTCAAAGATATGCCCTACGATCTGAACATTACAAAACCTGAAGGCTTTTATGGTGCAACCTCTATGCCTCTGCTTTCAGCCAGCGGTAATACTGATACATACATTCCCGCGAATTATTTCCAGCTGCATGACAATCCTATAATGTACACCATTCCGGATACTGCTTCGGTAATGGTCAATAAAACAAAAGTTCTGCTTTCTATCTTTTCTCCGAACAAAAAAGTTAGTGCTCAGTATATGATAGATAAAGCGAGGACATTATTCGAAGCTCAAGGCAGATATTTAGGAGGAGTACTGCCAACCGATAAATACACTGTACTGATTTATCTATCTGATAAAGGCTTCAAATCCGGCGCCTCGGGTGCACTTGAGCATTTCAGCTCAACTTCATTCTGCTCACCCGAAACATCTAACGAAGAATTTGTACAGCCGTTCAAAGATGTAGTTTCGCATGAATTTTTTCACTTAGTTACACCCCTGGGCATTCATTCATATGAGATCGGGAATTTTGATTTCGTAAACCCAAAAATGAGTAAACACCTTTGGCTGTACGAGGGCTCAACCGAGTACTACGCCCAGCACTCTCAGGTGAAAACCGGATTGATGCCGGTGAATGAATTCATTAACAAAATGCATTTCAAGATATTTCTTTCAAAGCTGATATACAATGATTCGCTTTCATTTACTGAACTCAGCAAAGGCGCTCTTAACAAATATAAGAGCCAGTATGGCAATGTATATCAGAAAGGGGCTCTTATCAGCATGTGCCTGGACCTTTATCTGCTCCATCTTTCTGATGGTAAGTATGGACTTCAGAATTTAAAAGCTGCCCTTGGAGAAAAATACGGTCCACAAAAAGCATTTAATGATGAAGAACTTTTTGATGTAATAACAGAGATGACATTCCCGGAAGTGAGAGGGTTCATTTCGGATTATATAGAAGGCGGTAAACAGATCCCATATGATGAATTTCTTGGATACGCGGGCTTTGATTACTTTGAGTCTGCCAAAATGCAGGTACCGGTTATGTTCGGTGCAGACCTGAAATTTGACTCTGCCGGGGTGTTTATAGTTAAAGAAGTTGGAGAGTTTGGAAAAATGCTGAAGTTGAAAAAGGGCGACAGGCTTAAATCTATAAACGGAATGGCATTAACTATTAATAGCTTCATGCCGATTTCTTATCTATTTGAATCCACGGTTAAAGATGGTGACGAGGTTACAGTAGTTGTTTTTCGCAAGGGTGAAAAGGGTAAAGAAGTAGAAAAAACCCTGAAAGCTAAAACATTCCTTATTGAGAAGGAAGAAAAATATGCCATTCTTGAGAAAAAGTCACCAACCGAACAACAGCTTAAGATCAGGAAAGCCTGGCTGACCATGTAACGTCAGGAATAGTTATTGATGTCAATTACATAAGTTTTGGGATCTGATGCTTATAAAGGCGCGCAAAGCGCCTTTTTTATTTTACATTGAAATTAAATTTACAGAAGTTTATGATTGTAGAATATGGTACAGAATAATACGGCAGCGGGCAGGAATTACAAATTCAGGTCATTGAAAGTTCACGGAACAAACGAATGGCTTTTGGGAACGACCAAAAAATACAGGCAGGTTTTTGATGCTCTAACCACGAAATTCATTTATGTGGAGCTCAGCCTGTTCAATTTGAAGTTTGATGAAGCAGACTGGCAAATAACGGTCAATTTCAAAGCCTTCGATACAAACAATATTTCACTTTGTGATAAATCAGTTACTCAGACTGTTACCAGAACGGAGGATATTGCATTCATAAGGTACTCCTGGGGAAAGGAAACTGCAGGTGCATACTGGACAAAAGGCACTTACAGGTGGGAAGCATGGGTTGATGGAGTAATGATCGGTTCATCTAATTTCTATATGTTAGGTGAAGGAACTGTAACGGAGGAGAGCAACCCCTATTTTTCGCTGAATTCCATCAAACTATATGAGGGGCCTTTCGAAGATATACCTTTTGGCCAGAGAAATTACCTGAAAGTATTCAATGCTCCCAAAACTCGGTACATGTGGATCGAAATTGAAGGTGAGAACCTTCAATATGAAAAAGCAGCCTGGCAGGGCGAATTTATTATAAGGATACGCAGCAAATCCGGGGATACAAGGGCTGAAATTTACGATCTATACACATACAATAACAATCTTAAGACGGTCCGGTTTGGCCGCGGCTGGGGAAGCCGTGAAGGCGGAAGCTGGTATGAAGGTGAGTATGTGGTTGAATTGGTGCTTCTTGAGCATGTAATTGGGTCAGTTTACGTTCAGTTTGCCGCAGAAGAAGTTACAGATCCTGATGCAGGTAAGTTTTTTCTCCCGGGCCAGGGCATTCCTGCTTTGAGCGAAAAAGGCAAACAGGAGCAGCAAAAAGAGCTGAGCGAAGCGGAGATAATGAAAGAGATAAACGAGATGATAGGTTTGGCTACCATAAAAGAGAATATCAATGACATGTTTGATTATCTTAAGTTTGTAAAGCTGCGGAAAGAAAAAGGTTTTGACGACTCCGATAAAATTAACCTTCATGCGGTGTTTACAGGGAATCCCGGAACCGGTAAAACAAAAGTTGCTTTGCTTATGGGAAAAATATACAAGAATCTTGGGCTGCTTTCAAAAGGGCATGTACATGAAGTAGGGCGGGCTGATATTATTGGTGAGTTTATCGGACACACTGCTCCAAAAGTTAAGGATGCGATAAAGAAAGCCCGCGGGGGTATTCTTTTTATTGATGAAGCCTATTCGCTGGCACGTAAAGGCGATACAGAAAAAGACTACGGTAAGGAAGCGATCGAAGTGCTGCTGAAAGAGCTTTCCGACGGCCCCGGTGATATTGCGATCATTGTTGCCGGCTACCCGGAAGAAATGGGATTCTTTCTTGATTCCAATCCCGGCCTCAAGTCAAGGTTCACTCACTATTTCCATTTCCCGGATTACTCTCCCACAGAGCTTCTGCAGATAGGAAACTATCATGCCGAACAAATAGATGTGGATCTCGATAAGGATGCCGAAGAGTATCTTTATACCAAACTTGTTGAAGCTTATAGGGATAGAGATAAGACATTCGGTAATGCGAGGTATGTGAATTCCATTGTGGATGAGTCAAAAATGAATATGGGTCTCAGGATCATGGACGGCAATATCAACATTTCCACTCTTGATGAAGCTGCGCTCTCAACGGTTAAAGAGGAAGATATCAAAGATATCTTCAGGAAGAACATCAACAAGGGAGTTGACATACCGCCTGATGAAGAGCTGATGCGTGATTCACTTGCCGAGCTTAACAGATTGATCGGACTTCAGGATATCAAAACAGACATTAATGAAATGGTTAAGCTGGTCAGGTATTTCAGAGAAATAGGAAAAGATGTAACCAGGTCGTTTTCTCTGCATACAGTTTTTACAGGCAACCCCGGAACCGGAAAAACTACAGTTGCAAGGATCATGGCAAGAATTTTCAGGGCTCTTGGAGTGCTCGAGCGCGGCCACCTTGTTGAAGTTGACAGGGAAGCGCTGGTTGCAGGCTATATCGGACAGACCGCAATTAAGACAGCCGAAAAGATCGATTCAGCAATGGGCGGTGTACTTTTTATAGATGAAGCGTATTCCCTGCTTGGATCAAGTGAAAACGACTTCGGCAAAGAAGCGATCGAAATCATCCTGAAAAGAATGGAAGATAACCGGGGTAAATTTGTAGTAATCTGTGCGGGTTATACCGGTGAAATGGAAAATTTCCTGAAAATGAACCCGGGTTTAAAATCCAGGTTTGACAGGAAACTAAATTTTCCTGATTACAGCGAAGAAGAGCTGCTTTTAATAGCCAAAAATATTCTTGCAGAACAGGAACTTGTTTTTGATGCCGGATCTGAAGAGTATTTTAGGCAGCATATTAAATCGCTTTACAGCGGAAGGGATAAGTACTTCGGAAATGCGAGAGAGATCCGTAAGTCAATCGCTGAAGCAGTCAAAAATCAGAACCTTCGCCTTGCGGAAATTCCCAAGAGTAAGAGAACTGCTGAAATGATAAAAACAGTCACCCTTCCTGATGTAACTGAGCTTTCTACAGCCATAAAAGAAGAAAAAAGGCTCGGTTTTTGATTTTTGAATATTTATAACCAAACCTGAAAGGTATAGTGCAAATGGAAATTCTGATTCCGATAATTGTTGTTGCTGTCATAGTCGTATTTTTCATTTATGCCTCAAAAGGAGGCGCTAAGCTTCTTGCAGAGCGAGAGGCCAAACTGGCCAAAGCAGAAAAGGGCAAAGCTGTGATCATCGGCTCTCATGCAGCAGGGATCAGGGGAACCGGCAACGGCGGACATTACCAGGGGTATGAATTTACTCTTGATGTCTCAAATGCGTACAAGGCTCCTTACCGGGCTAAATGCGTTTGGGAAGTGTATCCGATGGGGGCGCCAAAAGTACAGAACGGAATGGAAGTTAATGTTAAAATTGATGCTGAGGATGACCAGTTAGTTTATCCTATGGAAGACGGTCTTGCTTTCAGCTGGAATTTTCAGATGATGAACCGGAAAAAGAAAAAAAGTTAGATCAGCTCGGAGGCTTTTTTCTCTAACCATTCTTTTGATATAAGGTTTTTAGAGCTCCTAAGCTTGTTTAGCAATGTGCCTGCAGAAATTTTGTCATTATTTTCTTTGATCTTTACAAGTTCGGAATAATTCCGGAGGAAACCTGTGTATATCTCGTATTGCTGTTTACCAACAAATTTGTTTCCTTCCACCAGTTTTTTGTAAGTATCCAGCTGGTATTGCAGTGATACAAAATCATTTTCATCATAATAAATCTTCAGCTTAAGTATGTTTACCTCGTGTTTCATTATGAACCCTTCATACTCTATCTTGCTGGCAAACCTCAAAGCATTGCCCGGTTCATTCTTGGCGTAGGAAAGCTCTGCCATTGCGTAGTTATACAGCTTTTCCCTGTGTTTTTCGTTCAGCTCTTCCGTATATTTTTCGATGAACTCGGTTGTCCAGGCAATCTCATTGCAGGCAATTCCTATGGTGATCATTGTTATAAATATCGATAGGGGCATATTGCCTCCGCGTACAAAAGCGTATGCGTCATGCTGAAGTATGAGGTTGTTTACTTCAAACACTTCCTGTAAAGCGCCGGGTTCACTTTTTCTGTAGCGTGTTATCTGGATACCCTGGAGACATGTGAATAGATTGTTGACCTCAAAATCTGAATATAAATTGTGGTTTTTCAGAAGCAGGCTCTTAAATCGCAAATATGAATTTTCATCATAACTGAATATACATTTAATGATGCTCAGATTCATGATCAGTGTTTCATGAAATTCGCCCTTCCTGCTTTCAAGCCACTCTATGAATTTTTCTATATCAATTGACCTGAAGAATTTTGACAACTCTGTATCTTCTGAGATAAGGTTGTAGTAGTTTTTTGCTCTGATGTTCTGCAGTATCTTTATTGAAAAAGAAGTGAAATAATTCAGCAGAAAATTGTTTATCTTATCTTCGGTTAAGTTCCCTGTTTGGAATGATTCTTTCATCAGCTCAACAGATTTTTTCTTAGCCTGTATCTTCATCAGGATATAGAAAAAATTCTGCCCGTCAATTTTATAACCTGTATATTCTTCCTCCATTCTGCCTATCAGCTTTTCAGCCTGAGAAGTCAGATTTCTTGATAACAGTGCCCCGGCGATGTGGATTTTTTTTTCAACCGGTTCATTATCATAGGTTTTCTGTCCCAGGAATCCTTCTGCCAGACCAAGTAACCCGGAAAGAAGCTTCCTGATCTCCAGATCCCGGTATTTAGTACCCGGGAATACAAAGTCATACAATGCTTCTTTTGTGAAAGAACTATCAGAGAGGTTGTTGTGGAATTTTCTCATAAATTCAAAAGAGGCAGAAAGTTTCTTGTTTGTATTGAAATACGGCGAGTTTACAAATTTCCCGAACTCCTTGATTTCAGTATCTGAGAGTGTTTGAAGTATGTCGATTAGTTTGCTGTTGATCATTTTGTGATGTCTGTTTGGAACAATTATGAGGAAAAAGTGCTCAAATGTGGTGAAAATTAAGGTTTTTACCGATTATCTCATAAATTCAACTGGAACAATTTAGTATTCTTTTCTTTGATTAGCTATCCACATAAGCATAAATTTGTACCATAAATCTATGTGATGATAGAAACTACCAAAACAACCCCCAATTTGTCAAAAGAGTATTCCTACATCACATAGGCAGGGTAAAATAGCTCCTTGAAAACAACTTTTTGCCGGTAAAGGAGCTTTACTCTGAATAATCTCAAAATTGTTAAGACTAAGAATCTTGTTTTAAACATTCGCATTTGGTTTTACAAACTTGCTTAAAACAGATTCCGCGAACATTAAAAGCTAACTTTTCAATAATAAAATATCTATACGTGATGAGGAAAATAATTCTATTCTTATTTGCATTAACTTCGATTCTGAAAGCTGACTGGGAACCAGTAAACTCACCTGTAAATTTTACAATTAATACTGTAAGTTTTATTTACAATCAGAGTACGGGCTATGTTGGCTGTCTTGCCGGCAACATATATAAAACAACTAATGGAGGAACAAACTGGCAGTTCCAAAATCTGGGTGGCGGCAATGGAATAGACATAAATGACATTTTCATAAACCCTGTAAACAATAACTATGTTTATGCCGGCGGTAATGATGGTGTTATTCATAAAACAACCAACAGCGGGGTAAACTGGTCTTTCGTTGACCTTGGAACTCCCGGTATCAGGTCGATAATTTTCTTAGATCTGCTTCACGGAATTGCGGCATCATACGGCAATCAAATGTTTGTTACATCCAATGGAGGAGATAACTGGACTACAGTGAGCACCGGTTTGTTTTCAGAAAATTACTGGAGTGGATGTTACACATCAAACGCTGTCTATTTTTCTGCATCAGCTGGCAAAATAGTAAAATCAACCAATGGGGGGGCTAACTGGAGTATTCAAACGATCAATGAAGATGCGGCTATTTATTCTATATTTTTCAAAGATGTCAATACCGGCTATGCAGGCACGTCAGGAGGAAAGGTGTATCAAACCACAAATGGCGGAAGTAACTGGTTCCTGCTATCCGTTCTGAATCCTCCAATTGGAATTTACTGCATTACATCAAACGGCTTTGATCTTTATTTATGCGGAAATTCAGGCTCAATATACAAAAGACCAGAAGGAGGAAGTGCATGGTACCTGCAGACAACAAATGCGAGTGTTACATTAAATGATATTTGTTTTACAGGTGAGTTTACCGGATATACTGTGGGAGTGAACGGATTGATAAGGAAAACAACCAATGGAGGAAATCCGATCGGCATCGAACAGATATCCACAGAGATACCGGGTAACTATGCACTCTCACAAAACTATCCCAACCCCTTCAATCCTGAAACCAACATGGAATTCGCGGTACCGCGCAATTCATACGTAAAGCTTGTAGTATATGATAATATCGGCAGGGAGGTTTTACTGTTAGTTGATGCGGAATTATCAGCCGGAAAATATAAAGTAGATTTTAATGCAGGCAGTTTGCCGAGCGGAGTATATTTTTACAGGCTGTTGACTGAAGAATATTCAATAACAAAGAAGATGATGCTTGTAAAATAATCAATTTTAAAAAATAAAATACTGTGTGATGAAAAAAATTTCTTTGATTTTTATTTTGATGATCTGTGCCAGTACATATTCTGACTGGGAGTTAACGACATCTGCAACATCCAATGACCTATTACACGTATTGTTCGTAAACTCAAACACAGGCTATGCCTGCGGTGACCTTGGTACAATTGTGAGAACAACAAACGGTGGAATAAACTGGGCAGTGATGGCCACCGGAACAAATGAAGTGCTAACTTCTTTGGCTGTGAATCCTTCTAACATAAATGTAGTTTATGCTGCCGGATTTAACGGTACATTGTTAAAAACAACCGATGCAGGCAACAACTGGTCTTTGCAGAGTGTAGGGGGGTTATATAATGCGATTGTGTTCAGGGATGCCAATACAGGGATTGCAGCCGGTGTTGGCGGAATTGTGTACAGAACAACAAACGGCGGTACCAACTGGGTAAATGTTGATCCGGGGATAGGCTCTATTACAATTAGTTCATTATATATAGGCGGCGGGATTATTTATGGAGGCTGTTCATCTGGCAAGATAATAAAAAGTACAAATAACGGATCAAACTGGACAAATTATCAAACTCCTACTTCATTTGGTTTCTATTGTTTATATTTCCCTAATGATGTTACCGGGTACGCAGTTGATAATACAGGAAAAGTATTTAAATCATCCAATTCAGGAGTTAACTGGAGCCAGATATCAGTTCATTCCGGCACTAAATTTGCCATAACAAGAAACGGCATAGACCTGTTCATGTGCGGTGTTCAGGGTAAAATCCTGAAAAGCTCCAATAGCGGTGTAAACTGGATTACGCAAACAACCGGCACTTCAATTGATTTTTATGCTATGCAGTTCTTGAATCAAAATGTTGGTTTTGCAGTCGGTGAAGGTGGCGCTATTTATAGAACTTCCAACGGTGGAGAGCCAATTGGTATTAATAATGTTTCATCCGTAGTGCCGGAGAATTATTCGCTCTTTCAGAATTATCCAAATCCATTTAATCCCAATACAAACATACAGTTTTCAATTCCCAATTCAGGATTTGTTAATCTAACTGTTTATGATGTTCTGGGTAAGGAAGTCTCGGTGCTGGTAAACGAACAGCTTGCTTCTGGGACCTATAGAGCTGACTTTGACGGCAATAACCTGAATAGCGGTGTCTATTTCTACACTATACGATCGGGCTCTTATTCAGAAACGAAAAGAATGATACTGATCAAATAACAAAACCGGAACTGCCGGCGGACCTTTATATCCGGCAGTTCCATCTAATAAAATTCTATTTGTAGTTCTTTATATATTTATCCAGGTCTACTACATTTGATTCGAATACAAATATATCATACAGCTCGTAGTAGTATCGCCTGTCAACAGTATTTTTGAAAGCATACTTTGCAAGGTCAAGCTTGTTTGACTCAAATACAAACCAGCTCAATACATCCCTTACCTGGTCAACAGTAAAATAGTTGATGTCTATAACACTCTTCGTCATATCAAGCTTTGTCGATTCAAAAGTACGGTCATTAATGAGCTTTTTGAATTCCGCAAAATCATACGGACTCATAGCCCTGATGTTATTCTCATTATATCCGCTGCCGTCATCTTTAAATTTGCAGTTTCGGCACACTTCGCAATTGCATTCACATTTACCGCTTTTGGTTTCATGCTGGTATCCGCCAGAGTGTATATTTTGCATTACTATCTGCTTATAGATCATTATGTTCCCGGCTGCGTCAACCGAAGCGTATATTTCCGAGTTATCGGGGATCTTAATATATCCTTCGTATAATGTTGTTCCGGCCGGATTTTTCTGTGAATAGCCGCCGGTTATCTTTACATAGCTTGGGCCGGCAGGAACATTTTCCGCTTCAATGAACTCTGAAGCCTGGCTATAATTTGTATTGTTTACTACTGCGGTGAATTTAGTGTTATCAAACAAAGTAAGATGTAAATGTGAAGAATAAATACCGGTAGCAGAAACGAAGAACAGGAGAGCAACAAGCTGTAGAATTCTGGTGGTTTTCATTTGAATTATGGTTTGATTAATTAGTAAAATAAACTCATACTCCAAATATAACCCTGTTGTTTCAACATAAAGTGTTAATAAATGTAAATTAATGTAAAAGACCGCATTTGATTTTGTGCTTAAAAGAATACAAGTTCAGGGTGATTGCTGCGGCTTTTTAAAAAAAGCCCCGGGCAAACATGCCGGGGGCTGAAGTTTTATCAGAATTATTGAAGTTAATCCTGCTTGAAAAGTCCTCTCAACCTTGATGCTATTGGACTTGTTGTATAATACCAGGTTGCGCCTGAAGATTCGCCTGAAACAAATTCATATTTTGTGAAATTCGCTCTCTGCTCGGTTAAACGGAAAGTATATGCATTCCACCCGGATGCAAATGATACGTTATATACAAGCAATGTTGTGTCTGTGGGGCTTGCGCTGGTATCTGTACCGGTAATTGTGAACGGCTTAGTAGAATACAGGTATTGCACCACAAATGAACCAACGACTGCGGAATCAGAATAATTTCTCTTTGACATAGTCCCAATCAGCTCGCCGGAAAAACCGTAAGCCCTTAGTTCGCCCACAGCCGTTGCGCGGGTAGTTGTATCGCTGATCACTACGCCCTGCGGTATGGTGCCGAAGGAAACGAGAAAATTGGATGGGGGAGTAGCAAGCGGCATATTTATCACTCCGCTGTTATCTACGGTATCAATCCCCACAAAAAAAGAATCAGTTGGAGTGCCGGCAGTGATCTTCGCTTTTACAATCATGCTTCCGCCGGGATAATTGGTAATGTTGCCTGAAATTGTGGGTGTATTGCCCTGGGGATCAGTTGGAGTAGTTGTGTTATCATCACCGCAGCCGGCAATGTAGACTATTGCAAATACAAGTAATGCTGCAAATTGAAAAAACAGTTTTTTGGAGTTCCTCATATAACCTTTCTTAAATTTATAGTTCCACTTTTAATTATGGTTATATATAAAAACAAAGCTGCATATTGGCGGGTTCTATTCAGGTATGTAATTATGTGTAAATATGGTAGGGCAGCAAATACATGATTTTTACTCTGGAGCCTGTACTAAAAAGACGGTATTTTCCGTCTTATCTTTAAGACAAAACAGCTGTTCTTACATCTTCTTAAGATTGGTGAACTGGTAGCCAAGTTTCAGAACATTTTCCTTCTTTTCATTTGAAGGAACCAGTTCTACAATATATCCGGCAAGTTTCTGCTGAACATTCACCACATCGTCCACATCAAATGCAGTCACTACGTGTTTATCATCGAGGTGAGAGCGTGTTGATTCATTGAGCGCCTGCCCATCGGAAAAATCAGGATCACGTTTAAGCTTTTCATTTATGCTGTCATTTGCATCCTTAAGTACAAACGGCATCAGTTTGTGAAACTCCGTGAAATGGCCTTCTTTGTAATAACCTATATTCCCAATGACAAGCATTGGGAAAGTTTTCCCGGCATTATCAGCGGGTTTACCCGGGGTAAGGCTGATATCGAATCCATCAACCTGGTTGAGTATCATATAGGCATCTACATGTGTAGTCCCGGGCCATGACTTCTTCATCTGCGGCTTAAGCGATTCCAGCTCTTCTGCAGCACCAATGAACAGGTTATGCGCTTCGAGCAAATCGCCTTTGTTGTAGCCTCCAAGCAGTACGATAAAAAGCTTCAGATTTTCCATAATTTTCTAATTATTAAAAAAAGCCTCAAAACCGTTAGATTTTGAGGCTTTTTGCGCTCCCAACGGGATTCGAACCCGTGTTTCCACTGTGAAAGAGTGATGACCTAACCCCTAGTCGATGGGAGCGTTTTTTCAATAGAATTACAAAAATAAGAAAAATTTAGGATACTTGAAAGGGGGAGATTAATGTCAAATGACAACTTTAAGTACACGACAGTAAATAAATAACACTCTAAAACTATGTTAAAAGAAGTTTCTTTACCCTGGATTTCAATATACTAAACCTCACCCCCCTAACCCCCTCTCCTGACAGGAGAGGGGGAACTGAGAAATTTTTGAGTTTT
>JAYRXC010000038.1:0-8091 GCA_041917655.1 Ignavibacteria bacterium | reverse complement strand
TTTAAGCTTTTCATCTTTGAACATATAACCGTTGGAAACATTTGAGGTGCCGTGACCGGGGATGAATGCTATTTTTTTCCATTCAGAAGTCCCCCCTTCGGGGGGATTTAGGGGGGTCGCCCTTTCAATATCAAACCCGCTGTTATTAAGCTCCCACTCAGTAACCCACGTTAATGTTACATTGCGCTTATCGGCGCTGTAAGTGAATGATGACAGGCTTACAGGCAATGCGCCGCTGCAGATAGTGCCCGTACCGCTCCACGTGCCGTTAATATTTACAGCATCGGCGCAAACATCAGCCCCGGCTCCTACATCTACCTGTGTTGATGCATCATAGGTAATATTGCTTTGCGCAAAAAACTGAAATGTGCCTAAAAATAATGTGAATATGAAAGTGTATTTCAGGTTTTTCATATCAAACTTCATTTATTGTTTGTCAACTGCGATTTACTCTCTTCAAGCTTTTCAATTCGCTTTTTGAGCTCATCATTTTCAGCTTTCAGCTCCTGGATAGCTTTAATCATCGGTGCAAGCAAGTCGTTATAACGGAGCTGGTATTCGCCTTCATCGGTAACGGTAAGCATTCCTGTGTTTTCAGTATTTTCCAGCTTAAGGGCATCTTCAACTTCCTGTGCAATCAAACCGTATTCGGTTTTGCCTGATTCATCGTTAATCCTGGTATATGAAACAGGTCTTAATTTATTTATAAAGCTTAAGCCAAGGTTCGAGCTTAGTATATTTTTTTTCAGCCGCCTGTCGCTTGTGACTGTCCAAGCCACCTGTATGCCTGCGTATGTGATGCTTGTATTGCCAATTCTTATCTGATTGTTTGCGGTGCCTGATGGTACGTTAGCTGTATTACCAATTACAATATTATTGCTTCCTGTTGTAATTGTTGAGCCGGAGTTTACCCCGATAACCGTATTATTCGTTCCGGTAATGTTGCTGCTTAATGCAAAATATCCTAAGGCAGTATTCCCAAAACCGCTTGAGTTTGTAAATAATGATTTAAATCCTACGGCAGTATTATTGGATGATTGGTTATTATATAAGCTTTGATACCCGAATGCGCAATTTTCCCAACTTGAAGCAAGGTTAAACAATGCTTCATTGCCGAATGCCGTATTTTCATGCCCATCAACATTATTATATAATGACTGATAACCAAATGCCGAGTTATTTGAACCTGTAGTATTTGAGTACAGAACATTATAACCAAATGCCGAATTGCGATTTCCGGAAGTGTTTAATACCATGGATGAGCTTCCGAAGGCTGAGTTATTTGAACTCGTATTGAAATACAGTGATAAATAACCGAATGCTGAATTATCAGAGCCCGTTAAATTATTATTAAGTGAAGAGTGCCCGAATGATGAATTTTGGTTCCCGGTAGCATTTGAAAACAGCGAATTAAATCCTACGGAAGTATTTCTGGTTCCGGTTGAATTTGAAAACTGACTGCGGTATCCGAAAGCTGAATTTTCTGAAGCATTATTGTTCAATAAAGTATATGATCCAACTGCGGTATTAAAGCTGCCGGTTGAGTTATTTTCCAGCGATTCATTTCCAACTGCTGTATTGCTGATTCCCGTTGTGTTTAATAGCAGCGTAAAGTATCCCAAACCCGTATTGCGGCTTCCTGTTGAGTTTAAGAAGAGCGATGCATAGCCTAAACCTGTATTATAACTTGATTGGGAAGTTGTTCCGCTCATTGTTAGATTGCCTGAGTTAATTCCCGCAAATGTATTAAAACCATCTGCGCCGGCAGGCGCAAAGTTATGAAGAAAACGCACACCGCTTTTTGTGAGCATTCCCGCTGTTGATGTAGATGTTCCTATATTCCCCATTTCAATATTCCTTAAAAATACAGCATTGCCGGTTGACTGGCTTAAGGTAAGAAAGTTTATTGAACTGCTCTTTATGGTAAATGTTCCGCTTGTGCCAAGTGTATTGGTGATATTCTGCGACATCAGCTTAAAACCGGCAAGCAGGAAAATGATAATAATTATTTTTAAAGTTTTCATATTATTCCGAATTTATGCTGCCGGTTTATCTTTCTGTTTTGGTGTTTCTATCTTTTGTAAGTAGTGCGCATAATACATTCTGCATGAGCTTTCAAGAACATTATCACAATCCTTGCCTGTGATATTCTGCAGGTCTTTAATTAAATCATGGGTAGAACGTTTAAGCCTGTAACCCCGTGATATTTTCATTTTACGGTTATTCATATTTATTTTATTTAATAAGTATCAGTTTCATTGTGTCAAATTTCAGGGAGCTGCCTTTATAATAAGAAAGCCTGCAAAAGTATATCCCGCTTGAAAGATCTCCTCCGTTAAATGCTGCTGAATGCGAGCCTGTTTTAAAAAATTCATTGTTTAACAATACGCTTACAAGTCTGCCTGTGATATCAAATACTTCCAGGGATACATTACCTTCTGCTGCTATGCTGAAAATAATATTTGTAACAGGGTTGAACGGATTGGGATATGAGCCTGTTAATCCGGTTTGACGGGGTACTGTGTTTTCTGAAAGCTGATTTGATGATTTGTTCATTACCGAAGGTACCAGCTTTATAGATGTAATATCGTTGGTAAAATTATCTTTGCTGTTGCCAATGAGATAAAGGCTATCTGTGCCAGCCAGAGTCATATCCCAGAAGAAATCATAATTGGGATTATCTTTAGGATTATTGTATGAAGCGCTCCATACAAAATCGCCCTGATGGTTATATTTTACTGCAATAAAATCAGCTGCTATCATTGTTGAATAATTTGAAGGGATGCAATAAGCGCCTATATATACGCTTCCGTCCGAATCAGTTAAAAGTCTGCTCGGGTGAATTTGGTTAAAATTCAATGAAGCAAACTGGTTCTTCCATACAAAACTTCCATTGGATGTGTTTAAGCAGTATAGGGAAATTGAAGTACCCGATAGTTCACTAAGGCGATAATAAGGCGAGCAATATACTTTTCCCGGTCCAAAATCTATCATCATTCTGAATGAGTTTCTTATGATCTCATTATTATCAAGTCTGACATTCCATAACACTGTACCCGAAGTGGTAAACTTTGTCATAAATATATCGAACTTTCCAGAATCCGGTATTACGCCTGCGGCATACAAATAACCGTCAGATGCAAGCTTAACACAAGAAACCATTGCCCCCGGCTGGTTAACCGTCAAAATAACCTGCGCACCTGAAGAATTGAATTTTGATGCCTGCCAGCCTGCCGAGCTGTTTGTATATACAACATATGCATTTGAAGTTCCTTCGACTGCGAAACTGGTTCTGCCGGTATTGAAGCTTCCGTATTGGTTGGACCATAACAATGAACCTGATGCAGAATATACAGAAACAATATTTTGTGCTGATGATTGAAGAGCGGTTTTTTGAGCAAGTACCCAAACATTTCCGGCGGCATCTGTTTTAGTTTCTGCAAGTTCTACATTCTGGCCCTGTTCCGTATTATAATTTATCCATTGCTGAACGCCGGCTGAGCTGTACTTAACAGTAAATACACCGGATGAGTTATACCAGTAAGTACCGCTAATAACCGGATTACCTGAAACATCTATATATACGCGCAGGTCTATAATTGAACAATTATAGGTTTGCGTATTAAGAACAGTTTTTCTCATCCACTGCATTACGCCCGCAGAATTGTATTTTACCAAAACCACATAGTATACATTTGCTGATGTATCTTTTTGCACAGAACCAGCAGCGTACAGGTTGCCCTGGGCATCTGTTGCGCCGGCGCTAATATCCTGAACCGGGTTAAAGCTTCTTGCAAGCTTGCCCCACTCTACAGCGCCCGATGAAGTAAACTTAACTGCTGCAAAATTTGAATATGACCTTTTGTTCAATGCTTTACCTAATACATATGCAGTACCTGATGGGTCAACTGCAACCGAAGTGCAGTAATCGCTTGTGCTATCCGGGTTGTTATAGCTTTTCGCCCACTGGAATACACCTTTTTTATTATACTTTACAACCGTAAGATCGTTTTGAGTTATGCTGCTGAATGTTGTACCGGAAACATAAACGCTGCCGGTGGTGTCCCCGGAAATACCTGCTGCCTGGTCGTTCTGACCGGGAGTCCTTTCATATAGAGCTGCCCATACCTGTGTGCCTGCCGAGTTGTATGCTACAGTTATATAGTCGGAATTTGTTATAGTGCGGTTTGCGTATCCTGTAATAAAAGCGTTGCCGCTTTTATCAACATAAAGCGAAGTTGTATAATCATTATTATTGTATGTTGAGTTATAAAGAGCTGAGTATATCACTGCGCCTGCCGGAGAATATTTGATCGCGCAAAGGTCATAGTTTCCCCGTGATGCTGCAAATGTATATCCCGCAACAATTACATTGCCTGAAGGATCCTTTTTAATATCAACCGCAAAATCATTTCCGCCTGAGCCTGAGTACGCTTTTACCCATTGCTGAACACTGTTCTGGTTATATTTAACTGTTATTATATCCGGATTGCCGTTAACTGATGAGTATCCGGTAACATATACATTACCGTTGTTATCAACCGTAATTCCTGCGGGAGTATCAGGATTTCCGCCTGTTGATGTATACCTGGCGTTCCATAAGTAATTGCCTGCTGAATCATATTTAACGGTTAAAAAATCATACCCCGTAGAAATACCCTCCGCATTGCCAGTAACATACACATTATCATTGTTATCAACAGTAACTTTCTGCAGGTAATCTTTTAGACCATTATCATAAGTTCTCGACCACAATAAAACTCCCGTAGAGCTGTATTTGAGCAGAAGAAAATCTGACGGTGAAGATGATGAATAAGTGTAACCTCCAACATAAATACAGTTTTTGGAATCAACAGCAATTGAAGTTGATTTACTGAAAGTACCTTTTGCACCCCAGCGGCTAACCCAGAGCATGGTTCCCGTTGAGCTGTATTTAAAAGTGGAAATTTCATAAGAGGTGTCAACCGATTTCCGGTCAAAATACCCGGTAAAACAAAAATTGCCTGTTGCATCAAGTGTTGAAGCCGATGCGGTGCCGTACGCGTCACCGCCATCAAACCGGGTTACCTGGCTTACAGATACCTGCGCAAACACAGAAATATTTGCGATCAAACTTAAAGCAAGAAAAAGAAACGGATATGCAGATTTTAATTTGTTCATTTTGGACCTCTCTTATTAGTTTATTTGCGTTTTCTTCTGACCAAATTGTGCACCAGCCTGTGCACCTCTGCGAAATTAGCACATTATATCCGTGCACGGCAAAGAGATTTTTTTGAATTAATGACAGCAATTGCCCGTTTTAATTTCCTAAAATCATTTAATATTTACGTATTTTTTAGCATTTTGCGCTAATTCAAAATGACAGTAAATCTAAGAATGCCTGAATGCTGCAATTAAGGATAACTGAAATACTATCACATTTAAACAAAGCAGAGCTAAAGGAGTTTGAGAAATTTGTTCAAAGCCCGTTCTTTTCAACGGGAAGGAACATTTATCCCCTGTTTAAGGAGCTTAAAAAATACCACCCTTCATTCACCAATAAAGAGCTTACCGAAGAAAATCTATACAGCCGCGCATACGGCAAAAAGGAGTTCAACAATAATGTGTTCAGAAAGCTTGTATCTGACCTGACGACGGTTGCGGAAGAATATATCCGTTTCCGCTTTTACAGCTCATCAGAGCCGCAGCGCGCGCTTGCTTTAAGCAACGGTTATGCCATTATAAATGATCTTGACGGAATGAAAAAAGCGCTGCAGCAGGCGGAAAAAAAACTTAGCTCACTTAAAATTAACCATGACTACTTTGAATATATGTATGAGCTTGAGCAGCATTATATACACTACAACCAGAACAGAACAGATGCTTTTACTACACATGGTTCGAATGCAATTAAGCGCAGCAACAATTTTGTAATGAATTTTCTTGTCCGCCTTCCGCAGCAGCTTCATGATGTTTATGTTACAGGTGAAGGGTATTATTCCGGCAGCGAAACCAGCATTATCAGTGAGTTTATTGAGAATGTTAATCTTGAAGGATTTTTGGAGAACCTGAAAGCAAACGGGGATGAAAATTATGAAATAGCAGCCTTATATGGTTACAATGCCCTTTTATGGACCTCAAAGGGAAATGAGGATAATTTCCATAAAACACTGAATCTATATAAACTATGCCTTGATAAGCTTGATAAAATGGATAAGTATATTTTGGGAATATTAATGGGTACTTTCTGTACTAAAAAAGAAATTGAAGGCAATTCGGGATTGATCCCGGTACTAGTGGAGCTTTACGAGCTGATGCTGAAGGAAAATATACTTTCCGGGGTTTACGGTAAATTTATTCCCGGGTTGATCTTCGCGGATTATGTCAGCAGGTTAGTGCAGCTTAACAGGATAGAGGATGCGGAAAATTTTATCATGGAAAATTCTTCAAAGCTGCTTCCTGAAGCAGGAAACAGAACCCGGAACCTGTGTAATGCTCTGATATATACCATGAAGGGAGAGAATGAAAGATCACTCAAGCTTTTAAATGAAACTGATACGGTTGAAATAAAGGATAAGACCTCCTTGAAATCTTTGATGGCAATCAATTATTTTGAGCTTGGGTACTATGAAAATTTGTTAAGCTTGATCGATGCCGCCAAAAAATTCATATCAGAAAATAAATTCATGGTATCGGGCAGAAAGGAATTTACCTCTGCTTTTTTCAATGCTCTTAAGAAGATCACTCTTCTGAAACTGAACGGTACAGATGAGTTTACCGCAAAGGAATTAAAAGAAATGGTTGCGAACGCTCCGTATATCACATACCGCAGGTGGCTGCTGGAAAAAATCGAAAAGTTACAACAAAAATAAATTGTTCGGGCTATTTCCTCTTTGACGTTTCACATTCAAGAAAACACGGAGTGTTTTCGAAGTCCCGCCTTGGCGGGATCACGTTTCACGTTTGACATTTCACGTTTCACACAAATCAAATCTTTCCTTGTTTTTTTAAGATCAGATCTATCATTTCCCTCACACATCCCCTGCCGGCATGGACTTTCGTTATGTAATGCACTTCGTTTCTCACTTCTTCAACTGCTTCGGGGGGGCAGGCGGAGAATCCGACCTGGTTAAGCAGGGGGATATCGAACACATCATCGCCCATGAAGCAAAGCTCATCATCGTTCAATCCGTACTTGGCTTTTATTTCGTTGGCCGCTTCGCATTTATCGGAGCAGTTCTGGTAAAGCTCTTCTATATTCAGTCTTTTGGCGCGCATTTCATTGGCGACTGCGCTCATTCCTGAGATTATCGCGAATTTCAGTCCGTGCAGCCTGCCGCGGTTTATGCCGAAGCCGTCATGCGCGTTGAATGTTTTGAGCATCTCGCCGGTTGATGAGTATGTGATGGAGCCGTCGGTCAGCACACCGTCGAGATCCATAAGCACAAATTGTATTTTTGAGAAATCTACGCTGTTGATATCCTTCATACAGTAATTATAGTAATATTAGCAGCAATTTCGCTATAAATATTGAATAGAAAAATGTGGAAATAGGGTGCGGATGTTTGATGTGAAGAAGCAGACACGAATTACTCGAATTTCACAAATGATTATATAGAAGCAGAAACTCTTCGACCGCAAAGATGCAACAATTTTCTACAATCCCGAGCCCTATGTAAACTACTTACTGAAGATAGACACTTGTCGCTCTGAGCGAAGTCGAAGGGCAGGTTTGTATGTTTTCCGGACTTCGACTCCGCTCAATCCCACGCCACATTGGCATACATACTTACCGGATATTATGCTGCTTACTTTACTATTACCATTTTCATGGTTTTAGTATAGCTTTGTCCTTCGCCGGAGGCAATGATCCTGTAAAAGTAAACACCTGATGCTATGTTTGAGCCGTCAAACTCAACGGTATAATAATCAGCTTCGCGGGTTTCATTAAGCACTGTGTAAACTTCGCTGCCTGTAATATCATAAAGTTTAATTGTGACCTTTCCGTTCACGGGCATTTCAAAGTTTATTTTGCACTTTGGATTGCCGGGGTTTGGATAGTTCTGACCCATATCAAACTTAACCGGCGGATTTACAGTTACATTCTGTTCC
>JAYRXC010000037.1:0-10526 GCA_041917655.1 Ignavibacteria bacterium | reverse complement strand
TTAAAAACATAAGAGATGACGAGACAACAATTAAAATTCACACTGATAGTTATTTAATTACGGGCGTACCTTTTTACAATTGTTCAAATGAGAATGCATTTAATAAATCTTTGGAAAATGCTCTGCATTTATGATGCATATTGCGCAATAGGTACAGAGTTATATCTACACGTGTTTTGAATACCACTGTATTAGACACAAAAGTGTCAGTTATCAATACCCGCTTCATCTATTATATAAAAGTACAGATCTCCTATTTCATCTCCTCAAAGTTAATGTCACCCCACAAACCTCTACTGTTTACTCTGGCCTCATATTGCGCTTGTAAAAACTGTTCTGCATAAATCACAGGATATTTCACATATGCATACGCATATCCATCTTGTGTAATCTTAAGATTAAACATTGTTCCATCTTCTAAATAAACATAGCGTAACAATCTGCCATACCTATCCGTATCATTATTGGTAGAATCAGGTAATAAAATAATCTTTTGATTTAGAAGCACTCCTTCAGTATAAATACTAGCGAGTTGTCCTAGTTTCTTAATTATCTCTTTGTCCTTCCCGCTGCGTTCACTATCTCGATCAAGTTTCCCACTATCCCATTTTTCGGGGGTATCTATACCAAGCAAACGCACTTTTTCGCCTGTGTCGATCAGGAATGTGTCACCATCATAGACTTTGATGACAGTATTCTGTGCATAAACTTGGCAAGCAAACAGGCACACTAAAAATAGGATACTATTTTTCATAAGCAAATTTCATTTCTACCTTACCGTATTTAGTATTGCGCATCTTAAATTTATTACTTACATCTTCAGTTGACAAAATTATATGATGATCGTAAGTACCAATGCTGTCGGGTTGTATACAGATATAAGCGTCCGGTATTTTGGTAAGAACATAGTAAGATACCTTATCATCGTAGAATTCTATGAAGGTATCATTGTTCTTTGCGCAGGTTACACCCCAACTAACAAACATCAAGGTTAAAACGTATATTGCCATAGCAAAATAGACAAATTGATAAAGTTTTAAAGATGCATTCGCAATGTGAAGACTAGAGCGCACCGATCGTTTTTTCAAAACAGTAATTGAAAGCCTGACAAGTAATAATATGCCAAGAAAATACACAATAGTGGTATGTTCGCTTGTAACACTATCGTAACATTTAACATAGAGTATAAATAAGAAGATAAACAGTGTATACTTTAAAATGTCAACAAGTGTATATCTGTTTCTAATGTGTTCGGGCAAAAGATAATATACCAAATATGGAATCAAGGACGCTAGAAAGGGTAGGATAAGCGCATCAAGCATTGTTACAATAAGACTGTAATCTAAGGAAGTAAGATTCAGTACGAGTCCTAATTGTTTATAATAGCCAATAGTGAAGCAATAAGAAAATATATAGAAGAATAGTATGGATAATGCAATCACAAGACTTACATCAAAAAAATTAGAACTGGCAGTTTTAGTCGTCATTGTAATCTCCTATTTAGCCCCTTCGTTGGTGTTTTCGTCAACGAACTGTGCGCTAAACAATGTTTCTTTTAGGCAGCTGTTAGCAAGTAACCATTTCTTAAAGCAAATTCCTTTCAAACTTGAAGATTCAGTTTTGAGGTATAATTGCAAGTTAAAGCTTGCTTTGCATGGTCATTAAACAACAAAGAAACCCGCAAGCTGCAAATACTACTTTTCGGCAAGCCCTAATAGACTTTCTCCAATTTCTTTTATTTCCTTTACAGCATCGACACCTGGTATTATGCTCGCAAAACTGCCTAGTATAGAGTTCAGGAATTCCAAAACCTTTCTGAATAGACCTACTGTTTTGCTATTGGCAAAATCTATAATACCATCTTTGACAGTAGAATATGCACGTTTCCAATGCAAATTCAGTAGATTTATTTTGAAAGTTAATGAATTTTTGGAAAGTCCATTTTCGGCAAGTCTAGAATATAAGGTGTTTCGGTATCTTTCATTATTAAGGCTATTCTCCACTTTATATAAGTTGCCAAGTAATTGTTCAGAGGCTTCAAAAAAAGTACTTATAAAGTGATCATAATTGATATCTTCTGTAAAATCATTAAACAACTCTAAAAATGTCTTTTGTCCAAAAATAAACTCCAAATTGGTAGGAACTTTCCTAAGGAACAAAAGTGCATTCTCCAAGTTATCTAACTCGGTATTATAAGTGTACCAAGTTCTTTCATCTAATTCCATATGTAAGTATTTAAATTTATAAAAGTTCTAAATTAATATAATACATAATTTTGTGTTTTTCAAATAATAAAGGTCTATATATTGTTTTCCGGTAACCAATGTCCTCACCAATAGCAATTCCCCGTATTCCCCGCATGTTTTGCCGGTCCTGCGCGCTACTACTAAGGTAGTAAAGCCTGCTAGCGGGAAACGTAAAATCAAACAATTATAAAAATAATCTTCGTAAAAATGCTTGAGTATCATTCAATGATACACTACGGCATTTTCTATGCTGTATATTTGTGTAAAATCACCTACAACCTAACTTAGAATTAAAATGGATAAGGAAACTAAAAAGGAGATTCAAAACGCCGACAAACTGCTTAGGGAACTAAGCAAACAAAAAGTTGGCCCATACAACGATGCGCAGATATTAGTATGTTCAATCCTTAAATGCATGATATTGGCAGGGGAGGATGAATATGCAAAGATTGCCAGAGAAAATATCATGATCGAGATGAACCTGACCTCTGAAAAAATAGATGAAATAATAGGTAATCTGTATTTACCTGATTCATACATCAGGAAAACCATCATATCGTTTCGCGATCAAAAATTATCAGTACCGGGATTGCCGCCATACAGCATTAATTGAGAGTTCTTAGTGTTAAGAGCTTTTTTGATACTACCCCATTGTATTCCTCCTGCCTACGCATCGCTGAATGTACTCTCCGTGCTTCGACTCCGCTCAGCATGATCCCGCTGCGCGGGACTTCGCTACGCTCAGCACGAGATGGCTTTGTTCGGCATGCTTCGACTCCGCTCAGCACGATCCCGCTGCGCGGGACTTCGCTACGCTCAGCATGAGACTACCCCCTTGTGTTCCCCCTGTTCCCGCTATTCTAAAGTGCTGCGGGACTGCAAAAAGCGCAGCAGGGGGAAATGAAGCACTCTTTCCTCCTTCTAGTCTAATTGCATATAAACATCGGTTTTTTGGGGAAATTTTGCCGAGGGTGTCGGCGGGGGCGATAAAAGTCATGTTTACCTCTGATAACTCTCATTTGTACTGTATCTGTTTTTTGCTAATTTGTATTCATGTTTATTCCAATTGCAGGGATAAAATCCATGAACTTTTACATTTAAGCCAATGGAAAAATTGAGCGAAAAACTTCACAGCCTCCGGCCGGGCAGACACGCTTTCCGCATTGCCGGCTGGTATATTGCCGCAGGCTCGCTGTGGATCCTTACCACTGACTACATCAACGAGATAAACACTCATAACAATCTTGACGGCTTTTTGCTTGAAGCGGGCAAAGGATTGTTCTTCGTTTTCGTAACCGGGCTGCTGCTGTTCTTCCTGCTGAAGAAATATTTCAGATCGCTCTACTCGGTAACAGAGAAGCTTGAACAAAGCGGAGAAGAGTTCCGCTCGCTTGCCGAAAATATCCACGTAGGCATAACCCGAAGGCGGCCTTCGGACGGTACCTGCATATACGCGAACAGCCGCGCTACCGACCTGCTTGGCGCGAGGATGAATATCCTGAAACCGCCCGGGCTGATTGGCCATAAACCCGGCGAAACCCTTAAGATAAAAGAAATTTCCAAAAAGGTCGAAGCCGCATTCTGGCGCGTTGTGGAAGAGCACAAAATGCAAACGGTGGAGTTCGAAGCATCCGGAAAGTTCATTTCCGGCAGGATGATACCGGAGTATGACAAAGAGGGAAAGCTGATATCGGTTCTTTCATTCCTGATAGATGATACAGAAAACCGGACGATAATAAGATCGCTGAAGAACTCTGAGCACTTTAACCGCACTCTGCTTGATTCATCGCAGGGCATGATATATATTTTTAATATAGAAGAAAAGAAAAACACTTATTTCAGCCCCAGCCAGATTGAGCTTTTCGGCTACACGCCGGAAGAGGCAGAGAAGTTTGGCAATGATCTTGCGCTTTCGATAACTCACCCGGATGATTCGGCAAAATATTTCAGCACGGGCATTCCCGCGATCAGCAGGCTTAAAGACGGGGAGTACTATGAAAACGAGTTCAGGATGAAGGATGCATGGGGCAAGTGGCGCTGGCTGCGGACCCGAGAAATGATATTCAGCCGCCATAAAGACGGGCGCGCGCGGGAGATACTGGGTACGGCGTTTGAGATAACCGAGAGCAAGAGGATCCAGGCGGAGTTAGAGACCAAAACAGAATACCTGAACACAATTATTGAAAGCTCGCCGATGGCTGTTTTTGATCTTGACCGGGAAGGAAGAGTAGCCGGGACATGGAACAGGGCCGCGGAGAACATGTTCGGCTGGAAGGCCGAAGAAGTGATAGGGCGTGTGCTTCCGATAGTGCCGGAATCAAAAAAAGATGAGTTCCTTGAAAACCTCGGGCGTTCGCTGCGCGGCGAGCTGATAGCCGCAAAGGAGCTTAACCGCATAAAGAAAAACGGCCAGCCGATATCGATAAACATCTACACCTTCCCCCTAAGGAACACGGAGGGTGAAGTTGAGAGGATACTTGCTTACAATGAGGATATAACTATCAAGCTTAAATACGCGGACGAGATAAAGACGAACGCTGAATATCTTGCGCTTCTGAGTGAAACAGGATTGATGTCTAATGCCACAATAAACCCCGGCGAGATATATAAGACCAGCATTGACTCTATACTGAAAGTGATAAGCGCAGACGCTGTTGTAGTTTCATCCGTAACCGAAGAAGGCAGGTACATAGAATGTGAAGCAGTTTGTATAGAAGGTGATATAGTTGATCCGGGTGTGCTGCCGAGGATAGAGATCAGTAAGACGGGCGGCGGCCCGCAATCCGAGGCCATTCGCAGCGGTAAGCCATTGCTGATAAAGAACTGGGCTGAGCGGATACGGCAGGCGAACTATTCGGTTTTTGTGGATACAGAGGGCAACCTGAAGGAGTCAGATGATGAATTCAGCAGCGGCTCCAGGAGCGGCATAATAATACCGCTTAAGCAGAATGATATAGTTATAGGTGTTCTGCAGGTTCAGAACCTTAAGCCTGATACGTTTACCGAAATGGATATGAAGAGGCTTGAGCCGTTCGCAGTACTTCTTTCTTCATCAATGCAGCGCGCGAAGCTTTACGAAAGCCTTCAGAAGGAATTCCGCGAAAAGTCTGAAGCTTACGAACAATCCAGGAAGTATTTGCGCGGAATAGAACAGAGCCCGAATTCGATAGTAATAACCAATGCCGCGGGTGAAATAGAATATGTTAACCCGTACTTTACCTGGCTTACGGGTTACACCCTTGAAGAAGTTATCGGCAAGAATCCGAGCATACTTCAATCCGGCCAGACGCCGCGGAAATTGTATGATGAAATGTGGCAGAGCATAAGCGGAGGAGATGTTTGGCTGGGAGAGTTCCTGAATATGAAGAAGAACGGCGAGCTTTACTGGGAATCTGCATCGATAGGGCCGATATTTGATACCCGCGGAAAGATCACACATTATATAGCCATAAAGCAGGATATAACAGATAAGAAGAAGCAGGATAAGGCGCTAAAGGACTCTCTTGAAGAGAAAGAAATAATGCTGAAAGAGATCCACCACAGGGTAAAGAATAACCTGCAGGTAATATCGAGCCTGCTTAATATGCAGGTTGAGCAGTACACGAACCCCGAGGCGCTTGAAGCTATCTACAGCAGCAGGAACAGGGTGAAAGCGATGGCGCTTGTTCATGAAAACCTGTACCGCAGCTCCAGCATTGGAAGGACTTCGATGCGGGAGTATGTAATGATGCTTGCCAAGAATATTTACAGCGCGTACGGCATATCATTCGAACGCGTGAAGTTCAACTGCTCGACAGGCGGCGTGGAGTTTGGCCTCGATACCATAATACCGCTCGGGCTGATAATGAATGAAGCGATATCGAACTCACTGAAACATGGTTTCCCCGGCGAGATGCGGGGAGAGATAATGCTTTCGATTGAATGCGTAAACTGCCGTGAGGATCTTACGAACAACTCCGGCGGCAAAGATGACGAAATCCAGGAATACCGGCTGAAGGTCAGCGATACCGGCATTGGCCTGCCCGGGAATTTTGACCCCGATAAAACCAATTCACTCGGCATGACGCTGATAACCTCGCTGGCATCACAGCTTGACGGAGAGATTTGTATCACAAACAAGGTGGGAACGATGATCCAGCTTACATTCAGAGAGCCAAAATATAAGAAACGGGTAAGCTGAGAAATTACTTTATGGCCCGGTAAGGCCGTATGAGCGGAATGATGTTATCTGTTGAGCTGAGATATGAATCATTATGGCTTCATGCCGAGCACAGCGAACATGCGGCCGGAGAGGTGTTTATCGCGGCGGTATGAATGCAGGTGCTCTGCGCTATCGAATGTGCAATAACCGCATCGCTCAATATTAACAGCGTTTAAACCCGCCGCGATCAACTGGTCAAAAACCATTTGGCCGGTATCAACAATAAATTTACCATCTGTGTCCGGTTTGGGTGATGTGTATTCAGCGGGGAACATAAGGGCAACGTCTTCATCTACCTCGAAATTTTTTTTGCTTATTGCAGGCCCCATGAATGCGATCAATCCGCCCGCATCACTTCCAAACTCTTCCTTCATTTTTTCAACCGTATTGCCTGCTATATTTTTCTGCGTGCCGCGCCAGCCGGAGTGTATATTGCCAACTGCATTGTTGACCGGATCATACAGCATAACAGGCATACAGTCCGCGATGCTTATTACGAGGTAAATATCTTTGGTATTGGTTATCAGCGCGTCTGTGGAGGGATACAAGCCGGGTTTTGCAACGCGCGTGATGTTCGCGCCATGCACCTGGTTAGCGTGAACCAGCTTTGATTCCGGGATGCCGAGCGAGCCGAAGAACCGCGCGCGGTTTTGGCGGATGTTCTCTTTATCATCCGCAACGCTGATGCTTAGATTGTTGTAAAACGGCGGCTTGCCGCCCTGCTTGGTTGATATGCCGTGCACGATGCCCGGTATTGCTGATAGTATTTCGCTTTTTATTATTTGCTGCATGCTGTTATCGATAAATTAGAGATGTAACGCCGGCCTGCATTTGAAGAACCCTGCAATTAAGATTATACAGATAGCCATTTCTGCGGAAACTGCCGCATATGCAGCTCCGAAGTATCCGTAGAAGTGAATTAGTATGATTGACGCGGGAAGAATCAATATGAAAAGTGCAATATAAGATTTGAGTATAAAATTTTCCCTGTGTAAAGAAATAAGATAAGGCTGCAGTACCGAGTAAACGAGAACCGGGATTACAGTTACCGAGAGTATTTTCAGCACGGAAGCTGCTTCGGGTATTTTAAAGCTTAGCCCTATCAGAATGTCAGAAAGTAAAAACAAGGCTGAAGCAATAACAACACCAAGCCCAAAGGCATAAACGGTAAGCCTTACCGTCAGGCGGAAACTTTCAGCGGGAGTCATCTTGCTGCCTGTCATAACCGGATAGTATGTGTTATACAGCGCCCCCGATATCAACCCGATGCCGCCTGTAAAGCGTGATGCAGCGGAGAAAATTCCGAGTGACGCAGACCCGGAAATGTAGCCCAAAATTATCATTGTGATGCGAGGGATAGATAAGGCAAACAGATTATTTCCAAAAAACGGAAGAGCTTCATTAATGATCGGTTTTACCGGGATAAGTGTGCGGTCTTTAACATCAGTTTCATTTTTCCATAGATCTTCGGCCGTGAGATAAAATGCGCCCATTGCAAGAATTTCTGTAACTAACAGTACAAGCATTACATAGAGCATCCCCGGGCTCCCAAGCAGAATAATATAAACAAACACAATCTGCAGCAGGGTAACTGCACTTTTAATTATCGCGGGAAGCCGCTGCTGCTGTAATGCACGGATGGATGAATCATAAGCTGACTGCAGGGTTTTCGGTATTACGAGCGCTATACCTGCTGCAAATGCCGCCGTGAGATTCGTACCGGGAATAAAATACATAACACAAATTGCTGCGGCCACGCAAATTAGGCTGAAATTCAGCCGGAACCGGTTCACGCTTCTGATGATGCTCCACGCTTTGCCGCGCTCTTGGTTAAGCCTGCGCACAAGCATTTGCGTCATGCCGAGATCAGTAACAGCAGTAAGTATCATTACAAATGAAAAAATGAGAGTGAACTCTCCAAGCGCATCGATGCCCAGCATACGGGTTATCATGACGGCCAGGACGAACATACCGCCATAGTTAACCAGGTTAGCAGCCATTACGATGAAGGTATCTTTAAATATTTTATTGGTTAGTTCTTTCAGTTTTAGTATTTCGGTTTATTGGCAAATTTGGTTATTAGTGTTACTTTCTTTTGAACGATCAAAAGAAAGTAACCAAAGAAAAATCGCCCGCTGTTGAAAATTACCTGAAATTATTTTCGCTGCACAGGAAAATAACTCGTCCGGCAGTTTCCGGACTCAAACAGATTGTCCTGTGTTGTATCTGCTCAAATAATTTCTTAACGGTAATTTACAAAGGCGGAATTGAATAATATAGATTATCATTCCTTTTGAAAACTACATCTATTTCCAGTTCACCTTTCTCATCACAGGATATTGATTATATCCTTATAGATTGTTTTAAATATTTCCTAAATACCTGATCAGGAAATTAGAAACCTACTGACTTCTTTTATTATTTCATTTATATCAAAACCGGTCATGCAGATGGGTTCGGAGTGGATGCAGTTTACGGTTTTGCTGTTGGATATACTCATGCATGGCGAGCACTCCAGCCCGCGGTAAAATACAAGCTGCCGGGTGCAAAGCGGACCATAGCGCACAGGTGACTCCGGTCCGAAAAACGCTATCACAGGGGTATCAACCGCCGAGGCGATATGAAGCGGGCCGCTATCGTTAGTGATCAGACATTTCGCAGCGGCGATCAGCTCTGTCAGCCCGCTAACGGAAAGCTTGCCGGAGAGATCAATTACATCTCTTCTACCAGCAAGCCGTGAAACTATACTGCCGACGTATTCTTTTTCTTCGGCAGAACCGGTGAAAACTATTTTGAATTCCGAACTAATGGTGAGTGAATCCACCAGCCGCACGAAATATTCAGCCGGCAGCCTTCTTTCATATGCCATTTTACTTGCATTTGGATTTACCACAATATACGGTTTGGCCAGGAGCTCTGCGGGCAGGCTGCCATCTGCGGCTGTGAGCTTGCTGAACGGTTCACTCGCTCCACTTTCTCCAACAAGGTGCAGGAAATTTTCCCGCGTATGGATGTGGTCATTGAACTCAACAGTTCGGCTGAACAGCCTGCTGCGGCGATTCTTGTGGTTGTTGAACCCGATTGTATATTTTGCCTTTATAAGCCGGGCTATTAAGGCAGAGTAATATGTGAAAAACTCGAAATCGAAAACGATGTCAAAGTTTAATTTGCGCAGCGCCGGAATAATCTTTATAGTATCCGCAGCAAATGCGAATGGATTCGTAAGCCTGATGGTTATGATGTTTTTAATTTCCGGAATGAGGGAGAGCGTTTCTCGGTTTGCTCCGAAGCTGAGGAATGAAAGCCGTGCATTGGGGTAGCGTGCGCGGACTTTTTTTACCGCCGGTGTGGCAAGTATGATGCTTCCCATTCCCCAAAACTTGATGAAGAGGATATTGCTGACGCTCTTTTTTGCCGGCAGCGGCACATGACGCCGCAAGGGAAGCACTTTGCATAGCACCCGCCCGGCGTATTCATCGATGTATTTCATCAATGGGATGTTCAAGAAGAAAAATGCAAGTTAAATTTATTGTTGTGTGAACTCAATTTTTAATATTGTTATATAGTGAACACCTATTGCTTAGAGGCGAACCCCCATTGATACTTTATTATTTCTGTGAAGTTATTTTCAATCACCGCTATCGACCTTTGATGCGATCGTCCCCCTTCACAACTGCTAAAGCAGTCAGGAAAGCCGAAGGGGGGGGGCAGAATCAAAAGCTCATTCCCGTCCCCCCTTTTTGCTTCTTAAAAGGGGGGAGTATATTTGCAGTACTCGTTAGATGATAATTGATACTAGATTCTTCACCATCATTAACTATTATCGAGGGTTTAGCTTAAAGATAAACCCCCATTTAGGATTAATTTACTACAAAAATAAAGAACAAATTTCCCAATCGTAATCCTTTAGCTATCATCCCCCCTTCACAGAAGAAGAAGGGGGGGCAGAATCAAAAGCTCATTCCCGTCCCCCCTTTTTGCTTCTTAAAAGGGGGGAGTATAGTTATAGTATTCGTTAAATGATGTTTGAAACGAAAATATAATCCATCGTATTTCTGAATCGGGGGTTTAGCTTCCAG
>JAYRXC010000036.1:0-75471 GCA_041917655.1 Ignavibacteria bacterium | reverse complement strand
GTATGGCTTAGATCGAACTTGAGCCTGTATTCATCCACGTAGTGGTCATGCCATGTATAAGCATTGCCCACGTCAAAGAATCCGTCACCGGGAATGATACCGTATGGATTGTTAGTATCACCTGTTGGATAATAAACAAATGGCGGTTTTATAATATCCTGCGGCTCTGTGTATTCATCCCAGTTGAGGCCGTTGGCATCAACCCTGAGCTGCGTGAAGTATTTCGTGAGCTTAAGCTCGTAAAAAGTTTTTGAGCCAACTGCATGTTCCCATCCAATGCTATTGAACACATTGAGATGAGTGTAGGTGTTAGCGTTATCAAGTATTTCCTGGAAGTTATACTGGTAACCGGGGTCGGGTTCAACATATTCCAGGTTCGTCTGTAAGCTCTGCGAGTTCTGGTTGATCGCAACCGACTGGTTAAATGAGTACGACAGCTTCATGTTTTCGCGTATCTTCCAGGTAGCCTTGCCCAGCCAATACCAGTTGTTGTTCTGCCTGGGAGCAAACTTTGAGCCTTTGAATATAGATGAATAAAGCTGCTTAGCTTTGAATCCGGATACCTCGTTATCATTCAATCCGGTTACCGAAGTGAATCCGTCGGAAATATTCATCAGGAAATTCCCGAAGAACGTAATTTCTCCCGGAAGTTTGATTCCCAGAAGCTGCTTGAACAGGAATTTTGTCAGCGGTTCCGGACCGCTGATATTTGCTTCAAAAATATCTGTATTAAATGAAGAGCGTGAATCTTTATTAAAACCAAGGTTATCTCTTTTGTATGATAAGTTAAGAGAGAACTTATTATATGCGCCGTCTTTTGTCTTAACATTCACAACACCCGATGTTGCCTGGCCGTACTCAGCATTATACCCGCCGGTAATAACCTCAACTTCCTCCAGCGCCTGCGCTGAAAGCTGCAATCCGAATCCTGTACCTGCAAGCGGGTCCTGCACTGAAACGCCGTCCAACAAAAACGAGTTGTCATCAGACCTGCCGCCCCTTATGAACAAAGCATCATCCTGCTTTATTACACCCGGCTGAAGAGTAACAACGTCAACTACATTCTCTACAATCTTGCCTTCGATATCTTTGCTGTTCATCACATGTTTAGACTCAGTCTGCTCTATATCAAGCAGCGGGCGTTCACCTACTACAAGAATTTCCTCGCCAACGGTGAATGAAGTAGTGTTCAGATTTACGTTTAGCTCTGTTACTTCATCTTTTCTTACTTTGATATCTGTGTATTCAACTGTTTTGTATCCAATTGATGAAACAGAAACGGTATATTCACCTTCGGGTACTTTATCAAGCGTGAATTTGCCATCAATATCGCTTGCGGTTCCGATGTAGCTTCCTTTGATCTTTATGTTCACATCCGGAACAGGGTTCTTGGATGAATCCAGCACAATACCGCTTATTGAACCGGTCTGGCTGCTTGCATTTGCTGCGATCAGAACGAGAAGAAAAAATAGTATTTTCGGCAGATGTTTTATCATATCAGTTTATACCAAAATCGCTTAGAACTCTTTTCAAAAAATCAGCACCGGTGCCGCTGAAATTCATCCTGTTGAGCGGTACTGACATAAATACAACTTTCGGGTTTGTACTGAAATCCTTTATGCATACTGTTACCTGTGATGTGTCGTACGGCGTACTGAGCGGAAGCTTGCATATTACGGGTGTCCCGAACCTGTACTTGATGCCGCGCACCCTGTCAGGTGATGGTGAGCCTGATTCCAGCACAGGGTATGAATTATCAAAGCTTATTGTCTGCGTCTGAAGCGGCAAGCTTGTGAACTGGAATGCCGTGAGGCTATCAACAGGCGCAAAATTTATTATGCTGCCCTGTGAAGTTATAGCATCGGGGAACCCGGTTGTGAAGAACACTTTTCCGCCGGAAGCGACATAAAACGGAAGCGTCTGCTGGGCAAGGTCAAAATTCGCTATATCAGTAGTATTATTCCCGCGGTTTGCGAACCAGATAACTGCCTGGAACAACTTCAAAGTTTCAATGAACATCGGGTTCACAATTTTTGGAACATTGCCGCCCGAATTTACTTTTATATCAAGCTTGCTGAACCTTATGGTATCCATTGCCGATTCATAAAATTGAACCGCCTGGTTAACATCAGTGGGCGCTGTGCGGAAGTAATCGTTTATTAAAAGAACCCTTCCGTTTACAGGCCTTACAAACCATGTACGGTTGGAATCCGGCATTGTTACAACCGGAGAGTAAATTCCCGCGATATCCTTAGCCTTCAGGTAAAGCTTGTTGTTCTGCCCGGGAATAATGCCGTTTGCCTGTTTTAGTGTAACACTGCTGACCGTTGAATTAAGCTCATTCCATGTTGAAGTATCATTTATAGCGTAGTAATACTTGCTTATAGAATTATCACCGTCCGGATCCGTGCCTGTCCATGCGAAAGTTGCCACCGGGAATGATGTATCCGGGATGCTTGTGCCGGCATTAAATGTTACTTTTGGGGGTGAGTTAAACACGGGGTACAGATTTGTAGCAGGGGTTGGATCAATGTTGCCCTTATCATCCACTGCCGCTACCCAGAACCTGAAAGTACTGTCATTGCCGACTATCACAAGCTGGAATGTGCTGTCATTGCCTTCGGAATAAGTCCAATTGGTGCTGTCGAATGAAAATCTGTAGCCTGCAATAAGTCCGTCCGGGTCATCGCCCCACCAAGTGATCTTTATCCTGGTTATCTGCGGACTTATAATGCTATCCGGGTAAAGCGTTAAATGCGTTTCGGGAGCATAGTTTGTTACCAGCCCTTCAGGCACATCTGTGCAGTTGTACAAAGTCACTGTACAAATGAAAAGCAATATGTAATATTTTATTAGTCTGATATTCATTTCGTTTTCACCCCGGTCAACAGGGGGTTTAAATCATTTTGCGTTTGTTGATTCCAATTCCCCTCTGGAGAGGGGTGTCACGCTTTAGCGTGACGGGGTGTGTTCATTGATCCATTCTTTAATAGAATCGACTGCACTTCCCAAATTCTGCTTTACATCAACATCATAATATCTCAAAACAGTTAAACCAAGTTTTTCCAGTTCTGCTTGTCTTATCATGTCTTCATCAATTTTATCATTGTGTGTACATCCATCAACCTCAATCACCAAGCCCAGCTCACTACAGTAAAAATCTACAATGTATTCCAGGATTGGCTTCTGTCTGTGAAAATCAAATCCAAGCTTTTTACCCTTCAGCTCATTCCACAGCAATACTTCTGATAAAATTCCTTGTTTCCTTAAATTCTTTGCAAGCTCTTTGAGCCTGGGGTTATACGGAATGATTCTTTGTCTTTCCATTGAACACACCCCTCAACTGATGTCTTTACAGACATCAGTTTCTTCCCCTCTCAAGAGGGGAATTATCAATTTCAAATGTTCTGTTTATTTTACCAATACCATTTTCTTAACATCCCTGAAGTTGTTGCCTTCAAAGGTGTTTGCTTCAAGAACATAGATATACATTCCGCTTGCAAGATTCATGCCGTCAAACTTGACTTCATACTTGCCTTTGTTCTGTATTCCGCTTACAAGTGTCATTACTTCCTGGCCAAGCAGGTTAAATATCTTAACTGATACTTCCGCTTCAACCGGCAGGTTGTAAACTATGTTTGTTACGGGGTTGAACGGATTCGGATAGTTCTGTTTAAGCCAGAACTGTGTAGCAATCTCTGAGATCGGGTTTACACCAATCACTGTTCCGAAATCAGTATTAGTTCTCGGTACAATTTTATACTTGCCGAAAGCATAGTACAACACACCCTGCAGCGATGATATTCCATCCCACTTGCGGAAGAGTGTACCAACGGGTCCGCCTGTATAGTAGTTAGGTCCTGCCGGATCCCAGCCGTTTGTCTTAGTGTGGTTTCCGTCCTGGAGCTCTATCCTTGATTCTACATTTTCGCCGGGATAAACTACCAGTATCTCGCCGAAATTCCTTCTGAATGATGTATCAGGCAGCGGGTTATCGCTTGTGCAGCCTGATGCCGAAGGTGCATTCACGCATGAAATCACACACTGGTTTGCGTATCTTACCAGCACACTTTCCCATTTCTCGGCAGTTGTATCGCCGTCAACTTTATTATCTGCAAGAACTGCAGGTGTCAAAACTTCAAATGGGGGTATAGTACCTGCGCCTAGATTCTGAATATCACCCGGTGTAGCAATAATCAGCCTGGTCATACCGTTGGTCTCACTTACGGTACCCCTCACTCTAACCCTTGTTCCTTTTACAAGCGGGTCGGTAGCGTTGCCGTCTATCCAGATTCCGCTCCATCCGCCGGCAATGCTGCCATCCTGGATGATCACTCTTCTGGGTGATGTTTGTGTTCCGCCCGGGCTTGTGAATGAGAATGCCGGTATATCGCTGGTGTCACAAGTAACAACGCCTTCTGTTGTAACATCATACCCGTTGTAACCGGAGAATCCGCCGTTGTTCGGTGTGTACTGAATATCCTTGATTGTCATCGTGTCGTTATTTCTTACATAGTAGAAATAAGTTGACTTTGATGTATCGGAAGGATTAAGCCTTACTGCGCCTGCATTATCCCTGGCTTTAATGAAATACTCTACAAGTGTGCCAAGCGGCTGAGAAGGAAGTGTTGCCGAAAAAATGTTACCGGAAGGCGACATTGTTAACCTCTGGTAAGCGCCTTTGTTTATCCTGTAGAACAACTGGCAGCTATCAACTGACATAAGCCCCGGTGATAGTGTATCTGATACTACTGCATTAACCTGTACTGTGTTCGATGGCTTGGGTACGCCGGGTATTCTGTTAACGCTGCTGATGAACGGTGGAGTGTTACCCATTGTGAGATCATTCGGGTAGATGGGAACAATAACGTATCCGTATAAGCCGCCGTTTGCGTCAGCATAAGCGCTGTTTACAATTACTCCGCGAATTGATGTAACCGTTGCGCCTATCGAAGGGGGAGTGTATGCTGTCCATCCCCATGAAGGAGTCGGGCCTGTTGAATAGAAGTTTGAAAAATCTCTCATGTAAATGAAGTTGCCGTTTGCATCAATAAGCCTTCTTACATTTCTTACGCCTAACGGACTCTGCGCGCCGATAGTTACATTGTTAAGCTGAACATACATACCTTCGTATTTTTCGCCTGTAAGGAATTTTACAGTACCAAGTGAATCAAAATCTGAAACATTAACCTGGATCGGTGCCGGCCTCTTCTTTATTGTAGGCAGTACCTGTATGATACTTAATGTATCCAGCTTAAGCTGGGTTGCGCCTGATGATATTATATCCGGGAATTCCTGGACTATACCTGTCAGAGTTACTTTCATACCTGAATCAAGGTTAGTAATACCGGTGTTTGAAACGGTATCAGCCTGCCTTACTATAATACCACCAAATATGTTGTTGCTTGTATCCTGTATGTAAATTGTCCTTGAGTTCTGGCCCCTCATCAGGATCCTGAAATCATTGCCGCTGGCATTAACCACAGAAGGTGCAACAACCCTTCCGGTGACCGTAACGGTATCGCCCGCCTTAAGCGAACGGTCATGCCCGATAGCGAGCGAGTCATTCGGTACCGTCTGAACTGTAATAATATTTGATGGGTACAAAAAGTAAAAACCTATAGCGAGAACCAAAACAAAAGCTGCAAGGTATGGTAGTATTCGTTTCATTGGTGGTATATTTTTTAATTTTTCAAAATTCTAAAAGAATGCGAAAATGTTGCAATTCAAAACTGGTGGTAATCAATCTTTCTTTCAATTAACACACCCCTCAACTGATGTATTATCATACATCAGTTTCTTCCCCTCTCCAGAGGGGAATTTATTAATAACAATTTAACTGAACAAAATCTAAAACAACCTTAAATCTAATTCCCCTCTTGAGAGGGGTGACACGCTTTAGCGTGTCGGGGTGTGTTACTTTATGATCAAAAACTTTCCTTTTTTAATGAAGCCCGTCTTGTTATTTTTTACGGTGAATATATAAAGACCAGTTGCTATTGCCTGGTCATCCTTTGTGATCAAATCCCATGCATGTTCACCGCCTGACATAATTTGCGTTCCGTCGGCGAAAGTCTTGAACCATTGAATATCGCTCCCTGAATAGTTTCGGGCGTCATGTGTGAATTTTTCAACAACATCGCCTGCAACTGTGTATATTGTGATCTCGGCCTGTTCAGGCAGATTGTAAAAATATATCTTTCGTTCACGTTCCTGCTGCCCATCCCACGCTGCATTGCCATAGTACGGATTCGGGTAAACACCTATAGGCGTCGATTCATCCTCACTGCTTGGCGAGCCTGGAACCAGACGGAATGAATTCGCGAGCAGACTGCTTTCAAGCGATTCAAGATTATTGGCTGAATCACCTTTATCGTATGCTGTTAATGCATACACGTACTGCCAGCCGCGAAGCTGGTTATTATACTCAAACCTGTACCAATACTGATTTGTATCATTTGGGAAAGTCTTGGGCTGCGTGAGCTTAATATAGTTAAAGCCTGTATTATTGCCTATATTGTTAATACTGTCAAAATCACCGTTCAGAACAAAAGATGAAAGCAGCGAGCCGCCAAGCTCAACATCTGCGCCTGCATTGGTGCGGTAAAGCCTGTAGCCTTCAAAATCCTGTGAGAGCGAGATAGGGTCGATGCTTCTTTCAGAGTTTGCTGCCCAGTAAACCGAAACTTTGCTTTCTTCATTTACTATCTTCGTTATCGGAGAGTTAGGAGGTGAAGGAAGCAGGTACCTGTCAAGAAAATTGTTTCCGTTGATATCTTCACCCGGGTCAAGCCTGCCGTTGCCATTCTTGTCTTCGCCGTTATAAGCTTTTTGGCACCAGTCAGCATGGCTTCTCAGCTCTGTTCTCTGAATAGTTGAATCCCAGCTCTGCGGGTCGTTGCCGGTTTTCTTAGCGCATACTATTCCGAATACAACCTCAAGTGTATCGAGATAGTTGAGTGATGTGTATGGACCGCCTGAAACCAGAATTGACCTGTTCGATGGCTGCTTTATCTGTGAAAGTATCGATGAGTTAACTTTAGTTGTTCCAGTGAAGTATCCCTTCATCTTGCCGTAGCGGCCTATTTGTGTAGGTGTGCCTTCATCCGATTGCGGAGCGAAGTAAACGGGGTCAACTGTATTCCTGAACTGCCATGTAACAAAATTTCTGCCGGTTGGAAGTGTATCGGCCATGGTTCTGCCGTACGGGGTTGAACCGAGGAATTTAACACCTATATAGCTGTTGGTGAAACCAACATCTCCGGCCGCATCAAATTCATAGCCCATATTATAGAGGCTGTCCCATCCGTTGCCGCCTTTTGTGTAGAAGGTCGAGCCTCCCGGCCTGGTGATCTGTGTGTTCCTGACAACCAAGTCAGTCCACATACCTGTATAAATGCTGTCGATCCTTGAATTATCTCCGCGGTAACCAATATTGATTATCCTGTAGCGCATGATAACAAAAAAATCAGCATAGGGGTAGTTCCAGCAATAAGACTGCTGTATTACCTTGAGTCCAAGCGGATTGTGGTTGACAATAAGCTGGCCGCCAATATTGGTGTTCGTATCTGTGTATTCGCAAATGAAATCCTGGTGTGAAATTGCAAGAGGAGAGTAAAATGGTGAAGTTAAAAGTGATGATCTCTGTGTTATGGTTTGGCCCGCCGCGTTGGTGTATTCAAATCCTTCGCCGCGGTTTGAAGAAGATGCGTCAATCGCACCTGTAGTGACCCGTATCACACCATTCTTATAGCCGCCGATCCAAAGTCCGCCGTCAAAAAGGTGCTCGATCTGTGATGCTTTGGGGTACTCGCATGAAGGCTGCCCCGGCCAGAGCGTAAATCCGTGCCCAATCGTTCCGAAATTAGTTATGGTAAGGCCAATGTTTCCAACATTCGTGTATTTGTTAACGTCGTCATCAGCCGAAACAAATCCCCCGTAAATGATTACGCAGAATAAGACAGCTGAAATGGAATATTTAACAATACGGTTTAAAAAAGAACCGGTATAAATTCTCATTCAGTAATATTAAAACTCGTTTTTAGATGAACCGATGTGTTTTACCGCTCATGGGCGGAATTAAGCAAATAACCCAAAATTTGCTAACGCAAAATAGCCAAAGGTTGCACAAAAATCAATTCTGAATTCTTAATATACAGCCTTTTGTTAAGCCTGTTTCTGCAATTTAGGATAGGTTTTCAAGAAACCGGTTAAATATATGTTAAGCAGATGTTAGCATAAAAATACGCACAAAACATGATTGCCATGCAAGCAGAAAATGCATATCTTGCATTGCAGTTGATTCAATAACCTTTAATAAGAAGTTAAAGAAATGAAGAACTTAAGCATACCTTTACAAGTTGGTTTCAGCCTCTTAGTATTTACTTTAATGCTTGCCGCAGAGCAAACTTACTCCCAGTTCACTTGGAGCAGGACCTTTGGCGGTTCAGCAAACGACGAAGCGTTTACATCCATACAGACCCGCGACGGGAATTTCCTGGTGGTGGGTGATAGCGGCTACGGAGCCTCATCGGTCATAATCAAATACTCGAAACAGGGTGATATATTGTGGAAGAAGATATACTCCGGCGGCGACCGTGTTTATATCCGCACTGCAGAAGACCCTTCGGGCAACCTTTATTTCAATACGGCAGATGGTATCCTGAAGATCAGCCAAAGCGGAAACACACTATGGCGCAGGGTATTCAGCCACGTTATCGGATTCCAGTACCTGAAGTTCACCGATGACTATAAATATCTGATATGCTACGGCAATAATTCTGCAGGTAAGGTGGATTCCAGCGGTAACCTGAAGTGGTACAGGGAATACCAGAATACAAACTTTCCCAATACCTTTGTGCTTGATTTCCTCGAGTCAAACAACTCATATTACTTTACCGGTATAGCTCAATCAACCGGGTACCAGGGATTCATCCGCAGGCTTGATACAGCAGGGAATGAAATATGGTCGAAATATACCGCAGCAGGTACTATGATGTGCTCACTGGTTAAAGTTTCCGCCGGAAGCTTTATTGTATCAGGTAATACAAATAATTTTCTCTATTGCAGGAAGTTTGATCTAAACGGGGTCACGAAATGGGAAAGAACTTACGTTACAGATTCAATTATGAACGGTTATGCCATTATAAGAGGGGGCAGCAATAAGTTTGCTCTGGCAACAGGCGGATACGGCATCAACAGCAGGTTTGTTATGATCGATTCTTCCGGCAGTTTGATAATGAATAAAGTTCATTATTACCCGCCGCTTGATAAAGTGATGTATCTTTCTGTTTCTGCACCCAGTGATAGCGGTTTTGTGCTGACCGGCTACATTAAGCCTCAGAACTCAGCGACCTTCAACTGGCTTGTGGTAAAAACTGATAAGTATGGGAATACTTCACCAATAGCTATAGAACAAATCTCAAACAATATCCCTTCCGGATTCAAGCTTCATCAAAACTATCCAAATCCGTTCAATCCGGTAACTAAGATTAAATTCGATATTCCCTCAGGCACGGGCAAACAGATAGCAAAATTTTCAGTTTATGATATTGTGGGCAGAAAAGTCTATGGCATAGAGGAAACAAAGCAGCCCGGCAGTTACGAGATCAATTTTGATGCCGCAGGGTTTTCTTCAGGTACCTACATCTATTCAATAGAATATGGTGAATTCAAAGAAACCAGAAAAATGATCCTGATAAAATAAGCCTGCTAAGACTTCTAAAACTTAGTACACGACAGTGAAATAAATACTCAGTAATTTTGCATTCGACCCTCACCCCAGCCCCTCTCCCAAAGGGAGAGGGGAGAAAAAACTCAAAAATTTCTCAGTTCCACCTCTCCTGTCAGGAGGGGGTTAGGGGGGTGAGGTTAAGTATATTGAAATCCAGGGTAAAGAAACTTCTTTTAACATAGTTTTAGGGTGTTATTCATTTACTGTCGTGTACTATTTATCAGGAAGCAATCTGTTTTTTTCAGTTGAATATGTTCACAAATATATCTAACCTTGCTAACCCTCAGGTAAAAATTCAACTGAAATTGTTAAATGATCTTATTAGGCTATCCTGATTATACAAAACCGGGTTTTGATATCAATGCTCCATGCCCAGAATGGAAGTGGCCAAACATGATAATTTATAACCGTACCAAGTCAGCTTACTATCCGCTTCATACCGGCCCGCTTACACTGAAATTCACAATAAAAGGCGAGGAGTATTTCGCCACTAAGGAGCGGAGCTACAGGGTTCAGCCATTTTCTTACCTGATATTTAATGAAGGGCAGAAATATTCAGCCAGAATACAGACTGAAACAGAATCCGAAACGCTTTCTGTGTTCTTCAGGCCATCATTTGCTGAAGAAGTGCTCTCGAGTTTAGTTACAGGCGAAGATAATATACTCGATAGCAGCATAAACCAGGGCACACAGCCTGTCAGATTCATGGAAATGATCTACCCGTTCGATGGAAGGATAATGCAGTTCATGTATAAGTTTGCCTTTGCCGCAAAAACCGGATTCGATGATAACCAGTGGCTTGAAGAGGAGTTCTTTTTACTCCTTAAACTGCTGCTTAAGATCCACAGGCAGGTAGGGGAGGAGATCGAAAAGATCCCTGCGGTCAAGAAGTCAACAAGAATGGAAGTTTACAAGAGGATAAATGACGCAAAGGATTTCATAGATGATAACTTTGCTTCAGAAATCAAGATAGAAGACGCGGCTAAAATTGCATGCATGTCCAACTTTCATTTTATCAGGCTGTTCAAGACCGTATTTGAAGATACCCCATATAAGTATATTGCCCAAAAAAGACTATCCAGGGCAATAGATCTGGTAATGAAAACCGATATCCCTATTACTGAAGTCTGTTTTTCAGTCGGATTCAGCAGCTTAAGTTCGTTTAGCTGGCTGTTCAAGCAGAAGTATGGCATATCGCCCGAAACTATGCGTAACAACTATTTTTCATTCGAAAGAAAATTAGCAGGAATTAAGAAGTCATAAACAGCCCGGATCGCTATTTTTGTCCATCAATCAATTAACTATTTACTGAAAGGCTCAAAATGAGAAATACAATAAACTGGTTTGAACTGCCTGTTACAGATTTTGAAAGGGCAAAAAAGTTCTATGAAGCTATCCTTGAATGTAAGATCGAAGACCAGATGATGGGTCCCTACCGAATGGGATTCCTCCCCGGCGACGGTAAAGGAGTAAGCGGCGCAATTGTACATGGCGAAGGATACGAGCCAAGCGATAAAGGCGCGATGATCTACCTGAATGCAGACGGAATTATCGATGAAGTTATTGGAAGAATTGATAAGTCGGGCGGCAAAGTTGTGGTGCCAAGAACACCGATCACACCTGAGATAGGCGACTTCGCGATCTTTCTTGATACCGAAGGCAACAAGGTTGCATTGCACACCCCGCCTGCAAGAGAAAAGAAATAAAAAAGATATAGGTTATATCAATATGAAAAGGGGCATACGCCCCTTTTTGATTTTTCGTCTCAAATATTTGAGATGATCTTCCCGGCAGATTACTGAGCGAACAGCGGAGTATTATCAATAAATATCAAATATCTTTCTATCAGGTCACCCTTCATATAAAAAATATTTGTGAAGTTAACGGGAACTACCTTGCCGTCTAATCTTGTGTAGGTCACTCTTCCTTCCCACACAATGCCGTCGTTGCTTTCCCAGTAGTTCAGTACCTCATGTGCGCTTGAGCCTATCATCCCGAAAAATGCCGCAACGTAGTCTTCAATTGGCTTTCTGCCGAAAACAGATTCAGCATTGCCAAAGCGGAATTCACCATCTTCTGTAATATACTCAGAAAACTTTTTTGCATCTTTTGCGTCAATTGTTCTGCCAATATCGGCAAGCCAGGTCTTTGTATCCTGCATATTTTAACCTCTTTTAATGGATTGATTTTAGAATAAGATACAAAAATCCATATTACATCAGTAAATAGCAAATACCAAATCCCTCTCTATAAAAAAATTAAAAGATTCTGACACTAATTTCACTAATTTCACGAATCGAGGAACGAGAATCTTCTAATGTTCGTGAGAGGCATAAGGCAGTTAGACACAAAGGCTCTAAGACACAAAGAGAAGCCATAAACATACTTCATATCTGTACTCGTGCCACATTTCATCAAAGGGAGCATTACTCTTCAATTCCTTTCCCCCTCTCCTTTAAGGAGAGGGGCGGGGGTGAGGTGATAATCAATTCTTCTCTTGCTATCCGAAGTAAATCTATGCAGCACGCAAACAAAAATCCCCGTCCTGCTGTGGGCAAAAACGGGGATTCCTAAATCTTCCTTAAACTCAAAAATTAAATCAGGTAAATCCTCTAATCAGTTTAATCTGCGATCCTATTTCATCAATATCATCTTCTTAACATCCGTAAATCCGCCTGCGGTCAGCTTGTAGAAGTATATTCCGCTTGCGAAGCGCGATGCATTCCACTCGAAGCTGTATGAGCCGGCGTTCATGAAAGCATCAGTGACTTTCAGCACTTCTTTGCCTGATGCATCATATATCTTCAAAGTTACATTAGAGCTTTTTGCTATATCGAACTTGATCCTTGTTACAGGGTTAAACGGATTCGGATAGTTCTGCATCAAAGCAAATCTAACAGGTGTATTATTTCCAATAGGTGTTACACCAATCGGAGAGGAAACCGTAAACCTGAAATTTCCCGAAGGCGCAGGCAGCGGCTTTGATACGGTCCTTCCGCTCACGGATGTGGCCGAAATATAATAATAAATTTTTGAACCTTGAACCTGCGGCGGAATGTTAGCTCTGAACGTATCACCAACATTGGTCATGTTAACCTGTGTGAAACCGGAATTAGTATCAAGTGTCCAGAACATCTTAGCGCTTTGGATACCGCTTTTTGATTTAATATAAGCCTTGACTTCTGTCGGATTCCCCGCATTGTTTGTATCGCGTATGCCTGAATGTGATATGAATACCGGCTCACTTACCCCGATCTCTTTAGTTATACAGTGTATCGCACCAAGTGAGGTGATTATGGAATTGCAGTCAATGCCAACAACTTTGTACCCTGGAAGTGCTTCGCGGTATATCCTCAAAGCTGTTGTATCGTACTGCTGTGCATACGTCGGAACAATTACTGTTTTATTCACAAAAACGGAATTGGTATATGTCCTGTAATCGCCGCCGTTGTTTGGATACTGTCCGTTTGGTCCCGGAGGCATTGGAATCCTTACAACTTTATACGGCTTGCCGAAACATGTCCTGAAATTCGCGAGAACATACTGCAGGTTCAGCTCGATCTGTGGCCCGTCAGCAATACCCGCAGGATATTGGCCAACAAGCAGCGTTTCTTCGTCAAGCAACTTCATATGCATATCAATATGGTGGATCTGGTCATAAGGCAATGTCTCCATCTTTATATATCTTGTAATGCCCATGTACGAGTTCATTATGCCGTTTATCTGCGCTTCTGTTTTTGGAGAAACACCGTATGGATTTCCTGACTGGTTCTCGGTTAGGATGAGCTTGCTCGCGAATGCAGTTCCGTGGCCATCAGCCATAAAATTGCCGCCGGTGTTCACCAGATCATTCGGCGAGTTAAGCGTTTGGTGTATCGGCACTCCCATATAATTCGATATGAATACGGGAGTCGCATTATCCAGCGGCCTGCTTGGCCTGTTATATATCCAGTCAATTATTCTCAGCGTATCAACAGTTCCGGAATACACTGTCCACGGTCCGTAATCTCTGCACCAAATGCTGTTAAATGATGTTATCAAAAACCGGAGGTTTGTGAGCGGTACACCGCCTGATGTCAAATAGGTCTTAACGCTGTTGGAGTCTGTGCAGATTATATACACAAGGCATTCTTCCTGTGCATGATCAACTATCTGCCTCAATATCGGAAGCTGTGATGTCCATGTTATCTGCAAAGCCTGGAGTTCTTCCCATTCCGCCATAGTCCTTACAGGTCCGGGCGGTGGATTTGGGTCCATAACCTGCTGCGGGTATGGATTCTTCCTTAAATACTCCAATTGAGATTTTTCCCATTCAGTCATATAGTTGGGAAGGAACTCCTGTGAAAAAAGTTCTGCAGAAATCAGTAGTATTGTAAATAGTATTGTTCTTTTCATAGTGTATTCTTGAATAGTAAGTATAATCAATAAATAATTTTAGTACAATTACTTTATCTTGCATCCGATACATATCAATATTTTTGATGATGTCAATCATATTTTAATATACTATAATTGACTAATTTATGATCAATTATTTTTTCAACTTTTTAGAGGATACCAATAAAAATGAAGTCAAAATTCCTGTTTTCATTACTCGCTTTGCTTCTTTTATTAGTTAATTTCAGATATATTGAATCTCAATGGCAGCCTGCAAATGGCCCGTACGGCGGTTTGATCACCAGTCTTTGCAATAACGGAAGTAATATTTTTGCAGGCACAAGTGCAGGAGTATACAAAAGTACCAACGCCGGTAACAACTGGACACTCCTGTTCGCCACTACATCAACGGTTGAAACTGTACAGGCTTATGACAGTATAGTTTACCTAAGCACAATCTCGGCAGGATTTCACAAAAGTACAGATAATGGTCTTTCATGGTTCCGGGCAGATACAAATATTAACGGCAGAAGAGCCAACTGTTTCTTAAAATCCATTGGTGACTATTTGCTTGCAGGTACAAACGGTTCATTATATAAAGAGATTAGAAATGGCTATTGGGCGCTTGATGCTTCAAATCACACTACCGAGAACATAAACTCCCTCTGCTACGCCGGAGAGGTACTGTTTATCGGAACAACACAGGGACTATTTTCCTATCAATCCGTTTGGGTACGCGATCTTTCTTTTCTGGTAAGTGACAATGTTAAGGATCTTGATACTGCCGGAGGTGTGATATATGCTTCGGGAAGTTTTGGAATAAGAAAATCAACTAATTCAGGCATAAACTGGAGCAGCCTTAATAATGACATCGGCTCAACTAATATATCATCTTTTACCGTATCGGGCAGTACTCTTTTGGCAGGTTCTTATACTGGCGGACTTTTTAGATCAACAAACGGTGGATTGAACTGGATTAGGATAGATTCAGGATTTGATGATCCTGCTATAAACTGTATTCTCTCCTCAGGCAATACTATTCTTGCAGGTACAAGGCTGGCCGGTTTGTACCTATCAGCTAATAATGGAATTTCGTGGAATCAGCCCGGTCTAACGAGAGTTGGCATTCAATTCATAGAAAGCATTAATTCTGCAGTCTATACATTAAGCAATGACGGAGCAGGATTGATGACAACAACAGACAACGGCTCAACATGGAAATTCATAACTCAGCAGGTTCAGAACTATCACATCAGTTCCGCATCGGGTTATGGCAATTACATTTATGTTACTACTGAAGGTAATGGTGTTTACAGAACTTCAAATAACGGGATTAACTGGAATAACCTGGGACCGGCATCCGGACAAACGAAATGCGTAACTTACAGAGGGGATACGTTGTTTGCGGGGTTACTCTCCGGAGTAATGTTCACTACGAATCTCGGGGCTGATTGGTCTGAAATGAATGATGAACCGTTTAACATGGTTTATTCATTTTATAACGAACCTGGTTTCCTATATGTATCAACCCCACAAGGTGTATTCCGGACATCAAACTGCGGGCAGAACTGGCTTCAGCTTAATTCAGGGATGTCAGGCCCGGTTACAAAGATCGTCGCATATTCCGGAAACCTGTTTGCATTAAATTATACCGGTGGTATATTTATGAGTTCAAACGGTGGAATGAACTGGATAAGCCGGTCCGCAGGGATGGCAGGAAACTATTTTAATGCTCTTATATCTGTTACAAACGGACTCATGGCAGGTACTGATAGCGGTTTCTACGTGACTACAAACAGCGGGTTAAACTGGATATCGAAAAATGACGGATTGCCTGCTATCAAACTAATTACATCAGTCACTTCATTAAACGGATTTATCTTTGCGGGTACTTATTCAAATTCTGTCTATCGTAGGCCAATATCCGAAATAATAGTTGGAATTGAAGCTATAACAGGCAATCAAATCGGTGAATTCAGCTTATCACAGAATTTTCCGAATCCATTTAACCCCTTAACAAAGTTAAAGTTTAACTTAGCGATTGAAGATAACATCAGCATATTGATCTATGATGTTAACGGAAGATTAGTCAGCACTTTGATTGACAACAGGAAATTAGACGCGGGAGAACATTATGTGATCTGGAATGCAGCAGTTTTTTCTAGCGGTATTTATTTCTGCCGGTTGAACGGTGCAAAATCAGGCACGCTAACGAGTAAGCTTGTATTAATGAAATAGGTACATATTTATTCATTTATATTTAAAACAGGATGTAGATGACATCCTGTTTTTTTATGTTCCTCTGTGAGCTTTTTAATTATTTATCTTGAATATTGCCTGTGTAAATGATATTTTTACATATATTGTGTTCTATAATAGTTTAAGGTATTTGCGGCTATGGGCGGAAAGTTTGATTATATTGAAAGCAACCTGCTTAAGGTTAAGCAGAAAATTCAAAAGGTTTGTGTAAATTGCGGCAGGGATCCCAAAGAGATCTACATTATCGCTGTGAGCAAAACCTTTCCGGTCGATGCGGTTGCCTCGGCAATGGATTACAACCAGCTTGATTTCGGTGAGAACCGCGTCCAGGAGCTGCTTGGAAAGGAAAAGGAGCTTCGTGACAGAATAATTCACTGGCATTTGATAGGCCACCTGCAGACAAATAAAGTGAAGTTCATCGTACCTTTTGTTTTTCTTGTTCATTCACTCGATAGCTTGAAGCTGGCGCAGAAAATAAACTCAGAGGCTGCGGCTATTGGCAGAACTGTAAAATGCCTGGTGCAGGTTAATACTTCAGGCGAAGATCAAAAATCAGGCTGTGATGCAAAGTACACCATGAAGCTTGTAAAAGAGATCTCGCTGCTTGAGAATATCAGGATAAAGGGCCTGATGACCATCGGAAAAATAATGGCCGATGAAAAGGATCCAGCTGAAAGAGAAGTAGTGCGCGGAAATTTCAGGCAGCTTAGGGAGATATTCGAAGAGATAAAAAGCCATAACATACCCGGGGTAGATATGAAGTATCTTTCGATGGGTATGACATCAGATTATGATATTGCAGTTGAAGAAGGCTCAAATATGCTGAGGGTCGGCTCTGCAATATTCGGAAAAAGAGATTAAATAAATTGTAATTGGTTCATCTGCCGCTTTATGGCAGTACGGGAATGTAAACCCGGAAATAAATAAAGGGAGAATAACAAATGAGGTTATCAGCAATTGATATTAAGAAGCAGGAATTTAAGAAGTCAATGCGCGGCTATGATGTAAGTGAAGTTGAGGCATATCTTGATACCGTCGGGAATACTGTTGAGAATCTTTTCCGCGAAATTGAAACTCTCAAAGAGCAGGTAACAAAGCTCGAGTCTGAAAAGGAAGAGCTTGATACCGAGATACAGGTTTACCGCGAGAACGAAAAAACATTCCAGAAGGCCATCGTTAAGTCTCAGGATATGGCCGAAGATATACTTGATAACGCTCGCAAACGCGCAGAGCTTATTATCAAAGAGGCTGAAATACTTTCCAGCAAAACCAAGGTTCAGGCACAGGAAGAGTTCCTTAACCTGAAGCAGGAGCTGGAAGAGCTGAAACAGAAGAATGAAGCGGTTATTGATGATATCCGCAACTACCTGGTTGAAAAACTTAACTCCATCGATGAATACCAGCGCAACAGGAAAATTTTCAAGCTGGAAAACAATATTGCCGCTATGGAAAAGGTTGCTCCTATGGAACCTGCCAAGGAAGAACAGCCCTCTAATACATTCGGTCTAAACCTGGGCAGCATTAACATGGGAATGGATGACCAGGGCAGCAAGTAACTTACTTCTGCTTACTTAAACATCCGGATTGCTTGCTTGGTAAATGGCTAAGCGATACTTCATAACTAAATTGAACCTTGAGAACCGCACTTAGAACCGCTGAACATGAACTGAATTCGTTTGAATTCATTGGCAATACTACCGGTGGATTTACCGCCGATGTTGGTATTATCCTCGGCACAGGTCTGGGCGGATTGGTTAAAGATATAGAGATTCAGCATAAGATCGATTACAAAGAGATACCTCATTTCCCTGTTTCTACAGTTGAATCACATCACGGGAATCTGATACTGGGCAAAATTTCCGGCAGGAATGCAGTCGTAATGCAGGGCAGGTTTCATTACTATGAAAACTACGCGCACGAAGAAATTACATACCCTCTGCGGCTGATGAAACGGATGGGAGTGCATACACTGATTGTATCCAATGCGTGCGGCGGACTCAATCCCTCTTACCGTAAAGCTGACCTGATGATAATGCGTGACCATATTAATTTTCATTATGATACCCCGCTGAAGAACTTCAGGCTGCCTGCTTGTAACAGGCAGATATATGATAAGGGCCTGATAGCCCTTGCCGAAAAAGCCGCGCTTGAAAACAGCATAAGCGTTCGCAAAGGTGTATATCTTTCTCTCCACGGGCCGGCGCTGGAAACCCGGGCTGAATACGGTATGGTGAGAAAGTTCGGAGCCGATGCTGTGGGAATGTCAACCATCCCCGAAGCAACTGTGGCAGCGAATATCGGAATTAAAACCCTCGGGCTATCGATCATAACCGATATGGGACTTCCCGATACATTGAAGCCTGCAGTACTTGCTGAAATCCTGGAATCCGCAGCCGAAGCAGAACCAAAGATGACGCTGCTGACCAGGAAAACAATCGAAATGTTATAGAATTTTTAAACGGCTATAATTAATGACTGAACAAAAAGAGCTGATAAAACTATCGGCAAATTACATAAAACAGCACTCACCGTTTGCAGGAAAGGTGAGCTTTGCTCTTATTACTTACAGGGATCCTTCATTCCTAAAGGATTATAAGATAGTAAAGAGGATTAAGTACTCTGATATCCCGCCTGTGTTCGGAGCAGATGCAGACAGCTGCGGCGAGTTTATTCTTGCTTCAACGAAGAACGGTAAGAAAAATTTCTATATACTGAACGGGCATATCAATTTTTACAACGGCTATAAAATGCGCGAGGCCGCTCACCCTGTTTATGTGCTTAACGAGCTTGGAGTAAAGAACATTGTAGCTGTAGATGAGGCTGGCTATCTTAATCCCCGATTCAGCGTTGGCGGCGTTGCCGCTGTTTATGATCACATAAACCTGATGGGTGATAATCCGCTTATTGGTGAAAACGACAGCACTATCGGAACAAGGTTTCCCGATATGAGCGATCCATACAACGCGAAATGGTATGAAGGCATTACTAAAATGCTTAGGGAAAATAAGTTCATGTTCTATCCATCTGTGTATCTTGGCATTACCGGACCCGAAACAGAGACCGAAGCCGAGTGCAGGTTTTACCGTGAAACAGGCGCGGATATACTTGGATATTCGCTTGTGCCTGAAAATATTGCAATGGTTCATGCCGGCATTAAATGCGCAGCATTTGCCATGCTTTCCCGCGAGCTTGTTGCTGATAGGCATGCTGAGATCAGCGACAGCGAAAAACGCGCCAACAGGCTGAAGGCAGAAAGATCCTTCGCCCCGCTTCTTGCAGAGATTATTGCATCCGCCAAGTAGTTGAGTGGGTGAGTAGTTGAGTGGGTGAGTAGTTTAGTAGGTGAGTAGTAATATATACAGTAGCACAGACATTCCTGTCTGTGTTTAATATAATTCTCAATTTATCATGGGCGCTTTAAAAGAACTTCTTCAAACCGGTAAAACTATAATTCTTGACGGCGCGATGGGAACCGAGCTGCAAAACCGCGGACTAAGCGTAAAGCTGCCGCTTTGGAGCGCAGGTCCACTGCATGATAAGCCTGATACTGTGCGCCATATTCATATCGATTACATTGATACAGGAGCGGATATCTTAACCACAAACACTTTCCGCACTCAAAAGCGTACATTTGAAAAAGCTGGATTCACGCAGAAGGATATGGATTTTGCTGCGACCGCGCGGCAATATACCATCGATGCGGTTGACCTTGCCAAAGATGCGGTTATGATTGCGGCTGAAGAGAATGAAGTCCTTGTTGCAGGCTGTATTGCACCGCTTGAAGACAGCTATAGGCCGGAACTGACCCCCGATACCGATACACTTTGCACCGAACATTATGAGCATATGAAGAATCTTGCCGATGCCGGCGTTGACCTTTTCTTAGCGGAGACTATGACGACTATCCGCGAAATTTCAGCAGTGCTTAACCAGATGCATAAGTTTGAGCTTGATAAAATTATAAGCATAACGCCTCGTAATGATAAAGAGCTTTTTTCAGGTGAACCTATCAGCGAGGCAGTAAGTATCATCAATAAGTACTCCCCTGATGTGCTCTGCGTTAACTGTATTCACCCGCACCTCGTGGAGCCGGTAATAACCTACCTGAAAACATTAACGGAGATTCCGCTCGGGGCGTATGCAAATATCGGTGATCCGAATTACAAACAGGACCCAAACCACAAAGAGGGTGACCCTCTGCGCAAAACTGTATCGCCTGATGAGTATCTTAAGTATGCACAGAGATGGAAATCTTTGGATGTGCGGGTTATCGGCGGCTGCTGCGGAACGAATCCGCTTTACATCCTCAGGCTGAACTCACTTAAAGGTAAAAAGTAGAGTGTAACATAACTGATTGCAAATTTGTTTTGAGTATGCAGAGGTAGTTATGATTTGTGGATCTTAATTTGGGCTAATAGGCTAAAAAAAACTTCAAAATTACTTTTTTCAAAAGTTCCTGCCCCTTAACATTCTCCTAACAATATATTTTTATTTTTGCGGATGGATAAAATTAAAGTATTATTCGTCTGCATTCATAACAGCGCCAGGAGCCAGATGGCTGAGGCAATACTTAATCATTACTATGGCGATAAGTTTATTGCGGAGTCTGCCGGATTCGAACCCGGTACACTCAATCCTTTTGCCGTAAAGGCAATGGAAGAGTGGGGGATCGATATATCGCAAAATAAATGCGATGTAGTTTTCGACCTGTTCAAGCAGGGAAGGATATTCAGCTATGTTATTACAGTTTGTGATGAATCAAACGCCGAACGATGCCCGGTATTTCCGGGTGTCACTACTCGGCTGCACTGGTCATTCCCTGATCCCTCTGCGTACAAAGGAAGGGATGAAGATAAGCTCCTGTTCGCATTGAATGTGAGGGATGAAATTAAAGAGAAAATTGACTATTGGGTTAAAGATTTACAGTAGTTAAGTGAACATGGTTAGAAGGGGATAAATTTATCCCTTTTCTTGCGACCTTCTTTATCGTAATATTGCAATAAGACAATAAAGAAAAATGGGACTGACTAAAACAGATAATTTCACAACAACTCAAAACGAACTGGCTTCGCTTGCCAAAGCGCTAGGTCACCCGGCAAGGGTGGCCATAATTGAATACCTTGCTAATTCCAACAGTTGTGTGTGCGGAGATATTGTGGATGTGATTCCGCTTGCGCAGGCAACAGTTTCACAGCATCTAAAGGAGCTGAAACAGGCTGGGCTTATCCAGGGAAGCATAGAAGGCAATACCATTTGCTACTGCATCAACGGTGAGACCTGGAAAAAATTCAGTGCAATGCTTGAGCCTTTGTTCGAAAAAGCTAAAAGTCCAAACTGCTGCTGAAGAAGCTCCATTTATAATTTAGACTTTCATAACAAAGTAAGATTTACTTTTCCAATCTATAAAATTCAATCATAAATACAATGACAACTTCAAAAACTAAAACCTCACTCAAAGATCTCGGGAAAAATCAGGGTGAGCCGTGCTGCGGTCCCGGCTGCTGCGATGACACAGAAGCAGCGGTTCTTACCGAAGAAAAATCAGAACAGGAACTAAAGGATATAGTAAAAGAACAATATTCAAAGATCGCACTTCAGTCAAAAGAAGAGAACGAAACCTCATGCTGCGGCTCTACTTCCTCATGCTGCGGTGATAATACTACATATACTATAATGGCAGATGAGTATAAGGGAATGCCCGGCTATAATCCGGATGCAGATCTCGGGCTTGGATGCGGATTGCCAACCCAGTTTGCTAAGATCAAAACAGGCGATACTGTTGTAGATCTCGGCTCAGGAGCAGGCAATGACTGCTTCGTCGCAAGGGCAGAAGCCGGCGAAACCGGGCGTATTATCGGTATCGATATGACACCCGCAATGGTTGAAAAAGCCAAAGCAAATACGGCAAAGCTTGGATTCACAAATGTAGAATTCCATCTGGCGGAAATTGAAGATATGCCGGTTGCTGAAAACACTGCCGATGTTGTTGTTAGCAATTGCGTTCTAAACCTCGTCCCAAACAAGACAAATGCATTCCGTGAAATTTACAGGATACTGAAACCCGGCGGGCATTTTTCTATCAGTGATATTGTGCTCACCGGGGAGCTTCCTCCCAAGCTTAAAGCTGCCGCAACGATGTACGCGGGATGTGTTTCAGGTGCAGTTAAGAAATTCGAGTATCTCTCGATAGTTGAAAAAGCCGGATTCAAAAACATATCTGTACAGAAGGAAAAGCTCATTATTATCCCTGACCAGATTCTGCTTGACTACATGACAGCAGATGAAGCTAAGGAATTCATAAGAAGCGGTTACGGAATTTACAGCATCACAGTTTACGCAGAGAAATAACAACCCTCACCCCCTAACCCCTCTCCCGAAGGGAGAGGGGAGCAAAGCTTTTCGGATTTTGGTTCTCCCTCTCCTTTTGGAGAGGGAGTTAAAAGGTGAGGTTTTCATTCAAAATATTCCTGAACCCTCCCCTTCGGGGAGGGCAGGGTGGGGTAACATGTCATCAAATAACTGCAATCCAACAGAAAGAAAACATTTAAGCTTCCTCGATAGATTCCTTACTCTATGGATATTCCTCGCCATGTGTATTGGAGTATCACTTGGCTATTTTGTACCGGGTACAGCGGATCTCATCAATTCGTTTTCAACCGGCACAACCAATATTCCAATAGCCATCGGGCTCATTTTAATGATGTACCCGCCGCTTGCTAAGGTTAAGTACGAAGAGCTAGGCAAGATATTCCGTAATTTCAGGATTCTAGGGCTTTCGCTTTTGATGAACTGGGTAATCGGTCCAGTACTAATGTTCATTCTTGCAGTTCTTTTCCTTAGTGATTTGCCCGGCTATATGGTCGGACTAATCATGATAGGCCTTGCACGCTGCATCGCCATGGTAATTGTGTGGAACGAACTTGCCGATGGCAGCAGGGAGTATGCCGCTGGACTGGTGGCGTTCAACAGTATTTTCCAGGTACTGTTCTACAGCCTGTTTGCATGGATATTCATCACTGTCCTTCCCCCGTATTTCGGTATCAGCGGGCTTGAAGTGAATATAAGTATTTCGGAAATTGCGTGGAGCGTGTTTATTTATCTTGGCATTCCGTTCAATGCTGGATTTGTTACAAGGTGGAGCCTGTTAAAGCTGAAGGGCAAACAGTGGTATGAAGAAAGTTTCGTTCCTAAGATCAGTCCAATAACCCTTATAGCCTTGCTGTTTACTATAATTGCAATGTTCAGCCTAAAAGGTGAAATGATCGTCAGCATTCCTATAGATGTTATCCGTATTGCAATTCCGCTTCTGATATACTTTGCAATTATGTTCTTTATCACATTTCTATTCGGAAGATATCTTGGCGCTGATTATTCTCAAAACGCAGCCCTTTCATTCACAGCCGCCGGAAACAATTTTGAGCTCGCGATCGCTGTATCAATTGGGGTATTCGGTATTTCGAGTCCCCAGGCATTTGCAGGTGTTATCGGCCCGCTTGTTGAAGTCCCTGCCCTGATAGCATTAGTAAATGCCGCCTTCTGGCTGAAGAAAAAGCTGTATGATAAGAAATTGTAGAAGAATTGCTTTTCCTGGAGTGCACTCATTATGGAGTACTTCATGCTTTTTGTTGATAGTACATTAAGCATCCACACAGTGGATGCACTCCAAAAGAAGCCGGGAATTGCTTTTCTTGGAGTGCACTCATTATGTGAGTGCTTCATGCTTCTTGCTTATATTATACTAAGCATCCACACAGTGGATGCACTCCAAAAGAAGCAGGGAATTGCTTTCCTTGGAGTGCACTCATTATGTGAGTGTTTATGTTTCTTGGCGGTATTAAACTAAGCATCCACACAGTGGATGCACTCCAAAAAGAAGGCCGGGAATATTTCACCATTTCACTATTTCACATCTCACTATCCCCCTAAGCTAAATTACTAATCATAATTAACTTACACCACCAGTTAATAATCGCCAAAAAAAACTCCTTAAGTATCATTTAATGATACACTACTGGGGATTTTATATATTATTTTTGTTTATTAAGTAAAAAAATAAATAATTATATTACAAAACTCACAAAGACATTATAGAAAGGCATTACCATTATGGCAGATAATGAAAAACTGCGTTCGCTGCAGATAGCTATTGACCAGATAGAGAAATCCCACGGAAAAGGCTCTATTATGAAGCTTGGAGACGGTGTTATTACAAAAATTGATGCTATCTCAACCAGCTCGATCTCGCTTGATGCGGCTCTTGGCGTAGGCGGCGTGCCGCGCGGAAGGATCATTGAAATATACGGGCCTGAATCCTCAGGTAAAACTACGCTCTGTCTGCATATTATAGCAGAGGCGCAGAAAAAAGGCGGCCTGGCAGCTTTCATTGATACCGAGCATGCTTTAGATACTAGCTATGCTAAAAAACTTGGCGTAGATGTTGAAAATCTGCTTGTATCACAGCCGGAATACGGCGAGCAGGCTCTTGAAATTGTTGAAACGCTTGTACGCAGCAATGCGCTTGATGTGATCGTTGTGGATTCCGTTGCAGCACTTACTCCCCGCGCTGAAATTGAAGGCGAAATGGGTGATTCACATATGGGTCTGCAGGCAAGGCTTATGTCACAGGCATTAAGAAAATTAACAGCTGCGGTATCAAAATCAAACATTACTCTCATATTCACCAACCAGCTCCGCGATAAGATCGGTGTTATGTTCGGTTCGCCCGAAACAACAACCGGCGGTAAAGCCTTGAAGTTTTATGCGTCCGTTAGACTTGATGTGCGCAGGATCGCGCAGATCAAAGACGGCACGAATGTGATAGGTAACCGCACAAAGGTTAAAGTTGTTAAGAACAAAGTTGCTCCTCCTTTCCGTGAAGTTGAGTTCGATATCATGTACAACGAAGGTATCTCGAAAATAGGCGACCTGGTTGATAGCGCTGTAGATATGGAGATCATTAAGAAAGCCGGCGCATGGTTCAGCTATAACGACCAGCGTATGCAGGGCAGGGAAGGCGTTAAAAACATGCTTCTCGAAAACACTGAATTGTATGAGAGGCTTAACAACGAAGTCCGCGAAGCAATGGGAATGGATGTTAAAACAGACCCGGCCACAAACAGCGCTTCGGTGAACGGATCAAATGGCGAATCAAAGGCACCAAAAGAAAAAGCCAGGAAGTAACAATTTATGTTATTAACAACCCCGCTTTGTTCGCGGGGTTTTTTATTGTATGCTCAATATTCAGAAACCTGATCAATGTTAATCTCAAAGCTCGAAAGACAGAAGAAAAATCATAAAAGATATAATCTTTATCTCGATGATGAGTTCTACTGCGGGCTGTATGACGATACTTTGTTAAAGTACGGACTCGCATCCGGCGACGAAGTGACCGAAAAGCAGATAGAAGATATCCGAGGATTCGATGAATACATCTACGGAAAAAAAATAGCATTCGACTATCTCTCTTACCGTATCCGCACCATTTCAGAGATCAAAAAGCGCCTCAAAAAAGCTAAGCTTCAGGATGAAACCATTGATAAAGTGATAGCTCACCTTAAAGAACTGAAGCTGGTTGATGATGAAGCTTTCGCACGCCAACTCGTTGCTGAAAAGATAAAGAACAAGCCCACAGGCAAAAGAATGCTTGAGAAAAAGCTGTATGAAATGGGGATCCCGAAACAGGTCAGCGAGCCCGTTATTAATGAGCTGCTTGATGAAGAAACCGAAAAAGCCCTTGCCCTCAAAACTTATGAGAAGCTGTTCCCCAAACTGCAGGGACTCGACCGTCAGGAGGCGCGGAAAAAAATTTTCGCCAAGCTTGCTTCGCGCGGATTCAATTTTGATATCATTAATGAAATTATCCGTGAAAAAACGGATTAATATCGTTAAATTACATAATGAACGAGAAGCAAAAAAGGGATATAGCAGGCGAGAGTATCACAAGCCCCAACAAGCCGCTTAGCGGCGCTGCGAAAGTCATAATACTGCTGATTCCGCTTCTCATCATAGCGGGTTTCATTGCTTTTTTTACAGATATCTTCATAGCTCTGGTAATGTGCCTGCTGTTCGCGCTGGTGCTGAATCCGTTCGTGGATTTCATCCAGGGCAAAGGTATCAACAGGTCAATATCAATACTGATAGTCTATGCAATTATAGGCACAGGAATTTACTTTGTCTTCAACCTTATCGCTCCAAGCTTTATAGAGCAGAGCGAATCTCTGCAGAAATCATACAAGGAGTTCAAAGTATCTGAGAAGCTTAAGGATTCTGAAAAATGGATCGAAAAGAATGTACCGTATCTAAAAAAAGGTGATGTTGGCAAAGAGATCGAAAACTCCATCCGCTCTTCATTTGCAAAAGCTGAAGATATCATTTCCGGGGTTGTTTCAACCGTATTATACATTATCATTATTCCCTTTATTACATTTTTTATTTTAAGAGACAGGCAGAGGCTGAAGAACGGTTTGATAGATATTGTCCCCAACCGTTACTTTGAAATGACCATTAACATCATCGATAAGATCGAGAAGCAGCTTAGCTCTTACGTAAGGGCATGGCTTCTTGATGCCGTAATTCTTGGGCTGATGTCATTTATCGGCCTCACGATAATGGGAGTAAATAATGCTATTATTATAGGCATGGTTGCAGGTGCTGGACACTTGATCCCGTATGCCGGTCCGATAGTAGGGGGCATACCGGCTATTTTGATCTCCATAATACAATACGGTGATTTTCACATGGTACTGCCGATTGTTGTATTGTTCACTGTAATTTATATTCTTGACAGCTCGTTCATACAGCCGTATCTGTTCAGCAAGGGCGCGGAGATGAATCCAATAGTCATAATTGCGCTGATACTGATCGGTAACCAGATACTCGGTGCCTTCGGCGCGCTGATCGCAATACCGGTTGCAACAATACTTAAAGTAAGCGCAAAGGAAACCATCAACGGCTTCAGGAATTACAAACTCGGCTATTACTAACAATCTGACTGAATAAAACATTAAATTAAATAACCAAAACTGATTTTATGGAAATAAAGCTTAAGAATTCATATCCCAGCATCCACAAACTTCCCGTTATACATGGAGTTGATACCGACATTTTCGAAATAACATATTATATGAAATGCATGGAATGCAATTTCTGCAAAGACCAGTGCTGCGAGTGGGGCGCTGATATCGACATGCAGAATGTTGCTCGGCTAATGAAGCACAAAGATGAGCTTGAGCAGTTCACCGGCATAAAAAGCGAGAGATGGTTCGATGAGTCTGAAAAAGGAACTGATTATGAGTATCCCGGCAATGAATATATGCGCACAATGTTCGATGAAGAAAAGGACGCATGCATATTTCTGAATACACAAAGCAGGGGCTGTATGATCCACAGCTTCGCATTAAGCAAAGGAATTGACTATCACGAGATCAAACCTACATTTTGTTCGCTTTTCCCTGTAACATATATGGATGGCGTTCTAATGACACCTGAAGAGATAGATGAAGGACTTACTGCCTGCCTGGGCGAAGGGCCGACTCTATACCAGGGCTCCCGCGATGAGCTCCTTTATTATTTCGGCGAGGGTCTTGTTGCAGAGCTTGATGCTCTGCAAAATGAAGCTTTCGAAAAGAAAAAATCCGCTTAAATTAACCCTTCAAAGTAGGGAACGCATCTCTTCGATATTTGCAGATGCTGGTGAATCGATTCAAAACCAATATCTTTGCAGTATATGAATCTGGTTTTGATGCGTTCCTTTTTTTGGATAATTGATCTTCGGAACGCATCTCAAAATTATTCTTTTCTCTGAAACAATTCAATTTTTGCATTAATTGTCGCTTCTCATGGACCATTTCATAAGATGTGTTCCCTACAGAAGCAAAACTTCTCTCAATTCACAATTTCACCATTTCACTATCTCGCTATCTCACTATCTCACTAATTAACCAATTCCTCAATCACGCTGCCTTCATTCACATACTTTAGCGGCCTGCCCTGGGGCGAATAGATGACCTTGTTGTAATCTATACCCAGCTGACTGTAAATTGTTGCGAACAGATTGCCTGGTGTAACCGGATTCGAAACGATCTTATTGCCGTCTTCGTTTGTTTCGCCATAGACCCTGCCGCCTCTAATGCCGCCGCCAGCTACCGCGCATGCGAAAGAATCAGGGTAGTGGTCACGGCCTTCATTGGCGTTGATAGCAGGGGTTCTGCCAAACTCGCCCATACAAAGTACCATAGTTTTATCAAGCATTCCCCGCTGCGAGAGGTCCTGTACCAGAGTTGAAAACGCTGGATCAAGCTTTTTACACAGATTGGCACTTCTTGTAAAATTATCAGTATGAGTATCCCATCCATCTAGAGTTACTTCTACAAATTTTACGCCCTGTTCAACCAGCCTTCTTGCCATCAGGCAGCCTTTTCCGAAGTCATTTTCGCCGTAAGCCTGCTTCAATACATCAGGCTCCTCTGTTATATCAAACGCCTTAATGAGAGGGGAGTTCATCATTTTTACTGATTTCTCATAAATTAGATTGTGTTCTTTTATGTCCTCCAGCCCCTTTTCTTTGTAGAAAGAATCCTCCATATTGTTCAGTATCTTCATTCTTTCAGAAAATCTTGTTTCGTCAACATCCTTAAAACGTGCTATGTTCTGCAGAGGCTTTTTAACATCTTTAATAACATAAGGCGAGAATTCTTTACCGAGAAATTCCGCGCTGTAAGAAGGCCCTGTTAAGCTGATGAAGTAAGGAAGATCAAATTCTTTTGCGCCTCCAAGCTCCTTCGCTGTTATTGCACCGAAGCTCGGATGTTTTACAACACCTGTAGGAGGGTAAGAGGTATGCATCAGGTAGCTGGCACGATTATGGTTTCCTTCCTTGCTGGTTAGAGTTCGTATCAGTGTCAGCTTATCCATCTGTCCTGCAAGCTGCGGCAAATTTTCAGATAGCTCAATTCCGGAAACATTTGTTTGAATTGCTTTTGTTGATCCGCCATTTTTGCTTCCGGGCTTCGGACTGAACGTCTCGAACTGGGATGGCGCACCTGCAAGCCAAAGCACAATTACTGACTCTGCCTGCGCATTCAGGGGATTCATAAACGAGAACGCCGGATTGGTAGCTGCTACAGACTTTGCAAAGCCGAATTTCGAAAATATCAGCCCCGATGTCAAAGCCATACTAAGTGATAGAAACTTCCTTCTTGAAAGCTCAACTTCCTCTTTATGATCTTTGTTGCCGCAATGATCTTTATTTCCGCAGTTATCTTTTACTTTTTTTTCAGCCATTCTCTTTTTATTTCAACTAAATTATTTAGACTTCTGTTGTCTTTCTGAGAAGCGTTCCTGTATAAAATGAATTATACTATTGTGTGTTAGCCCAGGACTTCAGTCGTGGGTTTCCTGAAATTATTATCTAAAAAACCGTTTCAACGGTTTTGGAAGTTTCATATCTATTGATCCCTCCGCTTTCGTTGAAGTTTAATGATTAAATATAAACTCGCTGCTATTCAACAGTGCCCATTGAATGTCTTCGTAAACATCATCACCGCCGGGTGATCTCAAAACATACTCAACTTCTTTCTTCGAGGGATACCTTCCTATTGTATTGAGATATATCAGGTTTAGCCGTTCTTCAGGATCTGCGGTTTTTTTCAATACCTGAGCAACAAAATTTCCGGGTTTCTTTTCGGATATCTTCTCAATAACATCACTATTCATCATCAGCAGAGCCTGCGTAATCGTACCTGAGAAATCTTCTGCCTCGTTCATTTCATCATTTTCAAAAGTATAAACAAATAGCTGAAGTATCCTGTACCTGATCTTCTCAAGCTCTTCCTGTGATTTCTCTTTCATCTTGCCCTGTTCGAAATAACCGCTTGTCCAAAGTAAAGAGTTTGAAAGCTGTACCGGGTCCATTGGCCTCAATACCGCGCGCGAGAAAAACTCGTGATCATCCTTATTTGTGCTGTTCGGGGTGGAGCTTAGCTGGTATGCATTAGTATTGGCAATCAGCCTATAGAGATTTTTGATATCAAAATTTGAATTTATAAACTCATCTGTAAGCTTATCCAATAGCTCCGGATTGCTTCCCGGGTCTGAATCGGTCATATCGTCCACCGGATTAATGAATCCGTACCCGAAAAAGTGCTTCCATAACCTGTTGACAAATGCCTTCGCAAGTCTGCGGCTTTCTGTTACGGTCAGATTTTCAGCCAGCAGTTTCCTGCGGTCCACACCCGCATCGCTTGAAACAGAAGCTCCGCCAAGGAATTTTGGGTAAACAGTCTTTTTTTCACCTTTTGCTTCATAAGTCATCTGTCCGTTTACTGCATCCCATACAAGAAGATCGGGCTTGAATGCTGAATCCTGCATTCTCTTTTTCAAGCTATCAACTGCCCATTGAGGGGGAATGTTGAATTTTCTCTTCTTTTCCTTGTTATTGCTTTTGTTTTCCTTTTTTGAATTCTTCTTTACATCTTTGTGCTCATCCATCTTCTCCATTTCTCTGTTCATTTCCTGCGAGCCTTCTGTTTCAAATTCATCGGTTTTCATTTCATTTTCCCGGGCCTTTGTGATAAGCTTTTCCATACGCGTGACTGCCTGTGTGATCTTCTGCGCCTGGTTCTTCTGAAGCAGCGGCAGAATCTGCCTGCGCGAGAAAAATGAGGCGACCCCATAGAAATCTTCCTGTGTGATCTTCTCATACGGATGTTTGTGGCATTGCGCGCACTGTATCTGTTTGCCTGTGAATACTTTCATCACATTGCCTGCCGCGTCTTCGGGAGTTTCAAACCTGCCCATGTACAATGCGTACGGATTTGAGCTTACAAAACCCTCTGCGCTGACAAGCTTGCTTACGAATTCCGTGTAAGGGCGGTTTGAGTTGAATTCCTCTGCAAACTCTTTTTTTACCAGTGAATATACCGGTGCCTGCACTTTTCTTTTCCCGTCATAGCTAAACAAAACCTGCATCCACATATCAGCCATAAAGCTGCCGTATTCGTCCGATGCCAGCAGCTCTTCTATCTTCTTTTTTCTTTTTCCCTGTGAATCATCTTCAAGGAAGGCCTTCACTTCTTCTGCCTGCGGTGTCCTGCCGGTTATATCGAGATAAAGCCTTCTCAAAAACTCCTCATCGCTTGCTGCATCAGAAGGATGCAAACCCTTTTCATTCCACTTTTTCTCAAGGAAAGTGTCTATTTCCTTAGGGCTTAGTTTGGATTCGCCCCCAATAGAAGTCATTACCACAAGCAGGGTAATGAACAGAATGAACAGCAGGTAGACTGATATTATCTGCCTGTTTATTGAAGATTCAGTCGTTTTTTTCAATGCTTTCATAGTTTGCTTTATGTTTTGACAAAATTTTGACAAAAGGGTTTAAAACTCTATATCAACTTTTCTGTAATTGGCTGTTATAATGCAGTTTACACTCGGTTGAATAAGTTGAACTATTCAGCTTACTGTTAATCCATGCAATAACATTGAAGGGAGAAAATGCACCACCATAATCGCTTTTTGAAACGATTTCCAGGTATTCATTAAGCAGATCGTGAAGCTCAGATTTTGAGCTTACATCCTGCATGTCAACTATGAATTTGAATAAAGTCCTTTCTGCCGGATTCAGGAGCTTTCTCTGCTTAAGGTAACGGTAAAGTGATTTAGTGTAATGTTCCATATAGGCTATGTTTCCCATCTCAAAATGGAGGATCAGGGCAAACAATCTGCAGAAGGTTTGCATGTCTTCACGAAGGCGGAACGAGTTATCATTCATAATCCTTGAAATGTATTCAAGAGACCGGTTGTAATCACCGAAAACAAAGTAGTGCATAGCTGCCTGGTTCCATGTTACGATCTCTTCATCCCTGTAGGTGTTGTTTCGGTTAGCTTCGCAGTAACAGAGCTCTTCTTCGATCAAACGGGAATTCTTTTCATGTTCGCCGCATGTCATGTTCATATTGATCTCGCATGAAAGTGTCCTTATCTTCAGAAAATTTCGCACTTTTGCCGGCGAGTTCACCAGTAGCCCGTCTTCTTCCTCTTTCAGACTGGAGGCAGCTTTGCTTGCTGCTTCAAAACCATTCCTGTATAGTTCAGCAAGAATTGTATTTTGCCTGCAGCTAATGTACTCATATGGATAAGATTGTTTGCCGTCGCATGTCGATTCGATCAGCTCTATAGCTCTGTATGTATGAAAGAGTGAATCCTCCAGCCCGCCGCCGCGAAGCATCATTGCGAATGATTTGATCTGGTGGAAAAGGATTTTGGAAGTAGTGCATATTGCCATGCTTTCATCGCTCAGCTCCCTGTGGCTTAGAAGGCTTTCAAATCCGCGGGCTTCCTTTTCGCTCGCAGCCGGACCCGATGCAGTTGCCATAATTATTAGCTCGTCAAGCAGCTTTCTATACAGGCTGATATTGCTCAGCCTATCCAGTACTACGGCTTCTTCGTCATAATTTTTCATTAATGGCTCACTGCTTTTATTAAGCGATGAAAAAACACGCAGTGTCTGCCTTTCTGTTTGAATGGCCTCAAGCAGCAGAATATCCTTACTGTACCTTCGTGCAAGTTCAGAAGCCCTTGCTGTTCTGGAAAGCGAAGCTTTGAACATTCCTTTTCTGTATAGCAGCTTCGCAGAACTGATAATGGAGTAAATCTTCAGGTCCAAATCGCTTTCTTCATTATAATGATTTAAAGCCCGCAATATACTTCCATAGAGGTAATTTTTAAGCACCGGAAACCGCGTGATTGATTGTTTTCCTGCGAAATTCTGCTTTATTGCCGATTCTGTATACTCAGAACCGGTTTCAAGATTTTCGAGTTCATCAAAGAGCTGCAGGTAAGTTTTGTCTTTTCCTGAAAAACCCGATGAAGCAAATTTTCTAAAATAGGCCTTTTCGGTTGGCGAAAGCGACTTAATTAAATTATATAAGGTCTTATCATTTTTCATGAGCTCTAATAATTATTCACAATAAATTATGATTTGGTTAATAATATCCATAAAATTTGCTCAAATTGCAATGTATGAATCCTAAGCATAGATAATTATTGATTTGTTTATATTTTTCAACAAAACTAACTTTGTTGTGTAAATTCATAGTGAAAGGATTTATTGCTTCTATTCAAATCCACATTTGTTGCTTTGGTCTCACTGGTATTGGCTGCCGCTGTTTTGCCGCGGAAGGCTTCGCGGCAGTCACATACCGGTTTTACTTCGCCCTTATATAAGGATGTATCGCTAACCAATCTGCCGGTTTCGATTGTCAGCGGACCCGGTATGGACGCTGAATCTGCCGACCTTGACGGCGATGGCGACCTTGATATAATAATTGCAAATGAATACCAGCCCAATAAGATATTGCTCAATAATGGCAGCGGCGTATTTACAGATGGTACCCCCGGAAGGCTTCCGCAAAAATTTCTCGATAGCGAGGATATCGGAATTGCAGATTTGGACCGCGATAGCGACCCGGATATTGTTTTCGCAACCGAAGACCACACAATACACGAACTTTATTTCAATAACGGCAACGCCGTATTCAGGGATATGCCGGGTGTTTTGCCGAACAGCATTGCCAATTCCGTACTTTGTGCTGATTTGAACAATGATTCACTGCCTGACCTTATCTTTGGAAACGCCGGGCCGTCAGATTCACCCGCACAGAATTTCATCCTGATAAATAACGGTGATTCTACTTTCATGAATCAAACCTCAACAAGACTGCCCGTTGTTTTGGATATTACACAGGACATCAAATTGGGTGACCTTGATGGAGACGGAGATAGTGATATGGTTGTTGGCAATGAAGACGGCAACAGGCTTTACATCAACAATGGCCAAGGGTATTTCAGTGACTCCACTGTTTCAAGGCTGCCTGTTGCAGGTAATGAAGAAACACGGAAAGTAACATTGTTCGATATAGATGGCGATAGCGATCTTGATATATTCTTTTCAAATGTTGCCTTCCGCCCGGGTATGAACAGGCAGGACAGGCTGCTGGTGAATAACGGCGGCGGTTATTTTACTGACGTTACATCAACAAATATACCGGTTGACGCAGAGCATACTACAGACGCGATATTTGTGGACGTTGATCTTGATGGCGATGGCGACCTGATAACAACAAACATCTTTTATAACCGGCCGGTAAAGGTATTTCTGAATGACGGGCTGGGAATATTCACCGAGGCAACAACTGAAGTCTTGCCACCGGGAGTATCCGGAGAAGGCATCGGGCTTAAGTCGGCCGATTTCAACGGCGACGGGCTCAAGGATCTATACATTGTCAACAGGGGACAAATGGACCGGCTCCTGTTGAGAAATGACACCGCATCTACTATCGGGCTGCAGAACATAAACGGGGAGGTTCCATCAACCTATGGAATAACCGGCGTGTTTCCTAACCCGTTTAACCCCAAGGTAACAATTGACATCTCTGTGCCCGATGGTTTTGCCGGTGTTTATAACCTGAGTATTTTTACTGCTACAGGTGAACTTGCTGCTGTAATACACAGCTCATTTATCAAAACCGGGAACCACAGATTCACCTGGGCGGCTGAGAATGCTCCCTCGGGAGTTTATTATGCAGTTCTGGATCGCGGAACATACACAAAGAAAAATGATTTCAAATCGGCTGCAAAGCTGGTATTGTTAAAATAAAAACTATGACCAAAATCATAATACAAAAACGAAATACAAGCAGGATGTATATCATTTATGTACTTGCCTTACTGGTTTTTCTCGGCTCATCTTCATTCAATTACACAAGAGCAGAGTTTGATACGGCATATGCACGTATCCTGCAGACAAAGCTGAATACGATTAAAACCCAATATGGGCTGGTTGGGGTCTCAGCCGCAGTCTCCTCCCCGCGGCTGGGTACCTGGCTGGGGCAAGCCGGAATATCGCACCCTGGGGTTGACATAACCCCAGATATCGTTTTCGATATTGGCAGCATTACCAAAAACTTCATGTCTGCGCTTGCTCTGCAGCTCGTTCAGGGTGATTCACTAAGCCTTACAGATACTATTGGCAGATTCCTGCCGCCGTACAATAATGTGAACGGAAAAATTACGATCAAGCAGATATTGAACCATACAAGCGGATTGTATAACTTTACCGATAATCCTTCATTCAATAACGCGATCAATTCAAATCTTTCACGAGTTTGGACGCTTGACGAAGTACTGACAAGCTATGTACTGGCTCCGTACTTTCAGCCGGGTTTTTCATGGCACTACTCAAACACCAATTATATAATCCTGGCGATCATTATCAGACAGATCACCCAGCGCGACCTTGGCGAGCTTATGAGGGAACGCTTTTTTTCACCTCTGGGAATGGATAGCTCGTATTTCGAGTTCAAAGATTCTGTCAATGTGCCCTTTGTCCATGGCTGGTCGATGGGCGGGGGAGGCCAGCTTGTGGATATTTCAGGCATACCAAGAACTGCGTTTGTTACATCAACCCTGGGAGCGGGGGGTGTGATAACTCGCCCGGGGGATATCTTTAAATGGCCCCGCGCTTTGTATACGGGGCAGATTATCAGCCCGTCAATTTTAGCACAAATGCTGGAATTTACCCCGGCAAGTATCTCCGGCGCAAACGGGTATGGACTCGGTACTATGAGATACAATGTGAACGGCAAAACCTGCTGGGGTCACGGCGGCAATTCATTCGGGCATTCCTGCATCCTGATGTACTATCCTGCCGATAGTATTTGCATGACCTTAATGATGAACAGAGATATTAATACCGGCCCCATCGGTATTGATTTCATGAATACTGTATTCGCCAATTACCCAATTGGGATCGTATCACAAACAAGTACCGTACCATCCGGATTCAGCCTGAAACAGAATTATCCCAATCCGTTTAACCCGGAAACTAAGATCAAATTCTCAATACCGGAAAGTCAAAGCTCATTAACTCAGTTGAATGTATATAACACTACAGGGGAATTGGTAAACAGATTGGTAAATGAATATCTGGGCAGGGGAGAGTATGAAGTCAGCTTCAATGCGTCGGATTTGCCAAGCGGTGTGTACTTCTATACAATAGAAAGCGGTAATTTCAGGGAATCGAAGAAGATGATACTGGTTAAGTAAATCGAGTTGTTATAAGGCATTGCAATTTATTTTTGTCATTACTGCCTGCCAAGCTCCGCATGGCAAAGGCAGGAATCTTTGATAGGGGGAAATTTGTTTGTTTTTCAAACCGTTGAAACGGTTTTTGAATGTGCTCAATTCCTTCCCCACGGCTGAAGCCGTGGGCTAAAGTGTTCAAGACAACTCATTCCCAAACTCCACTCATAATATCTCATTCCCAAACACCACTCAAAATATCTCATTCCCAAACTCCAGTTTGGGAAAGTAATAATCAAAGAATATTATCTGAGATTAATACACTTTCGTTGTGTAAAGTCTATCATGTAGAGACGACCCGGTGGGTCGTCTCATGTTGAATTTTTGAAACAAACCCCCGGTTAGAAATTGCGAAATATAAATGCTTCGTCTACAGCATCCGCTTCGCTTTATCCAGATTTTCCCTGAAGCTTCCGGTATGCAATCCATAGCTTTTCAGCTTGTCATCCATTAAGCCAAGCTCTGCCACCATCGGGTATTTAACGAATGATGCGGAGCTTGCTTTATTGACCAGTGTTTTTTCAAATCCAAAAGCTTCAGCCATCATCAAACACATTTCGTAACGTGATAAATATTCGCTTCCGCAGAAATTAATTATGTCATTCTGCCTGTATAATCCCGGCAGCTTTTGCAGTATATCTGCCGCATCTTCAGTGTAAATCGGATTCCTGAACTGATCAGCAAATGCATTTACCGCCTCGCCGTTCTTCATTGACTTGTACGCAATATCAAAAAACGATGTATATGTGCTTAATGTGAATCCGTAAACTAGAGATGTTCTTAATATAATATATTTTCCTGAATATTCTTTTACCGCTTGCTCACCCAACAGCTTTGTCCTAGCGTAAATCGTAAGCGGTTCAAGCGGTGAAGTATCTTCATTCAATACTTTGCCGCCGCGGTAAACAAGGTCTGTAGAAGTGTATATCATCAGCGCACCCGACTCGTTGCACAACTTAGCAATTTCTGCGGTAACTCCGCTGTTGAAATTCTCTATGAACTTATCGTCTTCTGTTGTTATTCGCGTGGGAGTAACCGATGCAAGGTGATACACAACATCCGGTTTTGCGCTCACAAATAATTGTCTTAGCGCCGTCAAATCTGAAAGGTTGCATCTCCGCATTTCCACACCTTCAATTTCCAGGGGGTGTGAATTATATACGCCGGTAACTTCCGCATCGCCGTAAAAAAGAAGCGCCTTAGATAAATAAGGCGCAATGTAACCCGATACTCCTGTTATTAAAATTCTTTTCAATGGTAATTCTATTTCAGCCTGTTCAGGTATTTAAGTATTTCGACTCCAACATTATCCACAGTATTCGACTGGTTGGTCAATACAACTACGCCTGTGCCTGTTTCGGGAATAAATCCAATAAAGCTTGCGAATCCGCCGGTGCCGCCATTATGCCAAACAACTGTCCTGTCCCCGGATGTTTCTGAAACATGCCATGCAAGACCAACAGCAGTATTTGGAATATCAGTTTCAAACCTGCGTTTGTGGAGCTGGGTCAACTGCTCTTTGAAATCGAACTTATCTGTTTTACCCATATGGAAAGCGAGGTACTTCATCATATCCGGCAGTGATGATCTCACAGCTCCGCAGCCCGCCAGAACGTCAAAGTCCCATAGCGGTGTCGGTTCACCTTTTTCAGTGTAACCTTTCGCCATGTTCTTCTGCATTTCCGGATTAAGCTTCTGACCGGTTGAGTACATTCCAAGTGAATCCACGAGGTAGTAGTGAAGCATTTCGTCATATGACTTGCCTGCAGCCCTCGACATTATATCACCCAACAAACCAAATCCAAGGTTTGAGTACAGATACTTTGTTCCCGGCTCGTATTCAGGAATGTAATTATTAATGAAGTTATTAAGATCCTCTTCCTTGTAGTTTTTGTACGGATTTTTTGCATCGGTTTTATCGCTCATCATCAAATTCGCAGGCAGTCTCGGCAACCCTGAAGTCTGCGTGGCTAAATGAATGAGTTTAACCGGCTCTGTGCTTGAAAAGTTGTGAATTGTAACTCCTGCCGGCATGTAGTTCTGCACCTGGTCTCCAAGCTTTATCTTGCCTTCACGTTCAAGCATCAACGCAATTGTAGTCGTGAAGGTTTTAGTGATCGAGCCAATTTCGAAAACTGTGGACTCAGAAACTTTTGTATCATCATCTTTTGTTGACTTGCCGAAGTAGAACATCCTTGGGCTATCGCTGCCGATATCATAAACTCCAATTGCAATTCCAAGATTCTTTTTGCCGTCTAATAGCGGCTTTACAAGGTCATTTACGGTCGATTCAAGATCCTGTGAAAATATTGCGGATGAGTATAGTATTATTATTGATAAGCAAATTGAAATTCTCTTTAACATAGTGTATTGATTAGTTTCACTTTAACTGCTTTTGCTGGTACTTTTTGCTGCTTTATAAGACTCAATTTGTAATATACAAATATAACATTTAACCCCGTAAAAAGGGGATATTGATTTTTTGCTTATTATTGATTTTTAGCTGTAAGGATCAAAATAGGTATGAAATAATCGCTGCAATATTGTATATAATACAGCACGGTATATCTACGGTTTGAATATTCTACTTTAAAACCGCTGGCAAAATATACTCTTCCAGCATCTTATTCACCTGCCGGTGAGCATACGGCATGCCGTATGCGGTTGAAGTTATTACAACAACTATTGGTGCATCCTTAAAAATGAATATCTTGTTTCCGCCGTTACCGCTTGAATACGCAGTTTCATATTTCCTTCCGTTCACGCTAAACGTTGAATTCCAGAACAGGTAACCGTAACTATCCGATTCACTGCCGGGGATCTGCAGCAGGGGAGAAAGGCTCTTTTTCACCCACTCAGCGGGAATTATTTGCTTTCCTTTATACAGGCCGCCGTCTTTGTATAGTTGACCGAATCTTGCGAAATCTAAACAGCGCATCCTAAGACCGCCCGCTGTGTTTGCCACACCCTGCGGAGTGTATTCCCATTGATACCTGTTGATTCCAAGCGGCTTAAAAAATTTCTTCGCGGAGTATTTTTCCAGTCCGCCCGGTACAGATTTGTTTAATACATCACCAAGCACAACCACTCCTGCTGTGAAATAATCCCAGCTCTTACCCATTACTTTGCTGCTATCCATTGGCAGGTCAAGTGTAAATTTAACCCAATTGCCGGTTGGATACATGTTTTCTTCATTGCCGGGCGAATCCGGGTCAAAATCAGAGCCAAGGAATCCGGAGCTCATAGTAAGCAGGCTCTTCAGAGTAACTCGGTTTTTAGCAAGCGAATAATTTGCAAATGAGTTCAGATCATAATAGCTTTCAAGGGATTCGTTTTCATCTTTTATGTAGCCATCGGAAATTGCAATTCCCATAATTGCAGATGCAAATGATTTTCCTACTGAACGTGTATCGTGAATTGAATCCCTGCCGGAACCGTTAAAATATTCCTCCAGCAGAAGCTTGCCGTTCTTTATTACAACTATTCCTGATATTTGTTTAAACGAGTTCTCATGTATCTTTCGGTTAAGCTCTTTGATAAGTTCACGGTTGTATTTTTCATCTGATATCTCCCAACCTTTAGCCGGCAGAATTTGCTGAATATCCATTTGCTCGTTTGTTATATGTGGCTTTTTGAGAGTTATGTTAGTTTCACCATCTGCGATCACATCACCTATTGTAATGCCATTATTATTAATATACGGCCTTATCTCAATCTTAAGTTTGTGCGAGCCGTCAGAAAGTGCGTCTTCGCCTCCGCTAAACCAGAATCTCTGCCATAAAAATCTGCCCCATGAATCTTCTCCTGATGAGCTTATCAGCGGTACCCGGAAAACTGTTGCGGTATTTTTGCTTTCCCTGTTACCTGCGCCCGGATTCAGGTTTTCAGTATATATTTTCTTCCCGTCAACGTAGAATGTAAAGCTATAATTTCCGTTAGATGTAAGCTCCTCGGAAGTAAGCGAAGGGGCGAGTGTGTGCAGTTCATTAGTAAGAGAGCGTTCCAGGAAAACACGAATGTTAAAATCACAGGTATCGGAAATTTCAAAGGATGAAAGGAAATCTGCTTCGCTATATTTTTCAATAGGCACAGGAGCACCCATGAAAGTAACTTTACCCGCATTCTGTTCATGCAGTACACTTGTGATACCATTATCCTTCACAAAATCCAGTGAATCAACTCCGCAGTAGATATTTGCCGGTACAAAAAGGCAAAAAAACAAACCAAGTAACTTGTTCATCAAAAAGAAATGATTTTTCATCTGCAAAGATACAAATAAAGCCGGTTGTTAAGATAGAATAAATTTAGCCGGAGGGATTTAATTAGCCTAAAGAATGATCTTTCTGTACATTGAAGGTGTGATGCCGTGTACATTTTTAAAAGTGCGGATGAAATGGCTTTGATCAGCAAAGCCGCATACTGAGCTGATCTCGGTAAGCGTGAGGCTCTTATCGCGAAGCAGTGTGACTGAGCGCTCTATTTTCAGATTCCTTACATATTGGCCCATTGTCACGCCGAAATGTTTGTGGAATGATTTGGAAATGTGAACAGGGTGATGCCCGGTGATTTCAGCAAGCATGCTGAGAGTTATTTTTTCTCCAGGCTCTTCGCGGAGTATTTCGGACACCCTGGCAAGCCACAGTGGGGGTGAATTACTTTCGGCATTCTTTACTTTTCTGCGGAGCATTTCGGCAAAAACCTGCAGCAGCAGTCCTTCGATCGCAAGGGGTGTGAGTCTGTCGTTAACTATTGTTTCATTGTAAATCTTTCTAAATAATATTGCCGCAGGTTTCGATGTGACCAGGCCCGAGCCTTCGAGCTCGTGCAGCTGCAAACCGTGTTTTGAAAACCAGCTGTTGTTAAATTCAATCTGGAATCCGCGGGTGTAACCCGGAGGCTTTATGTTGTAATGCGGATCGCCGGAATAGTGGAAAAGCAGCGTTCCCGGCACACATGTGTGGCTCGTCTTTTTTGATGTTTCTATCAGCCTGCCTTTTAGCAGGTAGGTGAAGTACGCATTTTCGTGGAAATGCCAATCAACTTTCTCTCTTACGTATTCATTGTCAATCAGCAGGAGTCCGTTGAAACTTAGAGTCTTTTGGGGAATGCCGTAGTATTTTCCTTTTTGCAGATATTCCATATGCTGTGAATGGGAATTTAACACATTGTATTGAATATTCAAAAGGCAAAAATGGAAAGGCATCCCGTTTCACGGGATTTCGCTTCGCTCAAAAAGTGAAAAGGGGAAAAATAAAAGAATAAAACACTTTGGCAATGTCCGCAAAAAAGGGCAAATTATTTTTTTTATAAATAAACCCCCATTGTTGCTTGTCGGATATCAGAATTAAGGTATGATCGAAACTTATCTATTCTGTAAAACAATTATCCCCCCTTCATCGAAGGGGGGACGACATTTTAAAGTATAAATATTACAGCGATTGAACGTGTTTTGAACAATACGATATTTGCAAAGGGGGTTTAGGTCGTTATTCAACCGTACAAAAAAAATATACATTAACACTAGCCTAAATCTCGTGTTAATTTCTGAAATTTGTGTCTGCTTCTTTTGCTGCTTTTAGCTCAATCTGCTTTCTTCAACTCAAGCACTGTTTTGCCTTCGGGGGAGACCAGTGTGAGTGTATTCGAAGCTATGGTGAATTCAAAATACTTATCGTTCAACGCATCGAAGAACTCCTGCTCCAGCTTCATATCGGGGCACATCATCAGCGTAGAAGCTATTTTGCCGAACCTTATCCTGCTGCCTGCGGCTTCAAAGCTTCCATTAAAGCTGTTGCATCCCGCGGTGCCGCCAAAACGCTGCTGGGCAGCGTTCATTTCTATCATTGGGACTTTGTTCTTGAATATATTGAATTCAGTTATACTCTTTCCGTTTATTTTATCTATTAGCCATAGGTCTGTGAGCCTGTAATCAGCCAGGTATTGTCCGCATCCTGAGTACTCGTCCCATTTATTGCTTTTTCCCATACGAAGGCTGACCTTAACGGTATATGGAAATATCTCGCCGGACATATTATCAGTGCATTCATTTTTTATGATTTCGACTTTTATTTCTGCCTTTGGTGTCATAGCGGTGAAAGAAGTACCCGCCGCATCCATAATTTTGTTCTCGTTCATATCTGTAAATTCAATAGTGCCATTCTCTGAAAGCCTGCCAAAACTGATCGTCTTTGCGTCGATATTGATATCAACATTCCAGAATGGCTCATTGCCTATCGCCATGAAGTCCACACCTTTGAGCCTTCTTTCCTGCCAGCGGTCTGCCGGCTGTTCCTGTTCGCCGGAATTCCTTGTCAGCTTTGTTAAAGCCGAATTAGGCACTGCAATGCCCTCCGCATCCAGCATAACAAGCTTGTTTGTCTCAAGCCTGAAGCTTTGTACTGCGCCGGATGATGATGTCAGTTTAATGATATCTCCACTAAGCTGCCACGTGCCATCAGACGATACGGGCTCTGCCGTAGTTCCGTTATATACCATTCTGTCACGGTACGTGAGGTCATTTTTTAAGCTTAGCCTGTATGAAATAGACTCACAATCTGCGCACGGTATTTTTCCCGACCAGATGCCGGTTACCAGCTGAAGCTCTTTACCGCCTTCCTGTGCAAAAATATTCAGGGTTAATGCCATTAAGATCACAACGAGCTTTTTCATAACTTTTTTTCTCCTTTTGCAAATAGCTCTTCAATTATGCATAATGTTTAAACTTAGGGAATGAAAGGGTGTTTCAGTAATTACAATTATTTACAAACAGAATTGGATCGAAAAATAAAGCATCACCGTCTTTTATCTCTGCAAACAAAAATTGTAATTGGTATCAGCAGGCTGAATCCTGCGGCATATGGAAGAACCATTAATATCTCGGGTAGCGCCATGACACCTGTTTCTTTTAGTTTGATAGCTGAGTATATTGATAGCGGAATAAAAAGCATTGCACCGGTAACAACTCCGGGATTATAATTCCGGGTACTGAATGCCAGGCCGAAGTGCATAATGCCGTTTATCAAAAGTACCGCAACAAATATCATTACCACTGTGTGGTTATTGTGAAAGAAAAACGCGACGATCCCGTAAACTCCCCAGCCGAAGACAACGTTAACCCATATTACGGCATTATCGGAAATTTTATTTTTGAAAAAGCCAAATGGATTGTAGATTCGTGTATTAAAGTACTGCTGGAAACCGCCCGGATAAACATATTCTTCAAACTGGTGCAGCATAAGAAATGCAAGGCTTAATAGTGCAAATTTGTTCACCAGCGGCATTTTAGCGCCTTCGATCAGGTAAACATAAACCAATATTCCTGCGGCAAATACTACGCCGGCTTTTGCCCAATGCCTGTAAATTAGATCCATTTGATAGTGATGAAAAATTATTCCTTTATCGGACCGTTCCTCTTGTTGAGGTCCATCCCTTTGTAAAATCCCATGTCCACATCCTTCATCAGTTTTGTTAAAAAGACAATCTGCCCGGTGTGATAAGATAAATGCTCTGTAACGTGGGTAACTATCGCAATGCCGCTCATAACATGTCCCTGAACTTCATACATTATGTTAAGGCGGGCTGAATCAAGTTTCTCCATAACGCTTGCAGCGTTAATGCATGTCGAACTAATGAGTTCTTTTAGTTCCGATGCATTTAAAGTGCGGTCAGATGAAAATTCAAGGCTGCGTTCCCGCAAGTCGGGTGAATTCCCGAGTGCCGATATTATATACTGCGTAATGTTTCCGCTTAAATGAAGTATAAGGTTGCCGATACTGTTTGAAGAAGTGTTCGGATGCTGCCACAGTTCGTCTTCCGTTAGCATATCCACGCTTTTGATAATCCGCTGCAGGTTAAGTCCGTTGCGATATATGGCCTGGTCTATCAGCTCCCGGCCGGTATGATCCTCTGTTTTTTGCATCTGATTTCTCTAAAACCCCTTATGCAAATTAACTAATTGTTTTGATAAATAAAATGAGAACAGATGACCGTTTTAGTTAGATTTTGGTTAGGGATAAGCCTGAGAAATGCGATAAGAGTCTCGAAGCTCTTCAAATACAAACCCCCGTTTTTGCTATTCGCATTTCTTGAATTATGATTAGTTGAAGCCCTTATATTCTTCAAGATAATTATCCCCCCTTCGTCGAAAGGGGGACGGTTTTTTAAAATTTTCGTTTTGGGGAGATTAAACAAGACCCCAACAACGCATTTTTTTGAATGGGGGTTTATGAATCGGAATTTAGCTAAGCACCTTTATCAAGCAGTTGTGTTGGTGATTCCAGTTAGTCCTCCAATAAAAAAAGGGCTCAATCGCCCTTTCTGAAATTCATTATCTATTTTTTGCCCATTTCACTTTGTCGTTTGGCGATCTCTTCGCCCGTCAAATCTTCAACATGACTGGCTAGCCACCACTGGTTGCCTGAAGGATCCTTAACTCCGCATGACCTGTCGCCGTAAAACTCATTAGTTGGCTCTCTCAAGCTCACCCCGCCTGCGGCCAGCGCTTTTTTATAAACTTCATCAACATCATCGAAATAGATGTAGAGCATTGAAGGAACAGCAGGGTATTCCGCACTTCCTTCGGATAACATAATTGCAGAATCACGGATGTGTATTGTTGCATGCCTCACATTACCGCTTTCGCTTTTGCTGATATCGCTAAGCTTCGCGCCAAAAGCTTCCTGTGCGAACTTGATTACATCTTCTGCTCCGCTGCAGATAAGGAAAGGAATAACATTCCCGTATCCTTCAGGGATAGGATTTACTCTCATTGTAAAATGTAGTTTAGTTATCAGATATGTTGTTTATTCTGCAGTGGGAGCAAATGTGCCGGCTATCGATTTCACCAGCGTTTCGGTATCACTGTTATAATCTTTGGCTTCGGAAATGAATCGAAGCATATAAACATAGTTGTTCGGCGCGTCAGGCAGCTTTGTACGGAAGTAATAAATTGTTTCTTCGAACTTGTTATCCTTGTAATGGGCGTTCTTTTGGTCGTACCTGCCCGAATCTTCCTCGCTGTAGTCGCCGGATTTAGGCGGTATATTAAGGCTGATATCTTTTTCAAGATTATAAATAAAATCATCTATGTTCTTTACCGATGAAAGCTTAAAGGCGAGAATCATGATCGCCATCTTTTTATCTTTGCTTTCGAATGAATATGAAATTGCGTCTTTATCGGTAGTTTCTTTCATATCCTTATTTTCCCAGCCTGCAGGCAGAGTAACCGTGAACTTGAAAGCGATATCGTTAACTACCTTATCGCCCTGTGCGTGAAGCGGGAAAGAGAAAAAAATAAAAAATAATAAGCTGCTCAGTATGATCTTGTAACGCATCTCTGTTTTTAAGTTTTGGTTTAGAAAAAACTATTATCGTGAGGGTAACTTAGCTTTTATCTTCTGGTATTCATCGGTATAAAGTCCCGTAGTTGGGTCAGGTTTGGGACTCATCTTGGAAAGCTCTTTGTTTACAAAGCTGATCCTGTCCGCAGGCAGTGGATGTGTCGATAGCAGCCGGTCGAGATCTCCCGGGGTGGATCCTTTTTGTCTCTGTTCTTCCTTTATCTTATCGAAAAAGAATGTGATCCCGCCGGGATACCATTTTGTGGTTTTGAGATATTGGATAGAATAATAATCAGCTTCCGTTTCATCATCACGGGAGTTCTTTAAGAATGCCAGCCCCACAAACAGGTTAGCAGCCACTTCTGCAAGCACGCTTGGATTGCCGCCAAGTATGAATCCAAGCAGCGCGCTTACGCCGTAATATGCGGTTAGTCTTTGCGTAACGTGCCTTCTTTCAGCATGGGCAATTTCATGGCCAACAACGCCGGCAAGTGTTGCCTCGTTATCTACGAATTTCATCAGCCCGGTATAAATATATACAAATCCGCCCGGTGTGCAAAATGCGTTAACAATGGTATCGTTAATGATCTGAAAGTTATAGGGATAAATAGCACGCTTTTTGATCTTCGGTGATGCGAGGATCTCGGTGCCAAGCCCTTTTACATAATCTTTCAGGTCCTGGTGCCCTTCCAGCATTGGGAATTCCTTCGGGTTGGCTTTTATCTCTTTATCAAACTGCTCACCGAGTTCAACATCGTCTTTATCTGAAAAGATATTTGACTGTTCGCAGCTCTGGAAAACGGCTGATGCCAAAAGCAGCGCCAGCAGGAAAACAAACGGGTAAAATCCTTTGTTGTTATCTCCTATATTGAGGTATTTCATTTTGACTGCTGCTTTTAGTTTCCGAATAAAAAAATTAGTTAAGCTTACCCTGTAGTGTATAATATAGCTTCTTTGCCAGGTCGTATTTAGGCGAGAGCCTCATTGCTGTTTTGTATTCTTCTATCGCTTCGAACCAAAGCCCTTTGAGTTCGTAAGCCCTTCCGAGATTGAGATGCGCATAATGGTACGAATCATATCTCTTTGCCTTCAACGCCATTTCAAGCCATGTAATGGCTTCGTCATAACTGCCCTGCTGGATCAAGTAAGAGCCAATATCATTGTACGGATTCCCGTAATCAACATCTATATCAATTGCCATCTTGCATTCTTCAATTGCCTTATCAAGATCTCCTAAAAAACTGTATGCCCAGCCTAGAAACGTGTGGGCCTCTGCCGTAGGGAAAAAACCGATGGATAGCTTGTAATTCTTTATAGCTTCCTCATAATTGCCATCCATTTGAAGCTTGTATGCCTTTTCAAGATACTCCTGCGCTTTGGATATACTCGACTGTGTTTCCACCTAATTTTTCGTTAGTTCTAAAATAAAATCCTCAATCACTTAAACAGATTTTCCTTACTTATTGTTTCAGAATGCAGTTTTTGTACCTGAAACCCTCAAATCTAATCAAAATTCATTAAAATTATACCGTATTTTCGCGTGTAAATTTGCAAAAAATAAATTTATTTTGAAACAGAAAAAGGATTATATAATAAATTGGTATTTAATAATAATATATCGCTTGGATTAATTCTCGGCTCGGGTGTTGACCTAAGTGACGATCTTGTATCTGAAAAGAACATTCTGCTTGAAGATACAACCGGTGTACACAGGAAGACTATCTATACCTGCACTATGAACGGAAAGAATCTTCTGGTCTTCAAAGGCAGGAAGCATTTTTACGAAGGATGGGGATTTGAAGATATTACCGCCAATATACAGTACGCCAATATTGCCGGAGTCAAAAACCTGTTGATAACCAATGCGGCTGGCGGATTGAATCCCAATTTCACCGAAGGTGACCTGATGCTGATCACTTCACATATTAACTTTATTGATAAGTTAAAGAAACAGCCTGCTATTTCTCACTATTCCCGCAGGCTACAGCGGCTGTTCCGCAAAGCATGCAGCAGCTCCAAAGTAATGCTTCACGAAGGCACCTACGGCTGTTATACAGGCCCAACTTATGAAACCAGGGCAGAGATCAGATTCCAGAAGAATATCGGACTTGATGCAGCCGGAATGTCAACTATCCCGGAAGTATACGAAGCTTATAACTCGGGGATTGAAGTCCTGGCACTATCAATTATAACCAACCTGCTCAAAGAAAGCACTGCAGCTAAAACTTCTCATGATGATGTGCTTCAAACCGCTAAAAATGCATCTAAAAAGCTCAACAAGGTGCTTCCCGCATTCATTTCTGAATTGAATTAAACCTAATTTTTGGTTAATTTTACAGATATTCAGTTAAATTCCGGTCTGCAAACTTAAACATTTAACTTAAATTTATTATGAATTTGGAAGCTAATAAGTTTAGCCCTCCGGAAGCGTATGTAAGTGACTTAAAACAGTTCACGGAAGGTGCAAATTTCTGGCAGGCAAGCTTGCTTAAGCAAGTTTCCGGATTGACTCAGGAACAGGCTTTGTTTAAACCTTCGCCGGATAGGCACGGTATTTGGCAGATCGTCCGCCACGTATCATACTGGAAGCACTGGGCTTTAACATATTTAACTACGGGCGAAAAGCTGAATGCGAAAGAAGATAATTGGGGGCCAATGCCTGTTGACCAAACTGAAGAATCATGGCAGGCAGAAGTCCGCAGGCTTGAAGACTTGAACAATATGTGTATAGAACAGGCTTCAAAGCTTGGAGATGATATCTACACATCATCAGAAGAAAATGTAATATTCTTCAGGCAGCTCGTGTTCCATGACTGCTACCACACCGGGCAGATCGGTTTCCTGAGAGCAATGCAGGGGATCAAACCTGTTGAATAAAAAATAAAGTTAAACCGTAGGCTTTAAAGAAATCGGAATAACTATTGATCAACTAAGAACAAAAATTAATCTTATATACTGCAAAATATAGATGGCTAACGAAAAAATAATTCCTGTTAATATTGAACAAGAGATGCAGAACTCTTACCTCGATTACTCAATGAGTGTTATTGTGGCTAGAGCTTTGCCTGATGTACGCGACGGATTAAAACCTGTACACAGAAGAGTGTTATACGGCATGAATGAGCTTGGCCTTCAGCCGAACCGTCCTTACAAAAAATCCGCAAGGGTAGTGGGTGATGTGCTTGGTAAATATCATCCGCACGGCGATAAGGCTGTGTATGATACAATAGTCCGTATGGTGCAGGATTTTTCGCTGCGTTACCCGCTGATTGACGGCCAGGGCAACTTCGGCTCAGTAGATGGCGACTCTCCCGCGGCGATGCGTTATACAGAAGTAAGGCTTGCGCAGATATCAAACAATATTCTCGCAGATCTTGATAAGAATACCGTTGATTTCGTAGCAAACTACGACGATACAGCAAAAGAACCATCTGTACTGCCCACAATACTTCCAAACCTGCTTGTAAACGGTTCAAGCGGTATCGCAGTTGGTATGGCAACTAACATTCCGCCCCATAACCTAACTGAAGTTGTGGATGGACTGGTTGCACTTATTAAAGACCCAAAGCTGCCGGTAGATAAAATAATGAAACATATCAAGGCTCCTGATTTCCCAACAGGCGGCATAATTTGGGGATTCGAAGGAGTGAAATCTGCTTACGAAACCGGCAGGGGAAAGATAATCATTCGCGCCAAAGCCAGGATCGAAGTTGCTAAGAATGACAGGGAAACAATCATAATTTCAGAGCTGCCTTACCAGGTGAACAAAGCAAACCTGATTGAAAATATTGCGTATCTTGTAAGAGATAAGAAAATAGAAGACATTTCTGATGTGAGGGATGAATCCGATAAAGATGGTTTAAGAGTAGTAATAGATGTGAAACGCGGCGGTGCAGCAAACGTTATCCTTAATAACCTGTTCAAACATACACAGATGCAGGTTACCTTCGGTGTTATCCTTCTTGCTCTTGTTGACGGTATTCCAAGGGTGCTTAACCTGAAGGATATGATGGAGAGCTTTATTAAGCACAGGCTGAATGTAATTATCCGAAGAACGAAATTCGATCTTGATGCCGCCGAAAAACGCGCTCACATTTTAGAAGGCTATATGATTGCTTTGGATAACATCGATGAAGTTATCGAAGTTATCAAAAAGTCAAAGGATGTACCCACCGCGCAGGAAAGATTAATGAAACGCTTCAAGCTCTCGGAGATCCAGGCTAAGGCTATTCTCGACATGCGCCTGCAGCGTTTAACAGGTCTCGAACGCAAAAAGATAGAGGAAGAATACCGCGAAGTAATAAAACTGATCGAGAAGCTGAAAAGGATCCTCGCCAGCGATGCTCTAAGAAGAGAAATTCTCACCGATGAGCTTAAACAGCTAAAGGAAACATATGGTGATGAAAGACGTACAGAGATAGTGATGAATGCAGTAAAGATAAGCGATGAAGAGTTTATTAAGGAATTCATAAAAGAAGAAGATGTTGTCATTACCATAAGCCACAGCGGTTACATAAAGCGTACTCCTGTAAGCGGCTACCGCAGACAGTCAAGGGGCGGCAAAGGAATCATAGGCGCTACAACACGCGAAGATGATTTCATTGAACACATGTTCGTAGCCTCAACCCACAACCACTTGATGTTCTTCACTGATCTTGGTAAATGCTATATGCTGAAGGTTCACGAGATACAGGAAGCATCAAGGACAGCCAAAGGATACTCAGTAGCCAATTATATCGGCAAGACCAAGGAAGAAGAAATTACCGCAATTCTGAACGTTAAGGATTTCGGCGAAAATATGTTTATCACAATGGTCACAAAAGACGGTGTGATGAAGAAAACAGACCTTGTGAATTTTGAGAATACGCGTAAGGGCGGCATTATCGCTATTAGCCTTGGTAAAGATGATAAGCTAATCGATGTTCAGCTTACCAACGGTAAACAGGAAATTCTCATTGGCACGCACAGCGGTATGGCCATAAGGTTCAATGAAAGCGATGTTCGCTCTATGGGAAGAACTGCTGCCGGTGTAAGGGCTATAAAGCTGGATAAGAAAGACTTTGTTGTAGGGCTTGTAGCGGTTAAACGCGCCGGTACTTCGATACTTGTTGTAACTGATAAGGGCTACGGCAAAAGAAGCGACCTGCAGGATTATCGCATGACAAGGCGCGGCGGCAAGGGCGTAATCACAATGAAATCAAGCGATAAGAACGGCTCTGTAATTTCTATCAGAGAAGTTGTGGATAATGACGATCTTATGATCATCACAACCAAAGGAATAATGATAAGACAGAATGTTGGCGAGATTAGAGTGATGGGCAGGAATACCCAGGGCGTAAGGCTTATCAAGCTGCATGAGAGCGATACGATTTCTGCAGTCGCAAGCGTTGTTGGCGAAGATGATGAAGCCGAGTAGTTTTTTGCTTTAGTGTTTTTAGGAATTGATAAAGAGTAAATATTAAGCATTAAGAACATGGCGGACAATTTGTCCGCCATTTTTGTTGAACAGGTTTAACTGCATTTCTAAGATTTTTTATATTTGTTATATTTATCTATGGATAAGCAAAAGCTGTATACCGAAATTGTAGAGTTCCTCAAAAGCAAAGGCGCAACAAAAGTTGCTGTCTTTGGCTCATATGTGAGGAATGAAGAGACTCCGGATTCTGATATAGATTTGATTGTCACTTTGCCTGATAATATTAGCTTGATGAAATTTGTAAGGATCGAAAGAGAACTATCAGATAAAATAGGTAAAAAGGTTGAACTTTTGACTGAAGAATATATTAGCCCTTATCTCATAAATTCTATTCGCTCCGAAATGAAAGTCCTTTACAATTGATAAAAAATAATTTTACATATCTTAATCACATATTAACTTCAATTAAACTAATTGAAGAATACTCTCAAGGTAAGAAGTATGATGACCTGGCAGCGAACAATATGATGCAGGATGCAATAATCCGTCAGATTGAAATTATAGGTGAGGCCACATCAAGAATATCGGTTGTATTTAAAAGTGAACACCCAGATCTGCCGTGGGTTGACATGAAAGACATGAGAAATAAACTAATACACAATTATTTCGGAGTAAATATAAAACATGTATGGAATGTTGTAGAGCAGGATATTCAACCTTTAAAATTGCAGATTGAAAAAATCCTTACAGATAACAATATCCAGATAAATTTAGGTTTTAAAAATAATGATTGATCTACGTTCCGATACAGTAACACGTCCTACTCCTGAAATGCGGGAAGCGATGGCAAATGCAGAAGTTGGGGATGATGTTTGGGGAGACGACCCCACAGTTAACCTGCTGCAGGAAAAGTGCAGGGAACTGACAGGTAAACCGGCAGCTCTTTTTGTTACCTCAGGGTGCATGGGAAACCAGCTTGCAATCAAATGCCATACAAATCCCGCAGAAGAAATTATCGCCGAGTGGGATTCACACATAGTTAAATATGAAATAGCCGGACCCTCATTCATTTCCGGAGTGCAGGTAATGCCCTTAAAGGGCGTGCACGGAGTTATGGATGCGGCGGAAGTGACGTCGCATATAAGGCCCGATTGGTATCACTATCCCAAAACATCGCTTGTGTGCATCGAAAATACACACAACCGCGCCGGCGGCACGGTTTATCCGCTAGAAGAGATAAAAAAAGTAAGCTCACTTTGCAGAGAGAGTAATCTCAAGCTCCATCTTGACGGGGCAAGGATATTTAATGCATCGGTGGAGTCAGGTATCAGTGTAAAAGAATACGCAGAACAAGTGGATTCCATTTCGTTTTGCTTCAGTAAAGGACTCGGCGCACCGGTTGGTTCAATCCTTTGCGGCGATGAGGATTTCATTACGCGCGCGCATAAGTTCCGCAAGATACTTGGCGGGGGAATGAGGCAAGCTGGCATAATCGCAGCAGGTGCATTATATGCACTGGAGAACAACATTGAGCGGCTTAAAGATGATCACGCAAACGCTAAACACTTTGCAGCCGAAATATCGAAGCTTCCATACGTGGTAATTGATCTTGAGTCAGTGCAGACAAATATCGTGATCTTCAATACCACCAAGGATGCTGCTAAGATCCGTGAAGTACTTGAAGGCAAGGGTATCCTGCTAACTAATGATGGCAAAGATAAAATGCGTGCAGTATTTCACATGGATGTAAGCGCGGAGCAAACTTCACAGGCCATTGAGATCCTGAAAACTCTAAAAGCATAGCACCAGTAGCACAGACATTCTTGTCTGTGTAGATGAACAAGCAAAGCACTTCGTGACCTGTCTGTGTATGATAGAACCGCACAAACATTATAAAAAGCACTTCCTAACATATTCAATGTTGACGATTAAAATACATGGAACTCGATAAATCAAAATACAAACATCTGTTCCAGCTTCGCGTACGCAATTTCCAGGTTGATTCGCAGGGAATAGTTCACAATGCTATATACCTTGAGTATTGCGAAATCGGAAGGGTTGAATACGTCCGCGATCTCGGCGTGCAGCTTCTGCCAACAGGAATATTTGATGACGGCGTTAAGATCAATGTGAAGAGAAACGAGATCAATTACGAATCACCCGCAATGGTTGATGACATGCTTGATATCTACACACGCATTTCTTACCTCAAGAATTCAAGCTTCTGCTTTGAGCACCTGATATTCCACCATGAGTCGGGGAGGCTCCTTGTAACTCAGAAATCAGTGCAGGTTAATCTTAATCCCGAAACCAACCGCCCCGAAAGGCTGCCTGACCACCTGCGTAAAATTATTATGGAATTTGAGGGTAAGAGCTTGGAAATAATAGAATAGAGCTAAATCTGAAATGCACGAAATTCTTGATCAAAATTTCGCAAATGTAACTGATTTTTTCTCATAATCTAAAGCCTTGCAACCTGCAACTTGTAACTTCTCATCTGAAACCTTCAACCTGTAACTCTTCTACTTCTTGCCCTTTACAAATGCATTCTTAAGAGATTCCTTAATCATCTTGCGGCCTTTTTCGCCGCCGAAGTTGATAGTTATTGTTCCCTGGTGTGTTAAGCCTAGGTCCTGGTGATTGTAAAATCCGTAATCGATCTCAAATAGCGAGTAGCAGAATCCAACCCCTCCTGAAAATTTTGTCGGCTCAGTGCCAACTCCCGCGCGAAGATTTATCATATCATACATAGTGTATTCAATACCGGCCTTAACCGAAGCCGTGTAACGTGTATCTTTTTCCACGTCAAGCACAAAGTTCAGGTCAGTTCGCGGCTGTATCGAGAGCCCCGTTCTGTAAACCTGCGGAAGCTTGTCTTTTTGTGTTCCTATCGAGGGCCTGTTCAGATTGAATGCTGAAAATCCCCACCGCAGAAAATCGGTTAAATACGCCATTGCGCCAATGTCTATTCCAAAAGTTGAAGCGCTGCCGTAATTCTGTATCTTGAGATTATAGTAGTTAATGTTTGCGCCGTAGTATATTTTCCTGTTGTAGTTGTTAGCGTAGGTTAGCGTTGCGGTGATTTCTTTATACAGCTCGAACCCGTACGTTTTTGCTGAGAGACCGAATGCGCCGAATTTTGTGGGCTGCACAAAATTCACGGAACCATTCGCAAGTTCTTTTAATCCGAATGGAGCGGGTGAGTAAAAGATCGATACTTCGCGGAATGGAAGCTGTGAAATTCCCGCCGGATTATAATATACAGCGTTTGAATTGTTTGCCAGAGAGGTGAACGCTCCGCCCATTGAAATGGGCTTTGCACCTATATCTATCAGCTCAAACTGTGAATATGTAATACGGAACGAAACCAAAAATAATATAATTACAGGTAATATACGTATGCTCATTTTATCACTAAATTAGCGTGTATTGATTATGTTAGCTTCTTTTGTTAACTTGAAGTGTAAAAATATGAATTATTTGTTGAAAATGCAAAAAAAATCGGCAATCATACCCCTTTTCGCTGCTTTTATACTGTTTTGCGGTATCGTAAAACCTGTTTCGGCACAGGAGCTTGATGCTACAGTTGATGTTGACGTGAGCGCGCTCAATATTGATATCAGGGATAGGCTCTCCAGTTTCAAAAATGACATTCAGAATTATCTTAATAAAACTAAATTCACCGACGAAGTAATCGTAAACGATGTACGGGGAAAGCCTTACAAAATAAAATGCAATTTCAATTTTTTCTTCCGCACTGCCACCGGAGTTGATAGTTACGAAGCTCAGCTGGTTGTTGGAGTGCAGCGCAATATATATAAAACCGATAATTTCACAACAGTTTTCAGGGTGAAAGATGAGACCTGGGCATTTAATTACGTCCGCGGGCAGAATATTTACCACGATGACCTCAAGTTCAATAATCTTTCCAGCTTTCTTGATTATTATGCGTACATGATAATCGGTTCTGATGATGATTCATGGGAGCCTTTGCTGGGTACCCAGCGATACCAGAAAGCCCAGAACCTCGTGAACTTAGCCGTTGCCAATGGCGGCGGCGGAGGGTGGACAGATAACTCGAGCCTTAAACAGTCAAGAAGCGTTTTCCCCGCTGAACTGTTAAATTCTAAATACGAGAACTTCCGCAAAGCCGTGTGGACATACCACTTCGCCGGAATCGACTCGCTGCAATATAACAAGAAGCAGGCACTCGAAAGAATATCCGAATCGCTGCAGGTTATCGGAAAGCTGAAAAAAACAGAAGTGCGTTCATTTACGATTAAGCAGTTCTTTGACGCAAAATATCTCGAAATTGCAGCAACACTTGTTGATTTCTATGATAAATCCATCTACCGCAAGCTGATGGAATACGACCCTGACCATTCTGCTATATATGAAGAGTATGCCAAGAAGTAACCTTCCGATTGCACATTCAGAAAATATTTAACTTCATAATAACTATCTAAAGGAGAACATGAAAATTACTACTTTTTACTCAAGAGCAGCACTCGTTTTGATCTTGATCTTTCTAACATCCGCAGGCACAATTGCAGGCGATCGTTACGGACAGAACAAAGCTTATTTCAAAGAAGCAGAAAAGCTTATCGCTAAAAGGAATGCCCTTTTCAGCCTTGATGCCGATATAAAGCTGGGAGTTGGCATTGCGAATACAAACTTTGAGCTGAACAAGCCCGATACAACCGGACAGCTTACAACAACTTCATCAAAAGTGGGCCCTTCAATCGCAGCAACACTTTCGCTTAATTTCTTCGGGTACGGCTTCACAACTGGATTTGCTTACGGCAATAAAGGTTTTGAAAGCGGCACAGGCCAGAAAACTAACTTAAATTACTTCAATATTCCGCTGCTTATCTATTTCGACTTTAATGTTGGCCAAAAGGTCAGGGTAGAAGGAAACCTTGGACCTTATTTCGGACTCCTTATGTCTCAGGATGACAATACTCTCTACAAAGCAAAGAACTTTGACCTCGGGCTTACAGGCGAACTGCAGATAGCGTATATGTTCAATAAATATATGGGCGTTCTGCTTGGCGGAAACTACGAATACGGCGGTTTAAATAACCTCGGAAGCAATGAACGGGTTAAGAGTATCCATACATCGACCATGAGTTTCTACTCTGGACTCAAATTTGAATTATAAATCAGTATATTTGTAAAATTTACTTAATTACCTAGAGGAGGAACATGTTTAAGATATTCAATTTAAAGTCAGCCTATCTGATGATGTTTGTAGTTGCGGCTGCGCTTTCATTTTCAATATTCAACGGCTGTGATGATGCAGGTACAGTAACACCTGACCCTGTTGTATCATATGTTGAACATTTCGATAGCATCGGTGTTGTTGACGGCATCGGTAATGTTGCAACTGGCATTAATTTGCTTAATGGAACTACAGTGTTAAGAGACAGCGCTTCAAAAGATGTTCAGTTAGTTGATTCATTGGGAACCGGATTTAATTTTATGTTAAGATCTGGCGACCTGTCGGATTTCCCGACAAGTCTTGTTGGTTTCTAGACAAGGTTTAACAGGATATATGCTTCCATGACTCAGGCGGAATTTGATACAATTACAGTTCTTCCTGTTGGCAGAGACACAATATTACCTGACCTGGATTTTACTGCTGACGATACATACGGCGGCGGTGCATGGGGGTATTTCAATGCTCCAATGAGCTTAACTGATTCCAAACCTGTTTATTCTTTCTGGCTTAAGGGCAAATCAGCAAGCTTCACCGGTGTTAACATTTACGGAATTCTTTATCCAAGAGAGGCAACAAATACTTCAGGATTCAGAATGTCTTTTGAGGTAAGGATCAATACCAGGGGCTTAAACGATTTTAAACACATGCATTAATTTCAAACATTTAAATATCATCAAAAAGGCGGGAGTTTCTTCCCGCCTTTTTTTGTATCCGAAATTTTTAGTAAATGGGTTGATACAGTTCAGTCCTTTTTATCTTCAGTTGTTTCCTGCCTGTGCAGGTTCGTGTAGTACAGGTCTGTTGATATCATTGCTGCCTTCATACTTACAAGGTCCAGGTGAACCTTATCAAATCCGCCGGATGAACATCTCTGCCTGAAATTCTCCCTCTGCTTTTCGTACATAGTGGCAAAACCGGCCTCAATATCCGGCAGCTTCAGGAACTCATTATAATTCACGTTAATCATGATTGGTTTACTCAAAATTAACAGATTTGGATTAAGCAAATATTAAGCAGGTATTAAATTTATTTCCTTTGCGTTAAGGAATTCTAGTGGTTTTGTTAAGATGCCGGATTGTCAATTGTTTAATATAAGGCTTTAATTGAAAATTGGTACCTGATCAGTAACAATTTATTGCCTTCTTCGGTTAGATTCCATATAGCCTGCGCGCGTTTTCTGTGGTGATCCTGCCAAGCTCTTCAGCATTTATTCCCTTTAGTTCAGCTATCTTTGCAGCGGTAAACTTAACGTATGATGGCTCGTTCTGCTTGCCGCGGTAGGGCATTGGAGGGAGGTAAGGAGTATCAGTTTCCAGCAGCAGGTGGTCAGCCGGTGAATCTTTAACTATCTCATATGCGATGCGTGTGGAGTCATTAGGCTTATAAGTAATGTTGCCCGTGAAAGATATGTAAAATCCCATATCAATGCATTCTTTGGCTTCATTTGGACCCGCGCTGAATGAGTGGAACTGTCCTTTAAGCCTGCCATCGTCATATTCCGCGCGGACAAGCTCCATCAGGTCATTGGTTGAATTGCGGTTGTGGATTATGACCGGCAGTCCGCATCGCTTAGCAATCCTGAACTGCTCCTGCAGAATGTGTTTCTGCAGTTCACTGTCGTAAGGTTCCCAATAGTAATCCAGACCGATCTCGCCAATGGCACATATTTTATCTGCGGCGGCAATTGACTCAATGCCCTCAAGATGCGACTCCTCGAAATCCTTCAGTTCCGTTGGGTGAATCCCAACCGCGCCATAAAGCATTTTATGCTTCTGAACCAGCTCGGCAATCTCAAGCGATGTCCGGTAGGTTGTGGCGGGCACAATAATTGCCTCAATACCGGAGTCTTCCGCTCTCTGCAGAACCTCTCCTATATTTTTAACTATATCCGGATAATTCAAATGTGCGTGTGTATCTATATACATGGTTACAAGTTACAGGTTTCAGGTCTCAAGTTGAAGGTTACAAGTTGCAAGTTTCAGGTCTCAAGTTGCAGGTTACAAGTTACAGGTTTCAGGTCTCAAGTTGCAGGTTACAAGTTGCAGGTTTCAGGTTACATGTTACAGGTTGCAGGTTGTCCCGCAACTGCTTGGGCAGTCAGGATTTCGGCTACCTCTACAAGTTATAAATGGTTTGTTCTAGTTGTCGATAATCTCTGGATTACAGGTTATTAATTCCTAATTCCTAATTCCTAATTGTTGCAATATCTAAACATTCCGCAATCTAGAAATCCGAACTCCGAAATCAAGAAATCCGAAATCGCCAATCCGCAATCCGAAATCTATTTCACTCTTCCCAAATCTGGCTTTTATCTTCTACGATTATCTGGATTCTTCCTTTATATTCGGTTAGTTTACCTTTAATATACATATAGTATCCCTTCGGACTATCCAGATTCAGCTCTTTCATCAGCTCATAGTTCTTTTTGAAGAACACCAGGTCAAGGTGTTCATCATCACTTATCTCTATCTTAGCAATATGGGGATCATTATCAGTAATAACACGGGCTATATTGCCAAATACAGTTACCGTATCACCCACGCGCTGCTTTAAGCGGTTGTAATCTGTAGCGTCCAGCATACTGTAATATCCGGGCTTACCGTCATACATTGTTTCATAGCGTTTGATCTGGTCGCCGCGTTTATCCCACCACTGCAGCCTTTCATCATAATCGGGGTAGCTGAGTTCTTTCCCGCTCCAGATCCCAAGCTTGTTATCCTGCGCGTATTTCTGTGCGGCTTTGAATTCTTTATCAAACCTTGCAACATACCCGTATTTTGAAAAGTAAGGGGAGTAGCCCTGCTTAACACACTCTATATTGTAGTTGAACTCGGTGCCATCGGCTTTGATACCGATTATATAAACCAGGTAACGGTTGAACATATCGATCACGCGCTTGAAGTCATCAACTTCAAGTCTTACCTTAACAACATCTTTGAACATCTTCTTGGTCCACTGCCAGGTATCATAGCCGAAGGGTGATTCAATCTTAGCCGGCTTGCCGGATGAATCTTTCTTCTGGTAGTAATATTCCAGCCAGTGGCTGGCAAGGTCATTTACCTTCATCTCAGCATCAGTATCTTTAAAGGTTTCTTCAGTATCGATTCCCATTAGCCTGGTTGATTTGTCCAGTCCCTCAAATCGGAACGTATCACCGTCTAAAATTTTCTGCACGGTGAACTCACCGATATCATACTTTTCCTGGGCTGTTATATAGTCCGGCCGCAGCAGACTTATCACAAGCAGTACGGCAGCAATTGCTTTTAGATACAGAGCTTTGTTCAATATAGTATTTTTATTCATATCAATTGAGTATTGGCAAATATAACCTGATTTACATAAAAGAAAAAACCTGTTTCAGCTTACTTTAGATAAGAGAAACAGGCTTAATTGCAAATTTACCATTTCTGCCATGCTAAACAGCAGGCGGCAGAATATTATAGAAAAGTAAGCCGGGTGTTAAGCAGCTTACGGTCTGAATTCTTCGCTGATAAACGGCATGAGAGCAAGCTGGCGGGCTCTTTTGATAGCCTCGGTAAGCTGCCTCTGCATCTTAGAGCTGATACCTGTTATCCTTGAAGGAAGTATTTTGCCCTGTTCGTTCACAAATCTTGCGAGCAAGCGGGTATCCTTGTAGTCGATGTATTTAATACCCCTGGTTTTCAGAGGATCGATCTTTTTCTTCCTCTGCTGAGCCTGCTTTTGGTTCATTTGCATTGTCTTGTATTGACTCTGCTCTTCTTTTTTGTTTTTTCTCATTTTTAAGATTTTGAAATTATATTTATTTTTTTGCTGCTTTTATTTTATTCTATTCTGTTCTAACTGCTAATGCTTTGCCTTTTGCTTCTGCTTTTGATTCCATATTTGCCTTTTTGAGCGAAGCGAAATCCCGTTTACGGGATGCCTCTAACGCTTTTTTGACATTTGAGCTTAGTCATTTGGAATTTTTCTTCTAATTCGCCCTGCTCATCAAATACTTTATCGCGCCTTCGATATCAAGCTTGCCATATCCCCATTCCGGATTCGGCACATTGCCCGTGAAGTTATCTTTAACTGCTGAGTTAAGAATGATCATTCTAACCTGCTCGTGCGTCAATGACGGATCATACTGCAGCAGTAATGCTGCAGCGCCAACAACATGCGGAGCTGCTGAGCTTGTTCCGCTGAATATCTGGTAGCGGTTATTCTTTTCTGTGCTGAATGTTGAGTGTCCCGGGCCTGTAATATCTACCCCCAGCTTGCCGGTGATATTGTATCCCTTGCTGCTGTAGCTCGCAAGATCGCCAACCTGGTCCATCCAGCCCATATTATAAACATATGCGCCAATTGCCATGCAGCTATCTGCGGTTGAAGGGAAGCAGATGTTGGATTCATCGGTAATAGCATTACTGTTTATCCACCTTGCGTTTCCGCTCCATGACTGGGTTACATCAACAACATAACCGCGTATCTCCGCGTCCTTTTCAGAAGTAACGCGAATTTTGAATTTGCCTCTAACTACATCGCTATCGCTTGTTGAAGCGCCGAACTTCATCATTACCGTGCCTTTAGGCGATACTTCGCGGCTGTAAAAGAGCTTATAGTTGCCCACATTCAGTATCCCGCTTCCTGCTTCCAGGCTGCCGGATCTTTTGCCGTCGGGGGTTTCTACATCAAACTTAATATTATTTGCTTCATCCTTCCACAAAAAGCTGAAGAACACGCCGTCATTTTTCGTCACATCTTCATCAGGCTTACCGCTGCAGCTCGCTGTGTAAGTAACTTCTTTACCGGCGGTGAGCTTATCTATCAGCACCATGTTTCCGCCGGACATGTTTCCCGCACCGCCTATGATAGTAACGCCATCCCTTGCCATCTGGTTAACCATTTCCTCTTCTGGACTCGAACCATCCATAAATTCCCACATCCATTCTCCGTCTTCAAACAGCAGTATGTTAACTTTTTCTTCCTTCAGAAATCCGATAAGATCCGGGAAGTTGCGAACGAAGCGGGGAGTGTAGTCATACCTTATGCTCGAAAAAACCATTTCAGCGTCAGGCGCGATGCCGTGGATCTTCTGGACGCCGTAGTGGCCGCCAATAATCAAACCTGCAACGCCTGTGCCGTGTCCGTTCTTATCTTCCTCCGTCATTATGAGGTCAACCCCGCGGCGTCTGATAACATCATCACGCTGCCTGACCGCTCTTATCTTGGAGGTTTTGAGCCCAACAAGCTTTTCACCTGCTTCTATCCTGCCATCTTTGTTATCATCGATGGCTATGAAATACTGTTCGCCGAAAGTGGGATCAGTTTCTTTGAATCCCGCTGCCGGACCGAAATCTCTTTTCTTGTTTCCGTTAACATCGATATACAGGAAATCATATTCAGGATTGTATTTACCTGACTGCTGGCCCATAGAGCCAAGCATTCCCCACGTGTTATCGGCAATTTCCTGGTAGCGGATAATCTCGCCGGCATCTATTGTACCGTTGCCGTTGAGGTCGATACCATCTTCGCCAATTGTTAGCTTGCCATCGCCGTTAACATCGGTAAAGGTGAACTCACCGCCATCTGCAAAAAAGAACATCGGGTGGAACACATCAATTCCGGAATCAACATCGCCGATAACAATGCCTTTGCCTGTTAGCGGCTGGCCGTTTTTATCGGTGAACTTTTCCTTCAGTACTGTTGATGCAGTGTATTCTGAACGCTGTGAATATGATACGTTTGCGGCAATTACAATGATCAATATTGCCGTTAATAGCTGATTTCTTATTTGCATAGGAACCATAAATATAGTTTAAAATTAATGAATTTTCAATGAAATTATCGAGTCCACGAGTGTATTGAGTGAATAGAGTGCGGAGTGAATTGAATGATTTTTGTCCTCTCAAATCAAATCCCCAACCTGCAATCCGCCATCCGAAACCCGCTCTCTCCCTCTTTATTACGCAAATTTCGGCGCTATTGTTCCTGAAGCATGTTGAAATCAGTGAAAATGCTTGTTCACCACAAATTAATTTTTTCTTAACAGATTCACATGGTGTTGTTAAAATATGCAAAAATATTCTGTTTTGTGTGTTTTGAGTTATCTCTGCCGTGAAAAGGTGATTCACATAGTGCAATTTCATTCTTTGACAAATATATATTAAAGAGACTATAATGCGGCAGATCAGTAACACTGATCGAAACACCTTCATCCTTGATGCTTTTGCAGGCGGAACAAAGTCGATAGATTCCTCTCTCGCTTAAATGCCTGCTAAGCTCAAGGAATTTTAAAGTTGTTACAAAGATCCACAAAAATTAAATATTGAGTTTACTGAAATAGTTTATTACTGCTGCGATCTTCCGCTATTTCACCATTACGGATATAGTCATTTCACCAATTCGCTATTTGACTATTTCACTATTTCGCTACACAGTTGTGCCACCCTGAGTATTTGTTTACCTCTACAAACGCGCGATAAGCAGTTGAAATACTGCAAAATTCATTTCCCCTCTCTTAACGCGGGAGGGGAAGTATATTTGGAACTTTTAATCTAATTTTCAATGGGAAGATATAGAATATTATCTTTAGACGGTGGAGGAATCAGAGGTATTGTATCTGTTGTCCTAATGCAGAGAATTTCCGAAGTGTATCCAAGCTGGCTTGATAAAGCAGATCTTCTTGCAGGTACTTCTACTGGTGGACTAATTGCACTTGGACTAGCTGAAGGCAAAACGTTGGATCAACTAAAAAGTTTATATGTAGAGAAAGGCAAGATCATTTTTGATGATAGTTGGCTGGATGATCTTAAAGATATTGGTAAATCTATTGGATCCGATTACTCAATTGAAAATCTTGAAAAGGTTTTAAAAGAAGAACTAAGTAATACAAAACTGAAGGATCTTTTGAAAAAAGTTTTGATACCTACTTTTTGCTTAGACAGAAACATTGAAGTGGGAAGAGAAAAGAGAAATGTAAGAACATGGTCACCGAAAATATTCCATAATTTTGAAGGAGAAGATTCAGATGGTGATGAATATGTGTATAAAGCAGGCCTTTACACAAGCGCCGCACCGACATATTTTGAATCTGTAGATTCTTATATAGACGGTGGAGTATTTGCTAATAATCCATCAATGATAGCATTGGCGCAAACCCAGGATATCAGAAGCTTTGATAAAGCAATTCCTTTTGAAGAGATATCTCTGCTTTCAGTCGGAACAGGTTATTCAGGTACATTCATAAAAGGAAAAAAACTGGATTGGGGTTATGCTCAATGGGCCCAGCCATTAGTGAGTTTGATGTTAGACGGAGTTTCTGGTATTGCGGATTACCAATGCAGTCAAATTCTGAAAGAAGGATATAAGCGACTGAATATTCTATTTCCTGAAAAAACTGTGATTGGAATGGATGAGTTCGAAAGAATTGATGAAATGATAAATCTGGCTATGGGCGCGGATATTTCTGAGACATTGGATTTCATTGGGAATAAATGGATGAAAGAAAAATAGATTGTATTGCATTGATCTTTTCGAAAATATATTCCAAACATTTATAAAGAAACTATATATTTTATAATGAACAAACAACTAATAAATCCTGAGTTTTTGCAGAGGCTATCAGAAGATCAGAATTTGCAGGAAGCTGTCAAAAATGATCCTATTGCAACATTAAAACAATATATAGAAACAAAAAACCCCTTGACTAGTGACTATTGGATTTACAGAATAGTTGTCTTTGCACTGGGTTTTACAGTATTACTTTGTACAGTATTTAGTTTCTTAATTGCAAAGGAACCAGGGGCGCAAACCCCTGAAATCTTAATTGCTCTTGGATCCGCAGCAGTAGGAGCATTGGCTGGACTGCTTGCTCCTTCACCACGCGATAAATAAAATTTGAAATCAATCAAAACCGGTTGTAAGAACCGGTAAAATTTAAATATCTAATAGCAATGGCACAACCAGTAAAAATAGATTTAAACAAAGGTAACGTAAGCTGGAGTATCGAAGTTGATAATTTAAAAGTAGTAATTTATGATGGTATTGTCAAAGATAAGAACAACAAAGTATTTGATCATTGGGGTGAACAGGATACTAATGATCATCAGATTGACACTTTTGAAATTAAGAAACTTGCAGTTCCTGCTTTAGAGGATGGGAGACTAATTCTTACTGCAATTGTCATAGATCCATCAGATCAAGGCGGGAATTATGTTGCAACTGTAAAATTTTTTCAGCAGGGTAAACAAATTGGAGAATCCAGATTATTTCCTGGTACCGTTCCAGCTGGATACGGAGCAGATTCAAGATTTGCTGATATTTTCAAATTTCAATAAATTCATAAAAAATGAAAACAGGTCTAACTATTTTAATTGTATGTTTAACCGTGAGCGTTGCTTATTCTCAAAATGACTTTGGTTCAATTGATAGCATTGTTCACTTTGAAGCAATCCCAACTGATCCGGTATTTGACTTACTGGGCCTTAGCGGATCACAGATTGAGCAACCTGGCACAGTTTCTAAATTCTTCGGTAGTATACTAAATGCATCAGATGTGAGGGGTAATTTAGTAACAGGATTTGCAATGAGTATTGCTCCCTACCAACTTTTCAGGGGGAGCCGGCTTAAATTGCGAGATTATATTGAAAACTGGGGGACCAGATTTGCATCAAATATCCAGTTGTCTGTGGGTACCTCGCCAACTAAGAATGCAGATTCTTCGTTAAATTTGGGAATTGGTTTGAGATTTGTGTTCTGGAATTCCGGCGACAGGAGATTGGATAACAAAGAAATCCAAAAAACCATAGACCAGAAAAAAAAGATCCTAAATGATCTGAGCATAAAGCTGATGAGCGCTGCTAACGAAGAGGAAGAGGCGAAATTATTGGACGAGTTTGAAAAAGGGAAAAGCGATCTTAAAAGGACCGAAGAGGAAGGTAAGGTCCTTAAAGAAGAACAAAAATCAATTAATTCACCGAGATGGAATACCAAATCATTAGACTTGAATATTGGTGTTTTGTACAGGGCTAGCGATTCAAAGTTGACGGAAAGCAAGCTTAGCAAAGTCAGGGCATGGCTTAATGGTGGAATAGGTACATCCAGCGTACAATTGCTCGCTCAGTTGGGTGTTTTGTATCAACTCAAAGAAGCAGATTCGTTAAAGGATTCATTGTTTACCACGGTTTCAGCAATGATGAGAGTGGGTACCCCATCTTTTAGATTTGGACTTGGTGTATACACAGTGAAGTTCCAAAGGGGGGTAGTCTCATTTGCAAGCGAGATTAGATTAAGTTCTATAGGTTGGCTAACCTTTTCATTGGATAGAAATGTTGAAGAACACAAGCAACCTTACTGGACACAAAGCATGGGAATAAAAACAACATTGGGAAATATTAATTTCTAGAAAAATGAAAAACGTGATAATAACCGTATTATTTACAATATGCGGGATGGTCTATTCTCAACCGGCTTCATACGATAACGATTTCGAAAATAAATATAAAGATGTAGATGTCGAATCCGAGAAAACAATTTTAAAAGACGCGACTAATCCAAACAATAAAATTGTAATAAAAGAAGAAAATGTGAAAGTTTACAAAAATGGTTCAATAGAATCTGAATATAAAGTGACGGAAGGAACTCCAGGGACAGCTGTCGATCCAATAACTCGCCCCACAACGGGATCTTCATTTACATCCACAGATGAAAATGATAAATGGTTGAACAGTTTGATTTCAAAACTACATTCTGTAATTATGCGAAAGGGAATTTTTAGTAGTACGCAGGAAAAGGACATTTTTAAAAATGATAAAGATAAGTTTGGAAACAATTTATGGAATATATTATCTTATCGTATTGAACTGCTATTCCAAAACTTGAAGTGAATTACTTGAGTAAAATCTCTTTACTTTTTGTTGCTTGGATACTCTGGGGGAATACTTCTTTGTATTCAAATATTATCATTTTTGTGCATTTAGATAGTACCTCAAATGTCAATGTTAATCCTCTTCCGTATCCTGAACGACAAAATATTAGTTCAGATTGTAAAAAAATGCAGGACTCTTTGTTTATTGTCGAGTATTCTGACTATATAAATTATACTCGTAAAGCTTATGCGGACAGATTAGATAAATTAAATTGGCAGGTTACTTCCAATATCGTAATTTTCATAGTTGTATTATTAATAGTAATGCTGGGTATCGTGGCCTCAGGTATACAGTTTGCTAAATCTATAAAGAAGTCAAATGTAGATTTGCAAAAAAGTACTGTTGACCCAGTAGATGTGGAAATTAGTTTAACTCAAGTCAAACTCAAAACTTCTTTGGTTGCAATAATAATTTTAGTTATATCGATTGTGTTTTTCTTTCTATATCTGAGTTATGTGTATCCGTTAACTGAAGTTAGGAAACTAAATGAAAGTCCAAAATATGAGATTAAGGAATCAAATAAGTAACTAAATTCTCCAATTTCAAAAAAAAGTTACTAAAATGATTTTACCTCGTTGTTGACGTTATCACAAACAACAAAATATTCATAAACACAGACAGGAGGATCTGTGCTACTGATGAATTTAATTTAAGGATTCAGCTTCTAATGTTTTTCTTTGTGACTTTGTGCTTTGTGTCGTTCTCTTGTTTTGATTCATACCATAAAAAAAGACGCATCCATGCGCCTTCCTGCAACTTGTAACCTGCAACTTGCAGCCCTATGAGCCCCAATCCCTGTTATACCTGAAATCAACATTGATCGTGCGGTTGCTTACTTTCGCAATAATCGGCGGTACGCGTTTAAATTGGTTGAAACGTATCTTCGCGCGAATGGTTTTTATGAATGAAGGTGCAAATCCCATTTCTGCCAGTTCGTCATCATTATATCGCTGGTCAATCATATAATAAAGCAGCTCATCAGCTTCGCGGTAGGTGAATCCAAGCTCGCCTTCATCTGTCTGCCCGCTCCATAGGTCTGCCGAAGGCTTCTTCTTAATGATCTGTTTAGGACACTTCAGCAGTTCTGCCAATTGCCATACCTGCGTTTTGTATAAATCGCCAAGCGGATTAATCGCACTGGCAGAATCACCGTACAGCGTTGAGTATCCCAGCAGTATCTCAGTCTTATTCCCAGTGCCCAATACAAGCGCTTTCTTTTCGTTTGACTGGTCATACAAACAAATCATTCGCATCCTTGCCATGATGTTGCCGAAACGTACTTTGTTCTTCAGTATGTCAGGGTCATTTTCTGCAAGCGCATCAACAGCGCCTGTGAGGTTTATAAGCATGCTTTTAAGCTTCAGGTCTTTTACGACCGATAGGGCATCGCTAACGCTATCGGCGCTGGAGGTTTTGTAAGGCATCATTACACCGAGCACGTTTTTAGGGCCCAATGCGCGCACGGCAAGATATGCGGCAACTGTGGAATCAATACCGCCGCTTAAGCCCAGCACAACTTTCTTTAGCCCGAAGCGTGTTGTTTCCTGCTGTATAAAGTCAACCAGGACCTTTACTAAGTCCTGGTTAACCGGTATTTCAAATGGATTTGTTTGTTTCGAAGTGACTTTTTTTGAGGCTTTGGTTCCGGGTTTTTTCAATTAAATTTCCCTGCTTTAACCATTAGATCAATTCAGAATCAGATATTATTTCTTTGAAACCTGGTAAACTATCTTTCTGATCGTATCAAACTGGAGATAGGGGAACATTTCCTGGATCTTATCTATAGCTTCGCCTGCGCTCATTTCTCTTCTCATATCCTTGTACATTTGGCGTATCTTATAGTCACGAATAGCTTTTTCGTCCAATAATTTGTACTTTTTTAAATTGTTGTATGTCTCATCGTCTATCAGCTCGCTTAACGGATTATCGGTCTTTGACTTAACTGTCGGCTTCATTTTGGCCCTCCCGTCCTTGTGGGACTATTAGTTTTTAATATAACCTTTGGTAAAAAACACGGTAACTTACTTTATATATGGTCTCCTGTCATCCTAATGTTACAAATATAATTAAAATGCAAGTTAAAAATCAAGTAATCCAATAATTTAGCTCCATTTTAATATACTTAACTTTAAATAAAGTATGTGTTTACCGAAATTTTATTTCCTGTTTATCTAACCTTAATAATGAGTATATCGTTTCAATTCAGGAAGATTGTTCAGGCCGGCGCAGGCTATTTCTCCCGTTTCTGAGTTCTTAAGACTTGATATATCCTATTATTATGGGTATTTTTATTAAATTTATCGGATTTATGGATACGTTCTACCGGATATACTATTACACCGCGTTTACGGTATTTGTTCTAACGTGTATTATGGTAATATTTTCGCTTATTGTGGCAGGAATCTCATTTTTATATTGGTCAATAATCTACCTGCTTCAGTATATTTTACGATTTATCTAATCCATAAGTTTTGAACTAAATCTTTCTATGAAAAAAACTACATTTTTTGTAATAATACTGTTTTTTGCCGCTTCTCTGATCACCTTTCAATCCTGCAGGCAGGATGACATAGTTTCTCCAATTGATACTACCGTAATTCCGGTTGATACCACCAAAATATTTTCCAATACGTACGGCTCACCACTTTCTGATCTCGTTACTGGTGTTCAGCAGACAAATGATAACGGTGTTATAGTCTGCGGTTATACAATTTCAACTGCATTTGGTGATAACGATATATTCATTATCAGGTATGACGGCAGCGGAAATATCCTTTGGTCAAATCTCTACGGCGGAATCGGCAATGACCAGGCTACATGTATGGAAAAATGCGGTGACGGCGGATTTATTATTACCGGGCATACAACTTCTTTCAGCGGTACGTTCGATCCGTTTACTATCAAGATCACAGCATCCGGAAATATCGAGTGGACACGCTACTATCCCTGGTGGAACGAAGATTACGCAAACAATGTGATCCAGACCTCAGACGGAGGCTATATGCTGACCGGCTACTCAAATTCATTCGGGTCAGGGGGGTATGATGTTTACACGCTCAAAATCGATCAGAGCGGTTCGGTAATGTGGGCACGCTGTTTCGGCGGCGGCGAAAATGATTTTGGCAACGCAGTTGTGCAAACCCCCGATGGCGGTTATGTTGTTGGCGGATATACATTTTCATACGGCGTTATGGGTGATGCGTTAATAATGAAGCTTTACGGCGATGGCGTAAAGCTGTGGAGCAAGAATTATGGCGGCATCGGGCTTGATAACGTGAAGAATATAAAGAAGTCAACCAGCGGATATATTGCATGCGGAACAACCAGCTCGTTCGGTTTGGTTGATGAGGATGCTTATGTATTCAGTATCGATAACCAGGATGGCTTCGTTTACTGGTCTAGAACATTTGACGGCAATGCCGGCGGGCCTTCCGGATTTTCGAAGGTGACGCAGTCGCCTGACGGCGGTTACCTGCTTGCAGGTTTTGTACAGAATGACGGGCAGAATTCAAATGATGCGGCTTTGATCAAGCTATACGGAGATGGCGAGTTTGATTACGGCAAGCTGTTTGGTGGTGTTGCAAATGACCAGGCCGTTGCTATGGCATACAAACAGGATGGCGGAATTCTGCTTTCCGGAACAACATCATCGTTCGGCGCAGGAAGCAATGATATTTACCTGTTAAGCCTTTATAATGATGCCACCGGCTGCGGACCGGATAATCCGTTTACACCGCTTGCAGGCACACCAACTACAGAAGTATTCACTGCTGATGTTATAGAGATGAATATCAACTATGAAACTAATACTCCCACTTGGGGTGTTGCAGCTTTTTCAGTAACTCCTAATTCTCAGTGTATACAGGCGCCAAAAACTAACCAGGTAACCAAGTATTGAAAGTACCAACTTTTCACAAGTTCGGGCTCACAAAAGCGCAGATAATAAAAAGTGAATCAAGGGATAAGAAAATTTCTGATATTCTTACTCATCACCTCACTATTGGAATAGGAATAGCGTTTGGCCTGGTGCTGTACATACTTTACTTCGATAAAGTGAGGCCTGATACTTTCCTCCAGATAATTATGCAGGTAACCCTGTTCGCCAGTATGGGAATATTATGTGTGGGGGTTCCGGCAGTGCTTTTTAAGCTTGCCGAAATGTTCTATTTCAAACAGATCAAAGCAAAGACCCTGGAATCAAAGACGATCGCCGAATACAATGCCCAGCGCGATAACTTTGACTTCTGGAAGATACGAAGAGATTACAGCTTCTGGAATATACTCGACGGGCTAAGCTTCGAAAAAGAGGTAATGAACGTTTACCTGTATCTGGATTATACAGATAAGGAGGATCTTTCGGATGAAGAATATCCTGACGACAGGATACTTGAATTTGAAGGTGAGCTTATTTATTTTTCATTCTATACCAGGGCGGCCGAAATGTCTGATACTAAAGATATTGATGTGCTGCTTGAAAAAATGAGTAAACACAACTGCGTGAAAGCGAACCTGTTTTCTAAGAATGGTTTCAAAAAGCAGTTCATTGAGTACGCAAAAGATAAACCAATCAATCTATTAGATATAAACGGAATAATAAAAGTTGTCAGAACAATTAAGAACTAAAGCTGAAGCAGCAAAACGCAATACTAACAAGAACACAAAGATCCTTGCAACCATTGGCCCGGCATCAGATACAAAAGAGAATATTATCGAGCTAATCGGCGCGGGTATAGACGGCGTACGCCTTAACTTCTCACACGGCGGGCATGATTATTATGACCAGGTTTTTAAAAATGTCAATGATGCATGCGTTGTAACCAGCGAGCCTATCGCAATTCTGATTGACCTACAGGGACCCAAGATCCGGGTCGGTGAGCTGCTGCTTCCACAGTACGAGCTCAAAGAGAATGATCACCTTGAGATCACAATGAATGATATAGTGGGAACAAAGGAAAGGTTCTCCTGCTCATATAAAGGCCTTGCAAAGGACGCAAAGATAGGCGATAATATTTATATAGATGACGGCCTCATAAAGCTGCTGGTGGTGGCTATTGATCATGATTCGCTCTTCTGCGTGGTGCTGGAAGGTGGCACGCTGAAGCCGCGCAAAGGCATGAACCTGCCCGGAATGGAGCTGAGCCTGCCTTCTCTTTCCGAGAAAGATTATGAAGACCTTGATTTTGCACTTACCCACAGGGTTGATTTTATCGCTCTTTCCTTCGTAAGAAAGGCAAGTGATATTATCGAGCTGCGCAAATACCTCATGGATAAAGGCTTCGATAAAAATATTATTGCAAAAATTGAAAAGCCTGAGGCCGTCAGGAATTTTGACGAGATACTTGATGCATCAGACGGCATCATGATCGCACGCGGCGACCTTGGTGTTGAGCTTCCGCCACAGGAGGTCCCGGTCATACAGAAGAGCATAATCCGCAAGTGCAACATGTATGGGAAAATGGTTATTACAGCCACTCAGATGCTGGAATCGATGATCCACAATGCAGTGCCTACACGTGCTGAAACTTCTGATGTTGCCAATGCTGTATGGGATGGCACCGACGTTGTAATGCTCAGCGGCGAAACATCGGTAGGGGAGTACCCCATTGAGACAGTGCAGATGATGCAGAATATTCTGATCGAGACTGAAGCTAATATGGACCTGGTAAGATACGACCGCAACAGCGCGCCGCTGACACTTGAAGAAACCGTGTTTGATTCAGTTGGCAATGCGCTTTCAGATATGGCTGTAAAACTAAAAGCAGAGGCTGTTATATCGTTTACCCGCAGGGGAAGGATGGCACGCGCCATGTCCAAATTCCGCCCTGCGACCAAGATCGTGGCAATGAGTGATAGCTTTGAGGTTATGAATGTATTAAGGCTCATTTGGGGAATAATCCCGATTTATTTCGAGGACCTTCCTGACGAAAAAACCGCAATAGAGGCTGCAACTAAGATAATCAGGGAAAAAAATATCGTCACAGAAGGATCAACAGTTATCTTTACTTCCGGCGCCCCTGTTGACGAATCAGGAAAAGATATCTGGATCCGCTTCGCAAAAGCCTGAAAACGCTATTTTTGGCAGCATTTCTCACCCTTTCACGTAATACAATTCACTACAAAAAGTTGATACTCTGAACTACATACAAACCTTTTCTGACATGTTATATTTGTATAGAAAGAAAAGAGAACAGACGTGAAAGCAAATATAAATACTCTTATGAAACAGATGACATTCGCAGTATACATTATCAACCCCTTCTAGTTTTTGCCGCATTACAACTTCTTTTAACTCCTCCTGAAATCCCTTCCGGTGTATGTCGGAAGGGATTCTTCTTTTTAAACCGCTTTTTATGCTTAAGACTTTAATAATTGTTTCTTAATCCATAAATTTACGGACTTTGAAAAAGATCATTCTAATTCTGGCTTTGCTTTGCCTGCATTTTCCTGTAAAAGCCGATTCTGATATTGACGGTAAAACGGTTTCGTTTACGCAGTTCATAAACGAAATGGCAAAATGCAGCAGGTACACGACGTTTGAAAATGTGAAGATACGATACATGCTGCCCGAAGATAAAACAGGCATGGATGGCAGGTTCAACGGCGGAGCAGGCGAGCTTTATATCAGCTCCAGCATCAGGCTGGTAAACTGTGATTTTGATGTGGACTACTGGCTTGTGCTGCGTAATATCACTTTTATGGACTATTTTGCTGTTGCAAACTCTTCACCCATAAAGGCGATATTTAAGGAATGTACCTTCAGGAAAACCTTTAGAGTTTATAATTGTGATGTAGATTTTATAGACCTTGACAGCTGCAGGCTTGAGCACGGCTTTAAGTTTTTTAGAAATACTGTTAAAGACAGGCTGACCATAAAAAATTCTTATATCACAGTTAATCCTTCACTCTTTGGTGATACCGATGCACTTGATATGGAACCACGTCTTTTCAGGCTTTCTAACAAACAGGATGGCTTCGACCTTGTATTGCAGAATACGGTTTTTGAACTCCCTGAGAATTTGAGAAACAACCCGCAGTTTTTTATCATACTAACTGAATCAGACTTCAAAAATCTATCATTCACACAGAATACAGTGAACGCAAATATTGATCTCTCTGAATCAACAATAAACAATGCATTTGTGACCAATGAATGCAGCTTTGCCGGAAGTATAATCCTGGATGCGTTCAATGTAAATCCGATAAACACCCGGGTGCAATGGTCAACTGTTGCGAACAATAAGATAGCGATATTCGATCATAAAAATAAATTCACGTATAATGGTTACTCAGTCGATAGCCTAGGCAATGAGGTAAGGTTTTCCAGTTTGATAAGCTGTTACGCGAATTTTTACAATGCATTCAAAAGCCAGGGTAACCGCATAGCGGCAAATGCGTGTTATGTGGAGTGGAAGGATATCGAAACCGCATACCTGAAGCATCTTTATACAAGCGGGCAGGATAAAAGCGTATTCTTCAACTACCTAATGAATGTATTCTTGAAAACATTTTGTGACTACGGCACAAATCCGCTTAAAGCCATACAAATTGCATTCTATGTGCTGCTGTTCTTTGCCGGGATATATTTCTTCTTTCCTTATTCAATTCTTTCTTTCCATAAACGATCGATGTTTGACCAGCTCAAAATATACGGGCACTATCTATCTTCTCCGAAATCACTTTTGGAAATAGAAGACTCCGTCATAGCAAAAGAGAACAAGACTCCAACTTATAACGAGTATATGAGCTTCGTTACCGAATCAAAAGGCAGAGTGCCGTGGTATTTCAATATCTTCGGCAAGCCTCTATATTTTTTGGAACTGATAAGGAATAAACCTACTAAGCTCTTTTATAAATTGATAGACATTTTCCCCGACGAATGGGAAACTATGAGCAGTGCCAAGAAAGTAATTGCAACAATTTTATACGGTGTGGTTTTCATTGCAACCGTGATTTGGTTTTTCATGATCCATGTTCTCGATTCAGTAGCGCTTAGCCTGAATGTGTTTTCAACTTTGGGATTCGGTCAGATTCCCATAAAAGGCATACCCAGATATCTAACGATACTTGAAGGATTCATAGGCTGGTTCCTGCTGAGTATTTTCAGCGTCTCATTAATTAGCCAGGTAATACAATAGAAGCAAAATGTCATATGACAAATATCAAATAGCGAATATCAAATATCAATAGATAAAAACTAGCTATCCGATAATTAGCCATCATTTTGAATTCACTCTGCCTTTTTTGAAATCGAATTTCTTTAGCTCCGTAGGAGCGTTATGTTTGTAGGAAATCAAAACCCGAATGTATAAAGCTCCGTCTTGCCAAAAATAAATTTACTAAGTTGATTCTTCAAACTATATCGGTTCAGACCCCCAAAAATGAATTTCTTTAGCTCCGTAGGAGCGTTATGTTTGTAGAAAGAATAATCCTGAATATTTTAGCTCCGTAGGAGCGGCACGTAATTTCAATGGCAAACACTTATTCACAAATTTATATTCAAATTGTATTTGCTGTAAATGGCAGACAAAACCTGATCCGCAAAGAACATAAAGAAGAAATCCATAAGTATATTACGGGTATTCTAAAGAAACAGAAGCAAAAATTACTTGCAATAAATTGTATGCCGGATCATGTTCATCTTTTTGCCGGCTTGACCCCTGATATTTGTATTTCCGATTTAATGAGAGATGTTAAATCGAATTCAAGTGTTTTTATTAATAACAAGCGAATTGTCAATGGGAAGTTCTCCTGGCAGCATGGATTTGGTGCATTTTCATATTCGCATTCCCATATTGATAGGGTAGTGAAATATGTTTTAAACCAGGAAGAGCACCATAGGAAAGGAACTTTCAGAGAAGAGTACCAGGGATTACTTGAGAAATTTAATGTCGCATATGACCCGAAATATATATTCGAGTTTTACGACGAATAACATGCCGCTCCTACGGAGCTATCATAAGAAACAGAAACATAACTACAAACATGCCGCTCCTACGGAGCTATCATAAGAAACAGAAACATAACTACAAACATGCCGCTCCTACGGAGCTATCATAAGAAACAGAAACATAACTACAAACATGCCGCTCCTACGGAGCTAT
>JAYRXC010000035.1:0-30003 GCA_041917655.1 Ignavibacteria bacterium | reverse complement strand
GATGCGGCCTGACTGCCCTTTGCAGTTGCATCGTCTCATAATTTTGGAACACCGTAAGATCATTCTTCTCGTTCCCAAGCTCCCGCTTGGGAACGCAATTGAATCTGAAGCTCCGCTTCAAAACATAATAGTTAGCTTTTACGAAACAGAGTTTCACACGCAAGTGGAGTCCCAAGCTGGAGCTTGGGACTCAGAAATTTTAAATGTGTTCTGTAGAGACGATGCGGCCTGACTGCCCTTTGCAGTTGCATCGTCTCAAAACTTTAGAAGCCTGAAATATCCAAGCATACCATTTAGATTCATTGAACAAAATCCCCATGAAAAATTTACCTCATGCAACAATATCGAACAAAGTACAATATAGAAAACCTGCGACTACTCTCCCCCTTTTAAATGGGGATTTTTATTAAGACGACCCCGCGGGTCGTCTCTACAGAGTCTTTTAACCTGAAACCAAACAGCGCTAATGGCAGTTAAAGAAGAAAATTACAGACCATTAAGTAAAATATGAGTTCACTGATCAGCCGTTTGCGGGAGAATAACCGCTTAAGCATTACAATTATCCTCGCTCTATCTTGTCTTTTGAGCGTTTCGCTGCAATTCTTCCGGATGTATTACTCCGGCTTTTATACTTACCTGTTCCTCAACTGGAATCTTTTCCTGGCAATTCTGCCCTACGTGATCTCAACGCTTTTCCTGCTTTACTATAAAAAGATAAACTCACTTATAATTACAGCCGGTATTCTCGCGGCATGGCTGCTCATATTCCCAAATGCGCCGTATATTGTTACCGATTTCTTTCATCTTGAACCGCGTGCAAATGTACCGTACTGGTTCGATCTCGGGCTGATATTTTCTTTCGCGTGGAACGGTCTGATTTTGGGATTCATTTCGCTGTATGACATACAGACCGCGCTGCAGCGCCGGTTCGGCGCTTTTAAAGGCTGGGCATTCGCGATCTTCTCGCTTATCCTGGGCAGCTTCGGGATATATCTTGGCAGGTTTGAAAGATTCAATAGTTGGGATGTGCTTACAAATCCCGTTGAGCTTTTTGTAGATATCGCCAACCGCTTTATTCACCCCATGCAGCATCCGCGTACAATGCTGATGACGATTTTGTTTTCCGCTGTGCTGATTGCGGGGTATGTAACGCTTGTTGTGATGTTTAAACCCGGCAGGATGGAAAGCAAGAAGTAATGTATGGTGCCGGCAAGGACATATTGGATTTCTTATACTGATGAGTGTCTTTCCCTTAGCAACTATATATAACACACAAAATCCCCATCAATACTTTTCGGTATGAAAAATCATCGAACAAAGTGCATTCAAGATAACCTGCAGCTATCCTCCCCCTTTTAAAGGGGGATTTTCAATTATTTTCGTTCCCAAGCTCCTGCCTGGGAACGCAAGTGCGCTTGAAGCTCCGCTTCAGAAAACAGAAACACGCTATTGGGGTTGAATAATTATCACTACGAAACGGAGTTTCGTGTACAAGTGGAGACCCAAGCGGGAGCTTGGGACTCAGTAACATGAAATAAACAACTGAGCGGGTTGTCGGGCTAAGCAGGTGGTCGGACTGAGCCAGTTGTCGGCCTGAGCGGAGTCGAAGTCCGGACAAACACAGCAAACCTGCCCTTCGACTTCGCTCAGGGCGACAAAATATGACCCATCGTGCACTATCTCGTTCCCAAGCTCCTGCTTGGGAACGCAAGTGCGCTTGAAGCTCCGCTTCGAAATACGGCAAAATTATCATCATTCCGAAACAGAGATTCGTACACAATTGGAGTTCCAAGCTGAGCTTGTTCGAAGGAATCCTTTGGGAGGGTTCAGTATCACCTGCAGCTATCCTCCCTCTTTTAAAGGTGTTTTATCACTTTTCCATTTCGTTCAATTTTTCATAAAGCCAGAATTTTCCGCCGTATTTTAAGTTATCGGTTTCCTTTTTAAGCAGGTAGATATCCGGCGTTATATCTTCACCGCTCTCCTTTTTCAGCCGCAGCGTCAGCAGCCTGGCGACAAGCTGTACGAATCCGTTCAGTCTTTCTTTCTTCAACGGGTTCAGCTTATCATCGTTATAGATAAAATGTTTCGCCGAATCAATTATATAAGGAAGCGAGCTGAACCTCTTCATTTCATAGTTTACAATCAACTCCCATTTTTTTATCTGGATCTTATCTATAAGTATTGAGTGCTTTATTCTTGGAAGATGCTTCAACGCCTGCTCAAACTGTTTTGTTCGGATGTTGTATTCAATTAAAGTGTGCAGCCAGTAGTGCTCTCTCACTGCGGGATTCAATTGGTACCGGAATTTTTTCATGAACTGCAGCGCCCAATCCGGCTCATTATTCTTTAGAGCGCTCAAAGCGGTATTCCTGTAAAATGCGCCATCGATATTCTGCGAAGGCCCGAAACTGTAAACCCCGTTATCGATCATATACCTGTAAATAATAAATTCATCCTGCAGGAATTCAGCATCGCCTTCTTCGAACCTGGTATAACAATAGCCTGAAAGCGCTACCAGGAAATTATATTTCTCGCCATGGCTCAGCTTTGCCGCATTTTCTTCTACAAGCCTTTTCATTTCATAAAAATGGCTTCGGCCGCCGTCATAAATGAGCATTATCGCATGGTAAAATATCCTGACCCTTGAATCAAAAACAACAGGAACCGATTTGTAAAACTCCAGTACGCTTTTCATGAAGCTTTCCTGCGGTCCCGCATCCAGCTCCGTGTGTATCAGAAGCTGGTTATAGTTGTTGTTGAATACATCAATGAAGTATCCCATGGTAATATAACTGTTCCCCTCTGCCGAGCTTTGCGAGGTATCATAATACTTATCCTGCCTGATCAGATGGTGCTGTTTAAGCGAACTGTGATGGAATTTGTTCCGGTAATAGCCGGACTCGTTGAAGCTTTCTTCGATCATCCTCCCTGTTTGGGCCAATGTTTTTTCAACAAACGCAGTTACACGCCGTTCCATCAGCGCTTCAATAAGGTTCAAATTACATTCTATCTTTTTCGCGGAATAATGTTCAAGCTCAATAAATTTTTTTGCCAGCATTGTAAGTTCATACACAAGGTTTTTCAGAGTTCCGTAATTGAAATCATTTTCGGGAAATACCCTAGTGTAAATATACTCTCTTGTCATATGCGGTGAATCAAATTCCGGCTGAAACGGATATATCTCATTCCAAAGTTTTGTTACCGCAGATTTCCTGTTGAAATATTCAGAGCCTACAAAACTGCCGAACCGCTCAATTTCGTCTTTGCTGAATGTCTTCAGAAGCTGAATCAATGAAGTATTATTCATATAAAATCGCTTAGAATTTCAGTGAAAATTGGTTTAAAAAACCTCAAAATTTCAATATATTCAAGCCATTTTGTATAATAGACCGGTGAAAACTATGCCAATTTTTCTTTTTTTTATATCAGGCTGAAAATTATCTTATGCCAACTAAAACTGCAAAAAATATGAAATCCCGAAGAATTTATTTTACATCATGCATGATTGTTCTCATCATTTTTTATTCCAGCCCGTTTGAAGCGCAGGTAACGGAAGAGTGGTCGCGGACTTACAATCACATCGGCAGCCAGGATGTTTCTAACGCAATAGTTTTGGATAATTCCGGAAACGTATTTGTTGCCGGGTCAGTAAACAATGCGCCTGTATCGGGAATCGACTACGGCACGGTGAAATACAATTCCGCAGGAACACAGCAATGGTTCAGGCGGTACAACGGCTCAATAAATTTGTTTGATTATGCCGATGATATTGCCGCGGATAATTCCGGCAACGTTTATGTAACGGGCAGAACCGATGCGATCTCGGGCAATGCGACTTGTGTTACAATTAAGTATAATTCAGCGGGCGATTCACTTTGGGTGAAGAGCTATCAGAACGCATACTGCAGCCGCTTGCTTGTTGATAACGGCGGCAATGTTTATGTTGTTGGCAGAAAAGGGGATGCATCTTTTTGCGATTACTTTGTGATAAAATATAATTCAGCAGGTGATTCACTGTGGTCAAGAACTTATACAAGCACAGGTTCATATCCTGATGAAGCCACATGTGTGGCAGTTGATAATGCGGGCAATGTTTACATATCAGGTTATTCTTATTCAACTTCTCCCGGTCCGCATTCTGCAATTGTTACTATCAAATATAACTCCGCGGGCACACAGCAATGGACCGCTGTGTTTGACCGGGCCGCAACAGGCTCGCACAAAGCGAACGATATAACTGTTGACAGCTCGGGAAATGTTTACATTGGCGGATATAGCGATACTGCTTCGCTGGGCAGAACTTACCTTGTGGTCAAGTACAGTTCCTCCGGCACGCCGCTATGGCAGGCGAGGTATTCCACCGGTACGCCATCAACAACAATTGAAGCTGTATCAATAGCGCTCTACCAGAACAGCTTTCTATACGTAACCGGTTACGCCGTATTTGCCGCAACATATTATGACTATGTGACAATAAAGTATAATGCCGCGGGTGTTCAGCAATGGGTTACCCCGTATCATAACGGAACAGATGTTGCCACAAAGCTTGTACTTGATGCGGCAGGGAATGCCTATGTTACAGGCTCATCAAGCAGCGCCACAAACGGTGAGGATATACTGACCGTGAAGTATAATCCGGCAGGCGCGCAGCAATGGACTGCCAGGTGGGATGGCGCGGCGCATAATAATGACCAGGGAAGAGATATCGCAGTTGACGGCTCAGGGAATGTTTTCGTAACAGGCAGAGCGTACACCTCGGCAAACAATGATGATTACGTTACCATCAAATACTCACAAACGCCATCGGGCGTTACACCGGTCTCAGGTGAGATACCGGGTGAATACTCGCTTGGACAGAACTACCCAAACCCGTTTAATCCAACTACGAATATCGGATTGCGGATTGCCGATTTCGGATTTGTATCGCTTAAAGTATATGACATAACAGGAAAAGTAGTTGCGGTGCTTGTGAACCAGGAAATGAATGCGGGAGTATATGGTATAGATTTTGATGCAGGTGATTTAGGAAGCGGCATTTATTTTTACAGAATGGAAAGCGGCGATTTTTCGCAAACTAAAAGAATGATACTTATTAAATAGGCAATAGATATTATGTTGGTCGGACTGAGCGGGTTGTCGGGCTAAGCGGGTTGTCGGACTGAGCGGAGTCGAAGTCCGGACAAACACGCAATCCTGCCCTTCGGCTTCGCTCAGGGCGACAAAAGACGTCACATTGTCCTCTCTCTGTCTCGTACCCAAGCTCCTGCTTGGGTACGCAAGTGCCTTTGAAGCTCCGCTTCAGAAAACAGCAACACGCTATTGGTATTAAATAATTATCACTACGAAACGGAGTTTCGTGTACAAGTGGAGTCCCATGCTGGAGCTTGGGACTCAGAAAAGTAAGATAAACGGCTAAGCGGGTTGTCAGGCTAAGCGGGTTGTCGGACTGAGCGGAGTCGAAGTCCGGACAAACACGCAATCCTGCCCTTCGGCTTCGCTCAGGGCGACAAAAGACGTCACATTGTCCTCTCTCTCGTACCCAAGCTCCTGCTTGGGTACGCAAGTGCCTTTGAAGCTCCGCTTCAGAAAACAGAAACACGCTATTGGTATTAAATAATTATCACTACGAAATGGAGTTTCGTGTACAAGTGGAGTCCCGTGCTGGAACTTGGGACTCAGAAATGGTCCTGGTTAAATAGCCGGTCACTTGGGAATAAAAATGACCAGCCAACTGAAATTCCGTCAGGCAAGCCTGACGGCTACAAAGGCTAACCCTGGTTTGAGAACTTAATGGTATCATACAAAATCCCCATTTGAGATTTGCGGTAAACATAAAAATCGAACAAAGTACTATAATAGAATCCTGCAGCTATGCTCCCCCTTTTCAAGGGGGATTTTCATAGGCTTCACTTTTGGATTTAATGCTACACCCCAATTAGCTATCTTTGCACATTACCACAATCAATTAACTTATTAAACAAAACTCAGCAGGAGACCTTTAGTCATCTGATGAGTATAGACGAGTAAAACAATTTAATGGCAGATAATAAGATCATTTTTTCAATGGTGGGTGTCAGCAAGACTTTCCCGCCGCAGAAGCAGGTATTAAAAAATATTTACCTCTCGTTTTTTTACGGAGCCAAAATAGGCATCATTGGCCTGAACGGCTCGGGTAAATCAACCCTGCTGAAAATTATCGCAGGCGTGGAAGAGAACTTCGATGGCGAAGTTCATTTCACAAAGGAGTATTCCATAGGACTGCTTGAGCAGGAGCCGTACCTCGATGAAACCAAGACCGTTAAGGAGATAATCCAGGAAGGCGCGCAGGAAGTTGTTGATATACTGAAAGAGTACGAAGAGGTGAATAACAAGTTCGGTGAACCTATGGACGATGATGAAATGACAAAGCTTATCGAAAGGCAGGGCGAGCTTACCGAGCTGATAGATCACCACAACGGCTGGGAGCTTGACGCGAAGCTGGAGCGGGCAATGGATGCACTGCGTACCCCCGAAGGCGATGCGTTAATAAAAAATTTGAGCGGCGGTGAAAAACGCCGTGTTGCATTATGCAGGTTGTTGTTAAAAGAGCCCGATATTCTTTTGCTAGATGAGCCGACAAACCATCTGGATGCTGAATCAATAGACTGGCTTGAACAGCATTTAAAGCAGTATAAAGGAACAGTGATTGCAATTACACATGACAGGTACTTTCTTGATAACGTTGCGGGATGGATACTTGAGCTTGACCGCGGAGAGGGAATCCCCTGGGAAGGTAATTACTCAAGCTGGCTTGAGCAGAAAGCAAACCGCCTGCAAATGGAAGAGAAGCAGGAATCAAAGCGCCGCAAAACACTGGAGCGCGAGCTTGAATGGGTTAGAATGTCGCCGCGCGCAAGGCATGCAAAATCAAAAGCAAGGCTGCAGAATTACGATACGATGATGAATGAAGATACAAAGCAGAAAGAAGAGAAGCTTGAGATATTCATTCCAAACGGTCCGCGTTTAGGCAACAAAGTTATTGATGCTGTAAAGATCAAAAAAGCATTTGGCGATAAGCTGCTGTTCGATAACCTGAACTTTCAGCTTCCGCCGGCGGGGATAGTGGGTATCATCGGGCCCAACGGCGCGGGCAAAACCACGCTGTTCCGCATGATACTCGGCACAGAAAAACCGGATGCGGGAAGCTTCGAGATCGGTGAAACAGTACAGGTTGGATATGTTGACCAGGCGCATGCCGAAATAGATCCCGAAAAAACCGTGTGGGAAGCAATATCCGAGGGTGCGGAGTTCATAGAGCTTGGCGGCAAGCAGTTCAACAGCCGCGCGTATGTATCACGTTTCAACTTCAGCGGAACCGACCAGAGCAAGAAAGTCGGCGTTCTTAGCGGCGGTGAGCGCAACAGACTACATTTAGCGCTTACGCTTAAATCACAGGCAAATGTTTTGCTGCTAGATGAACCTACAAACGATATTGATGTTAACACGCTTCGCGCACTTGAAGAAGCCCTGGAAGATTTCGCAGGCTGCGCGGTGATAATATCGCATGACCGCTGGTTCCTCGATAGGGTCGCAACCCATATACTGGCATTCGAAGGCGACTCGGAAGTTTATTACTTCGAAGGCGGCTACACTGATTATGAAGAGAACAAGAAGAAACGCCTTGGCGATATTGAGCCGAAGAGAGTGAGATATAAGAAACTTGTGGAATAGGTAAGTGGGTGAGTTGGTGAGTGGTGGAATAGTGAGATTGTGAAATTGCGAGATAGCGAAGCGGTGAATTGCAGGTGAGGTTTTTTAACATGCCGCTCCTGCGGAGAAATCTAAAAATCCCAAACCGGAGTTTGGGAATGAGTACTGCCCGTAGAGACGATGCGCTGCATCGTCTCACAGCCTATTGAGTTTATCAATTTTGAGACGACTCAGCTATGCCTTCGGCTTGGCAGGCGAGTCGTCTCTACAGCGTCCTTTAAAAGGAAATAAAAAGGATTCTCACATTGCAAAACCGGGGTTTGCGAATGAGGGAAAAGAAATTATAGTTTGCTTTCTCCGCGGCATAAGGACACTAATTTTTTATCAATTGTTCAGTTTTTTCGAGCAGCCAGGTTTTAAAAGACACCTTAACGGTATTGTTCAATCTTGCCTGCAGATCTTGTATGTTTTCATAACCTAAACTCTCCTGCCCTTTCAATTTCAATTCTAAAAGTTCAGAGTAAAATTTCAGATAGTTTTCATACCACGGTCCGTACATACCTTTAAACCCCTCGGTCCGCCTTATATACTGCGTGTATGAGATAACAAGCGATTCAGCCGAATCAAAATGCCCAAGCTCGTAATATAAGAGCAGTGTCAGGTTTTTAACATGTCTTCGCAGGGGAACCACCTCGTACTCAACCTTATTTACAAGCTCAAGGCTTTTTTCAAAATTCCCTTTTGAAAATTCAATATATGCTAATGTGTAGTTTCCCAGACTTTCCCTGCTATTGCTAAGCGTTACCTGCAGGTAATTTTCATACAGGTAAAGCGCGTAATCTGTTTCACCCGCCTGGATGGAAAGGTTAACACCCGTCAAAAAGATCATAATAGGCATTACGGGATGTTTTTTATACGGGAAGTACAGGTTCCTGGTAATTGTCTCTTTGATAATTCTGAGCCTGTAGGCTGAATAATCTCTGCCTTCTTCGTTAATCATTATCGCAAGGATATTATTCAGGTTATTGTACGTATCATATCTTAACTGTCGCGTAAGCACCGATTCATTTTCGTTAAGCAGGTTAAGCAGGCTGTTAAAGTTATCTTCAAAATCGATACCGTTAAGCATTTCAAAAAAGTGGTACTGGATATTTATGAAAATAAATTCGCTTTTATCGGCAAAACCGGTTTGCAGCCTGAATCCGTTGAAATCAAAATGCGAAGCAAACTCCCTGAAAAGGCTGTCTGTTTTTTCATAATCATACATGCTTTTCCTGACCTTAAAATTATACAAACCCCTTACCATTGTATCCAGGTAAAACCCGGCAAGCGAGTCGTAGGTTTTGTACAGGTTTTCTCCGGCCTTGTGCTGCCGGTTCGTATAAAGATAGTAGCTGTGCAGCAAGAATTCCATAGCGTACGATTTGTAATGAGTATCGATCTCTTCATCTGGTTGTTTGAGTGATATCTTTTTATAGGATCTTTCAAAAAGTGAAAACATTCCGCGGTTAAGAAGATAGCTGTGATAAATTATATCTTTATAGTAGTTTTCTTCCGTCCAGCTTTTTTGCTGCAGGAATTTTTCGGTAAGCTGACCAAGATCTGAAATCAGGTTTCGCATTCTTGAATCATTGTAAGGTTTGCCGGGAAAAAGCTTCATAAATACTTTGCGTTTATCAACTGCTTCGGCGGGATATTCAGGATGATACTTTTTAAGAATGTTGAAGAGCCCGGTGACATCATTCAGCCTGTTGAAAAATGGCGAAACAACAAATCTTCCCAGCTCTTTTAACTCATCAGATGTCAGAAATCTCATTATCGTAATGCTTCTTGAATCTTCCATATAAAGTGACGTTTTCGAGATACATTTGTATTAGCAAATGATGCAAAATACTCACAAAATTTTTAATTTTAAACAGTTTTGCTGATTATTGACAGAATTTACAGGCTACATTTTAACAGTAATGTTTTCAGTGCAGAATAAGCTACAAAGCAATGGATCTTAAGTAAGCTATAAACAATTATTTATGTATCCATTATGCCGCCTTGGGCCTTGGTTTCGAGATACAGTCTACAATTTATCTTTTTGAAAACGCATGGCCCCGAATATTAAGTTTGTATAGAACAAAAAATTTCCGGTGGGGACCGCAATTAGTAATCAAAAAATTTCTATTAGATCTCATCTCCACACTCCCACCGGAGATACGCTGAAAAGACCTGCCGGTAGTAAGCTGCCTGCCGGTCTTAAGAGGCGTCAAAGGTTAGTAAAATTTTATTTATAATCATTTATTTAATATTACAAAAATGAAAACACGAATACTGGCAATTTTAATTTTTATCCTGAGCATTGTATCTCCCAGAGATAACGCTCAATCACAATGGATACAAACCGAAGGTCCTGTTGGGTGTGAGACGCGCTGTTTTACTGTATCGGGCGCAACTCTTTTTACCGGGATTCAGGAAAGGGGTATTTTCCGTTCAACTAACAATGGTGCAACCTGGGATTCCGTTAACAGTGGTTTAACAGATCTTGATGTCGTTGTGTTGGCTTCTTCGGGCGCAAATCTATTTGCCGGAACATACGGCGGCGGAGTGTTTCGCTCAACGAATAATGGAGCTAACTGGATAGCTGTGAATACCGGATTGACAGATAATAAAGTTTCAGAACTGGTTGTTTTGGGTTCGTATCTTTTTGCCGGGACCTATAGCCAAGGAGTATTTCGTTCTTCTGATAACGGTTCAAACTGGATAGCAGTCAACTCAGGTATAACCAATAATGTTATTCAGTGTTTGATAGTTTCGGGTTCTACTATATACACAGGTACATACGGCGGCGGGGTATTTAGATCAACCAACAACGGAACAAGCTGGACAGCAGTTAACTCCGGGCTGACAATTACTAATATTTATTCACTTACAGCCTCGGGTTCAAATCTTTTTGCCGGTACGAACACAGCCGGGGTTTTTCGTTCTACCAATAACGGAACTAATTGGGTAGCAGTAAACTCAGGGCTGACATACGCTACTGTAAACCCTTTGTTTGCTTTGGGTTCCAATATATTTGCCGGTACTCCCGGGGAAGGTGTTTTCAAATCTACTAACAACGGGGCAAACTGGGTACCGGTAAACTCAGGTCTAACAAATCTGCTAATAACCACTTTAGGCGTTGATATTTCCGGAAATCTTCTGTGCGGTTCTGGTGCAGGCATTTTCCGTTCAACCAACAATGCGGCAAGCTGGTCAAATATTACTTCAGGCATAGTTTATTCCCGCACATTTTCTCTTGTTGTATCGGGTTCAAATTTATTCGCAGGAACATATGGTGCCGGGGTTTTTCGTTCCTCAAATAACGGTGCTAACTGGGTATCCATCAGTTCAGGTATTACAGATGGATATATCAGAGCCTTGGTTGTTTCTGGATCCAGCCTCTTTGCCGGAACATCCTCCGGTGTTTTCCGCTCAACAAATAACGGTGCAAGCTGGGCAGCAGTTAATTCAGGAATAACGAATATCTATATTGAATCTCTAACGCTTTCAGGTACAAATATATTTGCAGGTACCACTAACGGCATTTTTGTATCAAGCAATAACGGCTCTAACTGGTCTTCGGTCAGCACGGGTTTGCCCAATGAAATAGTAAACTCTATAATGGGTTTGGGTTCTGATCTTTTTGCAGGTACAGGCGGGAGCGGTGTATATCGCTCAACAAATAACGGTGCAAGCTGGTTTGCCGTTAACTCAGGTTTAACAAGCGATTATGTTTACTCTTTTGCTGTAATGGGTTCTGATCTTTTTGCTGCTACATATGAAGGACTATTTCGCACTTCAAATAATGGAGCAAACTGGAATATTGTTAACTCCAGTTTACCGGCAACTTCTGTATATGCTCTGTGTGTTTCTGATTCTAATTTATTTGCCGGCAGTTCTTCCAACGGAGTATTCCTTTCAACAAATAAAGGAGAGAGCTGGTCATCTGTTAACACAGGACTAAGCAACTTGTTGGTTTATTCTATATCCGTTTTGGGAACAAATCTGTTTGCCGGCACCGATAAAGGTGTTTGGAAACGCCCGCTTTCAGAAGTGATCGGGATACAGAGTGTTTCAACGGAAATACCTTCGGAATTTTCTCTTTCACAGAATTACCCTAACCCGTTCAACCCATCAACAAATATCAGGCTCCAAATGTCAAAAAGCGGGTTTGTGAAACTTACCGTTTTTGACATAACCGGTAAAGAAGCCGCTGTGCTTGTAAACAAGGAATTGAATGCGGGAGTTTACAATGTGGATTTCGATGCATCAGATCTTTCATCCGGCGTGTATTTCTACAGTATGGAAACAGCGGGATTCCGCGATGTTAAAAAGATGGTAGTTATAAAATAATGCAGAATTTGTGTTAGGTTAAAAACCTTTCGTTAGACTGAGCGCACGCGCTCTGAATCCCTCCTTCGGAAACGAAGGGGGGATTTTTTATTTTGCAGGTTTTTTCAGCCTGGTTGTTTTATCCCGCAAACGGGCATTTGAAACGGGAAGATCCAATTCTGCGATTTTTTCCAGCAGCCACTGCCTTTCGTTGATATTAAATGTAGTTGAAACTTCAGACCTCATTTTACTCATCATTTCCGGATTGCCGTTATACTTCAGCAGGCTGTTGTAGAATTTCAGAAAATTAACATTTCTTTCTTTTTGCGCCTTTGGCAATATGGTATCCCTGGTAAGGAATTTCCGGTAAGTATCGACTGCATCCAGAGCCTCTAAGTTTCTGTCCATTTCGTAATAGATCATCAGGGTCAGATTCTTCACGCTGGTTTTGTATGATGCTTTGTCAAGAGATGTAATTTTACCCAAGAAGGTCAGCGCTTCTTCAAACATGCCTTTTGAGAGGCTAAGCCTTGAGCGGGAAAGGAATACAGGGTTAATTCTATATTCGGGGTTCAACATGGGTTCATATCGATTAATAAAATTTTCACACCATTCAAATTCTTTTAAGTAAGTACCCACCACTACCATATTAATAAAAAGCTGCTCGTTAAAGTAACCGCCGTTTTCTGAAGAAAGGTACAGGCTATTTTCAAGATTAAGAATATGAAGGTCGTGTCTTTCTTTCATGAATTCTGTTTTGCCTTTATAAACCTGCTCCATCGCAAACCCCGAAAGAGCGGACATGGCGTTAAAACGGTCTATCCATACAAAGCTTTCCATATCGGATATAAGCAGTTCTTTTGTCTTCTGGTAATACTCCGCTTTACCCTCTTTAAGCATTAGTGTTTTATTCAAAACAAGCCCAAGCAGCGGAGAATTGTATTTCTGATAATTATCCTTCAGATACTCAAGAAGTATATCAATGAACTCGAATTCGTATTCAAAATCAACAATTCTTTTCTGGCTGTATACAAGGCTATACTCTTTTAAGATCTTTATAAAAAAGAACGCCAGAATTGATTTTGATTTTGAAAAAGCTTCCTCTTCCGGCAGGTCTTTGTAATTTAGAAATCTCTGGTTACTTAGCCAGTGGGCCTCCCTGAAAGACTGCATGTTATATTTACTAAGAAAAAAATTCTCATTTTTATATTTCACCTTTTCGAGGTTAGCTTCTGCGGACTTTAGTTTCCTTAAAAATGGTCCTTCAATATCCCTTTCCTCAAGCTCCCTAAGTATCCGGGTTTCCTGTCCCAGCGGTTCGTTGATGTATTGAATATAGCCCAAATAATCTTCAGCAAGATGTGTAAGGTTAAATATCAGGGTTTTAACAAAGCTTTCATTATACTTCGCGCCCGGAAAAAGTTTACTGAACACTTCCTCCTTATTCAGTAATTCATCGTTAAGGTCAGGGTACTTTAAGGCGATATAGTCATAAAGCTTTATTACGGATTCGTTTTTATTAAAGAAGGGTGAGCGAACGTAGTCACCAAACTCGCGAAGCTCCTGCGGTGATAAACTGCTTAGAATCTGCAATAGGCTGCTCTTGATCATTCCATTTCTTTTTATTTCCTGCGCAAATTAAAGTTTTTTTCAGACATTCTAAACAAATGAATTATTACCATACAGCATTGTTAAACTTTGCTTGAAAAGTTTCCAAATTCAATGCTCTTTAAACCGGAGCGTTTTTGTTTCCGCGGATTTTTTAGATTTTTTCGTTTTTTGACCGTAATTGAGTAATCTATGTTATTATCCGGGAAAAAGTTCGCTCATATTCATTCAATTTGTTTCTTTGTTTGGGGACGCATTTGAACATAATTTTGTAAGACAGTAACGGGAGTCAAAAAAAAATGAAAATAGAAAAATTCTACGCAACGCACGGTGATAATGATGGAGAAATTGACCTTCAATGGGAGCCATCAAAGAGCTCAAAATATTATGTCCTCGAAATGAGTATTAAGCACAACGGAAACAACAGGTGGAAAACAATTGATATGGTATCAAGATCCAGTTACAAGGTTACAGGCTTAAAAAAGAGTGTCACTTATTTGTTCAGGGTGGCGGGTGTAAGTTCAAAGGGACAGGGAACATGGAGCAGCGAAATTTCAAAAAGAATATAAAAATATTAACTAATTGAATAATTAAATAAATAAAAAAAATGAAAACAAATTTATTCAGGTTTCCGGCAGTTTTATTTGCATTACTGGCATTCAATGCGGGTATTTCACTTTCACAGGTAGGCGAAATATGGACACAGAGATATAACGGCCCCATGGACAGCACTGAATTCTTAAATTCAATGACAGTTGACGAGGCGGGAAATGTATATGTCACCGGCAGCAGCATTGGCAGCGGTGGCGCATATCTTGATATTGTTACTATCAAATACAATAATAACGGTTCTGTTCAATGGCTGCAAAGATATAACGGACCCGGGGACAGTACGGATATTGGAAGTTCAATAGTTGTAGATGGTTCCGGAAATGTTTACATAACCGGAGGAAGTTTTGGAGTCGGAACAAAAAGCGATATAATAACCATCAAATATAACTCCTCGGGTGTACAGCAATGGCTGCAAAGATATAACGGACCGGAAAATATGCTGGATGAGGGAAGGCAAATATTACTTGATGCTTCTGGTAACCTGTTTGTAAGAGGTGTTACAGTAACAAACGCAACCAATTATGATTTCATAATCCTGAAATACAATTCTTCGGGGATGCAGCAATGGCTGAAAACTTATAACGGTACAGGAAGCTCGTCTGACTCGCCCTCTTACTTAAAGACCGATGCATCGGGAAATACATATATCACGGGTTACAGTACAGGTGTTGGTACCGGATATGACTGGTTAACAATTAAGTATGATCCTTCAGGCACACAGCTATGGGAAAAACGTTATAACGGACCCGGAAATTCAACTGATGTAGCTAATTCACTTGCTGTAGATGCCTCCGGAAACATTTACGTAACAGGTTTCACCGGCGGCAATGGAACAGGAGATGACATTACAACAATAAAATATAACTCTTCAGGTATAGAGCAGTGGGTACAAACTTATAACGGGCCCGGGAATGGAAATGACAATGCCAGGTCTTTGGTTCTTGATGCCGCCGGAAATGTATATATAACCGGTTACAGCGCGGGCCTTTCCTCGGGTTCAGATTATACAACAATAAAATATAACTCTTCCGGCGTTCAGCAGTGGCTCCAAACCTATAACGGACCCGGAAATGCCGGTGAAGATGCTTATTCAATTCTTCTTGATGCTGCGGGTAATATTTATGTCACAGGCTCAAGTGCCGGCAGCGGTACAGATTATGACTATGCGACAGTAAAATACAATCAATCAGGGGTTCAACAGTGGGTGCAAAGATATAACGGAACGGGAAATTCATATGACGAATCAAGGAATTTGGCAATTGATACTTCAGGGAACGTATATGTTGCAGGAACCAGTATAGGCAGCAATACTGCAAGAGATTATGTAACAATAAAATATTCACAGACTATAGGCATTCAAAATATCGGCAGCGAAATCCCTGAAGGATTCTCGCTTTCACAAAATTATCCCAATCCGTTCAATCCCAAAACCAATATCGGGTTGCGGATTGCCGGTTTCGGATTTGTATCGCTTAAAGTATTTGATATAACCGGCAAAGAAATTGCGATACTTGTAAATCAGGAATTGAATGCGGGTGTTTATAATGTGGATTTCGATGCTTCAAATCTTAGCAGCGGGACATATTTTTACAGCCTGGAAACAAAGGGATTCCGTGATGTTAAAAAAATGGTGGTTGTAAAATAGACCCCACCCGCACGCACCATAGGTGCGTTTGCCCTCCCCGAAAGGGAGGGAATATTGAATAGAACTCCTCCCGTTCCTCAGCGCTGACTGGAGAACGGGAAAATATTTATTGCTTCACAAGTTCCTTCAGCTCTGCGGTTTTACCCAAAAACCACTTTTTGCGGGCAGCAAGATACATGATCGCGGATTTTTCCAGTTCGGTTATATCGCTGAGGTTATACTTTTCCGGATTAGCCCTGATCTTAAACAGCTTTTCCAGCACTAAAACACGTGAAGTTAAATGCGCTTTTACCCTCTCGGTAAACTCATCCGTATCCTTCATAAAGTGTTTCATCGAGTCAATTGCGGAAAGTCCCTCTTCGATATACCCCAGGTTATAAAAAGCGACCAGAGCCACCATTTTAACCGAATATTTTGCTTGGTAATCTGAAAATTCAACTTCGCGAATATGCTCAAGAACTTTTTCGTTGTTTCCCTTTGCTTCTTCGATAAGCGCCATGGAATATGCATAAGAACTTTTTTGTTTGCTTTCTTCGATATCCGGCAGGTGCTTTTCAACTATCTCGCCTGCGAATTTAAGATCTCCCATGATAACAAAGATCTCAATTATATTTCTGAAAACGCCCGCCTGCAGCGGGGCAAGGCCATCGGTATTGAACTTCACATTGGCAAGCTGTGTTTTCCTGATATGCGCCAGCTCGTTTAAATTTTCTTCTGAGCTGGAACCAACATAATTATTCAGTATAAAATCAAAAAGAGCGGATGTGAGGAACCATTTTTCGGAATTGCTGTATTTATCTATCCTGCCAAAAATAAACTCCTTCAGCTCCCTGTAGTTTTCGTAATTGCCGGGTTCTTTATAAAGCTTCATCAGCCTTATCTGCAGGCTGATATAATTATAATGTTCCGGCTGCAGCCCCTTGATCTCCTTCAGAAAATTCTCAAAATCAAAGTTCCTGTAGAAAGCTTCCGTTACGTTGATTTCGGGGGTATAGTTGAGCTGACCCTGCAGGTACTCCATGCCCGCAATATCCTTTTTGATGGTTGCAATGATATCGCATGCGCTGAAGATGCTCATTGGATAAAGGGTAACAGAAGCACCTGTATATTTACTTTTAATTGTATAGTGTTTGTGCAGCGTTTCCAGAAGCCTGTTCCTGTTCCTGTAATACTCGGTGCTTAAAACAGAATATTCCATCTTATCTTCAAGCTTTTTGTACTCTGAAAGGAAAAGCTTCTCAAGCGAGTGTTTGTTGTAGTTCTTAAGGCGCCTGATCGATTCTTCGAAATCTGCCGTTGCATCACCTTCCATCGGGTGCACAGCCAGAAACTTCTCGCAAAGCCCAAACAGCTCGCTCAGCAGATTCTTCATTATGCCATAGTTATATTGTTTCCCGGGGTATAAGCTCGCAAAAAGAACTTCTTCCGATAGCGGCTTGCCTGCTTCTTTCCGGGTGTGTTTGCGGATCAGCCCGAAAAGCTTTACGAGTGCCTTGTTGGTATTGTAGTAAGGCGACTCAACGAACAGAGCGAAGGATTTCAGCTCAGCGGGGGTGAAAGTCTTTATTACATCAAGTGATTTGTTCTTCAGCATAGTTTTACCGAGTTTGTATGTTTCAATAGAATTTCTTTTTCAGCGCTTCGAGCTTTTCCAGGTACCAGTTCTTAGGGCTTATGGCGGAAGACCTTACAAATGCAGCGTGTTTTTCCAATGCGGCTGCGCTGTATTTTTCAGGTGATGAAGATATCTTGAAAAGGGCGGAATAAGCTTTGATGCTGTCGTTCAGTTTTTTCCTGAAATCGGGATGCAGCTCCCTGGTATCGGATACAAACTTCCTGAAAGAATCTATCATCGAAAATCCCTGTTCGAACAAGCTGAGTTCAAAGCAGCATTTTAGATACAGGAATTTGGTGCGCAGCTTCACATGAAAATCAGCCTGGCCCGTTTGCGCAAGCTCTTTAAGACATGCCTCGTAATTCTCTTCGGCGGCAAAAATATATGCCCTCGCCAGCCTGTAGGCAACCTCTCTAACCGAAGGGTCAACATCCTTCCTGAACCTTTCCGTGAAACGGGTTACATATTCAGTTTCGCCAAGCTTGATCCCTGAAAGTACTGTATCCAGATACGAAGAAAGGAATATATACCCAACTCCATCGCTGTTCATCTTTACATGTGTGAACATTTTCCTGAATAAACTGAACTTCTCCGCAAAGAATTCTGCACTGCCCTCGGATGCGCGTTTTTCGGCATACAGCAGAAGGTAGTTGTTTATCAACGTGTAAAGCATCTGGTTGGAATACAGCTTTGCATTTTTAAATACGGAATCGCGAAGCCCGTAATACTCTTCATCCCTGCCGCTGCCCCATAGAAGCCTGATGGATTTCAGCCTTATCAGAATATCTTCCTTATCTTTTATTGCAGAGCCTTCAATAAACAGAATAAAGTCTTCAATGTTCAATTGCGAAATAAGTCTTTTCACCAGGTCTGTTTTGGGTTTGTAGTTCGAAGAGTGTTCCGCGGAATACTGTAAAGCGTATGCATCAGCAAGAACCGAGACAATGTGCGGGAATGTATATTCAATTATGTTAAGAACGCTGGCCGAACATTTGTTTATATTGCTTCTGCTGATGTGAAAATCCTTCTCCCTTTCATAAAGCGCGCAAAGATCGCTGTAGTGTTCCTGGTTTATCTTTCCCCCGTTTATGCGGTCTTTTGTTTTTGCAAAAGTGTGCGCGAAGAGGTCGCCAAGCTCTCGGCGGTCAAGCTCCCCGAGAAGCAGAACCTGCTGTCCTGTTTCTTTGATCGAGTTATTGTTATAATTTATCACGAGGAACTTCTCGGCCTGTTTAAAAAGCTCGCTCATAAGATTCTTCATGATCCCGTAATTATACTTCCTGCCTTTATATAACTTTCCGTAAAGTAATTCTTCGGTCATTACCCCGGCCTTGTTTGCCGTAATTGCCTTTCTGATCTCGCTGAAGAGCTTAATAAGGGATTTATTGGAGTTGAAATAGGGAGACTCCAGGTAAAGATGAAACAGCTTCAATTCCTCCGGACTGAAAGTATTAATGACATCAATGGCTTTATTTTTTATCATATTTTTTTATGAAATTTATCGCCTTAAAATACGCAATTTTTGAACAAATTTCACGTTTTTTTGTGATTTATTGTGCCTGTTTTTTATGAAAAAGTGCTTAAAAATTCTTTGAAGCGGGGTACCCTGATTGGCTAACTTTGTAGCAATAAAAATTCCGGTGGGGGCCATGTTCGATCCGAACAGAATTTTAAACATACTGCAGGTTCTATAGATTTTACAATACAGGAAGAACTCTCCAAATCCCACCGGAGATACGCTGAAAAAGATCTGCTTGCCCAAGGGTAAGCAGGTCAAAAAGCGTAGTCAAAAAAAATTTTAAAAGGAGCGGTAAATGAAATACATTCTGATACTAACAGCAATATTGTTTCTCAGCTCTCCCCGCGATATACAATCGCAGGTTACCCAGCAGTGGGCTAAACGCTACAGCTCTGCCGGCAATGTGAATGATTATGTACATGCATTAACTTATGATACAGCGGGCAACGTTTATGTGACGGGTTCTGCAAACAATAACTATCTCACGATCAAATATTCGCCTGCGGGTGATACGGTTTGGAAAGCCCAGTATAACGGCCCCGCAAATGATGACGATACGCCATCTTCAATTTATGTAGATGCGGGAGGGAATGTTTACGTAACCGGCGCAAGCTTTGGCAATGGCTCCGAAAATGACTTCGCCACAATTAAATATGACGCAAACGGGACGCAGGTTTGGGTGCAAAGATTCAACGGCACCAATAATGATAACGATGCCGGTATCAGCGTATTGGTTGATGCTTTGGGTAATGTATATACGGGCGGCTGGTCATCAAGCTCGGGCGGAAGTGTTGACTTTGTCATAGTAAAATACTCTGCAGCAGGCCTGCAGCTTTGGTCAAGAAGCTATAACGGGCCGGATAACGGGAATGAGTTCATGAACGCGATGGTAATGGATGCTTCGGGTAACGTTTATGCAACCGGCAGGAGCCGCGGCCCGGTGAATGATGACTATGCTACGGTGAAGTATTCTCCCTCGGGCACATTGCTTTGGTCTGCCAGGTACAGCGGCAGCGGCAGTGATGAATCAGTGGAGCTTACCGTTGACCAGCAGGGAAGCGTAATTGTAACAGGGTATGCAACAACCGCGGCAACAGGAAAAGATTATACAACCATCAAGTATAACAATGCGGGCATTCAGCAGTGGCTTAAAAAATATAACCGTACCGGCAGTACTGATGATGAAGCCGTGGGAGTAGTGAGTGATCTCAACGGGAATATTTATGTAACAGGGTTCTGCACGGGTTCAGGTACTGCTACAACAGATTATGTTACCGTGAAATACAATTCCAACGGCGACCAGCAGTGGGCGAAAGTGTTCAACAGCGGGCTTGTTGGAGTTGATGATAAAGCGTCATCCATAGATATCGATGAAACCGGCAACGTGTACGTAACAGGTGCAACTATAAGCAGCGGCAGCGATACGGATTTCGGCACTGTAAAGTATTCGCCTTCGGGAGACGTGCTGTGGTCTGTGCTGTATGAAAGCAGCTTATCAGGCAGTGATAATGCCAGAATGGTGAAAGCTGATAGAAACGGGAATGTTTATGTAACGGGCACTTCAACGGGGCTCTCGGGTATAGACTTCTTAACCGTAAAGTACTCACAGCCGATTGGCATTACACCCATCAGCCTTGAAATACCGGAAAGGTTTTCGCTTGGGCAGAACTATCCAAATCCCTTTAATCCAATGACAAATGTCAAAATCCAAATGTCAAAAAGCGGATTCGCATCATTGAAAGTTTTTGATATAACCGGAAAAATAATTGCAGTGCTTGTGAATGAAGAGCTGAATGCGGGAGTGTATAATGTTGATTTCGATGCGTCGAATCTAAGCAGCGGAACATATTTTTACAGGATGGAGACTGCGGGATTTGTTGATGTGAAGAAGATGGTGTTGGTAAAATAATGTCAAACGTGAAACGTGAAATGTCAAACGTGAGACGTAAAAAGTGAAGTAACGAAAAACGGTCTAACCCCAGACCACCTGTCAAATTTGGCAGTTTCCCCCTGTAAGGGGGAACACAAGGAGGTTGCAAAGGGGAAGCGGTGTGTTGAATCTGAATGGAATTGGCAACGGCAATATTCTCTTTGAAACTGAAACCCGACCTAACCTGCCCTTTCGGATGAGGGGGTACAGAAAAGCGAAAAAGGAAACTAAAATTATAAAGGAGAAACATACAATGTTAAACAAAAAAATTACAGCGTTCATCTTATGCATGATGCTGCTGGCGGGTACGCTGCAGGCACAGATGTTCTGGAACCAGGCGGCAAGATTCGACGGCGCAGGCTATATAGCCTGTCCAAGCTCGCTCCCGGTTGCTATAGTTGGAAGCGTAACCATGGAGGCATGGGTTTATCCAACCACATCAACAGGCACCCGGTATATTATCTTCAAAGGTAATGCGGGTTCGGGGTATTACCTGCGCTTAAATGCTAACGGAACACTTTCTATGGGAACTAACGGCATAAACCGTGTTACAAGCGCGGGTGTTGTTCCATCGGGAAAGTGGAGCCATGTCGCGGCTTCATACAATGTAAACACAGATGCCTTCAAAGTATTTATTAACTCACTGGAAGATGGAAGCGTTGTTAGCGATAATCCGCCAACAGCGAATTCAGATTCTCTTTTCATAGGCAAATTCGGCGCGAACACCTTTACCGGGCTGATAGATGAAGTCCGGATCTGGACGAAAGAAGTTCCGCAAACCGATATCCGCAGGAATATGCGCACATCGCTTGCTTTATCAAGCGGAAAATATACTTCGCTGCTTTTTTCCATGCCATTCCAAAGAGTGAATAACTCAGGCTCAAATTTTTCACTGCAGGAAATTTCTTTCAACCCGGTCGGGATAACCGCAGCATTTAACCGCGGCGTTACGGCGGCAAACTTTGCCAATGCACCTTCTGATTATTTGTACAGCAATGAAGCGCTGGAGTTTGAGGGCAGCTATGATTCATACGCTGCATTAGCATCTAACGGGCTGAACAACCTGAACGGGGCGATGACACTTGAAGCTTGGATAAATGTAAGCGGCCCCTCGGCGGTAAACCAGTACATCTTTCACAAATACATCGGCGGCTCCGGGTACAGGATGCTGGTTACAAATACAATGAAGCTTGGATTTTTAATAAATGGTACTTCTTATGAAAGCTCACAGATTTTATCAACTACGAGATGGTATCATATTGCATGGGTAATCTCCGCATCCGGTGCGGCTTCACTCTATATTAACGGTGAGCTGGATTCATACTATTCAGCGGCCGGGTTTCCAACCGCGCACAATGATTCGCTTTATATCGGCCGCGGATTCAACGGTTTTATTGATGAAGTACGCGTATTCAAATTCGAACGCACAGCCGCAGAAATAAAGAATTTCATGGATACGCCAATGGAGCAATCAAATATGCCTGCGGGTGATGGATTTATATTTAATCTTGATGGAACCGGATGGGCAAACGGCGGTATTCAGTTCTTTTACCTGCGCGGCAATGCGGGATTTTCAGCTCCGGCTGCTTTGCAGCGTACCACTTCGCCGCTGGTAAGGCCTGAAGGATACAGTTTCCAGGAAGGATTTTACAAAACACGCCATTACCGCAGGATACCTGAAAGCGGCTCGATAGGTAATATGGATGATGATTCGATCTTCATTCCGGATAACGTTTCTATCAACGATATCAATATTCATCTCGCATTAAATCACGGGAATATGTCCGAGCTTGAGATCAAAATAGTTTCCCCTTCGGGAACAGAGTTCATATTAATGAACAGTATCGGGCTGCTTGGCACTTCTACAAGCATAGCAACTGTATTTGATGACCAGGCAGACAGCTCTCTGGCCGACGATAAGTTTATACACATTTCTCCGCGCATTAAGCCGCAGTCAGGTATTAACTCCGTGTTCCAGGGCCAAAGCTCCGCAGGCGTGTGGAGGCTGAAGATTCGGGATATGTCCGGTGTAAGCGGCGGAATGCTTTCATCATGGGGCATACAGATCAATAACTCACCTGTCATTGGCATTCAGAATGTATCTGCTGAAGTGCCGGAGAGGTTTTCGCTCGGGCAGAATTACCCAAACCCGTTTAATCCAATGACAAATGTCAAAATCCAAATGCCAAAAAGCGGATTCGTATCATTGAAAGTTTTTGACATAACCGGAAAAGAAGTTGCGGTGCTGGTGAATCAGGAATTGAATGCAGGAGTGTATAATGTGGATTTCGATGCATCCAACCTAAGCAGCGGAACATATTTTTACAGGATGGAAACTGCGGGATTCAAGGATGTAAAGAAAATGGTGGTGGTAAAATAATGTCAACCGTGAAACGTCAAAGGTGAAACGTCAAAGGTGTAGGTCAAACGTCAAAACTTACAAACAGCGAAAGTCGGCCGAATTGAAAGATGGCAAGACCAGAAATATGTAACAGAAATGTGTATGAAATGGTACCACCCTTGACCGCTATAGCGGTTCACCGAAAGTGAGGAGTGAGAGGTTTGAGAATTCATACTAAATAATGCATAAGCATTTCCCCCTGAAAGGGGGAACACAAGGGGGTTGCAGCGGGAAAGTATTGTTTTGAAAGTGAGACGTCAAACGTGAATTGTCAAAACTTTCAAGAAGCGAAAGTCAAGCGTGAATACTTCCCGTTTCTAGAGCTCCGGGATTTGTCTCAAAACTCTGTTAACCCTTGCTTTCAGAGTTTGTCTCGAAACTTCACTAACCCAGCTTTCAAGCCGGGGACTCGCGATCTATAGTAACGTGGGCTTTGGCCCTGACTAAAACTGAAAGCATAATATCTTAAACATAGATACCCGCCTGCGCGGGTATGGGCAGAGAGGGAAAATGAACACACAAAAATATGAAGATGCGGTTGATAAAACCTTTAATGCTGTTAACACTGTTTACAGTGCAGGCAGGAGAATTGGCTATTTGCTGATGGGGTTGGTCTTCCTTGCCGCAGGCATTGGACTCTCGGCATGGGGCTATCTGAATGTAAAGAACAAGCTTGATGGCAGCAGTTTTGTCAAGGCCGAAGGTACGGTTATTGGTTTACGCGAAGTAAAGTCACCGGAAGACGGGGGCATAACCTGGACGCCGGTAATAAAATTTACGGATAGATCCGGGGCTGAAAGGACATTTGAATCTTCAGTATCAAGCGATCCGCCTGCATATAATATTGGCGATAAGGTTGAGCTGCTTTATCCCGAAGGCAAACCCGAAGATGTATTTGTAAATTCATGGCTGGAAAAATGGTTTACACCATTAATGCTGGGAGTGGCCGGCCTTATATTGTTTCTGTGCAGTATTTGGATGATATACACAGGGCTAAGAAGGAACAAACCATCTGCAAATAACAACATGAGTACCAATGGCTCAACATCGTATGTTAGGATGGGATGAGTTTCAACAAAAACTTGCGATTTTTGAATATTATCTTGTAGAGACGACCCGGTGGGTCGTCTCCAATTAAATTTCAGACAAGTGGTAAACACACATATTCTAAAAATAAAATCAGCTACCCGCCTGCGCGGGTAATTTTAATTGATATGGGAATATTAAACAGTATTTTCAAAGGATTTCACCAGGTGATAAACGGCGGCAAAGATGTTCTCGCGGCTGTTGAGGGAATTTCATTCGACGACTGGGCGAAAGCAAATGCGCAGATTGCCTCCGGCAAAAGCGTTGAAGAGATAATTAAATCCCTTGGCGTTGACCGTCCACGGTGGGATAGAGCCAACGAAGAGTGGCTTGCGCGGCTGAAAAATGATAAAACATTCACGCTCTCAATGAAATATTCTTCTATCTTCAATAACACGGCGGCGGGTAATTTGCCGCACAAGAAGGATTTCAACGACCAAACCTACCCTATCGAAAAATACGTGGAGGTAATAGTGGCTATGGACTATCTCGGCAAACAGGGACGTGACGCACAGGATGTGCTGAAGGATTTCGGGCTTACGGTAGCGGACTATTCAAACCTGAGCAGCTATTACACCAAGAAGATATTTATGAGTCCGATGGGATTAGGCATGAAATTCCAGAACCTGATGATGGAATACCGCGCGAAGTATGAGAAGATAATCCAGAACGACGGCACGCATGATGACCTGCAATATTAATTGCGTGAAACGTCAAACGTGAAACGTCAAAGGTGAAACGTCAAAGGTGAAACGTCAAAACTTCAAAAAAATGGAAGTCAGCGTGAAATGTCAAATGTAAAATGTGAAAACCTCCCTAAAACGGAAGTCAGACATGAAACGTGAAATTTTCAGCCCCGAAGGGGCGGGATATGTTAGCGATGGGCGCAGCCCATCGGAAGAAATTACAATTATCACAAGCAGCGCAGCGGCGTAATACGGTTAATATGGAGTCAAAGGTGTGCCATTTATATTCGAGCAAATGCTGCCGAAATCTATCTTTTTCAGGCTCTCCGCTTCTGAAACATTCCTTATATTTTTTCCGTAAAAAATCACTCTTGCAGTCTTTTATTATTAATCACTAATAAGTATTTTGAAGCCATAGTAATGTATTTGTTTCCTGAAACAAAGCTTTCAACCATCAAACCATTCGCGGAGCAGACATGAAGAAGCATTTCTTTTTTTTGGCAATAACTGCTTTTCTTTTCATCGGTAGTACAGCATACAGCCAATGGACTGAACAAACAAGCTCAACGGCGAAAAAACAGAATGCCGTGTTCTTTCTCAACCACCTAACGGGGTTCACAGGCGGCGATACAGGCACTATTCAGCGCAGCACAAACGCGGGTGCAACATGGTTCAGCTCCAACCTGGGAATATCCGGCAACGTAAATGTTACCGATATATTTTTTTCAGGCAGCGATACCGGGTACTGCACCGTTTCGAACGGATCGCTTACCGGTAAAATACACCGCACAAGCAACGGCGGCGCCGTTTGGACAATAATGTTCGATACAACAAATATTGGCCTGCGCGGAATATTCTTCGCGAATGTTAACACAGGCTGGGCTGTTGGCAACGGCGGAACGGTAAAATACACAACCAACACCGGTATGAACTGGCTCTCGCGGAATTTTACGGGCACTACCAATACCTGCGTATATGCGCTATCTGCGTCTCTTGTTATGGTTGGCGGATTCGGAAGCGCTGGCTATATTGCAAGATCAACCAACGCAGGCGTGAACTGGAGCTTCCAATCATTACCCGCTAACATCGCGGATATCAGGTTCATTTGTTTTGCTGATGCGAATACAGGCTACTCCGGCGGCCTGGCTTTAGGCGGGCAGGGCGGCATGTGCAAATCCACAGATGCGGGCTTGAGCTGGGTGCTGCTTGGTAATTACAGCGGGTCCACTCCCCTGAACGCGTATTTTATAAATGCAAGCACGGGATACGTTGTAAACTCATCCGGCGAGCTTAAAATGACAACCGATGGCGGTACAAGCTGGCTTAACCAGTCGGTTCCGGCAAACGGTACCTACGCGGATATTCACGGCAGCGGGTCATTTGCCTGTATCGCGGGTAAGAAGATAGCAACAAATATAACCGTAAGCATTCAGCAAATATCAAACGAACTGCCATCTGAATTTTCGCTTGAGCAGAACTATCCAAACCCGTTTAATCCAATGACAAATGTCAAAATCCAAATGTCAAATAGCGGCTTTGTTAAACTTGCAGTATTTGATATAACCGGGAAAGAGGTAGCTGTTTTGATAAACAGAGAGTTATCAACGGGAACATATAAAGTAGATTTTGACGCAACAAATCTTGCAACGGGCGTATATTTTTACAGGATGGAAACCGCGGGCTTCACACAAACGAAAAAAATGCTTCTGATAAGATGAACTGTGATATTGGATTACATACTGATAAATTACGGGTGACATTTGAAATGTTAATTAAGTAATATAATACAAATAATAAATAATCTAAAATAAAACTAAGGAGAAACAAATCATGTCAAGCATATTAGAGCCGGTAGAAGGCGTAACACTTGAAGACTGGGCAACAGCAAATGCCAAAATGACATCCGGTACAACCAAGGATGAGATCTGCAAGCTTCTCGGTGTTGATGCGCCCAAGTGGGATAGAGTTAACGAAGAGTGGCTTGCCCGCATGAAGAACGATACATCGTTCACAATTTCAACCAAGTATGCTGCTGCATTCAACCAGTCCGCAAGCGGCAACCTTGGCACAGGCGGCGCTGCTGCTGCACAGTCGATAAGCTTTGAAAAGTACATCGAAGCAATGGTTGCGCAGGATGTGCTGGGCAAGCAGGGCCGTGACGCACAGGATGTGCTGAAGGATTTCGGTATGACCGTCGCTGATTACTCCAATGTAAGCAGTTACTGGAGCGGCCAGATGATGACCGACTTTTCGCTCGCGATGAAAATGCAGACACTCATGAACGAGTACAAAGCAAAGTATGAGGCCATGAAGACTGATTCACACAGCGACCTGGATTTTTGACCCCACCCTAACCCTCCCCGAAGGGGAGGGAACAGGATATTTGTCCCCCCTTCGCGCGAAGGGGGGAGTATTTTTCAGAATTATAAGTAAGTTTAGATATTTGATTAATGAAAAATCCCCGTTAGGTTACAATGGGGGTTGGCAAAATTGATTTAAATATATGACAGAATTCAACAAAGAAATTGACGCTGCGTTTCAGAGTGCATGGCATGCAGATAAAGGCGGCGATGCAAAATGGTACGAAGTAATGCAGCAGTACGGCGCCGAACCGCTCAGCGAGGGGCTAAAAAAAGAGCTGCTTGATTCAGAAATGAAGATACAGCGCGGTGCTTTCCCGATCGAGCTGCGCCGTGTTATGGAAAAGATAATGGCAAAGCATCCCTCGGAATCAAAAAATTTCGCAATGGATGCGAAGATATTGGAGTATTACCAGAAGATAAAGCCGTTTTCGGGGCTTGGCGATATATTCGCTAATGCGTCAACGGGAACAGCAAAATACTCCCAGGGCCTGCAGAAGGAAAAGCACAATACTATTAAATGCAAAAACTGCGGCGCGCCGAGGCTGGAAGAAATGCAGTATGATAATTGTATGTTTTGCGGCAGCGAGCTTTTTGAGAGAGTGTGAGCTCTAAGGCATCCCGCAACTGCCGAAGCAGTCAAGAGCGGGATTTAGCTGCGCTCAAGAAGGCAAAAAAGGAAAAGCAGAAGGCAAAAACGGGAATATTGTCATTCCTGCGAAAGCAGGAATCTTGAAGCTTCTTTTGTCACAGACAAGTCACGAAGTGCTCTTCTAAATGTCTGTGCTATTAAGAATACGATTGAGTGTCGTTTCTCAAACTGGAGTTAGAGAAGCAGGATTTAAGAAAACAGGATCAAAGAGTTGTTTTAACAGAATTATTCACAGACAGGAATGTCTGTGCTACTAAAGGCAGGTATATAACTATGGCAGACTCATCACCGGAAGTACAGGCTCTGGTCACAAGATGGAATGAATTCCTGAAAAAAGTGGAAGCGCGTTACTACGAGGTTTTAAAACAGACCGAAGAACCGCTGGATAATGTGATCGCGAATATCCAGTATGATAACATTATAATTCACAATATCTCCAACGGACTCAAGAACCAGACCGTTACGCAGCTATCTGAAAAGATTGACGGCGCGGCAACCAAGTTCGAAACAGAAATGCGCAAAGGGGGCGCATCATCGGGTCTTACCTCATCTGAAAGAGGCAAAAGCCATGTGCTGAAGAATTGGATGGAAATTGAATACCTGAAGTTCGAAAACAAGCTTGCAGCGCGCGCAGCAAGGAAGATCCTTGAAAATGTGAACAATCACATCGATGCGAACAAGATGCACCGCTGTACACAGTGTGCAGCAGACCTTCACATTAACGTTTATTCTTTCATGGCTGTAAACATTAAGTGTGAAAGCTGCGGCTCTGTAAATACTTACCAGCCGGATGACAGGGTTAGGGCTTTGGAGTGGTACGTTATTACCCCGCTTGCGGAAGAGTACGCATTTGATGAAAAACTAAAAGCGCGCACCGATAAGAACGCGATGAAGGAATATTATAAAAAATTCTATGGCTACCTGATGGAAAATGTGCCGGATAAAAAGCAGTATTACGAGCGCGACCTGCATGAGCGGCTCACTAACCCAATGTTTACAAATTTTGCGTAGAAAAATGAAACCCCGGTTCCTTAAGACCGGGGTTTTTTGCAAATAAATGCAGGATTTTACAGCAGCTATGGCAAAAAATACATTTTCACAAGAATCCGTTAATGAGAATACGTCCAAAATGCACTATATTGCGTCAATAAGGAATAAGACCCTGCGATATAATATTCCATAAGGAGCATTCTCAAGAAACATACAATTAACTTCTGACATTATGAATGCTGATAAAACAATCATAAAAGAAAAGCTGAATGAAATAATCAAAAACGGCACGGCCGTTGTATTTGAAATAGCCGGGCATTATGTGCAGCTTGCGGCGGCTGAGCCGGGCAGGCTTTACTGCGAGGCAGTTTCGCATCATTTCCATTCCGCGATAGATATAGGGCTTGAGGCGAGTTTTGCCGCGATGGGTTTCCACCTTGAAGAAGGCGGAAACTACAGCAGGGTTTACCCTGCCTCCACCGATGAAGATCTTGAGAAAATTGCATCTGATGCAGAGTACATTTTTGCCCACATTTACCGTTCAGATGATTCCGCTCCGTTCGAAGTGAATGATGTAGAGTAAATGAACTCGGATCCCTTGCGGCCTTGAACAGGATCTGCCCCGCAATTCATTTGCCTGATCCCGGGAAAAAGGGGATCGATATGATCTCTTATCTAAGTACACGACAGTGAAATAAATAACACTTTAAAACTATGTTAAAAGAAGTTTCTTTACCCTGGATTTCAATATACTAAACCTCACCCCCCTAACCCCCTCTCCTGACAGGAGAGGGGGAACTGAGAAATTTTTGAGTTTTTTCTCCCCTCTCCCTTTGGGAGAGGGGCTG
>JAYRXC010000034.1:0-8292 GCA_041917655.1 Ignavibacteria bacterium | reverse complement strand
TTATTAGTTAAACGAAATGACAATAACGAATTGTTAGTTTTACAATAGAATGGTATAAACTATCTCTATAGCGGCCGTATTTTGTAGTTAGTTGAAATGAATTTGTTCTTAACGGGCAATATTATGATTTTTCTATTAAACTTGGTAGTCTATTAAGAATATCTGAATATTTTACCTTTTCCCGCTCCCCTGTTCTTCTGAATTTTACTTCAATTTCGTCATTTTTCATATTCTTATCGCTTACAACAAGCTGCAAGGGAATTCCGATAAGATCCGCATCTTTGAATTTTACGCCCGGACTTATATCATCCCTGTCATCAAAGAGTACCTCATAGCCGAGTTTTGTAAGCTCATCATATAATTTCAGGGCAGATTCCTTCACAGGATCTGTTTTCTTATTTACACTTATCAGGTGGATTTTGAACGGAGCGATCTCACCGCTCCATATTATCCCGTCCTTATCATGATTCTGTTCAATATAAGCTGCGGCAATTCTCTCGATACCAATACCATAGCTTCCCATGATAATCACATTCTCTTTACCGTTAACGTCAAGATACTTTGCGCCAAGCGCTTCGGCGTATCTGGTCCCAAGCTTGAAAATATGCCCGACTTCCACTGCTTTGGTTAATCTAAGCGCAGACTTTTTATCAGCTGTAAGCTCCCCGTCTTTGACAGTCCTGATATCCTTATAAATTATTCCGGGCACATCACGCTTCAGATCGATATTCTTTATATGATAATCATTTTTGCATGCGCCGCTTACGAGCTCATCTGAATCTTTAAGCCTTAGATCAGCAACTACTTTCACGCTTTTGTTTTTGAAGTTTATCGGGCCGATAGAGCCTGCATCTGCACCTGCAATTTCCATCAACTCTTCGGGATGCCCTGCCCTGATACCCGAATATAAGTTTGCAAGCTTAGTTTCGCTCACTTCATCATCGCCGCATACCAGCGCAAGCACATATTCTTCTTTTTTAGCTTCAGTTTTGGGCGGAACTACGAAAAGCCTTGATTTGGCAAGCCTTGAGCGGTCGGTAATACCAAGAAATCCGGCAAGCTCATCAATGCTCTTTATATCAGGCGTGTGAAATTCTTCGTAAGGAAGATTAGAATCCTTTCTGGCAACAGGCTCGCTGTAAGATTTTGCCACCTCGATATTTGATGCGTACGAGTTATCAGCGCTTATAACTACAGTATCTTCACCGGCATCAGCTTCAACCATAAATTCTTCGGATTCACTGCCTCCCATTGCGCCGCTGAAAGCGGAAACTGTGAAGAATTTCAGTCCGCACCTTGTGAAAATATTCCTGTATGCCTGTGCATGTTTATCGTATGATTCATCCAGCCCTTCCCACGTAGCATCGAAGGAATATGCATCTTTCATTGTGAACTGTCTGCCCCTTAAAACACCGCCGCGCGGACGGGCTTCATTCCTGAACTTGGTCTGGATCTGGTACCAAATCTGCGGAAGATTTTTGTATGAAATGAGATTTGGCTTGGCAATTGATGTAAAAACCTCTTCATGTGTGGGCGCCAGAACCAGTTCCCTATTCTTGATCCTGAAAATATCATCGCCATAATCTTCCAGTCTGCCGGTTTCAGCCCAAAGCTCATTTGGTGAGAGTGCAGGCAAATAAAACTCGTTTCCGCCAATTGCATTCATTTCTTCTCTTACCACTTTTTCGATTTTCCGGAAAACCCTCAATCCAAGCGGCAAATATGAATATACACCTGCCGTCAATGGCCTGATCATAGCAGAACGTACCATTAGTATATGTGAAGGTAAAACCGAGTCCGACGGTACTTCCTTTAGTGTGGGAAGAAAATATTGGCTGAATTTCATTTCTAATCTATAATTTTAATCAAATATAGAGAAAAATGGCAAAATTCTCAATGTATATTTCAAAAAAACAAGCGGCTTAAACAAACTATACCATTATCAGGGTATTGAGGAACGGCTATCTATATAATATTTTTACATTAGTAGTTTAAGCTAATAGTTAAAAGGGAGAAACAACAACATGTCAAGATATGAAAAAAAGCAGAATACCCTACAGAAATTTAATATTTTCGCAGCTATTGTAATGCTGATAGCATTATTCCTGTTTGCAAACAGCAGCATGCTGTTTTCGCAGACTTTTAAGGAAGTGAACTTCCCTGAACCATCTGTTAAGACCACTTTTAGCAAGCTGGAAGCAGCGGGCTTAAATTACAGGATCTACCAGTCCTCGGCAAGTACGATCAAATTCGAGCTGCCGGAAGTATCGTTCGTTAAGATCGGTCTGTATGACTCAAACAGAAATCTGGTACGCACCTATATCTACAACAATTTACAGGCCGGGAGTTACGATATAAATTTAAACACGGCAAATTTAGAAAAAGGAAATTACACTTGTGTTCTTCAGACATCGGATGTTCAGGAGAGCTCACAGGTCATTATAGAGTAGCATCAAGCAAGAAGAAGAAATAGTCATTCAATTCAGCGGGAGCAGGAATGCTCCCGTTTTTTATTTTAGGAAGCTTTGGTTATAAATTGGATTGCAGAGTCAGCCAAGAGTGCCGCAGGCACGAGATATGGGTAGACTTTTGACACCCCTCTTCTATTCCTTGTCGTACTCGAATCGGGCGATTCGAGTTACAAAAATCATCCGTCAGGAGGTAACTCCTGACTGCACTCTAAAACACGCGTTTGGAGATAACTCCTAACGGCACGATACCCTCATCAATTCCGCTCATTTCCTTATAGATTGATAATATTATCATATTTCGCTAAATTTGTCATTCATATGACAGACCTATTAGAACAAATCAAAAATAAATTTTCGGAATCGAACGGGTTCAGCGGATTCGTATTTACTGAAAACATTAATTTCCCGATGATCGAAGTTCCGAAGGATAAGCTCCTTGAAACCGCCCGGATACTTCGTGACGATTTCAAAATGGAACAGCTTCGTGATGTTGTAAGCGTTGACAGGTTCACAAAGAACGATAGGTTCGAGTGTATCTATAACCTGTACTCGCTTACACACAAAACCAGGGTATTTCTTAAGGTGAAGCTTGATACAAAGAAGCCTGAAGTTGAAAGCCTCTGCCCTATCTGGCAATCAGCAGACTGGGCTGAACGTGAGGCCTATGACATGATGGGAATTGTATTTCTAAATCACCCCGACCTGCGCAGATTGTACATGATGGAAGAGTATGAGTATCACCCGCTCAGGAAAGATTACCCGCTTATGGGATTACCCGGCGCAGTAACACTGCCCAAAAAATAAGAAACTGAATATAACAGGCGCTTTTGGCCTTTAATACCAAATCATGCAGGAAGAATTAACTAAAGAACAATACATAGAAGAGACGAAAGAAGAGAGCCACATTTCCATCGGACAGGAGAAGATACTTCGCGCGCTGGAATCAGATGATGTGCGCGGCCATTTCGAAGGAACGCTTGATAACCAGCTTGTGCTCAATATGGGTCCGCAGCATCCTGCAACGCACGGTGTATTGCAGCTTGTAGTCAGCTTGGATGGCGAGTCTGTGGTAGGTACAATCCCTGTTCTGGGATACCTGCACCGCGGTTATGAAAAGCTTGCGGAAAATATGACATTTCATGAGTTCATTCCGCATACAGACAGGCTCGACTACCTTTCACCTCTTGCAAACAATGTTGGTTACGTTCTCGCTATAGAAAAGCTTCTCAAGATCGAAGCAACACCGCGCGCGCAGTGGATCCGCACCATGTGCTGCGAAATGGCAAGGCTAGCTTCTCACTGCGTATGGATGGGCACCATGGCGATGGATGTGGGAGCGCTGACTGTATTTTTGTGGACATTTACAGAAAGAGAAAAAATTCTTGATATACTCGATATTTTAACGGGTGTCAGATTCACCACCAGCTATACAAGGATTGGCGGACTTGCGCTTGATATGAGCGATGAAGTTATATCACGTCTTAAAGCTTTCTTAGACCAGTTCATCCCCAAGCTTGAAGACGCAAGGGCACTCATAGAACGCAACAAGATATTTATCAACAGGTGCGAAGGCGTTGGATACATTTCAAAAGAAGACGCCATATCACTTGGCTTAACGGGTCCCAACCTGCGTGCAGCCGGCATATCAAATGATCTGAGAATAGATGACCCATACCTGAAATACAAAGAGCTTGATTTTGATGTTCCTACATTAACAGAAAGCGATGTGCTCGCAAGATATTATGTTAGGGTAAGAGAGATGTATGAAAGCGTGAAAATATTGAGGCAGTGTATGGAGAAGATCCCGCAGGGACCGATAAATACACCGGACGCTAAACAGGTATTGCCGGATAAGGGCGAGGTTTACTCAAAAATGGAAGAGCTTATTCATGACTTTATGATCGTGAATTTCGGCAATACACCTGAAAAAGGAGCCGAGGCTTACCAGGCAATTGAATCATCCAAAGGTGAGCTTGGATTCTACGCGATCAGCGACGGAAAGGGCTATCCTTTCAGACTCAAGATACGCTCCCCTTCAACCGTAGCAATTGGCGCTTTGCCTACAATGATGAAGGGCGCCATGATCTCCGATATTGTCGCTATCATCGGCAGTATAGATCCGGTGATGGGCGAAGCGGATAAATAAACACCATGATTACCTGGATTAACTTGATTACTAGTTAACATAGGTATCAGAATTATAAGTCTTAAACGAAGGAAACCAGATTCCTGCCTTCGCAGGAATGACAAAAAGTTATTGATACCCGCTTTCGCGGGTATGGCTAAGAAATATGGAAATTAAATTTACTGAAGAGAATTTAAAGAGGCTTGAAGAAGCTAAGTCTCACTACCCTACAAGCGACGCGGCGCTCATGGCGGCATTGTGGATAGCTCAGGAGCAGTATGGGTGGCTATCAGTTGACGTAATGAAATACGTTGGCAGCCTGCTAAACATTCCCTATGAGCATGTGCTTGGAGTTGCTGAGTTCTACACAATGTACAATAAGAAGCCGGTTGGCAAGTACCATCTGCAGGTATGCACCAATGTTTCATGCATGCTTTGCGGCGGGTACGATGTAGTAGATTATATTTCCAACAAGCTTGATATTGGCCTTGGCGAAACAACCCCGGATGGCCAGTTCACTCTTATCGAAGCAGAGTGCTTAGGCAGCTGCGGGACAGCCCCAATGATGCAGATCAATAACTATTACGAGGAGAACCTCACAAAGGATAAGATCGATTCAATCCTCGAAAAACTTTCAAAAAGCTAATAGACTATTTATATATGCCAGACTTCCAGCCAATAATACTGAAGAATATACCAGATTACCATAACATCGAAGTTTACATGAAAAACGGCGGTTATGGCGCATTTAAGAAATCCCTTAAGATGAAACCCGAAGAGATCATCGAAGAGGTAAAAAGATCAGGATTAAGAGGAAGAGGCGGAGCATGTTTCCCGACAGGTATGAAATGGTCATTCATGCCGCAAAAATCAGAAAAACCCAAGTATCTCTGCTGCAACGGCGATGAGTCAGAGCCGGCAAGCTTTAAGGACAGGGAAATTTTTGAAAAGAATCCGCACCAGTTCATAGAAGGCACTCTTATAGCAAGTTTGGCAATGGGCATTAAGACAGCATATGTGTATATCAGGGGTGAATATTACCCGTGGATAGTTATGCTTCAGAAGGCTATTGATGATGCATACGCAAAAGGTCTAATCGGAAAGAATATACTTGGCACAGAATTTTCAACGGATATCTATATACACCGCGGCGCTGGCGCATATATTTGCGGTGAAGAGACTGCACTGCTGAATTCAATAGAAGGCAAGCGCGGTATGCCGAGGTTTAAGCCCCCCTTCCCTGCCAATTTCGGGTTATGGGGCTGCCCTACTACTATAAATAATATAGAAACACTCGCGAATATTCCGCCTATAATTGAAAACGGCGGCGAGTGGTTCAGCAAGATAGGCGAGCCCAAACATTGCGGCACATTATTGTACGGGCTGAGCGGACACATCAATAAACCGGGTATTTACGAGCTTCCTTCAGGTACTTTACTTACTGACCTTATCTATAAATACGGCGGCGGAGTTAAGGATAATAAGGCAATTAAAATGATCATTCCGGGCGGTTCTTCCATGCCTCCGCTTACAGCGGATGAGATTGAAGGCCTGCATATGGATAACGAACACCTTAAATCGGTAAATTCATATATAGGGACCGGCGGTATTGTGGTTATGAACGAAGATACCGATGTTGTAAAAGTAATAAAAAGAATTACCAAGTTTTATTACCATGAATCATGCGGGCAGTGTACGCCCTGCCGTGAAGGCTGCGGCTGGATGCTGAAGATCCTTGACAGGATAGATAAAGGCCAGGGCAGACCCGAGGATATAGAGTTATTACGTGATGTTGCCAACAATATAGAAGGCAACACAATATGCGCATTTGGGGATGCAGCAGCATGGCCGGTGAAGTGGGCAATCAAGAAGTTTCTACCGGATTTTGAGAAGAAAGTTAATGAAAGCGTAGCTCTCCCTATAGCGAATCGAGTTCACTCTTTAAGGGTAACTCATCAAGAGTAGGAAAATATAGCAAAAATATCAAAAAATTCGCCCTTGCGAATTTTCTAACGTAATTCAGGTATTGTTTTTTCAAACTAATTCGTAAATATTGCGATTAATGATAGTATTTATCGCAGTTAACGAATAGTCATTAATTCGTTTTACAAGTTTTTAAATTTTGGATTCGTAATTAAAATTAAAAAAACGGAGTCAACAACAATGGATCAAACTTCATCTGCTAATGTAAAAACGGCACAGAACACCGGGTCTTCACAGCTTTTCGGTAGCAATTTCAAGAAAGACAATCTCGATAAGAGAGTACAGGAACTGCTGAAACAATCTACCGAATATCATGAGTTAAAACAGTACGTGATCAACAGGGGCGTAAATAAAATACAGGCAGAAGGTGTTGCCGGTAGATTTGCTCCCGCAATCCCATCATTGATCGCATTGCTGCTTTCAGTATTTATTGACGTATCGAACGTACCGTTCCTCGGAAAGATTGCACAGACACTTGCAAACACGGTATTCCCGGGAAGTGTTACACTTAACAAAGGCGTTGAACCGATCTCATTATGGTGGATGCCTTTTATAGTTTACGCGCTGTTTATTCTTTTGGCAGAGCTTTCATACCGCAAGCTTATGAAAGAAGTTTCATCCAAAGGCTGTTCACAGGAGATCATCGAGAGGATCACCAACAGGTATTCAACAATAGTTGACGGTGTTGGTACAGCTCTCCCGCTTCTTGGTGCAGCTATCCTCCTTATCTCAATTAAAGAAGGTCCAATCGTGTTCCTCGGATTTTCAGTTCCGTTCGAAATTAAATCGATCGTAATTCTGGCAGTTGCAAAATTGTTCGAAACGGTGTTTGATGCGCAGGGACTTAAATTCGCAGAGCTTCGCGAAGAGCTTAACGACCTTGAAAAAGAGTATTTCACAGAAAGAGAAGATATTCACCAGAGAGCAATACTCCAGCAGCTTCATGACGGTTTCTCAAGAGCAGGCGCAACTGCATCGGGCCCCGGCTACGAGAAGTTCTCAAAAGAGGAAGCAGCAGAGATCTCAAACTCACTCAAGAAAGCAGCAGAGTTCGGCGAAAATATTTCAAAGAATGTTGTAATTATGAAGAACGCTATTGCAGAGATGAGCAAAACAAACGTTCACGATTCAGAGCTTCTCAGAGAGCTTCAGAATACAAGCCAGTCTTTAACCACAGCACTTGCTGCCGCATCACAGACCGCTGAATACAGTGAAGCTATGAAGAAGAACCTTGAAGCTATGCGTAACCTGATGAAGGAAATGGATAACATCAAGTATCCGGACGATAAGCTTTTGAAAGAGCTCCAGATCACTTCACACATGTTAACCGAAACCGTAAACTCATTTAAGGATGCCCAGGCAGTAAAAGGTTTAGATAACCTCGCTTACCTGGCCGGAAAAAGAGCACAATAACTACTACTGGACCAGGAGAACTTAAATGAAAAAGCAAAAAGACGTAAAATTTATAATCTACCAGGCGTTATACATATTTGTAGTGTGTGTAATAGCCATCAAGGGCGCGAACCTTGACCTTACACAGGTGGTAGAGGATGACGGAAAGCCTAAGGTTTTCCTCTCCCCTGACTCGCTGCAGAAACTGTACGAGATCATTAAACAGTCTATTATTGTTGATACCAACTTATATGTGATCATCAAGAAGGAAGACCTCGCGAAGATGGATGACAAGATCAAACAGCTTGTCGTGAATCCGCA